>NZ_JAAGLT010000002.1 GCF_010548275.1 Streptomyces sp. SID12488
CTCCGGTCGAGCAACCGCGATCCCAGCAGCCCCGACGGCATTCCGGTCGGGCTTGCGGAAACACAGGGCCGGCGCAGTAACCAGGGCCGGCAGATGGTGTAGCAGTTCCTTCGGGGCCCTGGTGCCAATGGCACCAGGGCCCCTCCCCGTGTTCCACAGAGAGGTGCGATGACCGCAGACGACTCCTACGGCCGACTCGACGACGAGGACTACCCCGCCTACACGATGGGCCGGGCCGCCGACATGCTCGGCACCACCCAGGGCTTCCTGCGCGCCATTGGCGAAGCGCGCCTCATCACCCCGCTGCGCTCCGCGGGCGGGCACCGCCGCTACTCCCGCTACCAGCTGCGCATCGCCGCCCGGGCCCGGGAACTCGTCGACCAGGGCACCCCCGTCGAGGCCGCCTGCCGCATCATCATCCTCGAAGACCAACTCGAGGAAGCCCAGCGCATCAACGCCGAGTACCGCCGCGCGGTCGAATCAGCGAACCAGAAGGCCGCGGCCTGAGACGGCCACCACCTGTAGCCCGCCCAGGAACGCCGCGGCTGCCGCCCGCACGGCTGCCCGCATGCGGTGAGGGCCCGTCCCGAGCCAGAGGCGGCAGCCCCGAAGCAGCGGGCCGGGTCGGGTCGGGGCGGGTACGGGAGTCCGTACCCGCCTGTGTGCATGTGCGGCCCGGGTGTCCGCACCGCGCCGCACGCCCGTCGCCCCCGTCGGCGGCGTGCCGTCCCGGCCGAGTGTGGTGAATCGCAGGTCTGGTAGGCGTTCCGGGACGTCGGGAGGGGCGGAGTCGAGTGCGGGCCCTTTCCTACTCCCCGTTCAGTGGCGCGCGCACGGCCCGGCAGTGAGTGGCGTACTGGCGTCGGCCGACGGCCTTCCACAGCAGGCGGCCGATCAGCGGGGCCTTGCCGAGGAAGTGGGCGCGCTCCTGCGGTGTGGCCTCTTCGAGGATCGCGCCGAGGGCGAGCATGAGCTTGTTCCCGGGTATCCGCTCCAGTCCGCGTCGTCCGACCAGGTCCCACTCGGCGACCGTCAGGTGCTCGGCGATCAGGGGAAGGACCAACCGCTCCTCGTCGTCGAGGTGTTCGAGCAGCGCGGTACGGTGCTCGTCCAGCGCCAGCGCCAGTTCCTCCCCGGCGATACAGTCCCCGGCCTGCTCCCACAAGGGTGTCCACTCGGTGACGGCCGCCAGGCTCCGGTCGATGCGCTGGTGCTGCTCCTCCATCCTGGCGACCAGTTCCCTGACGGCCGGTCCGTCGTCCTGCGCGGCGCGGGCACGCAGCAGCGGCCAGACAAGCTCGTCCTCGACGGCGTGGTGGTGGTGCAGACCTGACATGTAGTCGCGCAGGGAGTCCGCGACCTTCCTCGCGCGTGCCGTCCCGCCGTCGGGCACGGCGCGTACCAGCCGGGGGAGGAACGCCGACTCGCGGCGGAAGACCCGGTGGACCACGACCATCTCGTGGGTGTACGGCCGCTCGGTGGCGGGAAGTTCGTCAGTCGTGCTGCTGGGGGACACGCTTGCTAGCTCCAACGACTCGGATATCGGCAACAGCCTCCCAGGGTGCTGCTGTGTGCTTGTCGGTTGCTTGGGGCCGGACTTGGCGGGCCGATGCGCACCGCGTTTATCGTCTGTTGACAGACCGCGCCGATGGTTCGGGTAGATTCCCGCGGCGTGCTGCGTATTCGAGTCCTTGGTTCGCTGGGCGCCGACGTCGGAGGGAAGCCGGCCGAACTGGGCGCTCCGCGGCAGCGAGCCGTCCTGGCGCTGTTGACAGCGGCCCGCGGCAGCGTCGTGCCGGTCGACCGGATGACGGACGGGCTGTGGCGGGGGGTACCGCCGGCGAAGGCCATGGTGTCCCTGCACACCTACGTCTCGAACCTGCGCCGATCGCTCGAACCGGGGCGGCCTCCCCGCACCCCGGCGAGCGTCCTGGTCACCGCTCCTCCCGGCTACGCCCTGCGGCTGCCCGAGGACGCGGTGGACGCCTGGCGGTTCGAGGCCTGGGTGAGCCGTGCCCGTCGCGCGCCGGCCGAGGAGGCCCGCGTACTGCTCGCCGAGGCGCTCGGGTGGTGGCAGGGGCCGGCCTTCGCGGAACACGCGGACGAGGCGTGGGCCGCGTCGGAGGCGGCCCGGCTGACCGAGCTTCGTGCCGAGGCCCGTGAACTCGCCGTAGCGTCAGATCTTCGCACCGGACACCTGGCCGAGGCGGCGCCGGCGGCCGAAGCCCTCGTGAGGGAGAGCCCGTTGCGGGAGGAGGGATGGCGTCTGCTCGCCCTCGCCCACTGGGCCTGCGGCCGGCAGGCCGACGCGCTCTCCTCGCTGCGCCGTGCCGCGGGGGTCCTGCGCGACGAACTCGGCTGCGACCCCGGCCCGGCACTGGTGGAGCTGGAGCGCGCCGTGCTCGCCCAGCGACTCGATGTGCTGCGCGTGTCCGTACCGGAGCCGACGCCCGTTGTCGTCGAACCGCCGCGGGGCGGGCGCGACCTGTTCGTCGGCAGGAGCGGTGAACTGCGCGCCGTGGACGCCGCCGCGCGGGCCGCCCGGCACGGGGGTGGCGTGGTGCTGGTCACCGGCGAGGCCGGTGCCGGAAAGTCCGCGCTCCTCGACCGGCTCGGCGGCCGTCTGCGGTCCGACCGCTGGAAGGTGGTGATCGGGCGCTGCCCGGAGTACGAGGGTGCGCCGCCCGCCTGGGCATGGGTGGAGGCGCTCGGCGCGCTCGCCCGGGACGTGACTCCCGCGCGGACCGAGGAGCTGGCGATGCTGCTGCGCGAGCCGGAGAACATGGCCGCCACGACCCGCGACGAGGCGACCGCGGGACGCTTTCGGATGCATCGCGCGTTCGAGGCGTGGCTGCGGGCGGCGGCCACCGAGTCGCCGCTCGCCGTCGTCCTGGAGGATCTGCACCGCGCCGACAGCGAGACGCTCGCCCTGCTCGAATCGGCGGCCTCGATCGGCGGCGTCCCCCTGCTCATCGTCGCCAGCTACCGCCCCGCCGAGGTGGGGGAGAACCTGGTGAAAACCCTCGCCAACCTCGCCCCCGGCGCCCCGCACCGGATCGCGCTCCGTGGCCTGTCGCCGCGGGACGTCGCCACCGTGGTCGACGCCGTCTGCGGTGAGCCCGTGGACGCGGCGACGCTGACGGCACTCGCCGAACGTACCGGCGGTAATCCGTTCTACGTACTGGAGAGCGCGCGCCTGCTGGCCAGCGAGGGCGCGCTGGTCGCGATCTCCGAGGTCCCGCAGGGCGTACGCGACGTCCTGCGCCGGCGCCTGGCCCTGCTGCCCGCCGGGGCCCGGTCCGCCGTACGGCTCGCGGCCGTCATGGGCCTGGAGGCCGATGTGGCCCTCCTCGTCGACGCGGCCGACACCGGCGAGGACGAGGTGTTGGACGGGCTCGAGGCGGCGCTGGCCGCGGATCTGCTGACCGAGCCGCGATCCGGGCGCGTCCGGTTCGTACACGCGCTGGTCCGCGACACCGTGTACACCGACCTGTCCGGCGTACGGCGTTCCAGCCTGCACTCCCGCATCGCCCAGGTCCTGCGCCGGCACCGCCCGGACGACCTCGCCGCGCTGGCCCACCACTTCGCCCGCTCGGGCAGCCTCGCGAACGCGCCCCTGGCCGTCGACTACGCGCTGCGGGCGGCCGAGTCGGCCGAGCGACGCTACGCCCACGACGTCGCCGTGGGGCTGATCCAGCAGGCGATCGACGTACACACCGCTGCCGCGGGCGACCTCGACACACAACCCGAGCGCACGGTCGGCCTGTTGGTACGGCTGCTCGGCGCGCAGGTCCGGGCCGGTTCCACGGACGCGGCCCGGCGCACCCGGCAGCACGCGGTCGAACTGGCCGAGCGGGCCGGGCGGCGCGACCTGGTCGCCGCGGTCTACGGCGCCTCGATCGAGCCCTCCCCCTGGCACAGCAGGCTGGGCGGCGCCCACGACCCCGCCGTGCTGGCCCGGCTGGAGGAACTGGCGTGCGATCCGGACCTGGACGACCGGACCCGTACCGGCGTGCTGCAGGCACTCGTCGACACGGTGGCGGCCGAGGACGCGCCACGGGCCCTGGACGCGGCGCGCACACAGCTGCGGCTCGCCCGCGCGAACGGTGAACCGCGCCTGCTGGCCGCCGCGTTGATGACGTCCGCCAGACTGCTCCCGCACGAGGTGCAGACCGAGGCACGCACCCCGTTGGTCACCGAACTCCGGGAGCTCGCCGGCGAGCACGACCTCCCGGCCTACGGCTGGGTGTGCCGGCACTTCGACGCCATGACCGCCGCCGCCCGCAACGACCCGGCCGAGGTGCGCCGCCACACCGCGGAAGGACTGACCCTCGCGCGCCGCTACCGGATGCTGTGGGCACAGGGCGCCAACGCCGCGAGCCTGGCCATGCTGGCGGGCGTCAGGGGCCGCTTCCAGGAGGCGGAGGACCGGTACGCGGAGGCCGACGAGCTGCTGCGGCGCGTCGGGGCGCACCACGCGAAGGGTCTGCGCACGCTGGGACTGACCACCATCCGGCTCGCCCAGGGCCGTACGGCCGAGATCGAGCCGGTGATGCGCGGCGTGTACGAGTCGGTCGGCGCCCCCGTCGGAGTGGCGCTCGCCCTCATACTGGCCCGCCTCGGCAGGTTCGACGAGGCGCGTGCCGTGAGCTTTCCCGCGCGGCCCGTGGCCGACCACCTCTACGGGGTGGAACTCGACTATCGCTCCGAACTCGCCGTCCTCCACGCCGACTTCGACACCGCGTCCGTACTGACCGGGCATCTGCTGGCCATCCGGGAACAGCTCGCCGGTGCGGCCGGCGCGGCTTATGCGACCCGTCCTCTCGCCCATGCCCTCGCCGACCTGTACCGCCTCCTGGGCGAGGACCGGGCCGCGGCCGAGAACTACGCCCTGGCCGAACGCACCGCGCGCGCCTGGGGCTCGCTCCACCTCGCCGAGAGTGCGTGCCGGGCCGCCGCGGAACTGTCCGCGGCCCGGGCACGACGGCGGACCTTCGCGACGTAGTCCCCTGACGGCGAGCCGTTCAGGGGACTGGCAGGACGCCCGTTCCGGGGGTGGCGCTGAACGGCGGAGGGATACGGCTCTACGGCGCCGTCGCGTCGGCGGTGGCCGCCGACCGGTCCCGGTCGTGCGGTTCGCGCGTTGTCGCTGCGGGAGATGCGGGAGATTCGGGCGGTCCCGGCCGGGTGCGGTGGCGGGTGGCCAGGGTCCAGGCGGTGGCGGTGAGCGCGGTCACCGTGAGGGCGGTCAGCATCAGCGTGGTGTGGGATCCGGCGCCGTCCGCGGTCCGGGCCACGGGGTTGGGCAGGCCGAGGCGGTCGGCCAGCCAGCCGAGGGCCGCCGTGCCGGTGAGCAGGGCGCCGGTCACCCGTAGCGCGGGCTGGACGCGCAGACGGGCGAGGACCAGCAGCGAGGGCAGGGCGAGGCAGACCAGCAGGAGCTGGACCAGCTCGATGCCCAGGTTGAAGCCGAGGAGGCTGGTCACGAGCTGCCCGGTGGACAGGTGCATCTCGGCCAGGACGAAGGAGAACGCCATGCCGTGGCCGAGCCCGAAGACCCCGGCGACGAGCGCCTCCCTGCCCGGGAAGAGGGGGCGGACGGCGTGGATCGCGCCGACGAGGATGCTCGCGGCGATGAACGCCTCGACGGGGCGGCCCGGGATGTCCAGACGGCCGAGCGCGGTGGCGGCCAGCGCGACGGAGTGCCCGGCGGTGAAGGCGAGCGTGATGCGGCCGATCCGGCCGAGCGCGGTCCGGCCGCCGACCAGGCCGGCCCAGCGCCGTCCGGTGGCCGCGAGCGGCGCGGGCAGGAGCAGGATCAGCAGGAACAGCAGGTGGTCGGTGCCGGTGAGGATGTGGTCGCCGCCCAGCTTCACCATGGCGACGAAACCGCGCCAGGCGCTGCCTTCGCCGAGGTCGACCTTGAGGGTCGGGACGGTCATGGTCCGGGTGTCGGTCCGGATGGTGCCGACCTGGGTGGTGCCCTCGCCGTCGACCTGCCCGGCGGCCCAGTCCTGACGCACCGTCACCAGGACGGTGTGCGTGACGACTTGGTGGACGATGACGTCGTAGCCGAAGGTGAAGTTGCGTACGTCGGTGCCGGCCGGCGGGGTGAGCACGGCCTCGGCGACCAGCTCGCGGTAGGGGCCGGTGGAGGTCTGCTCGGTGCTGCTGAGACTGAGGCCGCCGATGCTGACCTGCCAGGCCCCGCCCTGGGCGGTGACCGGGTGGATGTGCTCGGCGAGGTAGGTCCGGACGGCCTTGGCCTGCTGGGTCGGTGCGGTGGTCTCGGTGGCGCTGCTCAGATCGATCCCGCTGGCCCGGGAGAAGTCGTCGGTCGGCAGTTCCAGGCGGGCGTTCACCGAGGTCTGGTGCACGTCGAGCTCCACCACCGAGTGCGGCATCGGATGCGCGGCGGCCGGCGACGCCCCGGTGAGGAGCGCCGCCGGCACCACGATCGCGATCCCGGCCACCAGACGCAGTGCTGTGGTCAGCCAGTTTCGCGGTCGGGTCATGAGAAGGAGAACTCGCTTCCGTAGTCGCGGGTGTGGTCCCGGTACACGGTGTGGTAGTGGACCTTGTCCTGGTAGACGAAGCCGTTCTGGCAGACGAACTCGATCCAGACGCTCGGGCCGTCGATCCGGACGTAGTCGCCCTGGGTGTCCAGACCGGTGCCGCCGGAGTAGGAGACGAAGGTCTGGTCGAGCTCACGCGCGTACGTCTTCGTGAGCTTTGCCGCGGTGGCGTTGTCCACGTCGGCGATCCAGGGGTGGATCGCCTCCAGGACCAGCTTCTTCTGCTTCGGTGACAGGGAGCTCGCCTTGATGCCCTCCTTGGTCTCCGGGAACTGGCCGTCCTCGCCCGGGCCGAGCAGTACGTCGCTGAACGACTCGGACAGCTTGGCCTTGGCCAGCTGCTCCGTGCTGAGGCTGCTGGTCAGCTTGAGCAGGCCGTCGCGGAAGTTCGCCAGCGGCTCGTACGTGGTGCCGTCGTCCGCGGTCCAGCTGGTGGGCTCGACGCCGGTGAAGAACGGGCTGGCGCCGGACACCCTGCCGTTCTTGTAGGTGATGTTCACGGCGAGGTGGTGGCCGCCGAAGTGCAGCTGCCAGGTGCCGTCCGCCGACGGGGTGCCCAGGAAGGCCAGGAAGTAGATGTCACTGCCGTACCCGCCACCGGCGCCGCCGCCCGGGGCGCCGGACGGCGGAGCGCCCGTCGGGGCGTCGGTGGCCGAGGCGCTCGGGTCCGCCGAGGCGGTGGCGGAGGGGTCGGCCGAGGTGGACTCGGAGGGGTCCGCCGAAGCGGTGGCCGAGGCGTCGGTCGACGTGCTGCTCGACGGCGCGGAGGGACCGGAGCCGGAGCTCTCCGCCGCGGCCAGCTGGTCGTCGGCGAGGAGGGTCTGCAGGACGTGCTCGTAACCGGTGTCCTTACCGGTCCCGAGGGCCGCCTTCAGCACGTTCTTCAGGGCGGCCAGTTGGTCGTCGCTCAGCGAGCCGGTCTGGATGCCCGGCCGGCAGGACGAGCCGCACGGCAGGTTCGACCAGGAGGTCGCGTTCGCCTGGGAGAAGTCCAGAACCGTCGCCGCCTGCTGGTCGGAGTCCAGCGTGTTCAGGAACGTGTTGGCGGCGCTGACCACGGCCGCGACGCCGGTGGCCTTCTTGTCGACCGGGAAGTGGACGCCGGCCTTCTTGGCGGCGCCCGTGGTCGTGGCGGCGTTGGCCGCCACGAAACCGCCACCGACGAGGACCACACCTGCGGCCACCCCGGCGACACCCCGCCAAGTCCGTCGGCTACGCGCCTGACGTGTTCTCTCTCTGCTCACGAACAGCTCCCTGATGGCAAGAATGGGAACGGTGTTCCGACTCGGGGGCCGGCACCGTTCAGGACACGCGCGCGCTTGAGCAGAGAAATATCAGCAAGATTGATGACGGCTCAATACGCGAGTCCCGGGGAGCGTCCCATTTGGATGGCGTACACCTCATATTGAGGGGAATTACTTGGCTTGTTGACAGGTTGCTCTTATCCCCGCTTCAGGCGCCGGGACGGACTCGCATGACGACCCGCACCTCAGGTGTGGCAAGTGCTCGCTTCGCCGACAGGGAGCCATGTCCCGGGGTATCGAGGGCCACGCCGACCCCGGCGAGGTCCCGTCCGGGTGTCACCGGGAAGAGGGAATCCGCGAGGGAATCACTGTTCCGCTCCGGAATTCCGGAGAACATTTTCGGATCCGGAATTTCGGATACCGTAAGAGATTCGGGTCCGCCGTGATTTCCGTTGCGATTCCAGTATTGAATGGCCTTCGAGGCTCCACCTGTTCCGCAAGGGCGAGCTGACCAGGGCATCCACGGTGGAGCAGTGACTTTCCGAGCAACAGGCGATACCGCCGACGTCGTTTCTCGCCCACGACGGGATCGGCGCGTCAGCGCCCTGCCCGCCGACAGCCCGCCGAACGGCCGCCCCGGCTCCGCCGCCCGATGAACGCTCCGGGGCCGGTGAAAGAGTCCGGCGTATTTCGGAACTGTCACGGGTCTTGTCACCGGTGCGGGCGTCGTGCAAGTGTCCGGCCATGGTTACGTAACCATGGCCGGTTTACGCGGGTCCGAGTGTCTGTATCCGGGCCCTGGTTCATCACTGCCTCGGCTCAGGCGGCGAACCCGCACTCCGCCCTCCGCGATTCCCGTCACTGGAGACGACATGACCAAGACCCCGACGAGGTCGAGAAGACTGGCCAGTGTGCTCACGGCCGCCTTCGGCGCGACACTCATGTTCCTGACCGCCCCGGCCCCCGCCCTCGCCCAGTCGGCCCCCGAGAGTTCGGCCGCCCCGCACGCGTCGGCGAAGCCCTCGTCGAAGAGCCGTACCAGTGACTTCCGCGGGGTGAACTGGGCGGACCCGCGCGACAACTACGCCAGTGACGCCGTGGTGCCCAGCGGTCTGAAGGTGACCGACAACTACCGCACCGTGTACCGCACCACGGATCACATGGTGCGCGGCTTCAAGAAGAACCTGGGCGCCAACACCCTGCGACTGCCGATCAACCCGGCGACCGTCGGCACCACCTGGTGGAAGTCGTACCGGGCGACGATCGACGCGGCCACGGACTACGGCGACAAGGTCATCGTCAGCTACTGGGAGGCCGACTCCAGCAAGGACGGGCTGGTCGACGACACGGCCGCCTGGAAGAAGATGTGGAACACGGTGGTGCGGGAGTACAAGCACAACCCGCGTGTCTACTTCGAGCCGATGAACGAGCCGCACGGCTACACCCTGGACCAGTGGGTGTCCGTGACCAGCGGCTGGCTCGCCCAGTACAAGGACGTACCGCGCGGCCGTGTCGTGATCAGCGGCACCGGCTACAACGACAACGTCACCGGTGTCGGCGCGGCCCGCGCACTGCGGGGAACGCTGCTGTCGCTGCACTTCTACGGCTTCTGGGCCAGCTACACCCAGCAGGCGGACTGGGTGGCCGACCTCGAAGCCCGGATCGGCAAGTACGCGGGCCGGACCATCATCGACGAGGCCGGTTCCCCGATGACCATCGGGCTGAACTACGGCGCCTGGAACGGCAACATCTACACCTCGTACCTCGCGGCGGTGGCCAACACCGCCCGCAGCAAGGGGATGGGCCTGGTGTACTGGCCGGGGCTGCGGTTCGGCGACGCCTACTCGATCGAGTCGCTGGACACCAAGGGCAACCTGGTGGACAACAGCGCCACCGGAGTCGCGCTGCTGCGCTGGGGCTACGGTTTCGGCAAGAAGGCGCCTGTCAACAACCTGCCGCCCGCGCCTCCCGGCGAGGTCCTGCGCGGAGTGGGCTCCACCCGCTGCGTGGACGTGCCCGGCTTCAGCACGACCAACGGCACCCAGCTCGACCTCTGGGACTGCAACGCGGGCGGCAACCAGATCTGGAACTGGAACGCGGACAAGCAGCTCACCGTCTACGGCAACAAGTGCATGACGGTGGGAGGCACCGGAGCCACGGCGGGAGATCCCGTGGTCATCTCCGACTGCACCGGCGCGACGGCACAGCAGTGGAACGTGAACGCCGACCTCTCCGTGACCAGCGTCGCGAACCCGGCGCTGTGCCTGGACGCGGCCGGAGCGGGCACCGGCAACGGCACGTCGGTCGATGTCTGGTTCTGCAACGGAAGCACCAACCAGCAGTGGGCCAGGAGCTGATTCCGGCACCTGTTCCCCTCGACCACCGGCTCGTCGACTGAACTCGACCACTGACGCCGGTCAGCGCCGCCGCACTTCGCCCCCGGGCGAGGCCGGCGGCGCTCCCGTGCTCGCGCGGACCACCAGCCGGGTCGGGACCAGGGTCCTGTCGACCGTGTCGGGCCCGGTGCGGCCGATCTTGCTCAGCAGCTTCTGAAGGCTGAGCCGGCCGACCGCGGCGAAGTCCTGCCGCACGGTGGTCAGCGGCGGCCAGAAGGCATGGGTCTCCTCCATGTCGTCGAACCCCACCACACTGACGTCGTCGGGAATCCGGCGGCCGAGTTCGTGCAGGGCACGCATGACACCGAGCGCCATGTGGTCGTTCGCGGCGAAGATGGCCGTGACCTCCGGTCTTCGCCCCAGGGTCAGCCCGTGCCGGTATCCGGACCGGGTGGTCCAGTCGCCGTACAGCACCGGGGGCGCGGCGATGCCGGCCTGTTGCAGGGTGCGCCGCCAGGACTCGACCCGGTGGGTCGCGGAGTACGAGGTCGGGGGCCCGGCGATGTGCCATACCTGCTGGTGGCCGAGTTCCAGCAGATGTTCCGTCGCCTGCCGGGCGCCCTGTGCCTGGTCGGTGTCCACCACGGTGTAGCCGGGGCCGGTGTCGGAGTCGACGACCACCATCGGAATCCCCGGTGGGAGGCTGAACTCCGCATCGTCCAGGAGATGGGCCTCGAAGATGAGGATCACTCCGTCGACGGCTGCCTCACTGAGCCGGTCGTAGGCACCGGAAACCCTGCCCATGGTCGGGTCCGACACGGGGATGAGGGTGACGGCGTACTTGGCGCGTGCGGCTTCCTCGGCGATGGCGTCGAGAGTGCGCGTGTTTCCGAACGTCCTGAGCGTGAAGGTGATGACACCGATCGTGTTGAACCGCCCGCTCTTGAGCGCGCGTGCGGCTCCGTTCGGCCGGTAGCCCAGCGCCTGCATCGACTCGACGACCCGCTGCCTGGTCGCCGGGTCGACGTTGGTGTGTCCGTTGGACACGCGCGAAACCGTCTGCGGCGCGACACCCGCGTGCCGGGCGACGTCCGCCATCGACGGCCGGGGCCGTCCGGACATGGGCTTGTCCCCAATCGCCATGATCCCTTGTTTCCCCTGTTTCTCGGGCCCTGACAACAGCCTAGGCCCACTCCCCGGGCGCGCCGTAGCGGACGGGACCGGGTGGGGCGCTGTCAAGGGACCGGCCCGCGGGCGGCCGGGAAAATCATCCGCGTCGGGGGGCAACCTTTCCGGTGTTCCGCGACCACTGACGAGTCGAAGGCCCCGCACACGGGAGCTTCACACACCGCAAGCGTTCCGCCACCACGTAAGGACTCATCCGTGGCTTCCCCTTCGCATCGCCGCTCACTCCGCACGCGCCGCACGGTTCTGGTCTCCACAGCGGCCGTGGCCGCCGCGGGTCTCGGTGCCGCCGTGTTCGCCATGAACGCGAGCGCGGGTGCCGTCGACCTGGCTCACCAGGTGCTGCCCGCCAAGGACGGGTGGGCCGCCTCCGGCGCCGGCACGACCGGTGGCGCGCGGGCCGACGCCGCGCACGTCCTCACCGTCAGCACCCGCGCGCAGCTGGTGAAGGCGCTGGGCAGCGCGACCAACTCGACGGCGAAGATCATCAAGATCAAGGGCACCATCGACGCCAACACGAACGACGCGGGCAAGAAGCTGACCTGCGCCGACTACGCGGCCGGTACGGGATACTCGCTCGCCGCCTATCTGAAGGCGTACGACCCGGCCACGTACGGCCGTTCGAAGCTGCCCTCGGGTACGCAGGAGAAGGCGCGGGCCGCCGCCCAGGCCGCGCAGGCGAAGAACATCGTCTTCAAGGTGCCGGCCAACACCACCATCGTGGGCGTGCCGGGCACCAAGGCCGGGATCACCGGCGGCAGTCTCCAGGTGAAGGGCGTCGACAACGTCATCATCCGCAACCTGAGCTTCAGCGCCACCGAGGACTGCTTCCCGCAGTGGGACCCGACGGACGGTTCGACCGGCAACTGGAACTCCGCGTACGACGCCGTCACCCTGCGCGGGGCGACCCATGTGTGGGCCGACCACAACTCGTTCACCGACGCGCCCCACCTCGACAGCACCAACCCGAAGTACTACGGCCGGGAGTACCAGATCCACGACGGCGCCCTCGACATCACCAACGGCTCCGACCTGGTGACCGTCGAGCGCAACCAGTTCACCAACCATGACAAGACCATGCTGATCGGCAGCAGCGACAAGGACAGCGTCGGCAAGCTGCGGGTCTCCATCCACCACAACGTGTGGAAGGGCATCGTCCAGCGTGCCCCGCTGGCCCGGATCGGCCAGGTCCACATCTACAACAACTACTTCGACACGACGACCCTGGGTGGCTACGCGCCCCTCTACACGGTCAACTCCCGGGCCAAGGCGCAGGTCGTCGCCGAGTACAACGCCTGGAAGGTCCCCGCCGGCGGCAAGACAGCGAAGCTGCTGAGCGGCGACGGCACCGGCTCGGTCGCGGGCACCGGCAACCTCGTCAACGGCACGGCGACGGATCTCGTGGCCGCGTACAACGCCGCGAGCTCCAAGAAGCTGAAGACGACGGTCAACTGGAAGCCGGCCCTGACGGCAGGCCTCCAGACGACCGCGAAGAACCTGGCGGCGGAGCTGGCGGGGACCACGGGAGCCGGGGTTCTCTCCTAGGGAGAGAAGCGGGCCCGGGACCGGCGGTGCGACACCGTTGACCGATGCGGGCCCGGTTGCTTCGCCCCGCCGGATCTGTCCGGCGGGGCGAAGTGCTGCCGAGCGGCCGGTTACGTCACCGGGCCGCTGCCCGCCTGCGGGAAACCGTCCAGCCGAGCACGCCACCGACCAGCCCGGCCAGGGCCAGGGCGCAGCCGCCCGCTCCGAGCAGCAGATACGGGCGTACCGCGGTGTCCTCGGCGATGATCCGGGCCTGCACGCCGGACGCGGGCACGCTGCCCTGATGGTCGACGAGGTGCATTCGTGAGTCGATCGAGTCGTTGCGTTTGTCGCCCAGCAGGAACAGCCGCCCCTTCGGGACGGTCACGTAGTAGGCCAGGCCGAGTCCGTCGGGGTCGACGCCCTTCAGGTAGGGCTCTTCCAGCGCGGCGCCGTTGAGCACGATCTTCCCGTCGGTGCAGCAGGCCACCCGGTCGCCGCCGACACCGATCACCCGCCGCAGGGAGACGACCCCGTCCGGTCCCTCCGGCGAGTCGATGACGACGACGTCACCACGCCGTACCTCGCTGCCGTAGATCCGCTTGCCGTAGACCACCTCCCCGTCCGCGATCGTGGGGGTCATGCTGCTTCCGGAGTAACGGAGCACCATGACATTGGCCTTGAACAGCGCGAACGCGCTCACCACGATCAGCAGTCCCATGGTCAGGGCCACCGCACCGGCGATGAGGGCGCCGCGGCCCCGCGCGCCGGACGCCTTCGCGGGTGGCGGGGGTCCGACCGCCGTGGCCCCCGGATCCGTCCCTGTTCCCCGTATGTCGCTCTCGCTCTGCATGTCACTCTCCCCCTCGTCGCCCGCCCATCGGGTGACCGAGTGCATCGTAGAAGGCGGGTGACCCCTGCCATCGCCCCAGGGCGGACCGGCACTGATGTGCAAGATCCTCGTCCTGCGGGGCAGCGCGGCCCGCAGTGGGTTGCCCGGTTCCGGTACCGGCCGGTCAACTGGGCCCGTCATACCTCGGCAGAAGGCGGCACAGCCACCGCGAGCGCGGTGACACCCGGGCTACGAGCCCCACCAGAGCACCTGCCCACCGGCGCCGCTCTCGTCCCGCCCCCACCCTTCTCCCTCGTCGTTCTCCGTCGTCGTCCTCCCCTCCGTCATTTCTCACGGCACAGGAACCGCGTACCAAGATGATCAGCATTGGACAGCCAGTGGACGGATGCCGGGCACCGGCATCCGAGGACAGCGGTACCCGCACGGCCGGCGGTACGCGCGCGTGAGAGCCAGGATCGATCCGCTGACCATCGCGGCGATGACGGTCACCGTCGTCTCCATCTCGGCCACCGCCCCCCTCACCGCCGCCGCCACGGCCTCACCGCTCGCCATGGCCTTCTGGCGCAACTGCCTCGGCTTCGCCGTACTCGTCCCGCTCCTGCTGCTTCTGCGCCGCCGCGAGGTGGTGCGCGTCGTGCGCCGTGAGCGCGGCATCCTGCGCCGTGAACAGTGGCGGCCCCTGGTCTTCGGGTTCCTCGCCGCCACCGCACTCGCCCTGCACTTCGCGGCCTTCATGACGAGCACCCGGCTCACCTCGGTCGCCATGTCCACGGCCCTGGTGGCCACCCAGCCCGTCTGGCAGGCCCTCATCGCCGCAGGTCAGGGCGTCAAGGCCTCCCGCAGGACCTGGACGGGACTCTCGCTCTCGGTGGTGGGAGCGGCTGCCGCCGCGGGTCTCGACATCAAGTCCGGCGGTACGGCGCTCCTCGGCGACCTGCTCGCGCTGGTCGGGGCCATCGCCCAGGCCGGCTACACGGCCCTGAGCGAGAAGTCGCGCGCGGATGTGAGCACCCCGCTCTACTCGACGTTCACCTCGCTGGTCTGTGGCATGGAACTCCTCGCCGTCTGCTGGCTGGCCGACATCCCGCTGACCGGCTTCGACAGGTCCACCCAGCTGTCGCTGCTCGGACTGCTGCTCCTCCCGCAGATCCTGGGGCTCGGCTCACTCAACTTCGTCCTCGGCAGAACCTCGGCGACGACGATGAGCGTCCTGCTCCTGCTGGAGACCCCCGTGGCCGCGCTCGCCGCCTGGTGGTTCATGGACCAGAACGTCGCGATCGCCACGATCCCCGGGCTGCTGCTGATCATCGTCGGCGTCACGGTCGTGGTGACCAGCGGCGGGGAGCAGCTCGCGTCGGCACCGGACGACCTCGGCGTGGCGATACCGCGGCCGGCGTATCCCCCGCACATACCCCAACCGACGCCTGTGGCACGGCATCTGACGTTCCGTCGCAAGGTGAGGCGGGACCCCCGGCTGGACTGGGCGACGTACACCGAGCATCCGACGGTCACGCTCACCTATCACGGTGCCGGGGCGTTCGACACCCTGCATATGCGCAAACCGCGCCCCCCGCTGGAAGAGGAACCGTTCGTCGACGATCCCACCGTGTCACTCGCGGTCCCCACCCGGCGACGCTGAACGCTCATGGCCCGGAGGGGCCCGGCCGTGGGCCCCTCTCGGCATCGACGGTGGCGCGGCCGGTCGCCGCGAGGAGTGCGAGCAGCGCGAGTGCGGTCAGCAAGGCGATGACCAGCAGCAGGACGGTCGGGGCCGTCGGCCGGTTCCAGAGCGCGAAGAGCAGGGCCACGGTCAGCAGGGCGGCCAGGGCGATCCACCGCCGGTGGGCCTCGGCCCAGATCCCCACCCGGCCGGTACGCGCCTGGTGTGCGTACGCCCATCGCGCCGCGGAGTCGGCGGCGCGCTCGGAGGCCCCCCGGGCGGCGAGCGGCAGCCGTCCCGGGCCGACCAGGTAGGCGCCCAGCGCGATGACCACACCGAGCACGATCGCCGTGCGCAGGCCGGCCCTCAGGAAGCGCAGCAGGGTGTCGAAGACGGCTGCCGCGGCGGCAGCCGACTGCACCTGGGGCGGGAGATGGTCCAGGTAGTAACGGCGGGCGACGGCCAGGACGACGGCCACGACCAGGCAGGCGAAGGCCGCGCCGAGAGCCGTACGGGCCAGGGCCCGGCGCCGCCACCGGGCCAGCAGCACACCGGCCGTACCGGTCGCCACGACCAGCACGGGCAGCCAGTTCCCGATCACGTCCAGCAGACGGGCGCCCTCGCGGATCTTCGCCAGCTGGTCGGACTGGAAGAGCACCATCTGCTTGTCGACCTCGGGGATCCCGGCGGCCGGGGACAATCCGGCCTCGACGAGCGCCTGCCTGACCTGATCGACGGCTTCGCCGACATCAAGGGTGACCGTCCCGCTGTTCACCCCCACCGCACCCCGGCCCTCGCCCGTGAGCGCGTGCACGACCCCGGCGTGGGCGGCCCGGTTGGCCTCCGTCCAGATCCGCTCGAAGCGGTCGCCGCGCACGAAACGGGTGGCCACCTTCTCGACCGTGTCGGCGACCGCCGAGTCGAGTTGCGGGCCCAGCCCCTTCACGGCCTCGGCCGCGCGCGACGGCAGCCCCTGCGACCGCAGCCAGCCCGCGATGTCCGCGGCGGCCCGGGTGCCGTCCGCCCGCACGTCGGCGGCCCGGGTGATGCGCCCGACCGCAGCGTCCTCCATCGCCGGATGCGAGGCCAGCGGCGCAACCGTCGCCACGTACCGGTCGGTGTCCAGCACGATGTCGTGCACCCACACGGTGAGCAGGGCGACCGGCACCAGGACGCAGGTGAGCACGATGAGCACCGCCGAGGCGGTGTTCCGCGTGATCCGCACGGCAGCCGAGCCATGCCCGCGGTCGCTCCCTGCCGTGTCACCCGCCTTCCCCTCCGGGGTGGCGGCGGGCTCGGACGATTCGTACGGGCTGGCGGCCATGAGGGGGCTCCAAGACGTCTTGTGCGGGTGCCTCCCTCCATTTCCGCCGCTCTACGGCGGGACGGCCTGCCCGGATGGGCCGTACGGGCCGTACGGGCCGTACGGGCACGAGTTCGGCGTGTCCGCGTCGGCGTCGGGAGGCGACCCTCGGCGGCCTGTATCAAGGAGGCCACCGGCGCGCACACGGCAGCGCGGAAGCGGATGGATCCGGAGGGCCAGAACATGAGCGGTGGCGCCTGGACTGTTGTGGCGGTGGCGGGCGTCACGGCCGCCTACGCACTGGGTTCGCGACGGCTGTCCTCGACGCCGCTGTCGTCGGCGATCGTGTTCGTCGGGTCCGGGATCCTCCTCGGGCCGGCCGCGCTCGACCTCGTCGACCTGAGACAGGACGCGGCACCGATCATCGCGCTCCTCGAAACCGCCCTGGCGCTCGTGCTGTTCACCGACGCCATGACCGTCCGCAGACGCGACCTGGTGACCGGCGGCTTTCTGCCGGGCCGACTGCTGGGCATCGGGCTGCCGCTGAGCATCGGCGCGGGCTGGCTGCTCGCCTGGCTCCTGCTGCCCGGCCTGACGGTGTGGGAACTCGCCCTGGTCGGCGCCATCCTCGCCCCCACCGACGCAGCCCTCGGCGGTACCGCCGTCTCCCATCCGCGCGTCCCGGCGCTGGTACGTCATGGCCTGAACGTCGAGAGCGGCCTGAACGACGGCATGGTGCTGCCCTTCTTCGTCCTGTTCCTGGCGGCGATTCCGGGCACGCACTACGCGGAGGAGGGCGTCGCGGGTGTCTTCTGGCGCGCACTCGTCCTGAGCACCGTGCTCGGTCTCCTCGTCGGCGGGCTCGGCGGTCGGCTGCTGCAGTGGTCCCGGGCCAGGGGATGGGCCACGGGGGAGTGGCGGCAGGCCTATCCGCTGGCCCTCGCGGCAGCCTCGTACGAACTCGCCGTCGTCACGGACGGCAGCGGCTTCATCGCCGCCTGGGCCGCCGGATTCGCCTTCGGGTTCGCCCTGCGCCGCTACCGGACCGGCCAGGTCCGGGAAGCATTCGATCAGGAAGACCCTGACCGCCCGGCCGAGTTCGCCGAGAACCTCGGGGGACTCCTCGCGGCGATCAGCCTGCTGGTCTTCGGGGCCGTGCTCCTCGGCCCCGCGCTGGAGCACCTGAACTGGCGGATCCTCCTGTACGCGGTGCTCAGTCTCACCCTCGTCAGGATGCTGCCGGTGGCCCTGTCCCTCGCCGGGAGCGGGCTGCGGCTCCCCACCGTGGCGTACGTCGGATGGTTCGGGCTGCGTGGTCTCGCCTCCGTCGTGCTGGCACTGCTCGTGGTGGAGGAGCACGTCCCCGGGGTGGAACAGCTGGGCAGGGTGGTCGCGATCACCGTCGGCCTCAGCGTCCTCCTGCACGGTGTCTCCGCCGTGGCCCTCGCCGAGCGGTACGGCCGCTGGCTCGGGAGGACCGCGACGACCACGCGCGACCTGCGCGAGGGGGATCCCGTACAGCCCGAGAAGTGAGGCGGGGAAGCCGCACGGGCGCCCAGGTCGCGGTCAGGAGCTCAGGAGTTCAGGAAGCCAGGACCTTCTCCTTGGCGTGCTGGAACTCCGTCTCGGTGAGGACACCCCTGCTCTTGAGCTCGGAGAGCTTGGTCAGCTCGTCCGCGGGACCGCCGGCGCCCGCGCGTCCCTGGATGTACGCGTCGAGCGACTCCTGCCGTGCCCGGGCGGCCTGGTGTTCCCGCTTGCCCATGTCACGGCCCCTGGCGACCAGGTACACGAAGATTCCGAGGAACGGCATGACGATCATGAAGAAGGTCCACCCCGTCTTCGCCCAGCCGCTCAGCGAGTCGTCGCGGAAGACATCGCCGATGACGCGGAACAGCAGGGAGATCCACAGGATCCACAGGAAGATCCACATCATCGTCCAGAACGCGCCGAGAAGCGGATAGTCGTATGCCAGGTACAGGTTGTCCCTCATGGTCGTCCTCCTGCCTGTGCCGTGCCTCGCGGCGCGACAGTCGTCGCCGGCCCCCTGTACGCGCTACGCGTTCAGGGCACGGACCCGGCCGGTGTGTACGGCGTCGGTGAGTCCTTGGTGGTCGCGTTCGTTCTGGTCCGCGTAGCGTTCGGCGAAGACGGCGAGCGCGCGGTCGAAGACGTCACCGCCGCCGAGGTAGGCGCCGATGGCGATACGGTCCCCGGATCTGGCGTGGGCGCGGGCGAGAGTGGCGCCGCAGAGTTCACCGAAGGCGCGCATGTCCTTGGGGGTCATGAGCTGGGGTGCGGCGATGCCCTTCCAGTCCCGCAACTGGCGTACGTAGAAGTCGCGTCGGCGTCCGTCGATCCCGGTGACGCGTGCCCAGCCGAGGCAGATGTCGCCGGCGGCCTGCATGAGGCGCTGCCCGGCGACGACCCGATGGCCCTGGTTGTCGTAGACGCTCGACCCGGCGTACGGGGCCAGCACGGACCGGTCGGCCTCCTTGGCCTGGAGCAGCAGCGGATCCTCGTCGTCCCTGCCGAGCAGCAGGATGACCCAGCAGCGGGTGCCGACACTGCCGACCCCGACCACCTTGCGGGCCATGTCGACCACCCGGTACTGCCGCAGCAGATGGCGGCGGTCGGACTGCAGGCTGTGACCGTAGAGCTCGATCAGCTCGTACAGCTGTTCCTCCAGGGCGTCGCGTTCGACGTCCGGCAGCAGATCCTGGAGCGGCACGATCAGGGGCGGGTCGGGGGCGATCCTGCGTCGGCCGTCGATCATCCGCGTGAGCTTCTCGAACGCCTGGAGGCTGTCGCGGCCACGCGCCTTGGCCATGGCCCGCCGGGTCCGCTCGCGGGCCCGCGCCCCCACCCTCCGGTCCGCCAGCTCCCACAGCACGTCCGTGTCGGCCTTTGCGTACCAGACGTCGAGATGGCCCAGGCCGGCGAAGTGGCGCATCCGCTCGCGGTAGGACCGTACGGCGGTCCGTACGACGGAGGCCCGCTCGGCATCCGTGTAGCCGTTCTCGCGGCCGGCGATGGCCAGACTGGCGGCCAGCCTCTTGACGTCCCACTCCCAGGGGCCGGGCAGGGTCTCGTCGAAGTCGTTGATGTCGAACATCAGGTGCCGCTCGGGCGAGGCGAGCAGCCGGAAGTTCAGCAGATGCGCGTCTCCGCAGAGCTGCGCGGTGAATCCCGAGCGCGGAGTGTCGGCCAGGTCACCGGCCATGATGGCGGCGGCTCCCCGGTAGAAGCGGAAGGGGGACTCCAGCATCCGGCCGTAGCGGATGGGCACGAGTTCCGGCACCCGGGCGGCGGACTGCGTCTCGATGACGTCCACCGGGTCCGGTCGCTTCACCGACGGCTGGTAGTCCGCGTGCGCGGAACGCGGTGCGTCGGCCCGCGCGGCCCGGCCCAGCGCCGCCCGCTCCTTCGGAAGTCCTCCGCCGACCTGGTCGGTCATGACGCCACCACCTCCTGAACGGAGCCGTCCCTGGAGGACACCTGCCCCGGTCCCGGCCCGTTTTGGGCCCTCCCACCGTTCCACAACCCGCACCGGCCGGCATCTCGAGGTGCGCGGCGCACTCCACGGGACGAGATTGGAAGTAACCCGAACGGTCCAGCGCGCACGCGCGGTCGGGTGAGGCCGTACGACACGAAGGAGCCTGCGATGGCCAGTCATGCGAGTGGGAGCCGCTCGGGTGCGGCGGTACGGAGTTCGGCGCGGACCGGGACCGGGATCGGGCTCGGCAGCGGCTGGCTGGTCTTCGCGGCCGTCCTGATGGTATTCGGCGGCCTGATGACCCTCCTCGCGGGCATCGCCGCCATCGCCAACGACGACGTGTTCGTCACCACCCGGAACTACGTGTACGAGTTCGACATCACCGGGTGGGGCTGGATCCATCTGATCATGGGCGTGGTCATCACCCTCGCCGGTGTCGCCCTTTTCCAGGGCGCCACCTGGGCGAGGGTCGTCGGCGTGGGACTGGCCGGCCTGGCCATGCTCGCGAACTTCCTCTGGATCCCGTACGCGCCGCTGTGGGCCGTCGTCCTGATCGCGATCAACGGCTTCGTGATCTGGGCGCTGTGCACCGCTCCCAGCCCGTCGGAGCGGTGAGGCGAGGACGACTCGGTTCCGGACGTCCCGTGGCTATGGCCCCGTCGAACGGGGCTGGGTCCTCGGAATTCGGTGGGTGAAGAACATCGCGAGGAGAGCGGTGAAGGCGAGGATGGCGAGTGCGGCGCGCAGACCGTCGATCCTGGCGGCGGCGTTCGCGTCGAACGCCGCCCGAGCCGTCTCCGGGCTCACGCCCGCCTCGTCGAGGGCCGTCTTGAGCTGGGCGTCCGACAGGAAGGGCACACCGCTGCGGAGTTCCACGGTCGCCCTGCTGCTGACGTCGGCCGGGACCGCCGGATTCTGGTCCACGCTGGTCAGGAACGACGTCGTGAGCGTGGCAATCATGATCGAGCCGGCGAGTGCCGTACCGAGCGAGGCGCCGAGGTTGGTGACGGCGTTCTGGACGCCTCCGACCTCGGCGCTCCGGGACTCCGGCACCGCGGACACGGTGACCGCCCCGAGCTGGGACGCCAGGGCGCCCATTCCGAGCCCGATCAGCAGGAGCGGGACGGCGATGATCTCCGCACCGGCGTCCGCGTCGAGCGCGGCCATCAGGACCACCGCGCCCGCGAGCAGCGCGAGAATCCCGAGCCGCACCACCCGCCGAGGAGAGACGTCCGGAAAGAAACGGGGGATCAGGATCGCGGTCGCCAGCAGGGCGACCGACAGCGGCAGGAGGCGGGCGCCGGTCGTGAGCGCGGACAGACCCAGGGCCACCGACAGGTAGAGCGGTACGACGAAGAACACGCCCATCTGGACGAGGTACTGGAAGAAGAACATGGTCAGCCCGCCGGTGAGCTGCCTGTTCCGCAACATGGCCGGGTCGACGAGTGGCTCCCTCCGCCGCTCCACCAGGCGGGCCTCCCAGTGGAGAAAGAGCCAGATCAGCAGGAGACCGGCCAGCATCAGCCACACCACCGGCGAAACCCCGAGCCACGAGGGCGCGTCGGGCTTCGGCCGGAACCAGCCCCATTCACCCGCGCGGAGAACGCCGTAGACGAAGATCCCGAGCCCGCACGCGGAGAGCGCGGCGCCGGCGAGATCGATGCGCGGACGTGCGCCGATCGGGGCGTCCGCGATACGGCGGGCTAGCACCAGGATGCCGAGCACCATCAGCACCTCACCGGCGAAGACCCACCGCCAGGAGAAGTACGTCGTCGCCACACCGCCGATGAGCGGTCCGACCGCGATCGCCACGGCGCCTGCCGCCGCGACGAGTCCGTAGGCGGCGGGACGGCGTTCCATGGGGAAGTTGCTCGCCACCAGCGTCACGATCGCGGGCAGGATGAGCGCTGCACCGATCCCTTCGAGGAACGCCCAGCCGAACAGCAGCACGGGCAGGTTCGGCGCGAGCGCGGTGACCAGGGAGCCGCAGCCGTAGACGCCACAACCGATCATGAACACGCGTTTGTGGCCGATCAGCGCACCGGCCTTGCCGCCGGGGATCATGAACATCGCCATCACGAGGGTGTAGGCCGTGATGGCACCCTGAACACCCGTCACCGTCGTGCCCACGTCGTCGGCCACCGTCGCGATCGACACGTTCATGACCGCGCTGTCGAGCGCCATCAGGAACTGCCCCGCCGCGAGCGTCAGCAGGACGACGCGCGCCGTCGTGGAACTCTTAGCAGTGCCTGCCGTGGGTGCCATCCGCGAATCGTCCCAGCGGCCCCGGAGGGCGCACCGCGACCCGCCGCGAAGTCAACCGGTTGGTGGACTCCCGTGCGGGGAGCCCCTGGTTCTGCGACACCCCCCCGACACGGCCGCCATGCCTGGCGACTGCGACTGCGACTGCGACTGCGACTGCGACTGCGGCTGCTGCTGCGGCTGCGGCTGCGGCTGCGGCTGCCCGCCGGATCTGGGACCGGCCGCCGCTGTTACCGTCTTCCGCACTCAGCGATCATGAAAGAGCGGAGCCGAACATGTTCCCCGAGACGACCCTTCACACAGAACGACTGACCCTGCGCCCGTTCAACAGCACCGATATCCCCGACACACAGGCCAGCTGCGCGGATCCGCTCACCCAGCGATGGCTGCCCCTTCCCCAGCCCTACACCCTGGATCACGCCACCTCCTGGTGCACGTCCGTCGCCCACGCACTGCGTGAGTCCGGTGACGGCATCCACTTCGCGATCGTCGACTCCGACACCGAACGGCTGATGGGCACCATCGGCTTGAAGAAGACCAACTGGCAAGCACTGGTGAGCGAAGTCGGCTACTGGGTCGCCCCCTGGGCACGAGGCCGCGGCATAGCTGCCGAAGCCACTCGGTCCCTGGCCCAGTGGCTCCTGGGCGATCAGAAGTTCCAGCGTCTGGAACTACGAGCCGCCACCGAGAACATCGCCTCCCAGAAGGTCGCTCTCAAGGCCGGGCTGCATCGCGAAGGCGTCCTGCGGAACTCGGACGTCATCCACGCCGGCCGCATCGATGCCGTCCTGTTCTCCCTGGTGCCCGACGACCTCACAGCGGAGGCCGCCGCACCTGCGGGCCACCTCTGAGATCGTTCCACGAAATCGGTCAGCAATGAGTGGAGCGGCGTTGGTGATCGAGTCGGCCGAGGGTCGCACCCGGACCGTCGAGACCGGGGCCTTCGAACTCCTCGCCCCGGACGGCGAGCGGATCTGGAACGAGGGACTGCCCGACCGCATCCCCATGGTGGAGGGGCATCGTCTGCTCCTGCTCGACGAGCCGACATATAAGCGCAGTTGGAACGCCGACCGATTCCTCCGCATCTTCCGGGCGCGGCCGAGGTGACCCGCGTCCTGACCGCGGGCGAGTCGCGGACCTGGTTCGCCCGCATGGCGCCCGTCGGCGGGACCAGTCGGCCTTCCTGAGGTGAGAGACCGGGCCGGTGTCAGTGGTGGGCGAACTGGACCCGGGTCGGCTGCACGACATCCGGGCGCAGAGCGATCCCGTTGACGGTCAGCTGCTGTCCGTAGATGTCGGTGATCCTTATCGCGCCGCCGCACCCGCTGCCGTTGGGGGAGAGGAAGTAGTTGTAGCTGGTGCGGGTCAGTTTGCGCCAGCTGTTGCCGGAGCGGACCTCCAGTCGGGCGAGCGGGTTGCGGTGACCGATCGCCTGGATGCCGCACCAGGCCCGCGCCCCTCCCGCACCCCGCTCCTCGGCGGGCCCGCGCCCATCCTCACCTCCGCCGTGCTGTGGGGCATGACCGGGACCGCGAGTTCCCTGGCCCCCGCCGGCGCACCGGCGGCGGCCATCGGGTGCGCCGGTCTCGCCCTCGGCGGCATCCTGCTGTTCCTCACCTCGCGCCGCGCCCGCGCACTGCCGGCCGCCTGCACCCGCCCCGAGCGATGGCTGCTCGTCCTGGGCACGGTGGCCGTGGCCCTGTATCCGGTCACCTTCTACCCGGCGGTCGCCCGTACCGGCGTGGCCGTGGCCACCGTGATCGCACTGGGCAGCGCGCCCGTCTTCGCCGGACTGCTGTCCTGGATCACCGGAGGGGCCCGGCCGACCGCCCGGTGGAGCGCCGCCACCGCCGCCGCCGTACTGGGCTGCGCCCTGCTGGCACTCGGCCCCGAACTCACCGGACACGCCACGCCGATGGACCCGAGCGGCATCGCGCTCGCGGCGGGCGCCGGGCTGTCTTACGCCGTCTACTCGCTGATCGGCGGCAGGCTCATCACCCACGGACACCCCTCGGGCGCAGTGATGGGCGTGCTGTTCGGCGCGGCCGGGCTGCTCGTCCTGCCGCTGGTGCTGTGCGTCGACACGCACTGGCTCGCCACCATCCGGGGCACGGCGGTGGCCGGGTACCTCGCCCTGTTCACCGTCTATCTGGCCTACCGGCTCTTCGGGTACGGGCTGCGCCGCACCCCCGCGTCGACGGCCACCTCGCTCACCCTGGCCGAACCCGCCGTCGCCGCGGTCCTGGGTGTCACCGTCCTCGGTGAGCGCCTGCCGACCGCCTCCTGGTGCGGGCTGGCCGTCCTCGCGCTGGGCCTGGTCCTGCTGGCCGCCCCGGCCGGCACCGCGAAGGGCGTGTCCAGGAGCTGAAACCCGGCAGCCCGTGCCGCTCTCCCACCCCGGTCGCGGCCCGGGCCGGCCCTGCTGTCGACGCACTGGTGGTCGACGGAGCACCTCGCCGACCCGGAGAACCCGCAGGTCTCCCTCCGTCTTCCGGTAGACGGTCCTGGTGGCCAATGCGGGCACGCCGGGCACGCCGGGGCCGGCCGTGGTGCCGTACAGGCGCATCGGCCGGGAGCCCTCGGATTCCGGATTCCGGATTCCGGGCATGCCCGCAGCGGCCGTCCCGCAGCGGATCCTCCAGCTCCGGATCGGGGCGACGGGACGGGAGATACGCCTGTGACCTGCGGGACGGCACGCCGCTGGGCCATGGAACGCGGGCGCCGGAGCCGGAGCTCGATCCGGCTGACGTCCTGAAGAGGTCCCGCCAAGGCCCCGCCGAGGTGAGGGTGGTCACGGGATCTGTGAAACCGGGGCAACCTTTTCGGGCGCCGTGGAGACTATGGGCCGGAAGCTGCCTCGACTGGAGCCTCGCATCGCGCACACGCACCTCCCGGACCAGGTAAGGACCTCTGCCGTGGCGTCCCACTCCCCGCGCCGTTCCCCGCGCCCCGCTCCTCTTCGGCGGCGCGGCGTTCTCGTCGGTGCCACCGCGGTGGCCGTCGCGCTCGTCATATCCCTGGTCATGGCTCTACGTCCGGACCACCAGGCCGACGACGGGTACGGGGCCGCCGCGTCCGCTGCCGGCGCCCGGGTGATCCTCCCGCCCACGACGCCGGAGCCGACGACGTCCTCCCCGAAGAAGCCCTCGGTCACCCGGTCCCCGACCCCGAGGGCCACCCCGAGCGTCGCGGCGGCTCCGAAGGCGAGGCCCAGGCCGACGCCCACGCCCTCGGCACCGAGCGGAGGGGGCGGCGGCGGTGCCGCGGTCCGCCCGGCCTCGGGAGACGCGCCGTTGGCCGGCCGGATCCGGCCCGGCACCACCTACCAGGGGGTCGCCACCTTCTACGGTGCCGGGAACGGCGACGGCCACGCCTGCTCGTACGGCCCGAGCGCCGACGTCATGACCGCCGCGATGAACACCGCCGACTACGAGACGTCCAAGGCGTGCGGGGCGTACGTCCTCGTCCGCGCGGCGAGCGGGGCCTCCGTCACGGTCCGGATCACCAACGAGTGCCCGGGGGACTGCGCCCCCGGTCAACTCGACCTCAGCGCCCCGGCTTTCGCCAAGATCGCCGACCCCGTGGCCGGCCGGATCCCGATCACGTGGAGCCTGCTGAGCCCGGCCACGGCCGAGCCGCTCTCGATCCGCTACAAGACCGGGTCCAGCCAGTACTGGTGCGGCATCCAGGTGATCGGCCACCGCAATCCGCTGGCCCGCCTCGAAGTCCGTACCGGCAGCGGCTGGACCCGGCTGGCGCGCACCGAGTACAACTACTTCCTCTCCGAGCAGGGCAGCGGATGCGGCGGCTCGATCAGGATCAGCGACATCTACGGGGAGCAGCTGACCCTCGACGGGATCGCGGTACGGCCGGACGTCGTCCAGGCCACCCGCGTCCAGTTCGCCGCCCACTGACCCGACCGGCCGTCAGCGCCCCAAGGCGCCCAGTACGGCTTCGAGTTGGCGCAGCGGCTCGGCGCCCGCGAAACGCAGGACGACGGTGTCCGCGCCCGCCGCCGACAGCGCGCCGATGTCCTGGGCGGCCTGCTGGGCGCTGCCGGACACGGTGAACAAGTCCTCCTGCGGGCGGCCCAGCCAGCTGCCCTGGCCCTCGGTGAGCGGGTGCAGGCTCCGCGCCACCTCGCCGGGGTCGTCGCCCACGCAAGCGAAGGCCAGCACCGTCAGGGTGTGTTCGGGACCGGCGCCGCCCTTCGCGGTCAGTACCCGGGTGTTCTCCAGGTCGAGGGGGCCGTGGCCCTCGGCGATCAGGGTGCCGTCCGCGACCCGGCCGGACAGCTCCAGCGAGCGGGCTCGCACCACCCCCGCGACCACGGGCGGAGGTTGAGTGGGCGGGTGCACCAACTGGACTCCGTCCAGGCGCACTTCGCGCCCTTCCAGTTCGACCCGCTCGCCGCGCAGCAGAGCGCGTACGGAGGTGATCGTCTCCTCCAGCAGGGCCAGCGGTGAACGGGGCGCGACGCCGACCGACGTCATCCACTCCCGCACCCCGTGCCCGATCCCGGCGACGAGCCGGCCCGGGAACACCCGGGCCAGCGTGGCCAGTTCCATCGCGAGCAGTGCCGGGCTGCGCAACGGAGCCGGGGTGATCCCGATGCCCACCCGCAGCCGCTCCGTCGCGCCCAGCGCCACGGCGGCTGCGGACACGCCGCCGTTCCAGCCGAGGTCCTCGACCACCCACAGATCGTCCACGCCGAGGGCCTCGGCCTGCCGTGCGAACCCGGGCAGCCCTTCCGGGGCCCAGTCGCGGTCGTACATCACACCGATCCGAAGGTTCGTCATGCTCCCGAACCTACGTGGTCGGCAGTGGGTCAGCCCTTGACGGGCTTGCCGCGGCCCCAGCCCCAGGCGAGGCGGTCGGCGCCGGACTGGTTGGTGGTGGCCAGCCAGGGGCGGTTGGGGTCGCCGACCAGTTTCTGGACCGAGTACATGTCGTCGGTGCGCAGGCCGGGCCAGTAGACGGAGCCCATCTTCAGCTCGCGGAAGGTGTCGGTGACCGCCTGCATGAAGTTGATGAAGTTGTTGTCGGGTGTCTTCTTGTTGTAGTCGAGGCCCGTCGTCATGAAGGCCCCGAACTCGTCCGCGACGGTCCGGTTGGCGCAGTTGCCGATACGTACCTTCAGGTCGGCCACCCACTGGTCGTAGGTCGCGTACTCCTTCCAGAAGCCGTAGTGGTGCAGCGACAGGTACGTGCCCTTCAGCCGCGGGTCGGCGCAGACGGACGTCACGTGGTCGTTGTAGCCGGCGCCGCTGACGAACACCTGGTTGCGCGGAACGGACTTGTACCTCGCGAGCCACTTCGCCGCGATGTCGGCCCACTCGGTGTCGGTGTAGCCGTGCGGCTCGTTCATCGGCTCGAAGTAGACGTGCTTGTCCTTCTTGTAGGTCTTGACGACCCTGTCCCACATGGGCCAGAAGGTGGCCGTGTCGTCGATGAAGCCGTCCTTCTGGACGCCGGTGCCCTCCCAGTAGGAGACGATCACCTTGAAGCCCTGGTCGGACGCCGCGTCGATGACCGCGCGGTACGACTTCCAGTAGGAGCCGTTGACCGTGTACGGGTTGATCGGCAGCCGCACGGTGTTGGCGCCGAGGTTCGCGCGGAACGCCGAGATGATCCGGCTCGCCTTGGAGTAGGTCCGGGCGTAGTTCTCGGAGGTCGACAGGCCGGACAGCTGGAGCAGGTCGTCGGCGAAGTTGTCGCGCGGATCGGCCCAGTTGACGCCCTTGAACTGTGTCGTGTCCTTGCTCGGCGCGCCGCCCGCGAGGGCGGTGGCAGGGGTGGAGGCGGAGGCGGGGCTCGCGGCGACGGCCGTGCCGCTGGTCGCGGCGATCGCGAGCGCCACCAGAGCGGCACGCAGTCGGGGGGAGGGGCGGGTGCCGCCGAGGATGTTGCGCATCAACTTGCCCTTTCGCATGCCGGTCAGGGACCGAGGGGCGATGTTTACGTAAACATCGTGGCGCCGGAATCGTTGCACCCGACACAGAGACCGTCAAGGTTTCCGGCGCGTTACGCGTCCGGCAGGTGGAACGAATGTCGACAGGTCGAACGCCGTGATCCTCACGCCGACAGCCTGCGGGCCGTGTCTCCGTTCCGGTTCTGCCAGTCGGCGCGGTGCGCGCGGGCCGCCGATTCGGCGTGATGCAGGGCCGGGGCGGGCACCGGCAGACTGCACAGGAGGTCCAGGGTGGTCAGCATGTGCGCGGCGAAGCGGTGGCCGAGAGGGGTGAGGCGGCCGGAGGACAGGGTGACGGTGGTCGCCTCGTGGGAGGCCAGGCGCCAGCGGGCGAACTGGGCGTGCGCGGTGGCGCGCAGCGCCGGGTCGGGTTCCGTCTCCCGGCGGCGCTCCCAGAATCGGGCGACGCCGAGATGCGCGTACGCCCCGTGGAACAGGCCTGGGAGGGGGCGCGGGTCGGGGCGCCAGGGGGCGTAGAAGCGTTCGGGGCCGCCCGGTTCGAACAGGTCGAAGAGGTGGAGCAGCGCCGCCAGTTTGTTGTGCTGGGTCTCGTGCGTGAGCGTCACCGCGAGGCCCGTCGCCGAGGTCGGCGGAGACAGTGCCATGCAGCCGAACGTCTCCGCGCTGCTCCCGCTCCTGTTGCCGTGGCCGGGTCGGGTCAACGGCACCAACAGGTGTGGTCCGGCGGCCAGTTCGGCGTACGCCTCGGGATGGTCGGCGCGCAGGAGGCGGCAGGCGCCCCGGGCCGGGGTGGCCCAGCGGCGCGCCTCGGCGGCGGAGATGCCGTCCGGGTGGCGCGCGGAGTGGGGGAAGCAGGGCGGGTCGAGGGTGTCCAGCAGCAGCGGGGCGCCGCCGTCGAGGGTGGCGAGCAGATGCGCGCCGAACCAGCGGCCGGTGGTGCCGTGGAAGCCGTCGGCGCGGGCGGGTCCGTGCGGCGCGCTGCCCAACGGGCCTCCTGTGTACGGGAGTCCGGGCACCGTGACTGTCTCGCCCGCCGTCGTGACGCGGCAGCGGCCCGTCCGGTCGATACGCACCTCGGCGCGGTCGCCGGGGCGGGCCCCGGGGAAGCGGGCGCGACCCAGGGACGGCAGGACGGCCCAGGGGCCGGTGAGGGGCAGCCCGGCCCGGGTGGGCAGGCCCGCACGGACCGCCGCCGACACGGCCAGGCCTGTGAACCAGTGGACGGGTGGCGGGAGTTGACCGTCCGGGCTGTGCAGCTGGGCCAGCAGGCCGAACAGGGTGGGGCCCGCCGACGGGTGGGTCAGTACAGCCGTCGCCGCCTCGGGGGAGCTGCGTGTGGCGTCGCCGAGCAGACCCCAGGCGTGTTCGGCCGCCTCGGCGACGGCGCCCCCGAACTCCCGAGCCGCCACGGTCACGGCGTACGCACAGGCCAGCCGCCTGCTGTGCTCGGCACGCCCCAGCAGCCGCAGGGCCGCCGCCCCACCGCCCCCCGCGGCCACGGCGTCGAACAGCGCCCCCGGCATCCGGTACGGCGACGGGCTCATGCGGGCCCCGAGGACGTAGACGACGTAGACGACATCGACATGCCGCGGGTCTCCAGGTCCGCGCTCACGCGTCCCCGGACCCGGTTGATCAGTTCGGTCAGGTCGGCGCAGTACACGCTCGGGTTGGCGAAGCCCGTGCCGTGGGCGTAGCGGGTCGCGTAGTGGCCGCCTCCGCAGACCCGGTGCAGGGGGCAGGCGCGGCAGGGGGTGGACAGGGCGTCGATGCCCCACTGGCGGGCCGCGATGCCGGGGTGGAGCAGCAGGGTGTCGAAGGAGTGGTGGTGGACGTCGAGGCCGGTGCGGGTGGCGCCGTCGTACGCGGTGCGCAGCGTGTCGTCCTGGGTGAGGGAGCCGTCCGTCTCGACCACCGCGTACCGCACCGGCGACAGACCGAGTGCCTCGGTGCGCGGGGTGGCGCCGAGCAGCAGGGCGAGCAGGTTGTCCAGGAACCGGACCGAGGTCTCCTTGGTCCGGGCGTCGTACCAGCGCTCGAAGACCGCCCACAGCCAGTCCGCGTAAGGCGTGCGCCGGCCGCGCGGGTCCAGGCCGGGCGGCGGGCTCTGCCAGTTGCCCAGCGGGAGAAGGAAGTCGACGGCCGGGGGACCGTGGGTGAGCAGGGCCTCGTAGGTGCGTACCGGGTCGTTGCGCAGGTCGATCGTGCAGAGCAGCGCGCCGAACAGACGGCGGTGGCGCTCGCTCGCCAGGCGGCGCAGGGAGGCCTCGACCCGGGCGTGGCTGCCGCGGCCGTCGGCGCCCCGCCGGTGCCGGTCGTGGGCGGCCCGGCCGCCGTCGGTGCTCACCCCGACCGTGACCTCCAACTCGCCCAGCAGATCCAGGCGTTGCTCGGTGAGGCGGAGGCCGTTGGTCTGGAGGGTCAGGTGCAGGCGTATCCCGTCGCCGACCGCACCGCGCAGGGTACGGACCGTCCGCGCGAGCGCCTCGTCGCCGATCAGCAGCGGCTCGCCGCCGTGCAGGACCAAGCCCGCCTCGGTCGTCCCATGCGCGGACAGGTGCTCGGCGATCCGCTCGGCGGTGCGGGCGAGGGTCGCCGGGGTCATCGTGCGGGGCTGGGCGCGCCAACTCTGGTCGTGCGAGCGGTACATGTAGCAGTAGTCGCAGGCCAGGTCGCAGCGGCTGTGCACCTTGAGGACGAAGGAGTCGAGCGGATACGGCCGCCAGCCCGCCGCCCGGCGCGCCGCCACGTCGGCGGCCCTCGGCCAGGGCGGTTCGGCGCGGCCCAGTGGCGGTCGACTCATCCGCTTCCCCCCGAAGGCGTACGTCGCGGACCCAGGGCCTGTCCGGGGCCTGTCCTGCCCGCCCGTCCAGTGCCCGTCCAGTGCCTGTCCTGTACCCGTCCGGGCGTTGCCGACGGCACACTTGTCCGACGTGCGACCAGTATTCGGGCGTGTCAACTTCAGCGTCAACATCACGAATGAGCCAACGAAGGTCGACTGCTCGGAAGTTGAGCGACGCTCACGGCCTCCGGCTTCTGCCGTAAGGGCAGTTGGCGGCGCTACGCTGGAAGGCCTTCCTGAGATCCTCCGACACGAGTTCTTCGACACCAGATCCTCCGACACCTCTGGAGTGACCTGCATGGCAGTCGCCGACGGCACCGCCCCCACCGGGGCGTGCACAGGAGCGGGAGCGGGCGAAGGCCCGGCCTCCGAGGTCGAGTCGGTCGTTCTCGACCTCGTCGCCCTGTCGCCCGAGGACATCGGGGCCCTGCCCGACTCGGTGCTCGGCGCGCTGCTGCGCCAGGTGTACGGCAGCTGCGCCGAGGGCAATCCCTTCGTCACCGGGCACAGCGAGAGCGTATGAGACACGGGGCACGCGGGAGCGGTCCGGACGCCGGGCGCCAGGTGCGCGGCGTCCTATACTGGCGCCCCTCGGCCGCCCTTTTTGTCCCCCTTGTTCACCGCCGTGCCGAGCAGAGACGTGCCGAGCGGAGAAGCCATGCCAGACGCCAACACCCCTGACCGTCCAGGGCCGTTCGCGGTCTTCCTCGCCACCTCCGAGAACCTCGGCCTGAGTACGACCCTGCGCAACGTCGCCGACATCCTCGCCGACACCAACCGCAGCGTCCTCCTCGTCGACGGCCGCTCCGGCGAACCCGACGCGAGCGCGCTCCCGCCCCGCCCCGAACCCGGCCGGGTGCACACCGCGACCGCCCCCGGCGGCCCCGCGCTCGCCGCGCTCGCCGAGGACCCCGTCGCCGCCGCGTACGACCATCTCCTCGTCGAGGCCCCCGTACCGGACTCCTCCGAGGAGACGGAACCGGTGCGCTCCGCCGCGTACGCCGACACGCTCGTCGTCTGTTTCGCGATGACCGCCTGGTCCATCGACGGGGCCGCCGCGCTCGCCGAGGACCTGATGGTCCGCCGGGGCGACCGGCCCGTACGGCTGCTCACCCTCGGCCTGAAGAGCGACACCGGCGTGCACGACCGGCTGCGCGACTCCCGTGAACGGGTGCGCAGGAAGTTCGCCCCGGTCGCCGCCGCGCTCGGCAGGACCGACATCCCCTTCCTCGAAATCCCGTACAACCCCCTCTACCAGGACAGCCTCAGCCTCGCCGTGGACGCGGAGGACGCCGGCACGATCAGCGGACTGCGCCCCTACTACGAGCAGCTCGCAGACCAGCTGCGCGCCCGCCGCGCCGCCCGCCTCACCGACGTCACCGTCGTCCACTCGGCCCGGCACGCCCTGTGGGCCGCGTGGCTGCGCGACCGGCTCGCCCTCAAGGGGGTGCGCACGGAGCTGCGCCGCGCCGACACCTACGCCGGTGAACGCCCCGGCTCCGGTGCGGCGTTGCTCTTCCTGTCGCCCGACGACGCCGACGACACACTGCTCGAACAGATCGGCGCCCTCTCCCACACCGACGTCCGCATCCTGCTCGTCGACGAGCCGTTCCCGCACACCGCGGCCGCCCACCACGAGCGGATCGACCTGCGCGACACCACCGAGGACCAGGCGCTGCGGCTGCTGTACACGGGTCTCGGCCTCGGCGCGCCCGAACCCGGCGACAGCGCCGGCGGGGCCGGGTTCCCACGGCTGCCGGAGACCACCAACGTGGGGACGCGCGACAGCGCCTTCGCCGACCGTGCCGGACTGCTCGGCACGCTCCACGAGGAGCTGCGCGGCGCCGCCCGCGACGGCGCCTGCCTGGTGCTGCACGGCCCCAGCGGCTGGGGCAAGAGCGACACCGCGCACGAACTGTGCCACCGCATCGGGGCCTCGTACGACGTCGTGTGGTGGGTGCGCGCCTGGGAGCGCACCCGCGTCGAGCGCGGCCTCGGCCGGCTCGCCGGACGCCTCGGCGCACCCGAGGACCGGCTCGGCACCGACGGGGACGGCATCTCCCGGCTGCTGTCCCGGCTCTCCCGCACCGACGCCGAGGCGGAGAGCTGGCTCATCGTCTACGACGGTGTCACCGACCCCGCCGAACTGCACGGCCTGCTGCCCGTACCGCACGAGCGCGGACACGTCCTCATCACCAGCCGGACCGCACCGGCCGAGAGCGACGCCGCCGAGGAGCCACGGCCGCCGCATTTGCGGCCCCTGGCCATCGGCCCGATGGACGCCGAGGAGAGCCGCGCGCTGCTCGCCGAGAAGGTGCCGGAGATCGGCGAGCGGCAGGCCCGGCAGATCGGCAGCGTCGTCGACTCCGTCCCGCAGGCACTGCACCTCGCCGCCCACTGCCTCGCCGAGCGCACCGCCGCGCACCGCCGCGACGACCACATGAACCAGGACGCCGCCGTCCGCGCCGCCGTCGGTGACCTCCTCGCCGAGTACCGCGCCGCCAAGACCGAACTGCTGCGCACCACCGACGCCGTGTCGCCCGTGGCCGTGATGGTGCAGGTCGCCCGGCGTGTCGTACAGGCCACCCCCGGCGCCGTCGCCTGGCGCGCCGAGAGCCCCGAACACGACGCCGTGGGCTGGCTGCTGGGCGCCGCCTCCCTGCTCACCGGGCGTGGCATGGGCCTGGAGCTGCTGCGCTCGCGCCGCATCCTGTCCGAACTCGCCCGCGACGACGAGTCGTCGGCGCCCGCACCCGCCGGCACCGAGGTCCTGCTGCCCGACGAGCACATGGTGAGCGTCGCCCTGTGGGCCCTGGCCCAGGTGGGCCTGCTGGACGTCGACTTCGACCGCACCCGGCAGCCGCTCGTCCAGCACCACGGGCTGCGCGACCTGATCCGCGCCGGCATGGACCCCGCCGAACGCGCGCACATCGAGTCCGTCCTGCGCGGCGTCCTGTCCGAACACGCCCCGCAGGGCCCCGACCTGCCCGCCGACTGGGCCCGCGAGGTGTTCTCGCTTCGGCTGTGGGAGGACCCCCGGCCACGGGTGCGCCGCTCACTGCTGCGCCACCTCAACGCCCTCAGCCAGCGCGCCGAGGCGGCCGACCTCGACCGCCTCCTCGACATCGCAGGCCGGGCCCGTGAGGAGTGGCGAGCCTACGACGACACAGACGCTGACGAACAGTCACCCGAGTACCTGCGCCTGCTCAACTTCGTCGCCCGCGCCCACCGGCTGCGCGGCGACTACGACCTCTCCCGCCGGATCGCCCAGGACGCCCTGCGCGGCCACCGCCGGCTCCTCGGCCTCACCCACCCGCGCACCCTGCTCTCTGCCGACTCCTACGCCGCCACCCTGCGCGCACTGGGCCGCTTCGACGACGCCCTGCTGCAACTGCGGCCCGTCCTGGAGGGCCTCACCCTGCTGCTCGGCCCGCAGCACCCGGCCACCATCCAGGCCGAGCACAACCTTGCCCTCACCGAGGCGCTCACCGGCCGGGTCGCCCCCGCCCTGACCGCGATCCAGGACCGCTTCCGCTACCGGCAGGCCGTCGGCGGCACGGACGACCCCGTCGCCTGGAACGCCGCCGAACTGCTCGCCTACCTGTACCGCTCCGCCGGACGCGACGGCGAGGCCCGCGACCTGCTGCGTCAGAAGCTGCGCCGGTACGGCGACACCTGGGACCTCGTCCGGCTGCGTACCGAGGTCGGTCTCGCGGTCAGCGAACGCCGGCTCGCCGACGGCTTCCCCGCCCTCAAGGACCCCCTGTACAGCTACGAACTCGCCCATGAGCGCGACCTGCGCGCCCTCGGCCTCTACGTCGACAGGTTCGGCCCCGACCGCTTCGACACCGTGCGCTGCCGGTTCAGCTACGCCGCCGACCTGCACGCCCTCGGCAAGGCCGACGAGGCCGAACAGCAGGCCCGGCAGTGCGTGGACACCCTCGCCCGCTGGTTCGGGCCGGGGCACCCCTACACGGGCGTCGCGCAGGTGCGCCACGGCGTCTATCTGCGGGCCACCGGGGAGCTGCGGCTGGCCGAGGAGGTCGGCCGGGGCACGCTCAACCTCCTCACCCACAAGCTGGGCCGGGCCCACCCCTGGGTCGCCATCGCGGAGAACTCCCTTGCTGCCACGCTCGCTTCGGCGGGCCGCGACGAGGAGGCCGTCGAACTCGCCCGCACCGCCCTGGCCCGCCTCGGCGACCTGGGCATCGCCCACCGCGTCGGCGGTCGCCGGGTCCGCGCCCACGTGGAACGCCTCACCGGCGTCGACCCCACCCGCCCCGTCCCGCCCTCGGGCTACGACATCGACCTGGAACTGCCCGACGTGTGACCCGCCCGTACGGCGGCCCTCCCGGAGACCGACCGGCAAGGCACCGACCGGCAAGGCACCGATCGGCAAGGCACCGACCGGCAACGCACTGATCAGCAACGCACCGACCAGTGAAAGGCGAGCACCCGTGGCAGCCCCCGTACCGCACCGGAGCACCACGCTGAAGGAGTCCCACTGGACTCCCAAGCGCCACGGCCTGATAACCGCGCTGTGCGAGGAGACCCTCGAACGGACGCCCGCGATCCGCTCCCTGGCCCACTACAGCAACGGCATCCTCGACTTCGTCGCCCTGAGGGCGGACCGCGCCCCGCTCTCCAGCCTGGTCACCGAGATCGGCGACGACGCGCAGAACGAGTCGCTGCCCGGCTCCAGGCTGCTGCTGTGCACCCAGGACCTCGGCGCCGTCCTGCGCCCGCTGAAGACCGGCGAGCTGATGCGCACGGTCCTCGCGGGCACCCGCGCCGGCCTGTGGGGCGGACGGGCCCGCCCCGACGAGTTCCTGGCGGCGGTGACGGACGTACCCGGCGGCGTGCCCGACATGGACGACGCGATGAACCGGCTCGTCACCCGTATCCGCACCGAAGTGCACGGGCTGCCCGACGAGTTGCTCGGCGGCGACGCGCAGGCGAAGGCCCATCTCCAGAGCGGGGAGGCACCGGCGGGCCCGCATGTCGACTTCGGGACGGCCGCCGCCCCGAACGCCGTGTACGAGCAGCGGCTGCGCGATCTGTGGCGCACCCAGGTGAACACCACGGACCTGCAGTACGCGGGCTACTACCGGGACTGGACCCTGGTCTGTGTCGGTGACGTCTTCGACAGCCAGGAACTCGGCCCGCGCTTCATGGACGTCAGCGTGCGCACCCGGCGGACGGCCTACCGGGACCTCTCGCGCAGCCTGCGCGGCCATCTGATCCGCCTCAAGGACGCGCTCGACCTGATCGCCCCGCCCCCCGTCAACGGCGCCTCCGTCGAGCGGCTCGTCCTCGACGTCCAGGAAGGGGCGGTGTACGTCCACTGGACCTCGCCCCGCGCCTTCCTCCTCGGCGTCACCCTCGACCAGCGCCAGGTCGCCAACGCGGAACAGCGGCTCGCGGCCCTCGCCCGGGCCACGGGCGCTGTGACCGTGCCGCCGCCGCGCTGAACACCCTTACAGGATAAGGGAGTTGCGCCGGTCTCTAGGGCACCGCCGGAGTGCTCAGGGTGCCCCAGACCTCCTCCGCGAGGACCTCCACCGTGCGGGCCGGGGTCAGCGGGTGCTGATGTTCCGCGCTGCCCAGCAGATGCACCGGCAGCACCTCGACCGCGCTCTCGTACTCGCGGCAGATCCGGCGCAGTTCGCGCAGCTGGACCTCGGTCGGAGTACCCGGAGTCGCGGCCCGTGCCCAGGTCGCGACCGCGCCCCGGAACTCCTCCGTGAGCGCCCGCACCAGCGTCGCGCAGCCCAGCACGCTCAGATCCGCCGAGGTCGCCGTCGCCCGCCGGTTCACGCTCCGGCCGGCCACCCGCCGGGTCACCGACTCCAGCATCGCCAGCGCGTCCCGGAACCGCCGCCGCACCGGGCCCGGCAGCTCCTCGGCCGGCTCCTCGTCGGCGGTCGCGAGACCGGGCCGCGCCACCAGCGCGGGCACCCCCGCCGGCCCGGTCGAGCCCGGACGCACCTCCAGCGTCATCGCGGCCAGGTTGCGGCGCATCTCGTCGAGGTGGGCCGTCTGCTGGTCCAGGTTGCGGCGCATCCGCTCGCCCAGCTCGGCGAGGTCCTCCTCCCGGCCCTCCTCCACGAGCCGTCGCTCCAGCTGCAGCAGCGCCTCGTGCACGCTCTTCGGGAACACGCCCTGCCGGTACACCAGCGGGCGGGAGCCGATCGACCGCCCGAGCCGGTCCTGCATCGCGTGCGACACCAGCCCGTTGACCACCAGCAGTGCCTCGAAGCGCCCCGGGCGCACCGCGCTCCGCAGCCCGTTCACCTGGGTGACGATCCGTTCGACGTCGTCGGCGAGGAGCAGGGAGCGGGCGTAGACCACCGCGATGTAGGCGTTCGGCGCCGGCGACAGCCAGTACAGGACCTCCTCCCGGCCGCCCGCCGAGCGCGTGAGCCTCGCCGGCACCGGATCGCGGGAGGCGATCCGCCACTGGCCCAGGTCGAGGGCGTCGTGCACATCGCCCAGGACCCGCTGGTACGACACCAGTTCGTGCAGCTCCCGGACAGCCCTGAGCATCGTCGCACCGGGCACCCGGCGCACCACGGGCTCGCTGTCGTCGGGCGCGTTGGGTTCCTCGCTGAGCTGCCAGGCGCGCCGGGAGGTCTTGAGCACTTCGCGGGGCACGCCTTCGGTCAACTCGTGGAGGAGGCGCATGGCTTCGTCGTCGAAGGGCCCGGTGGGCGGCGGTTCCCCGCCGGGCGTTCCGCCGGTCGCCTCGTCACCCGTGGCCAGATAGCCCGCCACCAGGTCCCTGGTGCCTTCCTGGGCGAGCCCCGTCGGCCACAGCTGCACCACCCGCTCGTGCACGCTCTGGCGCAGCGCCCGCAGTCCGTCGGGCGAGGTGCAGAACACCAACAGACCGCCGAGGCTCGTATAGATGTTGATGAGGCGTTCGAAGGCGTCCATGAACGCGCGCCGGTTGTCGTCCGGCCAGTCCAGCACCTTCTCCAGCGAGTCGAGGAGCAGGACGTACGGGCGCCCGACCCGGCCGTGCAGAAAGCCCTGCACGGCCAGCGCGTCGAAGACCCGGTCGATACCGGCCGCGAGGTCCGGGCGCCCGCCCGCTGGGCCGATCGCCTCGGTGATGCCGCGCTCGCGCAGCGGCTCGGCGGGCTCCGCGCCGTTCAGCCAGTTCCACACCATCCGGTTGAACGGCGGTTCGAGGAGCAGGGCGAGCGCGGTGGAGAACATGCGGTGCTCGGTGACCTCGCCCAGCTTGCCGCGCAGATCCGCGTGGATCACCTCGGGGTCGTAGCGCAGCGCGGAGACGACCTTGTCCGGGTCGAGTTCACGGCTGAGCAGCCCGGTCGCGATGTCGTTCAGGGTGCCACGGCGCGGGTCGTCGTCATCGGTGCCCACCCAGCCGGCCGTCACATACGCGTAGTAGTCCCGCACCAGCTCCTCGAAGGACCGTTTGCCCTGGTCGGTGTCGCCGGGTCCGCGCAGCCGGTCGCGGTAGAGCCGCCCCATGTCCTGTGCCGGTTCGTCCACGATCCAGGTCGCCGCCTCGGGGTGCTGCCTCTGCATCGTCTGGTAGGTCCGGCGCAGGGCGTGGCTCTTGCCGAGGCCGAACTCGCCCACCAGAGCGATCGCCCGGCCCCGCCGGCCACCGGCGGCCGGCGGCGCGAAGTAGTCGTCGACGAGCGACTCGACGTCCGTGATCAGCGGGGTGTCGATGTGGGCGTTGCCCGAGTTGGCGGCCTGGACCCGCGCGTCCCCCAGGTCGGACGAGGGCCCCAGGCGCACGACCGGGATCAGCGGGAAGGGATTCCGGTGCCAGGTGTGTCCACTGGTCGGTGTCACGATGGCACTCCTCGTGTGTCCGGTGTCGGCCTTGGGAGCGGCGAGCGGGTGCGGCGGGACATCTGTTCGGTTCCTGTGTACGGGCGGAACGGGCGCGTCGGGAGTCCTGCGGCTAGTCGGATCTGAGGTTCGCGCGGGTCAGGTCCCCGAGGACGAGGCCGGGCGGGGTGAGATGACGGGCGGTCACCCGCACCCGGCCGTCCGCGAGTCTCTGCTGCTCGGCGATCCGGAAGCACTGCTGGCGCAGGTACCGTACGTCGGCATCGCACCACGGGTCGGGGTCCGGCTTCGGGTCCTGCGCCTGCCCCGGAACCGCGGGTGGCGGCGGTGCGTTCCCGTGGTCGGGATGGCCGCCGCGAGCGGCCTCGGTGAACTTCACGGTGTCCTCCGTGGCGAGCGAACCGAGCGAGAGAAGGGTGACCGCCGTGTCCATGGGCAGTCCCGCGATCACCTCACGCGCCGTACTCCGGTCCTGGTGACTCATCTCGACGAACAGTACGATCCGGCTCTGTGCGTGGCTCAGCCAGGTCTTGAGGAAGTTCGTCCGCACCTCGCCCCCGGCGTCCCGCCAGTCGATGTGCGGGACGATGGCGAACAGCAGACTGTTCTGCTGGACGAGAAGTCTGCTGATGCCCCTGAACGCCGCGCGGATGTCGTCCCCGGTGACCGACGGGTCGAGCGGTACCCCGGGAAACTCCGCCTCCAGGGTCTCGACGAGCTTGTTGCGTATGGCGGCGTTGATCTTCTGGGTGCTGGCGAAGTGTCCGCTGCCGTCCCAGCTGACGTCCTCACCGCCGTTCACGTACCCGCCGGCCATCGCCACGATGGGACGCGGTGCGAGGTGGGGCCGCTCCTGTTCCCTGAACTGCCGCGCGAGCTCCTGGAAATACTCGTGCGCCCGGTGCACGCACCGGTGGATGAGGGTGGTCTTGCCCATGCCCACCGGCCCGGTCACCACGACCAGATGTCCGCCCACGCCCGGCAGCAGCAGTCCGGTCAGCTGGGCCCGGAGACATTCCTCGAACAGGTCGAGCTGCTCCTGCGCGTGGTCGACGTCCACCCACTGGTGGACGTGGCTCCCGTCCTTCCACGGCACCAGCGGATGGTCGTCCTGCGGCCGGGCGTGCCCCGCGGGCAGCAGGTCCCTGATCTCCGGCAGGAAAACGCCGAACGGGTTCTCGTCGTACTCGTCCTGCGGCCCGGTCATCGCGCGCCCCCCGTTCCAGTTGTCCCCGGGAGTGCCGGACGGTTTCGGACGGTGCGCCAACTCCAGTACAGGGAAGTGCGGTTGAGTGCGGGCAGGGAGCGCAGGCAGCGGTCCACGGACTCCTGTTCCCCGGTCGCCGTACGAGCGCGGGTCTGCGAGTCGGGCAGATACAGGCCGGCGGTCCGCGGCAACGGCTCGGCCAGGGGCAGCCCGTCGGCGAGCCGCTCGGCCGCCGCACGCCGGGCCGGGGGATCGGGCACCCGGGACAGGGTGACGGCCAGGGCGTCCCGCGCGGCCCGCACCGCCGTGTGGTCCGCCCGCTCGTCCTGCCGGTAGTCGGCGAGGTACTCCCGTACAGCAGCCCGGTACGCGCTCTCCGCAGTCCCCAACTCCTGCCGCAGCGAACGCCGTTCCGACTGCCCGCGCTCGTAGGACTGGCCGCCCAGGGTGAGCAGCGCACCCGCCAGGAGCAGGGGCAGTTGCTTCAGCAGGGTCACGACCCAGCCGTCCTCGCCGGCGCCCTTGTCCTCCCGCGCGGCCGTCGCCGGGGAGTCCGACCCGGCGGCCATGAGCGCGGCGCAGGCCCGCCCGAAGTCCTTGTCGTGGTCCTTGGCCCACCGCTCCGGAGAAACCTCCGCGTCGGCCTTCAGTAGCCCCAGCCGGACGGCGGCCGTGAGCAGGTCGGTGCGGTGGACGGGGTCGAGGCAGTACACCAACTGGGCATCCCGCTCAGGGGAGTCGGCGCCCCCGGCGGCTGCGGCGAAGGCCGGCGCGGCACCGGCGGCCAGCAGCAGGAGAGCCGCCCCGGTCACCGTGTGCCGGGCGTACCGTGCGCGCGGCCGGCGGTCCGGGGAAGGGACACTTCGAGTGCTCTGGGTGCTTTGGGTGCTCCTGCTGTTCCTGCCGCTCCGGGTCAGTGGCCGGGTGCCGTCGCAGGGCACCCCTCGCACACCTGATCTCCTCGCCCGCCTCATCAGCGTCTCCCCCGTCCGGTGCCGGCACTTCACACGCCTGGTAGGTCTCGTACGTCTTGCATTCCCCGCGGTCGCCGCCCGTCCTACATTTCCGGCCCGCCGGAACTCTGCGCTCCGCACTCCGGAACTCCCCAGTCCGGAACCCTGTGGTCCAGAACTCCGTACTCCGGTTACGCGACCGGCTGTTCGTCCTCCGTATGCTGGTCGTACGGAGAGTGACGCCCGGCGTCGGTGGAGAGTTCCCGGCGGGAGCGCGCCCGCCATCGCCGGGGCGGATGCGCCAGGAGTGCCTGCGAGGTGCCGTGCAGCAGGTTGACGGTGATGACGGCCGGGCCGACGGTCGCGGCGGTGCCCGGGAAGTCCCGCTCCAGAGTCAGGGCGATCAGCACGGCCGTGATGCCGTTCTGCTGGCCGAGGCCGAGCGCGATCCGGTCACGGCGCTCCAACCCCCGTACGAACAAAGGCAGTACGCCCAGCGCCACCACCGCCTGCGCGGCGAACGCCGCCACGCCGAGCACGAACCCCGGCCACAGCGCCACCCCGTGCGCGAGCAGCAGCCCGAGGGTCAGGAACGCGGCGAGGAACGCGCCGCCCACCGCCCGGCCGACCGCCTTGTCGAGCACCGTGGCACGCAGTACGAGACCGGCCAGCGCCACCCCGAGCATCAGCTGGTTCAGCGCCGCGAGCACCACCATCGTCCCGACGAGCAGCACCGCGCCGCCGGCCTTCGCGCGCCGGACCGCCGGGACGTCCGGCAGCCTGGACACCGCACGCCGCCCGGCCCACCACAACAGCACCACGACGGCCAGGAGTACGGCGTTGAAGAGGAGACCGGTCGCGTAGTCGCCGCCCGCGCCCCGGCTGATCCCGGGGGCGCCCTCGTGGCCCGCCGCGGTGTAGGCGTACCCCGCCAGATACAGCGTCAGCAGGACCGTCATCGGGTCGTCGAACGACGCCCACGCAGTCAGCAGCGACTGGGCGCGCGGCGACATCCGTCCCTTGCCGGTCAGGGCGGCGACCGACAGCGGGTCGATCTGGGCGACGGCGATGCCGAGCACCAGGTACTCCGGCCGCCGGAACACCAGCACCATCGTGCCGGCGATCAGCCCGGCCTTCAGGACCACGCCCAGGGTGACCGCGGCCACCACACCGGGCAGATCGGCCCGCAGCGCCCTGAGATCGATCGAGTACGTGCTCCCGTACAGGCCGACCGCGAGCAGCAGCGCCGCCCCGAGCGCATAGCCGTCGGAACGCACCAGCGCCGAGACGTCCACCGCCAGACCGGCCAGCACTCCGACGGCCAGCAGGCCCGCCGCGCCGAGCACGATCCCGGGGACCACCTCCGGCAGCCTTCGTAAACGGGTGCGCAAGGATGTCCCCATGGCCTTGTCCCCCCCCTCCGCTCCGGCCCCGCGCGCCGTCCGGCACGAGCCGGAGAGGTTCGCCCGGCGGTACGTGTGCGACCGACGTGGGGCAGGTGAATGCTAGGACCTGTCGCCAAATTCCCGCCTGCCGGGCGACGCCATGCACGCTCCCCCAGAGGGGGGACCCCCACTCGCTGCACCGGACACAGACCCACGTACAACCAGTACGAGGGCCTGCGCCCGGCACGCCGAGAGCACGCACCTACCCGGACATCAGCCGCTGCCGCGGCGGGCGCCCGGCCCGCCCTCCGGGCGGACGACGGGAATGTGACGACAGGCCCCAGGGGCCCTGATGCCGGGGGAGAAGCCGCACACCGGTCTGTCCTCCCCGGCCCGGCGACGCCCCCCGGCCGGTGCACGACCCGACGGGCCGGCGCCCCCGCCGTCCCGTCCTGTCCGTTCCTGTCCGTCCTGTCCTCACGATGCCCGGCCCGGGCCACCCGCGAAACCGTTTCGGCACCCTGGCCGAAAGCCAACGGTCCTTTCCAGCAAGCTATTTGACGCCCGTAGACTCACCCGGTGACAAAGGTGACACGGGACGACGTCGCCAGGCTCGCGGGAACTTCCAGCGCGGTCGTCAGTTACGTCGTCAACAATGGCCCCCGGCCCGTATCCGCGGAGAAGCGCCGACGCGTTCTCGATGCCGTCAGGGAACTCGGCTACCGGCCCGACCGGGTGGCCCAGGCCATGGCCAGTCGCCGTACGGACCTGCTGGGGCTGATCGTTCCGGACGCCCGTCAGCCATTTTTCGGGGAAATCACCCACGCGTTGGAACGTGCCGCCGCCGACCGGGGAAAAATGGTGCTCGTCGGCAACTCCGATTACCAGGAGGAGCGCGAAATCCATTACCTGCACGCCTTTTTGGGGATGCGGGTGTCGGCGCTGATCCTGGTCAGTCTGGGGCTCGGCGACCGGATCGCCGCCGAGCTCGACACCATGGACACCCGGGTCGTGCTGATGCACGAACGGTCCGCGTCCGTACGGAAGTTCGCCGTGGTCACGGACGACGTCGAGGGTGCCCGGCTCGCCACCCGGCATCTCCTCCAGCACGGTCACACCGCCGTGGCCTGCCTGGGCGGCCCCGAGTCGGCTCCCGTGGCCGGGGATCCCGTCGCCGACCATGTCGAGGGCTGGCGCAAGGCGATGGCGGACGCCGGCCGCCCCACCGAGGGGCTGCTCTTCCACGCCCCCTACAACCGGTACGACACCTACGAGGCCGCCCTGCGCCTGCTCGCCGCCCCGGACCGGCCGACCGCCGTGTTCTGCTCGACGGACGACCAGGCCATCGGCCTGCTGCGGGCGGCCCGTCAACTCGGCGTAGACGTACCGGGCGAGCTGGCGGTGGTGGGCTTCGACGACCTCAAGGAGGCGGCGATGACCGACCCGCCGCTGACGACGGTCGCCACCGACCGCGAGGCGATGGCCCGTACGGCGGTGGACATGGCGCTCGACCCGGAACTCGACGCGGCGACCCCCGGCGAGACGGACCGCACCCGCCGCTTCCCGTCCCGCCTGGTCGTCCGCGCGTCCTGCGGCTGCCGGGACCTGGAAGCCACCTCGCGGCCCCCGGCCGCCCGGACCTCGACGACCACTGCCTGACCCGGCGTCTCGTCGACGAACGCACATCCTTGATGCCGGTGCGGTGGGTGATGTGGCTCGTCGCACCCTCCGTACAATTTGGTACCGAACGACATCGTGTCGTTGGAGGGGAATGCCGGTGACGCAGCGACCGATCGTCGAGACCGAGCAGTTGGTCAAGGCCAAGCTCGGGGACATTTCGATCCGGCACGACCAGATGGCCGTCGTCGCGAACATCCACCGGGCCGCCTCCGCAGTGCGCCAGCATGTCGAGAACTCCGTGCTGCGCGGGGTGGATCTCACGTGGACGGGGTTCGTCGTGCTGTGGGTCGTCTGGATCTCCGGGGAGACCGAGACACGGCTCGTGGCCGAGGAGGCCGGGATCTCCAAGGGGACACTCACCGGGGTGGCCCGGACGCTGGAGTCGCGTGGACTGGTCCGGCGTATCGAGCACCCTTCGGACGGGCGGCGGGTGCTGCTCGGCCTCACGGACGAGGGCGAGGCGCTGATGCGGACGCTCTTCCCGGACTTCAACGCCGAGGAGGCGTTCGTCGCCGCCCCGTTGAGTGCCGAGGAATGCCGGGCCACCGCGGACGCGCTGCGCAAGATCGTCGTCCAGGTCGAGACCCACGGGGAGGATCGCCGGCTGGAGCTGCTCGACGGCGCCGAACCCGCTCCGCGCCGCAGCGGACGGCGCCCCAAAAGCTGATCCCCTGTCGTTCAGAAGTGAAGTGGAGAACCCCGTGCGCGCCCTCGTCATACGTCACGACCATCTCTCGCTGTCCGGTCCCGTCGGCGACCGTATCGCCCAACTTGGCTATGACATCGATGAGTTGACCGTCGTACCGGCCGAGCGGTACGACAGTCCCGGCGTCGATTTCGACTTCCCCGACCCGGTCGGCTACGACCTGGTCGTGCTGCTCGGCGCGCCCTGGTCGGTCTACGACAGGGCCTCGGTCGGGCCCTGGATCGACGGCGAGCTGGAGCTGCTGCGCACCGCGTACGCCGCCGAGCTGCCCGTGCTCGGCATCTGCTTCGGGGCGCAGGCGCTCGCCACCGCCCTCGGGGGGAGCGTCGAGGCGGCGCCCCGGCACGAGATCGGCTGGACGGCCGTCGAGTCCGACGTACCCGGGCTGATTCCGGCGGGACCGTGGTTCCAGTGGCACTTCGACCGGTTCACGGTCCCGCCGGGCGCGGTGGAGCTGGCCCGCAGCGCGGTCGGTCCACAGGCCTTCCGGGCCGGGCGGGCTCTCGGGGTGCAGTTCCACCCCGAGCTCGACGAGGAGACCCTGCTCCGGTGGCTGGACGCCGCCGGCCGCCGTGAGGCCAGGGCGCACGGCGAGGATCCGGACCGGTTGCTCGCCGAGACCCGCGCCCGGCACGAGGAGTCACGGCAGCGGGCGTACGACCTCGTGGACGCGTTCCTCGCGCAAATCGCCGGGGTGACGACGGGCCCGGCCGCCGACGAGCGGGGACACGCGGCCTGAGAGCCTCCGCCTCTCGGATGAACGTTTCCCGGCAAGGACGCGTCGTAGCGGTTAGCGGTAATCGGTATCGGTAGCCGCACACTCGTTCACTGTTCAGGGGGATCACCATGGCTTCGGTCCGATTGCTGTCGTCCGTCGTACTGGTCGCGGGACTGGTGTGCACGGCCGTCGGCTGCGACGGGGATTCCGGGGCCTCGGTGTCGGGGGAAGGTTCGTCGGTGGGCTCGCCCGCCCCCTCCTCCTCGTTCTCGTCGTTCGCGGAGTCCTGGGAGGAACCCGCCTCGTACGTCTACACGTTGACGTCGAGCGAGGGCGAGCGCAGCCTGATCGGCACGTTCCGGGTGACGGTCCGGGACGGGAGGGTGGCCAAGGTGGTCGGGCTCGACGAGAGCGGGCGGGGCGCGGTGGAGCGCGCACCCGAGGAAGTGCCCACCATCGGCGGGCTGTTGGACCAGCTGGCGCGGGCCCACGACGAGCGCGCGGACACGGCGGAGGCGGAGTACGCGCCCGACGGGCACCCCGTACGGATCACCCTGGACCCCGAGGAGAACGCGATCGACGACGAGCAGTCGTACGTCATCAGCGGCTACGAGCCGGATCCGGTGCCCGGGGGATGAAAGTCCTGACGGGGATCGGCCCTGGTTCCGGGCGTCTGGTTCCGGGCGTCTAGTTCTGGGCGTCGTGGTCGTTGAGGTCCTCGAACGTGCCGCCGACCTTCTGGCGCAGCGATTCCTGGAGCTTCGGGGGCGCGCTGATGACCCACTTGGGGCCGACCAGGTACTTGCCGCCGTAGATGGCCGCGCTGTCCAGCCAGGTCAGCTTGTACTTCTCCGCCGGGAACGTCGTGATCAGGTAGTCGCCGCCGGCGGTGTGGCAGACACCCTCGCGCAGTTCGTCCGCGTCGGTACGGATCGTCACCTCGCAGCCCGTCAGCTTGGCGATCACCTCGACCTTGGCCGGCGCGACCACGGCGGCCACAGGAGCGGGCGGCACGGACTCCGACGCCGACGCCTTCTTCCCGGTGCCCAGATCCGTGTCCGAGTCCGCCGTACAGGCCGTGGCCAGGGGGAGGGCGACGGCCGTCAGAAGCGCGGCGAGCGCGACGGCCCTCCGGGAGGACGATCGCCGGGGTTGCTGCTGGGACACTGCGCTGCTCCAGATCGGGTGGTACGGCGGACGTACGACTCGACAGAAGGTACGAGCGGGCGGTCGGCCACGTTCACAGCCAGCCGTTGCGTTTGAAACCCCGGTGGAGGAAGAAGCAGGCGGTGGCGATGACGGTGAGGACGAGCGGGTAGCCGTATCGCCAGCGGAGTTCGGGCATGTGCTCGAAGTTCATGCCGTAGATCCCGCAGACCATCGTCGGTACGGCGACGATCGCGGCCCACGCGGTGATCTTCCGCATGTCCTCGTTCTGGCCGACGGTGACCTGGGCGAGGTGGGCCTGGAGGATCGAGTCGAGCAGCGCGTCGAAGGCGTGGATCTGCTCGGTGGCGCGGATCAGATGGTCGGACACGTCACGGAAGTAGGCCTGTATCGACGGCTCGACGGACGGCATCGGCTCGGTGGCCAGTTGCTGGAGGGGGCGGCCGAGGGGGACCACCGCCCGTTTCAGTTCGAGGAGTTCACGCTTGAGCTGGTAGATACGGCCGGCGTCGGCGGTGCGCGGGCTCTGCGGGGAGAAGACGTCCGACTCGACCTGGTCGATGTCGTCCTGGACGGAGTCCGTGACGTGCAGATAGTCGTCGACGACATGGTCGGCGATACCGTGCAGCACCGCGGCCGGGCCCCTGCCCAGCTGCTCCGGGTCGGACTCCAGGTCCTCGCGCAGCGGGCCGAGGGAGCCGTGCCGGCCGTGTCGGACGGTGACGACGAAGTCGGGGCCGGCGAAGACCATGATCTCGCCGGTGGTGACGACCTCGCTGGTCGCGGTGAGCTCCTCGTGCTCGACGTAGCAGACCGTCTTGAACACGGCGAACAGGACGTCGCCGTACCGCTCCACCTTGGGGCGCTGATGGGCCTGGACGGCGTCCTCGACGGCGAGCGGGTGCAGCCCGAACAGTTCGGCGACGCGGCCGAACTCCGACTCGGAGGGTTCGTGCAGTCCGAGCCAGACGAAACCGCGGTTGTGCTTGCGGACGCGGGCGACGGACTCCTCGACGGAGGGGGCGGTGGGCTGGCGTACACCCTCGCGGTAGATCACGCAGTTGACGACGGTCGAGCCGAGCGGTGAGCGGGCGGGGTGACTGAGGTCCACCCGCCGCCGCCCACGCCGAGCCAGGCGGGCCACTTTGCGCAGGCTGCCGACCATCGACATGCGGTTTGCTCCTTCTCCGGGTCCGGACAGTGTGCCAGGTGGGGGTAAAGACGTGGTCAGGGGAGGCGCCGGGAGACCTCGCCCTCGCCGCTCGACCTGTCCCGTCCCGTACCCGGAGACGCTGCCCCCAGACCCCCGGGCCGCGCTGAACGAAGATCCGGCCGCCCCGGGCCCGGGCGTCCCGCGCCGGACATACCCGTTTCGCCCTCTGTGCATCCGGGCAGGGATCGGGCAGCGTGGTCCCGGTCGAGTGAATCGGCCAGGGGGAGGGAGACGCGCCGGTGGTGTCGGACCATGTGCGGACCGCGGACGGGCGGCGACTACGGGTCGAGATCTCGGGCGACCCGCACGGGCACCCCGTGTTCCTCCTGCACGGCACACCCGGCAGCCGGGTCGGTCCCCGGCCCCGCGCGATGTTCCTCTATCAGCACGGCGCCTGCCTCATCAGCTACGACCGTCCCGGATACGGCGGTTCGGACCGCAAGGCGGGTCGCCGGATCGCCGACGTGGTGCAGGACGTCTCCGTGGTCGCCGACGCCCTCGGGCTCGACCGGTTCGCGGTGGCCGGGCGTTCCGGCGGCGCCCCGCACGCCCTTGCCTGCGCCGCCCTGCTGCCGGACCGGGTGACCAGGGTCGCCGCGCTGGTGGGGCTCGCGCCGAGAGACGCGGAAGGCCTCGACTGGTTCGCGGGCATGGCCCCCTCCAACGTCAGCGAGTTCCAGACCGCGTTCACCGATCCGGAGCGGTTCGCGGCCCGGCTGATCCCACGCTCGGCGGCCATCCGGAGCAACCCGGCGAAGCTGCTCGAGGAACTGCGCCTGGAACTCACCGACGACGACCGGATGATCGTCTCCGACAACGCCATCCGCTCGATGCTGCTGCGCAACTACCTTGAGGCGCTGCGCACTTCACCGTACGGCTGGATCGACGACGCCTTCGCGCTGACCCGTCCGTGGGGATTCGACCCGGCACAGATCGATGTGCCGGTGCTGTTGTGGCACGGCGGGAAGGACGTCTTCTCGCCCGCCTCGCACTCCTCCTGGCTCGCGGCCCGTATCCCGCGTGTCACGGCCGTCCTGGAACCGGCGGCGGCCCACTTCGCGTCCCTGCGCGCACTGCCCACCGCCCTCAACTGGCTGCTCTCGGGCGCCACTCGGCCCTGAGCCCGCTCGCCACTCAGGCCTGAGCCCGCTGCCGGAACGGCCGTCGGCGATGCCACCCCTCCCGTGCCCCCGTGCCGCCGCGCCTCAGCCGGCCTCACCCCGGCTCATACCGCCAGCGGCTCCAGGTCCCGGTACACCCGCCGCCTGCTCTGCGCGAACCGGGTGATCCCGTTCTCGTCGCCGAGCAGCATGCGCAGTTCCGTCAGTGCCTCGGCGTGCCGCCGTTCCGCCTCCACCACGTGGCCCAACTCACTCAATGTCAGGGCGGAGTTGGCGACCACGGCCAGTGTCTCCGGATGATGCGGCCCCAGCACCAGACGCAGGGTGACCATCGCGGTCTCCTCCAGCTCCCGGGCCTCGTCGAGACGGCCCTGGCCGGCCAGCACGTTGGCGTAGTTGACGCCGCAGAACAGGGAGTGGGGGTGCTGCGGGCCCAGCACCTCACCCATGCGCCGCAGTACCTGCCGGAACACCGTGTCCGCCTTCTCCGTGTCGCCGCAACCCCAGTGGTAGATACCGAGGTTGTTGAACGCGGCCTGAGTGTAGGGGTGCGCCTCGCCCGGTACCTCCATGTACCTGGCCAGCGCCTCCCGGGCGACCTCGCGCGCCCGCTCCCGTTCGTCCGCCGCGAACAGGTCGGCCGCCATGTTCAGGTCGCAGGCCAGCGAGTCCGGCGTCGGCTCCTTGTACTGGCTCCGGTACTGGTCCTGGGTCGCCGTCGTCAGCCGGCGGGCGTCCTCGAACTGCCCGGCCCGACGCAGCGACACCGCAAGGGACTTGGCGCACCGCAGGGTGCCCGGGAACTCCTTGCCGAGGATCCGCTTGTGCGTGTCGTACGCCTGTGACAGCACCGCCACCGACTCCGCGTACCGGCCGACCTCGCGCAGGTCGCGGCCCAGCCCCTCGGCCGAGGCCAGTGTGTACGGGTGGTCCGGTCCGAGGACCCGCTGGCGCCGGTCGAGCGTCTCCTGGTCCAGGTCGCGGGCCTCGCCGTAGCGGCCGACCATGCGCAGTGCGAGGGCGAGGTTGTTGGCCGCGTTCAGGGTCCTGGGGTGGGACTCGTGGAAGATCTCGCTGAACCCGTCGTGCGCCTCGCGGGCGAGATCCACCGCGGACCGGTAGTCACCGAGGGCGGCGAGGTCGCTGGCGAGGCTGGACGTGGTGACGTACGTGTGCGGGTGGGTGGGGCCGAGAACCCGGCGCTGGCGATCCAGAAGCGCGGTGTCGATGTCCCGGGCCTCGATGTAACGCCCTTGCGAGCGCAGCACGTTGGCGAGCTGGCAGCGCAGATACAGATACTGCACGTCGTCCTCGCCGCGCAGCGGCTTCCAGTGTTCCAGCAGGTCCTCGGCACGCTTCTGCGCGTTGGGGAAGTCGCCGCGCTTCCAGTAGTAGCGGACCCGGTCGATGAGCAGCCGGCGAGTCTCGGACTCGGTGCAGTTGCGGGCGTCGGAGGCGGTGAGGTGCGGCCAGATGACGCCGAACCTCGGCCAGCTCTCGGGGTCGTCGATCGGCTCGTCGCCGTCGGGACGGGCGCCCGCGAGCACCGTGTGCACGACGTGCCGGGCGTGGCGCTGCTCCTCCTCGGTCAACTGCGCGCGGATCACGGCCTGGACCAGACGGTGGACCTGGATGCTGTTGCTGACCTGGTCGACCTTGGCGAGCGCGAAACGCCCGATCTCCTGGACGACCCGGCCGAGCAGCAGCGGCTCCTGGAGCGCCGGATCGTACGGCTTGAGGGCGTCGATCATCTCCTTGCTGTAGAGCAGGTCGGAGGAGATCGGCTCCGGGGCCATGAACGCGCACAGCTGCAACAGCCGTACCGAGGCGGGAGAACGTTCCTTCAGCCGGGAGATGGACACGTTCCAGGTCGCGGCGACCGTCTTGGGGTAGTCGGCGGGCTGGTTGAGGTCCAGCACGTCGGTGGTCTGCTCGGCCAGCTGCCGCAGATACGTCTCGACGGGTGTGGCCGTCTCGGCCAGCCAGGCCGCCGCCTGCTCGACGGCCAGCGGCAGGTCGCCCACCGCCAGCGCCACCTGGTCGGCCGCCTCGGGGGTCAGCCCCCTGGCCCGTCGGGTGAGGTGCTCGATGCTTTCCTCACGGAGGAACACGTCGACGAGCTGTGCCGAACCCTGTTGTGCCCAGGCCTGGTTGCGGGAGGTGATGAGGATGTGCCCGCTGCCGCCGGTCGGGAAGTACGGAGTCAGCGCGGCCGGGTCGTCCGCGTTGTCGAAGACCAGTAGCCAGCGGTTGGTCGGGGTGCCCCGGGACAGCATCTGGCGGGCTTCCTTGCTGGCCATGGTGATGTCGTCGCGGCCGGGCGCGCCGATGCGGGTGCCGAGTTCGGCGAGCGAGGCGACGACGTCGTCCTCGTGCTCGGCCGACGTCCACCACACCAGGTCGTAGTCACCCATGAAGCGGTGTACGTACTCCAGCGCGACCTGGGTCTTGCCCACACCGCCGAGCCCGAACAGGACCTGGGGCTGCGAGGGTCCCGCGGGGACACCGCCGCCGAGCTGGTCGCGGATCCGCTCCAGAATGACATTGCGCCCGGTGAACGTGTTGTTGCGCTGCGGTGCGCTCAGATACGCCGGAATGTTGCCGGGGAAGCGGGCCGCGTGCGGGCCGGCCTCCGGCGCCTGCCCGGGCAGTCCCAGGGCGCGCAGCAGCGCGGCGGCGCACTGCGCCTCGTCGAACCGGTGCAGGTCCACGGGGTTGTGGTCGAGGTAGGCCTCGGGGAGCCGCACCTCGTCGACCCGGAGCGGAACCGTCGTACCGGGCGGGGAGTTCACGCCGCTCTCGGTGAGGGTGCGCCAGACGGTGTCGGCGTACCGGGACTTCTGGAACGCGGTCGACAGCAGGACCAGGGTGCGGGTGGCCCCGTCCGCGCGCTCGACGGGTCCGCCGGAGATGTCGTGCGCCACGACGTTGCAGCCGACCCGTTTGAGCAGTGACTCGACCCAGTCGGCCCACATCCGGTTCTCCGCCGAGTACGCGACGACCACATTGGCCGTGCTGGTCAGCGGGCGTCGCCTGAGGTACGCGTCGCGGCAGCGCAGCCGCACCGGCTCGGGGATCGGCGGCAGCGAGGTGACGTCGCCGTCGGTGATGACCTGGGTGAGCCGCTCGAACGCGGACAGCAGCGACTTGGGGTCACCCTTCGCGTCGCCGAAGGTGGCGAGGGTCTCCTCGTAGGCGTAGTACGGCCGATAGGGGATCTCCACGCTGCCCCAGTAGGCCGTCAGCTCGTCCGGGCCCAGCTTCTCGCCCTTGAGACCCTTGGGCAGCCCCTGGAAGCGCAGCCGGGCCAGTGCCCGGCCGGCGTCGACCTTGTCCTTCTCGCCCTCGTCGATACGCATCGGCACGGGTAACACCCGGATCGGATGCGGGAGGGACCCGTCCTCGACGCTGCGCGCCACCGCCGCGCCGCCGTCCAGGGACTGGTCGCTGAGGGTGAAGCAGTCGACCAGGACGTCGGGCATCTGCATGGTGCAGATGTCCGCGTTGTCGGACAGTCCGGTGCGGCTGTCGATGAGGACGTAGTCGTACGACTTCTTCATGTTGGTGCGCAGCGCCTTGAGGAAGGCGCCGCCACCCAGCCGGTCGTAGAAGTTGTCCCATTCCAGCGAGGACACGGTCGCCGAGTAGGCCCGGTCCTGACGGCCGGCGGACAGGAAGTCGAGCGAACCGCCGTCCTTGAAACTCAGCCCGAACCGTTCCGGGGTGAGGGAGATGGCGTGCTGCTCGACGTTCGCGTAGTCGTCCTGCCAGTCGCCGGAACGCTGCGGGCCGGTGGTCGCGGCCCACGCGAAGTCGTGAATGATGTTGATGACTCCGGTGGTCGCCACCAGCGCGTTGGGCTCCAGGAACGGGTGGAAGAAACGGTGCAGGCCCGGCGCCTCCAGGTCCCAGTCGACGGCCAGGACCCGCAACCCGTTGGCGGCGAGGATCCACGCCGTGTTGGCCAGGGCCATCGTGCGCCCGGTACCGCCCTTGTACGAGTAGAAGGTGATGATGCGTCCGTTCTGCACGGCCGTCATGCTTCTCCTCCGTTGTTGGATCCCGATTCCGGGTGCTGCGGCTGGACGGGGCCCATCAGGCGGGGCCTCGGGATGTGCGGCCCCGGTGGTGGATGTGCCTCCGCGTGCTTGAGGAACTGCCGGGTCGTATGGGCCACGACGGAGGGAAGTACGTCGGTGAAGGCCTTGAGCGTGGGCACCCCGGTCACCGCGATCCGGCAGTCGGTGCGCCGGCCCCGGTCCAGGATCAGCGGGAGGGTGCGCTCGAGTTCCTCGGTGAGCTGGCGCCCCTCCGAACTGTGACACTGCAGGTCGAGGCGGTTCCACGGGACGATCGCACTCACCCACGGCCGGGCGTGGGAGTCGAAGATCTTCAGCCGCCGCCGACGCTCCTCGTCGGTCAGCACCCATCGGTCGACGAGGAGGATGCCCGGCCTGCCCACCCCCTTGTCGTCCTTGTCGCCACGACCGCCGCTGTCGTCCGGGGCGCCGTCGGCGGGTAGCTCCGACGGCTCCTCGGTGTCCTCGTCGTCGAAGGAGGAGACCGTGATCCGGTAGTCGAGGGAACGGATGAGTTCCTCGGCGAGCGACGGCAGCGAGCGCCTGGACTCACCGTGGTACGGGTTCCAGTCCTGCGCGTCCTCGCCGTACGGCCGGCTGTCGCGGTGCTCGGGGACGCTGTCCCGGGTCGGCGCGGCCACGGTGAGGTGGATGTGCCTGGGGCCGGTGCCGCGCGGTTTGAACGCGCTGGGCGTGCTCTCGTAGTTGCGGGGCCTGCTCGGCGGCAGCGGCGACTCGTGGGCGACCCGCACGATCCGCTGGGCCAGGCCCAGCACCGTCTCCTCGTACTCGTCGTGGAGCCGGTTGAGTTTGATCAGGCCGTAGATCCCGTTGGCGGCGTAGCGGTCGCCGTAGGTCGCGTGGTCGAGGTGGATGTGCCGCACGGAGTCGGGGAGTTGGTCGTAGTCCACCCGGGTCCACAGGGCGGGGACGATGGCGGACGTGGAGCCTGTGCCGGTGGCCTTGGCGTGCAGAACCCGTTCGTGGAAGGCGAACCACTCGCGTCCGCACATCTCGCTGGTGAAATAGCGCGGCGAGAACAGCGGTACGAACACCCGGCACTTGGCCAGGTTCTCGCTGAGTTTCTCCGGCCAGCCCTCGCCGGAGTGCATCTCCCGGTCCATGAAACCGGCCTGGGAACCGGCGGGCAGATCGGTGAGCGCCATGATGTGGTTGCACAGATCCCGGTACAGGACGTGCACCCAGTGATCGGGGTCTCCGCCGCCGCCCGTGCCCCACGGTGGTGTGTGGGCGTAGGAAAGGAAGAAGTAGGGCTGGGTGTCCGGCACCCGGTCCCGACCCCGTTCGGTGTTCTCCACACGCCCCCCTGCCCGTGGTGCGCCCCGACGTCGGGGTCACCTGACCGGAACCAACTAATGTGCCCGACGGTCGGCTTGCCCGGGTTGCTTGTTTTACGTCATTCCGAAGCGATAACCGGCCATCTGATCAACCGCGTGGTCCACAACGGCGCGCATGGCGCAAAGCGTGACCGTCTTTCCGGCCCATTCCCGCTCCATCACCAGTTCACGCGGGAGTCGCTGCCCCATCACACCGAAGTCGCCGTCGTCCAGGGCGAGATCCTCGTACGAGATCCAGTTTCCCCGCTCGCCCATCACACACCGGTACGTACGCCGGGGCGCGGGCGGAGTCGTCCGGTACTCGGCCAGATGGAACGCGCTGCACACCTCGAACCCGACGCGCAGCAGCAGGATCTGGGCGTCCGCCGCGTACAGCGCGGCCAGCGGCGAGCGCTCACCGAGATGACAGTGCGGATCGTGCCCGCCGAGCAACTCCGCGGCCCTGGGCCCGAGTCCGGCGAACGAGGTCTGCGGATGCGTACTACGCACGGCACCGGGGGTGGTCCGCACACATTCGGCCAGCGCACCCATGGAGTGGCACGGCGAGCTGTCCGGAGCGAAGGGCGGCATCGAAGCCCGGAAGGCCGCCTTCTCCCGCTCGGTCAGCCCGTGGGTGGCGGCCCGGTACTCCCGCGAGGTGTCGGAGTTCTCGGGCGTGAAGGCAGGCACGACAAGAGTGCCGGCAACCCCCGACGCGGCGAGCAGGGCGTCCCGCACGAGGAAGGGAGCGAGACCGGTGCCGTGGAGGGAGGCGTGCACGATGAGGGGGACGGCAGGGCGGATGCCCAACTCGGCGAGTACGTCCCTTAGTCGGGCGGCGGGGTCGGTTGGCTGGGCTGAGGCTGACGGGGTCGGTCGGGGTGGGTGGTCCGGGGCGGTCGCCGGGAGGAGGGGCCGGTCAGTCATGGTGAGCCCGCATGTCCGGTGTGTCCGCGTGCTCCGCCCATTCCGTCCACAGCTGGGCGGCCAACACCCCGCCCGTTTCGGTGAGTTCACGCTCGGGAAGTGCGGTCAGCTCGACCAGTGCGCGTACGGCGTCCTCGCGACGAGAGCTGCCGAGGTGCTCGAAGGCCTCGTCGAGAAGGCGACCCGCCCGGTTGCCCAGGACGTTCAGGTCACTTGTCTCGCGGAGGGAAGCGAGCCTGACCCGCCGCCCCAGACGCGGCAGTTCGCGCGCGAACTCCTCCGGAGTGAAGTCGACCGCCAGGCCCAGTGCTCCCGGTCCGTGGGTGCCGAGCCGCAGCCCGCTGCCCGGTGCGAGCGGGGTGACGGTGGTGACGACGAACGCGTTGCGGTCCTCGGACCACCGTGGCAGCCGGGCGTCGAGCAGTTCATACGCTCGCCGCAGGCGCTCGGCGAAGGACGCGAGGGTCGGCCCGGAGGCGAGGGGGACGGGGAAACAGTCGCGGTAGGGATCGGCGTCGTCGACCAACAGGGCCGGGCGGCCCGGTAGTTCCACGGTGTCCAGCGGACGCCACTGGAAGGCGGCAGCGGCGTCGGTGAGCTGTACCTGTACGGGGCCCGACGCGCCGAACACGCAGAAGCCGCCCGGTGTCGCCTTGACCTCGACCCGGCCCGGCTCCGCCAGCGTGAACGTGCCCAGCGTCGGAAGATGGAGGGCTCGATCAGGCTGGTCCCAGCCGAGCACCACATCGGCGCCGGCCCGCACTGCCGCCGCGAAGGCCAGGGCCATGAACCGGGGGAGGTCGACGGTTGCTTCGTGCCGGGACCGGAGCAGCGAGGTGCGGACGTAGGGGTGGGCGAGAACGCCATCGAGGTGCCTGCTGGTGCCGTACCCGGAGTCCAGCTCCAGCAGGGTCCGCCAGGCGTCGTCCCAGCCCGGCTCCGGCATCGGGCCGTCGTGCGTGACCCGCAACAGGGTCCGGTCCAACTCCAGCTGGGAAAAGCTGAGTTCGTCCGAACGGCAGACCGCCGGAGCGAGTGCCCGGTGCGTCACCCGCTCGGCGATACCGTCCACCAGGGCGCGCAGATCGGCGCAGAAGACGGAAGGGTTGTCGAACGCACGTTCGGCGCTGTAGCGATGGGCGTACAGCCCGCCGCCACAGGAGTCGACCACCGGACAGCGGCGGCACGCTTCACTGACACCGGCGAGCCCGCGCTGGCGGGCCAGCACCCCCTCGTGCCGGGCGAACTCCTCGAAACCGTGCCGGAAGACGTCGTAACCCGTGGCCGCGGCTCCGTCGAAAGCAGTCTTCAGGGAGTCCGCCTGCTCGAAACTGCCGTCAGTCTCGACCACCGCGAGGTCGGACGGGGCGAGTCCCATCGCCTCGGTCAGGCTGGGCCCGCCACGCAGGGTGCTCAGCACCGACTCGAACGTACGTACAGGAATCCGGCGCCCCTGCTCGCTCCAGAGATCGAAAACCGTGAGCAGCCAGTCCGCGTACGGGGTCGCTGATCCGGCGGGGTTCGGCGGCGGGTGCTCCCATGTTGAGTGCGGTAGCAAATAATCGATACGGGGAGGGTCGAGAGCGGTGAGTGCTTCGTGGACGGTTACGGGGTCATTGGCGACATCCACCGTGCAGAGCAGGCCGCCGAAGAGGGGGCGGTATTCGGGGGTGCGCAGGAGATCGATTCCGCGCAGTACCCGGTCGTAGCTGCTGCGGCCTCTGCGATCGAGTCTGTGCCGGTCGTTGGCCATGCGGTCACCGTCGAGCGAAATGCCCACTCTGACGCCGAATTCCGCGAAGACGTCCAGATGTCGCCGGCTCAGCTGGATTCCGTTGGTGTGAATCTGGAGGTCCAGTGTGGTGACCGGGGTGAGGGTCCGTGTGAGTTCCGCGCAGATTCTTCTGAGCCGGGCGGGGCCGCAGAGGAGCGGCTCGCCCCCATGAAGGATGATCGCCACGGAAGGGAGCTTGTGGGCCTCGGCGTAGGAGGCGAACCGGCGGGCAGTCCGGGTGAGTGCCTCTTCGGAGATGACGACCGGGCGGGCTTTCCATCCCTGGTCGGCATGCTCGTACACGTAGCAGTGGTCGCAGGCCAGGTCACATCTGCTGTGCACCTTGAGAACCAGCTGCTGGAGGGAAGGGCTCGTCACACTGCATCATTGCAAACCGAACACCCTACCCGAGACCAACTCGTCGAAATGTCCCCGAAGTTGACGAGAGTGACAGCTGTGACGTGGGGGAGCATCCGACGGTGGAGCCGCCGGATACACCTGTCCGTGTGAACCTCGGACTCAAACCGCCGAGTTGAAGGTGGGGTGGTCCGGACGCCTGTCGGGGCTGCCCGGCAACCGCCACATCGTGTCGTTGACCGCGGGCGAGTGGGGGGAGAGGTCCGCCAGCGGGGTCTGCCGGTGACGCGTCGGCCGAGCGCCGGTCGAGGGCGCTTCCTGTGGCTGATAGAGGCTCATGACTGGCTCGTAGCTCCTTCTGCTGGCGCTGTCCAGCCCCCTTGTCGCCGGTTGGGACCCGCGAACGCCAAGAAAGTCTGGTTTTGATGCGGACGATACCTGAGAGCGACCCCGAGGATGGAACCTACCCATTCGATTTCAGGCTCTGATCGCCAGGAGTGGGCAATTGAGTGGGCAATGGCCGCGGGGGTGAGTCAATTGCACGCCAGCACTCCGGGTCCCAGTGTCACGCTGAGTGAGAACGATCTTCCGCCGCTGTTTGTCGTGAGCGATCGGCGGGCGCTGAGCCGTCAGAGTGAGTCCTTCTACGCGGTGCGCACGCAGTTGCTGCTCCTGCTGTCGGCGACGGCGATGGCAATGCTGGCGGAACGTTTTGACAGTCATATTCCAGCGGCATTGGCGGCGCTGCTTTACGCATTCACTATTGCCATCGGCCTCTACACCACCCGCCGCCGGGCCCGTGCCCAGTGGCGGGCGCACCGCGACGTGGCCGAACTGCTGAAATCGCTGGCCTGGCAGTACATGGTGCACGGCGGCCCGTTCCACTCCCGGGTCGCCGACGCCGACGGACTGTTCGCGGAACGGCTGGAGGGGCGACTTCGGGAACTCCGGCGGGTGGGGTGGGAGGACTCCCGCGACGGGGTCCACGCTCGTGGAGTCGGGCAGATCACGCCGTTCATGCGGGCCGTGCGCGCCAAACCCTTCGCCGCGCGCCGGGACATCTATCTCCGAGACCGGTTACTGGAACAGTTCGTCTGGTACAAGAACCGTGCCGCCGAGTCGCATCGCGCCTCCGTGCGCTGGTCCTCCGTCACGGCCACGCTGACGCTGCTCGCTCTGCTGGCTTCCGTGCTCAGGGCGGTCGGTGTGATCGGTGGCTGGGATCTCACCGGGCTCCTCAGCGCAGGCGCGGCGGCCGGAGTGGCCTGGCAGGAGGTGCGGCGGCACAGGCCGTTGACGTACGCGCACTCCCTCATCGAACAGAGCCTGGAGACACTGCGCGTCTCGATGTCCAGGACGGTGACGGAGGCGGGGGCGGCGGAGGCGGTGGCCGAAGCCGAGCGCATCGTGTCGCCGCAGCACACCGACTGGCTGGTCCGGTTCGGTGGCTGATCGACGGATCCGATGATCCGACGGGGGCAGGCCAGGTCAGGTCAGTCCGGTTCGGCGACCGAGCCGTCGATGACGAGACTCCGGCCCACCGGCTCCGGCGGATCGGGACGGAACCGCGTGGAGTGGTCCAGCGCGCCGCACGGGTCGTCGATGTCCCGCTTCCGGCAGGAGAGTTGACCTTGTGTGTGTCGTGGCGGGCCATGGTCAGGATCGAGGCACGGGGACGGCCCGGACCGAAGATCTCGGGGCCCCGAGAGCCCGAGGCCCTCGAAGCCCCGAAGTCAGGCGCGCAGTACCCCCGGCCGCCACAGCACCGTCACCGGGACGCCCGTGCGCCGGGCGTACGCCACCACGTCCCCGGTGCCCCCGAGCCCTCGCGCGGGTTGCCCGTCCCACACCGCGACCAACCGGTCGGCGTGGTCGACGATCCAGCGGCCCGCCGCGAAGTAGGCCTCCTCGTGGGTCGCCTCCTCGGGCAGATTCACCTGCGCATGGCAGGAGTTGAGGAGGCGGCGGTACGCGGCCCGGGTGTCGGCGTCGCCGAGGTGGGCCTCGTAGTCCATACCCGGAATCACGGCCGTGACCGGGATACCGCGGTCCAGGGCCATGTCGGCGAACAACTGGTCGGCCCCGGCCGCGAGGCAACTCAGGGCCTCCATCCCCTCGTCGCCCCGCAGTTGCCGGCGGATGCCCGTGCGGACGGCCGGCAGAACGGCGGCGGGGATCGAGCGGTGCCCTGTCACGCCGACGCGCGTGCGGACGCGCGCCCCGACGCGTGTGCCCAAGCCGATGTCCGTGTGGGTGTCCATGGCCGTGCCGAAACGAGTGCCGTTCCGTCTGTCGATGTCAGTCACTGGCTGCCCCTCCGACGTCCACGGTCCGTGACCTCACTCCAGGGTGCCGCCTCCCAGCGGGGCCTGCCAGATGACGGTCGTACCCGCGCCGGGGCCAGTTGCGTCATCGCCGCTGCCGCCATCGTCGTACACCGTCAGCCGTACGCCGTCCCGGCCGTCCTGCAGGGCCGCCGTCGCGTCGACCGCGATCTCGACGCGGCTGACAGCGGGGCGGCGTACGGCGGTGGCGAGAGCGCGGCGCAGGGCGGTGAGGAGCTGGGCGGCGACGGGGGACGGGACGAGGTGCTCGACCGGCCCGGTGAACTGGACGGAAGGGCGGCGGCCGAGTACCGCCGCCGCACCTGCGGCCTCCCGAAGTACCTTGCCGCGCAAGGTGGTCGGTGCGTCGGCCGGGGGTTGCTGGAGGGCGAAAATGGTCGTACGGACCTCCTGGACGGTGGCCTGAAGCTCGTCGACGGCATGCCCGAGGATCTCGCACACCTTGTCGTCGTCCGCGGCCCGGCGCTGCGTGGACTCCAGCATCATGCCGGTGGCGAACAGCCGTTGGACGACGAGATCGTGCAGATCACGGGCGATCCGGTCGCGGTCCTCGTACACCGCGAGGCGGGCACGACGGCGGCGGGCGTCGGCGAGGACGAGCGCGAGGGCGGCCTGCGAGGCGAACTGTGTCGCGAGGAGCCGTTCCACGTCGGTGTACGGGCGCTCCCCGCGCCGGCGCGGCAGCGCGAGCGTGCCGATCAGCCGCCCCTCGGCCTGCAACGGCAGCAGCATGCTGGGCCCGAACCGGTGCCGTACCGGGGTCGTCATCCGCGGGTCGGTCGCCGAGTCGTCGACGAACACCGGTTCCCCGCCGAGGAGTTGGACGAGAACGGGACTGCCCGGGGCGATGGTGGTCCCGACGATGTCACCGGGATCGTCCAGTGTGGAGGCGGTCACGATCTCCATGCCGCCGGCGTCCGTCGGCTGCAGGATGACTCCCGCGGCGGCGTCGGCGAGGAGCCTGGCCCGGTTCGCGACGGTCAGCAGCGCGTCGTCGTCGGCCCCACCGGTGAGCAGCGCGGTGGTGACGGCGGCGGCACCCTCGATCCAGCGCTCGCGCTGCCGTGCCGCCTCGTACAGCCGGGCGTTGCCGATCGCGATGCCGGCCTGTGCGGCCAGCACCCGCAGCAACTCCCTCTCCTCGTCGCCGAATTGGGTGCCGTCGAGTTTCTCGGCGAGATACAGCCGCCCGAACTCCTCGCCATCGACGTCGATCGGTACGTCGATGACGGTGATGCCCTCCCGCTTGGCGCGCCCCAGATCGGCCCGGCGGATCTCCACGAGGCCGTCGTGCCCGGGGTCGGCCATCCCGAATCCCGCGTACCTGGCACCGGTCAACTCGGCGGCGCCGTCCACGATGTGCTGGAGCGTGGTGCGCAGTTCGAGATCGGTACCGATGCCGAGCACGGCTTCGAGACGGGGCGGCAGAGGAGAAGAGGGAGAGGGAGAGAGGGGGGTATGGGCAGCGGAGGAGGGAGGGGTAGGGGGAGGGGCGGGAGGTGGGGGCGCGTCGTCCGTCATACGGCTGGTGGGCTACCGGTTCAGGAGGCCGGCCTCAGGTGGCCAGCGGGTCCAGCACCATCGGCTCGATCTTGCCCTCCAGCATGTACCCGAGGCCCTGCACCGCGCACACGTCCGGCCGTTCGGCGATGTGCACCGGCATGCCCGTGGCCTGCCGCAGCATCTGGTCGAACCCGGGGAGCAGTGCGCTGCCGCCGACCATCATGATGCCGCGGTCGGCGAGGTCGGCCACCAGGTCGGGCGGGCAGTCCCGCAGCACCTTCCCGATTCCGTCGAGTACGGCCGTCAGCGGCGTCTGGATGGCGTCGCGCACGGCGGCGGTGTCGACCTGGACGGAGCGGGCGAGGCCGGTGGCGACGTCCCGTCCGTGGATCTCGGTGGACTCCGGCCCGTGAGCGGTCAGCCCGTTGCCGGAGAGGGCGAGCTGCAGCGGACGTACCGACTGGCTGGGCAGCATCAGCTCGTGCTGGTGCCGCAGGTGCTGCACGATCGCGTGGTCGACGGCCTCGCCGCCGACCGGGATCCGCTGGGCGGTGACGATCGAGCCGAGGGAGAGGACGGCGAGCTGGGTGGCGGCGGCACCGCACACCATGACCATGGTCGCCTCGGGGCGTTCAACGGGCAGCCCGCACCCCACGGCGGCAGCGACGAGCGTGTCGACGAGCTCGACGCGCCGGGCGCCGAGTCCGACGAGCGTCTCGATGGTCGCGCGCTGCGCGAGCGGGTCGGCGTCGTGGGGGGTGCAGGCGGCTGCCCGCAGGAAGGGCTTCCGGCGCAGGGTTCGCCGCACCTTGTCGCCGATCAGGTGCCGCAGCATGCGCTGCGCCATCTCGATGTCGACGACGGTCCCACCGGACACGGGCCGAACGACCCGGATGTAGTGGGGCGTGCGTCCTGTCATCTTCTCGGCGAACTCCCCGACCGCGATCAGCGCGCCGGTCTTGGTGTTCACGGCGGCGACTGACGGCTGATCGACGACGAGCCCGGCACCCTTGACGTAGACACGGGTCCGCGCGGCCCCGAGGTCGACGGCGAAATGGCAGCGGCGCATCTGTTCCAGACTGACGGTCATGGCAGATCCTCCCGAGAGCGCAGACCGTAAAGGCCGCGCCGGTCGGCGGGCCTCCACTGGCATCGTGCGGGGGGCGGGGGAGAGGGCGCCTGTTGTAGGGGGCCGGGCGGGGTGCCGCCGTATGGGTATTTTGTCCTTTATGCCCTCTTCGGGACCAAGGTCCCGAAGGGGGCGGTCAGAGGTCCCGGGAGGGCTGCGAGAGGTCTACGGAGGGCTGCGAGGGGTCTCAGGAGGGCTGCGGGGGGCTCACGATGCCCCGCACCACCCCGAGCTCCACCAGATCCTGCGGCCGGATCCGGAGCTGGTCCGCCGTCGCCTCCACCTCCCCCTCCGGACGCTTGAGGATGGCCGCCGCGAGTTCTGGCGCGATGACGGAGAAGTAGCTGTCCGGCGTGGCCCAGGTGTTGCCGGGGGCGGCGAGGGCCAGGGCGCCGCCCGAGCCGCCCTCGCCGATCAGCAGCGTGGTGATCGGCGTACGGGCGGCTGCGACCGCGCCGAACAGGTCCGCGATCGCGGCGCCCGCGCCCTCGCGCTCGGCGTCTGCGTCGTTGGCTGCACCCGGGGTGTCCACCAGGGTCAGCACCGGGATGCCGAGCCGCTCCGCGAGGCGGATCAGCCGGGCGGCCGTGCGATAGCCGGCGGGGCGGGTGGCCGTACCGAGCTGCGCGGCGTATGCGGCGATCCGCCCGTCCGCCGCGCACTCGCCGAACCCGCAGGCCATCCCCGCGTCGGTGCCCCCGCAGCGGTCGCCGCTGATCGCGGCGCGCCGGGTGAAGTACGCGTCCAAGTAGGTCTCGGCGCGCGGGCGTCGGGGTGACCGGGCGCGCTGGACGGCGTCCCAGCCGGTGGTGGGGAGGGGGGCGGCACCAAGGGCGGGGGGTGGCGAGAGGGGGGAGGATGGTGAGGGTGGCGGGGCAGCCTCCGTCGACCGGGCGTCGCCGATAGTGACTGTTCCCGCGCCCCGCGTCTGCGTGCCGACCGTATCGGCGCTCAGCAGGCGCAGCCACAGGGCCAGCGTCTCCCGGAGCTCCTCCGGGCGTACGACCGCGTCGGCCGCGCCCGCTGCCACCTGCGCCTCGGCCGTGTACGCCGCCGGGTCCGCGTCGGCCGGCCGGACCCGGGAACCAGCGAAGCCCACCTGAGCGCCGGGAAGCGCCAGTACGACGTCGGCACCCGCGCCCAGGGTCGCCCAGCCGCCACCGGTCGTCGGATCCCGGAGAACCGCGATCTGCGGCAGGCCCGCCTCCCGCGTGAGCACCGACTGGCGTGCCACGCGCTGAAGTTGGGTCAGCGCGAGCATGCCCTCCTGCATACGGCTGCCGCCCGTCGCGACGAGCGGGACGACGGGCAGACGGTGGGCGCGCGCGTACTCGTACGCCGACTCCAGCCGGTCCCCGGTGCGTTCACCGAGCGAGCCGCCGAGAAAGCCGAACTCGAAGGCGATCAGCACGGCCGGGGTGCCGCCGATGTACGCGGTGCCGCAGACGACGGACTCCTCCTCGCCGGTACGGGAGGCGGCGCGGGCGCGCGAGGCGTCGTAACCCTGCCAGGAGAGGGGGCCGTTGGTCTTGAACTCCCGCATGGGATAAGGGAGTTCACGGAAGCTCTTGTTTGATTCGTCGTGAGAGCCGTCGTGAGAGCCGTCGTGAGAGCCGTCGTGGGAGTCGTCGTGGGAGTCGTCGGCGAGCAGGGCGATGAGCTCGCGGGCGGAGTGGCGTCCGGGGGCGCGGGCGGTCACTGGATCAGCCACTTGGCCAGTCGCGGGGTCGGCCACTCGGTCAGTGACTGGATCGGCCACTGGGCCGGTTGCTGGGTCAGCCACTTGGCCAGGCGCGGGGGCGGTGTCTCGGTCAGTGACTGGGGCAGCCACTGGGCCGGTCGCTGGTTCGGCCGCTGGGTCAATCGCCGGGTCGGCCACTCGGTCAGTCGCTGGATCAGTCACTGGGCAGGGCCCGCTTCATGATCTTGCCCATGTCGTTGCGCGGGAGGGCGTCCAGGTAGCGCACGACCCGGGGGCGTTTGTGCGGGGCGAGGCGACCAGCGACATGGTTCGCCAGCGCTTCGGCGTCCGGCGGGGACTGGGGATCGGCGGGGACGATCCAGGCGACGACGCGCTCGCCCAGGTCGGCGTCGGGCTCCCCGGTCACGGCCGCCTCGCGCACGCCCGCGTGTTCCAGGAGCGCGTTCTCGATCTCGCCCGCGCCGATCTTGTAGCCGCCGCTCTTGATCAGGTCGGTGGCCTTCCGGCCGACGATACGGACGTAGCCGTCGGGATCGCGCACCGCCATGTCACCGGTGCGGAACCAGCCGTCGGTGGTGAAGGCGGCGGCGGTGGCGTCGGGCCGGTTCAGGTACTCCGTGAACAGGTTCGGCCCGCGCACCTGGATCTCGCCCACGGTTTCACCGTCGTACGCCGTGATGGGTGCCCCGTCCTCCTCGACGAGCCGCAGCCCGACGCCCGGCAGCGGCACGCCGACCGTGCCCGCGCGAGGCTCTCCGTCCGCGCGGACGCTCGTGTTCATCAGGGTTTCCGTCATGCCGTAGCGCTCCACGACCCGTCGTCCGGTCGCGGCCGTGATCCGCTCGTGGTCGTGGACGGGCAGCGCGGCGGAACCGGAGACGAGCAGACGGGCCCGGCCGAGCGCCTCGGCGAGTTCCGGGTCGCCGGGGAGGGTTTCCGCGATCCGGTGGTACATCGTCGGCACGCCGAACAGCATCGTCGCCCCGTCGTTCAGCTCGCGGGTCACGCCCTCCGTCCCGAACCGCCCGAGGTGCCGTACCGAGCCGCCGCGCCGCAGTGGCCCGAGGATGCCGAGAATCAGACCGTGCACATGGAAGAGCGGAAGCCCGTGCACCAGCACGTCCTCGGAGGTCCACTGCCAGGCGTCGGCGAGCGCGTCCAGGGTGGCGGCGACGGCCCGGCGCGGGATGACGGCACCCTTGGGCGGCCCGGTGGTGCCCGAGGTGTAGACGATGAGGGCGGGCGTTTCGGGGTCCGGTTCGTATGCCGTCCTGCGGACCCCGGCGGACGTACGCACATTGACGTCGACTTCGATGTGCTCCAACGCCCCGAACGCGGAAGGGAGTTGGTCGCCGGGTGCGGTGAGTACGAGCGCGGGTGAGCTGTCCTTCAGGATGTGCCCCAACTCGCTCTCGCCCGACTTCGGGTTGAGCGGCACCGCCGGGACGCCGGCCAGCAGCGCGGCCACGACACCGACGGCCGTCTCCAGGGTCGGTGTCGCCCAGACGGCGACGGGGCCGCCCGCGCCGGAGACCCGGTCGGCGAGGGCTCCGGCCGCAGCGGCGAGCTCGGGGTACGTCAGCGAGCGGGTACCGAAGAGCAGGGCGGGCCGCTCGTCCGGGGGGCCGGTCGGGTCGTCGGTCAGCCCGGGGAAGAGAGAGGACACGCGTCGTACTCCTTAGCTCGTCACATCGTCGTACATGTGCGGTGGTACCGGCGGTCAGGCACCGGCGGCCAGGCACCGGCGGTCACACCCAGCCGGGTACCACCAGCACCAGCCACACCACCGCAGGAACCACGGCCACCACGACTCCTCCGTACACCATCAGCTGCCGGAAGAAACGTTCACGGTCGACATCCGGTGCCGAGGCCAGCACCAGCGCCCCGTTCGTCGAGAACGGACTGACGTCCACCACCGTCGCCGACACCGCGAGCGCCGCCACCATCCCGACCGCCCCGATCTCCCCCTGCGCCAGGAACGGTACCGCCAGCGGAATCAGTGCCCCCATGATGCCGACGGAGGACGCGAACGCCGAGATCAGCGCGCCGATTTGACTTGCTCCTCGGGCTGAAGCCCGGGGATTCTGGCCTTCCGTTCCGTTGTGTGCCGCTACGCGGCACGGGGTTCGGTCGGGAATCCGTGGCTTCCTGTTTCTTCGCGCTGTGCCGGGATTGCTCCTGGTCTTACCGGCGCTGCGCAGGCTGATACCGCCAGTCCGGCGGCCGTCTTCACGTTGATCGCGGCATTGTGGTCCCGGTCGTGGACGCTGCCGCAGGCGGTACAGGTCCATTCACGGACGTTGAGGGGTTTGGGTCCGTCCTTGACGCCGCAGGTGGAGCAGGTCTGGGTGGTCGGCTCGAACCGGCCGATCTTCACCAGGGTCCGCCCGTACCGGGCGGCCTTGTACTCCAGCATGTGCACGAAGGCCGACCATCCGGCATCGTGGACACTCTTGGCCAGCCTGCCGCGCGCCAGTCCGTTCACCGCCAGGTCCTCCACGCCGATCGCTTGGTTGTCGCGGATCAGCTTCGTGGAGAGCTGGTGGTGGAACTCGCTGCGCGCGTCGGCCACCTGTGCGTGAGCGCGAGCGACCTTCAGGCGGGCCTTCTCCCGGTTCTTCGACCCCTTCTCCTTACGGGACAGCTCCCGCTGGGCCTTCTTCAACTTCTTCTCCGCGCGGCGCAAAAACCGCGGGGAGTCGATCTTCGTACCGTCGGACAGGACCGCGAAGTGGGTCAGGCCCAGGTCGATGCCGACCGTCTCGCCGGTGTCGGCGTGCGGGTCGGTGTCGACGGCGAAGGACGCGAAGTACCGTCCGGCCGCGTCCTTGATCACGGTGACCGAGGTCGGGGTGGTGGGCAGTGTGCGGGACCACTTCACCTTCACCGCCCCGACCTTCGGCAGGTTCAGCCGCCCGCTGCCGGTGACCGACCAGCGGGCGTTGGCCGTGAACCGGATCGACTGCCGGTTGTCCTTGCGGGATTTGAACCGGGGCGCACCCATCTTCGGACCCTTGCGGGCTCCTTTGAGGGAGGCGAAGAAGTTCTTGTAGGCGGCTTCCGCGTCGCGCAGGGACTGCTGGAGCACGACAGCGGAGACCTCGCCCAGCCAGGCCCGTGAGGCGGTCTGTTTCGCCTCGGTAATCAGCCTCTTCGACAGCTCTGCGGCCTTGGGAAACGGCTGCTTGGCCGCTCTGGCGTCCTCGCGGGCGCGTACCGCGTCGTTGTACACGACGCGGGCGCACCCGAACGCCTTCGCCAACGCCCTCTGTTGGCCGGGGTCCGGATACAACCTGAAGGCGTACCGGAGCTGCATGACTGCCACGCTACATACTTGGGTTATGGGCGATATGCGGAAGATCAGAACTGGCCGGCACTGTGCTTTCGTGATGCATGTCCACTTGGTCTTCGTGACCAAGTTCCGGCACAAGGTGTTCACGGGTGATCATCTGAGGCGGATGGAGGAGATCATGCGGTCGGTGTGTACGGACTTCGAGTGCGAGCTGATGGAGTTCAACGGCGAGGACAACCACTTCCACCTCCTGGTGAACTTCCCGCCCAAGGTCGCCGTCACCAAGCTGGTCAACTCCCTCAAGGGCGTCTCCTCCCGCCGTCTGCGCCAGGAGTTCCCCGACCTGGCACGCCACTACTGGCGCGCCAACAAACTCTGGTCCGGGTCCTACTTCGCCGGCACTGTCGGCGGCGCCCCGCTCACCGTGGTCAGGCAGTACATCGAACAGCAGAACCGGCCGGTGTGAGCATCCCCCGGCTCCGCCGGGACCGGCCATCGTGGCGCTCCGCGTCATGGGTGCGGAACACGCCTTCCGGCTCCGCCGGACAAGAACCTGCGACGCTCCGCGTCGCAGCCATCAGATTCGCTTCACCACCGGACTGAAGCCCGATGCACTGCGAATGAACCCCGGTAGCAGAGGAGGACCGCGGCCGGCAGCGGCACACCGATGTCGCCGACACTCTCGCCGGCCCAGGTGATGGTGCCCATCTCCTGCAACACGCCGACGTAGGTGAGGACTCCGCAGATCACCAGGACGGTCGTCCAGGCGATCTGGCCCACGGCCTGGCGACTGTCCTCGGGCCGGCAGGCGGCGAGCAGGACGGCGATCGTGATGGAGGTGAGCCCGGCGTCGAGTTGCCCCTGCCGATGAACTCCGCAGCCGGATAAGGGACTTGACCGGCGCACTCGCCGAGACCGAAGCGCGTCTCGCGGACCTGGCCACCACCCGAAAGGTCATCGCCGAACTCGCGCCGACCGGCGACGGAGGCGAACTCGATCCGCCCGAACAGGCCACCGCCTACCAGGCCATCGTGAACGCCTTCAACCAGCACTCCGACCAGGCATTCCGGGTCCGAGAACTGCACGAACTCCTCGGCATGCCCACCGACGACCCGACCATGAACGTCACCCGCAGCCGCCTCGGACGCCTCACCCGCCAAGGCTTCCTCGCCCAACCCGGACGAGGCCGCTACCAGAAACGGATGTAACGCCCTCTTGGTTTTGAGGAAGATGTGGCGCCCGGCGGTACCCCCGGCGTCCGAACGTCCCGCGGCCTACAACCGCCGCGTCCCCACGACCGTGCTCAGGTCGGGGGCGAGCCGGAGTTCCACCGCCCGGAGAGCGGGATGCTCCAGCCAGTGCAGCCGGGCCCGGTCCGGGACACCCTCGTGCGATGGCGGGTAGCCGGTCGCCGGGGTGAAGTCGTCGATGACGACCGTGCCGCCGGGGGCCAGCAGGTTGTGGACGTCGGCCGGTGGGTCGCCGGGTGTTTTCCCCTGGCCTCCGCCGTCCAGCACCAGCAGGTCGTACGGTCCCTGCTCCGCGATTCTCCGCCAGTCGCCCTCGATGACCTCGACGCCGGGGCAGTCGGTGAACAACTCGGCTGTACGACAGGCGAGTTGGGGATCCCGCTCCACGCTCACGATCCGCGTGCCCGCCCTCGCCCCCGACGCGAGCCAGGCCAGCCCGACCCCGCACCCCGTGCCGGTCTCCCCGATACGGGCATCCGCGCCGCCGGCCAGGGTGTGCAGCAGGCGGCCCTGTTCGGGGCGGCAGGAGTACGGGAAGCCGTGCTCGCGGGCGGCGGCGACCGCGCGTCGTACCAGCGGAGGAAGGGCGGCGGGGGCAACGGTGGCGTAGGCGTTGGTGCCGGTGAGAGACATGGTGTTGATGCTGCCGTACGCTTGCCCGTCGCCGATCGCCTGTCGTTGCCCCACCCCGTCTTACTGCACCCGCATCCGACCACCGTCCGTCCGCACCACATCCGCCACCACGCAACTCACGTTGTCCGGGCCCCCGTTGGCGTTCGCTGCCTCGACGAGCGCGGCGGTTGTCGCGTCCGGGTCGGGGATGGTGGTGAGGAGATCCTGGATGGTGTGCTCCGGTACGGCCCTGGTCAGGCCGTCGGAGCAGAGGAGGTAGCGGTCGCCGGGCTCGGCGTCGTGCAGGCGTAGGTCGGGGGAGGAGGGGGTGCTCGTCAACGCCTTGAGGAGCAGGGTGCGTTGAGGGTGGGCGGTGGCTTCCTCGGGGGTCAGCCGGCCCTCGTCGATCATCGACTGGACGAGCGTGTGGTCGTGGGTGATCAGGAAGAGTTCGCCGTCGCGCAGGAGGTACGCGCGGCTGTCTCCGATGTGTACGAGGGCGAGGCGCGAGCCGGTCCACACCATCGCGGTGAGGGTCGTGCCGATGTCGTCCGTCACCTCGTCCCCTGTCTTCTCGTGCCTGGTCCCGGCGATGTCCCGGACGGCCTCGGTCGCGCCCTGGACAGCGTCCTCCAGGAGGTTCAGGACGCTGCCGGCGGTGAGCGGTTCGGCGTCGAGGAACTTCAGGGCCTCGACGGCGGCCGCGCTGGCCGGGGCGCCCCCGGGGCCGAAGCCGTCGGCGACGGCCAGGACGCGTGAACCGGCGTACGCCGTGTCCTGGTTGGCCGCGCGGACCCGACCGATGTCGGTGCGGGCGGCGTAACGGAGTTCGAGAGTGTTGGTGCTTGCCATGGGGTGGGTGTCCTTCCTCGGCGGTGTCGAGAGGTGATCGACGAGGAACGTGGCGAGATCCCGCCGGGCCGCCGTATCCGCCTCGACCCGTGCCCAGAAGGCGCGGATCTCCCGGGCGGCGGCCGACGGTTCCAGGGCCCTGACCTGCCGGATATGGGCCAACGGCATCCCCAGCCGACGCAGCCAGGCCACCAGCCGGGCCTGCTCCAGCTGCTCGACCGCGTAGTAGCGGTATCCGGTGTCGGGGTCGACGCGGGCGGGGCGGAGCAGGTCCAGTTCGTCGTAGAGCCGAAGCGCCTTCGGTGACAGTCGGCACGCCTTGGCGAACGCCCCGATGGTCAGCATCTCCCTTCCCCTCTCCATCGCCATCGCCATCTCCTTGTCCCTCCCTCTCCATCTCCTGCTTCGTGATCCCGGATTCCCGCCGGGTTCCTCGTTCCGCCACCGATGCTGCGGCTTGCCCGAAGGGCAAGGTCAAGGTCAGGCGCTTGTTAACCTTCTGTCGATACCACTATCAGTGGTGAACCAGCAGTACACGCCTTACCGAGGGAGTCCCCGTGGTCCGCATCGCGATCGTCACCTACGACCCCCGGCCGGAGGCCAGCAAGGACCGCGATTTCCCGCTCCTGGTAAGGGAGTTGGTGGCAGCCGGTGCCGACGCGACCGCCGTCTACTGGGACGACCCCGATGTCGACTGGTCCTCCTTCGATCTCGCCGTGGTCCGGTCCCCCTGGGACTACACCTGGCGCGCGGAGGAGTTCGCGGGCTGGCTGGAGCGGTGCGGGAAGGTCACGCGGGTCGCGAATCCGGTCGGTGTCCTGCGGTGGAACATGGACAAGCGGTACCTCGGTGAGCTGGCCGCAGCTGGTGTCCCCACGGTCCCCACCCGCTATCTGGCCCCCGGTGACACCGCCGACCTCCCCGACGACCGCGAGTACGTCGTCAAGCCCACCTCCGGCGCCGGCGCCCGTTACGCCGCCCGCTACCTGCCCGAGGACCGGGAGACGGCCGTACGGCATCTCGCGCGTATGCACGCCGAGGGGTTCACCGCGATGGTGCAGCCGTACGTCGGGAGCATCGACGTCACCGGGGAACGCGCCCTGCAGTTCTTCGGCGGGAGTCTTCTGCACGCCAGCCGCAAGGGGGCCGTGCTGACTCCGGGTACGGCGTACGACGACGACAAGGTCGCCCATCCCGACCTGGAGGTCTGGTCCCCGACCCCGGCGGAACTCGCCCTCGCCGAAAGGGCGTTGGCCGCTGTGCCGGACAACTCCGGTCTCCTGTACGCCCGTGTGGACCTTGTCATCGGTGACGCCGGTGAACCTCTGGTCATGGAGCTGGAGTTGATCGAGCCGAATCTGTTCCTCGACCTGCATCCGGACTCGGTGCCGGTGGTCGTGCAGGCCATCCTGCGGGCCGCTGTCGGCCGCTAGGGAGTTGTCGGTCGGCCCGGTCGGGCCGGTCAGCCTTTGACCGCCACCCGCTGCAGCAGCCCCCACGTGAATTCGGCCACGCACTCCCGCCGTACCTTTGGCCCCGTACCCGTACCCGTACCCGTACCCGTTGCCGTCCCGTCCGGCACCGTGAACGCCAGGCCCCAGCGGGTCGGGGCCGTGCCCTCCAGGGGGCGCACGGGCGCGAAGGCGTGGGCGACCTCGTCGACCGTGCAGGACCAGGGGCGCAGGTCGTCCGGCGTGCGGAGTTCGGGCGAGGGGGCGCCCGGGGCCCGTACCAGCCACTCGTTCCAGGCCACGCCGTTCGGGGCCACGAGCACCTCGAAGCGCAGGTCGGGCCAGAGGGGGACCGGCCACAGCCAGGCCTCGCACTCCAGGTCGCCGATCCTGCGGGGCGTCACCGACTCCGGGGTGCCGAGGACCGAGCGGTACCGGGAGGCGGCGGCGCGGGCGCGCGGGGAGCGGAGCATCGCCTGCCAGCGCTTGTTGGCCTCGCGCATGTCCGCGATCGACACGCCCAGCTCGTGCCGGGCGTCCTCCACCAGGTCCGGGTTGTGGTCGGCCATGCGGCGCAGCAGTACCAGCTGGAAGTCGATAACCGTGAACATGCGAACCATCGTCTCGTACCGGCCGGCAGGTGCGGACAGTCACGGACGGCAACGAAGCCGTCGCACGCCCATTGCCCGCCCGAGTCCTTGTGGCTAGCCTGTCCTCTGTTCGTCATTCCGATCGTCTGTTGAAATCTCGAACGTCGTCGAAAAGCGTCGAGACCACCGACACCTTGGACACAAGAGAGGGGGCCGTCATGGGACGCCTCGTACCTGCCGTGACCCGGGCTCTCGACATTCTTGAGCTCTTCCTGGACGGAGACGGCACGCTCTCCGCCCCGGACATAGTGCGCCGACTCCAGCTGCCGCGCACCACCGTGCACGAACTGGTGACGACGCTCGCCGCCCGTTCGTACATCGTGCAGGTCCCCGGCCAGCCGGGACGCTACCGCCTGGGCGTGCGCCCGTACCAGCTCGGCAGCCGTTACGCCGAGCAGCTGGACCTGGCCGCGGAGGGCCTCCAGGTGGCCCGTTCCGTCGCCGAGACGTGCGACGAGACGGTGCATGTCGCGATCCTCGAGGGCACGGACGTCATCTACATCGCGAAGATGGACTCCACCCACGCGGTACGGATGGTGTCGGCGGCCGGCCGCCGCCTGCCCGCCCACTGCACGTCCGTGGGCAAGATGCTGCTGGCCTCGCTGCCCGACCACGAGCTCTCCGCACGGGTCCCCGACAAGGTTCCGCTGGCCGCGATGACGCCGAACAGCATCACCGACCCGGCAGCCCTGCGCGAGGCCCTCGCGGAGATCCGCCGCCGGGGCGTCGCCGTGGAGAACCGCGAGTCGAACCCGGACGTCAGCTGTGTGGCGGCGCCGGTGCACGACCGTACGGGCCGGGTGGTCGCCGCGCTGTCGATCTCCGTCCCGATGATCCGCTGGAGCGAGGACCGCCGTTCGGAGCTGGAGCAGCTCGCCGTCAAGGGCGCCGCCGAACTCTCCGAGCGCCTCGGTCACCGGAGTGTGGCATGACGACGTACGAGCCCAACCTCGAAGTGGCGGTCCGGGCGCAGGCGACCCTCGGCGAGGGCCCGACCTGGGACGCGGCGAGGTCGCGGCTGATCTGGATCGACATCCTCGGCTCCCGGGTCAACACCTACGACCCGTCGACCGGCCGTCGCACGGTCATGGCGACCGAACAGCACGTGGGCGCCGCCAAGCCGCGCGCGACCGGCGGCCTGGTCCTGAACCTGCGCGACGGAGTCGCCCTGTACGACGGCGACGACGGTGACGGCGAGGGCGCCGGGACCGCCACCGGCTTCCGCTGGCTGCACCATGATCCGACACCCGGTCGCCGGGCCAACGACGCGGCGGTGGCCTCCGACGGCTCCCTGTGGGCCGGCACGATGCGCTACGACGAGGCGCCGGGCGGCGGTTCACTGTCCCGGCTGACGGGCGACGGCGCGGTCACGACCGTCCTGGACGACGTGGCGGTGAGCAACGGCACGGGCTGGAGCCCGGACGGCCGCCTGATGTACTACATCGACTCCCCGACCCGCCGCGTCGACGTCTTCGACGTGTCGGCCGACGGCCTGAGCATCACCAACCGCCGCCAACTGGCGCTGATCGAGGAGGGCGCGGGCTTCCCCGACGGCCTGACGGTCGACGCGGACGGCTGCGTCTGGGTGGCCCTGTGGGACGGCGGAGCGGTCCGCCGCTACACCCCGTCCGGCGCCCTGGACCGCACGATCACCCTCCCCACGGTCCGCCCCACGGCCTGCGCCTTCGGCGGCCCGGACCTCACCGACCTGTACGTCACCACGGCCCGCGTCGGCCTGTCCGCCCCCCACCCGATGTCGGGCTCGCTCCTGGTCGTACCGGGAGCGGGCAAGGGCGTCGCCCAGCCAGCGTTCGCGGGCTGACGGGACGACCGGACGACCGGACGACGACCGTAGGACGGTTACGCCAACGGCCGGGCAGGCAACGGGAATTCCGTCGCCTGCCCGGCCGCCGTCACCTCAGGACCCGCCACCGTCACTCCGCCACTCTCACTCCGCCGCCTTCCACTCCTCCGGCCGCAGCGGCGGCTCGCTCAGCGGTGGCTTCAGCGGGCCGATCGCCGCCGCCAGCAGGACACTTGGCGCCAGCAGTACCTCCGCGCCGCGTTCCAGCGACGTCACGTCCGTCACCCGGCGCGCGATACGGCCGTTGCCCGTCGCCGTGCGCATGAGGCGGCCCACGTAGGCCGCCAGCAGACGGTCCCGCAGAGTGGGGCCCTGCTCAGTGGCGCCGGGGTAGAAGATGTCCTGGCCCGTCGCCAGGTCCCAGGCCGCCGAGACCGGGCCGGCCACCGCCTTCTGGATACGGCGCGACAGACCGGGTGTGCCCCAGCCCTGACGCCGGATCACATCCCGCAGGGCCAAGGCGCTTTGGGCCGCCACCGACATCCCGTGGCCGTAGACCGGGTTGTACGCGGCCAGCGCATCGCCGATCACCGTGAAGTTCTCCGGCCAGTCGCGCATCCGCTCGTAGTAGTGCCGGCGGTTCGACGTCGTCCGGGTGACGGAGACGTCCGTCAGCGCCTCCGCTCCCGCGAGCAGGTCGGCGATCACCGGGTGGCGCAGCTCCTCGCGGGCGAAACGCGTGAACTCCGCGCCGTCCGTGGGGGGTTCGCTGCCCCGGGTGCCGGACAGGGAGACCAGCCAGCAGCCGTCCTCGACAGGCATGAGAACGCCCGCCCGGCCCGGACCGCCCGCCCTCGGGTCCGCCTGCACGTTGACCACCGGATAGCTCTGTCTGGCCGGTTCGGGCGCCCGGTACATCCGGCTGGCGTACGCGAGCCCGGAGTCGACGACGCGGCGGGGCGGCTCGGGCAGCCCCAACTCGCGCAGCCAGTGCGGGGTTCGCGAGGCGCGGCCGGTGGCGTCGACGACCAGGTCGGCGTGGAGTGTGCGCCGACTGCCGTCGGCGCCGCGCACCCGCACGCCGGTGACGGCCTCGTCCGTGCCCTCCAGACCCAGCACCTCGGCGTGTTCGACCAGTTTGATCCGGTCGTCGTCCAGGATCTGGGCCCGGATCGTCGCGTCCAGCAGATCCCTGCCGCACAGGAACACGTGGTGCGACTCGTCCCACCGCCGGAACCAGCCCTGCGGCGCCAGCGCGACCATGTCCGTCGTGACCGCCAGCCGGTGCGCACCGGCGTCGAGCAGCAACTCGCCCACGCCCGGCACCAGTTCCTCGATGGCCCGGGCACCGCCGGACCACAGCAGGTGCGCGTGCCGGGCCTGCGGCAGGTTCCTGCGCGGCTCGGGTCCGTCCGGCAGGACGTCACGCTCCACGACGGTCACCCGGTCGGCGAATCCGACCAGGGCACGGGCCGCGAGCAACCCGGCGAGCGACCCGCCGAGGACCACGGCGGACCTGACGGGAGACGACTGATCACTCATATACGTGCAGGCTCTCTACTGTTGCGACTGTGGCGGTCGCCAGGGTGCGCACCGCCTCGATCTCATCGGGGTGACTCAGGACCTGGGACACGGCTTCGATGTCCCGGAGCAGGTCCGTGAGTAAGTCCGCGTCGTGGCCGGTGACTTGGGGAGAAGTCTGGGAAGGGGGCAGGGAAGGGGTACGGGACCGGGTGCGCGCCTCGATCGCTTCGCGGATCGTCACCGCCGCCGCCAGCGCCCCCGCCCGCCCCGGGCCGTGTCCCAGGTCCACGGCTGCCTCGTACGCCCGTCGCCGCAGCTCCTCGTCGAAGTGGCGGGCGAGTTGCAGCAGGGCGTCGCGGATGAACGTCTCGCGGCGGGTCAGCCGCAGCTCCGGGGTGGCCCGTAGAGAGAAGGGGACGCCCCGGCCGGTGGCGTTGCGCAGCAGGTCGTACAGCGGACCGAGCCGGAGGAGGCCGCGGCGGATCCGCCAGCGGTCGCGCAGATACTGGCCGGCGTGCGGCAGCACGAACCCCGTCGCGATCAGGACGGCGCCGACGCACGCGGCGATGGGGGCGAGTTCCGTGGAGAGCGGGTCCAGATGGCCGCCCGTCCAGCGGGCGACGACGGCCGTGCCCTTCGCCGCGTCGAACACCAGGTTGGCGGCGTAGCCGACGGCCAGCGCCCGCAGGCCCCGGCGCAGCCACACGTCGAGTGCGACGGTGTGGATCCAGTCCCGGATCAGCCGGTACGTCAGGACACAGGACGCGGTGTGCGCGACCAGATAGAGCACGATCAGCTCGCGCATGAAGGGCGTACCGGCGTAGTACGTGTCCAGGTCCCGCCGCCGCTCCACGGGTACGTCCGCGAGGGCGAACAACACCCACAGCGCGACGATCACCCCCGCGTGCCCGACGCCGACCCACCGCATCGCGCGACGCGCCCTGGCCGATCCCGGGGAGCGGCCGGTGAGGCCGCCGCGCCACGCGATCATCAGCAGGAGACTCGCGCCGCAGAACGCGACGAGGAAGCTGTACACCAGGGGTGCCGCGATGTTGGGCACGCCGGTGATCCGGTTGGTCCAGGCGATGGCCGGCGGCGCCGCGAGGACGAAGATGCCGCAGGCGAGCAGCAGCAGCCCGCCGACCGCGCGCCGCAGCGGGTCCCGCCACAGCCTGACGATGCTGGGCAGCTTGAACACCAGGGCGGCGGCCAGGAACGCGACCGGTGTCCCGAACACGAGGACGGAGTACGGCTCACCGGGGAGGCCGGAGGGGTTCATCGCCGCGCGTTTCCGCTTCCCCGGCCGCGATACCCCAGGGAGGCCTGCACACCGCTGCTGCCCGTGCTCGCCGTACGGCCCTCCAGCCACGGTCGGAAGACGGTGGCGAGACGGTGGCCGAACTCCTCGGCGTCGGCCTCGTCGGCCGCCCGGGAGCCGTTGCGGGCGGCGACGGCCAGCGCGCCGCCCTGCCAGGACTGCTCGTCGGCCAGTACCCGGGCGGCGGTCGCGCCGGCGCTGTGGTGGTGACAGTGCCCGGCGTGCAGATGCCACAACTCGTGCCCCAGAATCACGAGTTGCTGGACCGCCTCGGCCCGCTCCTCGACGATGACGAGGTCGAAGTCGTGGAACTCCACCCACAGACCGGTGACTTCGATCTCGTCGGGGAAGCGCTCGAAACGCAGCTCGACGCGCCGCCCGCGCCGCTCACTCATCTCCTCGCACAGCGCCCGGCACAACTCCCGGCCGTCTGAAGCGCTGTTGGCGTGCTCCCGCAGTGCCGCGTCGAGCGCGCCGGTCAGCTCGCGCATCGCGGCCCGGGTTCGGAATCGGTGTGCGGCCCGGGTCGGCAGCAGCGCCGCCAGGACACCTCTTGTCACGCCCGTCGTCACACCCCTCGTCACTCCCCTCGGCGTCATCGATCCGTCTCCTCGCCGCCGCTCAGCAGCCCTTCGAGCATCACCGCGAGGGCCTCCTGCTTCCGCGGGGTCAGCTGCCGGCCGCGCAGGGCCAGCGTGACGACCCCGTGCCGGGTCGCGAACCGGACCAGCGGGCCCTCCTCGGCGCCCCCCTCGGCGCCGCCGAGGTCCGCCAGCAGTCGGCGGAGTTCACGGTTCAAGGCGATGGGCGCGGGGTCGGTGAAGAAGCCGGTGCCCTGCTCGACCCCGAAGAACGCGGCGAGCGCGGTGAGATCGGGAACGTTCGGCATCTTCTTGCCGAGGAGTAGCTGACGGGCCCACTCGGGGCTGATCGACAGGGCGTCCGCGATCTCCTTGCAGACCTCGCCGCGCTTCCTGCCGCTCGCCGCGAGGCGCGTCTCGTGGAGTGTGCGCACCCGGCGTCGGATACGGCCCTCGATGTCGTCGGCCACAGGCCGCGCTTCCTCGCCCAGCAGTGCCCGGATCTCGCCCTCCGTGAGAGCGGTTCGGGCCGACAAGGCTCTCACGTCGAGGATTTCGGCGCGATCGAGACGGGCCTCGGCGATGCGCTCTTCGAGGCGGGCGAGGGTACTCGAGAGGGGCTCACTCACGGGCCGACCCTACGCGTCCGGACCGCCGCGCACCAGGAGAATCCAACGATCGTTGGAGGTCGCGGAACGATCGTTGGGCACAGGTGCCATTGACGTGCGGACACTCCAAAATTACGGTCCTGTTCGAAGTTACGAGCGGACACCGATATACCGAACGCCGAAACAAGAACGCGGATCTGCCGAACACCGAACACCGAACACCGCACGCCGAATGTCGAGAGGAACCCATGTCCCGCACCGCCCGCTTCACGATCGACCCCGCCTTCACCGTCGGCGAGGTCAGTCCCCGTCTCTTCGGATCCTTCGTCGAGCACCTCGGCCGCTGCGTCTACACCGGCGTCTTCGAACCGGGCCACCCCTCCGCCGACGAAGCGGGCCTGCGCACGGACGTACTGGAGCTGGTCCGCGAACTCGGCGTCACCGCCATCCGCTACCCCGGCGGCAACTTCGTCTCCGGCTTCAACTGGGAGGACTCGGTCGGCCCCGCGGACGAACGCCCCCGCCGCCTCGACCTCGCCTGGCGCTCGACGGAGTCCAACCGCTTCGGCCTCTCCGAGTACATCGACTTCCTCCGGAAGATCGGTCCGCAGGCCGAGCCTGTGATGGCCGTCAACCTCGGCACGCGCGGGGTCGCCGAGGCCCTCGAACTCCAGGAGTACGCCAACCACCCCTCCGGCACCGCCCGTTCGGACCTGCGCGTCACGCACGGCGACAAGGACCCGTTCGGCATCAAGATGTGGTGCCTCGGCAACGAGATGGACGGCCCCTGGCAGACCGGCCACAAGACCGCCGAGGAGTACGGCCGCCTCGCCGCCGAGACCGCCCGCGCGATGCGCCAGATCGAGCCGGACCTCGAACTGGTCGCCTGCGGCTCCTCCAGCCAGGGCATGGAGACGTTCGCCGAGTGGGAGTCGACGGTCCTCCAAGAGACGTACGACCTGGTCGACTACATCTCCCTGCACGCCTACTACGAGCCCCACGACGGCGACATCGACTCCTTCCTGGCCTCCGCCGTGGACATGGAGTCGTTCATTGACAACGTAGTCGCGACCTGTGACCACGTCGGCGCCCGCCTCAAGTCGAAGAAGAAGATCAACCTCTCCTTCGACGAGTGGAACGTCTGGTACATGTCGGGATGGCACGCGATCGAGAACTCCGGCGCGCGGGACTGGGCCGAGGCCCCGCGTCTCCTGGAGGACGTCTACTCCGTCACCGACGCCGTCGTCTTCGGCTCGCTCCTGATCGCCCTGCTGCGGCACGCGGACCGCGTCACCGTCGCCTGCCTCGCCCAGCTCGTCAACGTCATCGCGCCGATCATGACCGAGCCGGGCGGCCCGGCCTGGCGTCAGACGACGTTCTTCCCGTTCGCGCAGGCCAGCAGGTACGGGCGCGGCGAGGTCCTCGACGTACGCGTGGACTCGCCGACGTACGAGACGAAGAAGTACGGCGAGACGGACCTCCTGCACGCCACCGCCGTACGCGCCGACGACGGCACGGTCACCGTCTTCGCCGTGAACCGCGACCGCACCCAGTCGCTTCCTCTCGAAGTCGTCCTGAACGGCCTGGAGTTGACGTCGGTCGTCGAGCACAGTGTGATCGCCGACGCCGACCCGGACGCCCGCAACACCCTGGACGACCCGGAGCGTGTCACCCCGCACCAGGCCACCGGCACCACCCTCCAGGACGGCAGGCTGACCGCCGTCCTGGAGCCGCTGTCGTGGAACGTGATCCGGCTCGCTTAGGTCTCCGACTGCAGGCCCCGCTACCGGCCGGGGGAGGGAACGACCGTCACCGGAACTCCCCCGGCAGCACTCCCCAGCAGCTTCAGCCGTACCTCCCCGGGCCCCGACTCCGTCGTGCCGTCCGAAAGCACCGCCAGGGCAAGGGTGTTGGCGCCCCGGGTGCGCAGGATGCCGTTCGGGAGGGCGAAGGTGTGCTGGGGGCCGACGTCGTTGACGTACTGGCCCATGTTCCAGCCGTTCAGGAAGATCTGGACGCGGTACGCACGTCCCGGATCGTCGTTCAGCTCCAGCCCGACCGACGCGTCGACGCCCGGATCGACGGCGAGCCGGAACCCGGTCCGGTACCAGGTCACCCCCTGGCGCCGCCGCTCGGCACGCGGCAGGCCGACCGCATCCCACCCCTCGTCCCCGTACCCTGGCAGATGCCAGCCCGACCGCTCCCCGTACAGACCGCCGGTGTTGAGCGGCCCCCGCACCGGGTCGGCCGTGGCAGCCGCCGCACCCTGCAACCGCCAGCCCACCGCGGGGGAGGCACCCGTGAAGGTCACCGCCGTCAGTCCGCGCGCGACCTTGTGCGTGTCCCGCGCCTTTCCGTCCATGTCGTGCTGCATCCGCCGCACCAGCACGGACAGCACATGCCCGCCGGATGTCCGCGACCTCTCCGGCACGTCGAAGGTCGCCGTGGCCGCCCAACTCCCTTTCCGTACGGTCTTCTTGTCCGGCACCGGCATCCGGTGGGTGCCGAGTGGCTCACCGTCGAGCCACGCCATCAGCAGCCCCTGCGTCCCCGTGCTGTAGGCGAGGGCCACGGACTCCGCCCCCTTGGCGTCGGTGAAGGCGCCCCGATACCAGACGTCCCCGTAGTGGAAGCCGTAGTCGTCGGCGAACAGTACGGGCTGCCCGTCGGGCACGGCGGTGGTACTGAACGTCGAAGTCCGGTCGGCGACTGTCCAGTCGGCGTCGTCGAACCCGGGCTGGGACTCGGGGTTCTCCACCTGCCGCCGCCAGCCGCCCAGCGCGGGAAGCGTGACCGCCGGGACCCCCGCCAACGGCTCCTCGGCCCGCAGACTGCCGGAGTCGGTGGCCGATGCCCTCAACGTCCTCTGGTTCCAGACCACTTCACGAATCCCGCTCGGCGCCCACACCTCCAGCTCGGCGGCCTCGAAGGTGTCCCCGGTCAACCGTGCTGCGCCGTCCCGCAGTTCGGCGGTTCGCAGCAGTGGCGGCCCGTAGACCAGTACCGACCCCGACGGGGTCTCGCGCGGCCACAGCCGCACCGAGGTCTCGTCGTCGGCGAGGAGGAGAAGGAGGGGAGCGGAGACGCCGCCGCCTTCCACCAACACCCGGGTGAGTCCGCCGAGTCGGGCGGTCACGCGCATCCGCCCGTCCGCGTACGAGGACTCCGCGTCCCCCGCGAGCACGGTCACCGTCGGCTCGCTCGCGCACTCCACCGCAGTCACCGTCGACTCACCCGCCCGACCCGTCAGCACGGCGATGTCCTGGCGCCCCGCCGCCAGCCACAGCATCGGCTGGGCGTTGGAGTACGCCAGCTTCCGCCGCCCCAGGGCGATTCCGGCGGCCAGGAGACGGGCGTCCGAGGCGGGGACGGTGACCGGCAGCGAGGTCCCGGCGACCGGGAGCGTCGAGGTGACCGACTCGGGGGAGTCGTTGCGCAGGACGTACACGTGGGCGTGGGTGTCCGGGTCGGTGAGGTGGTAGACCTTGATCCTGGCGTCCCCCGCCGAGATGTCCTCGGCCCGGTCCAGCTTGGCCAACTCCGGTACACACCGCACCAGATGGCCGAGCTGGTGCATGGGGACGACCTTCGGGGTCGCCCGGCGCCCCTCGTCGAAGGCGGCGCCGTAGTCGTACGACGTGTACACCTGCGGGGATGGCAGCCAGCCCCAACTGGTGCCGCCGAAGGTCATGTAGACGTTGTGGACGGTGATGCCGTTGGCGAGGTTGGTGAGGTAGAAGCGCCGCTCGTAGGCCGCGTCCCGGGTCCGCGCCGACCCCGCGTACCCCGCACCGTCGAACTCGGCCCCGCCCCACGGATCGAACCAGCCGCCCCCGAACTCGGGGATGAATCCGGGGGTGTCGGGACTCGCCGTGGCCCCGCCCTTCTCGCCGCCGATACCGAAGTGTCCCCAGTCCGGAGGGATTTGCCCAGGGTCCGGATAACCGTCGAAGCCGTACAGCCAACGCCCGCGCTCGCCGCCGGTGTCGAAGGTGCCGGGGCCCAGTAGCCGTTCCTGCCCAGGTCGTTGTGGAAGAGGGGGACGTCGATGCCGTCGGCGCGGGCCTTGGCGTACAGGTGGGCCATGTAGTCGACGCCGGCCGGCTCGGTGACGTACGAGCCGTACTCGTTCTCGATCTGGTAGAGCAGGACCGTGCCGTCGCCCCGGGTGTGGAGATGACGGGCCACGATCCTGTTGACCGCCGTCAGCCACTCGTCGACGTAGGAGAGATAGGTGGGGTCGGAGGTGCGGGCGCGGCCCTTCGTCGCGGTCAGCCAGCCGGGGAAGCCGCCGGCGTCGACCTCGGCGTTGATGTACGGGCCCGGGCGCAGGATGACGTACAGGCCGGTCTCGGCGGCCTGGCGCAGGAAGAGGTCCAGATCGCGGACGCCCGTGAAGTCGTACCGGCCGGGGGCGGGGGAGTGGAAGTTCCAGGCCACGTAGATGCTGACGGCGTTGTAGCCGTGTGCGCGCATCTTCTGCAGGACGTCCCGCCACAGGGACGGGCTCGGCAGGCGGAAGGGGTGCATCTCGCCCGACCACAGGACGAGCCGGCGGCCGTCGACGAGGAGGGAGTAGCGGTCGAAGCCGACGGTGTGCCGGCGGCCGTCCGCCGAGGGCGGGTCGGGGGCCGGGCCGGTGGGCACGGTGTGGGCCGCGTACGCCGACCCGCCCGGGCCACCGGATCCCATGCCCGCGCTCGCGCTCAGGGAGAGGCCGAGGGCGGCGGTGCCGGCGAATGCGGTAAACGTTCGTCTGCTCAACACCATCGTGGTCTCCTCGGCGGTACGGGGCCCGCGTGCGTGTGATCGCGGATGAGCGGGTGCGGTCATTGTCCACACCGTGACGACCGACAATGACCCCATGAGGATCTCGGCGCGGGCGGACTACGCGGTACGAGCGGTGCTGGAGCTCGCCGTACGGCAGGACGAGGGTGCCGTGAAGGCGGAGACCGTCGCCGCGGCCCAGGCCATTCCGCACAAGTTCCTGGAGGGCATCCTCGGTGATCTGCGGCGCGGTGGGATCGTCGACTCCCGGCGCGGTGGCAACGGCGGATACCGGCTGGCGCGCCCCGCCGCCGAGATCACCGTCGCGGATGTCGTCCGGGCCGTCGACGGGCCCATCGTGTCGGTGCGTGGCGAACGTCCGACCGGCCTCGCCTACACCGGCCCCGCCGAACCGCTGCTGCAGCTGTGGGTCGCCCTGCGTGCCAACGTCCGCAAAGTGCTGGAGGGGGTGACCTTCGCCGATCTGGCGACTGGAGAGCTGCCCGAGCTGGTGCGGGGGCTGGCGGCGGAACCGGCTGCCTGGGAAAACCCGTAAATGTTCTAAGTTTCCGGTCTTTGAGGGTCTTTAATTTTGCTCCATCGGAGCGCTTGTAAACCACTTCCAGGAGTGAAATTGCAGGTTGGTTGTTGACGCTCTTCACTCTCCCGATACCTTGACCCCTGCATGTGCATGTAATGCGTGGGGTCCAGGTGAAGGGTGTGCGTACGGGGATGAGTCTGCTGAGATCGCGTCGAGGGTGGGGCATCGGGGCCGTTGTGGCTGCCGGTGTGTCCGGGGTTCTGATCGTGCAGAGCGTGAGCGGTGGGGGCGCGAACAGCGCGGCCGACGACAGCAAGCCGGTCTCCGGGCCGATCGCGAGCGAGGAGTACGCGGCGGCGCTGAAGGTCGCCGCCGACGGTGACTCGGCGACGCTGGCCAAGCGGGACACGGAGCCGTTCAGTCTGCTCGGCGTGACCTGGTCCGACCCGTCGGCACGGATGGCGGGCAAGGTCGAGGTCCGTACCCGCGGCGCCGGTACCGACAACTGGTCTTCCTGGCTGGAGCTGGGCACGGACAGTGGACCCGGCGAGGAGGGCGCGGCCCGTGCCGGCACCGAGCCCGCGTGGGTCGGCGCGTCCGACGGCGTCGAGGTCAGGGTCGACGGCAAGGCTTCCGCCGAGCTGCCCAAGGGGCTGCGCGTCGACATGATCGACCCCGGCACCGGTTCGGTCTCCGACCTGGAGCCGGCGGGTTACGCGGTGGCCGCGAGCACCGAGTCGCCGGACGCGACGATCACGCCGGACGAGACGGACTCCGCCTCGCCGACGGAGACGGACTCGGCGTCCGCCCCCGCGTCCGCCTCCCCGAGCGAGTCCGCCTCGGCCTCCCCCGACACGTCCGACTCGCCGAGCAGTGCGCCCGTGACGACCGCGCCGGCGACGACCTCGGCTCCTGCCTCGCCGGACGCCTCGGCGAGCACCGGCCCCACGGCCCCGCCGTCCACCGCTACCAGGCCGTCGATCACCTCGCGGGCGGGCTGGGGCGCGGACGAGTTGCTGAGCCCCGAGGCGCCGGACTACCTCACGGGCGGGATCAAGGCGGTGGTCGTCCACCACACCGCCGAGACGAACGACTACACGTGCGACCAGTCCCCGGCGATGATCCGCGCCATCTACACGTACCACGTCAAATCGAACGGCTGGAAGGACATCGGCTACAACTTCCTGGTCGACAAGTGCGGCACGATCTTCGAGGGCCGTAAGGGCGGGGTCGACAAGCCGGTCTTCGGGGCGCACGCCTACGGCTTCAACAGCCAGACCACCGGCATCTCGGTCCTCGGCAACTACAACCTGGTCGAACCGCCGACGGCGGTCCTGACCTCCGTCGCCCGCCTCGCCGCCTGGAAGCTCGGCCAGTACGGCGTCGACCCGGCCGGTACGACCACGCTCACCGCGGGCGCCGCCGGGACCAGCGAGTACAACACGAGGACGTGGAAGACGGGCGACCAGCTCTCCTTCCCGACCATCCACGGCCACGGCGACGGCTACGCCACCGAGTGCCCGGGCAGCAAGCTCCACGCCCAACTGGCCACCATCCGCGCCTACGCGGCGGGCCCGGTCAGCGGTCTCTCCCTCAAGTCGGTTACCGGCGCGAACACTTCGGGCACGCGGACGTACACCAAGTCGGCCACGACGGTCAGTTGGTCGGCGACCACCCCGGCCGCCCTGATCACGAAGTACGAGGTGCTGGTCGACGGCAAGGTCGCCGCCACCGCCGCCGGTACGGCGACCTCGGCGAAGGCGAACCTGGGACTCGGCACGCACTCCGTGTCCGTACGGGCGACCCACATCTCCGGGAAGACGACGACCACCTCTGTCGCGACCGTCGTCGCCGAGACGACTCCGCCCACCTTCACCACCGCGCCGAACCTCTCCCTGCGCGCCGGCACGGTGGAGACGGCGGCCGTCCCGGTCACCCTGAAGTGGAAGGCCACCGACTCGGCCGCCCTCAAGGAGGTGCGCCTGACGGCCCCGGTCGCCAAGACGTACGGCCCGACGATCGTCAGCGCCGACCTGGCCGCCAAGTCCGGCGCGGCCACGACCTGGTCCATGACGGCGTACGACCAGGCGGGCAACACCAGGGCGGCCTCCGTCGCCGGTACCCCGGTGATCCTCCAGGAGACCTCGGCGACTCGCACCGGCACCTGGACGACGAAGTCGTCCACCAGTTACCTGGGCGGCAAGTCGTACTCCAGCTCCGCCAAGAACGCCGCGCTGACCTGGACGTTCACCGGCCGCTCGGCCGCCCTCGCGGTGTCGCGGGCCTCGACGTCCGGTCAGGTCAACGTCTTCGTGGACGGGGTCAAGGCCGCCACGGTGGACCTGAAGTCGGCGACGACCAAGTACCGCGACGCGATCTGGACGAAGAACTGGAGCGCGAGCGCCAAGCACACGGTCAAGATCGTGGTCGTCGGCACGAGCGGCCGCCCGGCGGTCACGGCGGACGGTCTGGTCTACCTGAAGTAGTACGCCCGGCTCCCCGTCCCCGCGTGAACAACGTGGGCAACGGGGGAACGGGGCAACGTGAACGACCTGAACAGCCTGAACAGCCTGAACAGCCTGAGTGCCGTCCTCGTACGGCGCTCAGGCTGTTCTCGTTTCCGGGCTCAGCCGGAGGTGTCCACACCCACGGTGAGGGTGGCCTTGTAGCCGTCGGAGACGCTGGAGCCGAGTGCGGTGAGCGTCAGCAGGCCGGAGGAGGCGCCACCGTCGTCGTAGACGCTGTCGGCGGACAGGAGGGTCTCGCTGGTGGTGTTCGCCGAGTAGGGGGAGGTGGCCTGGACCTTCGCGTTGATGTCCGGGTCGAAGAAGAGCTGACCGGTGTGGATGACCTCGCCGCCGGTGTACGAGGTGTCCGTGAGCGTGACGTCCGTGTGCACCCGCATGTGGATGTGGACGGCGCGGGAGATGTAGTGGCCGGGCCAGATCGAGACGATGGTGACCTGGCCGTTCGCGTCGGTCAGCTGCCCGCCGCGCAGGAAGGTGCCGTTGTCCTCCTCCTGGTGGCCGTTGCCGCCGACGAAGCCGGAGTACTCGCCGAGGTGGTCGCAGTGCCAGAGCTCGACGAGGGCGTCGGCGAGCGGGGCGCAGTCGTCGGCGAGGTCGACGACGGTGAAGGTGTGCTGGACCTCGAAGCCTTCCTTGTCCTCGCGAATGTCCTCGCGGACGAGCGCGCCGTCGAGGGAGTAAGGGCCCTCTGTGACCTCGGCGTTGAGGACACAGACGCTGCTGGTGGTCGACGAGGAGCTGTCCTCCGAGGTGCTGGTGGCCGTCTCGGACTCCGTGGCCGTGGTGGTCGGACTGGCGGAGGCGAAGCCGGCGACCGCGAGTCCGCCGACCACCGCCGCGGTGCCGCCGCCGATCAGGACGCGGCGCCGTTGGACGGCCTTGCTCAGCCGATGTTTGCCTGCGGAGGTGGCGGTGTCGGAGAGGGCCTCGGGGGAGGTCGGGGGCGCGCTGATCTGGGGGTTCGTGTTCTCTGTCATGTCCCGGAAACTTAGGGGCGTATCTGAGGATTTCCTTAAATCGTGGCTATGAATGGCCTGGGGACCTACCGCTCAACTCCATTGGTTTGGTGCGGAGTCGGGGCACACTCCGCGTGGCGTGACGATGGCTGCGCGTTACATCGACGGGTGAATCAGGCCGCGTTGGGGCGCGGATTGGCCGGGGATCGACGTGGCTGGGGTCTGTCGGGCCACCTATGCTGCGACCGCTCGGCCTTCACAGAAACTTCATGGCTCAATCACAGGTTGAGTGCAGACGTGTGCATGCCATTGGCATGCGCATGACTGCTGTGTGCGTGATTCTCACCCCCCACTGCACCACTGCGTTGAAAGGGAGAACCATGGCTGGTGGCCTGCTAGTGAGCGCCGCGGCGATTGCCGCTCTGTTCGCCGCCGCGATACCCGCACAGGGTGCCGGGTCGTCCTTCGAGGACCCGCCCCCGGACAAGATCGTCATCAAGGTCGCCACGGTGAACGGCTCCGGCTGTCCCGCGGGTACGGCCGCGGTGGCCGTCTCCGGCGACAACACCGCCTTCACCGTCACCTACAGCGACTACCTCGCCCAGGTCGGCGGCAACTCCGACCCGACGGCGTTCCGCAAGAACTGCCAGCTCAACCTGCTGGTGCACGTGCCGGCCGGCTTCACCTACGCCATCGCGAGCGTCGACTACCGGGGCTTCGCGGCTCTTCAGCGGGGCGCGAGCGGCATGCAGCGGGCCTCGTACTACTTCCAGGGCTCGTCGAACACGGCGGCCCGCACCCACTCGTACAACGGCCCGTACAACGACAACTGGCAGGCCACGGACTCCACCGAGTGGGCCCAACTGGTCTGGGCGCCCTGTGGAGTTCAGCGCAACTTCAACATCAACACGGAGCTGCGGGTGAACAAGGGCACGTCGACGGGCACCAGCTTCATGGCGATGGACTCGACGGACGGCGAGATCGACACGATCTACCACCTGGCGTGGCAGCCCTGCCCCGCGAAGTGAGCTCTGCGGGAGCTGTAAGGGAGTTGTAGGCCCGCCCCGCCGGGCGGCGACCCGCGAGCGGGTGCCGCCCGGCGGGGCGGTGGGTGTGCGGGTGGTGCGGACACGGCCGGCCGTGTCCGCACCACCCAATCCCTTTGTGCCGAGTTGGGCCGGTGAGTTCGGCGTCAGCTGCTTTCCACGCCCACGGTCAGCGTCCCCGCGTACCCCGCCGAGGTCGAACTCCCCAGCGCGGTAAGGGTGAGGAGACCGGAGGCGGCGCCGCCCTCGTCGTAGATCGAGTCCTGGGCGAGGGTGGTACGAGTGACCGTGTTGGCCGCGTACGTCGAGAGTGCCGCGACCTTCGCTGTGATCGTCTCGTTGAAGAACAGCTGGCCGGTGTGGAGTTCCTGGCCGCCGGTGAACGAGCCGTCGGACGTGAGCGTGACGTTCGTGTGCACCTTGAGGTGGATGTGGACACAGCGGCCCCGGTACCAACCGGGGTAGACGGTGGTGATGTTGGCGACGCCGCTGGAGTTCGTCAGCACGCCGCCGCGCAGGAAGGTGCCGTTGTCCGGTTCGGTGTGGCCGTTGTTGCCGACGAAGCCGGAATACTCGCCGAGGGCGTCGCAGTGCCAGATCTCCACGAGCGCGTTGCTGAGGGTCGCGCAGGTGTCGTCGTCGACGACGGTGAGGGCGAGTTTGAGGGGGATGCCGGTCTTGGTCTCGTGGATGTCGGCGCGGACGTACTGGCCGTCGAGGTAGTAGGGGCCTTCGGTCATCTCCTTCGTGAGGGTGCAGACGGCCGCGGCGGCGACAGGAGCGGTCGTGTCCTCGGTGGGGGCCGGGGATTCGGGCACGGCGGCGGCCACGGCCAGGGCGGCGGCGGTGGCACCGGTCGCGATCAGTACGGTGCGGCGACCGATCGCAGTGGGGGGCGTTTCCGAAATCTCTGTCATGAACACAGCAAGATAGGGGAGATTGCTGTCGGTCCGCTGTCGGCGGGCTAGGTGTTTGGCAAAGTGACCATGCGTCAAGTCGCTTGTGAGACAAGGTGGTTGGGACAGCGGGGGCGGCGGCTCAACTCCAGCTGGGTGAGGCCCAGTTCCCCTCGCCGTACGGCACCGGACGTCCCATGTAGGCGTCCAGGAGGATCCGGTCGCCCAGCGGTCGGTCCAGCTCGACCCTCACCTTCTTTTCGAGCATGATGTCGGCGCAGGGCAGATCCGGATCCTGCTTCCCGTCGTCGACGGTCGCCGTGAGCACCACACTGCCGCCCGTCTCCAGTGCCTTCACGCGAGGGCCGTCGTCGCAGGCGCCGTGGTTCGCCAGCACGGTCACGGTTTGCCCGTCCCCGGACACGTCTACCAGCCGCGGGATCGGCATCAGTTCGGTGGGTGACTCCCCCAACTCCCCGATCGGAGACTTCGGGAGCTTCGACGGGCGCAGTGCGACGCGCCTGAGCGGCTCGTCGTACCCCTCCAGCGTGAACAGCCAGGCCGGTACGGTCGCCGGGCCCCGGCTCGTCGCTATCGTCATCCCGCCCAACTTGGCTCCGGTGACGGTGAGATGAGGGTCGCCGGAGTTGCCGTAGCGGTTCAGGGCGCTGTACGTCTGCCGCGCGTCCAACAGGGGGAGGGTGAGGGAGCCTCCGCCCTCCCACTGCACCTTCCCCTCCTCGGTCGCGGTGGCGGGGAGTTCGCCACGCAGTACGTAACTCCGCTCCTCGTAGGCCGTCTTGTCGTCCTTGCTGTGGAAGCCCCCGGCGGGCGGCTGAGCCGCGTCGCCCATGGGGAAGTAGCCCTTGAGCCATGCCTTGGCGGCCTTGGAACCGTCCCAGGCGTCGGCGACCTGCTGGGCGCGGCCCGCCGACGGCGAGGAGGTGTCTCGGGCGCGGGGCTTTGTGGTTCCGATGTCCCCGGCCTTCTCGCTGCCGCAACCGACCGCGAACAGGGCGGTGGTGAGGGCGAGGACGAGAGTGCGCCGGGTCGTGGTGCGGGTGGTGTGCGTACGCATGAGGTCTCCCCGAAGCTGAAGCTGTCGGGACTGTGACGCGGCGGACGCGGTTTATGTTCGGTCCTCCGGCTTCCGGACGACGGCCATGGTCGCCTGAACGGCCGCCCGGGTCCCAACGGCCCTGGGCGGAGTGCACCGGCCCGCGCCTCGACATCGTGATCGTGTGATCAGCTATCCATTGACTGGACGTCGCCTTGGACCGGTGATGCATGGCCGATGGCGACGGACCGAAAGAAGCGGACGGCAATTTCCTGGCGAGGATTGTGACCGGGGATGCGCCGAACCGCTCTTCGCTTCCCCCGCCATCGCACACCCGGACACCCCCGACGCGCCGACCCTGCTGCGCCGCCTCGCCGCGACCGACCTGCGGGTAATCGACCTGATCGACCTGACCGCGTCCCTTTCGCCGGACTCGGCGCACGGCTACCTGGTCGTCCGGGACGGAGCCGCCGGGCTGGTCAGCGTGTTGCGATCCAGCGACCTGCCTGTCTTCATCAGCCGGGGCCAGGATCCACGTGCAGCGCTGCCCGGCGTGATGATCGCGCCGCTCGGGACGACCCTGGCCGATCTGTTGAGCGCGGGCATGACCAGCCTGTTCGACCTCGAACCCACGATGGCGGGCATCCTGCTGGTCACATCGGACGGGAATCCTGAATCTGTGGTGCCCCAGGAACTCCTGGTAAGCGCACGACGCAGCGAGGTGCACGTCCGGCACCGGCCACGTACGGCATTCCGCCCACCGCACGAGTGGCCCGTTCCGGCGAGTTGACAGAGCGCGGAACCTTCATGCCAATATTAGTAACGACACGAACTAAATCCTCCGCGCCGCGACGGTCGCGGTGGTCCCACCGGAAAGGACGTGCGGCGATGGCGGACTGGCCGCTCGTCCCCGATGAGGAGGCCTTCGCTCCGGGCAGCCTGCTGCGCACAGCGCAGCAGGTGCACGATCGCCTGTGGCAGGAGCTGGTGCCCGGCGGCTGCACCTCGCCGCAGTTCGCGGTGCTCCACCGGCTGGCGCTGCGGCCGGGCATCGACCAGCGCACCCTGGGCGAGGCCGCCGGCCTCGACAGGGCCACCGGCGCCGAGCTCGTGGCCCGGCTCGAACGGTCGGGGCTGATCAGACGAGAGCGCGCCGCGGCGGACGCGCGCCGCAACAGCCTTCGGCTCACCATGGCCGGCGACACCGCCCTGCGGGCCTGTGCGCCCTGGGTGGCCCAGGTGCAACTGCGACTGACCGCCCCGCTGGGTGATGCCGGGACCGGGCGGATTCTGCGGCTGCTGAGGACGGTCGCCGAGGTGGCGACCGGTCAGCCGGTTGGGCAGGAGCTGCCCGAAATCGTCGGCCTGCCCGCGGATCCGTCCCGTATCCCCGGCCACCTGGTCCGAGTGGCCCAGCAGCGACACACCCAATTCTGGACGGCCGCCGTGGGCGAAAGGCCGACCTCCCCCCAGTACGGCGTGCTCTACCGCCTGGCGCGGGAACCGGGCATCGACCAGACCACGCTGGCCGACCGTATCGCCCTGGCCAAGGCGCCCACCGGCGAGATCGTGAAGCGGCTCGTCGCACGGGGTGAAGTCCTGCGCGACGTCGACCCGGGCGACGCCCGCCGCAGGCTGCTCACGCTCAGCCCGCAGGGACGTCAGGTTCTGCGGGACGTCACGCCCGCGGTACTGCGCGTCCAGGAGGAGCTGACCGCGGAACTCACCGCGGACGAGCGCCGGGAACTGCTCACACTGCTCAGGAGGATCACCCGGCCGTAGCCGCGGGCTTTTTCTTCCGCATTTAGTAACTGTACGAACTGATCTGCGGGAGAAGACCACCACGAGGCAAGCCGGGGAGACATGAGATGGAGACGCGAAATGACGACTCAACGCTTTGACGCACCTGCCGATCCGCTGCTGCACGCTCTCTACGGCGACCTCGCGGAAAAGGATCTCCAGCCGCTGTGGCGACTGCACGGGCTGCTGACCCCCACCCCTGCCGTCACGGCCGTCCCCCACCTCTGGCGGGGCAGGGACCTGCGCGACCTCGGCGAGCGGGCCGGACGTCTGGTGCCCGTGGACCGCGGCGGCGACCGGCGGGTGCTGTCACTGAGCAACCCCGGCCTGGGCGGACTGCCGTACGCCACCTCGACCCTCTGGGGTGCGGTGCAGTACCTGGGACCGGGCGAGACGGCGCCGGCCCACCGCCACACCCCCGCCGCTCTGCGCTTCGTCCTGGAGGGCGAGGGAGTATGGACCGCGGTGAACGGTGACCCGCTGGCCATGTCCGCCGGAGACCTGATCCTCACCCCCAGCTGGACCTGGCACGAGCACCACAACCCTGGCGACACGTCGATGACCTGGTTCGACGCCCTCGACCTGCCGCTCGTGGAAGGACTGGGCGCGGTGTTCTTCGAAGGCGGCGACGGCAGGGCGGCGGCCACCACCTCACCGGCCGGGCACTCCGCGTCCGAGCGCCGCTTCGGAGGCGGTCCTGGCCTGCTGCCCGGCGGCACCACCGCCCCGCCGCCCGCGCACTCCCCGCTGCTGCGCTACCGATGGGCCGACACCGACCGCGCCCTGGCCGGCCAACTCTCCGAACCCGCCTCCCAGGCCGCCCGCTCCGGCCACGCGCACATCCGCTACGCCGACCCGGCCAGCGGCCGCGACGTGATGCCGACCATGCGCTGCGAGATGGACCGCTATCTGCCCGGCCACACCGCGCCCGCCGTGAGGCGCACGGGCTCGTCCCTCGTCGCCGTCTTCCGGGGCTCGGGCACGGTCACCCTCGACGGCACGCACCACGACATCGAACCCGGCGACCTGATCGCCGTCCCGTCCTGGACGGCGGTGCGCGTGCTCGCGCACGAGGCCCTCGACCTGTTCACCGTCAACGACGCCCCCGTCCTGGAAGCCCTCGCCCTGTACCGGACCGAAGAGGTCACGGAAGACGCCCAAACCGTCGCCGACAGCTGACCGTTCACCCTTGGGAGACCCCATGCGCATCGCCCGCTTCAACGAGGATCGCATCGGCATCGTCCGTGACAACCGCGTCCTGGACGTCACCGACCAGCTCACCGAGCGCCTCTCCCCGGCCCCGTACAGCCTGGCCCGCCGCCTGATCACCGAATTCGCCGCCGTCCGGCCGCTGCTGGAACAGACGGCGTCCGCCGCCGGACCCGGCGACGGCCTTCCGCTCGGCCAGGTACGGCTGCTGGCCCCCGTCCCCGACCCGGCGAAGATCGTCGCGGCACCGGTCAACTACCGCGACCACCAGTCGGAGATGAACGAGGCGTACCACATCAGCTCGCTCGGCTTCTTCCTGAAGTCGCCGTCCTCGATCCTCGACCCCGAGGGCACCGTGCGCCTGCCCTACACCGACCGGCGCTTCGACCACGAAGCCGAGTTCGCGCTCGTCGTCGGACGCCGGGCCAGCCATGTCACGCCCGAGCAGGCACTGGACCACGTCTTCGGCTACACGGGCCTGATGGACATCACCATGCGGGGCGGCGAGGACCGCTCCACCCGCAAGTCCTTCGACACCTTCACCCCGCTCGGGCCGTGGCTCGTCACCCCGGATGAGCTCGGCTCCCCCGAGGACGTCGACCTGGAACTGACCGTCAACGGCGAACCGAGGCAGAAGGCCAACACCAGCGAACTCATCTGGTCGGCCGCCCGCTTCCTGTCCTACGCCTCCACGGTCACCGTGCTGGAGCCCGGTGACGTGGTCACCACCGGCACCCCCGCAGGCGTCGCCCCCGTCGAGGACGGCGATGTCGTCGAACTGACCGTCGCCCGCATCGGCCGCCTGCGGGTGGCGGTGTCGGCCGAGGGGGCCGTGCCCTGCCCCACCTCGGGAGCCTCCCGCGGCCCCGTTCCACCGCCCGCCCCCAGCCACAAGTGACCGACGAGCCCACGAGGACGACATCATGACGAACGCGACACGCGTCCCGCTGCTCATCGTCGGCGGCGGCATCGGCGGCATGGCAGCCGCCCTCGCCGCGGCCCGCGCAGGACAGCAGGTGCGGCTGCTGGAACGCGCCCCCGCGTTCTCCGAGATCGGCGCCGGCCTCCAGGTCGGGCCCAACGCCATCCGGGTCCTGGCCGGTCTCGGACTCTACCCGCAGATCGAGAAGGTCGCGGTCTTCCCTGAGCGCGGGGTGTTCATGGACGCCGTGACCGGGAGACACCTGACAGCCCTCGACCTGGGCTCCGGCTTCCGGGAGCGTTACGGAGCGCCGTACGTGGTGATGCACCGCAGCGACCTGCTCGACATCCTGCTCCAGGCGTGCCGCGACAGCGACCTGGTGACGCTGGAGAACGGCAAGGAGGTCACCGAGGTCAGCGACCCCGCCTCCGGAGCCGTCCGCGTCATCTGCGCCGACGGCAGCGCGTACGAGACAGAGTTCCTGATCGGCGCCGACGGCCTCAACTCCGCCGTCCGGCCGCTCGTCGTCCAGGACGAGCTGGTGTGCTCCGGCTACGCCGCCTACCGCGGCACCATCCCGGTGGGGGACGACGCCGAGCACATCGACGGAAGCAGCGTCGTGCTGTGGATCGGTCCCGGCCTGCACATGATCCAGTACCCCATCCGTCGCGGCGAGCTCCGCAACACCGTCGCCGTGTTCCGCAGCGACGCCTTCGCCCGTGGCGAGGACGACTGGGGCGGTCCGGACGAACTCGACGCACGGTTCGCCGGCACCTGCGACCAGGTGCGTCGCGGCGTCCAGCTCGTCGACCGCAGCCGGCACTGGAAGACGTACGACCGCGACCCCGCCGACCGCTTCACCGCCGGTCGGGTGGCGCTGCTCGGCGATGCCGCGCACCCCATGCTGCAGTACCTGGGTCAGGGTGCCTGTCAGGCCCTGGAGGACGCCGAAGCCCTGGGCCGTCTGCTCGGTCGTCACTGCGGCGACTACGGCAGGGTGCTGGCCGCCTACGAGCAGGAGCGCGTGCCCCGCGCCACCGGCGTCCAGCGCACCGCCCGCAGCTGGGGCGAGATCTGGCACACGGACGGGATCGGCAAAACCCTGCGCGACCACATCTTCACCGGCCGGGCTGTGGATGACTACACCCATACGGACTGGCTGTACCTGCCCAGTGCGGTCTGACACCGGGGGACGTCCTGCGCCACTCACCGCGGCCGCGGCCGAGGCCGCGGTGAGCCAAGCAGCCCTCCCCTTCGACGAGGTAGGAGAAGGCTCTGATCCCGAACCCACCGAAGCACCCGCCCGGGTCTCGCTCTCCGCGCGGTCCGCGCACACAACCAGGCCCCCTGTGCGGCGGGTGAGCAGAACGGTCTCCCGCACCTCTTCGGCGAGTTTCTGCATCAAGGCGGGGGCGATCTCCGGGACGCGTACTACCAGCTCACTCACTACATGGCGTCGTTCTGGCCGTACGACGCGGATTGCCGCCTGATCGGCGAACACATCTACGAGCAAACCGGCAGCACCCCGCCCGGCCCCGGTCCGGCATGAGTGAGCACGGACATCGCACCCGTGTGCCGTGACCGGGAGGATGATGGGCCGCAGATGAGCGAGGTGAGAGTCATGACGGGCGCCGGCGAATGGCTGCTGCGACTGCGACCGGACAGCGACGCGGACCACCCGGCGTCGGCCTCATCCCCCGCGACGGTCGCGGAGGCCGAAGCCGACCTGGGCCCCGGTCCCGTGGCCTGGGCGGTGGAGACGGCTGCCGGGGCCGCCGAGAAGTGCGCCCGGCAGTCTCCCGAAGTCGCCGATGGACCGGTGGGTCTGCGGACGACACGCCGATCGGTGGAGGCGTGCTGCATCGCGATCCTGCGGGGGCTGCTCCACGACACGCCGGCCGACCGCATCGACGCCCCACCCGAGGCAGTCGACGGCAATCGCGATCTGGTGCACCGGGGCGTGCCGCTGGACCGTATCCTGCGGGCCGTGTGGACCTCTCACGTCCACACCTACGGACGGCTGCTGTCCGCTCTGAGGCTCCTCGTCGAAGCGGAACGGTGGCCCGACGAGAGCGAGCGCGTCGCCCGGCTGTCCTTCGCCTACGTCGAAGAACTGACCGCGGCGTTCGCCACGCAGTACGCGGCGGAGCGGGAGCACTGGGCGGGCAGTCTCATGGCCGCCCGCCGCAAACTCGTGGACGACCTTCTCGCCGGCCTCCACGCCGACCCGGCGACAGTGGTGAACACCCTGGGTCTCGACCTCGGCCACCACCACATGGCCGCCGTTGTGTGGACGGACGCCGGGGGGGACGGGCAGAGCGCTTCCGTGCCGCTGCACCGGCTCGCCGCTGATCTCGTCGGCGTCTCGCAGGCCGTGCGCTCCCTCGTCCTGCCGACGGGAACGTCCGAACTGTGGGCATGGCTGAGCTGGCCACACCCACCGCCGACGGATCTCGTCTCCCTGGTCCGTAAAGAGACGAGGGCGAGGACAGCCCACTACCCTGGCGGGGTCTACGTCGCTCTGGGACCACCGGCCCGGGGCGACGAGGGGTTCCGAGGCAGCCACGTCGCCGCCCGGGAGACCCAGCGGGTGGCACAGGCCCTCGGCGCCCCGGGTACATACGCCTACGCCGACGTCGCCGAGCTGTCGCTGCTGACCGCCGACACCGAGCACGCCGAGCGCTACATGCGCGACGTCCTGGGGCCGCTGGCCGGCCCCGGCCCCAAGGCTGCCGAGATCCGCGAGACACTCCGTCGGTATCTGGCGCACGGCCGCAGCCGCACCCTCGCCGCCGAGGAACTGTTCGTGGCGCCCAACACCGTCGCCTACCGGGTCAAGCGTGCCGAAGAGCTGATGGGGCGGCCCCTGCCGCAGGACCATCTGCCGCTGCGGCTGGCGCTGGAGATCAGCCGGATCATCACTCCCTGATCGCAGACCGCACGGGCCTCGCCACGGCTGTCGCACCCCGTACCGCCGCTGACTGCGCTGTGGCGACAAAGCCGAGCCCCGATTCTGTCGTCCGGCACCGAGGACGGCCGGTGTGCGGCGCCGGAAGATGACCGGGCCGGGCACGAGGAAGTGCCCACCGGGTTACGGAGCGATGCATGAGCCGCAGACTCCCGGGGCCTGCCTCGTCACTCCAGAGCGCGGTGGCTGTGGGCCCGGCGCGTACCGGTCCTTCGCCCCGGTCGCGACGCAGCTGCCGTACCCGCAGCGGCGTGGCCTTCGAGCCTCTTCGCAGAGCCTGTTCCCCGTGAAAGGGACTTTATGAACACCCCGCCCGTCCCCGTCATCGCGACCACGCCGATGTCCGTCGCGCCGCAGGCCCAGCGCGTCGGTGCCGACCAGAACTGGCCGACGGACAACAAGTGGCTGCGTGGCCCGTTCGCCCCGTGGACGCAGGAGAGCCACAGCTACGACCTCCCGGTACAGGGCCGGATCCCGGACGATCTCGCCGGCGCCCTGTTCCGGGTCTCCTCCAACCCCCGTTTCCAGCCCCGCAACATGGACCGCTACCACTGGTGGGAGGGCGACGGCATGGTGGCCGCGCTCTACCTGCGGGAGGGCAAGGCAGCCTTCCGTACCGGCTGGGTGGCGACGGACTCGATGAAGTTCGAGGTCGAGCAGGGCGAGGCCGTCTACAGCGGCTTCGTCAACGGCGGCACGCCCGGGCGGCTGCCAAAGGGCGCCCCGCCCGCCAAGAACGTGGCCAACACCAACGTCGGCATCTTCGACGACCACCTGCTCGTCTACTTCGAGGGCGGTCTGCCGACGGCGATGCACCCGCAGACCCTGGAGACGTACGGCACCTACGACTTCCATGGCGGCATCGACATCCTGTGCACCGCCCACTACAAGACCGACCCGGCCACCGGCGACCTGCTCTTCTTCGCCGCCACCGGCCCCGTCATCACGTGGTACCGCGCCGATGTCCGGACCGGACAGGTCATCGACTCCCACACCATCGACATCGGCATCCCGGTCCTCATGCACGACTTCGCCGTGAGCGAGAACTACGCGATCTTCTTCGTCGCGCCCAACCTGCTCCGCCCCGACCTGGCCGCCCAGGGCCGGCCCGGCGTGGTCTGGGACGAGGCGGCGCTGCCGCACGGCACACAGATCGTGCTCATGGACCGCCGCACCCACGAAGTGAAGTGGTACGAGGCCGGTGGCATGTTCGCGCCCACGCACTTCTACAACGCCTACGAGACCGGTGGCGAGGTCGTCATCGACATGCACCGGATCTCCCGCATCGGCAGCCCCGCCGACAGTCTCACTCCGCTCAGCTCCCACGAGTGGTTTCCCCCGGGATATTCCTGGCAGTGGCGGATCGACACGGAGACCGGGAAGGTCACCGACGGCCGCGTCTCCGGTATCGCCGGCGAGTTCCCGAAGATCAACGACGGCTACGCCGGCCGGCAGCACCGGTACGGCTACTTCGTGACCACCCGTGACCTGGCCCCCGCCACCATGACCGACGGCCTGGCCCGCCACGACTACCTCAAGGACTCCACGGTCGTCGTCGAGGGACCGCACCCGCTCACCAGCCCCAGCGAGCCGGTGTTCGTCCCCCGGACCGACCCGCGCGGCGAGGACGACGGCTATCTGCTGGCCCTGTGGTGGAACCCCGAGACGGGTCTGAGCGAGCTGCTGATCCACGACGCGTCCGACCTCGTCGCCCAGCCCTTGGCCCGGGTCGGGCTGCCCGTACGCGTGCCGTTCGGCTTCCACGGCAGCTGGGCCGACCAGACCGTACTCGACAAGAGCGTGTCCGCCCTCCGCGACGCGCACTGACTGCCCGACCACCCATGAGCCGCACACGAACCCCGGAGACCACCTTGACCACGACGGTTGAACCGCCATCCGCCCACGCCCGTCCGCCATGGGACGGCAAGATCTTCGACGGCACCTGGGCTCAGGGCCACGGCGGGACCGTCGACGTGACCGCACCGGCCACCGGCAAGGTGCTCGCCACGGTCGGCGCCGCCTCCCCGGCCGATGTCGACCGGGCCGCCGAGCTCGCGGCGAAGGCCCAGCGGGACTGGGCCCGGCTGCCCTACGACCGGCGGGCGGAGGTGTTCCGCAAGGCGGGGGCTCTGCTGGAGGCCGACCCGGCCCGGCTGGTGCGCTGGCTCGTTCCCGAGGCCGGGTCCGGGATGGGCAAGGCCGCCTTCGAGACCGGTCTGGTGGTCTCCGAGCTCTTCCAGGCCGCCGCGCTCGCCGCGGAGCCCTACGGCGAGCTGCTGCGCAGCACCCGGCCGCGGATGTCGTTCGCCCGCCGGGTCCCCCTCGGGGTGGTCGGGGTCATCTCGCCCTTCAACTTCCCCGCCATCCTCTCCATGCGCTCGGTGGCGCCCGCGCTCGCCCTCGGCAACGCCGTCGTCCTCAAACCCGACCCGCGCACCCCGGTCTCGGGCGGACTGGCTCTCGCCGAACTACTGGCCGAGGCAGGCCTGCCGGAGGGAGTGCTGCACGTCCTGCCCGGCGGGGCCGATGTCGGTGAGGCGCTGGTGACCCACCCGGCCGTGCCGTGCATCTCCTTCACCGGCTCCACCGCCGCCGGCCGGGCGATCGGCGCGGCGGCCGGACCCCTGCTGAAGAAGGTGCACCTGGAACTCGGCGGGAACAACGCCCTCCTCGTCCTGCCCGGCGCCGACCTCGATGCGGCCGCGTCGGCCGGGGCATGGGGGTCGTTCCTGCACCAGGGCCAGATCTGTATGACCACGGGACGGCACCTGGTGCACGCCTCCGTCGCCGAGCAGTACGTGGCCAAGCTCGCGGAGAAGGCCGCGGCGATCACCGTCGGCGACCCGGCCGACCCGGACAACGCCCTGGGCCCGCTCATCGACGAACGCCAGCGTGACAGGGTCCACGGCATCGTCACCCGCAGTGTGTCCCAGGGCGCGCGCCTGGCCGCGGGCGGAACCTACGACGGGCTGTTCTACCGGCCCACCGTCCTCGCCGGCATTCCTCACGACGCACCCGCATTCACCGAGGAGATCTTCGGCCCCGTAGCCCCCGTGACCACTTACGAGACCGTCGAGGAGGCCATCGAGATCATCAACTCCTCCGAGTACGGCCTGTCGGTCGCCATCCTCACCCAGGATGTGTTCGGCGCTCTGGAACTCGCCGAGCGCATCGAGTCCGGCGCCGTCCACATCAACGACCAGACCGTCGACGACGAGGCCGTGGCCCCCTTCGGCGGCGCCAAGGCCTCCGCGGCCGGTGGCCGCTTCGGAGGCCGAGCCAACCTCGACACCTTCACCGAGGTGCAGTGGGTCACCGCGCAGGCCAAGATCGAGCGGTACCCGTTCTGAACACTGCCGCAGCCCATGGATACCCGGCCGCCGGGCAGTGCGTGGTGCCGGGTTGCCGGCGCGGCTGGCTCGGTCTCTTCCGCGTCCAGTACGGGGTTGAGTTCTGCTGTCTTAGCTTGAACTCAGGGAAGGGGGATGGCCGTCACCTTGAATTCGGCGGCCGGGTCGCCGACGTAGGAGAAGTTCTCGCCGAAGTTGGCGTCGACCACGCAGAGGCGGCAGACGAACGCCTTGGCCGCGCTCGGCAATGCGGCGCCCGGCTGGGTCGTGCCGAGGACCTGTCCGGCGGTCAGTGACCATGAGAGCTTGATCTCGGCCACGCCCTGGGGGTTGGCCACGTACAGGGTCCGCCCGATCAGCCGCAGACCGTCGGCGGCGTCCGTGGTGCCGTGGAGGGTGATCCGTCGGGCGTCGGCCACCCCGTCGGCGGTGTCGGCCGGCACGAGGTAGAAGGCGAGCTGATCGCCCAGATTCACCGTCAGTACCACCTGCGAAGGCTACGAGGCGTCCGACTGGCACGTGGCCGCTGACGAGCGGACCAAGGACATCCTGGACTTCTACACCCGCGCCCGGGCCGCCGCGGACGAAGCGATCGAGAGCCTCGACATCGACGCCCCCGGCACCGCATTCGCGTTCTTCGACGGCGCCACCGTTTCACTGCGCTGGGCACTGATTCACATGCTCGAGGAAGTCGCTCGGCACGCGGGTCACGCGGACATCCAGCGCGAATCCATCGACGGCTTCACCGGAGATCACAACTGGGGCTGACGCACAGAACATCATTGATCCTGCCGAAAACAGTTGGGGAGATTCATAGAGCAGGCGTGAGATCCAGCGGCCCCTTCTCCCGCCAGCTATCGCGAACAAGACCCGCCAACCCGCATGAACAGAAACCGTGCGAGCAGCGAAGCCACCCCGCTTCACTCGCCAACTAGCGAGAACGGTCACACTGGGGCATCCCGTACGACTCGGACGTCTCCGAGGCCGTAGCGTTGATCGTCGCCGAGCTGGCCGCGAACGCGGTGACCCACGGGCGGGTCCCGGGGCGGGACTTCGAGCTGCGGCTCACGCTCGTCACGGGCAGCGTGCGCGTCGAGGTCACCGACAGCCGCAGCGGCTCGCGCCCGCCCGGACCGAGGGACGTACGGCCCCCGTCGCTCCCGGCGGAGTCCGGGCACGGGCTGGTTCTCGTCGACGCGGTGGCGGACCGGTGGGAGGTGCTGGACCGGGAGCCACCGGGGAAGACGGTACGGGCCGAGGTGGACGTACCGGGGTGGTGGTCGCTGGTGAGGCGGCAGGGGCTGCGGCTCGGCCGGGTGTAGGGGCGGATCATCCTCACCGCCGACTGGCGGATGGTGGAGGACGCCGTCAAGCGCCACCCGTGCCGCCGCCTTGCTCACTCACGCACCTGATCCGGGGCGTCGAAGCCGTGGCCCAGGGCGCCGGCAAGAGTGTTCCCGGGCGGGCCGCGCTCGCTGTCTCAGCGCTGTTCGAGGCTGTCCAGCATCCGTTGGGGCAGTTTCTGCTCGATGCACAGGCGGCGGACGTCGTCGAGGGACAGATAACGCCCTTGGTGGCCGTCGCGGCCGATCACCCTCAGGAGTTGCGGGAACTCCCCGTTCATGAGTTTGCGGTCGATGCGTCGGCGGTGGCCCCGGGCGCGTTCGTAGTTCGCCTCCATGTAGCGGGTGATCTCGGCGAGGTCGAGGCCGCGCTCGGTGCCGCCATCGGGTCGTTGCTTGTCGCTGGCGAAGGTGTCCAGCCGGTCGAGTTCGCTGTCGTTGACCTGGGCCTTCACATCGAGGATGCGCGAGCCCGCCCCGTGTTTGTCCAGGGGGCCGTCCCGCAGCGCGTTCAGCTGTACGCCCTGCCGAGCGTTACGGACCAGTTGGGCGGGGCTGAGCCCGTTGGCGAGTAGTGCGATCAGCCGCACCGCCTTGTCCGGCAGGTCGGAGTCGCCTTCGCCTGCGGCGGCGACCCGCACGATCGTGCCGGCTGCCGTGGGCAGCGGCACCACACCATCGTCCAGGTAGTCGTGTGCGACCAGAGCACGCAGAAACGGGCACGGATTGCCCGTCGAGACCTCCGCCATCAGGGTCCTCGAATTCTGGGCCGCTGCGGCCCGGTTGTGCCGGCATGCCCCGACCCGGCGACCGTCGGAGCAGGACAGGCAGCGTGCACTCAGCCGTTTCGACGGTGCTGTGGGGGATTCGGAAGATCGCGGACAAGAATAACCGGAACCCTGTTCTGAGCGCTGACTGAGCCGAGCCGGGCTGAGTCGTTGTCCGGGGCCGCTGACCGCCGCCACGTCCCCTCCCGAACCGCCTCCCGGTCGCTTCCCCGTCGCCTTCAGGTTTCACTCAGCTTCGCCCCTCACCGTGGCCCCATGTCACAACACCGCCCCCGCACCCCCGAAACCGAGCTCAGTCGCCGCTGGTTCATGAACAAGGCGCTGCTCACCGGCGGAGTCGCCGCCCTGGCGACCATGACCGGCTGCTCCTCCGGGTCCTCCGACTCGGCGAGTACGTCATCGTCCTCGTCCTCCTCGTATGGTGGCCCCCCGAGCGGCATGCCCTCCGGTGGGCCCGGCGGAGGTGGCGGAGGGATGGGACCCGGGGCCAGTGAGGTCAAGTACGCCGACTTCACCGGGGTCACCACCGACGGGAAGATCGTCGACGGGCTCTACTCCGTCCACTCCACCGACGTCTCCACCGACTCCGTCGTCAAGGCCGCGCAGGCCTTCCTCGACGGGCTTTCCAGCACCCAGCGCAAGTCCTGCGTGTTCGACGTGGACGACGACGAGTGGCTGAAGTGGAGCAACGTCGACGGGTACGAACGTCAGGGCGTCCGGATGGGCGACATCACCGACAAGCAGCGCGACCTCGGGTACGCGCTCCTCGGCACCGCGCTGTCCGCCGACGGGCTCACCCAGACCCGCAACATCATGAAGCTCAACGCGTTCCTCGGCGACTACAGCGGCGGCGGCCGGGAGACCCTCACCGAGGGCGCCTACTTCTTCACCTTCATGGGGACGCCCTCGACCAGCAAGCCCTGGGGCTTCCAGTACGAGGGGCATCACGTCGCCATCAACTACTTCGTCCTCGGCGACCAGGTCGTCATGACCCCGACCTTCATGGGCTCCGAACCGACCTCGGCCACCTACAACGGCGAGAAGATCACCACCTTCAAGAAGGAGACCACCGCCGGGCTGACCGCGCTGCGCGCCCTGACCGACGCCCAGCGCAAGAAGGTCATCTCCTCGGAGACCAAGGCCGGTGACAACCTCAAGGCCGGCGCCGGTCAGGACAACCTCAAGCTCGCCTACCAGGGCCTGGCCGCCGCCGAGTTCAGCGACACCGCGCGGGACAAACTGCTCGACCTGGTGCGCGTCTACGTCGGCAACATGGCCGACGCGCACGCCGAGGTGCGGATGTCCGAGGTGGAGGAACACCTCGACGACACGTACTTCTACTGGATCGGCGAGACCAAGGATTCCTCCGCCTTTTACTACCGCGTGCACAGTCCCGTCGTACTCATCGAGTACGACGCCCAGTCGCCGCTCGGGTACGGCAACAAGTCATCGTCCTCAAGTGGAGGCGGAGGCGGTGGCGGCATGGGCGGGCCCGGGGGCACGCCCACGCAGCAGCACATCCACACCATCATCAGGACCCCCAACGGGGGCGACTACGGCGTCGACCTGCTCAAACTCCACCTGGAGCACGATCACTGACCCAGGACCCAGGACCCAGGACCCAGGACCCCGGGACTCCGGTCCCGGGGCGAGTGGTCAGCCCGCCTGGCCCATGCCCGCCGGGTTCGGCCAGCTCTGCGCGGCGGGCCAGCCCGTCGCCGGGGCCGGGGCCAGGCCCGGGCCGGTGGTGCCGCGGACCTGGGCGGCCGTGAGGCCGTTGCGGGCCGGGACGCCGGAGGGGGTGGGCTGCTGCGGCGGAACCATCTGCTGGGGCTGCGGCTGCTGGGGGATCGGCGGCTGCTGCATCTGCATCTGGGGCTGCTGCATCTGGGGCTGCGGGACCTGCTGCGGTTGCTGCTGCATGGGCATCTGCTGCATCTGCATGTTCGCGCCGCCGTAGCTCTGCGCCCCGCCGCCATAGCTCTGGCCCGCGCCGCCGTAACTCTGCGCGGTCATCGCCGCCGGCATCTGCATGGCGGCGGGCATCTGCATCGGCACGGGAGCCTGCATCGGTACCTGCATGGGTGTCGGCATGCCGGTACCGGCTGCCGCGGCTGCTGCGAGCCCCGGCATACCGGTACCGAGGGCCTGAGCGGCTAGGCCCGGCATACCGCCCCCGTTGGTGGCACTGACCAGCCGGTCCACCGCCGCCGTGCCCGAGCTGTAGTTGGCCGATGCGGCCAGCTCCGGTACGGCGGCTCCCTTCCTGGTCCCGTAGAGCACCTGTTCCAGGCCGGACACCAGGCGACGTACGTCCACCTGGGGGCGCACCACGAGACGCACGAAGCGACTGGACGAGCCGATCTTGTTGCCGCACTCACGGATCAGGATGCGATGCTCGGTGAGCATCCGGTCCCGGACCACGGTGCCCTCGGCGCCGACGGGAAGGCGCACGAAGAGGAAGTTGCCCTGCGACGGGTAGACCGTCAGACCGGGCAGCGAGGAGAGCTGGCTGGCCATGTCGAGGCGGTCACGGCGCACCTGGTGGAGGCTCTGCATGTACTCCTGGCCGTGCTCCTTGAGCATGAACACCACGTACTCGGCGAAGGCGTTGAGGTTCCACTTCGGGAGCATCGAGCGGACGCGGCCCGCGAGCGACGGGTTGGCGACCATGTAGCCGAAGCGGATGCCGTGCAGACCGAAGTTCTTGCCGAGGCTGCGCAGGACGATCACGTTGGGGCGGATCATCGCCTCCTGCACGACGCTCGGTTCGGCCTCCGCGTCGGCGAACTCCAGGAACGACTCGTCGATGATGATCAGGTCGAGGTCGGCCATCGCGTCCATGAACTGCACGAGCGCGTGCTTGTGCAGGAAGCCGCCGTCGGGGTTGTTGGGGTTGCAGATGACGGCGACGCGGGTGCCACGCGCGCGGATGAACTCCGCGTACTGGCCGAGGTCGAGGTTGAAGCCGCTGGACTCCTGGAGCGGGAACATGTCGACCCGCTTGCCGGTCTCCATGGGCTGGTCGGTCCAGCGGCCGAAGGTGGGGACGGGGACGGCGAGGGATTCGCGGACCAGCAAGTGGTCGATCCACGTGATCAGTTCGGTCGATCCGTTGCCCATCGCCACGGCCTGCGGCGGCAGTTGGAGCAGATTGCACAGCTCGGCGGTGATCGTGTCGGCGCTGCTCGGGTAGAACGTGATGATGTCACGCAGTCGCGCCGACATGGTGTCCATCATGGCCGGGGTGGGGAAGTAGGGGTTGCACGGGATGCAGAAGTCGACCGGGCCGGTCCCGTCGCTCTCTCGCGCGAGCGCAGCCATCGAGGGGCTGTGCGCCGCCGTGCTGCGAAAGAGCGAGGTGACGTTGTCGGCCATGGAACCTCCGTATGTGGCGGACCCGTTGGGGAGGACGGGTCCTCCGGCTCAGGGTGGCCCGTGCGGGGGAGTACGGGCCGTCCCTGAATACGGATGGCTGTGGGGTGCTGTTCAACCGCTGTGGTTTCGACAGAAAATTGTGAAGTTCCTGTGAAGCCGGTCACTGTCCCTTGAGGACGGTCACTGTCCCTCTGTCGTGAACGAGTGGATCGTCGTCGTGCGGTAGGTCCGACCCGGGTGCAGCACCGTGGACGGGAAGTCCGGCCGGTTCGGGGAGTCCGGGTGGTGCTGGGTCTCCAGGCACAGCGCGTCGCCCTGGCGGTGGACAGCACCACCGGTGCCGACGAGGGTGCCGTCGAGGAAGTTGCCCGAGTAGAACTGGAGGCCGGGCTCGGTGGTCGCGATCCGCAGCATGCGGCCCGACTCCGGTTCCCTGAGGGTGGCGACGTGCTCGGGCTCGGCCGTGACGCCCTTGTCGAGCACCCAGTTGTGGTCGAACCCCTTGGCGTACAGCAGCTGTTGGTCGGCGACCCGGAGGTCGGCGCCGACCGTCTTGGGCGTACGGAAGTCGAAGGGGGTGCCCGCGACCTCGGCCGGCTCACCGGCGGGGATGAGGCCGGAGTCGACGGGGGTGTAGCGGGCGGCGGCGATCTCCAGCTCGTGGCCGTTGATCGAGCCGCCGCTCTCGCCGGCCAGGTTCCAGTAGACGTGACTGGTGAGGTTGACGACGGTGATCTTGTCGGTGGTCGCCTCGTAGTCGACGCGCCAGTCGCCGTGCTCGGTGAGGGTGTAGGTGACCTTCGTCCGCAGCGTGCCGGGGAAGCCCATCTCGCCGTCGGCGCTGGTGTGTTGGAGGACCAGGCCCACGTCCGAACCCCGCGTGAACGGCTCGACCGCCCAGACGGCCTTGTCGAAGCCCGCGCTGCCGCCGTGCAGGCTGTTCTCCCCGTCGTTGACCGACAGTTGGTACGACGTGCCGTCCAGCGTGAACCGGCCCTTGCCGATGCGGTTGCCGTACCGGCCGACCAGGGCGCCGAAGTAGGGGCTGGAGGCGACGTAGTCCTCGATGGTGTCGAAGCCCAGCGAGACGTTCCGGTAGGTGCCGAGCCGGTCCGGGATCTCCAGGGACTGCACGATCCCGCCGTACGACAGGACCTTCAGACGGGTGCCGCCGTTCTCCAGCGACCAGCGGTGGATCTCCGTACCGTCGGCGAGTTTGCCGAAGAGTTCCTTCACGGGGTTCCTGCCTCCCATAGCTCTGCCTCCCATGACGACGTACAAAAGCCGAAGGGTCCCGCGGACCGGTTGGCCGGCTGCCCGCGGGACCCACGACATGACGTGCAGACGAACTACGTGCCTACGAACCGACCCTGCGCTTGTTCCACACGTCGAAGCCGACCGCGATCAGCAGGGCGGCGCCCTTGATGACCTGCTGCCAGTCGGTGCCCACGCTCAGGAGGTTCATGCCGTTGTTCAGCACACCGAGGACGAGACCGCCGATGATGGCGCCGAGGACGGTGCCGACACCGCCGCTCATGGACGCGCCACCGATGAACGACGAGGCGATCGCCTCGAGTTCGAAGCTGAGACCCGCCTTCGGAGAGGCCGCGTTCAGACGGGCGGCGACCACCAGACCCGCCAGGGCCGCGAGCGCACCCATGTTGAGGAAGACGAGGAAGGTGACCTTCTTGTCCTTGACGCCGGACAGCTTCGCCGCCGGCAGGTTGCCGCCGATCGCGTAGATGTGACGGCCGAACACGGCATTGCGCATGACATAGCCGTAGCCGACGACCAGCGCGCCGAGGACGATCAGGATGATCGGCGCGCCCTTGTAGCTGGCGAGCAGCATCGTGACGGTGAGAACCGCCGCGGAGATGGCGACGAGCTTGAGCAGGAAGAGGTTCCTGGGCGCCACTTCCAGGGAGAACTCCTGCTGACGCTGGCGGTCGCGGACCTCCTGCAGCACCACGAAGGCCAGCACCACGAAGCCCAGCAGCAGCGTGAGGTTGTGGTAGTTGGTGTCGGGACCGACCTCCGGCAGGAAGCCGTTGCCCATCTTCTGCAGACCGTCCGGGAACGGACCGAGCGTCTGGCCCTTCAGGAACATCTCCGTCAGACCGCGGAAGATCAGCATGCCCGCGAGGGTGACGATGAAGGACGGTATGCCGAGATAGGCGATCAGGAAGCCCTGTGCCGCGCCGGCGGCGGCGCCGATCGCCAGGCACAGCACCAGCGCGAGCGGCCACGCCACACCGTGCTGCACGGTCAGTACGGCCGCGAAGGCGCCCGTGAACGCCGTCAGGGAACCGACCGAGAGGTCGATGTGACCCGCGATGATCACCAGCATCATGCCGATCGCGAGGATCAGGATGTAGCTGTTCTGCAGGACCAGGTTGGAGACGTTGCGCGGCAGCAGCAGGTCCCCGCCGGTCCACACCTGGAACAGGACCACGAGCAGGCCGAGCGCGATCAGCATGCCGTACTGGCGCATGTTGCGCCGCAGGCCGTCCAGCACCAGCCGCAGCAGCCCGCCGCCGGAGGCGGAGCCTCCGCTCTTCCCGGGCGGCGCGGCCGCCGGGCTCTTGTCGGTCACGTCCGTGCTCATCGCGTTACCTCTTTGTCCTTCGTCATCTGACGCATCAGCACTTCCTGCGTGGCCTCGGCCCGCGGGAACTCACCCGTGAGCCGTCCGGCGGCCATCGTGTAGATGCGGTCGCACATACCGAGCAGTTCCGGCAGCTCGGAGGAGATGAAGACGACCGCCTTGCCCTGGGCGGCCAGCTGGTCGATGACCGTGTAGATCTCGAACTTGGCACCGACGTCGATACCGCGCGTCGGCTCGTCCAGGATCAGCACGTCCGGACCGGCGAAGATCCACTTGCTGAGGACGACCTTCTGCTGGTTGCCGCCGGACAGCTTGCCCACCGGTTCGAAGACGGTCGGCGCCTTGATGTTCATGGACTTGCGGTAGCCCTCGGAGACCTGCCGCTCCGCCTGCTCGTCGACCACGCCCCGCTTCGAGACCTTGTTCAGGGCGGTCATCGAGATGTTGCGGTTGATCGTGTCGATGAGGTTGAGGCCGTAGTGCTTGCGGTCCTCGGTGACGTAGGCGATCCCGTGGCCGATCGCCTCGGCGACCGACTTCGTGCGGATCTCCTTGCCGTCCTTGAGGACCGTCCCGCCCGCGTACCGGCCGTAGGTGCGTCCGAAGACGCTCATGGCGAGCTCGGTGCGGCCGGCGCCCATGAGACCGGCAATGCCGACGATCTCCCCGCGGCGCACCTGGATCGACACATCGTCGACCACCTTGCGCTGCTGGTCGATCGGGTGGTGCACCGTCCAGTCGCGGATCTCCAGCGCCGGGGCCGCGTCCTTGTCCGCCGCCTCGTGCGGGGTGCGCTCCGGGAAGCGGTGGTCGAGGTCGCGGCCGACCATGCCGCTGATGATCCGGTCCTCGGTCGTCTCCGCCGACTTCACGTCGAGCGTCTCGATCGTGTGACCGTCGCGGATGATCGTCACCGAGTCGGCGACCTTGCGGATCTCGTTGAGCTTGTGGGAGATGATGATCGAGGTGATGCCCTGCGTCTTCAACTCCAGGATGAGATCCAGGAGTTTGCCGCTGTCCTCGTCGTTCAGCGCCGCCGTCGGCTCATCCAGGATGAGCAGCTTCACCTTCTTCGACAGCGCCTTCGCGATCTCCACGAGCTGCTGCTTGCCCACGCCGATGTCGGTGACGCGGGTCTCCGGGTGGTCGTCGAGACCGACCCGGCGCAGCAGCTCCGTGGCGTGCCGCAGGGTCTCCCGCCAGTCGATGAACCCGCCCCTGGCGTGTTCGTTGCCGAGGAAGATGTTCTCCGCCAGGGAGAGGTACGGCGACAGCGCCAGCTCCTGGTGGATGATAACGATGCCGTGCTGCTCGCTCGCCCGGATGTCCTTGAACTGGACGACGTCTCCCTCGAAGAGGATGTCGCCGTCGTAGGTCCCGTGCGGATGGACGCCGGAGAGCACCTTCATCAAGGTGGACTTCCCGGCGCCGTTCTCACCACAGATGGCGTGGACCTCGCCCTGACGGACAGTCAGTGATACGTCCGACAGCGCTTTTACGCCGGGAAAGGTCTTGACGATCGAGCGCATTTCCAGGACGGGTCCCGCCATGGTCTTGCCTTCCAATCCGTAAGGTTCGACGCTTACTTGAGCTGGTCCGCCGTGTAGTAACCGTCGTCGACGAGCTCCTTCTCGTAGTTGCTCTTGTCGACGCTCACAGGCTGCAGCAGGTAGGCGGGGACGACCTTCGTGCCGTTGTCGTACGACTTGGTGTCGTTGATCTCGGGCTTCTTGCCGTTGAGGGAGGCGTCGACCATGTTCGTGGCGACCTCGGCGAGCTTGCGGAGGTCCTTGTAGACGGTCTGCGACTGCTGGCCCGCGATGATCGACTTCACCGACGCCAGCTCGGCGTCCTGGCCGGTGACGATCGGCAGCGGCTTCGCGGCGGTGCCGTAACCGTCCGACTTCAACGCGGCGATGATGCCGATGGAGATGCCGTCGTAGGGCGAGAGCACCGCGTCGACCCGGCCGGTCTTGTAGGACGAGGTGAGGTTGTCCTCCATGCGCTTCTGGGCGGTGGCGCCGTCCCAGCGCAGGGTCGTGACCTGGGTGATCGCGGTCTGGCCGGACTTGACCACCAGCTTCTTGCTGTCGATGTACGGCTGGAGCACGCTCATCGCGCCGTTGAAGAAGTACTTGGTGTTGTTGTCGTCGTTGGAGCCGGCGAACAGCTCGATGTTGAACGGGCCCTTGCCGCTCGCCAGACCCAGCTTGTCGACGATGTAGCCGGCCTGGAGCTTGCCGACCTTCTCGTTGTCGAAGGACGCGTAGTAGTCGACGTTCTTCGTGCCGAGGATCAGGCGGTCGTAGGAGATCACCGGGATCTTGGCGTCGGCGGCCTGCTGGAGCACGTTGTTCAGGGACTTGTTGTCGATGGCGGCGATCACCAGCGCCTTGACGCCCTGAGTGATCAGGTTCTCGATCTGCGAGACCTGCTGGTCGGGGTCGTCCTCGCCGAAGACCAGCTTGGTCTTGTAGCCCTTGGCCTTGAGGTCCTTCTCGACGTTGGCGCCGTCGGTGATCCAGCGCTCGGAGGACTTGGTCGGCATCGCGATGCCGATGGTGCCGCCCTTGGCACTGTCCCCGCTTGCGTCACTGCCACCCTCACCGCTCTGCCCGCAGGCGGAGAGGGAGAGGGCGAGGGCAGCCGAGGTGGCTATGGCGGAGAGTGCGGCTCTGCGAGTACGCATGATCATCATCCTTGATGTCGTGAGGCCAGGAGCGGTCTGGCGGTTCGGGCGTCCTGTTCGGCGGTGCGGGAGGAACCCGAGAGAGAGTCGTGTCGGAGTCTGTTCGACTGCGTCGTGTTTTGTGAAGGGGAGTTGTCCGTAACGTTATGCAGGCGTTTCGAACCGCTTGAGATCGCCCGGCAGTCGTGAGCCGAGCGGCGCCATGTCGGTGTCCGCTCCGTGTCGCGCGAGCAGGTCCAGCGCGAGTCGGCCGCGCCGCACCCTCTCCTTGGCCGTGCTCAGGGTGAGATCACGCATGTGGTTCCCGTAGGGGTAGATCCCGGGAGCCTTCGACAGGCCGAACTTCAGGTAGAGCGGTGCGCCGCGCCGGATCAGCTCGGCGACCTCGTACATCCGGATGTAGCCGCCGAGATCGTCGGGGGCCTCGATGTACATGTCCATGGGAGCGGCCGACACCCGCCGGATCTCCGTGAGGTGATCGAGCGTCAGATCACTCGGCACGTTGATCGAGTCGCCGCCGAGGTTCTCGTACACGGCGTACGCGGCCGGGTTCACCGGCCCGATCAGCGCCGACACCTTGAGCGTCGTCTCCGCCGGGATGATCCCGGCGAGCCGCGCCCGGTGCAGGGCCCACAGCACGCCCTCGTCGGCGACGAGCAGGCACTGCACGCCCAACTCGGTTGCCCGGACGGCGTCTTCGACACACCCGGCGACCGCGTCGTGACCGCGGGCGCGCAGACCGCCGCCCTTGGAGTCGGTACGGGTGGAGCCGCCGATGTCCCAGGTGCCGCGCGGACCGGTGAACAGGCAGAGCTCGATGTCCCGCTCGGCCGTCGCCTCCACCATCTCGGTGATCTCGGCGTCGGTCAGCATCCAGATACCGCTGCCCTGGCTGACCCGGTGGATCGGCACGTCGAGCCGCGATGACTCCTTGAGGACCACACCGAGCGCCTCGGGCCCCTCGACGGAGGGAACCTCGGTACGCCAGCGTCCGCCACCGGGGAAGGTGTGCGGGGAGGCGTCGGCGGGGTCGAGGGCGGGCGCGTCCAGGCCGAGCGCGGCGAGCGCCTGCTCTCCCGGGCGGCGGGCTGCGGAGGCGGTGGTGTCGGTCACAATCTGTCCTTCAGGATCGGCAGGTCCGGCTGGTTCGCGAGGTCCGGCTGGTTCGGTATTTCGGACAAGGTTCGCGGCTCTGGGTGCACAAGACTTTGGATGTACGCCGGTACGGAGTCGTCAGGTACCCCGTACCGGCGTACGGCTCAGGGGTGTGTCATGGCCGCAGCAGGACCTTCCCGACCTTCGGATCGCCGGATCCCACCAACTCGATGGCCTGCGGAAACTCATCCAGCGGCAGCTCGTGCGTGACGAGCGGCAGCGGGTCGAGGAGCCCGGCCCCGAAGACCCGCACCGTGTGCGCCCAGGCGTCCGGCGCCGCACCGAACACGGTGTGCACCTCCAGCTGCCGTACGACGAGATCCGTCGGGTCCAGCCCGTCCGCACCCGACGCCGGGATCCCGGTAAGAACCAGCCGGCCGCCGCGCCGCAGCAGGGCGGCGGCGGTGACTGCCGCGTCCGCGGACCCGGCGGTCTCGATGACGACGTCGAAGTCGTCCGGCAGCTCCTGGTCCTTGGTACGGAACTCCGTGGCACCGAACTTCTTCGACAGCTCGGCCCGGTCCGGACGCGTCCCCACGACGAGCAGCTCGGACGGCGAGCCCGCCTTCAGGAACTGAACGGCGAACATCCCGAGCGTGCCCGTGCCCACCACGGCGACCCGCTCACCCGGAACGGCGTTCGCCTTGAGCGCGGCGGCGGCGATGCACGCGGCCGGCTCCAGCAGCGCCGCCGCGGTCAGGTCCGCGTCCGCGGGCAGAACGTGCAGCAGGCGGGCGGGCAGCGTCAGCGTGGTGGCCATCGCGCCGGGCTCGGTGAACCCGGTCTCCTCGTACCCGGCCGAGCACAGCGTGGTCTCGCCCGCGTGACAGCGGTCGCACACCTGGCAGTTGCGGAAACCCTCGCCAACCACCTTGCTGCCTACGAGAGTCGAAGGCACTCCGGCCCCGACCGCGGTCACCGTCCCGGACCACTCGTGGCCCGGGGTGAGGGGGTAACGGACGTACCCCTCCGGCCTGTTGCCCTGGTACACCTCGCGGTCGCTGCCGCAGATGCCGACGGCGTGGACCCGGACGAGGGCTTCGCCCGCGTCCGGCTGACGAGGCTCGTGCGGCACCAGACGGTGCTCACCCGGAGCCTCGATCACTACCGCGCTGCTCACTCGGTCCCCTTGGGCTTGCGCTGCTCCCAGCCCTCGGCCCACAGGTCGAAGCGGGCCTGCTGCTGCGGGAACTCCGCCGCCGCGTCCACGTCCAGCTCGACACCGAGGCCGGGCTTGTCGGAGAGGTGGAAGTAGCCGTCCACGACCTCCGGGGCGCCCGAGACGATCTTCTTGATCTCCGCGTCCGCGAAGTCGTTGAAGTGCTCGAGGATCTTGAAGTTCGGGGAGGTGAACCCGACCTGGAGGGAGGCGGCGGTCAGTACCGGTCCGCCCACGTTGTGCGGCGCGACCAGCACGTAGTGCGTCTCGGCGGTCGCGGCCAGCTTGCGGGTCTCCCAGATGCCGCCGATGTGACCGACGTCGGGCTGGATGATGTCCACGGCCTGGCTCTCGAAGAGCTCCCGGAACTCGATCCGGTCGTGGATGCGCTCACCCGTGGCCACCGGGATGTCGACCTTGGCGGCGACCTTCTCCAGCGCCTTCAGGTTCTCCGGCGGGCAGGGCTCCTCCAGCCACGCGGGCTTGAAGGGCGCCAGGTCCTTGGCGAGGCGGATGGCGGTGGCAGGGGAGAAGCGGCCGTGCATCTCGAGCATCAGCTCGGTGTCCGGCCCGATGGCGTCCCGCACGGCCTCGATCAGGGAGACCGCGTACAGGCTCTGCTCGTGGTCCAGCTCGAAGTGGCCGGTCCCGAAGGGGTCGATCTTGAGCGCCTTGTAACCGCGCTCGACGACCCCCTTCGCCGCCTTGTGGTACGCCTCCGGGGTGCGCTCGGTGGTGTACCAGCCGTTGGCGTACGCCTTGACCTTGTCGGTCACCTTGCCGCCGAGCAGCTGCCACACCGGCACGCCGAGGGCCTTGCCCTTGATGTCCCAGCACGCCATCTCGATCACCGCGATGCCGGACATCACGATCTCGCCGGCCCGGCCGTAGTCGCCGTACTTCATGCGCTTGACCAGGTCCTCGACAGCGAACGGGTCGGAGCCGAGAATGTGGTTGGTCTTCGCCTCGTGCAGATAGCCGAGCAGCGCGTCGGTGTGGCCCAGCATGCGGGTCTCGCCGACGCCGGTGAGTCCCTCGTCGGTGTGCACCTGGACGTAGGTCAGGTTCCGCCACGGCGTCCCGACCACGTGCGTGCTGATTCCCGTGATGCGCACGGTACTCCCTAAAGTCCTGTGTGGCCTGTTCGAGATTTCGTCACTTGTTCGAAATGCTGTCGTGACAGTAGGGATGCTTCGGGCGGAGTGTCAATGGGCCGAACGAACAACCTTTGCCGCGTTTTGGACGGCCGCCGTCCGTTCCCACATTGCCGCACCGACCCCCCTCCCGCCCGCCGACTGTCGCGTTATCCAACCGTGACGACCTCCCTGATGCAGCCCTCTTGACCGCCGCTGATTGTTAGCGCTCACAATGACCTCCGCATTCACCAGTCGTCGCCCAAGGGCATCGAGGGAGGTACGAGCGTCATGTCGGCAGTGCCCCAACTTGCTTACCCGCCCGGCGCCTCGGGGCTTCCCGGAAGCCCCGAGTGAGGCCGGCGACGCGGAGACGACCGCCCGCACCACAGGACTTATCCGCAGACAAGCGCCAGGGAGGTGCGGCCGTGACACACTCACCGATCCAGTCGAAGCTCCGGCCGCCCACCATGGCCGACGTGGCACGCCAGGCCGGCGTGTCCCACCAGACCGTGTCGCGTGTACTGGGGGACCACCCCAATGTGCGCGAAGAGACACGGGCCAGGGTGCTGCAGGCCATCGAGGAGATGGGCTACCGCCGCAACTCCTCCGCACGGGCATTGGCGACCAGGCGCACCCTGACCCTGGGTGTGGTCGCCTCCAACACCACGCTCTACGGGCCGGCCAGCACGCTGTTCGCGCTGGAGGAGGCGGCACGTGCCGAGGGGTATCTCGTCTCGACGGTCAGCCTTCGCGAGCTGACGGTCGAGACGGTGTCCGAGGCCATGCACCGGCTCAGTGAGGGCGGGGTGGAGGGAGTGATCGCCCTCGCCCCGCAGCGGTCGGCGGTCGAGGCCCTCACCGAACTCCGCCACCCCTTCCCGGTGGTGGCGGTGGGCACCGGCTCCGGCGTGGAGATCCCCAGCGTCAACGTGGATCAGCGGCTGGGCGCGCGGCTGGCCACCCGTCACCTGCTGGCCACGGGCCACAGTACGGTCTGGCATCTCGCCGGGCCCGAGAACTGGCAGGAGGCGGTGGACCGGGCCGACGGCTGGCGGCTGACCCTGGAAGAGGCCGGCGTCGAACCGCCGTCGCCACTGCGGGGAGACTGGAGTCCGCTGTCGGGTTATCGTGCGGGCCAGGAACTGGCCGGCTGGGTGGGCCGGGGTCTGACCGCCGTCTTCGTCGCCAACGACCAGATGGCGCTGGGGGTGTTGTGGGCGCTGCGTGAGGCGGGCGTGCGCACTCCCCAGGACGTCGCGGTGGTCGGCTTCGACGACATCCCGGAGTCGGAGTTCTTCGCTCCGCCGCTCACCACCGTCCGGCAGGACTTCTCGGCGGTCGGCAAGCAGAGCATCGCCCTGCTGCTGGATCTCATCGAGGGCCGGACGCCCTCCGGGACGCCCCAGGTCGCCATCGAACCCCAACTCCTCGTCCGCGCCAGCACTTTCCCGTACGCCCCTCAGTCGGCGACAGCTCCCGGCTGAGGGGGCACCGACCGGTTCGACGATCGTCCCCGCCCCACCGGCGTGGCCGATATCTCGAACACTGATCGACAGGTAGGACGTTTCCCGGCCTGTCGCCCCGAGCCCCACAAGAACCAAAAGCACCACCGGCACCAAACAAGCCCCACGAGTACCAACGAGCACCACGAGTAACAGCGGGTCCATCACCGGGCCGGCTCTTCAAAGGAGAAGACACATGCTCAACAGAAGGAACTTCCTCACTGCGGCGGTCGGCGTGGCGGCTGCGACGGGCCTGGCGGCCTGCGCCAAGAAGGACGAGGGCGGCTCCACCAGCTCCGGCGGCGACGGCAAGATCGTCCTCGGCTTCTCGCAGGTCGGCTCGGAGAGCGGCTGGCGCAGCGCCAACACCGACTCGGTGAAGGCTGCGGCCAAGGAGGCCGGCTACAACCTGAAGTTCTCCGACGCGCAGCAGAAGCAGGAGAACCAGATCTCCGCGATCCGCAGCTACATCACCCAGGGCGTGGACGTCATCGCCTTCTCCCCGGTGGTCGTCACCGGCTGGGACGCGGTGCTGAAGGAGGCCAAGGCCAAGAAGATCCCCGTGGTCCTCACCGACCGCTCGGTCGAGACCTCCGACGAGTCCCTGTACGTCACCCTCGTCGGCTCCGACTTCACGGACGAGGGCCGCCGCGCCGGCAAGATCCTCGAGAAGGTCCTGGAGAAGGCCGGCCACAAGGGTGCCGTGAAGATCGCCCAGCTGGAGGGCACCACCGGTGCCGCCCCCGCGATCGAGCGCGCCAAGGGCTTCAAGGAGGTCATGGACGCCGACCACGCGGACGACTGGAAGATCGTCGTCAGCCAGACCGGTGACTTCACCCGCGCCGGCGGCAAGCAGGTCATGGCCGCCTTCCTCACGTCCAACCCGGACATCAACGTGCTGTTCGCGCACAACGACGACATGGGCATCGGTGCCATCCAGGCCATCGAGGCGGCCGGCAAGAAGCCCGGCAAGGACATCCTGATCGTCACGATCGACGGTGTGAAGGACGGCTTCATCGCCATGTCCGAGGGCAAGATCAACGCCATCGTCGAGTGCAACCCGCTGCTCGGCCCGCAGCTGATGGAGGTCGTCAAGAAGGTCAAGGACGGCGAGACGGTCGAGCGCTGGATCAAGACCAAGGAGGGCGACTTCATGCAGGACCAGGCCAAGGCCGCGCTCCCCACCCGTAAGTACTGACCGACCGCACCCATCGGCAGGGAGCCTCCGCCCCGACCGACCCCTCCGTACGGAGGGCGGTCCAGGGGGCTCCCTGCGGGCCTGAACGACATCGCGGGCCCAGGCAAAAACATCCGTGGGCCTGAACAAGATTCAAAGAGGAGCGCTGCCATGGCAGAGCCGCGGCCCGTCCTGGAAATGACGGGCATAGTCAAGGAGTTTCCGGGGGTACGCGCTCTGTCGGGTGTCGACTTCCGGCTCTTCCCCGGCGAGATACACGCCCTGATGGGCGAGAACGGAGCCGGTAAGTCCACCCTCATCAAGGTGCTGACCGGTGTCTATCCGCTCGACGACGGCACGATCACCCTCGACGGTCAGCGTGTGCGGATCGACAGCCCGTTCCAGGCACAGCAGGCCGGCATCAGCACCGTCTACCAGGAGGTGAACCTCTGCCCCAACCTGTCGGTGGCGGAGAACATCTTCATCGGACGTGAACCCATCCGCTTCGGCCAGATCCAGTGGTCGCGCATGCGCAAGGAGGCGGCGGAGCTGGTCGACCGGCTCGGCCTCGACCTCGACGTCACAGCGCCCCTGTCCTCGTACCCGCTGGCCGTGCAGCAACTGGTCGCGATCGTAAGGGCGGTGGGCACCGGCGACAGCGACGGCGCCGGAACCGGCACCAAGGTGCTGGTCCTGGACGAACCGACCTCCAGCCTCGACCGCGACGAGGTCCTCGAACTGTTCCGCCTGATGCGGCAGTTGAGGGACGAGGGCGTCGCGATCCTGTTCGTCTCGCACTTCCTCGACCAGATCTACGAGATCTGCGACCGCATGACCGTCCTGCGCAACGGCACCCTCGTCGGCGAGCACCTGGTCAGCGAGCTCGACCAGGTCGGCCTGATCCAGCTCATGATCGGCAAGGCCATGGACCAGCTGGAGGGGCTCCACGAGCACCAGCTGCACGCCGAGGTCGGCGAGACGCTGCTCCAGGCGGAGGGCGTCGGCCGGACAGGTGGCGTGGCCCCCTTCGACCTGGAGATCAAGAAGGGCGAGGTCCTCGGCCTGGCCGGCCTCCTCGGCTCCGGCCGCACCGAACTGGCCCGGCTGCTGTTCGGCGCCGACCAGCCCGACAGCGGCAAGGTCACCATCAACGGCAAGCAGGTCTCGATGAGCGCCCCGAACGACGCCATCGGCGCCGGGGTCGCGTTCTGCTCCGAGAACCGCAAGACCGAGGGCCTGGTACCCGAACTGACGGTCCGGGAGAACATCATCCTCGCCCTCCAGGCGGCCCGCGGCTGGATCCGGCCCATCCCGGCCGCCCAGCGCGACGAACTCGTCGCCAAGTACATCAAGGCGCTGGACATCCGCCCCGCCAACCCGGAGGCCCGGGTCGGCCGGCTCAGCGGCGGCAACCAGCAGAAGGTGCTGCTCGCCCGCTGGCTCATCACCCAGCCGAAGCTGCTGATCCTGGACGAGCCGACCCGCGGCATCGACGTCGGCGCGAAGGCGGAGATCCAGAAACTCGTGGTCTCGCTCTCCGAGGAAGGCATGTCCGTGCTGTACATCGCGGCCGAACTGGAGGAGGTCCTCCGGCTCAGCCACACCATCGGCGTACTGCGCGACCGCAAGCTGGTCGCCCACTTCGCCAACGGACCCGAGATCACCCCCACCCGGATCCTGGAGACCATCGCGAGCGGAGAGCACCAGTGACCACCACTCCCCGTTGGCGGGCGCTGACGCAGCACCACCTGTTCTGGCCGGTGGCCGTGCTGGTCGTCCTGCTGCTGATCAACGTTCCCTTCACCCCCGGCTTCTTCTCGATCAAGATGACGGACGGCCACCTCTACGGCAGCCTCGTCTCGATCGTGCTGTTCGGCTCGCCGCTCATCCTGGTGGCGGTCGGTATGACCCTGGTCATCGCGACCGGCGGCATCGACCTCTCCGTCGGCGCGGTCGTCGCCATCACCGGCGCCCTGACCTGCTCGTACATCAGCGATCAGGCCGACCAGGACTCCCTGTCCGGAGTCTTCCTGGCCATGGGCATCGGCCTGGTGGCGGCCGTCGTGTGCGGTCTGTGGAACGGCTTCCTGGTCGCCCGGATGGGCATTCAGCCGATCATCGCGACCCTGATCATCATGGTCGCGGGCCGAGGCGTGGCCCAGCTGATCACCGACGGCCAGATCATCACGATCAACAGCGAGCCGTACAAGCTGATCGGCGGCGGCTACTGGCTGACGCTGCCCTTCTCGATCTTCGTGGTGGCCGCAGTCGTGGCCGTCACCGTGGCCCTGACCCGCCGCACGGCCCTCGGCCTGCTGGTCGAGTCGGTCGGCGGCAACGCCGAGGCCAGCCGCCTGGTCGGCATCAGGTCCCTGCGCATCAAGATCATGGTGTACGTGTTCTGCGCCCTGTGCGCCGGCATCGCGGGCCTGATGATCAGCTCCAACACCTCCGCCGCGGACGGCAACAACGCCGGCCTGTGGATCGAGCTCGACGCGATCCTCGCCGTGGTGATCGGCGGCACCTCACTCCTGGGCGGCCGGTTCTCCATCGGCGGCACGGTGGTGGGCGCCCTCGTCATCCAGACCCTGACCACCACGATCTACACCATCGGCGTACCGACGCAGACCAACCTGGTCTTCAAGGCCGCCGTCGTCATCGTGGTCTGCCTGCTGCAGTCCCCGAAGTTCCGCACCAAGGTCTTCGGCGGGAAGCTCGGCTCCGGGTCCGGCGCGAAGGGCGGCGGCGGCACCTCGCCCGCCACCCCGGCGGACACCGCCCCGACGACCGCGACAGCCCCGAAGATGGAGGTGTCGTGATGAGCACGGCCACCAAGACCCCCACGGCTCCCGACAACCGTCGTACGCCGTCCAAGGCCGCGCGGTTGCTCGGCGACCGGCGCCTGCCCGTCGTGGTCACCGCCACGCTCTTCCTCGTGATGTACCTCGTGGGCCTCGGCCGCTACCAGAACTACGGTTTCGGCGAACCCCAGGTCTTCCTCAACCTGTTCATCGACAACGGCTACCTGCTGGTCGCCGCGGTGGGCGCCACCTTCGTCATCCTCTCGGGCGGCATCGACCTCTCCGTGGGCTCCGTGATCGGCTTCACGACCATGCTCACGGCATGGCTGGTGGAGAAGCAGGGCCTGCCCATCCTCGTCGTCATCCCCATCGCGCTCGGCGTGGGAGCCTTCGGCGGCTTCCTGATGGGCTATGTGATCCACAACTTCGAGATCCAGCCCTTCATCGTGACCCTCGCCGGCCTCTTCCTGTTCCGGGGCCTGTGCCTGGTCATCAGCAAGGAGTCGATCGCCATCGACGACTCCTCCGTGAGCAGCATGGCGCAGGCGCAGGCACAACTGGGTGTGGGCTTCCTGTCGATCGGCGCGATCATCGCGCTGGTGGTGCTGGCCATCGCCTTCTACGTCCTGCACTACACCCGCTTCGGCCGCCGGGTGTACGCCATCGGCGGCAACGAGCACTCGGCCATGCTGATGGGCCTCCCGCAGGGCGGCACCAAGATCGCGGTGTACACGGTGAGCGGCTTCTGCTCCGCCCTGGCGGGTCTGCTCTTCACCCTGTACATCCAGTCCGGCGACCCGCTGCACGCGACCGGCATGGAACTCGACGCGATCGCCGCGGTCGTCATCGGCGGCACGCTGCTGACGGGCGGCTCGGGCTATGTCGTGGGCACCCTGTTCGGGGTCCTCGTCCTGGGCCTGATCAAGAGCATCATCCAGTTCGAGGGCACGCTCAGCTCCTGGTGGACGAAGATCGCCACCGGTGTGCTGCTCTGCGCGTTCATCCTGATCCAGCGGGCCATGACGGCCCGTAAGAAAACCTGAGCCGCGAAGGGACCCTTCGTGCCGGAGCGGCGTGTCAGTGTCAGGAGATGGCGCGGAATGATCGGGCTTGACCTCAATCAGGCAAACCCTAAAGAGCGGTTCTGCACAGAACCTTCACAGAAACCTCTAGGAACGGTCACTGTGCGGAACCTAGTCTTCCCGCGTCATGGACTACTGCCCCACCTGCCAACGGCGCCTCGACGAGGCACTTGCCTGCCCGGAGTGCGGCGCGCCGGACGAACCCCTCCGTACGTACGGAGGGGAAACCGACGTGCGCCCGGAAGCGCGGGCTGAGACGGACGAGGACGGTTCCGGTGAGTCGCCGCGCCCAGGGCGGGCGGCTGCCCGGAACCGCGGACGTGGCGGTGGCCGTCGCCGTCGTCGTACGCAGGCCATGGCCCAGGACACCGAAGGCACCCAGGACACCGAGGACTCTCAGGACATCGAGGGCATCCAGGACGTCGAGGGTGCCGAGCACGTCGAGGGTGCCGAGGACACCGGTCGGCCGGTCGCCAGCAGGCGTGACCGCAAGGCGGCGGCGCACCGGCGGCGACGGAAGCGGGTGCTGCTCGTCGTCGCGGGATTCGTGCTCGCGGCGGGCGGACTGAGCCTCGCCGAACTGGGCACGGACGCTCCGGGGGAGACCCCGAACCCCGCGGCGGCGACCGGTGAGGCGGCGGACGGTACGGCGAAGGCGGAGGTCGACGACACGGAGTCCCCCGTGTCCGACGAGTCGGCCTCGGCGGTCGCCGACGCGCCGGACCCGGCGTCCGCGGACACGCCGAAGTCACCGTCCCCGCCGCATATCTCGGTATCGCAGGCGCCCTCGGACTCGCCGAGCAGGAGCACGGACCCACAGTCGACACAGGCCGTCACGGCGCCGGCGCCGACGAGTGCCGAGTCCTCGACGACCCCCTCCTCGTCGGCGTCCCCGTCCGCTGACCCGACAACAGCGGACCCGACTGTGGAGGCGTCCCCTTCGGAAACGTGCGAGATCCTCTTGGGGTGCGGCTAGGGCTTGGGGCTGTCGGCCAAGTGGGGCTGCCGCAGCGGGCTTTGGGAGAGGCGAGAAACCGTGGTGAAGGCCGTGGCGCCGGGCCTGACGGAGAAGGAGCAAGGCGCCACGACCGCGGACGCCGGGACGGGAAGAACCGGCGCCCCGTCCTGGGGGAATGGGCGGACGGCTACTTGGTCTTGGTCTTGGCCTTGATTTCGGTCCTGTAGCCCGTCACCTTGGCTATCCAGGTGATGAAGTCCGCCGCATCGTCGTTCGCCCCGTGCCCCGAGTCCCAGTACATCTCCGCGTTCACGTGGTCCCCGAGCCCTTCAAGGCTCGCCGCGAGGTTCCCCACCACCGACAGCGACGTGTCGCTGTCCTTCGTACCGACCCGGATCCACCAGTGCTTCGCCCGCGACGGATTCCGCTTGGCGAGGAACGGCATCGGGTTCATCAGCGTCAGCTTCTCGGGCAGGTCACTGTCCAGCCGCGCACTGCCGCTGCCCTCGTGCCGCAGGCTGTAGAGCGTGAAATGGCGGGCCTTGGTGGTGCCCGTGCCGTAGAGGTTGTTCTCGCCCGAGGACAGGTCGAACGCGTCGAACGCCGGCGTGTCCTTCTTCCGCGCCCCCACATGCGTCAGGAAGTCGGCCCACGTGAACGTCGCCTTCCCGCCCGCCCACGTGATGAAGGTGTTCGCCGCGAGGTACGTCGAACGCGCCGTCTCCGAAAGGGACTTGAGGTACTTGGTGGCGGCCGGCTGGAGGAAGGTCTCCACCAGATAGTCGTCCAGGTTGCGTGCCGTCAGCGCGCCGAACCCTCGCGCCCGGAGCTTCAGCGACGCCTGGTACTCCGTGAACGCCGTGCTCAGCTCCTTCGACACCGTCCGGTCCACCAGCGAACCCGAACCGAGCTTGTTGGCACCCCAGTTCCACTCGTACGCCATGTCCGCGTGTTCGAGGTCGGTGATCGGGCACCAGTCACCGCTGGCGAAGATCGCGTCACTCGCGTCCGCCGCGCCCAGCGCCTTCAGGTACTCGGCGTACAGCGGGCTGTCGCCCGACGCCCCGAGCAGCGCGGACAGTGCGCCGCCGGCACTCGTACCGGAGGAGACGATCCGGTCGGTGTTGCCCGGGATACGGCCCTTGTTGAAGCGGACGTACTTCACGGCGGCCTTCAGGTCCACGATCGCGGCCGGCGCCGTGCCGTAGTACGTGCCGGACGAGTCGACCAGCGTACGGCCGCGCGCCCCCGGTTCCACGACCACGTACCCCGCCGCCAGCCCCAGCTTGGCGTTGCTCACCATCCCGCCCTGGCCGTCCACCTGGGCGTTGCCGCCGGACTCAACCTCACCCGAACCGGTGGACGCCGACGCGGACGCGGATGCCGACGCCGTGGGAGCGCCGCCACCGCCGGGTGTGCCGGTCATCTCGGCGCCGCCCACTCCGGTCGCGTCCGCCACCGACGACGGCATGTATCCGCCCACCGAGTTGGCGAACAGGATGGGCGCGCGCGTCGCGTCGACCGCCGTACCGTCGATCTTGACGGGGACGCTGACGTTCAGGCTCTGGTACTTCTCGTCGACCGGGTTCGTGACGTACGTGATCGCTTTGTAGAAGTGGTACGTCACCGACTTGTCGCCGGCGTCCGTGGTGATCGTCGTGGTCAGCTCGGTGTACGCGGCCCTGTCGAAGACGAGCTCACCGGACGAGGGCGCAGACGAGGATGCCGACGACGTGGATGTCCCGGATGCCATGGCCTCGTTGCTCATGAACGTGGCGATCGCCGGGACGGCGACGGCCGCGCCGAGTCCTCCGATTACGGTCCTGCGCTTCACGATGTCTCCTCGGATCTGTGAGGGGGTGTCTGCGCATGCGAACGTAATTTGATGGCGGCAAAATCGTCAACAATTTCGTTCAACTCATCGGCAACACATAGAGACCTCTCATGGAACGTAAAGCCGCCCCACGTCTGCGCCCAGGGCCGCCCCTGCGGCTACGCCTCCAGCATCCGCACCAACAACCCCCGCAACAGAACCCGTTCCTCGTCGGACAGCCCGGCCAGCGGCTCCCGGGCGAAGTCCAGGGAGTCGCGCAGGCTCCGCGCGACCCTGAGTCCCTCGTCCGTGCAGGCGGCCAGCTTCACCCGGCGGTCAGAGGGGTCGGGGCGGCGCTCGACCAGGTCCCGGGACTCCAGCCGGTCCACGATCCCGGTGACGTTCGACGGCTCGCACCGCAGCTTCCGTGCCAGTTGGCGCATCGGCAGCGGGCCGAGGGAGAGCAGGCTCAGCAGGCGGGCCTGCGCTCCGGTGAGGGAGTGCTGGGTGGCCGCCTCCTCGTACTCCTCGTGATAGCGGGCCACGACCGCGCCGATGAGGTCGATGACCTCCAGGGTCAGGGGGTCGCGGCGGCGGGTCTTCTCCGGTGTGGCCATGCTCTCCAGGCTACCTCTTTACTTGACACCATGAAATATTCAGGAGCATTATTGTTTCAGGTAGTGAAACAAGTGAGCCTGAAACATCTGAGCCGCACCGGAAGGCCCCCTCATGTCGGACGCACCCACCCCCGCCCTCCCCACCGTCAACCGCGAATGGCACCTGCTCAGCCGTCCGGTCGGCGTGCCCAAGGCCGATGACTTCGCCCTCGTCGAGGCCGAGGTCCCGCAGCCTCGCGCGGGCCAGGTGCTGGTGCGGAACCTGTACGTGTCCGTGGACCCCTACATGCGTGGCCGGATGAGCGACGCCAAGTCGTATGTCGCCCCCTTCGAGCTGGGCAAGGTCATGCAGGGCGGGGCCGTCGGTGAGGTCGTCGCCTCCAACGCCGAGGGCTTCTCCGTCGGCGACCACGTCCTGCACTTCCTCGGCTGGCGCGAGTACGCGGCCGTGAACGCGAAGGACGCCGTCAAGGTCGACCCCGAGGCCGCGCCGCTGTCGACGTACCTCGGTGTTCTCGGCATGACCGGCCTCACCGCCTATGCGGGCCTGCTGCGCACCGCCGCCTTCAAGGAGGGCGACGTGGTGTTCGTGTCCGGCGCGGCCGGTGCCGTGGGCGGCCAGGTCGGGCAGATCGCCAAGCTCAAGGGTGCCTCCCGGGTGATCGGGTCCGCCGGGTCGGACGAGAAGGTCAAGCTGCTGGTGGAGGAGTACGGCTTCGACGCCGCCTTCAACTACAAGGACGGGTCGGTCAGTTCGCAGCTCCGCGAGGCCGCCCCCGACGGCATCGACGTGTACTTCGACAACGTGGGCGGCGACCACCTGGAGGCGGCCATCGGCTCCCTCAAGCACGCCGGCCGTATCGCCATCTGCGGCATGATCTCCGTCTACAACAACACGGAGCCCGCCCCGGGCCCGAAGAACCTGGCCCGTCTCATCGCCACCCGAGGCCGTATTGAGGGCCTCCTCGTGGGCGACCACTACGACCTACAGGCGCAGTTCGTCGAGGAGGTCGGCGCCTGGGTCCGCTCCGGCGAACTCAAGTACCGCGAGACGGTCGTCGAGGGCATCGAGAACAACCTGGAGGCGTTCTTCGGGGTGCTGCGCGGCGACAACACCGGCAAGATGATCGTCAAGCTCTGAGCCACCGGACCTTCCTGACGGTACGACAGAGGCCGCACCCCTGGACGTGGGGTGCGGCCTCCTCCGCTGCACGGGAGGACGGGTCAGCCGCGCAGCGCCGCCGTGTGCGCGGCCCGTACGAACCGTTCGTTCTCCGGCGCCGCACCGCCCGGGAAGGCGTACCGGCGCCGGGTGTAGCCGTAGGCCAGGCCGCTGTGCGGGTCGGCGAAGGCCTGGGAGCCACCCGCGCCGCTGTGACCGATGGTGCCCGCACCCAGGAACGGGTAGGCGACGTCCGCGGTCTTCTGGAAGCCAAGGCCGAACGACCTGTGGCCCCGGGACACCAGGTCGTAGCCGGTCGAGTGGAACTGGCCGAACTCCGCCACTGTGTCCGGCTTCAGCAGCGGCGCGTGCTCGCCGACCTCACTGATCGCCGCCGCGTACAGCCCGGCCAGCCCACGCGCCGACGCCACCCCGCCGACCGACGCCGGACCCTTGGCGCGGACCAGCCGATGGTTGGGCAGCGACTCGATGTCGGTGGGCTCGACCCCGTTGCGGTTGAAGGCGATCGACGCGAGCGTGTGCGGTCCGGAGGGCAGCGAGTCGAGCAACTCCCGTTCCTGCGGCGTCGGTCGCATCGGCTGGACGGTACGGAAGCGCGGCTCGAGCGCCTCCGGCAGACCCAGGTAGAAGTCCAGGCCGTACGGGGCCCGCACCCGCTCCTCGTGGACCTCCTGGAGCGTACGGCCCGTGACTCGCCGTACGATCTCGCCGGTCAACGCGCCGATGACCAGGGCGTGGTAACCGAAGGCGGTGCCCGGGCGCCAGAACGGGCGCTGGTCCGCGAGGCGTTCGGCGATCAGCCGGTCGCAGGCCAGCTCCTCCAGGGTGAATCCGGTGTCCGTGCCGACCAGACCGGCCCGGTGCGCGATCAGGTCGCGCAGGGTCAGTGAGGCCTTGCCCTCCGGGGCGAACTCCGGCCAGTAGTAGGTGACTTTGCGGTCCAGCTCCAGGGTGCCCTCCTGGACCAGCAGGGCGACCACGAGATGGGCGGCGCCCTTCGTGGACGAGTACACACCGTAGAGGCTGTCCGGTCCCGCGTCCGGCTCGGTGTCCGGGCCCGCCCACAGGTCGACGACCCGCCTGCCGTGCACGTACGCACACAACTGGCCTTCGTAGTCGGGCAGTTCGCCGGTGACGAAGGCGGTGAACTCCTCCCGCACCGCCTCGAAGCCCTCGGCGACCGTGCCCCGGACGAGTCGTCCCGCTGCCTCGGTGGTCTCCTGCGTCATCGGCTCTCCTCGCTCGACGTACTGATCGTCGCGTTCGGCACGCTCAGCAAAGCACGTGCCACCTGTGCGAACTCTCCCTTGGGGTGATCCCGGAACAGCGGTTCGGTGCCGAACAGCACCGCGTGCGGCCCGCTGACCACCGACGCCTGTCCCACCGCTGCCGCCGGACCCCCGGACCCGTCCGGCAACGGCCGCCAGTGCCCGGAGGCGAGAAGGTTCCCGGTCCCGTACGACTGGTCGACACGCACCTCGGGACCCAGGTCCGTGAACCAGACGGGCGCGTAGACGAACCCGTGGTCCGGCGCCCCGCCGGTGACCGGGCTGCGGCTCGAATTGACCACCCGGACAACGCCGTTGGCGTCCCCGTTGCCCTCGACCGGCTTGACGGCCAGCAGTCCGGCGGCGGAGTTCAGCGCGGCCCCTTCGGCACCCCGGCCGACCAGCCCCCGGGAGTCGAGGAAGGCGTCGAGTGCCGTACGGGCGGCCGGGTTCAGGCCCTCGTACGCCACGCCCTGCGACACGAACAGCACATCCACGCCCGACCAGTCGAAGCCGGAGTTGAGGACGCCCGTCGACACCGGCGTGACCTCGAAGTTCATCTCGCGCAGCGCGAACAGTTCCCCGGGCGTGACGGCAGCCGCGACCCGGGTGCGATGCAGCGCGGCCGTACCGACGGCCTTGGTCGCGTCGAACGCCACGTCGTACGTACGGGCCAGCGCGACCGCCTGCCTGCGTGCCGATGCCGGGACGATCGCACTGCCGTCCGCTGCCCGCCGTACCGAAACCCCTTCCCTGAGAAGGGAGTTGAGGGCGGCGATCTCACCCGGGTCATCCAGGCGCAGCCGCAGCCTCCCCTGCGGAGCGACGTACCCGACCCGCGTCGCCGCCGTCACCGGCCGGACGGGCAGCCCCAACAGGCTGCCACCGGCGACCGGTTGGACGGTCGCGCCCCACAACCGGCCCAGGCTCCAGCCCGAGATGTCGTACATCACCGACACCTTGTCGCTGATGTCCCGCCCGTCGGCGAGCAGCACGTTCGCGAGCCCGCGTTTCGGCTGACGCATGTCGACGACGTACGAGCCCTTCGCGTACGTCCGTCCGCCGAGCCGGAAGGCACGGCTCGCGCGGGTGACCCGGACGTCGTTGGCGAGCAGGTGGTCGACCAGCCGGGCGGCGGCGGGCCCGGAGCGCTGGGCACGGGCGCCGGCCGGAATGACGTACGCACGGGGGAAGGTGGTCGTGTAGACGTCCTCCGGCCCGATACCCGGCACCCCCGGGACGGTCGCCGCCGACACCGGCACCTGCGCGGCCCCCGAGGCGCCGCGCCGGAAGACCTCGATCTGGTCGGCGACCAGCGAAGTCCGGTGATCCTGGACGTAGTCGAGAGTCGCCGTGATGGCCGCGCCGGCCACGGCGACGTTGATCGCGGAACGGCGGCGCAACTCGGCGGCCGGGAGGGTGTCGTAGACCCGGTTGTTGACCGTCATGGGGATCTCGACGGTGTGCGCGGCGACCGTGCCGTGGAAGGCCGCGTACTGCGGGGTGAAGATCGGCGGCCAGTCGTCCCAGCCCTCCTCCTGGTCCCTGAACGGGATCTGGGCGGGCTCGACGCCGTCCTTCTGCGGTGTGTAGCCGAGGCCGTTGACCGCGGCCTCCATACCGAGGGCGTTGGCGTAGGTGTTCTTCAGGAAGAGGTCGTACTCGTAGTTCTCGCCGTGCGGGGGAGTGGTGGGCTCGATGAGGGTGCCGTTGACGTATCCGTGCAGGTCGAGCATGACGGTCGGCTGCTTGTCGATCTCGATCTGCCGCATCGCCCGCCCCTCGGGCTGCGAGGAGGTGACGAAGTCCCGGTTCAGATCGAACCCGTTGGCGTTGGCGCGGGTGCCGGCGATACGGCCGTCCGGATTGGCGGTGATGTTGAAGTAGAGCCGGGTGTGTGCGAGCAGGTCCCGCGTCCTGGCGTCGGTGGCGGTCGCGAGCCGTTCGACGATCTTCAGGGAGGCGTCGGTGCCCTCCCACTCGTTGCCGTGGATGTTGTTGTTGACGAAGACGGGCGCCTTGTAACTCCGCTTCACCGCCTGGCTCTTGGCGGCCACCGAGGGCGCGTTCTCGATCAGCTCGCGCATGCCCTCCTGGGCGCGCGTCTGGGCCGCGCTCTCCGGCGCGGTGACCGTGACGAGATACAGCCGGTGCCCGCCCGCCGAACGGCCCGCGACCTCGACACTCACCCGGTCGCCCAGCTTCTGGAGGGCGTTCAGCTTCGGCGCGATGGCGTGATACGGCGTCAGGCCCAGCTTGATGGACTTGTCGGCCGGGTTCTCCGGGTCGGGGGACAGGGTCTGCTCGCGGGGGTAGCCGCGCCCCTTGTCGGCGAGGTCCGTGACGGGCGCGGTGAGGGCGCGGGTGGCGGCCCCGGCCGGGCTGGTGGCGGACCGTTCGCTGTCCGCTGCCTCACGGGTGACGGGCTTGCGGTCGGCGGTGGCGGTGACGGGGGTGAGCAGGAGCGAGCCCGCCGTGGTGACGGCGAGGGCGGCGAGCAGGACAGGCCGTTGAACCGATGTCGGCGGAACGGGTCTTGTGAGACGCACGCTTGGCTCCTCCAAATGCTTCCTGGGATCGGTACGCGAGATGTACCTTCCCGACTCAATGCCAACAAGAGGGCCTTCGCGCCACGCGTCCCCCGGACGGATCACGCGCCCCGGATAGAGTTCCCCCCATGAGCGATCTCGCGACAGGTTTCCGCTATCTCCTGAAGGGCCAGCGCTGGGTCGCCCGACACGGCAAGCAGTACGGATTCGGGCTGCTCCCCGGCCTGCTCACCCTTGTCCTGTACCTCGCCGCCCTGACCGCCCTCGCTCTGTGGGGCACCGACCTCACCACCTGGGCCACCCCCTTCGCCGACGACTGGTCGAGCCCCTGGCAGGGTCTCCTCCGCGGCTTCCTCACCGGCCTCCTCTTCGTCCTGGCCCTGCTCCTCTCGGTCCTCACCTTCACCGCGATGACCCTCCTCATAGGCCAGCCGTTCTACGAGAACCTCTCCGAGAAGGTCGACCGGGACGTGTCCCGCGACGGCACAGCCCCCGAGTCGGGTCTGCCGCTGTACAAGGAGTTGTGGATCTCGGCCCGCGACAGCCTCCGGATCGTCGTACGCGCCCTGTGCTGGGCGGTGCTCCTCTTCGCCCTCGGCTTCGTCCCGTTCGTCGGGCAGACCGTCGTACCCGTGCTCGGCTTCATGGTCACCGGTTTCTTCCTCACCGAGGAGCTGACCGGGGTCGCCCTTCAGCGGCGTCGGGTCGAACTCCGTGAGCGCCTCGCCCTGTTGCGCTCCCGCAGGCTGCTCGTGTGGGGCTTCGGTACGCCGCTCGCCCTGGCCTTCGTGGTGCCGTTCGTCGCCGTCTTCCTGATGCCGGGCGCGGTCGCGGGCGCCACGCTGATGGCCCGCGACCTGCTCGGCGAGGAGACCCGGGAGACCTCGGAGGACGAGGACTCCGACGATCAGGAGACGTCGGCCTCGGCATCCTGACCGGACGCGTCCACGGCCACCGTCAGGACCGACCGCACCTGGGCGATGATGTCCAGCCGGTTCCGCACGAACTCGGGGTCGGTCACGGCCCCGGTCGCCGGATCGGTGTTGCCCGTCCCGAACTGCAGCACCGGCGTGTGCACATGCCCACCGGGAAGCGTGGCGCCCAGACCGAGCCGGTCGCGCAACAGGGTCGCCCGGTAGGCGATCTCGTTGGACAGGTAGTTCCCGCCGCCCCCGGCCCGCGCCGTCGACCCGTCGGTGGGCCCGTCCGCCCGTACGACGGGATCGGCGCCGCCCGCCGGGATCTCGGTCACGCTCGTGTTGTCGTACACGGGGAAACGCCCGGTGTTCGCGGCGACAATCACCTTGTAGGGCAAGGTCGTTGACGTCCACTGCGGCTGCGAGGCGGGGTCGTCGACCGGAACGGTCTCCGTCCGGCCGATGTTCTCGTTGTCCGGGAAGCCGCCCCGCCAGGCCCCGTTGGTCCGCTCCACGTCGAACCGCCCGACCCGCCCCTGACTCACGGTGGCGAACAGATCGACCTTCGGCAGGACCGGCTTCAGCGCCCGCTCCACCGTTCCCTCCGCGAAGTCCTGCCAGCGCACCGGGAACACGGCGGTCTCGACCCTGACCCGGCCCTCCGCCGTCTCGATCACCGTGCCGTCGAGGGCGAGCGCGGTGGCCCCCGACGGGTTGGAGATCCGTATGTCCCGGTCGAGCGTGAACGGATCGAACCCGGTGACGAGAACCCGCTTCAGTGTCCCGCCGGTGCAGGGATAGCGGATCGACGTCTGCCCCCGCGAGTTCCGCTCCAACTCACCTGACAACGCCGCCCGTTGCGTGTCGCTCACCCCGAACGACGGCTCCCACAGCCGCAGTTCACGGGTCATACCGAGTCGCGCCCAGTACAGCGGCCGGTCGTCGTCCCGGCTCAGATCACCGCCGGCCGGTCCGCGCCCCTGCGCCCGGTCGACGGCCCGCTGCCACAGCGCCGCTCCCTGACGTACGACGAGTCCGCGAGCCTCCGCATACGAGCGTGCGCCGCCGAGCGCCCTGGCGAACTTCGGGGCCACGGCGTCGAACCCGGAGCGCCGGAGGATCTCCTGCGGCGCCGCCTTGTCGAGCCGCTGCTCCTCGACGGTGGGCGCGGCCGAGGAGTCGGCCGAGGTGTCGGCCGCGGCGGCGGTGGCGGGCGCCGAGAGCCCTGCCAGCAGCGCGAGCCCGAATATGCCGATCCGAACACGTGGGGAATTCAAGAGAGTTCAGCCTTCCGTCGCCGTGGGGACACAGCAGGGGGGGTGCTGCCGGACGGCCGCAGTATCGCGTGGCGGAAGTGGTCTACGCCATAGTGGGAGGCGGGGAGACGTTCATGGACTTCGACGAGGAGGCGTCCCACGTGACGAAGACACCGCAGGTACCCCAGGCATCACAGGTATCGCAGGCATCGAACGACAAGGCACGTGAGGCGGCCGTCGAGGCGGCTCTCGGCAAGCTCGACCTTGACGCCAAGGCCCGGCTGCTGGCCGGGCAGGACATGTGGTCGCTGCCCGAGCTGCCCGAGATCGGGCTGAGGTCCCTGGTCATGTCCGACGGCCCGATCGGCGTCCGCGGCACCCGCTGGACCGCCGACGACCCCTCCGTCGCGCTGCCCTCCCCGACCGCGCTCGCCGCCACCTGGGACCCCGAACTCGCCTACAGGGCAGGGGTGCTGCTGGCGCAGGAGGCCCGCCGCAAGGGCGTCCACGTGCTCCTCGCGCCCACCGTCAACCTGCACCGCTCCCCGCTCGGCGGCCGGCACTTCGAGGCGTACAGCGAGGACCCCTACCTCACCGGGCGGATCGGCGCCGGCTATGTGAACGGCGTCCAGTCCGGCGGCGTCGGCACCACCGTCAAGCACTTCGTCGCCAACGACGCCGAGACCGACCGTTTCACCGTGGACAACCTGGTCTCCGAACGAGCCCTGCGCGAGCTCTACCTGGCCCCCTTCGAGGCCATCGTCGTCAACGCCCACCCCTGGGGCATCATGACCGCGTACAACACGGTCAACGGCACGACGATGAGCGAGCACCGCTACCTGGTCAACGAGGTCCTGCGCGGTGAATGGGGCTTCGACGGCTACAACGTCTCCGACTGGATGGCCGCCCGCTCGACCACCGGCGCGATCGACGGCGGCCTCGACGTCGCCATGCCCGGCCCGAGGACGGTGTACGGCGCCCCCCTCGCCCGGGCCGTACGGGACGGACACGTGGCCGAGGCCACCCTCGACGGCGCCGTACGCAACGTGCTGCGCCTCGCCGCCCGCGTCGGCATCCTGGCGGGCGCCGTCCCCGAGGTCGCCGACACCGACCTCCCCGCACCGGTCGACGGCGAGGACCTGGCCCGCGAGATCGCCCACCGCTCCTTCGTCCTGGTCCGCAACCAGGGCGCCCTCCCGCTGCCCGAAGGGCGTACGGTCGCCCTCGTCGGAGCCGCCGCCCGCGACGCCCGCGTCCTCGGCGGCGGCTCCGCCACCGTCTTCCCGGCCCGCGTCGTCTCCCCGCTCGACGGCCTCACCGCCGCCCTCCCCGAGGGCACCCTGACGTACACCGTCGGTGCCGACCCGAACACCGAACTCGCCGTCGCCTACAAGGGGTTCGCCCTGCGCGCCGTCTGCCGTGACACCGCCGGTACGGTCCTTGGCACCGGCTCCGCGCCCAGCGGCCAGATCAACTGGATGGGCGCGGACCTCCCCGACGGCGTCACCCACGACCGGCTCCACACCGTCGAGCTCACCGGCACCTTCACCCCGCGCGACACCGGTTCGCACACCTTCGGCATCAAGGGCCTCGGCGCCTTCACCCTCACCGTCGACGGCACGACGTACTACGACGACGTCCAGACCACCGACAGCGACGACCCCTTCATCTCGTTCTTCGGCGACCCCGAACCCCGGGCCGAGGTCCGACTCACCGCGGACACACCGGTCGAGGTGTCCCTCACCTACGCCGTCACCTTCCCCGACGGCGCCGCGATGAAGTCCGTCGGCTTCAGCCTGTGCCACCAGGAACCGCAGCGCAGCCCCGACGAACTGATCGCCGAGGCCGCCGAAGCCGCCCGCGCCGCCGACACCGCCGTCGTCGTGGTCGCCACCACCGACCGCGTCGAGTCCGAGGGCTTCGACCGCACCAGCCTCCAACTCCCCGGCTGCCAGGACGACTTGGTGCGAGCCGTCGCCGCCGCCAACCCGAACACCGTCGTGGTCGTCAACTCCGGCTCCCCGGTGGAACTGCCCTGGCGCGACGAGGTCGCCGCCGTGCTGCTGAGCTGGTTCCCCGGCCAGGAGGGCGGCGCGGCCCTGGCGGACGTCCTCACCGGCGCCGAGGAACCCGGCGGCCGGCTCCCCACCACCTGGGGCACGCTCACCGACGCCCCGGTCACCCGGGTGACCCCGACCGATGGCGAACTCCCTTACACCGAGGGCGTGTTCATCGGCTACCGAGCCTGGGAGAAGGAGGGCAGGACCCCCTCGTACCCCTTCGGCCACGGCCTCGGCTACACGGACTGGACGTACGAGACGGCCGAGGCGGAGGTGAGCCGGGCGGACGGGGTGACGGTCACCGTCCGGGTCACCAACTCGGGCGCACGCCCGGGCCGAGAGGTCGTACAGGCGTACCTCGCGCCGACCGTTCAGGAAGCGTCGGACCCCGACCGCCCGGCCCGCTGGCTCGCCGCCTTCGCCGGGATCGAGGCCGCCCCCGGCGAAACGGTGGAAGTGACCCTCGGACTCCCGCACCGCGCCTTCGAGATCTGGGACGGGTCCGCGGGCGCCTGGGCCTTTGTGAAGGGTTCGTACGAAATCCAGGTGGGCCGCTCGATCACCGACCGCAGGCTCACCGCGCCGATTACGGTCTAGCCGAGGGCAGTCCGCCCCACCAGCCGGCCCCGGCCCGGGACCTGACCCCCGGGCCGGGGCTCGCCGGCGGCCCTTCCGTACATGGATCTCAGTCCCGCACCCCGAACCCGAACACCGTCTCCGAGCGGAACGTGTCACCCGGCCGCAGCTCCGTGCTCGGGAAATCGGGCCGGTTGGGCGAGTCGGGGAAGTGCTGCGTCTCCAGGGCGACGCCGTGCCCGGGCCCGAACGGCTCGCCCAGGTGGTCGGCGGTGTAGAGCTGAAGGCCGGGCTCGGTCGTCGCCACGGTCACGACCCGCCCCGAGACCGGGTCGTACAACTCGGCGACCTCCACCGAACCATCCGTCCGCCCCTTGTCGAGGACGAAGTTGTGGTCGTACTCGACGCCCACCTCCCGTTCCGTACGGAAGTCGAAGCGGGAGTCCGCCACCGTCTCGACGCCGGTCGGGATCAGGTCCGCGTCCACCGGGGTGTACCGCGAGGCGTCGATGCGCAGGGCGTGTCCGCCCGTGCTGCCGGAGGCCGGGCCGGACAGGTTCCAGTACGTGTGGTTCGTCAGGTTGAGCACCGTCGGCGCGTCCGTGACCGCCTCGTACGCGATCCGCAGCGCCCCGGCCGAGTCCAGCGTGTACGTCGCCGAGATCTCCAGGCGCCCCGGGAACCCCTCCTCGCCGTCCGGGCTCACCCTGGACAGCCGCACCCCGTGCTCGACCGGCTCCGCGTCCCACACCCGCTTGTCGAATCCCTGGACGCCCCCGTGCAGACAGTTGGGCGGGTTGTTCCGCGCGAGCTCGTACTTCTGGCCGCCCAGCGCGAAGGCGCCGCCCGCGACGCGGTTCGCGTACCGGCCCACCAGCGCCCCGAAGTACGGCTCCGGGTGCGCCAGATAACCGGCCAGGTCCGGGAATCCCAGCACCACGTCCACGAGCCGCCCGGCCCGGTCCGGCACCTCCACCGACTGCACGATCCCGCCGTACGTCAGCACACGCACCCGGACCCCGGCCCGCTCCAGCGTCCAGCGGTGGACGGGGGTGCCGTCGGAAAGTGTGCCGAAGAGTTCGTATCTGTGGGCCATGCGGAAAACCCTAGGTCACCGCCTTCCTGCCCGTGACCCCGCGGTACGCCATCTCGGCCAGCCGCGCCTGCCCGTCGCGGCTCGGATGGAACCAGTCCCAGGGGCTCAGCTGCGACGCCCCGAAGTCGAAGTCGAACACCGCGCCGCCGTCGAACCGACAGAGCCGATCCGTGGCGCACACCTCCTTCAGTACCGAGTTGTACGCCTCCACTCGATCCCGCACCTCGTCCCGCCGGGTGGTCGCCGCCGCGTCGACCGCGTCCGGGTCGGCCAGCATCGACTGGCAGATCCCCAGCTTCCACACGGCCTTGCCCGTCTCATTGGTCCGGCCCTGCGACCAGAGCCGCTTGAGATCCGGCACGCTCGCCACGTACACCTGGCTCCTGGGCGCTGCCGTACGCAGGGTCCGCAGCGCCTTCTCGAACGACGACCGGAAGTCCGCCACCGACGTCATCTCCGCCACCGACGCCCGGCACGCGTCGTTGGCCCCCGTCATCACCGTCACCAGCGCGGGCTTGCGAACGGCGGCCTGCGTCATCTGGGCGGGCAGGTCGGCCATCCGGGACCCGCTGACCGCGTAGTTCCAGCTCCGCGAAGCAGCCCCGGTCGCCCCCAGCAGCCGTACGGCCAGACTGTTCACGTCTTTGTCGCCGCCGGTCGCCCAGGACACTTCGGGGCAGTCGGACAGCACCGAGCAGGCGTCGAAACCGCGCGTGATGGAGTCGCCCACGGCGGCCAGCGAGGCCGGGCTGCTGTCCCAGGCGGACGTCGGGGTGGCGGACGGCTTCGCCTTCGCCCGGGTTCCGTCCGGAGCCGGAGACGTGCCACCGGCGGAGTCACACCCCGCGACGCCCAGCAGGGCCGCCGACACGACGGCGACGACGGCCCGTGAACGGTGACTTCGTTTCCGCATCCTTCGGGTCCCCTCGGTCGGCGTGCAATGGCTCTCGCTCTTAACAACGCACGACAGTTCCCGAACCGAAAACAACTAATGCGCCAAACACCGCAACGTCGCACACCCGTACAAGCGTCCCCCTGGGTGAATGGCGGGCGTTTCATGGCATCGGGACCGACGGTACGTCACACTCCTCGCGCCGTCGCACGGTAGCCTCGCCATCAACGCGGCTGCCCGCCACCGGTGCTCAGCCAGTTCGCAAGATGTCCCGCTCTGTCCGGAGGTTGCAGTGACGACACGTGGAGTTCTGTACGTGCACTCCGCGCCGCGCGCGCTGTGCCCGCACGTCGAGTGGGCCGTCGCCGGAGTCCTCGGCACACGGGTCAGCCTCGACTGGATCCGCCAGCCCGCCGCCTCGGGCACCTGGCGCTCCGAGTTCTCCTGGAAAGGCCAGGTCGGCACCGCCTCCAAGCTCGCGTCGGCCCTGCGCGGCTGGCAGTTGCTCCGCTTCGAGGTCACCGCGGAACCCTGCGCCACCGCCGAGGGCGAGCGCTACAGCTGCACCCCCGACCTCGGCATCTACCACGCCGTCACCGGCATCCACGGCGACATCCTCATCCCCGAGGACCGCCTCCGCGCCGCCCTCACCCGCTCCCAGCGGGGCGAGACGGACCTGGAGGCCGAGTTGGCCAAGCTTTTGGGCAAACCCTGGGACGACGAACTCGAACCCTTCAGGTACGCGGGCGAGGGCGCTCCGGTGAGATGGCTGCACCAGGTGGTGTGACTGCCGTACGCGAGGGCCCCCACCAATTGGTGGGGGCCCTCGCGTACTCACAGCCGTCTTGCAGCCGTACTGGTGTCCGTCAGACCGACCTGAACGCCAGCACCACGTTGTGCCCGCCGAACCCGAACGAGTCGTTGAGGGCGGCGATACGACCGTCGACCGGCAGCTTGCGGGCCTCGCCACGCACGACGTCCGCGTCTGCCTCGGGGTCGAGGTTCTCGACGTTGATCGTCGGCGGGGCGATCCGGTGGTACAGCGCGAGCACCGTCGCCACCGTCTCGACACCGCCGGCCCCACCGAGCAGATGCCCGGTCATCGACTTCGTCGCGGACACGGCCATGTGGTCGACATCCGCGCCGAACACGTTGCGCAGCGCTTTGAGTTCGGCCACGTCACCCGCGGGCGTCGACGTCGCGTGCGCGTTGACGTGCACGATCTCCGCCGGGTCCAGGTCGTTGTTGGCCAGCAGGTTCCGCAGGGCCGCCGAGATACCGCGCCCCTGCGGCTCCGGCTGCACGATGTCGTGGGCGTCGGCCGAGATGCCCTGGCCGACCGCCTCCGCGTAGACACGGGCCCCGCGCGCGGCGGCGTGCTCGGCGGACTCCAGGACGACCACACCGGAGCCCTCGCCCATCACGAAGCCGTCGCGGCCGGTGTCGTAGGGGCGGGACGCGCCCTGCGGGTTCTCGTTGTTCTTGGACATCGCCATCATGTTGCCGAACGCGGCGATGGGCAGCGGGTGGATGGCCGCCTCCGTGCCACCGGCGATGACGACGTCGGCGCGGCCGGTGCGGATCATCTCGATGGCGTAGCCGATGGCCTCGGCGCCCGACGCGCAGGCGGAGACCGGGGTGTGCACGCCGGCGCGGGCACCGACGAGCAGGCCCACGTTGGCGGAGGGGCTGTTGGGCATCAGCATCGGGACGGTGTGCGGGGAGACGCGGCGTACGCCCTTCTCCTTCAGCACGTCGTACTGCTCGAGCAGAGTCGTGACTCCGCCGATGCCCGAGGCGATGACGGCGCCGAGCCGGTCCGGGTCGACGGCCGGGCCCTCGCCCGCCCGGTCGGTGAAGCCCGCGTCGGCCCACGCCTCCTTGGCGGCGATCAGCGCGAACTGCGCCGACCGGTCCAGTCGGCGGGCCTGGGGCCGCGGGATGACCTCGGACGGTTCCACGGCGATCTGCGCGGCGATACGGACGGCCTGCTCGGCCGCCCACTCCTGCTCCAGGGGACGGACACCGGACTTGCCGGCGACCAGACCCTCCCAGGTAGAGGCCACGTCGCCACCCAGCGGTGTGGTTGCGCCGATACCGGTGACGACCACGGTGCGATTGGTCGGGCTCACGGGAATTCCTTCTCCAACGGATACGGGAGGACAACCCCCGCACAGGCGGGGAGAACGGCGCCACCGCCGGGTGGCGGGGCTGGGGGGCCGGCCGAGAGGCCGGCCCCGGGGGTCAGGCCTGGTTCTTGAGGATGTACTCGGTGGCGTCGCCCACCGTCTTGAGGTTCTTGACGTCCTCGTCGGGGATCTTGACGTCGAAACGCTCTTCGGCGGCGACGACGACCTCGACCATGGACAGTGAGTCGACGTCCAGGTCGTCGGTGAAGGACTTGTCCAGCTGGACGTCCTCAACCGGGATGCCGGCGATCTCGTTCACGATTTCGGCGAGACCGGCGACGATCTCTTCCTGAGTGGCGGCCATGGCAGGCGCTCCTTCTTGTGTATCTATCCAGAGAGGGTTGGCAGTTGTCCCCGTCCCGGGTCCGAAGATCCGGTGCGAGGTGCCTAGGGGAGGGTAACGACCGTCGCGGCGTACACGAGACCCGCCCCGAAGCCGATGACGAGCGCGGTGTCGCCGCTCTTCGCCTCGCCGGTCGCCAGAAGCCGCTCCATCGCGAGCGGGATCGAGGCTGCCGACGTGTTGCCGGTGGTGCGCACGTCGCGTGCGACCGTGACGTGCTCCGGCAGTTTGAGTGTCTTCACCATCGAGTCGATGATCCGCTCGTTGGCCTGGTGGGGAATGAAGACGTCCAGGTCGTCCGGGGTGATCCCGGCCGCGTCCAGCGCCTGCTGGGCGACCTTCGCCATCTCGAACACGGCCCAGCGGAACACCGCCTGGCCCTCCTGCGTGATCGCAGGAAACTTGCCGGAACTGTCGTACTCGTTCCATGGAACGGTCTGTTTGATCGTGTCCGACTTGTCGCCTTCGGAGCCCCACACGGTCGGACCGATGTGCGGTTCCTGGGAGGGGCCCACGACGACCGCGCCCGCGCCGTCACCGAACAGGAAGGCGGTCGCCCGGTCCTCCAGGTCGGTCAGGTCGGACAGCCGCTCGACGCCGATGACAAGGACGTACTCCGCCGAACCGTCGACGATCATGCCCTTGGCGAGGGTCAGGCCGTAGCCGAAGCCCGCGCAGCCGGCCGAGATGTCGAACGCGGCGGCCTTGGCCGTGCCGAGCTTGTCGGCGATCTCGGTGGCCACGGCCGGGGTCTGTTTGAAGTGCGAGACGGTGGCGACGACCACGCCGCCGATCTGCTGGGCGGTGATCCCCGCGTCGGCGATCGCCTTGCCGGACGCCTCGATGGACATCGCGGCGACGGTCTCCTCGTCGGAGGCCCAGTGCCGGGTCTCGATGCCGGAGCGGGAGCGGATCCACTCGTCGGACGAGTCGATCGTCTCCAGGATCACCTCGTTGGGCACGACCCGGACCGGCCGGTACCCGCCCACCCCCAGGATGCGCGCGTACGGGGCACCCTTACTGGGCTTGATCTTCGACATTGCTCGGGGCTCCTTTCAGGCGCCCGCCGCGTCAGCGGCAGAGGTCGAGGTCAGCGACTCGGCGATGAGCTCACGAGCGGCGTCGAGGTCGGCGGGGGTCTTCAGGGCCAGGGTCTTCACCCCGGGCAGTGCGCGCTTGGCCAGACCGGTGAGGGTGCCGCCCGGGCACACCTCGATGAACGCGGTCACGCCCAGCGCCTTGAACGTCTCCATGCACAGGTCCCAGCGCACCGGGTTGGCGACCTGCCCGACCAGCCGGGCGAGCACCTCGGAGCCGTCCGGGACGGTCTGCCCGTCCTTGTTCGAGACGTAGGTGATGTCGGGGTCGCCGGGCTTCAGCGACGCGGCGGCCGTGGCGAGGACGTCGACGGCGGAAGCCATGTGGTGCGTGTGGAAAGCGCCGGCCACCTTCAGCGTGACGACCTTGCGCACCCCTTCGGGCTTGTCCTCGACGAGGGCCTCGATCTGCTCGACCGTGCCCGCGGCGACGATCTGTCCGGCGCCGTTCACGTTCGCCGCGGTCAGCCCCAGCTTCTCCAGGTGCCGCACGGTCACCTCGGGGTCACCACCGAGGAGCGCGGCCATCCCGGTCTTCGTGACGGCCGCGGCCTCGGCCATGGCCAGGCCGCGCTTGCGTACGAGGGTCAGGGCGGCCGTGTCGTCCAGTACGCCCGCGAAGGCGGCGGCGGTGATCTCGCCGACGCTGTGACCGGCGACGGCGCCGGGTGTGAAGTCGCCGCCCATGGCACCCAGTGCCGAGGCGGACAGTATCCCGGCCGCGACCAGCAGCGGCTGGGCCACCGCGGTGTCGCGGATCGCGTCGGCGTCGGCCTCGGTGCCGTAGTGGGCGAGGTCGAGCCCGATGGCGTCGGACCACGCGGCGACGCGCTCGGCGGCACCGGGCAGTTCGAGCCAGGGAGTCAGGAAGCCGGGCGTCTGAGCGCCTTGGCCGGGAGCGACGAGTACGAGCACTCTCACACTCTCTCTTGGGTACGGGCTCGGCCGCCCGTGGGGACAAGGACGAAGAACAGCAGGGGGTTTTGTGGGACCCCGACAAAACCCTAGGGCTGGTGATCCCCATCGGTCAGGCGCCCCAGGATCAGCGCGATCCGAAGTGTGAATGCGGATCGTACATCTGAAGGTGACCATCCGGTGACGTCAGTCACACGTCGAAGCCGGTAGCGCACGGTGTTGGGGTGAACGAAGAGCATGCGGGCCGCTCCCTCCAGACTGCTCGCCTGTTCGAGATAGACGGCGAGGGTCTCGAGAAGCGCGGATCCGGCCTCCTCCAGCGGTCTGTAGATCTCCTCCACCAACTGGTCGCGCGCCCCCGGGTCACCGGCGATCGCGCGCTCCGGAAGGAGATCGTCCGACAGCACCGGACGTGGTGCGTCCTGCCAGGCGGAACACGCCTTGAGCCCCGCCGCGGCGGCCTGCGCGGACCGGGTGGCGGCGAGCAGATCGGGCACGATCGGCCCCGCGACCACGGGCCCGGCGGCATAAGGCCCGATCAGCGCCTTGGCGACGGCGAGCGGATTGTCGTCGCCCCCCGCGATGACGACGAGCCGATCGCCCAGCACCCCGGTCAGCACCTGCAGCTTGGCGTGCCGGGCGGCCCGCCGGATCGCCTCGACGGTCAGCTCACTGTCACCGTCGGGCGCGGTGCCCAGCACCACGCACACATGGTCGGGCGAGTTCCAGCCGAGCGCGGCGGCCCGCGAGACGGCCCCCTCGTCGGCCTCCCCGCTCAGCACGGCATTGACGACGAGCGACTCCAGCCGGGCGTCCCAGGCACCCCGTGCCTCGGCGGCCTGGGCGTACACCTGTGCGGTGGCGAAGGCGATCTCCCGGGCGTAGACGAGCAGCGCCTCGCGCAGCACGGACTCGTCACCGGGAGCGGCCACCTCGTCGATGGCGCTCTCCATGACTTCGATGGTCGTACGGACCATCTCGACGGTCTGACGCAGGGTGATCGCCCTGGTCAGCTCGCGGGGAGCGGTACCGAAGACATCCGTGGAGATGGCCTGCGGAGCGTCGGGATGCCGGAACCACTCGGTGAAGGCGGCGATACCGGCCTGGGCGACCAGCCCGATCCAGGAACGGTTCTCCGGGGGCATGGCCCGGTACCACGACAGCGTCTCGTCCATGCGCGTGATCGCCTGCGCGGCGAGACTCCCGGACGACTTCTCCAGCCGCTTCAGAGTCGCCGGGTGCGGGTGCGCGGGACGTGCGGTGGGCTCGGGGCGGTGGGATTCGGGTTCGGGCACGGAACAAGACTGCCTTATCAGGACGGGAGCGTGCGGCCTCGGGTCTACGGTGGTGTGCGTGATGGACGTACGGCGCGCGCACGAGCGCCATCCAGGGGGCGACCGGGCAGCCGGAATCGAATCCCGGCACGCCTTCTCCTTCGGCCCCCACTACGACCCCGACAACCTCCGCTTCGGCGCGATGATCGCCTGCAACGAGGAACGCCTGGCCCCCGGCGCCGGTTTCGACGAACACCCGCACAGCCACACCGAGATCGTGACGTGGGTGACGGAGGGGGCACTCACCCACCGCGACTCGACGGGCCACGAGACGGTGGTGGTCCCGGGGGAGGTGCAACGCCTGAGCGCGGCGGCGGGCGTACGCCACGTGGAGCGCAACGAGGGTGACTCTCCCCTGACCTTCATCCAGACCTGGCTGGCCCCGCTCACCCCCGGCGGCACCCCGTCCTACGAGACGGTCCACGGCATCGCGGACTCCACGCCGTACGCCGTCCCGGAGGCGGGCGCGATGCTGCACGTACGCCGGCTGACGGCGGGGGAGCGCACGGCGGTCCCGGACGCGGCGTACGTCTACGTCCATGTCGTACGGGGTGAGGTGCGCCTGGGCCCGGAGAAGCTGGGCCCGGGCGACGCGGCACGGATCACGCAGGCGGAGGGAGTGGAGGCGATCGGGGTAACGGCGTCGGAGCTGCTGCTGTGGGAGATGTGACCGGGGGCATTTCAGCCCGTCCGGCGTTTGAGGACGAGGCCGTTCAGCCCGAAGGGGGGTCTGGGGGCACAGCCCCCAGGTACGGGATGGGACGGGTAGGGGCGGCGGGGGCGAAAACCCCCTGCCTCAGCCCCGTACCTCCGCCAGCACCGCATCCGTGAACCCCGGCCAAACCTCCACTGCCCACGCCCCGAACGCCCGGTCGGTCAGCGCGACACACGCCACCCCCGCCACCGGATCGACCCACAGAAACGTACCGGACTGCCCGAAATGCCCGAACGTCCGGGCCGACGACGAACTCCCCGTCCAGTGCGGCGACTTCACACCCCGGATCTCGAATCCGAGCCCCCAGTCGTTGGGGTTCTGATGCCCGTACCCCGGCAGAACACCCTTCGTCCCCGGATACTGCACGCTCATCGCCTCCGCGACCGTACGTGGATCGAGCAGCCGGGGCGCCTGCACCTCGGCGGCGAACCGCACCAGATCCCCGACGGTCGACACGCCGTCCTTCGCGGGAGACCCCTCCACCCCCGTGGACGTCATCCCGAGCGGCTCCAGCACCGCCTGCCTCAGGTACTCCGCGAACGGCATCTCCGTCGCCTTCGCCAGGTGATCCCCCAGCGCCTCGAACCCGGCGTTGGAGTACAGCCGCCGCTCCCCGGGCGGAGCCGTCACCCGGTGCTCGTCGAAGGCGAGCCCCGAGGTGTGCGCGAGGAGATGGCGGACCGTCGATCCGGGCGGCCCGGCCGGCTCGTCGAGTTCGATCGCGCCCTCCTCGTACGCGACGAGGGCGGCGTACGCGGCGAGCGGCTTGGTGACCGAGGCGAGGCGGAACCGGTGGTCGAGGGGGCCGTGGCCGCCGAGAACGGCACCGTCCGCCCGTACGACGGCAGCGGCGGCGGTGGGCACGGGCCAGTTCTCGATCAGCGCGAGGCTCTGCAACGGCGACAACGACTTCGACGACATGACGTCGAGCTTAGGAGCCTCAGAACCGTAGCCGCATCAAGGGGTCCGGTTGCCGGACGAAGCCCAGCGACGCGTACAGCGGCACCGCGTCCGGGGAGGCGGTGAGGTCGATCTGGCCGACGCCCTGCTCCCGGAGCCAGTCCACCAACGCCTCCATGCAGGCCCGCGCGTATCCCCGGCGGCGGGTGTCGGGATCGGTGGCGACGCTGAAGACGTACCCGACCCGCCCGTGCGGATTGCCGGCCCGCCCGATCCGGTACTCGACGGTCCCGACGACCAGCGCGGCCAGCGAGCCGGACCGCTCCGGATGATCGACGACGAACGCGGCGAAGCCGCTCGACGGATCGGCCAGCCGCCCGGTCACGGTGGCCAGGGACGCGGACTGCCAGTCGGCGTCGCTGTTCGCCCCGGGCATCGAGTCGATCATCACCTGGCGCAGCCGGAGCAGTTCTCCGGCGTCCTCGGGTGTGGCACGGCGTACGAGAGTCATGATCCGTACGGTAATGAGCCCGGACCGGCCAAGTCTCCGCAATATCGCGGTATCCGCTTGCTTGGAGTGCACTCCAAGGTTTTAGCGTGGGGGTCATGACGGTCTTGGAGACAACAGACCCCACCACGGACACCACGACGGATCCCGCCACGGCCGACAGCTGTGCGGGGCCGCGGCAGCCCGACCGGCGCCCGGACGGACAGGACCATTACACGATCAGCGAGGTCGTCGTCTTCACCGGGCTGACCGCGCACACCCTGCGCTGGTACGAGCGCATCGGGCTGATGCCGCACATCGACCGTTCGCACACCGGCCAGCGCCGCTACAGCAACCGCGACCTCGACTGGCTCGACCTCGTCGGCAAGCTCCGGCTCACCGGTATGCCGGTCGCGGACATGGTGCGGTACGCCGAACTCGTGCGCGAGGGCGACCACACGTACGGCGAGCGGTTCGAGCTGCTCGAATCGACCCGCAGGGCCGTACTGGACCGGATCGCCGAACTCCAGGACACGCTCGCGGTACTCGACCGGAAGATCAGTTTCTACGCGGAAGCGGACCAGGACGCGGGCCTTGTCCGCGTCGTCCGTGAGATGGAGAGGGTTCGATGACGAACGACGACACCGCCGGCAGGCTCACCACGGCCCCGCTGGGCACCGGCGGCCCCGAGGTCGGAGTGCAGGGCCTCGGCTGCATGGGCATGAGCTTCGCGTACGGCCCCACGGACGCCGACGAGGCCCGCGCCACGCTGGAACGCGCACTCGAACTGGGCGTGACCCTCTACGACACGGCGGACGCCTACGCCGACGGGGAGAACGAACGTTTCCTGTCCCCGTTCTTCCGGGCCCACCGCGACGAGGTCGTCGTCGCGACGAAGTTCGCCCTGGCGATCCCGCCGGACGACCCGACCCGGCGGATCATCCGCAACGACGCCCCCTACATACGCCAGGCCGTGGAGGCCAGCCTCAAGCGCCTCGACCTGGACGTCATCGACCTCTACTACATGCACCGGCGCGATGTGAACGTCCCGCTCGAGGAGTCGGTCGGGGTCATGGCCGAGCTGGTGCGCGAGGGCAAGGTCAAGCAGCTGGGCCTGAGCGAGGTCACGGGCCCGGAGCTGCGCGCGGCCCAGGCCGTGCACCCGATCGCCGCCCTCCAGTCGGAGTGGTCCCTGTTCAGCCGGGACATCGAGGCGGGCGTGGTCCCGGTGGCCCGCGAACTGGGCGTCACCCTGGTCCCGTACTCCCCGCTCGGCCGAGGCTTCCTGACCGGCTCCTTCACCGACGCCGACCAGGAACTGACCGCGGACGACTACCGCCGCACGCAGCCCCGCTTCACGGGTACCAACGCCTCGGCGAACGCGGCCCTGCTGGCCCCCATCAGGACGGTCGCGGAAGCCCACGGCGCCTCCGTCGGCCAGATCGCCATGGCCTGGGTCCAGCAGCAGGCGACCGTCCACAACCTCCCGGTCGTCCCGATCCCGGGCACCCGCAGGCGTTCAAGGGTGGAGGAGAACACGGCGGCGACCCGCATCGTCCTGGGCGAGAAGGACCTGGCCCTGCTGGAACCCATCGCGGCCCAGGTCACAGGCGCCCGCTACGCCGACATGACCTTCACATCGGCGGGCAGGGAGACCTTGTAGGGGCACGGGAACGGTGTGTTTTCGGGGGCGCGGGGAACTGCGCGACAAGCCACGACGGCCCCGCAGCCGCCGAACGACGGAACCCGCCCCCCGTAGGCGCTACAACTCCGCCAACAACTCAGCCTTCTTCACCGAGAACTCCTCATCGGTCACCAACCCCGCCTCGTGCAACTCCCCGAGATGCCGGATCCGTTCGGCGACATCCGCAGGATCACGCCGAACGGAGTTCACGCTCACCCCCGCCGAACCTCCGGAGGAACGCCGCACAGCGGCGAGCACCGCCGCCGCGAACGGCAACGACTCGTGCACAGGCCCGTACCCCAGCCCGAACACCACCGAGGCGGGGTCCTGGTCGACCGGCGGGACAGAAGAATCGGTACGCCCCAGCAGTCGCAGATGACCCTCGAACACCTCGGGCGACCGCCACTCCACCCCGCTCAGGTCGGCGACCGGAAACGTCTGGTCGCCGGCCTTCCACTTCGCCGACGAGGCGCCCGTCCAGAACCACCGGAACGACACGGTCCGCCCGTCGAAGGACGCCTTCGCGTCGTACGCCTTGAACGCCCGCGGTACCTCGGGGGCATCCACCAGGAACCTTTCAGCAGGCCCCTGTTGGGTCAGCCGGTCCCGCAACTCGTCCGCGTAGTACTCGGCGAGCGTCTCCCGCTCGGCCGGCAGCACCAGCCGGTACGGATCGCAGGCATCCTTGAGCTGACCGTCGGCCGCCTCCATCAACGGGTCGGCGCCCGGGCGGAGTTCGGCACGCAGGACCACCGTTCCGCGCTTGCCCGGGGTCAGTGTCACCCCCGCGATCGCCTCCAGGGGGATACGGCGTTCGCCGAGCGCCTGGAACAGCTTCGGCGTGCGGATACCCCGTTCGAAGCGGATGAGCACGGAGTCGGACTTGAACTCCCAGGCGGCATGAAATCCGGCCAGTACGTCACCCATGCGGCTCATCGTATGCGGCGCGAGCTTCATAGTCTCCTCCCCGGGCACACCGTGAATTCTGCGTCCTCTACGCGCGTCCGGCCATAGCCCCGTCGGACAAAGCCTTCAGACACACGTCATCCTTGCGGTTCTGCTGATCGTTCTGATCCCGCCGAGCGCACCGCACAGCGCCATACGCGCCGACGCCGATCTCCGCGAAGTTGTGCAGACTCTCCGTACCCGGCTCGAAATAGCCGCCGTGCCCTTTCGCGCCCCGCGCGGACAGCACACGTGCGCCGAACCCCGACGACACCGGATCGGCGCCGTGTCCGAGGCCGCCGACCTCCAGGTACGGCACGTCCTGGATCCAGTCGTCGGAGTCCCGCATCGCCCACACCCGGGCGTCGGTGTGCAGCCCCGCGGCGTTCTCGACCCGCATGCCGGGGCTGCCGGCCACCGCGATGTCGGTCACCCGGCGCGGCAGCGCGTGCGCGGCGACGCCGCACACCACCGAGCCGTAGCTGTGGCAGTACAGCGCGACCTGCGCCCGGCCGGGCAGCCCGCGCACCAGCGCGTTCAGCCGCAGTGCCCCGGATTTGGCGCGCATCGCCGTCGCCGCGTCCATGCCGAGCCCGTTGGGCGCGGTGTAGTCGGCCCAGGCGATCACGGCGGTACGGGTCGTGGGACTTGCCTCCCATTCCGCGCGGTACAGCGCCGAGGCCATGCCGACGGGCGCCGAGTACCTGCGGTTGGTGCGCTGGAAGGTGAGGACGTCGGTGTCCACGCCGGGGACCACGACCGAGACGCGCTGCGCCCTGTCGAGGTCGCCGAAGACCTCGGCGACCCGGCCCGAGCCCTCCGGGTCGAAGGCGAGGATCTGGCGGCGGTTCTCCAGCAGAGCGTCGTAGCGGTGCATGCGCCGCCCCGCCGCGTACTGTCCGGCGGCCGACAGCCGGTCGTCGTTCATGCTCTCCCGCTCGCTCTCGCGGGCCGTGAGCAGCGCGACGCGGTTGGCGCGGTAGCGCAGTACGACGGGCGCGCCGTTCATGTTGCCGAGCGCCAGTGGGTAGCGCCGGACGAGCCGGTCGCGCTGGCGGTCGGTGAGCGAGGCGAAGAACCGGGCCAGCCGGGCGGGCGCCTCGTCCGGGTCGGGCAGCGCGTGGCCGCCGATCCGTCCGTGCTCCCACGCGGAGAGCGAAGCCTGGAGCGGCGAGGGCGTGCGATGACTGCGGACCGCGGTCCAGCCGGTCGTCGCGAGCATCACGAAGACCACGGCCAGCGCGAGCAGTGCACGCCAGACGTTCAGTTGCGGGGAGGTGTCGAAGGAAGTCACTGAAAGGACACACTAGGAGAACGAGAGGGTCTCGCGTTAACCGAGTGACGCGGATCACGTTTCGATAACCGACGCCGGGTTAGCCCCTCCGTACGCACGCCGGTACAGGGCGTCACTGCCGCTCCGTACGCAGGTTCCAGGCCGGTGCCGGACCCATCGCGTCGAGGTCAGGCTCCCGTCGATCGACCCCCGGCCGGGCGGCAGTGCATACGCATATGCAACTCCACCGGTACGACGGACTCCACGGCCTCGAAGAACGCGCACTGCGAGTTCTTGGCGGGCATGAACCTGGCTTGTCCGGTGGCGGCGCACATCTGAGGCGCATATATCGCGCATATATCTATGGTCCGGCCGCGAGAGTTCCCTCATCAGGGTGACTCCGCTAAAGATTCCTCCCCTTCGACCCACGAGACAGGTCACAGTTAGTCAAGTCCTCCGCACGACATGGTCTGCACGACATGGATTCGCACGACGTGGTTCGTACGACGTGGGAGGACGGCCGGGCCGCGGCGCGCTGCCGGAGGGGGACAGCGCGCCGGCGGGCCCGCCGAAGACCGGGACGGCGGGGGCAGCCGTGAAACCCCGATGCGGGGGTACCCGCCTCATCGACCCCGAACTACCGACAAGTTCCAGGGAGTTGATGACGCATGGCGGCCTTCGGACGGCAGCACTCCACCGGCAGGAACTCCGGTGCACGCGGCAGGAGCTGGCAGCGCACCACGCCGGACAGCGCGACGCTGGGAATCATCGGGCTCATCTGCGCGGTCGTGGGCTTCTTCGTCCTCGGCATCGTCCTGGGCCCGGCGGCCATTGTCTGCGGCTGGCTGGCGATGGGCCGGACCTGGAAGGGCCCGCACCCGATACCGCCCCTGGTGGCCGTGGTCCTGGGTGCGATCGACACCCTCCTGGCCATCATCTGGCTGGCGAGCGCCACAGGCACGACGACCGGCCTCTTCTGACCGTCGGCGCGACAGCGGGACCTCTGACGCGGGACCCCCTAACGGGGCTCCTCGCTCACCCGCTCCCTCGTGACGGCCAGCGCGGCCACCTCGGCGCGCAGCGCCCGTACCTCGTCCGTCAGTGCCGCGATCGCCGCCGTCTGGCGCTTTTCCTCCACGTCGTCCATCTCGAACCGGGAGATGAACCAGGCGGCGATGTTCGCGGTGACGAGACCGAGGAGCGCGATCCCGGACAGCATCAGCCCGACCGCGAGCATCCGGCCCACTCCGGTGGTCGGCGCGTGGTCCCCGTACCCGACTGTCGTCATCGTCGTGAACGACCACCACAGCGCGTCATCCAGCGTTCGGATGTTCCCTTCCGGTGACGCGCGTTCCACCGACAGCACGGCCAGCGAACCGAACATCAGCAGCCCCACCACGGCCCCGCCGACGTATGTCGTCAGCCGGACCTGGGACGCCATCTGGGCCCGCCGGCCCACCAGCATCAGCGTGGAGACGACCCGCAGCAGCCGCAGCGGCTGGAGCAGCGGCAGCAGCACGGCGAACAGGTCCAGCCAGTGCCGTCGAACGTACTCCCGACGCCGGTCGGTGAGAGCGATCCGGACGAGATAGTCGACCGCGAACGCCCCCCACACCGTCCACTCCGCGACCGTGCACGCGACCGAGACGGAGCGGCTGGCGGGGCTGTCGATGATCGGCACCGCGTAGGCGACGGTGAACACGACAGCGAGCCCCATCAGGGGCCGCTGCGTATGCCGCTCCCAACGGGCCTGTGCCGAAGGTTCCTTCATGCCCCGCATCGTAAGGGTCCGGAAGCGCCCCTATAGGGCGCCCCGAAGGGGCAGCCCTATAGGGGCGCAGGGGCGCGGGGCTGTATCTATGTGCGGCTCCGCCGCGTGGGCGCGACCAGCCACAACGGCCCCGCAGACGAACTACCGCCCGACCCGCGGAGCGCTACGCGTCGCCGCCCGCCGCGCCCGGGTCCGCCGACGCCACGTCGAGCAACTGGTACCGGTCGATCGCCTGCTTCAGCAGCGAGCGGTCCACCTTGCCCTCCTTGGCCAGCTCGGTCAGCACCGCCACCGCGATCGACTGCGGGTCGATGTGGAAGAACCGCCGGGCCGCGCCCCGCGTGTCCGCGAAGCCGAAGCCGTCCGCGCCCAGCGACTGGTACGTCCCCGGGACCCACCGCGAGATCTGGTCCGGAACAGAACGCATCCAGTCGGACACGGCCACGAACGGTCCCTCGGCGGCACTGAGCTTCCGCGTCACATACGGGACGCGCTGCTCCTCCTCCGGGTGCAGCAGGTTGTGCTGCTCCACCGCGACAGCCTCGCGCCGCAGCTCGTTCCACGAGGTCGCCGACCAGACGTCCGCCCGTACGTTCCAGTCCTCGGCGAGGATCCGCTGCGCCTCCAGCGCCCACGGCACCGCGACACCGGACGCGATGACCTGGGCCGGGATGGTGCCCGAAGTCGCCTCGCCCACACGGTGGATGCCCTTGAGGATGCCGTCGACGTCGACGTTCTCAGGCTCGGCCGGGTGCTGGATCGGCTCGTTGTAGACGGTGAGGTAGTAGAAGACGTCCTCACTGTCGGGCCCGTACATCCGGCGCAGACCGTCCTGCACGATGTACGCGATCTCGTACGAGTACGCCGGGTCGTACGCCACACAGCCCGGGTTGGTCGAGGCGAGCAGCTGCGAGTGCCCGTCGGCGTGCTGGAGACCCTCGCCGGTCAGAGTCGTACGGCCGGCGGTCGCACCCAGTACGAAACCGCGCGCCAACTGGTCGGCCATCTGCCAGAACTGGTCGCCCGTGCGCTGGAAACCGAACATCGAGTAGAAGACGTAGACGGGGATCAACGGCTCGCCATGCGTGGCGTACGCCGAACCCGCCGCGATCAGCGAGGCGGTGCAGCCCGCCTCGGAGATGCCGTCGTGCAGCATCTGGCCGGTCGGGGACTCCTTGTAGGCGAGCAGCAGCTCCCGGTCGACCGACTCGTACTGCTGGCCGAGCGGGTTGTAGATCTTCGCGCTCGGGAAGAACGAGTCCATGCCGAACGTGCGGTACTCGTCCGGCGCGATCAGCACGAAACGCCTGCCGATCTCCTTGTCCCGCATGAGGTCCTTGAGCAGCCGGACGAACGCCATGGTCGTGGCGATCGACTGCTGACCTGAACCCTTCTTCACACTCGCGTACGTCTTCTCCGGCGGCAGCGTCAGCGGCTTGGCGCGGACGACGCGGGTCGGGACGTAACCGCCGAGCGAGTTGCGGCGGTCGTGCATGTACTGGATCTCTTCCGAGTTCCGGCCCGGGTGGAAGTACGGCGGGGCGCCGCCCTCCAGCTCCTTGTCGGAGATCGGCAGATGGAGCCGGTCGCGGAAGCCCTTGAGGTCGGCCGCCGTCAGCTTCTTCATCTGGTGCGTGGCGTTGCGGCCCTCGAAGTTGGGTCCGAGCGTCCAGCCCTTGACCGTCTTGGCGAGGATGACGGTCGGCTGGCCCTTGTGCGCCTTGGCCGCCGCGAACGCCGCGAAGATCTTCTTGTGGTCGTGGCCACCACGGCCCAGGTGCAGGACCTGGTCGTCGGTCATGTTCTCGACCATCGCGCGCAGCCGGGTGTCGTCCCCGAAGAAGTGGTCGCGGATGTACTCGCCCGTCTCCGTGGCGTACGTCTGGAACTGCCCGTCGGGGGTCGTGTTCATCTTGTTGACGAGCACGCCGTCCCGGTCCTGCGCGAGCAGCGGGTCCCAGCTCCGGTCCCACACCAGCTTGACGACGTTCCAGCCGGCGCCCCGGAACTGCGACTCCAGCTCCTGGATGATCTTGCCGTTGCCGCGCACCGGGCCGTCGAGCCGCTGGAGGTTGCAGTTGACGACGAAGGTCAGGTTGTCGAGGCCCTCGCGCGCGGCGATCGACAGCTGGCCGAGCGACTCCGGCTCGTCCATCTCGCCGTCACCGAGGAACGCCCACACGTGCGACTTGGAGGTGTCCGCGATCCCGCGCGCCTCCATGTAGCGGTTCATCCGCGCCTGGAAGATCGCGCCGAGCGGGCCGAGGCCCATCGAGACGGTCGGGAACTCCCAGAAGTCCGGCATCAGCCGCGGGTGCGGGTACGAGGACAGCCCGTACGGCGCCTTCGACTTCTCCTGGCGGAACGCGTCGAGCTGTTGCTCGCTGAGCCGGTCGAGAAGGAACGCGCGGGCGTAGATACCGGGGGAGGCGTGGCCCTGGAAGAAGATCTGGTCGCCGCCGTCGCCCTCGTCCTTGCCCCGGAAGAAGTGGTTGAAGCCCACGTCGTAGAGGGAGGCGGAGGAGGCGAAGGTCGCGATGTGGCCGCCGACGCCGATCCCGGGCCGCTGGGCGCGCGAGACCATCACGGCCGCGTTCCAGCGGGTCGCGTTCAGGATGCGGCGCTCGATCTCCTCGTTGCCGGGGAAGAAGGGCTCGTCCTTCGTCGCGATCGTGTTGACGTAGTCCGTGCTCCGCATCTCGGGCACGGCGACGCGCTTCTCACGGGCTCGCTCGATCAGCCGCAGCATCAGATAGCGGGCTCGCTCCCGGCCGCGCTCGTCAACGGCGGCGTCGAGCGAGTCGAGCCATTCCTGGGTTTCTTCGGGATCGAAGTCAGGAACCTGACTCGGAAGGCCGCCAATGATGATCGGGTTGCGATCTGATCCGGAAGCCACGCTGTTCCTTCGCTCTCGGAGGGCTTGGTCCGGGGCACGCCATGAACCTGCCCCGGGGCTGCGAATGCACTGGCCCCATCGTGTACCCCGAGGCCGGGTACGTCACCTCTACTCAGAAGTAGTCCCGGTGAAGATCGCCGGGCGGGGTGTCCGCAGCCAAATCGCAACGATACGCCCAGTCCGTGACGTGTTCCGTAAAGCGATTCGGATCTCGCACGCATGTGTGAGAAGTTCGGGAGTCACTCGGGAGCAGCAAAACCGCAAAGCGGGCAGAATGGTGTGGTGTGCGTCACTGGTTCCCGGAAGTCGCTGTCTGAAGTTGCGGCGACACCGCCAGGATCGTCACCGTTTCGGCGGTCTCGACGGCCGGGTACTTGCGCGATCCGCCCCGCCCGTGTGGACTACGGCCAATGCTTCGCGCACGCGCGTTGCTGGACAATTCTCGAAACATGATCAGGAGGCAACCCGTGAGCGCGACCGCGGACCACGCGGAGGAGCGGACTAACCCTGCCGCAAGGCTGGGGTTCCAGCCCGAGCAGGTGGTCCAGGAGATCGGCTACGACGATGACGTCGACCAGGAGCTCCGCGAGGCCATTGAGGAAGTCATCGGCAGCGATCTCGTTGACGAGGAGTACGACGACGTCGCAGATGCCGTGGTGCTCTGGTTCCGCGACGATGACGGCGACCTGACCGATTCGCTGGTGGATGCCACCGCGTACATCGAAGAAGGCGGCGCGATCCTGCTCCTCACGCCCAAGACGGGCCGTGACGGCTACGTGGAGCCGAGCGACATCTCTGAAGCCGCGACGACGGCGGGTCTGTCGGCGACGAAGAGCGTCAGTGTGGGCAAGGACTGGAGTGGGAGTCGTCTTGCGACGCCCAAGGCAGCCAAGTCGAAGAAGTGAGTAAGTGACCGTTCGCCGGTGCGGGCGTCTACCGGGGGCTCTGCCCCCAGACCCCCGATCGGCCTGAACGGCCTCGTCCTCAATCGCCGGACGGGCCGGATTCATCCGGCCCGTCCGGCGGCTTTCAGTGGGTGGTCACTAGGGTGTTCTCACCCGAACAGCCCACCGAAGGGATGCAGGATCATGGCGATCGAGGTCGGCGAAAAGGCCCCGGACTTCGAGCTCAAGGACAACCACGGCGCCACCGTGCGGCTCTCGGACTTCCGCGGCGCCAAGAACGTGGTGCTGCTCTTCTATCCCTTCGCCTTCACCGGTGTGTGCACCGGCGAACTCTGCGACCTGCGGGACAACCTGCCGAGGTTCTCCGACCGGGACACGCAGGTGCTCGCCGTCTCCAACGACTCCATCCACACCCTGCGCGTCTTCGGCGAGCAGGAGGGCTTCGAGTACCCCCTGCTCTCCGACTTCTGGCCGCACGGCAACATTTCGCGCGAGTACGGCGTCTTCGACGAGAGCAAGGGCTGCGCGGTGCGCGGGACCTTCATCATCGACAAGGAGGGCGTCGTGCGGTGGACCGTGGTCAACGGCCTGCCGGACGCGCGTGACCTGAACGAGTACGTGAAGGCCCTCGACACCCTGTAACTCTTCGGTTCCAGCCCTGCGTGGGGCGGGAACCCGTTACTAGGATCGACACGTTGATCCGATACCGGCGCACGACGGGGCACACCGCCCCTGGACGCAGACGAGACACCAATGGAGGACTCGTGGGAGTCAGCCTCAGCAAGGGCGGCAACGTATCGCTGACCAAGGAGGCCCCGGGTCTCACCGCGGTCATCGTCGGTCTGGGGTGGGACGCGCGTTCCACCACCGGCACCGACTTCGACCTCGACGCCAGCGCGATCCTGACGAACGCGGCGGGCAAGGTCAGTTCCGACGCCAACTTCGTGTTCTTCAACAACCTCAAGAGCCCGGACGGCTCCGTCGAGCACACCGGTGACAACACCACCGGTGAGGGCGACGGGGACGACGAGCAGATCAAGGTCAACCTCGCGGCTGTCCCGGCCGACATCGACAAGATCGTGTTCCCGGTCTCGATCTACGACGCCGAGAACCGTCAGCAGTCCTTCGGCCAGGTGCGCAACGCGTACATCCGCGTGGTGAACCAGGCGGGCGAGGCGGAGCTCGCACGCTACGACCTCTCCGAGGACGCCTCGACGGAGACCGCCATGGTCTTCGGCGAGCTGTACCGGCACGGCACGGAGTGGAAGTTCCGCGCCATCGGCCAGGGATACGCGTCCGGTCTGCGCGGCATCGCGCAGGACTTCGGCGTGAACGTCTGAGCCGGACTCCCTCCGGCTCCGTCGTCCGGCGTCGCACTCTCGGTGCGGCGCCGGACGCGCTCGGCACATCTGTTCGGCATCACCTCGGGGAGGACCAGCACAATGGGCGTCACGCTTGCCAAGGGGGGCAATGTCTCCCTCTCCAAAGCCGCACCGAACCTCACCCAGGTGTTGGTCGGGCTCGGCTGGGACGCGCGTTCCACCACCGGCGCGCCCTTCGACCTCGACGCCAGCGCGCTGCTGTGCGGCGGTGGACGGGTGCTCGGCGACGAGTGGTTCATCTTCTACAACCAGCTCACCAGCCCCGACGGCTCGGTCGAGCACACCGGCGACAACCTCACCGGTGAGGGCGAGGGTGACGACGAGTCGCTGATCGTCGACCTCCCCAAGGTGCCGGCCGCCTGCGACAAAATCATCTTTCCGGTCTCGATCCACGACGCGGACAACCGCGGCCAGACCTTCGGCCAGGTCGGCAACGCCTTCATCCGGGTCGTCAACCAGGCCGACGGCCAGGAACTGGCGCGTTACGACCTGAGCGAGGACGCGTCGACGGAGACCGCCATGATCTTCGGGGAGTTGTACCGCTATCAGGGCGAGTGGAAGTTCCGTGCAGTTGGACAGGGGTACGCGTCGGGTCTGAAGGGCATCGCCCTAGACTTCGGAGTCAACGTTTCGTAAAGCCGGGTACGGCAGCGGGGGAGACCCGTTAACACACGATTGGGTAGCCAGTGATTCTGAAAACCTTCGGCTGGTCGTTCGCGGTCACCGCGCTCGGCCTGGTCGCGGCCGTCCTCTACGGGGGGTGGACCGGCTTCGGGATCGTGGCGATCCTCTCCATCCTCGAGATCTCGCTGTCCTTCGACAACGCGGTGGTCAACGCCGGCATCCTGAAGAAGATGAGTGCCTTCTGGCAGAAGATCTTCCTCACCGTCGGTGTCCTCATTGCCGTCTTCGGTATGCGGCTCGTCTTCCCCGTCGTGATCGTGGCCATCAGCGCCAAGATCGGCCCGATCGACGCCGTCGACCTCGCGCTCAACAACAAGGACCAGTACCAGCAGCTGGTCACCGACGCCCACCCGGCGATCGCCGCCTTCGGTGGCATGTTCCTGTTGATGATCTTCCTCGACTTCATCTTCGAGGACCGTGACATCAAGTGGCTCGGCTGGCTGGAACGCCCCCTCGCCAAGCTCGGCAAGGTCGACATGCTGTCGGTCTGCATCGCCCTGATCGTGCTCATGATCTCCGCCATGACCTTCGCGACCAACGCCCACCAGCACGGTGGCGCCCACGTCGACAAGGCACAGACGGTGCTCATCTCCGGCATCGCCGGTCTGATCACGTACATGATCGTCGGCGGACTCTCCGGCTACTTCGAGGACAAACTCGAGGAAGAGGAGGAGCGCGAGCACGAGGAGGCGGAAGAGGCCGAGCGGACCGGCAAGAAGAAGCCGGCCATCGTCCTCGCCGGCCAGGCCGCGTTCTTCATGTTCCTCTACCTCGAAGTGCTGGACGCGTCCTTCTCCTTCGACGGTGTGATCGGCGCCTTCGCCGTCACGAACGACATCGTGCTGATGGCCCTGGGCCTCGGTATCGGCGCCATGTACGTCCGGTCGCTCACGGTCTACCTGGTCCGCCAGGGCACCCTCGACGACTACGTCTACCTGGAGCACGGCGCGCACTACGCGATCGGCGCCCTCGCCGGCATCCTGCTCATCACCATCCAGTACCAGATCCACGAGGTCATCACCGGCCTGGTGGGTGTCGTACTGATCGCCTGGTCCTTCTGGTCCTCCGTGCGCCGCAACACCAAACTGGCAGCGGCAGAGGGAAAAGCGGCGGGCTCGGACGAGAAGACTGAGGTGTCGTCCGGGGTGTGACAACCTCCGCTGTGAGGAACGCTCTGAGCGGGGCGGCTACGAGGAATCGTCCTCGTCGGCCGCCCCGCGGCTTTGCGGGCAGCGGGCCGACGGCGTGGACGAATGTGCGGGGGCTGGACGGGTGGGGGCGGGATGAGTTTCTGGGACGACCTGTGGCACGGCCGTACGACGGACTTCGACGCGGGCAGCGCGGCGAGCAACTCCATCGAGCTGACCAAGCGGCACCAGCGGGTGTCGCTCACCAAGCAGGGTGCCGCGACGGGCCACCTGCGCATCAATCTGTCCTGGCGGATGCGTACGTCGGACATCGGCGGCCCCAAGCGGCAGAGCCTGTGGCGACACCCCTTCCAGGCCCTGCGGCCCGAGGAGGTCAAGGGCCACACCCAGAGCATGGTGAACGTCGACCTCGACCTGGGCATCCTGTACGAGCTGGCCGACGGCACGAAGGGGGTCGTACAGCCGCTGGGCGGGTTCCTCGGCGAGACGAATGCGCCGCCCTACGTCAAGCTCAGCGGTGACGACCGGTTCGGGTCGGCGTCCGGGGAGACGGCGTACGTCAACCTTGATCACCGGGACGAGATCAAGCGGCTGCTGGTGTTCGTGTACATCTACGACCAGACGCCGGCGTTCGACCGGACCCACGCGATCGTGACGCTCTACCCGAGCAACGGGCCGCGCATCGAGATAGGCCTCGACGAGCGGCACTCGCAGGCCCGGTCGTGTGCGGTGGTGCTGATCGAGAACGTGAAGAACGAGCTGATCGTCCGGCGGGAAGTGAAGTTCGTCTACGGGTTCCAGGCGGAGCTCGACCGGTTGTACGGGTGGGGACTGCAGTGGGGTCGGGGCTACAAGACGAAGGCGGAGCGCTGACGCTGGTCTGGGCGGGGGCGCCTTGGTACGCGGGAGGTTCTGCGCATGGGCGACTGCGGGTTCGTTGTGGCTTGTCGCGCCCCGCGGCGGAGCCGCACAACGACACAGCCCCGCGCCCCTTCAGGGCGCCTGTCCTAGCGTCCGATGAACTGTGGGCCCTGTGGCGGTAGGTGGAAGTCCGGGGACGGGTTCGGGGATGTTGCCACCGGTTGGGGGTACCCGTACGCCGGTTGGTTGGCGTTCGGGCTCGTGGGCTGCGGGTAGCCGTAGGTCGGCTGGGGAGGGAGGGTGGGCGGATGCTGGACCGTGGTGACCGCCGAGGTGTCCGTGGGCGGGGCGTTCGTGGTGTCCGGGAACGGTTCCTCGGCCGGCGGGTCCTCCACCGAGATGCCGAAGTCCGTCGCCAGGCCCTCCAGGCCGTTCGAGTAGCCCTCGCCCAGGGCGCGGAACTTCCAGCCGTCGCCGCGCCGGTACAGCTCGCCGCAGATCAGCGCCGTTTCCTCGCCCGTCTCCGGCTTGACGTCGAAGTACGCCAGCGGTTCCCCGTCCGCGACGGCACCGTCGTACAACACGATGCGCAGGGACCGTACGCGGTCGAAGGGCACGCCGTCCGCCGAGGCGATCAGCAGAATCTGTCCGACTCCTGACTCGACACCGGTCAGATCCGTCTGGATCGTGTCGGTCAGGCCCTCGGCCACCCGTTTCTTGCCGAGGCGCCAGACCTTGCCCGACGGGTGGCGGGGCTGGTTGTAGAAGACGAAGTCCTCGTCGGAGCGCACACGACCGTCGGGGCCGAGGAGCAGCGCCGAGGCATCGACATCCGGAACCCCCTGCCCGGGCGTCCAGCGCAGCACGGCCCGCACCGTCGTGGCTTCGAGAGGGACGTTCGACCCCTTCAGCATGGCGTGCGTCATGCGGTCATCCTGCCTTCTCGGTCCTGGTCACGACAACGCGGGGGCATCGTTTCTGCGTGTCCGCGTTACCTGAACTTCATTCTCAGTGGGAACCCCTGACATGGATCCCTACGTACTATTACCGGCCACCCTTCAACACTCGACCGACAATCGATCACCACTCGACCGGCCGTCCAGCCGCCACGGGGGAGTTTCATGCGTCATTTCGGGCACATCGCGCCTGAGGTACGGCAGCGCCTGTTCCACCAGGAGCCGTGCGAGTTCACCGCCGACTCCCCGGCCCGGCTGCTCGCCACGGCCCTGGGGGCCACCCTGTACAGCCCGGCGACCCGCCCGCGCCTCGCCGACGCCATCGTCAAGCAGGTCGCCCGCGGTGTCGTCTCGATGGTGCTGTGCCTGGAGGACTCGATCGACGACTCGGAGGTCGAGGCCGCCGAGGAGAACCTGGTGCGGGAGTTCGGCGTGCTCGACGAGCGCCCCGACGCCGCCACCGGGCTGCCGCTGCTGTTCATCCGGGTCCGTACCCCCGAACAGATCCCCGACCTCGTACAGCGACTCGGGCCCACCGTCAGGCTGCTCTCCGGGTTCGTGATGCCGAAGTTCACCGAGGAACGCGGGATGCCGTTCCTGGAGGCACTCGCCGACGCCGAGGCCGCGAGCGGCCACCGTCTGTTCGGCATGCCGGTGCTCGAATCCCCCGAGCTGATGTACCGGGAGACGCGCGTAGAAACCCTGGAGGGCATCTCCCGCGCCGTCGACAAGTACCGCGACCGCGTCCTCGCCCTGCGCCTCGGCGTCACCGACTTCTGCTCCTCGTACGGGTTGCGCAGAGCCCCGGACATGACGGCGTACGACGTCCACGTCGTCGCCTCCGTCATCGCCGACGTCGTCAACATGATGGGGCGGGCCGACGGCACCGGGTTCACCGTCACCGGGCCCGTCTGGGAGTACTTCCGGGTCCAGGAGCGCATGTTCAAGCCGCAGCTGCGCCGCAGCCCCTTCCTGGACGGCCAGGCCGAGGAACTGCGTGAGACGCTGATCGAGCACGCCATGGACGGGCTGCTCCGCGAGATCAGCCTCGACCAGGCCAACGGGCTGCTCGGCAAGACCTGCATCCACCCCTCGCACGTGCTGCCGGTGCACACCCTGTCCGTGGTCAGCCACGAGGAGTTCAGCGACGCCCAGGACATCCTGCGGCCCGAGCGCTGCGGCGGCGGCGTCCTGCGGTCGGCGTACACGAACAAGATGAACGAGGTGAAGCCGCACCGCGCCTGGGCCGAGCGGACGCTGCTGCGCGCCGAGGTCTTCGGCGTCGCCAACGAGGACATCGGCTTCGTGGAGCTGCTCACCGCCGGTATCCCCGACTGATTCCCAACCTGTCCCGACCGATTTCCAACCAGTTCCCGACCGAAATCCGCCTTCGATCGCCTGTGCGGCTGACATGACGGACCTGGCACCCCCCGACGAACACACATAGGGATTCATGGACAACGCTGTGCACAACGGGGTCTGGTCCGGCACCTGGGTCGCCGAGCGGCTCGGGGTCGAGCTGGTCGGCCGCCACGACCTGCGCGAGCTGCTCGGTCTCGCCCTGCGGCGCAACCCCAAGCGGGCGCACCTGCTGGTGTCGAACGTGCTCGGCAAGCACGTCCCGCAGTCGCCCGCCGTCGTCTACGGCCACGGCTTCGCCCTCGGCAGGCGTGTCCGCGAACTGCTGGGCGCCGACGAGTCCCGGCGAGCCGTCGTCCTCGGGTACGCCGAGACGGCCACCGGGCTCGGCCACTGCGTTGCCGACGGCGTGGGCCTGGCGCCCTACCTGCACTCCACCCGTCGACCGGTCGAAGGCGTCGCCCGGGCGGGCGGCTTCGAGGAGGCCCACTCGCACGCCACCTCCCACCTGCTCCTCCCGGAGAACCCCGCACTGCTGGCCGGCCCCGGCCCGCTGGTCCTCGTCGACGACGAGTTCTCGACCGGCAACACCGTCCTCAACACCATCCGCGCCCTGCACGAGCGCTACCCGCGTGAGCGGTACGTCATAGTCGCCCTCGTCGACATGCGCTCCGCCGCCGACGCGGGCCGCCTGGACGTGTTCGCCGACGAGATCGGCGCCCGCGTCGACCTGGTCACCACGGCTGACGGAACGGTTCGCCTGCCGGAGGGCGTGCTGGAAAAGGGGCAAGAACTCGTCGAGCGGTACGAGAATCCCCCCTCAGGGGCGCGGGGAACTGCGCGAACAGCCCCCACCGACCCGCAGCCGCCACACAACCGTTTCACCCGAGTCGAACTGCGCTGGCCCCGAGGCATCCCGGACGGCGGTCGCCACGGCTTCACGCCCGGGCACCGAATACGCATGGAGGCCGCGCTGCCCGCGATGGCGGCGAGGCTCGCCGAGTGCCTCCCCGAAGACGCCCGGCGCGTGCTCGTCCTCGGCTTCGAGGAGCTGATGTACGCCCCGCTGCGTCTCGCCCGCGAGCTGGAGCAGGTGCTGGAGGGCGCCGAGGTCCGTTCCTCGACGACCACCCGTTCGCCCGTCCTCGCCGTGGACGACCCGGGGTACGCGATCCGCAGCCGCCTCGTCTTCCCGGCCCACGACGACCCGGCCGACGGGCCCGGCGAGCGCTACACCTACAACGTGGCCGGCGCCGGCTTCGACGCCGTCGTCGCGGTCGTGGACTCCGCCGCCGACACGCCCGAACTGCACGCCCCCGACGGCCTGTTGGCCAAGCTCGCCGCGCACACGCCGAACGTCGTGCTCGCCGTCGTCCCCTCGTACGTACCCGCACTCCCGCACGTACCCGAAAGGCCCCGCATGCTGCCCGAGCCCCTCCGCGGTCCCGCGTTCTCCTCGTATCCACCGGACGAGGTCGGCTGGCTGCTGCGGGATCTCTCGGACGTCAGCCTGGAGGCGCCCACGGAGGAGCGCGAGGAGGCGATCCAGGCGGGCGGTGCCCACTACGCCGAGTCGCTGCCGGTCGAGTACCAGCCCAGCGACCAGTACCAGGAGCTGTTCCGCGCGGCCCTCGACACCTCCGCCGCCCGTATCGCCCAAGCGGTGGGCGCGGTCACGGAGTTGGTGCTCGCCGAACGCTCACCGCGGCCGGTGCTCGTCTCGCTGGCGCGGGCCGGAACCCCCGTCGGCGCCCTGATGCGCCGCTGGGCCAAGCACCGCCACGGGCTCGAACTGCCCCACTACGCCGTGTCGATCGTCCGGGGCCGGGGCATCGACGCCAACGCGCTGCGCTGGTTGGCCGCCCACCACGACCCCGCCGACGTCGTGTTCGTCGACGGCTGGACCGGCAAGGGCGCCATCACCCGCGAACTCGCCGACGCCATCAAGGAGTTCGAGGACTCCGACGGCATCACCGGCTTCGACCCGGAGATCGCGGTCCTGGCCGACCCGGGCTCCTGTGTCCGTACGTACGGCACCCGCGAGGACTTCCTCATCCCCTCCGCCTGCCTCAACTCCACGGTGTCGGGCCTGATTTCGCGGACCGTCCTGCGCGCCGACCTGGTTGGCCCGAACGACTTCCACGGCGCCAAGTTCTACCGTGAACTCGCCGGCGCAGACGTCTCGGTGGACTTCCTCGACGCCGTCGCCGCCCGCTTCCCGGAGGTCGCGGACGCCGTCGACACCACGGTCAAGGAACTGCTCGCCGCCGACCGGTCCCCGACGTGGGAGGGCTGGGCGGCAGTCGAGCGGATCAGCGAGGAGTACGAGATCCACGACGTCAACCTCGTCAAGCCCGGCGTCGGCGAGACCACCCGGGTGCTGCTGCGCCGTGTCCCCTGGAAGATCCTGGCCCGCGCCGGAGCGGGCGCCGACCTCGACCATGTACGCCTGCTCGCCGAGCAGCGGGGCGTACCCGTCGAAGAGGTGGCCGAACTCCCGTACACCTGCGTCGGGTTGATCCACCCCAAGTACACGCGGGGCGCGACCGGCGCCGACGGCAAGGCGGTGTCGGTATGAGTCCCATCAGTCCCGTGCTTGTCGCCAGCGATCTCGACCGTACGCTCATCTACTCTGCCGCGGCCCTCGCGCTGACCATGCCGGACGCCCGCGCGCCCCGGCTGCTCTGTGTCGAGGTGCACGAGGCCCGGCCGCTGTCGTACATGACGGAGGTGGCCGCCGGACTGCTCACCGAACTCGGTGACGCCGCCGTTTTCGTGCCGACGACGACCAGGACCCGTAAGCAGTATCTGCGCATCAACCTGCCGGGCCCGGCACCGAAGTACGCGATCTGTGCGAACGGCGGTCACATTCTCGTCGACGGGGTCGCCGACCAGGACTGGCACGACCGGGTGCAGGCACGGCTCGCGGACGAGTGCGCGTCCCTGGACGAGGTCCGGGACCATCTCGCGGCCACCGCCGACCCGCTCTGGGTGCGCAAGCACCGTATCGCCGAGGACTTCTTCGCCTACCTCGTCGTCGAGCGCGAACTGCTCCCCGAGGAGTGGGTGAAGGAGCTGACGGTCTGGGCGGAGGCCCGCGGCTGGACGGTCTCCCTCCAGGGCCGCAAGATCTACGCCGTGCCGAAGCCGCTCACCAAGAGCGCGGCCATGCGCGAGGTCGCGCGCCGCACCGGCGCGACGCTCACTCTCGCCGCCGGTGACTCTCTCCTCGACGCCGATCTCCTCCTCGCCGCCGACCGGGGCTGGCGCCCGGGCCACGGTGAGCTGGCTGAGTCGGAGTGGACGGCCGACACGGTCATCGCGCTTCCCGAGCGGGGAGTTGCTGCGGGGGAGCGGATTCTTCGGGAGTTCCTTCGGGAGGTGCGGTAGCGCTCCGCTGGGGGTGGCGTTGCCGTGAGGGGTTGTCGGGTTGCTGCGGCGCCGTCGTGGCTGGTCGCGCCCACGCGGCGGAGCCGCATATCGGGTTCAGCCCCGCGCCCCTTTGGGGCGTCCCTGTGTACGGCGTTTTGTTCGTACGGCGATGAACATGACCAGGACCACTGCCGCCCCTGCCAGCACCACCTTCGAGTACGCGGAGACGACGGTCGTGACCTCTGCCCAGTTGTCGCCCAGCAGATAGCCCGCGCACACGAAGGCGGTGTTCCACAGGGCGCTGCCGAGGGTGGTGAGGCCGAGGAACACGGGCAGGGGCATGCGTTCGACGCCGGCCGGTACGGAGATCAGGCTGCGGAAGACGGGGATCATCCGCCCGAAGAACACCGCCTTCGTACCGTGCCGCAGGAACCACGCCTCGGTCTTCTCGATGTCCGCCACCTTGACCAGCGGCAGCCGCGCGGCGAGGGCGACGGTGCGGTCACGGCCGAGCAGCGCGCCGACCCCGTACAGGGCGAGCGCGCCGACGACCGAGCCGGCCGTGGTCCAGAGCAGCGCGGCGAGCAGGCTCATCTGCCCGGTGCTCGCCGCGAAACCGGCGAGCGGCAGGATCACCTCGCTCGGCAGCGGCGGGAAGAGGTTCTCCAGCGCGATGGCGAGGCCCGCGCCGGGGGCGCCCATCGTGTCCATGAGATCGGTGACCCACTGGGGTGCGGCCGTCGTGGCTGTCATACGGCCACGCTAGGAAACCGAACCTGAACCCAACCTGAAGGGCGCCGAACCGCCCCGCCGTGCGGGTCCTCAGCCGCAGCAGCCCCCGCCGCAGCAACCGCCTCCGCCGCCACCGCCGCTCCCGCGCGGCGCCGACGCCGAGCCGCCGACAGCGACCGTCGACAGGAGCTTCACGGTGTCGTCGTGACCGGCGGGGCAGTCCGCCGGGGCAGCCGAATCGGCCATCGGGCGGCTGAGTTCGAAGGTGTCGCCGCACGTGCGGCAGCGGTACTCGTAGCGAGGCATGCGGACAGATTAGTCCCCAATTGCTCGCCGTGCGGAGCCCGAAGGTTTCGAGGGTGGTCCTTTCTGTTCATTCCCCATGTGGAGAAGCTGCGAAGGTCGCTGGTAATTTGTGTATGCCGCGATGAGCCGTGGGGTCGGGGAATTCAGAGTCTGCACGGACTGCGGAGGGGTGTGTCGTGACCCAGGAACCGGATGAATCGGACGCCACTCTGTATTTGCGGATATCGGATCTGGACATTCCCGGCACCGCTGAAGAATCGCCCGCACCGGGAGCCGTGGTACCGGCAGGCATCGCACCGGGAAACAGGCGTAAAGCCCGATTAGCCCGTAAAGCCCGCCGAATAACCCTGTCGCGGCTTCGGGCCCGTGTCGGGTCGTTCGTCGCGTCCCACGCGCCGAAGTACCCGCGCCCCGGCCGCTCCGGCTGGCGGCGCTGGATGCCCTCCTGGCGCCAGTGGCTGGGGGGCGTGCTGGCGTCGGTGGGGCTGACTTGCCTGCTCCTGGGCATCGCCTACGCGGCCACCGACATTCCCGACAACCTCAACACGTACGCCACCCAGCAGGACAACGTGTACTTCTGGGCCGACGGGACGCCCATGGCCCGTACCGGCTGGGTGCAGCGGCAGGCGATGCCGCTGAAGGAGATCCCGGAGGGTGTCCGCTGGGCGGTGCTCGCCGCCGAGAACGCGAGTTTTTACAGCGATTCCGGCATTTCCGTCAAGGGCATCAGTCGCGCCCTTTTTCGTACCGTCGGTCAGGGTGACACCCAGGGTGGGTCCACCATCACCCAGCAGTATGTCAAAAACGTCTATCTCAACCAGAACCAGACGATCAGCCGCAAGTTCACCGAGGCGATGATCTCCCTCAAGCTCGACAACCGGATGAGCAAGGACGACATCCTCGAGGGCTACCTCAACACCAGCTGGTTCGGCCGCGGCTGCTACGGCATCCAGCGCGCCGCCCAGGCCTACTACGGCAAGGACGTCAGCGAACTCGACGCCGGCGAGGGCGCGTTCCTCGCCTCCCTGCTCAAGGGCGCGGGCCTGTACGACCCGACCCTGAGCAGCGCCAACCGTGCCCGCGCCGTGGAGCGCTGGTCCTGGACCCTCGACCGGATGGTCGACATCGGCAGACTGACGAAGGCCGAGCGGGCCACGTACACGAAGTTCCCCGAGCCGCTGAAGAGCAACCCGCTGTACGACACCGGTGAGCAGACCGACTACCTGGTGGAGGTGGCCTCGCAGTACGCGAAGAAGGCCGGGGGGATCTCCGACAAGGACTTCGACCTCGGCGGCTACCAGGTCTACACGACGTTCGACCGCACCCGGGAGCGCAAGCTCGCCGACGCCGTGGCCAAGGCCCGCAAGCAGGCGGTGAAGGACGATCCGAAGGCCGCGAAGACCGCGCACTACGGCGCCGCCTCGGTGACCGCCGACGGCCGGATCCTCGCCGTCTACGGCGGCCCCGACCACCGTACCCAGGGCTACAACGAGTCCAACTCCACCACCGTGCCCGCCGGTTCGGCCTTCCTGCCGTTCGTCTACGCGGCCGGTCTGGAGCATGGCGTCCACGAGAGCCGCGACGACGAGGCGACACGTGTCACGGGGGAGACCTTGTACGACGGCAACGACGACGTGCCGGTGACCACGCCCGAGGGGCCCTACTGGGACCGCGGCGGCAAGAAGGTGGCCGCCAGCAACGACGGCGACCTGTCGTACGGGCAGATCTCCCTGCACCGGGCGCTGGCTCTGTCGGTGAACACGCCGTTCATGCAGCTCGGCATGGACACCGGCCTGGACAACGTCCGCGCGACCGCCGAGGCCGCCGGCCTGCTGCCCGCCAGTATCGGGGCGCAGGTGCCCGCCCTGTCGACGGGCACCTCCACGCCCAGCGCGATCCGCATGGCCGGCGGCTACACCACGTTCATCGCCGGCGGCAGGCGCACCGAGCCGTACTCGGTGCGCAAGATCACCCGCAACGGGTCCGGCATCGCCCTCGACACCCCCACCCCGACCCGCGCGATCGGTGCCGACGTGGCCGAAGAGGTCACCTCGGCGCTCACCGACGCCTTCAGCACCGCCCACCCCGTCGCCGCCGCGTCCGCCGACGGGAAGGTGACCGGGAAGGCGGGGACCACATCGGACGACACCGCCTCCTGGTACGTCGGCACGCACAAGTTCGTGTCCACGGCTGTCGTCGTCTACCGCATCGACCTGGCCAAGAGCCTCGAACCGCTGCCGTTGAAGGGCCTCGCAGGCACCGCCGACGACAGCGTTCCGTACGGCATCTGGTCGGGTGCCATGAGCCCGCTCGGCTGACCACCGGACGGGGCAGGAACCCACCCCCCTCGAAATGAGCAGCACATGAGACAAGCGTCGGGCCGCCGTCGCAAGGCCCCGGCAACGCATCCCCCCGTCAGCCGCCGCCCGCGGATCGCGGCGTACCTCGTCGTCGCGTCCCTGACCATGGCGTCCGCGACCGCCGGATACCTGACGCTGGGCCGCGCCGACCGCACCGCGCCGACAGCCTCCGTGGGCTCCGGGGGAACCGTGAAAGCCCCCGCGCAGGCGACCGGTGAACCGAAGTGGGACGGCAGAACGAAGGTCCTGGGGGACGGCTCCACCGCGTACACCGGCCCGCAGCAGGGCCGGTTGAAGCCGGTACCGCTCAAGCCCGGTGAGAAACCGCCCCAGTTCGTCGTCTTCTCCTGGGACGGCGCACTGGCCGGCGACGACGAACTCTTCGCGCACTACCGGGAGTTGTCCGCGAAGTACAACGCCCACATGACGTACTTCCTCACGGGCATCTACCTGCTGCCCAAGAGCAGGGCGAACCTCTACAAGCCCCCGCAGCACCCCGAGGGGTCGGCCGCGATCAGCTACGCCACCGACGACCACATCCGCACCACCCTCGAAGAGCTCGGCAAGGCGTGGCAGGAGGGCAACGAGATCGGCACCCACTTCAACGGCCACTTCTGTGGCGAGAAGGGCGGCGGCGACTGGAGTGTCGCCGAGTGGAAGAGCGAGATCGACCAGTTCTTCGACTTCGTGCAGAAGTGGAAGACCAACACCGGCTACACCGACCTCGCCCCGCTGCCGTTCGACATCAAGAAGGAGGTCACCGGCGGGCGCGCCCCCTGCCTGGAGGGCCAGAAGAACCTGCTGAAGGCCGCCGAGAGCTACGGCTGGCGCTACGACGCGAGTTCCGCGGGCGACTTCCAGATCTGGCCGAAGAAGAAGGACGGCATCTGGGACTTCCCGCTGCAGATGCTCCCGTACGAGGGCGGCGACTACCAGGGCCTGTCCATGGACTTCAACTTCCTCTACAACCAGTCCGACGGTGAGACGGACGGGGCCCCGGCCAACTACCCGCAGTGGCAGCAGGAGACCGTCGCCTCCTACATGGCCGGCTTCGACCGGGTGTACTACGGCAGCCGTGCCCCGCTGTTCATCGGCAACCACTTCGAGGACTGGAACGGCGGCATCTACATGAAGGCCGTCGACGAGGTCATCGCGACCATGTGCACGAAGAAAGACGTCAAGTGCGTCTCCTTCAAGGAACTCGCCGACTGGCTCGACGTGCAGACCCCGGCGACGCTGGAGCGGCTGCGCGGCCTGGACCCGGCGCAGTCGCCGGACTGGTCGACGGTCGTGAAGTGACAGCCAGTATGCGACGTGTGACGAACTGTATGTGACGATCCGTCAATTCCCTTGCCAGTAAAGGGTATCCCCGTTCACGGGAGCTCCACATGGCATGCGAAAATTCCACAACCCGGCATCCCCCATCGCCGGGGCAAGAGGGGAAACATTCGTGAAGTCAAGCAACACGGGCCGTACGCGCAGCCGCGCCGCCATAGTCGTCGCGGCCGCTGCCTCGGTCGCCGCGGGAGCGGCACTGCTGCCGGTCGCGAGCGCGAGCGCGGCGACCGCGCGCTCCACCGCCCCGATCGTGGACCAGCAGACCAGGGCCACCTTCCAGCGCCTGGCCGACGCGGTCCTCACCGACCGTACGGACGCGCTGGTCGACGGCGCGCAGGGCGACCGGAAGAAGCCGCTGACCAAGGGCTTCTCCGGCGCCGTCAAGCTGTCCGCCGCGCTGGCCCGCAGCGAGAACGCCGCACTGACCTCGCTGGACCGGCGCAAGGACCGCCTCGCGGCGCTCGGCGAGAAGTACAGCAGGGCCAACACCGTCGTCACCCTGAACAGCACCCGCCTCCGGGGCGCCAAGGCCGAGGTCGCGGTCACCGAGACCACGACCCTGACCTATCAGAAGGTCCGCGGCGACGAGCCGGGGACCACCGGCTTCCAGGCCCACCACGCGCTGACGTTCACCGCCGACGCGCGCGGCCACTGGCAGCTGACGGGCATCCGGAACACCGACGCGGCCCCCGACGTCGCGGTGAACCAGCCGACCACGGCGTCCGTCACGGCCGAGCCGTCCGCCAAGGCCAGGGTCGGCACCGTGGCCGACGACACCATGCCCAACGCCCCCCGCGCGGCCACCACCCGCACGACACCGGCCAACACCAAGAACCTCACCACCGGCGCCTTCGACTACAAGGCCATGGCCACGTACGCGGAGAAGTACTGGAGCACCTACAACACGGCCTACCCGAACTTCAACGGGCACGGCGCCGGCGGCGACTGCACCAACTTCGTCAGCCAGTCCCTGAAGGCCGGCGGCTGGAAGCACGCCCCCGGCTACGTCTACGACTACACCAAGTGGTTCGGCAACGCCGACATCCAGTCGGACTCCTTCGTCGGCGTAAACGAGTGGTCCTGGTTCGCCCAGAACTCCAAGCGCACCACCAGCCTCGCGTACGTCTACCAGATGGACGTCGGCGACGTGCTCCAGATGGACTTCGAGAAGGACGGGTCCAAGGACCACACGATGATCGTCACGTACCGCAGCGCCCAGGGCGTGCCGTACCTGACGTACCACTCCGCCAACACCTACCGCAGGTCGGTGGCGAGCATCATCGCGTCGGAACCGAACGCCTACTACTACGCCTACCGCACCTGATCGGCTCGGTCCCGCCGCTCCGGCCCCTTCCCGGGCCGGGCGGCGGGCCTCCGCAGGAGGGATGTGCGCCAGGAGGGACGCGCCCTCAGTGGGCGGTCGTCCCGCGCTCCTCGCGGATACGGCTCACCACGCCGGCCACCGTGTGCCGTACCGCCTCCGTCTCCGTCAGGAAGTGCCAGTAGTCGGGGTGGCGGCCCTCCAGCCCGGCGATCGCCCGGTCCAGCCGGGCCACCGACTCGTCCAGCGGGCGGGCGTCCCGCGGATCCGGGGTGTTGCGCCCCGACATGGCCAGACGCTGCGCGTCCCGGATCGCGAAGCGCGTCCGGTCGATCTCGCCCCGCGGGTCCTTCTGCACGGCGTTCAGCCGCCGCAGCCGGTCCCCGGCCGCCGACACCGCCTCGTCGGTGGTGTTCAGCAGCGCCCGCACCGTCGACAGCAGCGCCGTCGCGTCCGGCCAGCGCTGGGCGTCCCGGGCGGCCTGAGCCTCCTTGAGCTTGGCCTCGGCCTGCCGCACATGGTCCGTCGCCTGCTCCGGTACGTGCTGGAGGTCCTGCCAGCACGCCGCCGAGAACCGTCTGCGCAGCTCGCTCAGCAGCGGCTCCACCTGCCCGGACCGGGTGGTCAGCGCCTCGGCGCGGGTACGCAGCGACACCAGCCGGTGATCGATCTCCGCGGCCCGCTCGGGCAGCCGCGCCGCCTCGGCCCGCGCCGCCTCCGCCTCGCGCGCGACCCGGTCGGCCCGCTCCAGGGTCTCCGGCACACCATGCTGTCCGGCGCCCTGGTTGAGCCGGGTCAGCTCGGGCCCGAGAGCGGCGAGCCGGGCGGCCAGGTCGTCCGCCCGCAGCCCCGACCCCCGTACCGCGTCCAGGGCGTTCGACGCGGCCAGCAGCGACTGGCGGGCGCGCTCCACGGAGGGCGCGAGCCGGGCCAACTGCGTCTCGGCCTTGCCGAGCAGCGGCCCGAGCCCGTCCGCGAAGCGGTCCAGGTCCTGCTTGACCCGCCCCAGCTCCTCCTTGGCCCGGGTCAGCTCGGACCGGGCATGGGTGGCGGCTGAGGCCTCCAGGTCGTCGCGCTCGAGATCATGGGCGTCGATGGCGGTGATGTACTGGCCGCTGGCCTCGTCGATCCGGCGCCCGAGCCCCTCGAAGTCGGCGACCGCGCGCCGGGCGGCGGGGGTGTCGTCGACGGCCTTGATGGTCTCTATCGAGATCCGCAGATCCCGCTGGGCGGTGTCCAGTTCGTAGAAGGCAGCGGCGGCGGCGTCCTTCGCGGCCTGCGCCTCGGCACGCTGGCTCTCGGCCCGACCACCGAACCACCGCCGCGTACCGCCACCCGCGAAGGCGGCGGGCAGGGCGAGGAGCAGCGGCAACGGAAGCAGTACGAGCGTCAGCACGTCCCGCGCCGCGGCGCGCACGCCGGTGCGAGAGGCCTCGGGTGGGCGGTGCGGCGAGCGGTGAGGTGGCTGGTGCGCGCGCGGCGCAATCGGCGTGTACGGCTCAGAATTGGTCGCCGTCACTTCCCTCTCCCGTGCTGTGATCTGCCCTGCCCGGTTCATTCTCCCACCGGTAGAGGACGAACACACGGCCCGGTCGGTTCGCGCTGCGCGTACCCGGTCTCCTACCGGGCCGCACACCGGGCCATCGCGAGGCTCACTCCCCGGCGACCCGCACCCGTATGCTCCCGTCCTGCGTCTTCGCCGACACCACATGCGTACTGCGCTCGGCGCGCGGCACGGACACCTTCACGGAGCCGTCGTCCGAGTCCGCCGTCACGCGGTACGTCTCCCGGGGCAGCTCGATCGTGAGCGAGCCGTCGTCGCTGCTCGACTCGACCAGGTCCGGCACGGAGGCGAGTTCGAGCCGCACCGAGCCGTCCTCGGAGTGCGCCCGCACCTGCGGGGAGCGCACCCCGAGGGCACGGATCGAACCGTCGTCTGTGTACAGCTTCAGCGGGCCGGTGGAGTTCTTGACGGTGACGGAGCCGTCCCCGGAACGGATGTCGAGGGCCTGGTCGAAGCCCCGCGCGCTGACGCTCCCGTCCCCGTTCCGCACGACGACGGAGACACCGCGCGGCACCTCGATCCGGTGCTTGGCCGAGCAGTCGGCGACCACACCCGAGCACTTCACGCGCAGCTCGAGCCGGTCGTCCTCCATGGACCAGGTCACTTTGGGATCCTTGCCCATGGTGACGGAGCCCTGGAACCAGCGGGTGACCTCGATCCGGCCCGACTTGGTGGAGTCCACGGCGACGATGTCGAGCCCGGAGTCGTTCGAGTCGACGGTGAGTGTGCGCCCCTGCAGGGCGAAGGAACGGTGCTCCGGATCCTTGTCGTCCCCCGCGGAGGAGCAGGCCGACGCGGTGGCGACGAGCGCGACCACCGCGCCGGTGACGGCGATGACACGGGCACGAGAGCCGCTACGGGTGCGCGGAAATGCTGAACGGGCCATGGTCCTACTCCCCCTGAGGCGAACACGGGACCGGTGATCGGCGATCGGTGGAGACGGCCCTGCGACACTCTTCGACCGTACGGAGCCGCCGCCCGGCGGGGCATCCGGGACGCTCCCTGATCCGAGGTGGGGAAAACCCCCGAATCCGCAGCCGGCGATCTCCGGGGCGGATACGGGTTTGCTAGGCAGCACCCCGGGCAATGTAGGCTGACCACTCGTCCTGGGCGCGTAGCTCAGTGGTAGAGCGCCGCCCTTACAAGGCGGATGTCGGCGGTTCGAAACCGTCCGCGCCCACCAGGATGGCCAGAACATCTGGCCGGCAGTCGAAGCCTCGGCTTCCTGCCTCGACCGGCCCCGGACTACGCGTCCGGGGCCGGTCGCACGACCACCCCACGGAACCGTGGCTTCCACATGGTCAATGCGCACTTGTCATGGTGTGATCACGGGATGCTTGGTTTCCTCATCCGTCGCCTGCCCTTCTGGGTCCGCGAGCCCCTGCTCGTCGTGATCGGGTTCGTCTTTGGCGTGCGCATCATGTATATGGCTGTCCGTGATCAGGATCTGGCCGCGGCCGGTATCGGCGCGGTGTTCCTCCTGGTCGCCGCGATCAGCGTCTACAGGGTGGTCAGGGCCCTGCGCGCACGCCGCAACCCGAGTCCGGCGGTCTCCGTGCCCGGGACGGTGGTCGCTGCCGTCGCCCAGGTCCAGGCCTCGGCTCCGGTCTCGGCCTCTGCTCCCGTCCCGGCCCCGGTCCCGGCCTCCGTCCCGGTCCCGGCCTCCGCTCCGTCCCAGGCCCCGGCCGGGCTGTCTCCCGGTCCGGGCACTCCGGAGAAGGAGCCCAGTGAGTGGGGTCAGGCCGTCGCAGCCGTGGCCGTGTTCGGGGTGATCGCAGCCGTAGTGTGGGTGAGCCCCCACGTTCTGCCGTCCGACAACGCCAACAACACCGCACAGCCCGCCTCGTGTTCGGACGAAGAACGCGAGGAGCTGCCGAAGGTCTACGAGGAGACGCCCCGGCCCGCGACCGGCGAGGAGCTGTGCGAGGCGCTCAACCGGCCGGACCTGGCCACGCTCCTCGGAACCCCCGAGGAGACCGTGACCACGGCTTCCGGCAGCAACAACACCGCTCCCTTGACGGATGAGAAGGTAGCCGCGCCGGAGGCCCAGGTCGCGTTCGATACGTACAGCGTGAATCTCCTGGCCACGTACAACGACATGACGACCGACCAGTACGTGAAGCTGATGAAGTACGGGAGTGAGCAGGACATCGAGACCCTCACGGTTCTCGGTCGGCCCGCTGTCCTCTACTCGGATCACACGATGAAGATCGAGATCAACTTCGGGGGCGGCAACTCCGCCAGACCGGTCGAGAACGGCCCCTTGGCCAGGACGCTGACCGTGGCTCTCGACCGCGCCGACCGGGGCGGCTACTACGACATCACCGTGTGGAGCGACACCGGAGCCCTCCCGGACGACAGCGCTCTCCGGGACATCGCCGAGAAGGTTCTTCCGACGCTCCCCGAACGGCCTGTTCGATAGGACACCGCAGGACCGGACGAGCGGCCCCCGGCGGTTTCGCCGAGGGGCCACTTCGAGTGACGAGGTGTGGTGAGCGCGACCTTCGGCTCGGCCCCACATGTGCGCCGGATATCGTGAGCCACAGCTTGCCGGTGTGATGGAGAGGTTTGCGGTGTCGGACGTGTCGGACGAGGGACGGCTCATTGCCGGGCGGTACCGGCTGACCGAGCAGATCGGCCGGGGCGGCATGGGCACGGTCTGGCTGGCCGCCGACGAGATGCTCAACCGCCGGGTCGCGCTCAAGCGTCTGCACGAGGACTCGCGGTTCGACGACGACGAACTGGCCCTGATGTACGAGCGCACCCGCCGCGAGGCGCAGAGCGCGGCCCGGATCGCACACCCGAACGTGGTCGTCGTCCATGACGTCGTCGAGGACGACGGGCTGCCGTGCATCGTCATGGAGTACGTGCCCTCCACCACGCTGGGCGCCCTGCTCAAGAGCGGCGGAACCGTTTCTCCCGAGGAGGCCGCCCGCGTCGGCCGGGGCATGGTCGCCGCGCTGCGGGCCGCCCACGAGGCCGGCGTACTGCACCGTGACATCAAGCCGGGCAACGTCCTGCTCACCGAGGGCGGCCGGGTCGTCCTCACCGACTTCGGCATCGCCACGGCGACCGGCACCAGCACCCTCACCCGGACCGGCGAGATCGTCGGCTCCATCGACTTCATGGCACCGGAGCGCATCCAGGGCGACACCCCCGGCCCCGCCTCCGACCTCTGGGCGCTCGGCGCGACCCTCTACCAGGCGGTGGAGGGGCAGCCGCCGTTCCGCCGGCTCACGCCGGTCGAGACGGCGTATTCCATCGTCACCGCACCCCTTGAACCGATGAAGCAGGCCGGCCCGCTGGAGCCGCTGATCACGGCGCTGCTGGCCAAGGACCCGGCCGAGCGGCCCTCGGCGGAGGAGACAGAACTGGCGCTGCGGTCGGTGACCGAGGACACGGTGCCGCGCGCGTGGACGGCGTCCGTTGCGTCATCGACACCGGGGCGGCTCCCGGATCCCGACCGCACCGGCGGCACGCGGAGGAGGACCGGCACGGAGAAGGCGGCTCCCGGACCGTCTCGGGGTGGGCATGGCCGCCGTACCGTCCTCTGGAGCGCGGTCGCGGTGATCCTGATCGCCGGGGGCACGGCGGGCGGCATCTACTACGTGAACTCGTCCGGCAAGGACACGCAGAGCGCGGGTTCGGCGACGAGCCACACCCCGACGACCTACGCGCCCTCACCCGTCCCCGACGGCTACCACCTGGTCACGGAGAAGGCGCTCGGCGTCGCCTTCCCGGTGCCGGACGGCTGGACGCTCGACAAGCGGAAGTCCGACGGGGTCGTCTACATCGACGAGACCCGCCTGGTCAGCCTTAACATCGGCATGGTGGACCCGGCCGGTGACACCTTGGCGCACTTCAAGGACATCGAGGCGAACACGAAGCTCAACTACCCCGGGGGCAGGTACCGCAAGCTCTACATGCAGCGCACGACGTACCGGGGCCAGAAAGCCGCCATCTGGGAGTTCACCATCGAGGGCCGGGCGCGCGTCTTCCACGCCATCAACCTCGGTTTCGGGCAGGGGGGCGGCCGGGAGTACGACATCTACGTCTCGGCGCCCGAGAAGGACTGGGACGTCTACCGGCCGGTCTTCGACCGGGTGCGGGAAGGTTTCCGCGTCACGTCCGCGTCCGCCCCGACTTCCTGAGGCCGGGCCGCGCAGGCCCCAGGCGGCAGGCCTCAGGCCTTGTCCTCCGTGGCTTCATGCGCGTGTTTGAGCCGCGTACGTGCGTCCACCCGGTCCGCTCCCGTGACCTCGGCCCAGAAGCGGTGGCCGCTCACGAACACCGCGAGCTCGTGCTCCCGCCGCCGCAGCTTCTCCACCTCGGCCTGTTCGTCGGCCGACCAGCCCGGCGACGCGGGGCGCTCCACCTTGCGCCAGCCGCCGGTGTCACTGAAACCGTCCAGCGGCTCGACCGACCAGGGGAGCCGCTTCAGGAGGGCGGACAGCTCGGCCCGGACCTGATGCAGCTCCTCCTGACCGGCCAGGAGGTCACTCGGGAAGTCATAGGTCGTCGCCACGCGCTAATGGTACGCCTGTTCGAATTTGAGATGCGAGTTCCTCAGGGGACTTCCTCCCTGTCTTCACGCGAACGAGTGACCGTGGCGAACTGTGTCGAACCGAGCCGGGCTGAGCCGGGCTGTGTCGGGGGGAACGGTCAGCGGTCCCCGGCCGCCAGCTCCCGTACCACCCGTGTGGCCACCGGTACGTCCACACCGTGCCGTTCGGCCGCGCGCAGCAGCGCTCCGCCGATCGCGTCCAGCTCCAGCGGGCGGCCCGCCTCGGCGTCGCGCTGCATCGACGACCTGGTGGCCGGGGGGAAGGCGTCGTAGCGGGCCAGGGCCTGGGCGGGGTCCGCCGGGCCGCCGCAGGCCAGGCTCACCGCCGCCGTCTCCTCGACCAGGGCGGTCAGCTCGTCGCGGTGGCGGATGCGGACGTCGCCCAGCGGGAGCCCGTACAGCGTGGTCAGCAGGGCGAAGGGGGCGAGGAACGACATCTTCGCCCACAGTGCCGCCGCCTCGTCGGGCAGGACGCGGGTGGCCGGTCCGGCGGCCGTGAAGGCGGCGGCCAGTGCGGCGAGACGCTCACGCGGTACCGGGTCGCCGGCCAGGTCGATCTCCGCGAAGGGGCTCGCGTGTTCGATCACGCCGGGTGCCGTACGGGTCGACTCGACGCGGATCACGGCCGGGGCGACACGGTCGTCGCCGTAGCGGGCGCGCAGTGCGGCCGGGTGTTCGACGCCGTTCAGGAACGGTACGACCAGGGCGTCGCCCAGCGCCTTCGCCGGGACGCGGGACAGGGCCGCGTCGAGGTTCGTGTGCTTGACGGTGACGAGTACGGCGTCGACTCCGCCGAGGGGGCCCGATGCCTCCTCCGGCAGCGCGGGCACCGCGTCCACCTTCGCCGTGAACTCGCCGAACAGGCCGCTGCGGACGCGGATTCCGCCCTCGCGCAGCGTCCGCGCGGTGTCGTCCCCGGCGAGGCAGAGCACGCGGTGGCCGGCCCGGGAGAGCAGGGCGGCGAGGAGGCCGCCGACGCCTCCGGGACCGAGTACGGCAAAGGTGAGCGTGTCCTGGCGTACGCCCGCGGGTGTGTTCGTGTGCATGGCTGATCGAACCTCTCGTCGGTCGGCCCCTGACAGGTGGCCGCTTCGCTGAGCATGATCGCAGCCGGTACGGACGTAGGGCACTCCCCATTCGGTATTCAGCATGCGGGCGGCGCGGATCGCCGGGTACGCGCGAGACTGGAGTCATGTGCCGAAGCATCAAGACCCTTCGTCCGCCCGTACTCCCCGAAGAGGCCACCGAGGAGGAGGTCCGGGCCGCCGCCCTTCAGTACGTCCGCAAGGTCTCCGGCTTCCGGGCACCGGCCGCCCACAACCGCGAGGTTTTCGAACACGCCGTCGATGTCATCGCGGCGGCCACGGCCGAACTGCTCGCCGGCATCGAGGTGCGTGGCGGAGGCGGGGGCGGAGGCGGTGGTACGACGACAGCCCGGCACGCGTCCTGAGAACGCGCGCCCGGCTGGGCTGGGCTGGGCTGCGAGGTGATTGGCTGAGCCACCGACCCTCTAGGTCACTGAGCCACTGAGCCACCGACCCTCTGGACCTCTAGGTCACTGAGCCTATGAACCTCTAGGTCACTGAGCCAGTGAACCTCTATCCGACCGTCCACTTCTGGTTGTCGCCCGTGCCGCAGGCCCACAGCACCAGCTGTGTGCCGTTGGCCGTGGCCGCGCCGTACGCGTCCAGGCAGATGCCCGCGTTGACGTTCGTGATCGTGCCGTCGGTGTTGACGTTCCACTTCTGGTTGTTTCCGCCGTGGCAGTCCCAGATGACGACCTTCGTGCCGTTGGTCTTGCCACTGTCGTAGGCGTCCAGGCACTTGTCGCCGTACACCACGAGTTCCTTGCGGGAGGTGTACGTCCACGCCTGGTTGGAGCCGCCGTTGCAGTCCCACAGCTCGGCCTGGGTGCCGTTGGTGATCGTGCTGTTGAAGAGGTCCACACAGCGCCCGGACTGCTTGCCGACGATCAGGTTGCCGTTCGTGCCGGGGACCGGCTGGACGGTCAGCGTGCCCAGGGTCGGGCCGTTGGTGACCGCGAGCGTGTTGGCGGCGCCCTTGGACAGGGCGACCTGGACGGAGATCGTGCCCGGGGTCGAGCCGGTCGGCGGGAACGACACCGTGGTCGCCGTCTGGCCGTTGACCTTGAGGGTCGCCGTACGGGCGGTGCTCGTGTCGTTCGTGTACGTGAAGTCGGCGACCGCGACACCCGTGTTCGCCGCACTCACGGCGGTGTAGCTGCCGGCTGAGGCGGGCTCGTACGCGCTGCTCGCGGCCTCCGTGCCGCCGGTGATCGTCAGCATGACCGAGCCGCCGGCCGGGACGCTGGTGGTGTAGCCGGTGGCGTACGAGCCGATGTTCGTGCGGCTCCACAGGTCGCGGACGGTCGCGGACGCGTTCGTCAGGCCGAGGTCGGCCCAGCGGACGGTGATGTTCTGGGCGGAGGAGGTGCGGTTGAGGAGCACGGCGGCACGCTTGCCGGTGCCGGCCAGCACCTTCCCGTAGACCTGCGCGCCCGTGGTGTCCTCGGCGACCTTGACGCCCTGGAGGCCGCGCGGGTCCTGGTCCACGGCGATGACCTCGGGGTTCTTGAGGATCGCGGCGGACTCGGCGGTCATCGTCGAGAGGTTGTTGCCGGCGAGCAACGGGGCGCCGGAGATGGCCCACAGACCCATATGGGTGCGGTTCTGGGCGGCGGTGAGGCCGGTCATGCCGACCATCAGCATGTCCGGGTCGTTGTAGTAGCCGGTGTGCTGGGCGGTGGGGTGCAGGCCCTGGTCGTAGTTGGACAGCATGTTCGTCATCGAGGGGTTGTTGCCCCAGTAGACGATGTCGGTGCTGGTCCGGAACAGCGGGGCGAGGCCCGGGGCCCAGTTCCAGGTGTTCTGGTAGCCCCAGTTGCAGATGGAGAGGGTGAGCGGGCGCCCGGTGGTGGCGGACGCGGTCGCCACCGCGTCGCTGATCGACTTGTACGTGGTCGCCGCGTCGAGCCCTTCGACGTCACCGCCGCACCAGTCGACCTTGACGAAGTCGAAGCCCCACGTGGAGAACTGGAGCATGTCCTGCGCGTAGTGGCCCTCGCTGCCGCTGCCCGGGGCGGCGGGGCGGCCCGTCGGGAAGTAGTAGCCGCAGCCGTCCTTGCCCGCGTCGGTGTAGATGCCGGCCTTGAGGCCCTTGCTGTGGATGTAGTCGGCGATGGCCTTCATGCCGCCGGGCCACTCGGACTCGTCGACCGTGATGTTGCCGGCACTGTCCCGGGTGCCCTGCCACCAGCCCTCGTCGATGTTGATGTACTTGTAGCCCGCCTCGGGCAGCCCGGAGGCGACGAACGCGTCGACCTGGCCCTTGATCACGCTGTAGTCGATGACCGCCGCGAAGCTGTTCCAGGAGGCCCAGCCCATGGGGGCGGTGGGGACCGGTATCTGGCGCGTGGAGGCGGCGACGGGGGCGGTGTTGTCGAGGGGGGTCGCTCCGGTTTCTTCGGCCTGTGGCTGGGCGAAGAGGAGGGCGGCGGTCGCCGCGGTGGCCAGGGCGGGGGCGCGGATGGCGGTGCGCCTGAAGAGGGATGAGCGCGGCGGGGGGTACATGCGGCTCCTTTCCGGGGCGCGGCGTTGCGATTCCCGGAGAGTTGGTCGATATTTCGAACCGCGATCGGCGAACCGAACGAGGGGGCGGGCTGAAATTAGAGCGACGGGAGGGTTAAGTCAACGGATGTGACAGAAGGGGTTTTCCCAACCGGGGGATTTCGGGCGGGGGTTGGGGCGCCTGTGAGCTCGGGGGGTGCTGATCGGTGGCGGGTGCCCGCTCGCTGTGGCTTGTCGCGCCCCGCGGCGGAGCCGCAAAATGACACAGCCCCGCGCCCCTGTCGGGGCGCGACTCCTCGGCCCCCGATAACAGGTGCCCTTGCGTACGGCGCCGCCTATCCGGGCGCGCCCGTCACCCGAGGCCGACGCATCAGGAAGGCCGCGCCCGCGCCCGCTCCGAAGAGGGCCGCCACCGATACGCCCGTTGCCAGCCAGGTCGCGCCCAGCCACTGGCCGCCGAAGTAGCCGAGGGCGACGCTGTACGCGGCCCAGGCCAGGCCGGCCACGATGGACCAGGGGAGGAACTCGCCGACCCGGCGGTGGGCGGCGCCCGCGCCGAGGGAGACGACCGAGCGGCCGGCCGGGGCGAAGCGGGCGACGACGACCAGGATGCCGCCGCTGTGCGCGAGGGCCTGGCCGAGACGTTCCTGCGCGCTGGTCAGGCGCCGGGAGCGGGCGATGGCGCGGTCCAGCCGGGCCCCGCCGTGCCAGGCCAGCCGGTACGCCACCAGGTCGCCGAGGACCGATGCGGTCGCCGCGCACAGGGTGAGCGCGAGGATGTCGGGGACCTCCTGCGGTACCTGTCCGGTGGCCGCGCCCGAACCGGCGGCGGCTGCCGTGGCGGCCGTGATGACCAGGACGCCGCTCGGCAGCACCGGCACCAGGACGTCGAACAGGACGGACACACCCACCAGGGCGTAGATCCACGGAGTCCCGGTCAGGGACCCCACACTCTCAAGCACCGCAGACTCCCCGAAACTCCCCCGTCGGCCCGATCCGTGCCGCTACCTCGCGGGGGAGCGGCGGGCGGCGTGTGACAGCCATACAGCGTACGCGGGGGGTCTGACAGGAGATCCACTGGGGCGCAGGTGTTCGGCACACGATGTTCACCCTGACGTACGCCGGTGCCCACCCCCGGGATGCGGGGATGGGCACCGGCGTACGAACGAGCGACGGATCAGCCGGATCAGCCGGTTCGGCTGGATCAGGCGGCTACCGGGGTCTTCTCCCGCGACTCCTTCGCCGCGCCCGACGAGCGCTTCGCGAACAACCGGTCCAGGCCGAAGGCGCCCGAGCCGGTGAAGATGAGCAGGAAGAACGCCCAGCAGAACGCGGCGGCCAGTTCACCCTGGTTCTCGATCGGCATGAGGGCGCTCGGCTGGTGCACGTCGAAGTACGCGTACGCCATAGCGCCCGAGGCGATGAACGAGGCGGCGCGGGTACCGAGGCCCAGCATGACCAGGGTGCCGCCGACCAGTTCGATCACGGCCGCGTACCAGCCGGGCCAGGTGCCGGCCGCCACGGCCGGCTCGTCGCCGAGGACGCCGAAGAGCGAACGGGCGCCGTGGCAGGCGAAGAGCAGGCCGACCACGATCCTGAAGAGGCCGATGGCGTAGGGCTGAGCGTTGTTGAGGCGAGCGGACATGTGGGGGTGTCTCCTTCGGTCGGGATCGTTCCGTCCGAAAATTTTCGGGAACTGCGGACGGATCGGTCCGGGGGCGGAACCGAGCGGGTAACCCACCGTAGGGTCGCTTAATCAACGCTTGCAAGTTCAACATTTGGCCACTGCTCTGCCTGCCGATGAGCCTCCGCTTGCCGTTCCGATTCGCCGATTTCCGCACGTGGAGAGGCTGTTGGGGTCATCCGTAGCACCGTCCGCGCGACCGCATCCGCGTCCGAAAATGTGACCGAGTCCACGCCTGGGCGGGCCCCGGCCGCCGTCACCCAGTGCACGCCCTCCGTGGGCACACCGAACGCCAACCTCCTTGCGTGAGGCCGTCCTTGACGGTTCATCAGGAAATACGGACGCGGTGTCACGTCCAGCCCGCCGGTTTCGTAGCCGTCGATCACGTGGGGCCGCGCCTCGCCCGTCCTCAGCAGTCGGGCGAGGAGCGGGTCGGCCGTGCGGCGGAGGTCCGCCTCCGGCAGCCGTGCCTCTATGAGTGAGGTCACGCGTACGGCGGAGCCCGGCACGTCGGGGGAGTGCGCCACCCAGGCCCCGTCCTCGGCCCGTACCTCCAGCCGGGGCCCGAGTATCTCCACCACTCCGGCCGTCACCAGCGCCGCCAGTTCCTCGACGCGGCGCCGGGGCGGCCCGATGGACAGGAAGGCGTTCAGCGGGGTGTACCAGCGGTCCAGGTGGTCCCGGCGCGAGCCGCCCGGCAGCCCGGCGTGATCGACGACCAGCCTCAACTCGTTGCGCAGGTCGCGCAGTACGTCCTGGGCCGCCTTCACGGGCCCGTCGACATTGCCCAATGCGGCCTGGGCGGCGTCCTCGTGGAGGTGGGCGAGCAACCAGGTCCGCCAGGCCGCGGCGTCGGGGAAGACCTGCCCGGTGTACGGCTGTGACATCCGCTCCCAGGACCAGCGGTCGGCCTCCGGCACCCCGAACTCGTCGAGTACGGCCGTCTCCTGAGGGTCGCGGTGCGGGGTGGCGAGGAAGCGGTCCCGGAAACCGTCGAGCGGGCGGTCCGTCAACTCCCGCGTCCGCAGCAGGGTTTCGTAGTAGACCGTCTCGACCTCCTTCGCCACCAGCGGCCATACCTCCGTGCGGAAGTCGGGTGCCTCGCCGGAGTCGGCGCGTTTGCGGAAGCAGGCGATCGCCTCGTCGGTGAGGACGAGCGGGGTGTGCCTGCCGTACGGGCCCTTCGCGTTGTCGCCGCGCGCCTGGTGGGGGATACCGCGCCGCGAACCCGCGTAGAGCCGCGGCTCACGTCCTGAGGGCAGATAACGCAGCGCGCCCGCAGCGGAGTTGGGCGCGTTCCGCACGAAACGGCCGCCGCGGCCCGTCGTCAGGAGGGTCAGGTGGTCGAAGAAGTTGAGGCCGAGGCCGCGCAGCAGGACCGGTTCGCCGGGGGCCAGCGGGGAGAGGTCGACGTCGGCCGGGTTGGCGGGCGGGATGTGGCACAGGCCGCGCCGACCGGCGTACGAGGCGAGGCGTCGCTGCTCGTCGTCCGGGACGAGAGGGAGGTGGCCCTGGGCGAGGACGACGGCGGACAGGGCGGACAGGGTGCGGCCGTCCGTGAGGGTGAGGATCTGGCTGCCGTCGGGGGCGTCGTCGAGGCGGGTCGCGCGTGCCCGGTGGGTCCGGACGCTCACGGCGGGCGGTGCCTCACGCACGACCTTCGCGAACACCCACTCCAGGTAACGTCCGTAGTGGGCGCGGGTCGGATAGTCGTCCGGACCCAGCTTGCCCTCTGTGCCAGCTGAGTTGTGCGCCCACTCGTACAGGCTCGGGCCCGGCCGGATCGGGCCCGAGCAGTCCACGCTGTCGTCGGTGAAGAGGGTCACCTGGGAGGCCACGGTGTTCATCAGCAGCCGGGGCGACTGCGAGGTGCGCCAGACCTGCCCGGCGCCCGGCGGCGCCGGATCCACGACGTGGACGGTCAACCGGGCCCTGGGCGGCAGGAGTTCGGGAGCGGAGGCGCAGAGGCGTTCCAGCACGCTGGTGCCGCGCGGCCCGGCACCGACCAGGGCCACGGACACGGAGAGGGGTCCGGGCGTGATCCCGGAGGCGGTCCTGGACGGCTCGACGGGCGTTGGCGACATGGTGGGGGAACTCCCGTGCGTGTGGGGCGCGTTGGCAGCGAACCGTCAACCGGAAGCGGACGGTCCGTCTCATCATGCCGTCGGCTCCCACACGAACCGAACACCGGCAACGAGGCTCGCCGCCGGTGTGGGATGCCTCACCCGCTCAGCTGCGACTCCATGACCGTCTCCAGCCGGGCGCCGTCCTTCTGCCCCTGCGCCCGTTCCAGCCGCAGCCGGGCCGAACGGCCGTGCAGGGTCAGGGTCATCAGCATGTTGCCGAACCAGGGGCCGCCGTCCGTCTTGCGCCAGGTGACCGGTGGCCGCGGGACCCGGCCGTGCCGGGCGAGGCGGCGGCCCAGGGCGCGGCCCAGGCCGCTCCAGCCCAGGCGGAAGCCGACCTTGATGTAGAGGGGGATGGCGTTGTGGACGGGGGAGCAGGTCAGCTGGAAGACGCGGGCGTCCGGGCGGGCTGCCTCGGGCCAGGTGGGCTCGGCCGCGTACGCGTGGTGGACGTCTCCCGACAGGACCAGCACCGTCGCCGGCGCCCCGGGGCCCGAGCCGGCCTCCGCGATCAGGTCGGCCAGGGCGGTGAACGAGGTGCTGAAGGCCGCCCAGTGTTCGAGGTCGGCCCCGCGGCGCAGCTTCTCCCCGAACCGGGCCCAGCGCGCGCCCCGTTCGCCCCGGCACAGGGCCTCGTCCCACGCCTCGGCGTCGTGCACGAGGTGCGGCAGCAGCCAGGGGAGCGAGGTACCGATGAGGAGGTGGTCGTAACTGCCGGGATCGGCCAGCGCCTGTTCCCGCACCCAGGCCTCCTCGCCCGGGTCCAGCATCGCGCGCTCGTCCTCGTCGAGGACCCGGGCCGCCCTGCTGTCCACCATCAGCAGCCGTGTACGGCCGAAGTCGCGCCGGTAGCTCCAGCGGACCGAGGCCGGGTCGGCGTCCGCCCGGGAGGCGAAGGCGCGCACGGCGTCCGTACCGTCGGCACTCTCGCGTACGGCCGCGTAGAGCGGGTCGGCGGCGAGCTCGGCCGGGGCGAGGTTGCCCAGGTGCTGGTGCACCCAGTACGACATCAGGCCACTCAGCAGCCGCTCCCGCCACCACGGCGTCTCCCGCATGTCGGCCAGCCAGGCGGCGCTGGTGTTCCAGTCGTCGATGACGTCGTGATCGTCGAAGATCATGCAGCTGGGGACGGTGGAGAGGAGCCAGCGGATCTCGGGGTCGAGCCAGGACTCGTAGTAGAGGTGCGTGTACTCCTCGTAGTCCGCGACCTCGGCGCCCGGCGGTTCGGACAGGTCGCGGCGGGAGGCCAGCCAGTCGCGGGTCGCGTCGGACACCTCGTCGGCGTACACCTGGTCGCCCAACAGGAGGAGGACGTCCGGGCGTTCGGCCGTGGGGTCGGCCGCGATACGCGCCGCCAGGGTGTCCAGGGCGTCCGCGCCCACCGGGTCCTTTTCGTCGGCGGCCGGCGCCGCCCAGCGGCAGGACCCGAAGGCGACCCGGAACGCGTCGCCCTCTCCTTCACTCGCTCCTTCGCCGGTTCCCTCGCCCGCTCTGACCTCGGGGGTGCGGATGACGGAGGGCGGGAAGGGCGAGTCGGGCAGCGGCCACACACGGACGCCGTCCAGCAGCACCTCGTACGGGGTCGTCGTGCCCGGGGTGAGGCCGGTCACCGGGATCAGCGCGTAGTGGTGCCCCGCGACCTGGAAGGTGCGGGTCTCACCGCCGACGCCGTCCGCGCAGCGCGCCTCGGCGGTGCAAGGACGGCTCGCCTCGACCCAGACGGTCGCGGACGAACTGTCGGCGTACCTCAGTAGCGGTCCCAGGCGAAGTGTCGCCACGTGATCTCCCGACCCTTTCCATTTTCATGGTAGGGCGCGCCACTTCGGCTCGCCCTCCGACGTCGCCCCGTACGGTACGGAACGACGAAGGAGGGCGGGGAGGTTCCGTGCATGGTGCAGTTAATCAGCAGCCGCTGAGGACCGAGCTCAGCTTGGTCTTCTCGGCGGAGTCGATCGAGAGGTCGTAGTAGTACTTCACCTGGACCCAGGCGCGGACGTACGTGCAGGCGTACGAGCTGACCGGGGGCATCCACTCGGCCGGGTCCTGGTCGCTCTTCTGCTGGTTCACGTTGTCCGTGACGGCGATGAGCTGGGGCCGGGTGACGTCGTTGGCGAAGGCCTGGCGCTGGGCGGTGGTCCAGTTGCGGGCGCCGGAGTCCCAGGCCTCGGCGAGCGGGACGAGGTGGTCGATGTCCAGGTCGGAGGCGGCGGTCCAGGTGGCACCGTCGTAGACGGAGTACCAGCTGCCGCTGGTGGCGGCGCAGGCGGAGCTGGTGACGACGTTCGTACCGTCCCGCTTGAGGACGTACTCACGGGTGTTGCAGGTGCCGCTGATGGTGATCCAGGTGGGGAACAGGTCACGGTCGTAGCCGGTCCGGACCTCGGTGGCCACGGTGAGCGAGGCGAGGTAGGTGCGCGCGGTGGCGGCGCTGACCGGGGTGGGGAGAGCGGCGGAGGCGGTCGGACCGTTGAAAAGTCCGACCGAGGCTATGAGTCCGGTGAGCGCCGCGAGTATGCTGAGCCGTCGACGCGCGTAGAACTTCGGCATGCGAACTCCCTCGGGGGATGGGGGTGTTGAGCGCGAGCGAGTGAATCGTCGCGTCGCTTCATTGCCGTGAGATGTGCGATCGGTAAGAAGCTAGTGACGTGTGCATGACATAACAACCCTGCGGGTCGGTTATTGTGGTCGGTGCAGAAGGGGAGTAGCTCTTCGCCGGACCGTCGACATACTGCTCAGCTCGTCTGAGCCGGCGCCCGGAGGCAGGTCCCGCACAGGCTGTGCGGGGATCGGCCAGCGAGACCTTCGGCAGAGCAGCACATACGTGTTTACGTGTCACGTGTGCTGCCGTGCCGAGGTGTCGCAGCGCGGTAGACGTGCAGTCGTCGCACTCTCGGTGGGGCAGCCCCGACCGATTGAGGAACCTTGATCAGCTTCAGTGTCATGGCGCTCGTCTTCGGCGTCGTCTTCCTGGCCGAACTCCCGGACAAGACCGCCCTCGCCGGGCTCGTCCTCGGCACCCGCTACCGCGCCTCGTACGTCTTCGCGGGCGTCGCCGCGGCCTTCGCCGTCCATGTCGCGCTGGCCGTCGCGGCGGGCAGCGTTCTCACGCTGCTGCCGCAGCAGCTTCTCCACGCGCTGACCGGTGTGCTCTTCCTGGGCGGGGCCGCCGTGCTGCTGCTGAAGAAGGGCGAGGACGAGGGGGAGGTGCGGCGGCCCGAGGACCAGTCCTTCTGGAAGGTCTCCGGGGCGGGTTTCATGCTCATCCTCGTCGCCGAGTTCGGCGATCTCACGCAGATCATGACGGCCAACCTCGCCGCCCGCTACGACGATCCGCTCTCGGTCGGCCTCGGTGCGGTGCTCGCGTTGTGGGCGGTCGCGGGGCTCGGGATCGTGGGGGGCCGGGCGCTGATGAAGCGGGTGCCGCTGGAGCTGATCACCAAGGTCGCGGCGATGCTGATGCTGGGGCTCGGGGTGTGGAGTCTCTGGGAGGCGGTGACCGGGTAGGTGGTGGTGTGGGTGGGGCCGCCTGGGAAGTGGCCGGTCGGTGAACGATTGGCCAAGGCGGTGGCGGGAGGCGCGGTTTCTTTTGTACCGTGTAGGAACAAAGTGGCTCCCGCCCGTTTTCCCTGACCGGCGGGCGGGGCCGCCTTGGTCCCGTACCTGTTCCTTGGAGCCTGCCGATGACGGCCACCACCGTGCTCACCGCCCGCGCCCTTCTTCTCGACATGGACGGCACCCTCGTCAACTCGGATGCCGTCGTCGAGCGCGTCTGGCGGCGGTGGGCGGACCGGCACGGGCTGGACGGCGACGAGGTCATGAAGGTGGTGCATGGACGGCAGGGGTACGCCTCCATGGCGGTGCTGCTGCCTGGCCGGCCTGTGGAGCAGAACTACGCCGACAACGCGCGGTTGCTCGCCGAGGAGACGGCCGACCTGGACGGTGTCGTCGCGATACCGGGTGCCGTCGGGTTCCTGGCGTCCCTGCACGGGCTTCCGCACGCGCTGGTGACCTCCGCCGACGTCGCGCTGTCGACCGCGCGGATGGGTGCGGCGGGGCTGGGGCTGCCCGACGTTCGCGTCACCGCGGAGTCCGTCGGCGCGAGCAAGCCGGATCCCGAGGGGTTTCTGAAGGGTGCGGCCGAGTTGGGGGTCGACCCCGCCGACTGTGTCGTCTTCGAGGACTCCGGGGCCGGGATCTCGGCGGGGCGTGCGGCGGGGATGCGTGTGGTGGGGGTTGGGCCGCGGGCCCACTGGCACCGGCCGGATGTGTTGGTACCTGATCTGGTGGGGGTGCGGGTCACTTCCGTGGGGGGCGGGGAGCTGCGGGTGGGTTTCGGCCCGGGCGGGGTTTGAGCTCGGGCCTTGTTTCCCACCCACCCACCCACCCACCCGTCTCGGCGTGATTGCCAGGCGGCGTTGAACTGCTTGGTGCCGGGCGGTAGTTAAGGCACTCGCCCGCTCCCTTGCCCGTGCTGCTTCTGCGGTCCGGTCAGCACCGCTTCAGCGCCGGCCCGCATTTCCAGCCCGTCTGGGGGTCCCCCCTCTGGGGGAGTTTGAGGACGAGGCCCGTTCAGGGCCGACAGCGGGGTCTGGGGGCGCAGCCCTCAGTGACGTTCACGCCGACACCGGTGCCGGATGCCCCGCCGAGCCTGCGCAGCCCTACGGTTCCGTCGTCTCCGACTCCAACCGCTCCCGCGTTGTCCGGTCGTACACGCCCGGTTCCTCCGCGTTGATGCGCCGCGTCGTCTGGTACGTGGTCACCGCGGTCACGACGTTGTCGTCGTAGACGCCGTCCGTGTCGTTGAGGTAGATGGCCAACTGGCGTAGCCGCAGCTGGAGTTCGAGGACCTCGTCGCCGCGGTCCCCGAGGCGCAGGACAGGGGCGGTTTCCTTGTCGTCGCCGCCGGGAGCCGGGGTGATCGTGCCGGTGGCCTGGGCGGTCGACGCTGCCTGGGTCGGGGTGGCCGACCTGGACGGGGCCGCGGAAGGGGCCGCCGGTGTGGGCGAGAGGGTCGGGGTCGCGCTGCGGGACGGGGTGGGGGTGGGAGTGGGTGACGGTGACGCCGACGGCGTAGGACTGCTGGACGGTGTCGGGGACGCCGCGCTGGTCGTCGCCGCCGGCACGCTCTCCCGGACTTCCTGGGCGGCCGTGTTGTTCCGGTCCGGTTTGTCGTACGTGAACATCCCGCCCACGAGTCCGCCCGCCGCCAGTACGACGACGACCGCTCCGGCGGCACCGAGGAGAAGGACCCGGGGGCGGCGGCCCGAAACGCTCGGCAGCTCGTCATCGGCCGGGTGGGTGGGGTCGGCCGGGTCGGCGGGGTCGCCGGGGTGGGTGGGGTCGTCCGAGGGGTGCCAAATCGCCGGTATCGCGGTGGTCGCGGCCTCGTCCGCCCCCCAGCCGGTCTCCTGGACCGCCGGTATCGGCATCGTGGCCCCGGCTGCCTGGTCAGGGGCCGGATGCTCGGGCGACGCGGAGGTTTCCGGCGTCAGTTCCACGTACGGGCGTATGCGCAGGGGGTCGAAGTCCTCCGCCGCCGCGGCCTCCGCCGTGCGTGCTTCGAGGTGGGCGTCGGCGGCGCGTTCGGTGCAGGCGCAGGAGGGCGTGTTGTCGGCTCCCCGGGGCGCGCCGCACTCCGGACACACGTGCCCCTTTGGATCGTTCACTGCGCGTCGGTTCCTTCCGCGTACGAACCCCCGTACGAATCTCAGAGGTTATCCAAAGCCTCTTCACACCTTCTCCCGGAAGCCCCCGGAATCCGGGCTTCCGTCGAATCTCGTGAGGATTCGACAGGCCATAACCGGTCACACCGACCACGATGGGGGTGTCACAAGAGTCACAGAAGGACTTCACGGGAGGGCTTCATGGCCGGGGAAGCGCACGGCAGGACGGGGGATGTCGCGGACGGGCGACCGGCGGCTCCCGGGCCCGAACACGTGCCCGGGAACGTCCTCGTCTCCATTGGTGCCCTGCTGCTCGGCATGCTGCTCGCGGCCCTCGACCAGACCATCGTGTCGACCGCGCTGCCGACCATCGTCAGCGATCTGGGCGGAATGGATCACCTGTCATGGGTGGTCACCGCCTATCTGCTCGCGTCGACCGCGGCGACCCCCCTCTGGGGCAAACTCGGCGACCAGTACGGTCGTAAGCGCCTGTTCCAGGCCGCGATCGTGATCTTCCTGATCGGCTCCGCGCTGTGCGGAATGGCGCAGAACATGCCCCAGCTGATCGGATTCCGGGCGTTGCAGGGGCTCGGCGGCGGCGGGCTGATGGTGCTGTCGATGGCGATCGTGGGGGATCTGGTCCCGCCGCGTGAACGAGGCCGCTACCAGGGCCTGTTCGGTGCCGTCTTCGGCGCGACCAGTGTGCTCGGGCCGCTGCTCGGCGGGCTCTTCACCGAACACCTCAGCTGGCGCTGGGTGTTCTACGTCAACCTCCCCGTCGGAGCCGTCGCCCTCGCCGTGATCGCGACCGTCCTGCGCATCCCGCGCCGGTCCGCACGGCACGTCATCGACTACCTGGGCACCCTGCTCATCGCCTCCGTCGCCACCTGTCTGATCCTCGTCACCTCCCTCGGCGCCTCCTGGGGCTGGGGCTCGGCGCGGATCGTGGGCCTCGCCGTGCTGGGGGTCGTCCTCGCCTTCGCCTTCGTCGCCGTCGAGCGACGGGCCGCCGAACCCGTCCTCCCGCTGAAACTCTTCCGGCTGCGCACCTTCACCCTCAGCGCCGTCATCAGCTTCATCGTCGGCTTCGCCATGTTCGGCGCGATGACCTATCTGCCGACGTTCCTCCAGGTCGTCCAGGGCGTCTCGCCGACCATGTCGGGCGTGCACATGCTGCCGATGGTGTTCGGCCTGCTTCTCGCCTCCACCGTCTCCGGCCAGATCGTCAGCCGCACGGGCCGCTGGAAGGTGTTCCCCATCGCGGGCACCGGCGTCACCGCCCTCGGCCTCCTCCTGCTCCACCGGCTCGACGAGCACAGTTCCACCGCCGAGATGAGCGCCTACTTCCTCGTCTTCGGTATGGGCCTCGGCCTGGTCATGCAGGTCCTGGTGCTGATCGTGCAGAACGCCGTCTCGTACGAGGATCTGGGCGTCGCCACCTCCGGCGCCACCTTCTTCCGTTCCATCGGCGCATCCTTCGGCGTGGCCGTCTTCGGTACGGTCTTCGCCGGCCGCCTCGGCGACAAGCTCACGGACGCCTTCCGGGGCGTCCAACTGCCCGCCGGGGTCTCGGCGGACGCGCTGGAGTCCGACCCGCGCGGCATCGCCGCCCTCCCCGAGGCCCTGCGCCCGCCCGCGCTGCACGCTTACGCGTCCGCCATCACCGACGTCTTCCTGTACGCCGCCCCCGTCGCCCTTCTCGGCTTCGTCCTCGCCTGGTTCCTGCGCGAGGACCGGCTGCGCGGCTCGGTGACCGCGCCCGACGTCACGGAGACCCTGGCCAGCAACCCGGTCCAGCGGTCGTCGTACGACGAGGTGTGCCGCGCGCTGTCCGTGCTCGGCACCCGCGAGGGGCGTCGCGAGATCTACCGGACGATCACCGTACGGGCCGGCCTCGACCTGTACCCGGCGGCGAGCTGGCTGCTGCTGCGCATCCGGCGGTACGGCTGGGCGGAGCCCGCGGTGCTGGCCGAGCGCACTCTCGTACCGCCGGTCGTGATCATCAAGGCTGCCCGGCAGATCGAGGAACGTCGGCTCGCCGTACGCGAGGGCCTCGACATGATCCTCACCGACGAGGGCCGCGAGGCCGCCGAACGGCTGGCGCGGGCCCGTGAGGAGTCCCTGGCCGAGCTGCTGGGCGACTGGTGGGGCCCGGACCGGCCCACCGACCTGGTCCAGCTGGTGAAACTGCTGAACGAGGAGCTGTGCGGCTCGGACGCGGAACAGCCGCACAACGGCTCGGCGGACAGGCTCAGTTGACGCGTTCCGGCCTGCCCTGATCGTCCCTCTCCCGCCCGTCCTTCTTCTGATCGTCTTTCTTCTGGTCGTCGTCCAGGCTCCTGCGAAACCAGTGCTCGGCGTAGGTGTCGTCGTTGTGGGGCTCGGTCTCCGTGTAGCCCAGGCGTGCGTACAGGGCGCGTGCCTCGACCAGGTCGGAGCGGGTGTCGAGGACCAGGTGGCGGGCGCCGAGGGCCCGTGCAGCGTCCTCCGCCGCGGCCACGAGGAGCGCGGCGCCGCCCTTCCCCCGCATCCCCTCGTACACGAAGACCCGGGTCAGTTCACCGGTCGTGGCGTCGAGGAGCCGTACGCCCGCGCTGCCGGCCGGCTCACCGTCGTACCGGGCGACGAGCAACTGGCCGTCCGGCGGCGCCAGTTCGGCGCCCGAGTCGGCCGCGACCCCGCCTTCCAGCTCATCGGGGTCCGTACGCCGGCCCTGGTGCAGGAGGTACCAGCGGTCGCTGACCTCCGTGTAGTACGCCCGCCAGAGCGCGGCGGCGACAGGGGAGTCGAAGGGTTCCGGGGTGATGATCCAGGTCATGACCCGCATTCTCGGGAGCGGCCCCGGTGGGTGCGCAACCGGATATGCGTGACCTGCGAGTCCCGCCCCGGGCTGTTTGGGGAGCGACTTCGGGGCAACTCGGGACTGTGACCGCCCTGTTCGGACCGTCGGTCGGGTCGGTCGACAAGTCGGTCGAGAAATCCGGAAGGCGTTCATGTCCACAGGAGTGCTCATCGTTCTGATCCTGCTCATTGTCGCGGCCGTCGTCATAGGCGCGGTCGCCCTGAACCGGCGGGCCGCCGGCGCGCACGGCCCACGCAACCTGAAACGGCACTTCGGACCCGAGTACGACCGGGTCCTCTCCCGTCACGGCGGCGACACCAAGGCAGCCGACAACGAACTCGCCGAGCGCCTCGAACGCCACGGTGACCTGCGGGAACAGCCGCTGGAGCCCGCCGAGCGCGAACGGTTCACGGCCCGCTGGGCGGCCGCCCAGGAACAGTTCGTCGAGTCGCCGCACCAGGCGGTCGCCGATGCCGACCTGCTCCTCAGTGAGCTGGCCGGTGCCCGTGGCTTCCCCGTCGGCGGCGAGTACGAGGAGCAGTTCGCCGCGCTCTCGGTGCATCACGCCGAACTTGTGCACGGCTACCGGCGCGTGCACAGCGCGGCCCACGAGGAGCGGGCCGATACGGAGGACATGCGCACGGCGATGATCGAGGCCCGCGCCTTCTTCGACGACCTGGTCGACGAAGGGGAGCGGCCTCGGCCGAAGTCGAAGTCGCGACTCAACAAGCTTCAGCTGAAGGGAAGTTGACGGACATGACGGACAACAGCAACCGGGACACGACGAAGCCGGAGACCACGAGGCTGGATCCGGAGAAGTTGGCCGCGGAGAGGTCGGCCGCCGAGCGGGCGACAGATGGGAAGGCGACCACCGACCGGTCCGGCGCCGACAGGGCGGGCACCGAGCGGGCCGTCGGCGAGAGGTCGGGCGCCGAGAGGCAGGTCGGCGAACGGTCGGCCACCGAGAGGCCGGGCACCACGAGTGCGGCCGACGGAAGCCTGTCCGGCGAGAAGGCCGTCGGCGAGCGGCCGGGCGGCGAGCGGCTGACCGGTGAAGGCATGCCCGGCGACAGGTCGGCTGCCGGGAAGTCGGGCACCACGAGTGCGACCGGTGAACGGCTGACCGGCGAGCGGTCGGCCGCCGAGAAGTCGAACGGCGGCAGGCTGACCGGTGAGAGGGCGAGCCGCGAGGGGCTGGCCGGCGATCGGTCGGCCACCGAGAGGTCGGGCGCCGAACGGTCCGATGTCAGGAAGTCGGCCGGTGAACGGGCGGCCGTCGAGAGGTCGGACGGCAGGAATCCGGTCGATGGTGCCGCCGTTCGGCCGCCCGGCTCCGCGCCCGTTCCCACCCGTTCCCACGAGGGGCAGTCGTCCCACGGGGTCGCGCTGCTCGCGCAGGACGAGCGGGACAAGCTCACGCTGCGGCTCCAGCACGCCGTCACCGGCTTCGTGGACGGCCCCCAGGAGTCCGTCGAGGAGGCCGACCGCGTACTGGAGGAGATCACCGAGCGCTTCACGGAGGCGGTGGCACGCAGCCGCCGTACCGTGCGCGCGACCCTGCAGTCCACCGGCGCCAACGACACCGGCGGCGAAACCGAGCGGCTCCGTCTCGCCATGCGGGACTACCGCGAACTGGCGGACCGGCTGCTGCGCAGCTGAGGCCCCGCGACACCGCTGAGGCCCCGGCACACGGCTGAGGGCTGCGCACCGCCCGGCTACTCCGCCTGATCCGCCCGCGCCTCCCGCCACTCCCGTACGACGTCGTCGACGTCGTACGGCTTGAGACCCAGCGGGGGGCCGGGCGGCGGCCTGAACATCATGTCGCGGATCTTGACGTTGATCTCCGTCACGATCCGGCGGACCGCCCCCTCGGAGGGGGCCTTGCGCGCCGCCGCCAGCGCGTCCTCCGCCTCCTTGCGCAGGGCCAGCGTCGGCGGCAGGAACGACAGCCCCTCGCGGGCCATCTTCTGCTTGATCCACCACAGTTCGTCGTACGACGTGTCAGGACCGTCGGACAGCGGCTTGCCCGCACCGGGAAGCCCGGCGAACTCCCCGCGCGCCTCCGCCTCGCGGATCTGCCGGTCGATCCAGGACTCGAAACTCACACCGGGCGGCTTGCGTTCGGTCATGTGTCCATTGTGCCGGACCTTGCCCACCCCGACGATCGGGCGATTTATCATGCGGCGTCGTACGGCAACATGGCTGCCGTACAGGGACTGTTCAGCAACGGCTGTTCCGCGAGGACCGGTCGGGTCACCCTCGGTGACCGTTCAGAAGGAGCGCACGTGCTCGAACTCACCATGGCCACCGTCTCCGGGACGGACGCCGGCGCCACGGCCGGCATGCTCATGGCCGAGGCGCCCAGCGAACCGGGGGCCATGATGCGGGTGGGCCGGGACAAGGCAGTGTGCCGTCTCGTGACCCCCGACGACTGGCTGTTCGTCTCACGGGTCCACCTGGAGTTCCTCTGCGGCCCCGACGGCACCTGGCATCTCTCCTGGCTGCAGGGCTCCCAGCCCGACCCGTCCTCCGAAGTCCGGCTGGTGGTGGGCGAGTACGCCCAGACCGTGCCGTACGGAGGAAGCGTGGCGCTGCCCCGGGGCGGCTCCGGCGAGATCATCGTCCAGGACCGCACCGGGCCGCGCAGCGTCAACGTGGGCTTCTATCACGAGGGTTGAGGTCCCCGAGGGTTGAAGCCAGGTGAGGGCCCCGGCTACGCCACGACCCTCGCCAGCGCGAAGCCGTCGTACCCCTTGCTGCCCACCGTCTGCACCGCCGTCCCGCTCAGCCTCGGGTGCTCGGCGATGAGCCGGAGGGCGGCGCGGGTGCCCCGGATGCCCGGGTCGGCGGAGTCCGCTTCGGTCACCGCGCCGCCGCGCACCACGTTGTCGACGATGATCAGGCTGCCCGTGGTGGTCAGCCGCAGGGCCCACTCCACGTAGTGCGGGTTGTTGGCCTTGTCTGCGTCGATGAAGACCAGGTCGAACGGCCCGGGGTTCTCGTCGGCCAGCTTGGGCAGCGTCTCCAGGGCGGGGCCCGTCCGCACCTCGGTGATGCCGTCGAGGCCGGCCCGGGCGAGGTTGCGGCGGGCGACGTCGGCGTGCTTCGCGTCGTACTCCAGGGTGATCAGCCTGCCGTCGGCCGGGAGCGCGCGGGCCAGCCAGATGGTGCTGTAGCCGCCGAGCGTGCCGATCTCCAGGATGCGGCGGGCGCCCTGGATCTGGGCGAGGAGCTGGAGCAGCTTGCCCTGATTCGGGGCGACGTTGATGTGCGGCAGCCCCTCCGCGTCGCTGTCGCGCAGGGCCGCCTCCAGGGCCTCGTCGGCCGGGGCCAGGAGGTCGGTGAAGTAGTCGTCGACGTCTTCCCAGCGCTGGGACTCGCTCATGTGAGCCGTACCTTCCGTTCGTGACCGGGGTGTGAGGTGCGAAGTGCGTGCCGAGTCTTTCGTAGCCCCGTGGGCTGTGGCGCGGCTATTTGTAGCCCTCACGGGCGACGACGTCGGTGATCCGCGCCGCGTCGATCTCGTAGACCGTCTCACCGGCCCGGGGATCGCGGGCGTGCAGCGTATGGAACAGCGGGCCGTGCGGCGAGCCCAGGTCGACGAGCGTGGCCGAGGCCCCGCGCACCGCCCGCTCCGTGCCCGCCGGGCCGGTCAGGTCGATCCGGTTGAACACTCCCGGCGTCACCCACACCGGCACCGACTCCAGATACCCCATGATCTGGAGGTGGAAGTGGCCGCACAGGATCAGCCGTACGTCGCTGCCCCGGACCGCGTCGGCCAGGTCCGCCGGGTTGGCCAGCCCCAGCGCCCGCTGGAGCGCGTTGTCGAGGGTGACCGGCGGATGGTGCAGGACGACAGTCGTGCCGTGCGGCGTCGGGGTGCGCAACAGCTCGCGCAGCCAGTCGAGTTGGGCGGCGCCGAGGTATCCGTACACCTTGCCCGGGACGAGCGAGTCGAGCGTGACGATCCGATGCCCGTCCACCGTGCTCGACGCCGCCAACTCGCCCTCGGCGGAAGTGAGCCGGGAGTCGGCGCGGTCCCCGCCCGCCGGGTCCAGATGACCGCTGCCCAGTGCCTTCGCGAAGGCTCCGCGCTCGTCGTGGTTGCCGGTCGTGCAGAACACCGGGATGCCCCGCTCCCGGGCGAACGTGCCCACGAGGTCCCGTACGACCGCGTACTCCTCGGGCGCCCCGCTGTCCGCGAGGTCCCCGCTGGCGACGACGGCCCCGAGGCCCATGAGACCCCGGACGTCGGCGAGCATCCCGCGCAGTGACCCGGTGGTGTCGACGCCGTGGCGGTTGGGCGCGCCGGCGTGGTTGATGTGGATGTCGGAGAGATGGAGTATCCGCATCCCGGCGACGCTACTCCGGGCCACGACAGGCCACGGTCGCTTTCGGGCGGACATTGTCCGATCCGGCCGGAAAGCGGCCGGTTCACCGCCGCCGCGCGGTCCGCGCCGCGACCGGGGACCGGAACCGTACCTCGGGCCGACTATCGTCGACCGAACGAAAGACCGGACGAATGGCCGGGGTCCCTCAGGTGAAGCGGGGGTTTCCCGCGTCCCACAACAGGGGCGGTGCGATCCCTGGGGGATTCGTACAGGATGATACGCATGGGGCAAATGGTGCCCAAGGTGTTCATAGTGCATACGGGGCAGACAGGGCAGGAGGCCTGCACGGCGTGGCGAACGCAGAGCACGGTGGTGGAGTGGGAGGTGCCTTCGGATCGGGCCCCGCCGGAACGGCGCAGGCACGGCTGAAACTGGCCCGTGCGGCCCTCTGGCTCGTCGTCGCCGTCCTCGCGGTCAGACAGGTGGCCGTCGTCCTCGGCACCCCGAAGGCGGACCGGCTGACCGATCTGGAGACCTGGGTCGGCCCCGACGGCGTCCTGCATGTGAAGGGCTCGCTCTACGACTCGACGCAGTTCACCGGCACGCCCGTCGGCGGACTCGTCCTCAAGCCGCTCACCCGGGCCGCCGAGCAGGCCCTCGGCTGGGGCTGGACCTTCGGCACGCTGCTGCTGGTCGTCGCGCTCGGCGTGGTCGCCGCCCGCGCCCTCCCGACGCCCGTGAGCCGCCGCACCTCGTTGCTCGCCGCGCCCGTCGCGATCAGCCTGCTGATGTTGTCGCTGCCCGTGCGCAACACCCTCTACCTCGGCCAGACCAGCATCATCCCCGTCCTGCTGGTCCTGCTCGGCTGCTTCGTCGCACGCGAGGAACGGGCCGCCGGCGCCCTCATCGGCCTCGCCGCGGCCCTCCAGCCGACCGTGCTGCTGTTCGCCCCGCTGCTCTGGTTCACCGGCCGGCGTCGGGCCGCCGTCTCCGCCGGGATCGCCTTCGCCGCGTGCACCGCGCTCGCGTGGGTCGCGATGGCCGACGACTCGTACACCTACTGGGTCCACCACATGGGCGGGGTCGGGCTCGGTGGCGCCGCCGACGACCTCGCCAACCAGTCCCTGCACGGCGCCCTGCTCCGGCTGGGCTTCGAGGGGCCCGTCGAGATCACGCTGTTCCTGGTGCTCGGCGCGGGCGTCGCCGCCCTCGGCCTGCGCCGGGCGGTGCGCTACGCCCGGGACGGCCAGTTGCTGCTGGCGGTCGCGATCACCGGCTGCGCCGCCATCGCCGTGTCTCCCACGACCTGGCAGCACCAGTTGCTGTGGGTGCTGCTCGCGGTCGTCGGCCGGGTCGGCAGGCGCGCCTCCGACCGCTACATGTGGCCCGTCGCCGTCGTCATCGTGATGACACTGCCCGCCAAGATGGTCATCCCGAACATGGGCGCCCTCTACCCGGTCCGCGACAACATCGTGCTGCTGGCCGCGATCGCCGCCGCCACCGTCGTGCCCTTCCTGTCCCGGACCTCGGAGCACTACCGCTCACCGATCCCCACGGACTTCGCACCGCCGGTCCCCGCCCGCTTCGGACGCGTCCCTCTCCTCCCCTTCCTGCGCCGGGTGCTCACCCGCCCGAACCTGCTCCTCGAACTGCTGCTGATCCGGGTCACGTACGCCGCGTACCAGAAGGTCCGGCTGGCCGCGACGGGCGGGACGACCACGGGCGGCCGGTCCACCGCCGAGGCGCACGGCCACCAGATCCACGACATCGAGAAGTTCCTGCACATCGACATCGAGCACTGGGTCAACCACACGGTCGTGAAGATCGGCTGGATGCGGGACTTCTTCGACTTCTACTACACGTCGTTCCACTTCTTCGTGCCCCTGACCGTCCTCGGCGTCCTCTACTGGCGCCGCCCGGTCGACTACCGCTGGGCCCGCGCCTCCCTCGGCTTCGCCACCCTGCTCGCCCTCGTCGGCTTCTGGCTCTACCCGCTGGCCCCGCCCCGCCTGATGCCGGGCCTCGGCATCATCGACACCGTGCACGGCGTCCAGGACTTCTCCAAGCCGGACTACGGCACGCTCACGGCCCTGACCAACCAGTACGCGGCGATGCCCTCGCTGCACTTCGGGTGGTCGCTGTGGTGCGGGCTCGTCATCGCGATCGTCGCCCCGAAGTGGTGGATGAAGGCGCTGGGGATGCTGCATCCGTTCTTCACCGTCTCCGCGATCGTCGCGACCGGCAACCACTGGGTGCTGGACGCGGTGGGCGGGGCGGCGGTGGTCCTCGCCGGGTTCGGACTGTCGTACGTGTTCATGGGGCCGCGTGCCCGTACGGTCGTGGCGGCAGCGGCGGACGATGACGACGACGGTCGGCCGCGGCCGGCCTGGGCGGCGAAAACCCGCGCCTGACCAACTGCCTCGCTCGGCATGGTCACCGGGAGCGCGGCCGGGCCAGCCGTTCCTGCGGACTCCGTCAGCTGAGCCGCCTCCAGATGCTGCCGGGTACGGGCCAGCTGCTTGCCGCCGCGCACAACGTGCACGATGCCGGCCTCACGGTCCGCCCGCACGGCAGCCAGGCGGTCCTCAAGCACCCGCAGCCGCCGCGACTTCGCATGCCACTCCCGCCGCGACCGATAACCCCCGGGTGACTTTTTCGTCCCCTTCCGCCCGACCGGCAGCGACAGCCGCTGCTCGATGGTGCGGACGCCCGCTTCCAGGTTCTGGAGGTGCGCCAGCTGGCAGCGCCGGGCCAGCCCCCACTGATCATGCGACGCCTTGGTGACACTGCCAGCCCACCGAGACGACGAGAGCGGCGTCAGCTCATGCTTACGCACCGCCCACGCCTCCCCGGAGTGCTCCAGGCCGTCCCGGCAGCGCGTCTTGAGGTCTTTCGAGGCCAGCGACCCCAGATGCGCACCCACCAGACGCAACACCTCCTCATCGCCCGGCGTCAGCTGCTTGAGACGGGTCCGCACGGCCACACCAGACGGACCCGACGCGACGAACGGCGCCGCCAGACTCCTCAGCTCGCCCACCCCGTCACCCCCGCCCGTCCCCACCCGAAGATTCCGTCGCCATGGCAAACGAGCACCACTCGCGAAGGTCACGCATTCGACACGAGAACGCCAGTTCCCCGCTGGGAAGCAACCCCACAGCCGAGGAACGGGGCACGACACAAACCATCCAGACTCACTCGGTGCGGACGGCGCGTCTGCCCGGAGTTGATGCTCGGTGCTCGTGCTCGGCGAGAGGTACTAGGAACCGGCGTACAGCGCGGGCAGGTCGAGGTCCGGGCGGTGTGAGCGGGCCAGCAGGCCGAGGCAGACGGCCGGGTTGTCGCGGACGGGGCGGCGGGTGACCGCGGCGCCCATGGTGGCCGCCCGGCGCAGGCGCTGGTCGTGCAGGAGGATGACGAAACGGGTCAACGTGCGCTGTTCCACCGGGAGTTCGGCGACGATCCGGGTGGCCTCGCGGAGCGTGGCGTGGGCCGTCGCCGCCGTGGCGGAGAGCAGGGAACGGACACCGGGGAGGTCCCGGCCCTGCTCCAGGTCGGACCGTACGACGCCGTGTTTCTCCAGGTCGTCGGTGGGGAGGTAGAGGCGTCCGTCGCGCAGGTCCTCGGCCAGGTCGGTGAGGAAGTCGGTGCGCTGACAGGCGTCGGCGAGCAGCCGGCAGCTGTCCGCGTAGGCCCGGCTGCCGCCGCCCGGCATCGAAAGGCCCGAGGTGATCATGAGGAACGGCCAGGTGAGCTTGTCGATGTACGCCTGGTAGTCGTCCTCGGTCGTGAACCCGCCGAAGTCCAGGTCGATTTCGGCCCCGATGAGATACGAGTCCACCCAGGAGCGCGGCAGTTCACGTGCCTCGGCGGTGTGCAGGAAGGCCCGCAGCAGGGGATGGCGGGCGGTCCCGGTGTCCAGTGCCGTGCGCACCTGCCCGGCCCAGCTCTCGTAGCGGCGCGTCCGCTCCTCCACGGTGCCCCGGTCGCAGAGGTCGTCGGTGAACGACGCGAACGCGTATCCGGCCAGGGTGTGGGGCTGGAGACGGGCGGGCATCAGCAGCCGCACCGCCACGTGGCCGGCGGGTTCCCGGCTCTGCATGAACTGTTTGGCCTTCAGGTAGGCGGCGCGGTCACTGCCGCTGGTCACTCCCGCCGCGTCCAGACAACGTTGCCAGGATCGCACCGGCACGCCTCACCGTCGTAGTTGCGTTTGTCGTCGCAGTCTACGACCGGTGGTGGGCGGAGGCAGGGGCGGGGCGTGGGATGTGCCCCTGCCTCACGCCGGGACGGGCCGGCGACGCCGGGAGGCCGCCGGCCCGAGTCTCGCGGCCTGCTCGCGCGTGATCCGAACGACAGGCCCTAGCCCGCGCTCACCTGGAGTTCCTTGACGCCGTTGACCCAGGCCGAGCGCAGTCGGCGCGGGTCTCCGGCCAGGGTGAGGCCCGGCATGGCATCGGCGAGGGCGTTGAAGATCAGGTTGATCTCCATGACGGCCAGGGACTTGCCGAGGCAGAAGTGCGGGCCGCCGCCGCCGAAGCCGAGGTGCGGATTGGGGTCGCGGGTGATGTCGAACACGTTCGGGGAGTCGAAGACCTCGGGGTCGCGGTTGGCGGAGGAGTAGAACATGCCGACGCGGTCGCCCTCTTTGATCTTCTGGCCGCCCAACTCGGTGTCCTGGGTGGCCGTTCGCTGGAAGGACATGATCGGCGTGGCCCAGCGCACGATCTCCTCGGCGGTGGTTTCCGGGCGTTCGCGCTTGTACAGCTCCCACTGGTCGGGATGGGTGAGGAAGGCGTGCATGCCGTGGGTGATGGCGTTGCGGGTCGTCTCGTTGCCCGCCACGGCCAGCATCAGCACGAAGAAGCCGAACTCGTCCGAGGCGAGGTTGCCCTCGTCCGTGGCGGCCACCAGCGTGGTGACGATGTCCTTCGCCGGGCACTGCTTGCGTTCGGCGGACATGTTCATGGCGTACGCGATGAGTTCCATCGCCGACTGCTGGCCGACCTCCGCGGTGATCGCGAACTCCGGATCGTCGTACGAGATCATCCTGTTGGACCACTCGAAGATCCTGAGGCGGTCCTCCTGGGGGATGCCGATCAGCTCCGCGATGGCCTGGAGAGGCAGTTCGCAGGCGACCTCCGTGACGAAGTCGAAGGAGCCGCTACGGGCGGCGGCGTTCGCGGCGATGGCGAGCGCGCGGCGGCGCAGGTTGTCCTCCAGGCCGCGGATCGCGCGCGGGGTGAAGCCGCGCTGCACGATCTGGCGGACGCGGGTGTGCTCGGGCGGGTCCATGTTGAGCATGAACAGCCGCTGGGCGTCGATCGCGTCGCGCTCGATGTGCTCGTTGAAGCGGATGATCGCCGTGTTGGTGGTGGACGAGAACAACTCCGGGTGCGTGGACACGTACTTGACGTCCGCGTGCCGGGCGACGGCCCAGTAGCCCTCGTCGGCGAAGCCCGCGATGCCGGGGTGCTGGGGCACCCAGTGGACCGGCTCGGTGGCGCGCAGCTCGGCGAACTCCGGGAGAGGTACGCGGTCTTGGAGCAGGTCGGGGTCGGTGAAGTCGAACCCTTCAGGCAGCGCGGGACAGGACGCCATCGGAAACTCCCGTCATCTGACCAGTATCTGACGGTCCATCAGGAATGGGTGGGTGTCGCGAAGGTAGTAACGGGTTCTAGAAGAGGCAAGGGGTGCGACGCCACCAATTCCGGGCACCTCTTGTGCTATCGGGCGCTGCAAGGGGGTTGCGGTGTCGGACGGGCCGTCAGCAGACTGCAAGCAGAACTAGAACGCGTACTAGTTCTGCGTGGCGGGTGGCCGGGACGCCCGCGCCGCGCGGGTGACCTGAGGAGAGGAACTCCCCATCATGGCCGCGGAACCCGTGATCGTCGAAGCCGTACGCACCCCCATCGGCAGGCGCGGTGGCGCTCTCGCCAACCTGCACCCCGCCTACCTGCTGGGCGAGACCTACCGAGAACTGCTGGGCCGCACCGGCATCCCCGCCGACTGCGTCGAGCAGATCGTCGGCGGCGCGGTCACCCAGGCCGGCGAACAGTCCGCCAACCCCGCCCGTACCGCCTGGCTGACCATGGGCCTGCCGTACGAGACCGCGGCGACCACCGTCAACGCCCAGTGCGGCTCCTCCCAGCAGGCCTCGCACATGGTCGCCAACATGATCTCGGCGGGTGTCATCGACGTCGGCATCAGCTGCGGGGTCGAGGTCATGTCGCGTGTGCCGCTGGGCGCGGCGTCCAAGCACGGACCCGGGAAGCCGTTCCCCGAGGAGTGGAACGTCGATCTGCCCAACCAGTTCGAGGCGGCGGAGCGGATCGCCCGGCGGCGCGGGCTGACCCGGGAGAACGTGGACACGCTGGGTCTTCTCTCGCAGGAGCGGGCGGCGGTCGCCTGGGCGGAGGAGCGGTTCAAGCGGGAGACGTTCGCCGTCCAGGTACCCACGACGGAGGAGGAGCAGGGCGCCGGGCAGGGCATGTGGCGCCTCGTCGACCGGGACGAGGGGCTGCGGGACACGTCCATGGACGCGCTGGCCTCCCTGAAGCCGATCATGCCGGCCGCTGTCCATACGGCGGGCAACTCGTCCCAGATCAGCGACGGTTCGTCGGCGCTGCTGTGGGCGTCGAAGCGGATGGCACGGGCGCTGAAGCTGCGCCCGAGGGCGCGGATCGTGGCCCAGGCGCTGGTGGGCTCCGACCCGCACTTCCACCTCGACGGTCCCATCGACGCGACCCGGGCGGTGCTCGGCAAGGCGGGCATGACGCTGAAGGACATCGACCTGATCGAGATCAACGAGGCGTTCGCCTCCGTGGTGTTGAGCTGGTCGCAGGTCTTCGAGCAGGACCTGGACAAGGTGAACGTGAACGGCGGGGCCATCGCCCTCGGACATCCGGTGGGCGCGACCGGGGCGCGCTTGATCGCCACGGCGCTGCACGAACTGGAGCGCGCGGACAAGGAGTTCGCGCTGATCACCATGTGTGCGGGCGGGGCGCTGGCGACGGGGACGATCATCCAGCGGTTGTGAGGGCGGGGGCGGGTGCGAGCGGGGGTGCGGTGGTGGCACGGCTCACTCCTGCAGGGGGCCGTCCGGTGTTTGCCCTGCCCTGCCCTGCCCTGCCCTGCGCAGGGCAGGGCAGCAATCCTGGCGGCGGCGCGTGCCTTGAAGTCGCCGACAACCTCCCCGCCGACCTCTCCGTCGTGCCCGTCCGTGACTCCAGGAACCCCCACGGTCACGCCCTCGTGTTCCCCGTCGACGCCTGGGCAGCCTTCGTCACTACCCTGCGGAACTGATCGAAACCGTGTGCGTACGCGCGACCTGAGTTAGCCTCGTTGTGCCAGTGAGGCGAACTGGCGTATGTAGAAAATCATTTCGGGGGTTTTGTGACAGTCGAAGCTGCCGCGCTGCGGCAGGCCGGCGCGGCCCCCCTGCGTCCCGCCGACCCTGAACGCATCGGCCCCTACGTGCCGTTGGCGTTGCTCGGCAGCGGTGGCATGGGGCGGGTCTATCTGGCGCGCCCGTCGGACGACGGTCCCGGCCTGTACGCGGTCAAGGTGATCCGCCCGGAGTACGCCGAGGACCCGACGTTCCGGCGCCGCTTCGAGCAGGAGGCGTTGGTGCACGGCAGGGTCCGTTCGCCGCGCGCGCCGAGGCTGTGCGGTACGGGGTTCCAGGACGAGTTGCTGTGGATGGCCACGGATTACCTCGCCGCGCTCGACCTCACGGAAGCCGTGCGGGAGGACGGTGCCCTGGGGCCGGGCGCCATCTGGCGGTTGGTGGCGGAGCTGGGGCAGGCGCTCGCCGACCTCGCCGCCACGGGGATCGTGCACCGGGACCTGAAGCCGTCCAACGTGCTGCTGTCGCTCCGGGGCGCCCACGTCATCGACTTCGGCATCTCCAAGGCCGCCGACGCGAGCGCGATCACCGGCACCGGCAACCGGGTCGGAACCCCCGCCTACATGTCCCCGGAGTATCTGCGGACCGGCCACTGCGACGCGACGTCCGACGTGTTCTCGCTCGCCGGGACACTGATCTACGCGGCGGTCGGCCGGGCCCCCTTCGGTGACGGCACCGGCGTCGACGTGATGCACCGGGTCGCCTTCGAGGAGCCCGACGCCGAGGTGATCGGCGAGATCACGGCCATCGACCCGGCGCTGGGCGCGCTCCTGGCCGCCTGCCTCTCCAAGGAACCCGAGCTGCGCCCGACGCCGAGGGAGCTGGTCCAGGCGGCGCGTGAGTGTGCAGGCGAGTCCGCGGAGGCGTCCAGGTGGCCGGAACCGCTGCTCGGCAGGGTGCTGGAGCGGCAGCGGGCGTACGACGTCCTGTATGGCGTCCCCGTCGCGCGGGCGGCGGAGCTGCGCCTCCAGGGCCACCGTCCGAACCCGGCGCCGGCGCTACCGGTGCCGGCGAAGGGCGCGGCGCCTGTTCCGGCAGCTGACGCGGCCGTCCCGGCGGTGGCGTCCGACGAGACGTCCCCGGGGCAGCAGCACCCGAAGGGAGCTGTCGCCTGGGCGCGCAGAAGGCCCGTACCGGCCGCGGCGGCGGCCCTCGCCCTCTGTGGTCTGGCCGCGCTTGCCTTCGTACTCGCCAGCCCGGAGGACCGGGCGACCGCCTCACCGCCCGGGCCCGGCCCGACGGCCTCCGCCGACACCGCCGCCGAAGCGGGCAACGCCCTGCCGAAGCCGGGCACCTCGAACGGGAAGTCGGTCCCGAGCACCTCCGGCAACGGCACCGAGACCGCCGACGGCCCCGCCGACCCCTCACAGGTCGCCGACGGCACTGACGACGACGGTGGCGGCGACGGCAACGCCGGAAACGACCCCACGGACCCAGACACTCCTGCGGGCACGGACACGACCGCAGGTACGGGTACGGGCACCGACCCCGATCCCGGAACGGACGGCGGCACCGGTACCGGCACCACTCCCACCCCCACGCCGTCCCCGGTCACCTCCACGGCTGAGCCCGCCTCGGCGCCCTGGGTCACCGACTGCACGTACTACGCGGGCAAGGTCCGCACGGCCATCGGCGACACCGGGAAGCGAGTCATGCAGGTCCAGTGCATCCTCACGCTGCGCGGCTACAACATCGGCGGCACCGGCGTGGACGGCGTGTTCGGGGAGGGTCTGGAGGCCGCGATGAAGAACTTCCAGGTGGACAAGGGGCTTGCCGTCAACGGCATCGTGAAGCGCGCGACCTGGGACAACCTGCGGGCGTCGAAGTGACTCCGCCCCGGTAACGGGACGGAGTCACCCGGCGGTTGGCACCGGAACAGAGCAAGAACGAACCTGACGGGACGTCAGCAGGTCGACCGGTAAACGTACTTGCTCACGTTCGCGTCGCCCAGGTTGGCCGCCGTGATCGATACGAACGACGTGCCGATCGACTTCGTCACCTTCTTCCCCTGGATCGCGTTCACCGCCTGCTGCACAGCCTGTGCGCCGATCTCCTCCGCCTTCTGGGCGATGAGTGCCTGGACCGTGCCCTTCTTCAGCTGCTCGACCTGCGCGGGGCCCGCGTCGAAGCCGACGACCTTGACCTTGCCGACCTTGCCCGCGTCCTTGATGGCGTTGTTGGCGCCGTCGCTGGCCGGGGTGCTGATGGAGAAGATGCCCGCCAGGTCGGGGTCCTTGGAGAGGGACGCGGCGGTGAGGCGGGCGGCCTCGACGACGCCTCCGCTGGGCGTGGAGGGCTGGACGCCGACAAAGGAGATGTTCGGGTACTTCTTGATCTCGTCCTCGAAGCCCTTGATCCGCTGGTCGGCCGTGGTGACACCAGGGGTGCCGCCGATGATGACGACCTTGCCCTTCTCGCCGACGAGCTTGGCCAGCGTGCGGGCCGCCTCGGCGCCGCCCTCCACGTTGTTGGAGGAGACGGCGGAGGAGATGAAGCTCGTGTCGTCGAGGCCCGTGTCCGCCGTCACGATCTTGATGCCGGCCTCGTTGGCCTGCTTCAGCGGCGTACCCAGCGCCTTCGAGTCCGTCGGCGCGATGACGATGGCGTTCGGCTTCTTGGCCACCGTGCTGGTCAGGATCGGCGTCTGGGTGGCCGGGTCGAAGGTCGTCGCACCCTGGACGTCCACGGTGGCGCCGAGTTTCTTGCCTTCGGCCTTCGCCCCGCAGCCGAGGGTGTTGTAGAAGGAGTCGGACGCGGTGCCGAGGATGACGGTCACCTTGGGGTTCGAGGTGGAGGAGGAATCGCCGGACCCGCAGGCGGTGGCCCCGAGGACGATGACGGTGGCGAGGGCAGCGCCTCTGAGGGTGAGGTGGGCGGTGTTCATGGTGCAACTCCATTGGTGCGACGGGACGTTGAGCGAGGGGCGTCGAGCGGGGGCGATCGGGAGGGCGTCGGCGGTCCTAACGGAGCGTGCGGCGGCGCCGGTTGACGTGGTCGACGTACACGACCCCCGCCAGGACCGCGCCGACCGCGACCTGCTGCCAGAACGGCTGGAGGCCGATGATGACGAGGCCGTTGCTCAGCACGGCCGGGATGAGGGAGCCGAAGGCGGTGCCCAGGACGCTGCCCACACCGCCGAAGAGGCTGGTGCCGCCGAGCACGGTGGCGACGATCGCCTGGAGGTTGTCCCCGGTGTGGCCGCCGACGGTGGTGGTGGAGAAGCGGGCCAGGTTGACGTACGCGGCGATTCCGGCGAGGAGCCCGCAGAGCGCGTACACCTTGATGAGGTGGCGGTCGACGGCGACTCCGGCGCGGCGGGCGGCCTCGACGTTGGAGCCGATCGTGCGGGTGTAGGTGCCGAAGCGGGTCAGGCCGAGCACGATCGCGCCGCCGATGGTCAGGCCGATGGCCAGCCAGACCGTGTACGGGATGCCCAGGAAGCGGCCGAAGCCGAGGCCGCTGACCAGGGAGTCGGGGACTCCGCGCAGGTCCAGGCCGTTGGTGAGGACCAGGGCGCCGCCACCCGCCGCCGAGAGGGTGGCCAGCGTGGCGATCAGCGGCGGGAGTTTCGCCTTCGTGACCAGGAGGCCGTTCAGGACGCCCCAGGCGAGGCCCGTCGCCATCGTTGTCACCAGGCCGGCCAGCAGGGTCAGCGGGCCTTCGCCGCCCACTGCCGACATCACCTTCACGCCCACGACCCCGGAGAAGATCAGCACCGAGCCGACCGACAGGTCGATGCCCCCGGTGGTCATCACGAACGTCATCCCGATGGCCAGCACACAGTAGGAGGCGGCCTCGATGGCGACACTGCGCAGGTTGTACGCGGTGAGGAAGTTGTCGGGGTAGGCCGTGCCGAACACCGCCAGCAGCACCAGCAGGACGACCAGGGCCAGGCTCCGGGTGCCCTTCATGTTGCGCCAGGCGGCGGCGAGGGCCGCCGAGCGCAGGGAGCGGGGGGTCTCCTTGTCCGGTCCGGCGGCGGACTTCACCTCGGTTGTGGGAGTCATGACTGGTCCTCGCTGTCTGCCGGATCGAGGGCGGGGCCGAAGGCGGGATCCGAGGCGTCCTCGAAGGCGAGCGCGCCCGTCATGGCGCCGAGGACGTTCTCGCTGGTGGCCGTCGCGCCCGACAACCGGGCCACCCGCTGGCCGAGCCGCAGCACCTCGATACGGTCCGCGTACTCGAAGACGAACGGCAGGTTGTGGCTGATCAGGACCACCGCCACGCCCGACGCCCGGACCCGCTGGATCAGCTGTCCGACCCGTTCCGTCTGTACGACGCCCAGTGCCGCCGTCGGTTCGTCCATCAGCAGCACCCGGTCCGCCCAGTTCACCGCCCGGCCGACCGCGATGCCCTGGCGCTGACCGCCGGACATCGTGACGACCTGCGCGGCGGTGTCCTGGATGCCGACCCCGAGTGAGCCGAACGCCTCGTCGGCCTTGGTCCGCATGGCCTTCCGGTCCAGGAAGCCGAGCTTGCCGAGCAGACCGGGGCGCATGATCTCGCGGCCCAGGAACAGGTTCTCGGCGGGGTCCAGGTCGGGCGCGAGGGCCAGGTCCTGGTAGACGGTCTCGATGCCCAGGCGGCGGGCGGCGATCGGGTCCGGGATGCTCACCGGCTTGCCGTCGACCCTGATCTCACCCGCGTCGGGCTGGATCACCCCGGAGATGACCTTGATCGTGGTGCTCTTGCCGGCGCCGTTGTCGCCGACCAGCGCGACCACCTCGCCCGGGTAGACGGTGAGCGCGGCACCGCGCAGCGCCTGGACCTGGCCGTAGCTCTTGACGATGCCGGACAGTTCGAGGACCGGCGTGGCGGCGGCGGTGGCCCCGTGCGGTGTCGGGCCGGCGTACCCCGGGGTCGGGGTGGCCGGAGTGGGGGTGCTCATGGCTTCTGCTCTCCGCTTCCACGGGGGGTCAGGACGGTGCCGAGCTCGACCCGGCGGGGTGGTCCGCTCTCGCCCGCGATCCGGGCCAGCAGCAGTCGGGCGGCCTCGCGGCCCATCTCGTAGGCGTCCCCGGACACGACCGTCACGGGGGTCGGCAGCAGGTCGGCGAACGGGAAGTCGTCGAAGCCGACCAGGGCCAGGCCCTGCTCCGGGCCCATGGCGCGCAGGGCGCCGTGGGTCAGGAAGTTGGTGGTGGTGAACAGCGCCGTGGGACGCCGGTCCGGGGGCAGCGCCAGCAGTTCGGCGGCGGCCTGCTCGGCCTCGGCCCGGGTGCCGTGCTCGAGCCTCGCGACCAGAGCCTCGTCGACCTCGCCGAAGGCGCCGCGTACGGCGTCCAGGTAGCCGTCGAGACGGCGGCCCGTGGTGTAGTAGCTGGCCGCTACCAGGACGCCGATCCGCCGGTGACCGGCGGCGATCAGATGCTCGGTGGCCTTGCGGGCGCCCCCGTGGTTGTCCAGCAGCACGGTGTCCGCGTCCAGGCCCAGCGCGGGCCGGTCCAGGAAGACCACCGGGGTGCCCTGGGCGACCTCGCGGCCGAGATAGCCGTAGTCCATCGCCCCCGGCACGATCAGCAGCCCGGCGACGCGCTGCCCGAGCAGGTCGTCGATGCCCCGGCGCTCGGCCTCGGGGTCCTCGTCGGAGCTGGCCAGCACCACGTTGTGGCCGTGGGCGCGGGCCACGCCCATGACGCCGTTGGCGATCGAGCCGTAGAAGGGGTTGGTCAGGTCGCCGACCAGCAGCGCGAGCGTGGTGCTGCGCTGGCCGGGGCGCAGGCTCCGGGCGAGGTCGTTACGGCGGTAGCCGGTCTCGTCTATGGCAGCGCGCACCCGCTCCGCGATCGCGGGGGAGACCGTCTCGTCACCGTTGACGAACCGGGAGACGGTCTTGATCGACACCCCGGCAAGGGCGGCGACCTCCCGCATGGTGGGCGTTCGCATGTCCGGCATCACTCCGAAAAGGGTCACTTGGGTGTCGCTGTGTGCCGCACAGCAAACCTCCGTGAAACAACGTTGTCAATGGATTGGAACAGGGATTTTGCATGCCTTGCGGATTGCGGGGCCCGGTTTGTATGGTCTGACAACGTTGTTTCAAAACAACGTTGTCTCAGTGGATGAGAAGTGCTGTGAGAAGTGTGCGAGAGGACGATCATGCTGGCTGTCAGTGACCCGGAGGACGGGCTGCCGGAAGGCCTCCGCGCCCTGCGCGCCGACGTGCACCGCGAGCTGCGCTCCCTCGACCCGCGCGCCGCCGACCGCTTCACCCGGCTGCTGACCGGCACCTGGGGCGGGGCGATGCGCCCGCTCCCCGACGGCGAGGTCTTCGTCCTCACCGGCGACATCCCCGCGATGTGGCTGCGCGACAGCACCGCCCAGGTCCGCCCGTACCTTCTCGCCGCCGACGACCCCGCCGTCGCCGCCGCGCTCACCGGCGTCCTGCGCCGCCAGCTGCGATACGTCCTCGCCGACCCGTACGCCAACGCCTTCAATGCCGCGCCCGACGGCTCCGGAGCCGGCCACATCGACGAGCCGACGCCCGACCCGCTGGTCTGGGAGCAGAAGTACGAGGTCGACTCGCTCTGCGCCCCGCTCCAGCTCGCCTACGGCATCTGGCGGGCCACCGGCAGCCTCAGCCACCTCACCTCCGACGACCGCTTCGTCCGCGCCGCCCACCGGATCATCGCCCTGTGGCGGGTCGAGCAGGACCACGAGAACCGCTCGCCGTACGAGTTCCGGCGCCTCGGCGACTACGAGTACGACACGCTGCCGCGCGGCGGCCGGGGCGGACCGACCGCGCCCACCGGCATGACCTGGTCCGGCTTCCGCCCCAGCGACGACCGCTGCGAGTACGGCTATCTCGTCCCGGCCAACGCCATGGCGGCCGTCGCCCTCGCCGGCCTCGCCGAACTGGCGGCGGCGATCGGCGACACCGAACTGGTCGCCGACGCCACCGCGCTGTCCGGCGAGATCGCCACCGGCGTACGTACCCACGGGGTGACCGCAGGGGCAGACCCTCGGGTGTACGCGTACGAGGTCGACGGTCTCGGCGGGCAGTCGCTGATGGACGACGCCAACATCCCGAGCCTGCTCTCGCTGCCCTACCTGGGCTGGTGCGACCCGGGCGACCAGCTCTACCTGCGCACCCGCGAGTTCGTCCTCAGCGACGCCAACCCCTTCTACTACGCGGGCGGTTCGGCCGCCGGAATCGGCAGCCCGCACACCCCGCCCGACCACGTCTGGCCGCTCTCCCTCACCATGCAGGCGCTGACCAGCGACGACGAGTCCGAGCGGGTCCGTCTCGCCGAGCTGCTGCTGCGCACCGACGGGGGCACCGGGTCCGTGCACGAGAGCTTCCACGTCGACGACCCCGCGAACTTCACGCGCCCCTGGTTCGGCTGGGGCGACGCACTCTTCGCCGAGCTGCTCCTCGACCTCACGGGACGCTCGACGGCGCGCCTGCACCCGAGCCTGTCCACCACCGAACGGCCCTCACGATAAGGACACTTCAGCTCTCCCGGCGGCGGCGGTCGCTACGATCTGCGGCGTGTGCGCAAACATTGTGGTCGCCGAAGACGACGCGAAACAGGCCGAACTGGTGCGCCGCTATCTGGAGCACGAGGGTCACACCGTCACGGTCGTCGTGGACGGCCGGGCGGCTCTGGAGACGGTCCGGTACCAGGAACCCGACCTGGTCGTCCTCGACGTGATGATGCCGAGAGCCGACGGCCTCGACGTCGTACGGATCCTGCGCGCCGAAGGCCGGGAGGTGCCGGTGCTGATGCTGACGGCCCGCAGCACCGAGGACGACCTGCTGCTCGGCCTCGACCTCGGCGCCGACGACTACATGACCAAGCCGTTCAGCCCACGCGAACTGACGGCCCGGGTAAGGACGTTGCTGCGCCGCAACCGGCGCGGCACCGACCCGGCTCCCGCGACCGGATCCCTGCCCGTCCCTGTCCCCGGCCCCGGCCCCGCTCCCGCCCCGGAGCCCGAAGCGACCTCGGACGAGAAGGTGTTGGCGGTCGGCGCGCTCAGGGTCGATCCCGTGCGGCACGAGGTGTCGGTATCCGGCACGACCGTCGAGTGCACGCCCGGTGAGTTCCGTATCCTCGCGGCGATGGCGGCCGAGCCCGGCCGGGTCTTCACCAGGGCGCGGCTCCTGGACGAACTGCACGGCTTCGACAAGTACATCAGCGGCCGGACCGTCGACGTGCACGTCATGAACCTGCGCAAGAAGATCGAGCGCGCCCCACGGCGGCCGGCCCGCCTCGTCACCGTCTTCGGCGTCGGCTACAAACTGACGGACCCCGCGAAGAACGTGCGCCATGCGTCGTCCTGACAAGGGAGGTGCGGCGGGGGCTGCCCGGCTGCCGCTCCGCAAGAGCCTGGCGGGGCGGCTGTTGACCGTGTCGGCGCTGGTGGCCTCGTGCTCGGTCGCCGGGACCGCCTGGCTGGCCGTGCAGACGACCTCCGTCGCGATCCGCCAGGAGCAGGGGCAGACCCTCAAGTCCGACGCGAAGATCTACAACACCCTCCTCGGCTACGCGGCCACCCACCCCGACTGGAGGGGCGTCGACACCACCGTGCGAGAGCTGGCCGGTGAGTCCGGGCGCCGGATCGTGCTGACCGCGGAGAACCGACGCCCGTTCGTGGACTCGGCGGTCTCGGCCGACTCGCGCTCTGCTGGCGGCAGTTCCACCTCGGCTCCGCTCGCATCGCAGCCCTCGGCGGTCGTGGACCCCCGCGCCGTCGACCCCGTGCTCGTGCCCGACGCCGCCGGGGCCGGCGCCAACCGCGTCGATCCACGGGCCGTGGGGCCCTTCCGGCTGCCCGCGAAGGAACGCGACGCACTGCGGAAGGCCTCCGTCCGGAGGGTGGAGTGCCTCAGCCAGATGGGTATCGCCGCCGACGTCGTCGAGAACCCGGGCGGACGGCCCCGCGTCCAGTTCGTGAGCGACGAGACCGAGGGCGGGACCGACAGCGTGACCGACCGTGACATGGCAGCGAAGTGTCTGTCGTCCTACCCGGTCGGTCCCACCGCGACCGAGCGGAAGGCCCTGAGCGCCCTCAACCAACTGGCCGACGCCTGCCTGAAACGACAGGGCCGCACCGCCGTGAAACTGAACCTGGACCTGTCCTGGGACCGGAGTTACGGGTACGGACGGGACGACGCGGCCCCCGTCGCCGAGGACGGCCTCAGCGATCGGGAGGCGAAGGCCCTGGCCGCCAAGAAGGCGGAGGACGCCGCGACGGCCCAACGCGAGGCGGCATCCGGCGGCGCACTCGACTACGCCCCCGGCGAGATCCGCGACAGCGCGTACGACCGGGCCGTGGCCGACTGTGTCGACAGCGCCCGCCGGGAACAGCTCACGGGCTATGTCGCCGATCCCGCACTGCTGTTCATCGACGGCCCAGGAGCCGCCGGCGTGCCCGGCTTCGACCTCTCCCGGGCCAACACCGCACGCATCGCCGGTGTCACCGCCCTGGTCCTCGCCCTCACTGTCGGTGCCTCGGTACTCGCGGGAGCCAGGCTCGTACGCCCGCTGCACGCGCTCACCGGCGCCGCCCAGCGGATGCGGGAGGGCCTGGACGCGACTCCGGTGCCCGTGCCCGTCGTCTCGGACAACGAGATCGGGCGGCTGACGGCGGCCTTCAACGACATGGCCGCGCACCGGGCCCGCCTGGAGGAGCAGCGCAAGGTGATGGTCAGCGATGTCGCCCATGAACTGCGGACGCCGCTGAGCAACATCCGGGGCTGGCTGGAGGCGGCCCACGACGGACTGGCCGTGCCGGACCCGGCGTTCGTCTCCTCGCTCCTGGAGGAGGCGGTGCAGCTCCAGCACCTCATCAACGACCTCCAGGACCTCGGCGCGGCCGACGCGGGCGCCCTCCGGCTGCACCGCAAGCCGGTACGGATCGACGAGCTGCTCGGCCAGGTCGCCTCCGCGCACCAGGGGTTGGCCGAGCCGGCGGGCGTCACCCTCACCCTCCTGCCGGCCCCGCCCGGCACCCCTCGCCCACCGCTCCTCGACGCCGACCCCGTACGGCTGCGCCAGACCGTCAGCAACCTGCTCTCCAACGCTGTACGGCACACACCGGCCGGCGGCACGGTGACCCTGCGCCGGTACGTCACCGACGCGGGGGACGAGCTCGCCGTCGAGGTGTCCGACACGGGCTGCGGCATCCCGGCGGGCGATCTCCCGTATGTGTTCGACCGTTTCTGGCGGGCGGAGAAGTCCCGCAACCGCAGCACCGGCGGCAGCGGCCTCGGCCTGGCGATCGTCCTCAAGCTCGCCGAGGCCCACGGCGGCACGGTGGACGTGGCGAGCACGGAGGGTGAGGGGGCAACCTTCACCCTGCGGTTGCCGGTGGGGTCCGCCACCGGCCCTGATGGGATGACGACAGCGCTCTGACAGTTTCCTCACAAGTGGCCGTCAGGGTGGGGTCATGCCCGGAACCTGGTGCGGATCGGCAACCAGGAACGACCAAGCCGGGCTGGAACTGGAGCCCTTACATGTCCCGCCGTCTCACCCTGCGCCCGCTGAGCACTCTTCGCATCGCCGTCCTGACCGGCGTCGCGGCCGGCGCGCTGCTCGTCCCGGCCACCGCGGCCTTCGCCACCGACCCGACTCCGACGCCGGGCGCGACCGACTCGACCTCGGCCGACAAGGAGGCCCTGGCGAAGAAGAAGGCCGAGGACGCCAGGACGCTCAAGGAGGCCGAGGCCCGGAAGGCCATGGAAGCCCAGAAGCGCGGAGGCTACCCGCGTGGCGGTGTCGCCGCGGGCGAGGCCCCCGCCAAGGACGACAACACCGGCACGCTCATCGGCTCGGCCACGGGCGCGCTGCTGCTCGCGGGCGCCGGCACCTACGTACTGCGCCGCCGCACCACGGCCCGCCGCGAAGGCTGACCCGGCAGCACTGCCTCTCGTAACTACCTCTCGTACGAAACGGTGGCGCCGCCCTTCACCAGGCGGCGCCACCGCGCGTTCCGGTGAATCCCCGCACCCTGTTCTGGAGCCCGCGTTGCCCTCTGCACACCGTCCGGCCCTGTCCCGGGCCCGCCTCGCGACCCTCACCCTGCTGACCCTCGTCAGCGTGCTCACCGGCTGCTCGGCCGGCCCCGACCCGACAGTGCGGGTCGCCCCCACCGCCTCCGCCTCCGCACCCGGCGCTGCGAAGTCCGAGCAGCCCGCGGCTCCTGACGCTCCGGCGGCTCCGGCTGCCCCGGCCGAGGTCGCCGTCCCCTCCGTGGGGATCACCAGTTCGCTGATGGAGCTGGGCCTCAACACGGACGGGACGGTCGAGGTCCCGCCGGCCGAGAAGGGGATGACCGCGGGCTGGTACACGGGCGGCGCCGTGCCAGGTGCGGTCGGCGCGGCCGTCATCATCGGCCACAACGACACCCACCTCGGCAGGGCCGTCTTCCACGACCTGAAGAAGATCAAGGTGGGTGCGGACATAACCGTCACCGACGCGACGGGAAAAGCCCTCCACTTCACCGTCAAGGCCACGGAGAGCGTCAGCAAGAACGCCTTCCCGACGGAGAAGGTCTACGGGCCGACCCAGGAACGTGCTCTACGGCTCATCACGTGCGACGGCGACTTCGACGCGCAGGGGCACCCGGTCGACAACCTCATCGTGTACGCGACAACGAGCTGAGGGTTGTAAACGTGTCCGGTTCGCCCTGCCGTCACGAGTAACGTCCGGACCATCCCTGCGTGAAGTCTCAAGTATTGGCCACAAGTTGCTCGATTGTGTGCGCCACCCGTCCCTCCAGCACCTAATCTCCCTCCAAAACCATTCGACGGGGGACAGACGGAGAACAGGCGAGCTGAGGACCATGGAGCCACTTCGTCCCACGGATCCGGACCGGCTGGGGCCGTACCGTCCTGTCGCGCGACTCGGAGCCGGAGGGATGGGCGAGGTCTTCCTCGCCAAGGACGACCTGCAACGGACCGTGGCCGTCAAGGTCATCCGTCCCGAGCTCGCCTCGGGCAAGGCGTTCCGCGACCGGTTCCGTCGTGAGGTGGACGCGGCGAGGGCGGTGAGCGGCACCTACACGGCGTCCGTCGTGGACGCCGACCCGGACGGTCCCGTCCCCTGGCTGGCCACCACGCACATCATCGGTCCGACGCTCGCCGACGCGATCGAGACGTACGGGCCGCTGCCGCCGAGATCCGTACTGGCCCTCGGCGCCGGACTCGCCGAGGCGCTGATCGCCGTGCACTCCGCGGGGCTGGTGCACCGCGACCTCAAACCCTCCAACGTGCTGCTCTCCGCCGAGGGCCCGCGCGTCATCGACTTCGGCATCGTCCGCGCCACCGACGGCTACGAACTCACCCTGTCCGGCGTGCTGTTGGGCTCCCCGCGGTACATGTGCCCGGAGCACGCCACCGGGGACCCGATGGGCCCGGCGGGCGACGTGTTCTGCCTCGGCTCGGTCCTGGCCTACGCGGCCACCGGGAAGGCGCCCTTCGACGGCGCGTCGGCGGCCACCCTGCTGTACCAGGTGGTGCACGGCACGCCGGACCTGACCGGCGTCCAGGAACCGCTGGACACGATCATGCGGTTGTGTCTCGAGAAGTTCCCGGCGGCCCGGCCCAGCCCGGACCGGGTGTCGGCGGCGTGCGCGCCCGGGGGCGCCGACGCGCTGGACTGGGACGGCTGGCTGCCCGAAGCCGTTCTCTCCGCGATAAGACGCCAGGCCGCGGACCTCATGGATCTGGACCTCGGCCTCGACGTGAAGGCGAAGGCGAACGCCCTCCGGCGGGGGTCCGCCCCTGCCGCTGTGGCAGCCGCCCCCGGCTCCGGCGGCCTGCGGGTCGACCCGCGCCTGGCAGCCACTCGACGACTGATCACGGGACGCCCGAGCAGCCCCCGCCGCGTCGTCTTCCCGGAACGCCCCGAATCCGACGAATCCGATGAATCCGGTGGACTCCACGGGCCCGACGCACTGCCCGACCGGCCGGAGCCCGGCCCGACGCGTGAGCGGTCCCCGCAGCAGCCGCCGCCCGAGCCGTCTCCCGACCGGGGCACCCACCGTGCCCCGCGCTCGGCGCGTCCGTCCGGCCCCTCCCGCCGGGGGATCCTCGCGGTTGCCGCGCTCGCCCTGGGTACCGGCGTCACCGCGCTGCTCCACGGATCGAAGGATGACGTGTCGAGCGGTGCGGCCAAGCCGGCCGGTCCGGCGCCGGAACCGCTGTGGACGTACCGCAGCGACCCGCTCGTCCAGGCCCCGGCGGTCTTCTACAGCGGCACGACCCTGCTGAAGACCCAGTCCGGCACCCTGTTCTGCCTCGGCCTCGCCGACGGCGCCAGCCCCCGGTGGACCTACCGGGGCATCAGCCAGTCGCCGACCCCGCCCCTGATCGTCGCGGACGTCGTCGTCGCCCTCGGCACCGGCGCGACCGTGATCGGCGTCGACCCGGTCACGGGCGCGGAGCGCTACTCGCTGGACTTCGGGGAGGACTTCCGGTTCGACACGCTGCTCGGTGGGGCCGCCGGCGCGGTCACCATCGTCGGACTCCGCTTCGACCGCCAGGACAACGCGGACGGGTCACGGGGGTCGGCCACCTCGACGAACGTCGTCCTCGGTACGGATCTGCGGGCGCGCGTGGCCCAGGTCATCCCCATCAGCCCGGAGGACATCGGCCTCGAGCTGAAACCGTTCATCGATTCCGACCGCTTCGTCTACCTGGACGGGCTGCACCGTCTCACGGCCCGGGGCGGCGACGCGCGGGGCAGTGTGCTGTGGAGCCAGCCCATGGAGTCCGACTCGGAGGCCCGGTCGGCCCCGGTGGTGCTGGACGGGACCGTGTTCGCCGTGGACAGCGAACTCGTGGCCGTGGACCTGGAGACCGGGAAGCTGCGCTGGCGGGTGCGGGAGGAGAAGGGCGGCTTCGCCTCCGTCGCGGTGGCGGACAGCACGGTCTACTGCACGACGAGCAACCCGCACGGCGTCGAGGCGTTCGACGCCACCGACGGCTCCCGGCGCTGGTTCTGCGAAACCCCCCGGCTGGACCTGCGGAACCCGCTCGTCGCGGGCGGCGACGCGGTGTTCGTCACGGCCGAGGCCAACAAGGACGGCTTCTACGCGATCGACGCCCGGCGGGGCGAGCTGCTGTGGAACTTCACCGACGGCCGGGACACGGGCATCAACGACTGGCAGCTGTCCTGTGACGCCGACGGCGGCACGGATCATCCGCTGATCGCCCAGCACTTCGACAAGGTGTACGCGCTTCCGATGCCTCGGTCCTGAAGGCACCCGGGAGCCCGCGACCCGTTACTGGGCGATTCGGTCGGCGGTCACACGGACGTGGTGGGGCGGCTCAGAGCTGCTCCCAGCCGCCGGGGTCCTCGGCCAGGGTGGCGGAGGCGCCGGGAGTGCCCTCCCGGAAGGCCGGCGCCTGGAAGGGGTCGATATCCGGGGTCGGCGAATCGGTCCTCGCGTGGAACTTTGTCGGTTCCGGCGCGGAGAACAGAGAAGTCAGCTCGATGGAAGGTCTCCTGATCCTCGAGACGGCAGTGCGGAACTCAGAGAACAGTCAGCTTGGCGTAGGGACTGATGATCCGTTCCTGACGCCCGCCGAAGTCGACGAGTACTGCGATGCCGTCCTCAACAGTGGTCACTCGGCCGAGGCCGAAGACGTCGTGAGTGACTCGGTCGCCTACCGCGAACAGCTTGGTAGGAGGTGCCACAGGGGCTTTGAAGGGGCTGGTGGCCAGATGGGCCCGCGTTACCGCTGTCTTTGTCATTGACTCCAGTATGCTCCGCGCGGGCCCGTCGTGGGCCCGGTGGGTACCCCCGACTCTCGCGGGCCACACTCGCGCCCGGTCCGCGTATACGCGCGCGGGGACGGGGGAAGGCCCGCTCGCCGACATGGATCGTGCAGGTCACGCGGGGTATGGAGGGCCGATGCGAGCCCCTTCGGAGGCCCGTGGGACGGCCTGGCCGTGCACAGCATGATCGCGAAGAGTTATGAATCGGTAGCCACTTTCGCCACCTCGAACGGCATGCCGCGAGCCCCGATCACTCCCGCCCCGACGTACTCAACGCCAACACGGCCACCACGACGGCCGCGACGAGGAGCGGAATTCCCAGGCCGTGATGGATCACCAGCCACGCGCCGAGCAGCGCGCCCACCGCCATCGCCGCCACCGACGCCGAGCGGCGCGGAGAGTGCCTGCCCGTACCGCCGGCCGCGCGGGAGTCGGCGGCGAGACCGGTGAGGGTCATCGTCAGGACGGTGGTCGTCAGATCGGGGACGCCCAGCCTGCGTACGGTGGCGTTGCGCAGGCCCATCGCGAAGGCCGTGACCGCGATCAGGGTGTAGACGGTGGCCGTCGCGTCCGGTGCCGCGAAGGCGACCGCCGCGGACGCGCCCAGGAACACCGCCTCGACGGCGAGGGTGATGCGGGCCCACCGCCGGCGCGAGCCGCCGCCCAGCCGCCCCGCGACGCGCCCGCCGGCCACAGCGCCCACCAGGAACGAACTCAGCGACACCAGAGTGTGCGGTACGGAGAACCCGGGCGCCCCGGCGGCGGCGAAGCCCAGCACGACGACGTTTCCGGTCATGTTGGCGGTGAACACATGGCCGAGCCCGAGATAGCTGACGGCGTCGATCAGCCCGCTGACCACCGTCAGCACCAGCAGCACGGCCACCAGCCGCAGACCGCGCGACTCGGGATCGTGCGACGGCGACGGCGATGACGGCGACGGCTTGGCCGGCTCGGTTGCCTCTGTGCTCATCGGATCAGTCCACCACGGGGAAATACGGAGGGACAGGGCGGGACGCTGCGGGACCACGAAGGCGCCGGCCCCCGAAGTGATCGGGGGCCGGCGCCTTGGTACTACCCGTGTCCTGCTGGGTCGGCTCAGTACCAGTGGTGGGCCTGCCAGAAGTTCCAGGCACCGACCGGGCTGCCGTAGCGGTCGTTCATGTAGTCCAGGCCCCACTTGATCTGGGTGGCCGCGCTGGTCTTCCAGTCGGAGCCGGCGGAGGACATCTTCGAGCCGGGGAGGGCCTGGACCAGGCCGTACGCGCCGGAGGAGGCGTTGGTGGCGTCGACGTCCCAGCCGCTCTCGTGCTCGACGATCTTGCTGAAGGCGTTGTACTGCGCGTCGTTCGGGATCAGCTTCTGCGCGATCGCCTTGGCGTCGGACGCGGAGGCGGTGGTCGCCGCCTGGGCGGGAGCCGCGGCCAGCACCATACCGGCGGTGGCGGCGGCCACGGCGGCGGTGGTGAGGGCCTTCTTGGGGGAGGCGATGGTGCGGGCGATACGGGAGACGAACACGGAGAACCTTTTCCTCGGGGTCAGGGCCGTCGCGGGCAGGCCGGTGCCACGTACTGCGTCTGTTGCGTGTGTGGCGGTGACATGCGGCGGCGCCGCGACCCGTGAGGGTTCGTCGGCGCCGTGCGACTGCTCCACAGAAACAAATCCGGCGGCCGTCTGCAATCACCCCTTTTGCTAGTTGTGTTCGTATATGGGTGTTCAGCGCACTTTGTGACGTGGCTCTCAATGTGCAGGTCAGAGGCGGTTTCTATGTGGGCATGACATGCACTTCGGTCTACTAATCCGCCTCGTAGGTGATCTGCGTCCTGTGGGCCGCTTCACGCGCCGGGCGCGTCGAAAGTGACCTGGCTCTCGAAGGCGGCCCGGCGGCGAACGGCTGAGGGGCCCCTGTGGACGGAGATAGGTTCACCGCATGTTGACGGGAAGAGTGCTCGGCTCAGGGCGCACGGCTGACGTGTACGAACTCGACGAGCCGGCGTGGGTGCTGCGCCGCTACCGGGACGGATACGGGGATGCGGCGGCGGAGGCGGCCGTCATGGAGCACGTACGAGGTCACGGATACCCCGTGCCCGAGGTGCGCGCGGCGACCCGGACCGACCTGGTCCTGGAGCGGCTGTCCGGACCGACGATGCTGGAGGCGTTCGCGGCGGGGCTGCTGGATGCGCGAGCGAGCGGCGAAATGCTGTCGGCGCTCCTGCACGGCCTGCACGCCGTCCCGCCCCGGGACCCGGCCACCGAACCCGGGACCCGCGTTCTCCACCTCGACCTGCATCCGGAGAACGTAATGCTCACTCCCGACGGCCCCCGGGTCATCGACTGGGCCAACGCGGAGGAGGGGCCGCCGGGCCTGGACCGGGCCATGTCCGCCGTGATCCTGGCCCAAGTCGCGGTATCCGCCGACCCCTTGGCCGAACCGGCCCGCGCGATGCTGACCGCTCTGCTGACAGCGCCGTCCGCCGTGCCGGAGGCGGGCCGGACGGCGGAGGGGCTGCCGGAGGCGCGCAGGCGGCGGGCGGCGAACCCGACGATGAGTCGGAGTGAGGTCGAACTGTTGGGAGCAGCAGAGGAATTGATCCGTACGCTGCTGCCGTGAAGCCCGCTCGGCGGGACGATCCGGGCCGCGCGTCACACCGCCACGTACGTCACCGGATCGCTTCCCGTCACCGCTTCCGCCTGGCCGAGTTTGACCAGGCGGCGTACGTGGGCCTCCGCCTCCGAGACCGCGATGTTCCGTGAGCCCGGGGGGATTTCGGACCAGGGGCGGTTCCACTCCATGCGTTCCGCCAGTTGCCAGGCGGTGAGGGGGGTGGTGAGGAGGGTGCGGAGGCCGGTGAGGCGGTCGTCGTGGTGGTCGAGGAGTTCCTGTACGCGGACGGTCGCATCGGGGAAGGCGTGGCGGTGGGCCGGGAGGACCTCCGCCGGGGTCAGGCGGCCGATGCGCTCCAGGGAGTCGAGATAGTCGCCGAGGGGGTCGGCGACCGTCGTGTCGTCCGGGTCCTCGTACAGGCCGATGTGCGGGGTGATCCCCGGGAGCAGGTGGTCGCCCGAGAACAGGCGGCCGTTGCCCGGAAGTTGGGCCGGGTGGGCCTCCTCCAGGTGGAGGCAGACGTGGCCCGGGGTGTGGCCCGGCGTCCAGATCGCGCGCAGGCGGCGGCCGGGGAGATCGAGGAGTTCGCCGGGGACGATCTCGCGGTCGGGGAGCGCCGGAGAGAAGCCGGGCAGGGTACCGAGGGGGATCCTGCTCAGGGTCGCCACGTGGTCGGCGGGTGCGCCGGCCGCAGCCAGCTTCGCCGTCATGTAGGTGAACCAGCGGTCGGCACGGTTGTCGCGCGTCCGCCGTACCAGGGAGATGTCCGCCTCGTGCATCGCGATCCACGCCCCGGACACCTCACGGACCTGGCCCGACAGGCCGTGGTGGTCCGGGTGGTGGTGGGTGATCACCATGCCGTGGATCTCGCCGGCCGACGTGCCGCACGCCAACAGGCCCTCGGTGAGCGCGTCCCAGGACAGCGGGTCGTCCCAACCCGTGTCGATGAGCACCGGCCCGCTGTCGGTGTCCACGACATACACCAGTGTGTATCCGAGGGGGTTGTTCGGAATGGGGACCCGGAGGGACCGTACGCCCCCGCCATGATCGGTCACCTGCGTCGACACCTGTGTCATGGGCTCCCCTGCGGCTGGGCTGCCAGCAACTATAACTAGAACTGGTTCCAATGGGAGCCCAAGTCACTTACCTCCTGGTGGTGCGCGAGCTGTGGACTCCTCGGTGGGGAACTGGTAACTGTCTCCGTATCTATCTGACGATCCGTCAGAGACGGTACCCGGAAAGGCAGTCGGCGAGAGGCAGTCGGCCATGACCGAGCTCGTGGAACACGGACAGCTGTTCATCGGCGGGGAGTTGACCGACCCCCTCGGCAAGGACGTCATCGAGGTCATCTCCCCGCACACCGAAGAGGTCATCGGCCGCGTGCCGCACGCCTCGACGGCCGACGTCGACCGGGCCGTCGCCGTCGCGCGCACGGCCTTCGACGAGGGGCCCTGGCCGCGGCTGACCCTCGACGAGCGGATCGCCGTCGTCACCCGCATCAAGGACGGGATCGCGGCACGGTACGAGGAGATCGGCCGCGTCATCTCCTCGGAGAACGGCTCCCCGTACTCCTGGAGCGTCCTCGCCCAGGCCCTCGGCGCGATGATGGTGTGGGACGCGGCGATCACGGTCGCCCGCGGCTTCACGTACGAGGAGTCACGCGACGGAGTCCTCGGCCGCATCCTCGTCCGGCGCGAACCGGTGGGCGTCGTCGCCGCCGTGGCCCCCTGGAACGTCCCGCAGTTCGTCGCGGCGGCCAAGCTCGCGCCCGCGCTGCTCGCCGGCTGCACGGTGGTCCTGAAGCCGTCGCCCGAGTCGCCCCTCGACTCGTACATCCTCGGGGAGATAGCGAAGGAGGCCGGACTGCCGCCCGGCGTTCTCTCCATCCTCCCGGCCGACCGCGAGGTCAGCGAGTACCTCGTCGGACACCCCGGCATCGACAAGGTGTCCTTCACCGGCTCGGTCGCCGCGGGCAAGCGCGTGATGGAGGTGGCGTCCCGCCACCTCACCCGCGTGACACTGGAGTTGGGCGGGAAGTCGGCGGCCGTCGTCCTGCCCGACGCCGACCTCGACACCGCCGTGCCCGGCATCGTCTCCGCCGCCTGGATGAACAACGGCCAGGCGTGCGTGGCCCAGACCCGCATCCTCCTCCCGCGCTCCCGCTACGACGAGTTCGCGGACGCCTTCACCCAGGCCGCGAGCGCGCTGGTGGTCGGCGACCCGCTCGACCCGGCGACCCAGGTCGGCCCGCTGGTCGCCAAACGGCAGCAGCAGCGCAACCTCGACTACATCCGCATCGGCCAGGAGGAGGGCGCGAAGATCCTCACCGGCGGCGGACGCCCCCCGGGACTCGACCGTGGCTGGTACGTCGAACCGACCCTCTTCGGCGACGTCGACAACTCGATGCGCATCGCCCGTGAGGAGATCTTCGGCCCGGTCATCTGCCTGATCCCGTACGGCGACGAGTCCGAGGCGGTGAAGATCGCGAACGACTCCGACTACGGGCTCTCCGGCAGCGTGTGGACGGCCGACGTCGCGCGCGGCATCGAGGTCGCCCGGCAGGTCCGTACCGGCACGTACTCGGTGAACACCTTCAGCCTCGACATGCTCGGCCCGTTCGGCGGCTACAAGAGCTCGGGGCTGGGCCGGGAGTTCGGGCCCGAGGGGTTCAGCGAGTACCTGGAGCACAAGATGATCCACCTCCCGGCCGGCTGGGAGGGGTAGGGGCCATGGGCGACCGCTGGCACGTGGAGGTCGACCGCTCGCTGTGCATCGGCTCGGCCCAGTGCGTCCACCGGGCACCGGACGGTTTCCGCCTCGACACCGGGATGCAGTCCCACCCGGTCGAACCGGACACGGACGCGAACGAGAAGGTGTTGGCGGCGGCGGAGAACTGCCCGGTGGAGGCGATCATGATCACGCTGCTGGGGGGTGGGGAGGCGGTGTTTCCGCCGGAGGAGTAGTGCGGGTGGGGTGGGTGCGGCCCAGGCCGTGTTTCCCACCCACCCGCCCGTCTCGGCATGATTACCGGGCGCCGTTGAACTACTCGATGCCGTCCGGCACCCCTCCAGCACCGTCGGGGGCCCTCCCGCGCGGCCCCGGACCCTTCCCGCTCCGGCCCGCCTCTCCAGCCCGTCCGGCGTTTGAGGACGAGGCCCCTTCAGGGCCGAAAGCGGGGTCTGGGGGCGCAGCCCCCAGGGACGGGACGGGTAGGGGCGCCGGGGGCGGGAAACCTACCGGTCCTCCCCGGAGGGATCCGTCAGGTCGATCAACCGGCACACCGTCTCGATGTCGATCTTCACCTGGGCGATCGAGGCCCGGCCCGACAGCCAGGTGACCAGCGCCGAGTGCCAGGTGTGCTCGATGACGCGGACCGCCGAGAGCTGCTCGGGCGTCGGGTGTCCCTGGCCCGGGTCACCCAGCCCCATCGAGTCCAGGATGATCGCCGTCGTCTGACGGGACACCTGGTCGACCTCGGGTGAAACGCTGCGGTCCGCGAACGTCAGCGCCCGCACCATCGCGTCCGCCAGATGCGGCTCTCGCTGGAGCGCACGGAAGGCGCGCATCAGGGTCTCCGCCACCCGCTCCGCGGCCGTCTCACCCGTCGGCGGCTTCTTGCGCAGCGTGCCGTGCATGTGTTCCAGCTGGTCCTGCATGGTGGCGACCAGCAGATGGACCTTGGACGGGAAGTACCGGTAGAGCGTGCCGAGCGCGACCTGCGAGGACTCCGCGACCTCCCGCATCTGTACCGCGTCGAAACCGCCCCGGCTCGCCAACTGGGCGCTCGCGTGCAGGATCCGGCGCCGCCGGGCCTGCTGCCGCTCGGTGAGCGGAGCGGACGGCGGCAACGCGGACGGCAGTGAACCGGACGCCGGACGGGACGCCGAGCCGGACGGCGAACTCGGTCGCGCCGTATGTGCTTCCACCTTCGCGTCGGCAGGCATGGGTCCCGTTCCGTGACAGTCGGTGATCGTGTGACGATCGGGCGGCGATCGAGTGGCGATCAGTCAGCGATCTGGCAGTCATATGTCAGCGAACAGTCAGCATGGCACGTCGGTGTCGCGCGGCTGCCGTGGCGCGAATCACCTGATCCACCGCTCACAGCCGAGGTACCTGCCGGTAGATTCGGAGCCTCCTGAACGATCAAGTCTGAAACTTGTTCTAGATTAGCGTCCCGTCGTAGTCTCGCGGGAAACCGTGGGGAGAAGGGGGCCAGGAGTGACGGCCGAGGCCAGCGAGGCAGGCCCTCCGGGGGAACCTGCAGCGGACGGCGAGCGACCGCTCAACATCGCACTTCTGACCTATAAGGGGAACCCGTTCTGCGGCGGCCAGGGCGTCTACGTACGCCATCTGTCGCGCGAACTCGCCCGGCTCGGTCACCGCGTCGAGGTCATCGGCTCCCAGCCGTACCCCGTGCTGGACGTGCTCGACGGCCGCGACGGGTCCGAAGCCGGTTCTGGCCCCGACCCCTTCCTCACCGAGCTGCCCAGCCTCGACCTGTACCGCCACCCGGACCCCTTCCGTACTCCGGCGCGTGACGAGTACCGCGACTGGATCGACGCGCTCGAAGTCGCCACCATGTGGACCGGCGGCTTCCCCGAACCGCTCACCTTCTCTCTCCGCGCCCGCCGTCAACTGCGAGCAAGGAGCGGCGAGTTCGACGTCGTGCACGACAATCAGACCCTCGGGTACGGCCTGTTGGGCGACATCGGCGCCCCGCTCGTCACCACCATCCACCACCCCATCACCGTGGACCGGCAGTTGGAACTGGACGCGGCCGAAGGCGCGCGCCGCCGGATGTCCGTACGGCGCTGGTACGGCTTCACGCGCATGCAGAAGCGGGTGGCACGCCGCCTGCCGTCGGTGCTCACGGTCTCGGGCACGTCGCGCCAGGAGATCGTCGACCATCTCGGCGTACGGGACGAGCGCATCCACGTCGTGCACATCGGCGCGGACACCGACCTCTTCTCACCCGACCCGGCGGTCCGCCAGGTACCGGGCCGCATCGTGACCACGTCCAGCGCGGACGTTCCCCTCAAGGGGCTGGTGTTCCTCGTCGAGGCGCTGGCGAAGGTACGTACGGAACATCCCGCCGCCCACCTCGTGGTCGTCGGCAGGCGTGCCGAGGACGGGCCCGTCGCCCAGGCCATCGAGCGGTACGGCCTCGAAGGTGCCGTCGAGTTCGTGAAGGGCATCTCGGACGCGGAACTCGTCGATCTGGTGCGCTCGGCGGAGATCGCCTGCGTACCGTCCCTGTACGAGGGCTTCTCCCTCCCGGCGGCGGAGGCGATGGCCACCGGTACGCCACTGGTCGCCACCACCGGCGGAGCGATCCCCGAGGTGGCCGGCCCCGACGGCGAGACCTGTCTGGCGGTACCGCCGGGCGACCCGGGAGCCCTGGCCACCGCCCTGGCCGCGCTCCTCGCCGACCCGGAGCTGAGGGCTCGCCTCGGCCGGGCGGGCCGCGACCGCGTACTGAACCGCTTCACCTGGGCCCGAGCCGCTCAGGGCACGGCGGCCCACTACCGCGAGGCGATCGCCCGCTCCGCACCCAAGTCCAAACCCGCGCCCAAGTCGATGCCCGCCCCCAACGTGACCCCCGACCGCGAAAGCAGGACTTCGTGCTGACCGTCGACTTCACCCGGTTCCCGCTCGCCCCGGGCGACCGCGTCCTGGACCTCGGCTGCGGAGCCGGCCGGCACGCGTTCGAGTGCTACCGGCGCGGCGCCCAGGTCGTGGCGCTCGACCAGAACGGTGAGGAGATCCGCGAGGTCGCCAAGTGGTTCGCGGCGATGAAGGAGGCGGGCGAGGCACCCGCGGGGGCGACCGCGACGGCCATGGAGGGCAACGCCCTGGCGCTGCCGTTCCCCGACGAGTCCTTCGACGTCGTGATCATCTCCGAGGTCATGGAGCACATCCCGGACGACAAGGGCGTACTCGCGGAGATGGTGCGGGTGTTGAAGCCCGGCGGCCGGATCGCGATCACCGTGCCGCGCTACGGGCCCGAGAAGGTCTGCTGGTCCCTCTCCGACGCCTACCACGAGGTCGAGGGCGGCCACATCCGCATCTACAAGGCGGACGAGCTCCTCGCGAAGATCAGGGAAGCGGGACTGAAGCCCTACGGCACGCACCACGCCCACGCCCTGCACTCCCCGTACTGGTGGCTTAAGTGCGCGTTCGGCGTGGACAACGACAAGGTGCTGCCGGTGCGCGCCTACCACCAGCTGCTGGTCTGGGACATCATGAAGAAGCCGCTGGTCACCCGGGTCGCCGAGCAGGCGCTGAACCCGCTGATCGGAAAGAGCTTCGTGGCGTACGCGACCAAGCCGCACCTCCCGAGCCTTTCGAAGTCCGATGCCGAGTCCGAAGCCGAGGTGGCCGCGAAGTGACGACCCCCCGGACAGAACACCTCGTCCTGCCCGGGGTCCTCACCGCCGAGCAGGCCGCCGTCACCGTCCAGGGGATCCTCCTGGAGCAGCGGGAGGACGGGGCCATTCCGTGGTTCCGGGGGCACCATCTCGACCCGTGGGACCACACCGAGTCCGCGATGGCCCTGGACGCGGCAGGCGAGCACGAGGCCGCCGAGCGGGCGTACCTGTGGCTGGCAGCCCACCAGGTCCAGGACGGCTCCTGGTACGCCGCGTACGCCGACGGGGACGCCGCCGCCGTCACCGACCGGGGCCGGGAGACCAACTTCGTCGCCTACATAGCCGTCGGCGTCTGGCACCACTACCTCTCCACCGGCGACGACGCCTTCCTCGACCGGATGTGGCCGACGGTCTTCGCGGCCGTCGAGTTCGTCCTCCGGTTGCAGCAGCCCGGCGGCGAGATCGGGTGGAAGCGCGAGGACGACGGCACGGAGATCAAGGACGCGCTGCTGACCGGCAGTTCGTCCGTCCACCACGCGCTGCGTTGCGCGCTCGCCATCGCCGAGGCACGCGAAGAGCCGCAGCCCGACTGGGAGTTGGCGGTGGGTGCGCTGCGGCACGCGATCCGCCGGCACCCCGAGCGGTTCCTCGACAAGGGCCGCTACTCGATGGACTGGTACTACCCGGTCCTGGGCGGTGCGTTGACGGGTACGGAGGCCAAGTCCCGTATCGAGGAGGGGTGGGAGCGCTTCGTCGTCCCCGGACTCGGGGTGCGCTGTGTCGTGCCCAACCCCTGGGTGACGGGCGGCGAGTCGGCCGAACTGGCCCTGGCGCTCTGGGTGGTCGGCGAGTCCGACCGGGCCCTGGAGATCCTCCAGTCCATCCGGCATCTGCGCGACGCGGAAAGCGGCCTCTACTGGACGGGGTACGTGTTCGACGCCAAGGCGATCTGGCCGCGCGAACTCACCACCTGGACGGCTGGTTCACTGCTCCTCGCGGTCGCCGCACTCGGCGGCCACGAGGCGACCTGCGCGGTGTTCGGCGGCGAACTGCTGCCGACGGGGCTGGACCCGGACTGCTGCGAGTAGCGGATGCCTGCAGCCGGGGTCCAGCCGTTGGACCGGTACTCAGTGACGGTTGATGCGGTTGGCGATCGCGTGGCCCACGAACAGATAGACGATGGCGGCCAGTCCGTAACCGGCGACAACCCGCGCCCACTGCTCGTCGAACGTGAACAGGTCGTGCGACCAGCCCGCGAGCCAGGAGGCCGCGTCGTAGACGAACTGTACGAAGTCGTTCGCACGGTTGGCGTCCAGCAAGTACATCAGGATCCAGAGGCCGATGATGAAGGCCATGATGTCGGCGACGATCGCGACGATCGACCCGGCCTGATTGCTACCACGGCGATATGCAGGGGACATGTCCTTCGGATTGCCCGGAAACCCCGGTTGAAACCAACTGGACCGCCGCCGGTCTGAGGCCGGTCCGACGGCAGCCTGTCGTCAGGAGTTGAGTTCCGCGAGCACGCGCAGAGTGTGCGGGTCGGGGGAGAGGAGGAGCAGGTCGGTCACCGGCCCCTTGCGCCACAACTCCAGCCGCTCCGCGATGCGTTCACGCGGCCCGACGAGGGAGATCTCGTCGGCGAAGGCGTCCGGCACGGCGAGCACGGCCTCCTCGCGCCGACCGGCCAGGAAGAGTTCCTGGATCCGCCGGGCCTCCTCCTCGTACCCCATGCGTGCCATCAGGTCGGCGTGGAAGTTACGGGCCGCGTGCCCCATCCCGCCGATGTAGAAGCCGAGCATCGTCTTGACGGGCAGCAGCCCTTCCGAGACGTCGGCGCAGACGCGGGCCTGCGCCATCGGCGCGACCAGGAAGTCACATTTGCTCGATCCCTCGCGGGCTTCCGGAGCACCGCTCAGCGGCTCCTCGTACACCTCCGCCCGCAGCGGGGACCAGTACAGGGGCAGCCAGCCGTCGGCGATCCGGGCCGTCTGCGCGATGTTCTTCGGCCCCTCCGCCCCGAGCAGGACGGGGAGTTCGGCGCGCAGGGGATGGGTGATCGACTTCAGTGGCTTGCCGATTCCCGTGCCGTCCGGACCGTCGTACGGCACGGGGTGGAAGCGCCCCTCCAGCTCAACGGGGGCCTCGCGCCTGAGTACTTGGCGTACGACATCCACGTACTCCCGGGTCGCGGTGAGCGGCGACTTCGGGAACGGGCGCCCGTACCAGCCCTCGACGACCTGCGGACCGGACAGGCCGAGGCCGAGCATGACGCGTCCGCCGGAGAGGTGGTCGAGGGTGAGGGCGTGCATCGCGGTGGTCGTCGGCGAGCGGGCCGCCATCTGGGCAACCGCCGTACCCAGCTTGATCCTTGACGTCTGCGCCGCGATCCACGTCAGCGGGGTGAACGCGTCCGAGCCCCAGGACTCGGCGGTCCACACCGAGTCGTAGCCGAGCCGTTCGGCCTCCTGGGCGAGCGGTACATGGAGCGGGGAGGGGCCACGACCCCAGTAGCCGAGCGCGAGACCGAGCCGCATGCCTGCCTCCTGACGGTACGTCAGATCCGAGAGGGCCGGCCGTGACTGTACGACAACGGCCCCTCGCCCGGAAGGGCAAGGGGCCGCAGCTCGCGTATCCCGCAGTCGGTGTTATCCGCGCTGGATGCCGGAGGTGTCCTGCAGGACACCCCGGCGGCCGTCCTGCGTCTGGGCGATGAGGCCCTGGCCGCGTTGCTCGACGGCCAGGTACCAGGTACCGGGGGCCAGTTCGGCGATCGCCGTCGCGGAGCCGTCCTCCGCGAACAGGGCACGCGGCACCGGCACGGCGAACCAGAACGGGGAGAACTCCGGGGCCGGTGGCTGCGCCTGCTGCGGCGGCTGACCCGCACCGGCACCCGCGCCGGCGCCGAAGGCCTGACCGGTCTGCGGCTGACCGCCGTACGGCGGCTGCTGGGCGTCGGCGCCCGGGTAGCCGTAGCTGCCCTGGGGCTGGCCGCCGGGGAAGGGCTGGCCGGCCCCGCCGTACGGCTGCGGGGCGGGCGGCTTGGGAGCGCCGACCAGGGCGCCCTTCAGGGCCGGGACCAGCGGGGTGGCGACAGCGGCGGCGGCCATGACGACCGTCGCGACGAGGGAGAGGATCAGGCCGGTGCCGGCGTCCGGGCCCGAACCGGCGTTGTTGCCGACGTTGTCGATGCCGCCCGCCGGGTCGAAGACGTTGCCCAGCGCGCTCCAGGCGGCGAAGACGGTGAAGGCGACACCGAACTGGCCGAGCTCGATGCCCGCGACCTTGGGCACCTGCGGCAGACCGTGCGACACCACGACGAGCGCGGCACCGATGAGGCCCGCCAGGACGACGCCCAGCAGGAGCGGTCCGCTGGCCCAGGCGCTCGGCATGTCGACGCCCGTGGCGCCGTCGACGGAGTAGATGTCGAGGAACGACGCGATGAACAGCAATACCGCTGCTCCGATCACCACGCCGTCGCCTCGAGTGAGGGAGCGGATATTCACTTCAGGTCCTCAGGTCCTTCGTAGGTCGTGTCGTCGCCGTCATTCGGTCGGCCGACCATCCGGATTCGGACGGTCGTCGATCGATCGTGCGTAGGGGCACGACATTATCGTCCGCCCGAGTGGACTGTCCGCCGGGATGCACACGTTGATCACGACCCGCGCAGAAAACTCACGATTCCCTCAGAGATCCCCTGTGCGGCCTCCTGCCGCCAGGTTCCGCTGGTCAGCAGGGCCGCGTCCTTGCTGTCGCGCATGTTGCCGCACTCGATGAACACCTTCGGAACCGTTGACAGATTGAGACCGCCGAGGTCCGTGCGGGTGTCCAGACCGGTACCGCCACCGATGTAGTTGGAGGGCGCGGCGCCCGTCTCGCCGATGAACCCGGCCTTGACATCCTCGCCGAGCAGCCGGGAGGAGGCGACGATCGGCCGGGTGTCCGCGGCCCCTTCGTGCACCGCGCCCGGCAGGATCACATGGAACCCGCGGTTGCCCTGCACGCTCCCGTCGGCATGGATGGAGACGACGGCGTCGGCGTGCGCGGCGTTCCCGATCCGGGCGCGCTCGTCCACGCACGGCCCGAAGGCGTAGTCGGACCGGTCGCCGTCCTGGGTGAACTTCACGGTGGCGCCCTCCCGTTCGAGTACCGTCCGCAGCCGGCGCGCGACATCGAGGGTGAACTCGGCCTCCGTATAACCGCTGTTGGTGGAGGTACCGGTGGTGTCGCACTCCTTCGAGTTCGTGCCGATGTTCACCTTGCGGGCGATCTCGGCGGTGTGCTTGAAGTTGCCGGGATTGTGGCCGGGGTCGATGACGACGACCTTGCCCGTCAGTGGAGTCGCCCGCTGGCTGGGCGCGGCGGCGAAGTCGGGCGGTTCGATCGGCGACAGGGACGGATACACGCCGCCGGACTCGGCCCGGCCCTTGCCGTCGCCCCCGCCGTCGTCGGCGACGGCCCCCCAGACGAACCACCCGCCTGTCCCGCCCAGCACCAGCGCGGCGAGGGCGACGGCCAGTGGACGGCGCAGAAAGGGACGAGGGGGCGGGGGCGGCTCGAAGCCGGGGCCTGCGTAGGACACGAGAGCGACTCTAATCGTGGGCTCGGACTCCGGCTTCCGTTCGCCGCAGGACGCGCAGCGAGTCGGTCGCGGAGACCTCGGTGAAGGCGCCGGAGGCGAGGGCGCGGAGGTAGACGCGGTAGGGCGCCTGGCCGGTGAACTCGTCCTCGGGTTCGGGGTACACGTCGTGGATCAGGAGGAGGCCGCCCTCGGCGACGTGCGGGGCCCAGCCCTCGTAGTCGGCGGTGGCGTGCTCGTCGGTGTGCCCGCCGTCGATGAAGACGAGGCCGAGCGGCGAGTTCCAGATCCGCGCCACCTGCGGCGAACGCCCGACGACCGCGATCACGTGGTCCTCCAGGCCCGCGGTGTGGAGGGTGCGCCGGAAGAGCGGAAGGGTGTCCATGACACCGAGTTCCGGGTCGACGGTCTCGGGGTCGTGGTAGTCCCACCCCGGCTGCTGTTCCTCGCTGCCCCGGTGATGATCGACGGTGACCGCCGTGACCCCGGCCGCGCGGGCCGCGTCGGCGAGCAGAATCGTGGAACGCCCGCAGTACGTCCCGACCTCCAGCAACGGCAGCCCGAGCGCCCCCGCCTCGACGGCGGCCTCGTACAGCGCGAGCCCCTCACCGGCGGGCATGAACCCCTTGGCCGCCTCGAAAGCGGCCAGAATCTCGGGCTTGGGCGCTGCCGCGGCCATAAGGGCCCTCTCGGTCGTACGGACGTGCGGGAACCCCCAATGCTGCCGCACCCCCGGTTCACTGGATGACCGGGGGCACGCATACCTACCTAGGGGCGCGGGGAACTGCGCGACCAGCCACAGCGGGCCCGCAGCCAAAAACGCACCCCGCGCCCGGCAAGCGCAGCGCCTACGCGCTGACGGTCTCCCCAGGCAGCGACAGGTCGACATCGACCGTCGCGCCAACGCCCGCGTGGGTCGCGGACGACGCAAGCGGCCCATGGCCGGAGGCCCTCGCCGCCAGGACGTACGCGCCCTGCGCGGGGACGGCGAGCGCATAGCTCCCGTCGGCCTCGGAGAGCGTCGCGCCCGCCTGGCGCCCACGCCGGTCGATCAACGTGACCTTGGCACGCGCGACCGGGCTGCCGTCGGCACCCAGCACCCGCCCACGGAACCCGGAGCCGAGCACGGCGTCCTGCTCACTGCTCGCCAGCAGCTGCGGCTTGCTCGCCGGGCGCCGTCCGGGCAGGAACAGGGCCAGCAGCAGGCCGACCAGCACCGCGCCCGTGGCGATCAGGAAGGAGACGCGGAAGCCGTGCATCGTGGGGATCGCGACGCCGCCCACATGGTCCGCGGTGTTGGCGAGCACCATGCCGATGACGGCGCTGGACACGGACGTACCGATGGAACGCATGAGGGTGTTCAGGCCGTTGGCCGCGCCGGTCTCGGAGGCCGGGACCGCGCCGACGATCAGGGCGGGGAGGGAGGAGTAGGCGAGGCCGATACCGGCGCCCAGCACCACCGCGATGACCACGGACTGCCAGGCGGCGCTCATCAGGCCGAGGCCGGCGCCGTAGCCGATCGCGATGATCAGCAGGCCGAGGATGAGGGTGACCTTGGGGCCGTACCTGGCGGAGAGGCGGGCATAGACGGGCGCCGTGAACATCATCGTCAGGCCGAGGGGCGCCACGATCAGGCCTGCCATGACCATCGACTGGCCGAGGCCGTAGCCGGTGGAGGTGGGCAGCTGGAGGAGCTGGGGCAGGACGAGCGAGACGACGAAGAAGGAGACGCCGACCATGATCGAGGCGAGGTTGGTGAAGAGCACAGCGGGCCGGGCGGTGGTCCGCAGGTCCACCAGCGGGGCCTTCAGACGCAGCTCCAGCACGCCCCACAGGAGGAGTACGAGGGCGGACGCGCCGAACAGGCCGAGCGTGGTGCCGGAGGTCCAGCCCCAGTCGCTGCCCTTGGTGATCGGCAGCAGGAAGAGAACGAGGCCGACGGAGAGCCCGATGGCCCCGAGGACGTCGAAGGTGCCCTCGGCGCGCATTTCGGACTCGGGCACGACGAGCAGGGTGAGGGTGATGGCGACGGCGCCGAGGCCGGCCGCGCCGTAGAAGAGGGCGTGCCAGTCGGAGTGCTGGGCGATCAGCGCGGCGAGGGGAAGGGCGAGGCCGCCGCCGACGCCGATGGAGGAGCTCATCAGGGCCATCGCCGAGGGGAGCTTCTCACGGGGCAGCAGGTCGCGCATCAGACCGATGCCGAGGGGGATGGCACCCATGGCGAAGCCCTGGAGCGTACGGCCCGCGATCATGGTCAGCAGGTCGCTGGTGAGCGCGCTGACGAGGGCGCCGACCACCATCACGGAGAGGCTGGCGATCAGCAGGCGCCGCTTGCCGTACAGGTCACCGAGCCGCCCCATGATCGGCGTGGCCACGGCTCCGGAGAGGAGTGTCGAGGTCAGCACCCAGGTGGCGTTGCTGGGCGAGGTGCTCAGCAGCTGGGGCAGGTCCTTGATGACGGGGACGAGCAGGGTCTGCATGACCGCGACAACAATGCCCGCGAAGGCGAGCACCGGGACTATGGCCCCGCCCGTTCTGCCGGTTCCACCGGCGGGCCGGTCGGTCGTCGTGTGCGTCATGGGGTGGAGCCTCCAGGCAGATCCGGGTGAGGGTACGTGTGTGACAAACCCGTGTGCCTGGGCAACTATTCCGATGTTTCGGCGTACTAACTAATCCTTGACCTGCTCATGGGAATTTGATCTCCCGTCAGAGATGCGGCCTAAAGCCACCCCTGCTGCCTGGCCTCCCGCACCGCCTCCATCCGGTTGCGGGTCCCGGTCTTCCCGATGGCCGCCGAGAGATAGTTGCGGACCGTCGACTCGGAGAGGTGAAGCCTGCCGGCGACATCGGCGACCGTCGCCCCGTCCACCGAGGCCTTCAGAACCTCGCACTCGCGAGCCGTGAGCGGATTGGGCCCGGCGCTGAGCGCAGCCGCGGCAAGGGCCGGGTCGATGACCGTCTCCCCGGTCAGCACACGGCGGATCGCCGCCGCCAGCTCCTCCACGGGCCCGTCCTTGACGAGGAAACCGGCGGCCCCCGCCTCCATGGCCCGGCGTAGATAGCCGGGGCGGCCGAAGGTGGTCAGGATCAGCACCCGGCAGTCCGGGGCCTCGTCGCGGAGCTGGGCTGCGGCGTCCAGCCCGCTGATGCCCGGCAGCTCGATGTCGAGGAGCGCCACGTCCGGGCGGTGCAGCAGCGCCGCGTCGACGATCGCGTCACCGGCCGCGATCTGGGCGACGACTGTGATGTCCGGCTCCATCCCGAGCAACAGGGCGAGAGCACCTCGCATCATCTGCTGGTCCTCGGCGAGGAGGACCCTGATGGACTTCGAGGGACGGTGGTCCCGGGGCATCTCGTTCACGGGGTAAGGGTAGGGCGGATGTGGGGGTTGACCTGGGAAGGAGAGGGCGAAAGAGGGGAGGAGGGCGACGAAGAGGAGGCAGGGGAGGCCGTTTCTGCCGCCAGGTCGGGCAGGCCGGGCAGACCGGGCAGTTCGGCCGTCACCAGGAATCCGCCCTGTGGGATCGGGCCCGCCGACAGCGAGCCCCCTGCCGCCGCCAGGCGTTCCGTCAGCCCCTTGAGCCCTGTGCCGCCGATACCGGTACCCGTCCGCGCGGCCCCGGCGGGCGGCGTCGCGCCCGTCCCGTTGTCCGCGACAGTCAGCCGCACCCGCCCGCCTGTGCCCTCCGCTCCCGTGCCCTCGATACCGGTGCCCGCCGTGCCCGCGCCCTCCACCGTGATCTCGCAGCGGGTGGCGCCGCTGTGCCGCAGGACGTTCGTCACCGCCTCCCGTACCACCCACCCCAGCAGCGCCTCCGTCGGCGACGGCAGGGGCGGGCCCGAGCGGTGGATCACCGGGGTGACGGCCGCCGCTGTCAGGACCGAGTCCGCCCGGTCCAGTTCCGTGGCCAGGCTGCCCTGCCGGTAGCCGGTCACCGCCTCGCGGATCTCCGTCAGGGCCTGGCGGCCCACCGACTCGATGTCCGTGATCTGGAGCAGGGCCGCGTCCATGTCCCGGGGCGCCAGCCGCCGGGCCGCCTCCGACTTCACGACGATCACCGACAAGGTGTGGCCCAGCAGATCGTGCAGGTCGCGGGAGAAACGGAGCCGTTCCTCCTCGACCGCGCGGCGCGCCAACTCCTCACGCGCCGCCCGCAGTTCACGTACCGCCTCGGTCAGGGACAGGATCGCTGCCGTCACCATCGTCGACAGGAAGGTCCCGTACGCCACGTTCAGCGCGTCCCAGCCCTCCCGGACCGAGGAGACCGTTGCCGCGAGGGCGGTGAGCGCGAGCCCGGTGCTGCCCAGCCACGGGCCCCGCATCACCGCGCCGGTGGCCAGCCCGAGCAGCGGGAAGAAGTACAGCCAGCTGCCGCCGTAGACGATCGCCAGCGCGCAGGTCACCGCGCCCATCACGACGAGCGCCACCCGTGTCGACCTGGCGTCCCGTGTCTCCTTCGCGAAGGCGCGGAACGTGACGTAGATGTAGAGGGAGTTGAAGGTGAGCAGGCCCAGGGCGCCGATCCAGGGCAGCGGGGTCCGGCCCTGGAGCAGGTTGGAGAAGGAGCCCATGCCCATCAGGAGCCAGGGCAGCAGGGCGAATCCGGTGGGCGGCGGTCCCGGGTCCTCCGGCAGCCGTTCGCCCGACTTCCGCGCGGCACGCCGGGCGGCCTTGTACCGAGCCATGTCGGCCCGCCAGTGCGCCCGCTCGGCCCGCCATTCGCCCACCTGGCAGGCGGCCTCTCGCATCCAGAACATGCGCACCAGCGTACGAAGCGAGGGGCACGCCGGGCAGATGCCGATGTACGGACTCCGGCAGGACAAATGTCCCGCCCGGCGTGCCACCCAGCCTTCGGATCGCACAGCTGACACATCGTCAGGAGTATTCACAACTCAGGACCGCTCGGCTATACAACAGGGGGCGCCGGACTGGAACCCGTTCTAGAACGGCCCGTATCGACCTCGGTGCGGCCGACGGTGCGGACGGTCGTACCGAGGTCTCAGTCCCGCGAGTTCTCCGTCCCGTGCGATGTCCCTGTGAGATGTCTGTCGTGTGAGATGTCCGTCCCGCGAATTGATCAGGAGCCCCATGCCCATTGACGCCGCCAAGGCCGTCGCCGCCGAACCCCGGTCCGCAGCGATCGCCTGGGGTCGCAAGGACGTCCAGCTCTACCACCTCGGCATCGGCGCCGGCGTCCCCGCGACCGACCCCGGCGAGCTGCGCTACACCCTCGAATCCCGGCTGCACGTCCTGCCAAGCTTCGCCACCGTCGCAGGCAACGACTCCCCGGACGTGATCAGCGGCCTCTCCATGCCCGGCGTCGACGTCGATCTCGCCCGCGTCCTGCACGGTGGCCAGAGCATCGAGCTGCACCGCCCGATCCCGGTCGAGGGCAAGGCCCGCGCCACCGGGAGCATCGCCGCCGTGTACGACAAGGGCAACGCGGCGATCCTCGTCATGCGCACCGAAGTCGCCGACACCGAGGGGCCGTTGTGGACGAGCGACGCGCAGATCTTCGTACGCGGAGAGGGCGGATGGGGAGGTGACCGGGGGCCCTCGAACCGGCTCCCGGCGCCCGACATCGAGCCCGCGAAGGTCGTCGAGCGAACCGTTCGCGACGACCAGGCGCTGCTCTATCGGCTCTCCGGCGACTGGAACCCATTGCACGCCGACCCCGACTTCGCCGCCCGCGCCGGGTTCGAGCGGCCCATCCTGCACGGCCTGTGCACATACGGGATGACGCTCAAGGCGGTCGTCGACACGGTGCTCGGCGGGGACGTCGGCAGGGTCCGCGCGTACCGCACCCGCTTCGCCGGGGTTGTGTTCCCCGGGGAGACCCTCCGCATCCGGATGTGGACGCACGAACCGGACCGCGTCCAGGTGTCGGTCACCGCCGTCGATCGGGACGACGCGCCCGTACTGGCCGACACACTCGTCGAACACTCGTGATCATGACCGCGCACACGCACATTTCAGTACCACCCGCACATCCCTGTACATCGCTGTAGGTCCCCGAAGGGAGCCGCACCAATGCGCGCAGCCGTACTGCACGAGATCGGGCAGGACAAGCTGGACGTCCTGGACGACGTCGAGGCCGTGGGCTTCGGCCCAGGCAGGGTGAGGATCCGGGTCCGGGCCACCGGGCTGTGCCACTCGGACCTCTCCGCGATGAACGGCGTACTGCCGCAGCCCGCGCCCTTCGTCCCCGGCCACGAAGGCGCCGGGGAGATCCTCGAAGTCGGGGAGGGCGTAAGCCACCTGAAGGCCGGTGACCGGGTCGTCGTCTGCTGGCTGCCCGCCTGCGGCGTGTGTCCCGCGTGCAAGCGAGGCCAGACCGAACTGTGTCTCGCCGGGTTCATGAACGCGGGCACCCCCAACTTCAGGCGCCCTGGCGGCGACATCTTCGGCATGGCCGGCACCGGCACCTTCGCCGAGGAGGTCGTCGTCGACGCCGGCTGCGCCGTGCCCATCCCCGACGACGTGCCCTTCGACATCGCCGCCCTCATCGGCTGCGGGGTGACCACCGGACTCGGTGCCGCCATCAACACCGCTGACGTACAGGCCGGTTCGTCGGTCGCCGTGATCGGCTGCGGAGGCGTCGGCATCTCCGCGATACAGGGCGCGCGGCTCCAGGGCGCCGCCGAGATCGTCGCCGTCGACCCGGTGCTCTCACGCCGCGAGGCCGCGCTCAAGTTCGGTGCCACGAAGGCCGTTTCACCGGACGAGCTGGCCGACGCCAAGCAACAGCTCACCGGTGGCGAGGGGTTCGACTACGTCTTCGAGGTCGTCGGCCGCTCCGCCACCGCCCGCACCGCCTACGACACCACCCGGCGCGGCGGCACCATGGTCGTCGTCGGCGCGGGCGCCATGGATGACAACCTCCAACTCAACATGTTCGAGCTGTTCTTCGACGAGAAGCGCATCCTGCCGTCCATGTACGGCGGCGGCGACGTCCTGCGTTCCTACGAGCGCACGATCGCCCTCTGGCGCGCCGGACGCGTCGACCTCGCGGGCCTCATCACCCACCGCGTACCGCTCGCCGGTATCAACGAGGCCCTCGACCAGATGCGCACGGGAACCGCGCTGCGTACGTGCATCGAGATCTGAAGGACGCAGAGGACGCCGAGGACGCAGAGGACTCCGATGTCACTACTGTCACCGTCATTGCCACTTGAGGGACTCGCCGCGATCGTCACCGGCGCGGGGCGCGGTCTGGGCCGGGTCGAGGCGCTGGAACTGGCCCGGCTCGGCGCGGCCGTCGTCGTCAACGACTACGGGCAGCCCGGCCGGGACGGCTCCGGCGAGGCGTCCGCAACCCCCGCCGAGGAGGTTGCCGCCGAGATCCGCGCAGCGGGCGGCACGGCGATCGCCCACACCGGAGATGTCGCCGATCACGAACAGGCGCGTGAACTGGTCGAGTTGGCGATCGCCGAGTTCGGAAAGCTGGACGTCCTCGTCAACAACGCGGGCATCCTGCGCGACCGCATGGTCTTCTCCATGACGGAGGGGGAGTGGGACGCCGTCATACGGGTCCACCTGAAGGGGCACTTCAACACGACCCACTTCGCCGCCGCGCACTGGCGGGAGCGTGCCAAGGCGACCGGCGCACCGGTGTACGGGCGGATCGTGAACACATCCTCGGAGGCGTTTCTCGCCGGTTCGGCCGGACAGCCCAACTACGCCGCCGCGAAAGGCGGAATCGTCGGCCTGACCACCTCCACGGCCCTCGCCCTCGCCAAGTACGGCGTCACGGCGAACGCCATCTGCCCACGCGCCCGGACACGTATGACCGAGGACGTCTTCCAGGGCATCGAGGGGGCGGAGGAAGGCCAAGGAGGCCTCGACCCACTCGCCCCCGAGCATGTCGCCCCGCTCGTCGGCTACCTGGCGTCCCCGGCTGCCGGACACATCAACGGACAGCTGCTCGTCGTCCACGGCGGGATGGTCGCCGTCGTCGAACGCCCGCGGGTGGCTGCCAAGTTCGACAGCAAACAGGACACCTTCACCTACGACGAACTGGACGCGCTCCTCACCCCGCACTACGCGGAGCGGCCCGCCGGGGAGACGTTCGCGGCGACGGAGGTGCTCGGCCTCAAGCACGCCTGACCGAGCGGCCGGCACAACGACTGAGGCAGCCACTGAGAAAGCGTCTGGCACAGCAAAAAGCAGCCCCGCCCGTGGCCGTGGCCAACTGGGCGGGGCTGCATGTTGCTTGACGTACCGTCAGGCCCTGTTCTCGGCCTGCTCGGACGGCTTGCGATGACGGCCGTGCGGGGCCGTCTCGTCGTTGTGGGCCGAGACCGGCCCCCGGTGCTTGCCGTAACCACTGCTGTAACCACTGCTGTAACCACTGGTGTGGCCGTTGCTGTGGTTCGTACCCTCGTGGGCATCGGTGGACAGCGGCTGCATGGTGCTTGAGTCGTTCATCGGTACGTGTTCACCCCGTCAACATGATCTTTCTACAGCCGGGTGATCTTAACCAGCACAACTCGGGGTGACACGAGCCGCACACACCGACCGGGACTAGTTCGTTACAAGCTTCGCCACTTCGTTACCGGGCTTCCCGGCCTTCGCCACGGGCCGCCCCAGCGGAGCCTGTTGCAACGGCACCGGCCGAGCCACCGCGACGGGCGCGGGAGCAGCCCGTTCCGGGCCCGTCGCCGCCCCCGAGTCCAACGTCACGCACGCCTCGGTCGCCTCGCTCGCGTCGAACCTCTCGGCTCGCACCCGGGCCACCCCGCACGGCACCTCCCCCGTCACGTACGGCAGTTGAAGCTCCCCGTCCCTGCTCCACAGCCCCGCCCCCGGCACCCACCCCTCCGGCGCCGGAAGATGCCGCACCTGTCGCTCAGCGGGCCGCCACACCCCCACCCAGCTCCCCGTCGAACCGTCCACGCGCAACGCCACCCCGCAGCTCTCCGGCGTCAGCACCTGCCCCGGCTGGATCGCGAACGGAGTGAGCGCGCACCCGTCGATCCGCAGGCACTCCGGGAAACGCACCGGCAGGGTGCTGCCGAGCACTCCCCAGCCCAATCGTTCCTGCCCGCCGGGCGAGGGCGCGTCCGAGCCGATCAGCAGCAGTCCGCTGTCCGCGTCCGCGAGCAGCAGCCGGTCGTTGCTCTCCGCCGAGATCTGGAGCAGTGGCGACACCTCGCCGTCGCGCTCAAGATCGACCACGATCGCCTTCGTGTGCCCCCCGACCTCCCGGTCCAGGGCGAGCAGCCGCCCCGTGCGGTCCAGCCAGACCCCGCCCGAGCAGCGGCCGGGAACCTCCGTGACGTACTCGGGCCCGAAGGCGCCGCCCGCCACCAGCCACACCGTCGTCGAACGCCGGCCCAGGGCGAGGGCGTACGCACGGTCGCCGCCCGGAGCCGGGGGCAGCAGCCGCAGCCGGGTGCCCGCATCGGGGCACTCGACGGCGCCGAGGGGGAGTTCGCCGGTGCCGGGGCCGGTCGGGTAGAGGAGCGCGAAGGTGTGCCGGCCGTCGATCGGACGGTGGATGAGGACCCGCCCGTCGCCCATCGGCAGCACCTGCGTGCCGGGCTCCTCCGGCTGGTTGCCGGGCAGCGGCACGGCGTACGGCTCGGGCCCGTCGAGCGTCCAGCGCTCCGGGAACCAGGATTCGCCGCTCCGCGAGTCTCCGCTTCGCACGAGCCGGGCGGCGTAGGCACCGTCCGCCGTGATCGCCAGCTCCGCTCCCGGGGAAATTCCGTCCTCCGCCATAAGCCCGATCGCCATGGGTTCGATCATGGGCTGGGCCATGGGCTCGATCGCGTCGATCGCACAGGCCGTCATCGATCGGTCACCTCCGGCGACGAAACTAGTTTTCGCACGCACAGACGTGGGACCGGGCAGCGGCCATTTCACACATAAGGGTGGCCCAGGAACGATTCGCCTGAGGAAACGGTGACGCCTGTGCTGACCGGGACCGGCGACGTCAGTGGGGACAGCGTCGGGGACAGCGGCGGGAGCGGAGACGGGGTGACAGCGGGGCGGGCACACCGGTTCAGCCGTACGGAACAGCCAGGTAGCCTTGCGCTCGTGCCCCGTCTGTCTGAAGTCATCACCGCGCTGGAGACCCTGTGGCCCGCCGAGCGGGCCGAGTCCTGGGACGCGGTCGGCACGGTCGTGGGCGACCCCGATCAGGAGGTCTCCCGGGTCCTGTTCGCCGTGGACCCCGTCCAGGACATCGTCGACGAGGCCGTGAAGCTGGGCGCCGACCTGCTGGTCACCCACCACCCGCTCTATCTGCGCGGTACGACCACGGTCGCGGCGGACACCTTCAAGGGCCGGGTCGTGCACACCCTGATCAAGCACGACATCGCCCTCCACGTCGCCCACACCAACGCCGACGTCGCCGACCCGGGAGTCAGTGACGCCCTCGCCGGCGCCCTCGACCTGCGGGTCGTACGACCGCTCGTGCCGGACCCCACCGACCCCGCCGGCCGGCGCGGTCTCGGCCGGGTCTGCGAGCTGGACCACCCGCTGACCGTCCGCGAGTTCGCCGCCCGCGCCGCCGAACGGCTGCCCGCGACCGCGCAGGGCATCCGGGTCGCCGGTGACCCCGAGGCCCTCGTCCGCACGGTCGCCGTCAGCGGCGGCTCCGGCGACAGCCTCTTCGACGACGTACGCGCGGCCGGTGTCGACGCCTTCCTCACCGCGGACCTGCGCCACCACCCGGCGAGCGAGGCCCGCGCCCAAAGTGCCCATGGCGCCGACACCCACGCCCCCCACAACCCCCTCGCGCTGCTCGACGCGGCGCACTGGGCCACCGAGTGGCCCTGGTGCGAGCTGGCCGCCGCCCAGCTCGACGAGATCTCCGACCGGCACGGATGGGGCCTTCGGGTCCACGTCTCCGCCACGGTCACCGACCCCTGGACGGCCCACGCGGCGTCCACCACCACCTCTGAAGCACTGGGAGCCCCCAACTGAACGCCGAGCCCGCCGACCAGATCCGACTTCTCGACGTCCAGGCTCTCGACGTACGCCTCCAGCAGCTCGCGCACAAGCGCAAGTCGCTGCCCGAGCACGCCGAGATCGAGTCGCTGACCAAGGACCTCACACAGCTGCGCGACCTGCTGGTGGCCGCGACGACCGAGGAGAGCGACTGCGCCCGCGAGCAGACCAAGGCCGAGCAGGACGTGGACCAGGTGCGCCAGCGCGCCACCCGCGACCAGCAGCGCCTGGACTCCGGTGCCGTCAGCTCGTCCAAGGACCTGGAGAACCTCCAGCGCGAGATCGTCTCCCTCGCCAAGCGGCAGGGCGACCTGGAGGACATCGTCCTGGAGGTCATGGAGCGCCGTGAGTCCGCGCAGGAGCGGGTCGCCGAGCTGACCGAGCGGGTCGGCGCCGTCCAGGGCAAGATCGACGACGCGACAGCGCGGCGCGAGGCGGCGTACGAGTCCCTCGGCGGTGAGGTGGGCACGGCGACGAAGGAGCGCGAGGTCATCTCGGGTTCGGTGCCCGACGACCTCCTCAAGCTGTACGACAAGCTGCGCCAGCAGCAGGGCGGAGTCGGCGCCGCCCGTCTCTTCCAGCGCCGCTGCGAGGGCTGCCGTCTGGAGCTGAACATCACCGAGGTCAACGAGGTGAAGGCCGCCCCCCGCGACGCCGTACTGCGCTGCGAGAACTGCCGCCGCATCCTGGTGCGCACGTCGGAGTCGGGCCTGTAAGGCAGTTGTAATCCAGCTGTAAATCACCTCTGTCGGTCAGCAAGGAGCTTGTGGCGTGCGGGAGTTCATCGTCGAGGCCGACGGCGGTTCCCGGGGCAACCCGGGGCCTGCGGGCTACGGTTCCGTCGTCATCGACGCGGCCACAGGGGAGACGCTGGCGGAGGCGGCCGAGTACATCGGCGTCGCCACGAACAACGTCGCCGAGTACCGGGGCCTGGTCGCCGGCCTGCGCGCGGCCCGCGAACTGGACCCGGCCGCCGCCGTCCACGTCCGGATGGACTCCAAGCTGGTCGTCGAGCAGATGTCGGGCCGCTGGAAGATCAAGCACCCGGACATGAAGCCGTTGGCGGCGGAGGCGGCCCGGGTGTTCCCGGACGCCGGGCAGGTGACGTACGAGTGGATCCCGCGCGAGAGGAACAAGCACGCGGACCGCTTGGCGAACGAGGCGATGGACGCGGGCAAGCGCGGCGAACAGTGGTCGGCGTCCACGTCGACGGCGGAGCTGGACGCAAGCCTCACCCCCGCCGCCACGGCGTCTGACGCGGACACCGGCGCCGCGACGAAGGTGTCCGTCGGCTGGTCGGCGCCCGCGGATCTCGGCCCGCCGGCGACGTTCGTACTCCTACGCCACGGCGAGACCCTCCTCACTCCCCAGAAGCGCTTCTCGGGCAGTGGCGGCACTGACCCGTCCCTCTCGGACGTGGGCCTGGACCAGGCCGAGCGGGCGGCGGCGTCCCTGGCCGAGCGCGGCACGATCGAGGCGATCATCGCGTCCCCCCTGACCCGCACGCGCCAGACCGCCGCTGCTGTGGCGACCCGCCTCGGCCTCGACGTAACCATCGACGACGGCCTGCGCGAGACGGACTTCGGCGCGTGGGAGGGGCTGACGTTCGGCGAGGTGCGCGAGCGCTACCCGGACGACATGAACGCCTGGTTGACCTCCCCGAAGGCCGAACCGACGGGCGGCGGCGAGAGTTTCGCGGCGACCGCACGCCGGATGGCCGTCACTCGCGACAAGTTGATCGCGGCCCACGCGGGCCGTACGGTCCTGCTGGTCACCCACGTGACCCCGATCAAGACCCTCATCCGCCTGGCCCTGGGCGCCCCACCCGAGTCCCTGTTCCGCATGGAACTCTCGGCGGCCTCACTCTCGGCGGTGGCGTACTACGCGGACGGCAACGCGAGCGTACGGCTCTTCAACGACACGTCCCACCTGCGCTGAGCCCGCTGAGCCCTGCGGCCTGACGGGCAAGTGTCTCGACGCGGCCCCAGTCGCGCGCGGCGATGGCATCCGCCGGGAGCATCCAACTCCCGCCCACACAACCGACGTTGGGCAGCGCGAGATACTCGGGCGCGTTCGCGGGACCGATCCCCCCGGTCGGACAGAACCGGGCCTGGGGGAGCGGCCCGGACAGCGACTTCAGATACGCGGTGCCGCCCGCCGCCTCCGCCGGGAAGAACTTCATCTCCCGCACCCCGCGCTCCAACAGCGCGACAACCTCGGACGTCGTCGACACTCCCGGCAGGAACGGCACCCCGGAAGCCCGCATGGACTCCAGCAGTACGTCCGTCCAGCCCGGGCTGACGAGAAAACGCGCCCCGGCCGCGAGCGCGTCGGACACCTGAGCCGGCGAGATGACGGTGCCCGCGCCGACCACCGCGCCGGGGACTCCGTCGGCGATGGCCCGGATGGCGTCGAGCGCGACGGGCGTACGCAGGGTGACCTCGATGGCCGGCAGCCCCCCTGCGACGAGCGCCCGAGCAAGCGGCACGGCATCGGCCAGGTCCTCGACGACGACCACGGGGACGACGGGCGCGAGATCAAGAACAGAGGGCTCGGAGGGGCCGGACGCGGGGAGGCTGGGCATGTGCCTCATCCTGCCTGCGGTTTGCAGCATGCGCAAAGAGAGTTGCACATGTTGCAATGGGGCGAGTTTATTGGGGCGCGGGGAACTGCGCGACAAGCCACGACGGCGCTGCAGCCGACAGACAACACAACGCGCCCCAACCAGCGGAGCATGCCTCAGTGGATCTCGTCCACCAGCACATCCAACGCCCACGCAGCCCCCGTCCCCCTCGGCGGCGCCTCCCCCTCCACCACGTACCCGAGATCCCGCAACGCCTCCACCAGCTCCCCGGGCCCGGAGGGCGCCACCCCCGCACTCACCAGGCTCCGCACAATCCTTCCCTTCGTCGCCTTGTTGAAGTGGCTGACCACCTTCCGGGTCGGCGCATGCAACACCCGCACCGTCGCCGTCCGCCCGGCAACCTCCCCCTTCGGCTTCCAGGCGGAGCCGTACGCGGAGGACCGCAGATCGAGAACGAGCCCTTCACCGGCCACCTCGGGAAGGACGGCGGCCATCGGAGCACGCCAGTGCGCGCCCAGCGCCCCGAGCCCGGGCAACTTCACGCCCATCGAGCACCGGTACGAGGGAATGCGATCCGTGACCCGTACGGCACCCCACAACCCCGAGAAGACGAGCAACGACCGTGCGGCCCGCCTCTTCGCGGCGGCGTCGAGAGAGGCGAGGTCGAGGGCGTCGTACAGCACCCCCGTGTAGACCTGCCCGGCGGGCCGCGCGCCGGCGGTGAGCAGGTCGACGTTCTTGGCGACCTCACCCCGCAGCCCCTCACTCAGCCCCAGCACCTCACGCGCCTTGTCCTCGTCACCGACGCACAGCTCGACGAGCTCCCGGAGAACAGCCTCGCGGGCACCCGTGAGCCCCGGCAGAGACAGCGACTCCAGCTTCAACGGGGCGCCACGACCCGAAGCGGCCTTGCCTTCGGAGGGAGGCAGCAGGACAAGCACGGTGAGTTCTCCAAACGGGTACGCGGGTATGCGGGTACGCGGCCACACGGGTATGCGGCTATGCGGGTCGCGGGGTCGACCCGCGTCAGATTACGTGGTGAGGCGGGTCGCCCGGATTATGCCTACGCTCGTTCCATGCCCCGCCGCCGCATACGAGTGACCGGCGCCCCCGAAGCCCCTCTCCGGGCCGCCCTCACCGCGCTACGCACCGAACTGGGCGTCCCCGACAGCTTCCCGCCCGCGGTACTGGCGGAGGCGGACCGGGCGGCGAAGGCCCCCGTTCTCCCGCCGCTCGACGCCACGGACATCCCGTTCTTCACCATCGACCCGCCCACGTCCACGGACCTGGACCAGGCGATGCACCTGTCCCGCCGCCCCGACGGCGGCTTCCGCGTCCGGTACGCCATCGCGGACGTGGCGGCGTTCGTCGAACCGGGTGGGGCGTTGGACGCGGAGACGCACCGCCGGGTCACCACCCTCTACTTCCCGGACGAGAAGACCCCGCTCCACCCGCCGGTACTCAGCGAGAACGCCGCGAGCCTCCTCCCCGACCGGACCCGCCCGGCCGCCCTCTGGACGATCGACCTCGACGCGGACGGCCGTACGGTCGCCGTAGACGTCCACCGGGCCCTGGTCCGCAGCCGCGCGAAACTCGACTACGAGGGCGTGCAACGACAACTGGACGCCGGGACGGCGGAGGAACCGCTGACCCTCCTCAAGGACATAGGCGAGGCGAGAGAACGCCTGGAAGCCGAACGCGGCGGAATCTCCCTGAACGTCCCGGAGCAGGAGATAGTCGAGGATGGTGACGGTGACGGTGACGGTGACGGGGAGGGGGCCGGGGGCGGGGACGAGGATGGGGCCGGGGGCGGGGACGCTCGCACGTACTCACTCACCTACCGCGCACCACTGGCCGCCGAAGGCTGGAACGCCCAGATCTCCCTGCTCACGGGCATGGCGGCGGCCGAGCTGATGCTGACGCACGGCACGGGAGTACTCCGTACCCTCCCTGCCGCTCCGGACGGTGCGGTGGGCCGCCTGCGCCGCACCGCGCAAGCTCTGCACATCGACTGGCCGCACCACGTCTCGTACGCGGCCCTGATCCGTTCCCTGGACCCGCGCCGCCCCCACCACGCGGCCTTCCTCCAGGAGTGCACGACGCTGCTACGAGGCGCCGGCTACACGATCTTCCGCGACGGCAACCTCCCGCCGCTCACCACCCACGCCGCCGTGGCCGCCCCCTACGCCCACTGCACGGCCCCCCTGCGCCGCCTCGTCGACCGCTACGCCTCGGAGATCTGCCTCGCCGCCGTCGCCGAACAGTCCCCGCCCGACTGGGTGTTGGCGGCCCTGGACACGCTCCCCAAGGAGATGGCCGAGGGCGGGAGACGGGCGGGCGCGGTGGAACGCGGCTGCGTGGACATCGTCGAGGCGGCACTCCTCAAGGACCGGGTGGGGGAGGTCTTCGAGGGGTGTGTGGTGGACGTGGAGGAACGCAAACCGACGGTCGGGACAGTGCAGCTGGACTCTCCGGCGGTGGTCGCGCGAATCGAGGACGGTGACGGGGTCCCGCTGCCACTGGGGGAGCGGCTGCGAGTGCGGCTCACACGGGCCGAGCTGGGGGCGGCGGGGGTACGGTTCGCTCCCGTGTGAGCCGTACATCGGGCGTGACCGTGTGCCACGATCGAGGGAACGGTTCCCGATCTCATGGACAGGTGATCAGCCGATGTCCCAGTCTGGCGAGCGACCGAAGGAGGGGCGTGACATGACTGCCGTGGCTCATGAGCCCACCACTATGGCTGAGGGCCTGCTGGAGATCTTCCTGTCCCTCGACACCCCGGAGGGCTTCCGGGCAGAACTGATCGAGGGGGAGATCGTCGTGACGCCGCCGCCGGACGGGGAACACGAGCGCTACATCAGCCGGATTGTGCGGCAAGTGAACAGGCGGTCCCGGACCGACATGGACTTTTCCGGGAACAAGGGGCTGAAACTGAAGAGTGGGGAAGCCTGCCCGAAGAACCACGTGATCCCGGATGTCACATTCGCTCCCCTTGAGCTGGACGTCCTCGCGAGCGCAGGCTCGTGGATGCCTTGTGACGGCGTTGCCATGGTGATGGAAGTGACGTCGACGAAACCCAGGGCTGACCGCGAGGTCAAACGCCGCTGCTACGCACGCGGTGGCATCCCCCTTTATCTCCTCGTCGACCGCGATACGTCGTCGATCACGCTGTTCAGCGCCCCGGAGAAGGACGACTACCGCCAGCACTGCACCCTCCCGCTCGGCAAGCCGGTGGCTCTCCCCGAGCCCTTCGCCTTCGACCTGGACACGACAGACTTCCTCTGACGTCCGCGAAGTACCGTGGAACCGTGAACGCACGCGGGGGCACACGGGAACAGGCATTGTGGACCAGAGCGAGACTCGGCCGCTGCGGCCCCGCCCTCGACCTGCTCACCGCCTGTTTCGACCGGCACGTCTACGCCCCGCACGCCCACGACGAGTTCACCGTCGGCGTCAGCTCCAGCGGCGTCGAGATCATCGACTACCGGGGCGGGCGCATCTGCACCGACCCCGGTTCCCTGGTCGTACTGGAACCCGGAGAGATCCACACAGGAGGCCCCGCCACCTCCGCCGGGTACTCCTACCGGGCCCTGTACGCCGACCCGGCCCTCCTCGCCGACGGCATCCTCGACGGCCGGTTCCCGCACTTCCGCGAGCCGCTGGTCGACGACCCCGAACTGGCCGCCGCCTTCCACACCGCGCACATCGAACTCAGCGCCTGCCCCGACCCGTTGGAGGCCGAGTCCCGCCTGGCGTGGCTGCTGGCGGAACTGGCCCGCCGCCACTCCACGGCCCGCCCGGCGGACGACAGGGTCCCGGGCGAGGGGCGCATAGCCCGCGAGGTACGAACCCGCCTGGCGGACGAACTGACCGCCCCACCCTCCCTCGCCGACCTCGCCACCGACCTGGGCCTGTCCCGCTACCAACTCCTGCGCGCCTTCCGTACGACGGTCGGGATACCCCCGTACGCCTGGCTGGCCCAGCACCGCGTGACCCGGGCCCGCGGCCTACTGGACGCCGGCCTACGCCCCGCAGAAGTCGCGTCGCTCGTCGGCTTCGCCGACCAGGCGCACCTGACCCGCTGGTTCCGGCGCGTGATGGGGGTGACCCCGGCGGCGTACCGCAACAGCGTTCAAGACGGCGGACGGGAAGGCAGCCGACACTTGCCCGCATGACTGCACGCGGCTGGTTGTTGTTCTCCCTGATGGGAGTGGTCTGGGGCATCCCGTATCTGCTGATCAAGGTGGCGGTGGAGGCGGACCTGTCGCCGTCGACGGTGGTGTTCACGCGCTGCGTGCTGGGCGCGGCGCTCCTCCTCCCCTTCGCGATCCGCCAGGGCGGTCTCCCTCTCACGCTCCGCACGCACTGGCGCCCGATGCTGGCCTTCGCGGTCATCGAGATCATCGGCCCGTGGTGGACCCTGACCGACGCGGAACGCCACCTCTCCAGCTCCACGGCGGGCCTGCTGATCGCGGGGGTACCGATAGTCGGGCTTGCGCTGGCCCGCTTCTTCGGCAGCACGGAGAGGCTGGGGGCCCGGCGGCTCACGGGCCTGACCCTGGGCCTGGCGGGCGTCGCGGTCCTGACCGTCCCGCACCTGACAGGCGGCGACGCCCGCTCACTCGCGGAGGTCCTGCTGACGGTGATCGGCTACGCCACGGCTCCGCTGATAGTGGCGCGCCATCTGAAGGACGTCCCGTCGCTCCACCTCACGGCGCCGTGCCTGGCACTGGCGGCGCTGGTGTACGCCCCGGCGGCGGTGATCACCCGCCCGGCCACCCTTCCGGCCACACACGTACTGCTGGCCCTGGCCGTCCTGGGCGTGGTCTGCACGGCCCTCGCCTTCGTGGCGTTCCTGGAGCTGATCAAGGAGGTCGGCCCGACCCGGGCGACGGTCTTCACGTACGTCAATCCGGCGGTCGCGGTGGCGGCGGGCGCCGTGTTCCTCGACGAACCGCTGACGGTCGGCATCCTCGCCGCCTTCGCGCTGATCCTGGCGGGATCTGTCCTGGCGACGGCCACTGGACCGCGTCGGGGCGGACGCCCGGTAGCATGGTCGACACGGCAGACGAGCCGGGCGGACGGCCGCGTGGACTCCCCTTCGGGGGCGCTCCCCGAGGAACGTCCGGGCTCCACAGGGCAGGGTGATGGCTAACGGCCACCCGGGGTGACCCGCGGGACAGTGCCACAGAAAACAAACCGCCTGGCGCTTCGGCGCCGGGTAAGGGTGAAACGGTGGTGTAAGAGACCACCAGTGCCCAGGGCGACCTGGGCAGCTAGGTAAACCCCACCCGGAGCAAGGTCAAAAGGGAACGTCCCCAAGGATTTGGACGACGCTCCTGCGAGGACGTTCGAGGGCTGCCCGCCCGAGTCCCCGGGTAGACCGCACGAGGCCGGCGGCAACGCCGGCCCTAGATGGATGGCCGTCGCCGAGGGGATCGCGAGGTCCTCTCGGAAACAGAACCCGGCGTACGGCCCGGCTCGTCTGCCGCCAAGGGCCCTATGACCAGGGAAAATGCTGGTCAGGGGCCCTCTTTCCGTAGGTCGAAGGGCTTCATCAGGCCCCGGTCCGTAACGGTGCAAACCGGTACACGCGGCTGTGAACGTAGCCATCAAGGTAGCCATCAAGGTAGCCATCAAGGTAGCCATCAAGGTGGCCACGAAGGCAGCCACCCACGCGGCCACTGCGGGCACTCGTCCTGATCGTTGAGGTCTCAGTGAAGGAGATCGCGTATGCGGATCCGGCCTGACCTGGCAGAACGCTGACCTGCGCCGACGGTCGAAGGATGCGAGGAATCCCCGTTTTTCCCCGTGACGCGCCACCGTAACGAGCATGCGGGGGCACCTTGAAGGCCCTCGGTGCGCGCAGCGCCTCGCGGATGGCGCAGGGCCGTGCCACGCGGGAGCGTGTGTGGGGCGAGAACTGCTCGCGGGTCATGGCGGGGAAGGTACCGCCCCCGGGGTTCTGGTGTCGCGGCCTGGCCGGGGCCCATGCCCAGACCGCCGGCCTGGCCGCGGGGTTCCGGCACGGACCGGACGACGCGCACCCGAGGAGTCAACGGGCTGGTGGGTCGGCGCCGGAAGTCTTGCCGGGGTGTGGACCCTGCACCGGGGAGGCGGAGCAGGGGCCGTCACCCCAGCCGGATGCGCTACCAGGTCGAAGTGGACCTACGCGGTGACACGATGGTCACGATTCGCACGTGCCGGTGGCCACAGCCCGGCTCGAGGAAGGGGCACGGGAGCGGCTCGGAACCGTCCATGGCGGCCGACGAGCGGAGCCAGGGGGAGATACCGGATCGGGCGTAGGCGGGCGGGCGCCTGCACGAGCTGGTGCGACGCCAGATGGCGTGAGCGACGCCCCGTGTGGCCCGCCGTCCCGGCGTCCGGCTGCGCGGCGAGGGCCACGAGGTAGTTGGGGGACTTTCCCTCATGCGCCCGGTGTACGCGGCGGGCACATTGGTGGCCATGTCTCAGCACGACGTCACCACGCGTGCGCAACCGAGGGGAAGTCGATGGGCAGAAAAGCGTTACTCCGGGTCCTGATGGTCGCCGTGATGGCGGGTTCCGCGGTGTCCTTGACCGCGGGGCCCGCGAGCGCGGCCACAGGGGTGTTCGTGAGCGGGGGTGATGTGATCGTCAACGCGGGGTCGGGCGTCGCGAACAACATCACGGTCTCCCTGTCGGGAAGTTTCGTCGTCATTCAGGACACCGCCGCCACCCTGACGGCCGGCATCGGCTGCTCGGCTCAGATCAACGGATCGGTGGCCTGCCAGGTCGGCAGCTTCCCGACGGTGGTGGTGAACGCCGGGGACCTGAACGACCGGATCACCAAGACCGGCAATGTCCGGGGCAACCTGAAGGGCGAGTCGGGCAACGACATCATCGGCGGCGGCCCCAGCCCGGGCAGCAACATCCTCAACGGCGGGGCGGGCAACGACACTCTCAACGGTGGCCCCACCTTCGACCTCCTCATCGGCGGCCCCGGCGCCGACACGCTCAGCGGCGGGGGCGGCACCACCGACATCGCCAGCTACTTCGAGAGCGGCTCGGGGGTGGTCGTCGACATCGACAACGCCGCCGACGACGGCGTCGGCGGCGAGGGCGACAACGTCCTCACCGACGTGGAGACCATCTACGGCAGCGAGTTCAACGACACGATCACCGGGAGCGCGTCGAACGACACCATGCTCGGCTACGGGGGCAACGACCGGCTGGTCGGCGGGGCGGGCAACGACAGCCTGGTCGGGGACCTCGTCCCGTCGAGCAGCGGCCGGACCGGTGCCGACACCCTGGTCGGCGGTCCCGGGAACGACACCCTGAACGGCGTGGACAACATCCTGGGCAACGACAGTGTCGACGGGGGCGCCAACACCGACACCTGCACCGCCGACACCGGGGACACCAAGAGTCTCTGCGAGGCGTGAGTAAAGGCCGCACGGGACCAATCCAGGGTTATGCACGGGACCAATGCAGGCATATACCGGAATGATCCCGTGCGGTCAGCAGTCAGCGGTCAGCCCACGTCAGGTGTCGGCGTCGCCCGCCACCGTAGGGGGAGCGACCTTCGCTGCCGCGGCGCAAAGCGCGCCGGAGTCACTGCCCGTCCGAGTACCGGCGCGCCAGGCCGCGCAGGGCGGTCCGGCTGCTCTGGCCGGTGCGGTCGCGGAGACTCGCCAGGTGCTTTTCGACGGTGCGGGGCGAGAGGAACAGCTGCTGGGCGATCTCCTGGTTGCCGAGCCCCCGGCCGAGCAGGCGCAGCACCTCGTACTCCCGGGCGGTCACCCCCGTCCGCCGCAGCTCCGGCGGAATCGTGTCATGGCCCTGGCGTCGCCGGGGCACGGGAGAGCCCGCTTCCCGCAGCAGGGCACGGCAGGCCGCCGACATCCGTGTCGTGCCCCGGTCGTGGAAGAACTGCTCGGCGGCGCGCAGCCACTCGACAGGCTGCCCCCAGTCGTCCGTGAGAGCCGCCTGGGCACCCAGGCGCAGACACAGGTGACGGGCCATGGGAATGGTGTCGGTACCGGCCAGGGCTTCCTCGGCCACCTTGGCGGCCTCGGCGGCCCGGCCTTCGCGGCCCAGCAGCACAGCTCGGGACCATCCCACGAAGGGCCTGTCCCAGTGGACCTGGGTGAGCCGGTCGGCGACCGCGCCGTCCAGCTCCGCCCAGCCGGCCGCGCCCCGTACGGTGCGCAGGAGCAGGTACGGGCCGAGGAAACCGATGACCCCGCGGGTGCTGGGCAGTGCCCGCATGGTCCGGTCCGCCTCGGTGAACTCGGCCATGGCACGGTCGGGTTCCTCCAGCAGCAGGGAACACACGCCCCGGGCCCAGCCCCACACCGAGGTGTCGGCGTAGCCCCAGACCGCTCCGGCGCTCCCCCCGGCCAACGCGGTCTCCAGTACGTGCAGCGCGGCCTGGAGTTTCTCCCGTTCGCCTCGGGAGGCGGCGATGACGGCGTCCATCGCGACACCGATCAGCTGCACCTCGCGCAGCCGCAGCCTGTCGGCTGTCGTGCGGAGCCGCTCGGCGTACTCCAGGGCCCCGTCCAGGTCGTCGCGCAGCACATGAGCCTGCGTCAGATGCGTGTCGGCCCAGGCTGTCAGAAGCACGGCACCGGTCTCCTCGGCCGCCTTCCGTGCTGCCAGCAGCCGATCGGTACCGGTGAACCGGATCCGGTCCAGCGCACCGAGTTCCAGCAGGCCGCGTATCCGCCAGACCGGCAGGGCATGTGCCTCGGCCGTGGACACCAGACGTTCGAACACCTTCTCCGCCTCGGCCAGGTCGTGGGGCCGCAGGCAGTACCCGAGGATGTTCAGCGCCTTGCAGCTCACCTCCGGCAGCCCGACCGCCTCGGCAGCGGCCAGTGCCCCTTCGGCCAGGACCCGGGCGCTCTCCAGCCGGTCCGGGCGCTGTGAGCCGAGCACCAGGTGCGCCGCCACGGCGTCCAGGGCGGCCCGGGACGCCGCGTCGGGCTCGGCGCCGAGCAGTTCCCGTGCCCGGCGCACGGCGGTCAGACCTTCCTCCCACTGCTGTGCGGTGGCCGCGGCCCGGGCCCGGGTCAGGAAGCCCGCGGCGCGCCGGGCGGCGGGCGCGCCCCACGCGATCAGGACATGGTCCAGCCGATCGCCGAGCTCCGGGACGCGCTGGACGTCGCCCGTCAGGACGAGCGTCCCCAGCAGTTCCTCCAGCAGCCGGGCCACTGTCTCGGGCGGCGTGTCCGTGGCATCGGCGGTCAGTTCCAGGCCCCGGTCGAGGAGTTCCACCGCGGTCAGCAGCGCGCCGCGTAGGACCGCCTGCCGACTGGCCCGGGTGAGCAGCGCAGCCGCCCGGGCCGGCTGCCCGCCGGCGACGCACAGCTCCGCGGCCAGGCGGTACAGGTCGTCGCCCGAGCCGCCGCCGAGCAGACCTCGGAGCTCCCCGCCCCGGTCGGGGCGGTCGGTCCCCGACTCCGGCACCGCCGCGTCGGCGGCCTCGATGGCGTCGGCGGCGGCGAGACAGAGCGCCGCCCGCTCAGCGGGCAGCAGCCGGTGGGCGATGGCGTCGGCTGTCAGGGCGTGGCGGAAGGAGTGCCAGCCGGGCTGCTCCGCGGTGGCGCCGTCGGTGACCAGGTGGGCCCGTGCCGCATGTCTCAGCTGGCGGAGCGCCGTCATCCGGTCGAGCTCGGCGACACGGGCGGCCACGTCCACGGGGAACCGCCTGCCCAGGACCGCCGCCGCTTCCAGGAGCGCGATCCCGGGCGGTTCCAGGTGGTCGACGCGCTGGAGGACGGCGGCGGCGACCGTCGTGGGTACGCCGGCGTTCAGCGCGCCGGTCACCGTCCAGCCGTCGTTCCGCGTCCGGACGAGGTTGCCGCTGTCGACCATGGCCTGCAGCAGTTCCTCAACGACGAAGGGGACGCCCTCGGAGACGGCGTGCAGGCGGTCCAGTACGGCCGCCGGCACCTTGCCGGCGTCGTCGTGGCCCAGACAGCGGGCGGCCAGTTCCGCCGTGTGGGCGGGCCCGAGGCGCGCCAGGCGCAGTGTGCGGGCCGCACGGCGGGATACCGCGGCCTCGGCGAGGTCGAGGGCCGGTCCGGGCCCACCGCGCAGGGTGGCCAGCAAGGCGGCCCGCTGGCCGGGGAGGTTGTCCGTGAGGTAGTCGACGATGGTGAGCGTGTCGGCGTCCGCGTCGTGCAGGTCCTCCAGCACCAGTAAGCAGCCATGGGTACGTCCGAGGACCCCCAGGAGCCGCAGCACCGCCTCGGCGTAACCCACCAGCGGCGCGCCGTCCTGCGGCGCCAGCCCGCACAGCCGTGACAGCAGCGGCTCGTAGGGGCCCAAGTCCCCGTCCGCAGGCGCCCCTTCACCGCGCAGTCCGGAGAACACGGCCTCCGCCAGCGGGCGCAGGGGCACCGCGCGCCCGGCCGACGCGGCCCGCCCGCGCAGCACCCGCGACCCGGTGCGCGCGGCAGCAGCCACGGCTTCTTCCACGAGGCGCGACTTGCCGATACCCGGCTCGCCCAGCACGAACACCGACGAGCCCCGCCCTTCGCCCGCCGACCGTCCCACCTCGGTCAGAAGGTTCAGCTCCGGTCCTCGGCCGACCAGTGCCGGTGACGACAACGACACTCGGGCCCCCTGCGCCTTCTTCGCCTTCTTCGAATTCTTCCGGGATGTCCCGGCCGCCCCCTCGAATGCTCCTTCGAGTCCGTACAGCGTAGTGCCCACGAGTCACAGGGGACGCACAACTAGATGGGGGCTCTTCCCCCATGCCCCCGGCAGCAGGCGCACGGCATCCTCTTCTCAGCAGGTTGGGGGGACAGGGCATGTCCGGGGGAGGGGGGACATGCCCTGTCTGCTGTTCTTTCTTCGATGGGCGGATCCAAATGCATTCAAGGTCTTCGATTCTGGTCACCGCCGGGCTTCTGGCTGTGGTCCTGTCCGGATGCTCGTCGCTCACGGGAAGCCCGGGAGGGGGTGCCGGCACGTCGCCGTCGACAGGTTCGGCAGCCGAAGGGCCGGACGTGCCGGCGTCCGCCCTGGATCTGGAGCGCGTGTGCACGGACGGGCTCGGCTACGCGGGGATGCCCGCCTACGACCGTACGAAGAAGACCGTGCATCCGGCGATGCTCATGAACCACCCCGGCGACACCTGGTCACAGTTCGAGCCGCCCTCCGGGGACTTCCCCAGGGGCTGGATCCTCGGCTACGCGGACAAGCCCGCCGAAGCCGAGCTGGTCGTCTGCGTCGAACGCACCAAGGCGACCCCGACCGGCAAGGTGTGCGACATGGAGACCGATGACGGCAAGCCGCTGAAGATACGCACGTACAACACCTCCTACCGACTGAGCGTGGTCGAGTCGCGGACGGGCGAAGAACTGTACGAGCACACCGGTGAGGCCAAGTCCGACGAGTGCCCGGTGTACATCTTCACCTCGGAGGGCGAGGACAAGGACAAGTACTACAACGAAGTGCGGCCCAAGGACTATCGCAAGCGCGTCCAGCCCTTCATCGCGCCGTAGTCCTCACTTCGGCCACCCCCGCCCCCAGACCTCCCCTGGAGGAGAGTTTGTCCGTCACGACCACCACCGCCGCCGTCGATCTGAGCGGGCTCAGCGCCGCCCGCGGCGGCTCCCGTCGGCTCACCGGCCATCTCACCCGGCCCACCGGGCCGGGCCCCTGGCCCGGTGTCGTCGTGATCCATGAGGCGCTGGGCGTCAATGACGTGATGCACCGCCAGGCAGAGCGGCTGGCGAGAGCCGGGTACCTCGTCGTCATGCCAGACCTGTTCACCGACGGAGGGGCCGTACGCTGCCTGGTGCCGACCTTCCGGGCCGCCCTGTCCGGACGCGGCCGGGCCTTCCACGACATCGAGGCTGCCCGCACCCACCTCGCCCGGGATCCCGACTGCACCGGGCGGATCGGCGTCATCGGCTTCTGCATGGGCGGCTCCTTCGCCCTCCTCGCCGTGGGCGGCGACTACGCCGCCGCCGCCGTCAACTACGGCCGCCTGCCCAGGCATCTCGAACAGGCGCTCACCGATTCCTGTCCCGTCGTCGCGAGTTACGGGGCCCGTGACCGTACGCTGAAGGGCGCGGCCTCCGGTCTGGAGGCGTCGCTCGACCGGCTCGGCGTCGTCCACGACGTCAAGGAGTATCCGGAGGCAGGGCACTCCTTCCTGAACGACGCCGAGGTCGGGCCACGCGCGCTGCGTCCGCTGATGCGTGTCGCCGGAATCAGGCCGCACCCGGAGTCCGCCGTCGACGCGTGGCGACGCATCGACGATTTCTTCGCCACGCACCTCAAAGGGGACGGCCGGCAGGTCGGCGTCCATCAGTGACCCGGCACCCGCACTGCCGGCCAGCACGATCAGACCGGACACGGACGACATCGCCCCGTAGAGCCCGAGCTGCCCTTCGGCGGCGAGATCGGGCACCCAGGCCCGGTCCCAAGGGGCGACGTCCTGTTCCGGGCTTCCTTCCCAGCCGGAGTGACGGGCGTCAACTCCTGGTGACCTGCTCGTCGAGTAGCTGCTCCAACAGATTGTTGTCGCCGAGGAAGCTCTTCACCGAGGCGTCCTCGTTGCGTTGAGGGTCTATGCCCGACCAGGTCAGGGCGTATCCCGCGTCGGCGCCGAGCTGGGCCAGGAACGCCCGCTGGGCACGGCGGTTGCCCTCACGGAACGGGTGGAGGACGTTCAGGTCGCCGTACGACGTGGCCAGTTGGATGACGAATTCCTGCCGAGGGAGACTCCACAGCCGGCCGGATGAGGCGAGGCGGCCGAATACCTCTCCGGCGTAGGACACCAGGTTTCTCGCCGGACAGAACGGTGTGCGCTGGGCGATTTTCACGGTGCGTAACTCGCCTGCCCACGGATAGATGTCACCGAAGATCACGGCATGGAACGCTTGGAGATAGCCGAGGTCGTACGCGCCGGGTAGGGGGCGTTTGGCGAGCATGACGAGGCGCGCCCGGGTGATGTCCGCCTCCGCTGCCGCGAGCAGCTGATGGTCGGTGATGCCGAGTTTGTTGCGCAGCACGCCGTTGGGCATGGCGTACGGGTCGTTCACCCTGCTCGCCGCTCCGAAGTCTGTCGGTGGCGGGCGATCGCGCGGGCGACAAGGGTGTCCACGTCGAGGTCGCCCTTCACGTATGCCTCGGTGTCGCGGGCTGAGGCGTTGGAGGCCTGGAGCCCCTCGGCCTCGATGGAGCCGGTGGCCGAGGCGACGGCTGCACGTCGTGCCGCTCGGCCGCGCAGCGCCTCGAAGGCCTCGACGGACAGGAGGACGCCCTGGGGCTTGCGGTGGGCGCCGATCAGGACCGGGTCGGCATCCGCGCCGGACTCCGACAGGTCAGCCAGGATCCGCGACAGTCCCGCGCGTGCGTCGCTGACGGTCACGACCTCAGGGATCTCCATGCTGTCACCGTACCCATATAGAGGCTTGATTCTGTACAGATTCTAGTACGGATTCCGGTGAGTGTCCCGTCCTGGGCGGCGGGTTCGCCGTCCTGCAAGCGGAGCTGGACAACGGGCCGGTGGCGCCACAGGGGGGGGCAGGTGCGAACCGAGCCGAAATCGTGAAGTTCTCGCCGATGTCGGCGAGGTTGAACCGGACCACCGGTACATCGCGCTGGTCGAGTTCGGTGATCACCATGTCGGCGGTGATGCCGTCGGCCTCGGTGGCCACCAGTACCGGCCGCTCCGAGAACGACCAAGCGTCCGTCCGGATCGCTCCGGCGCGGGGCGCCTCCTTGCGTAGCCGTCAAGGTAGCCACGGAAGCATCCTCCCCGCATGTTCGTGCAGGTCATAGCGGTGCGGTGCTTCTCTCCGGCGTATGGCCCGGCTAGTCTGCCACCAAGGCCTCTGTCAGTGAATATGCTGGTCAGAGGCCTCTTCGGGTCCTACCGCGATGACTGAGCGGGCTACGAAGTTCCGGCCAACGGGTACCTCTTGGACAGCTCTGCTTCGTCCAAAGGCACTGCGGAGCGAGTTGCGCATCGCGCGATCCATCCGGCGGACCCCACTCGTGACAGGCGGGAAATTGCATCCTGCGGCTGCGGCCGTAGCAGTTGACCCAGTGGCACTATCCCGCACTGAGCGCCGTGGCATTTGATCTCCCAGGCTTCACCAGATCATGTAGTTTCGCCCGAGTCTCCGGATCTGTTGAGTAGATGGCCGTGCCGACCATGCCACGCGTCAAGAGCACCTTGTACGTATTGCGGATCAACCGATCCACGTCGATGTCCGATGCCACGCTCTGGCCGTTCCCCTTCCGCAGGGCGGGGTCCTTCGAAGCGGTCCGGTCGACAACCCAGCCGTTCTCTCGCCAGACTAGGTCGGGCCCAATGATCACGCCGCTCCAGTCGTACTCGAAGCCCTGCGCCGTGTAGACGCAGCCGACTTGGCCGAAGCCCGCAGGGTCAGTGGCCCAGAGCGCTGATGGCGGTGCGCCCATGATCGACCGCTCACCCTTGAGGTTCCACGGTCGGCCCCAGTCGCCGATCTGAACATCGTCGGGAAGCGGCTCACCGGGCTTGGCATCCGACCAGCGCCAACAGAACCCGGCTGACAACCTGGCCCCGTACCCCTTTGATCGCTTTTCGTCCAGAAAGGCTTCCAACTCCTCCGGGGAATCGACGACATCAAGCTGCATCCGGCCGTCGGGTTCCCATGTGACGGCCTGGTCGCCCTCCAGGCCCAGCAGTCGTACGACCCACCGCAGATACGCGTCGCTCCCACCGCAGCGGAACTGGCTGTCCAGCTCCACCTCTCGGCATGGCAGATCCTTCTGCGCGGCAGCTGCCTTGATCTCCTCGACAGTCCCCGTCTCCCCGGGCCGTACCACCTGATGCTGGTCCAGGAGAAAGACCGGCACACGGGCCACGTCGATCAGTTCCTCAAGCTGCCGCTTGCCAGTGCGCTGAGTCGCTGGAGTGAACCGGCTCGCGGACGTCTCCCGCACGCGATGGGCTTCGTCGCACACCAACACGTCCAGGCTGTTGCGGTTGGCGGTCACGAAACTGTTGAAGTACTTGAAGAGGTCCCGTACTTCGGGCTTCCGTGCGCCGGCCACCTTGCGCATGGTCTTGGTGAACGACTGTGAGCCGGTTGCGTGCAGTGCGGGAACTCCACGCCGGTAAAGCTCTCCCAGCAACGACAGAGCGATCACGCTCTTGCCGGTCCCCGGCCCACCCGTGATGATCACGACTTCCTTGTGATCAGCCTCGTGCGCCCGCTCGACGGCTTTCAATACGGTCTCGTACGCCACACGCTGCTCGTCGAGAAGCACGAACTGCTCCCGCTCGCGGACCTCCTGCGCCGCGACGGCCATCAACTGCTTCGAAGGCTGGACCTTGGCGAGCAGCAACTCGTCGGCTGCCGCGGCTCCGGATGCGGTGCTCAGCTTCGACTGCAGGTATGCGAGGAACTCCCCGCGCCTGTCCGCCGTGAACAGGCGGCCCCGCTCACTGATTTCGACCTCGTCGAGGCCTGATACGCCGAACGCTGTCGCGTTGTGCAGATAGGCGACGCCGGAGATCCGTTCAGGGTGCCGGGCCAGTGCCCCGTTGAATGCGACGAGGTAGTCACAGTAACCGCGTACCTGCTCAATGGGATTGAGGACCGGACGGGAGTAGTCGTTCAAGTGGCACAGCAGAGGATCATCATCGTCGGGGTGAGCCTCACTCCACTGCTTGAGCTCAACGACGACATACGACGGCTCACCAGTCCGGGGATGAACACCGGCGAGAACCGCATCGGCCCGCTTGCTCGTCAATGGCAGCCCGAACTCCAGCAACACCTCCACCTGACCCAGCCCCGCATCGAGCAGTGCGTCGGTGAGCGCCGGGATACTCCGCTCCCAGGATCGCACCTCCGTCATGCTTGGCCTGTACCCATGCACCCGAGTGAACTGCTCGGTGAGATACAGGCCCAGCGATCCTTCAAGGTGGCGGGCGGCGACCGCGGTGGCGGAGTCGCGGAACAGCAAGAGAGGCCCCCAGGCAGCACGAAACAACTCGTGCGGGTGGGGGCATGTCCTGAGGCGGAAGCCCGGCGGGCCGCATTGACGATTGATCGAATGCTACCGAACGGCGTGCAGGGCGGACCGGCCGAACAACGTCGTCAAGGGGTGGCGATCTTGCGCATTTGTTTGGGGAGCGGATGCCGCACCGAGGTGATCACATGTCCACGCAGAGCGTCCCGGGTCGCCTCGTCCGTGGAGTAGATCACCACACCCATGATTCCGCGGGTCAGTAGGACGTGATAGGCGTTACGGATACATCGGTCGATATCGTCCTCGTCGATCGACTTGGGTCGCAGTTCTGGGTCTTGGGTGGCGGTCCGGTCGATGACGAAACGGCCCTCACGCCAGACGAGATCAGGGCCGATGATCACGCCCACCCAGTCGAACTCGAAGGTCTGGGCGGTGTAGACGCAACCGACCTGCCCGGTTCCCCGCGGGTCGGTAGCCCAGAAGTCGGCATCGGGTGCGCCCTCCACGGCATGGCCGCTTTTCACGTTCCAGGGCTGCTGCCAACCGTCGATGGTGACGTCCGGGACCAGCTCGCCGTTGTCGTCCGGATTACTCCACGGCCAGCAGAAACCGGCGACGATGCGCGTGCTCGCCCCTGCGAGTCGCTGCCCTTCGAGGAAGTCCGTCATTTCCTGCGGAGAGTCGGCGAGGTGAACCTGCATCCGACCGTCGGGCACCCAGACTTGCGGGGTGTGCACGCCCACGCTCAGCAGCTTCAGCACCCAGTCCCGGTAGTAGGCGCTTCCCTGGGCCCGGAACATGCCGCCGAGGTCGATGAGGGTGTGCCGAAGCCCCAACGCCTTAGCACGTTCGATCAGGTACTCGGCCGTGCCGACCTCGCCGGGACGCAGGGACTGCCAGTCGTCGAGCAGGAAGACGGGAACGCGGGCGGCCTCTATGATCTCGTCCGCCTGAGGGCGTGCGTTCTCCCGCTCCTCGCGCGGCGTGTACCGGTCGACGGAGTGGCGGCGAATGCGGTGTGCCTCGTCGCAGATGACCACGTCGCAGCTGTCCGGCGGCAGCTTCTTCAGCTGGTTGAAGTAGGTGAACAGCCGTGTGGCTTCCTTCTGTAGCTTTCCCTTCATGCCGCGCGGCGCGTTGCGCGCGTATGTCTCGCGAAGGGTCAGCGTGAGTGCCTTGGCACCCGACGCGTGAACGACGTTCAAGCCGGCCTGGTCGAGAGTCCGTCGGAGTTCGAGAGCGATCGCGCTCTTGCCGCTGCCCGGCCCACCCCGGACGATGATGACTTCCTTGGTGGCGCCCTCACGGACCCGTCGTACCGCTTCGTGTACGTCCTGGTGCGCCAACTCCTGCTCGTCCAGCAGTTGGAATCGCTCCGGCGGCCCCATACGCGTGGGGAGGTTGACGTCGGCGATCTTCGGAGGATCGTACTCAGGGGAGTCGATCAGTACCTGGGCAGCCTCTCCACCCGGCAGCGCGGCCAGCCTCGCACCCAGCAACTTCCGGAACGACTCGAGCCGGTCCATGGTGTAAAGCCGTCCGTGTTCGCTCTCCGGAAGCTTGAACAGCTCTCGTACGTCGTCGTCGTGAGCGTTGTGCATCAGCACGGCTCCGACAACGCTCTCGGGCTTGCCCCGCAGCGCGGCCTTGTACTGCACCAGGTAGTCGCAGTACTTCTGCACCTGCCGGACCGGATGCAGTTTCCAGTGGTCGAAGCCGAGATCGACGGCGACCGACCGCTCCGGGTGAACGGCGGCGGAACGTTGCTGCTTCAGCTCGACCAGCACGTACGACGGTGTGCCGCTGCCTGGATGCACCCCGGCCAGGAGCAGGTCCACGTCGGCGTTGGTGTGCGGGAGCCCGAACTCTACGAACACCTCCACCTGACCAAGACCTCGCTCGACGAGGGCACTGATCACCGGAGGGAGACTGTTCTCCCAGGCTTCGACAAGACTGTTCGCCGGAGGCGTCTCGTCCTGATCCTTGCCCTTCTTCCGCTTGTGCTGGTCCTTGTAGGCCCGGATCAGCCGTTCGGTCAGCGGACGATGAACCATTCCAGGTTGCCGCTTGACCTCCTCGGCCAACGAGGCAGCAGACTCCCGGAGCAGATACGACGACAAGGACTTCCCCCACGGCACGCCAGATCCCTTGCGGGTGGAGGCATGTCCTGGGAAACGGAAGCCTGGCGGGCCGCGATGACAGCGAGCAACGCTAGCTCGCTTCGGAGCCGCAGGTGCAAGATCGAGCCAGGGGTCCCAAGTAAGCAAGGGAGGGAGATAATCGCTGCAAGGTAGGGTCAGCCGGAAGATTTTTAAGTGAATGCTTCCTGTGCCTGCCTGTACGGGAACGGAAGGACACCGCGGAGGTCGGACTGTGACGGTGACAGGCACGCCCCCGGCGCCCAAGCCGGGACCCCCGCCGCGGCCCGCGAACCAGTGGAACCAGGAGCGGCCGTCCCCTTATCCGTGGGAACAGGACGCCCTCGATCACGTGCGGCGTCTCATGCCGCCGGCCGAGCCGTACCGTGCCTGGGCGACGTTCTCCTTCACCGCTCAGTCCGGCCGCATCAACGAGTGCGACCTGCTCATCGCGGTCCCGGCCGGGCTCTACCTGGTCGAGATCAAGAGCCATCCGGGGCGTCTGGAGAACTCCGGCTCGACCTGGAACTTCCACGGCACCGACCGCACCAGGACGATCAACAACCCGCTGCACTTCAACGACGCCAAGTCCAAGGACCTCAAAAGCCAGCTCCAGTGGGCCGCACGTCAACTGCGCTTCACAGGTCCGCTGCCGCGCATCGAACCGGCTGTCTTCCTCTCCTCCCCGGATCTGGAGAGCCACCTCGACGACGTCCAACGCATCCGGGTCTTCGGCAGGGACGACGGCGCGAGCAGGCTGCCACGTATCTGGCAGGACTTCCTGGGACTGCCGCCGGACCGGCCGGAGCGCCGCATCACCCAGGAGTTCTCGCACCAGCACCTGCCTCGGCTGCTCAAGGCCATCGGTATCCGACAGTCGACCGCTCACCTCAAGTTCGGTGACGCCTGGCGGATGCGGCCGCACCCGCTGGACGCCGGTCCCTCCTGGGAGGACCGGTTGGCCGAGCGGGTCGACGGACTGGTGCAGGAGGAGGGCCGGGTCCGGATCTACCTGGTCGGCCAGCAGGCCGACGAGTCGGCGAAGCGGGCGACCGAGCGCGCCGCACGCCGCGAGTACCAGGTGCTCCAGGGCATCACACATCGCGGCATCGCGGCTGCGGTCGAGATCCGCGACCACGAGGCGGGTCCGGCGATCCTCTTCCGCCACCGCAAGACCGACCTCCGTCTCGACCAGTACCTGGCCACTCACGGGGGCCGCCTCACCCCCGAGATGCGCCTGGACCTTGTACGGCAACTTGCCGAGGCCGTACGTCACGCCCACAGCCGCTCGCTCTACCATCGCGCGCTCGCCGCACGCTCCGTCTATGTCAGCGCCCGCCCGGATGGCTCCCGCCCCGAGCTGCGGATCACCGACTGGCAGACCGCGGCGCGGGACTTCGACACGAACGCGACCCTGCTGCGTTCCCTGGGCAACGCCGCTTTCGACGTCGGCCTCATCGAGGACGCCGCGCAGGTCTACCTCGCCCCGGAGAGCGAGCAGCCCTACGCGGATCCGGCCGACCTCGACATGTTCGGCCTGGGCGCGGTCGCGTACTTCATCCTGACGGGGGAGCCGCCGGCCGACCGGCGCAGTGCTCTGCGCGAACGGCTGCGAACCGACTCCGGGCTGCGTCTCATCGCGGTCGCCGACGGTCTCTCCGAGGAACTCGACCACCTCATCCAGCAGGCCACTCATCCGGACCCCGATCACCGGCTCGCACCCGTCGACCGGTTCATCGACCTCCTCGACGAAGCCGAGGAGGAGAACGCGGTCCCCGAGCAGCCGCAGGTTGCCGAACTCGACCCACTGTCTGCTCTCCCGGGCCAGTCCCTGGACGGCGAATGGTCCGTACGTCGTGCCCTGGGCACCGGTGCGACGGCCCGCGCGTTGCTCGTCGAGCGGGTCGTCGAGGACGAGGACGGAGAGTCGTACACCGAGGAGCGGGTTTTCAAGGTCGCTCTCGACCAGGAGAAGGCGCAGCGGCTGCGGGCCGAAGCCCGTGCCCTGGAGCTGGTCGGCGGCGGCACCGTGGTCCAGCTCAAGGGTGGACCGCGTGAGCTGGCCGGGAGGACCATTCTCGAGCTGGAATACGCGGGGGAGCGCACCCTCGGCGCCCGACTGCGCGCTGACGGCAAGCTGTCGTACCACGAATTGGAGCGGTACGGCAGCGACCTGTTCACCGCCCTCGACCAGCTTGCCGCGAAGGGTGTACGCCACCGGGACATCAAACCGGACAACCTCGGTCTGTACAGGCGCAGCGACCGCACCTGGCAGCTGATGCTCTTCGACTTCTCGCTCGCCGACGCCTCCGACCGGGACATCAAGGCGGGCACCCGCGGCTACCTCGACCCCTTCCTGGACTCGGTGCGCCGAGGACACTACGACGATCACGCCGAGAGGTACGCGGCAGCCGTCACCCTGCACGAGATGGCCAGTGGCGAACGCCCGCTGTGGGGCGAGGGCCAGGCTGACCCGGTCGCCAATGACGAGGCCGAACTCTCCGTTGCCACCGAGCTGTTCGAGGACGCGCTCAGTGACGGACTGACCCGGTTCTTCAGGCGCGCGCTGCACCGGGACACCGAGCACCGCTTCGACACTCTGCGGCAGATGCGCGATGCCTGGTACGAGATCTTTCGCGAGGCGGATGCGGCCAAGCCCGTCACGACACCCGCCACGGTCGACACGGTCTCGGACGCAGGTGAGACCAGCCTCGACGCCGCGGCGAGGGCAGCCGGGCTGAAGACTCCGCTGGTGGCGGCCGGGCTCTCCGAACGGGCGATCTCGGTTGCGGGCGGCCTCGGCGCCACCGACGTCGAAGGACTCCTGGACGTTCCGCCGTACATCATTTCCAAGGCAAGAGGCGCCGGAGCACTCGTACGCAAGGAACTCAACCGGCGCCGCAAGCAGTGGGCGGTGAGCCTGCGGCAGCCTGTCACGCCCGCCGCACCCTCAGCACGCCGCGACCCCGAGTCCGGGCCGGTACCCGCCGAGGCGGGCGGGGTGCTCTCGGTGGACGAGATGGCCGCGCGGCTCACTCCCGCGCCCGGACGCAAGGGCTCCCACCGCGGTGAGGTCATCCGCCTCACCCTGGGCATCCCGCCCGAGGACGGCGGGCTGCCCCCGCTGGGCCCCTGGCCGGTGCAGAAGCGGGTCGCGGACAGGATCGGCATTCAGCAGCCGCCGGTCTCGCGCCACCACCGCAATGCGATCAAGGAGTGGTACGAGACCGAGTGGCTGGCGCCGGTCCGCGCGACTCTCGTCGAGGTCGTCGAGGCGGCTGGCCGTGTGATGACCGCTCAGGAACTGGCTGTCGAGCTGCGCATAAGGCACGGCGCGGGCGGGGACACCGAGGAGCGCACTCTCGCCAAGGCGCTCGCTGTCGTACGGGCCGCAGTGGAGGCGGAGGCAGGCGAAGGCGATTCCGAAGCAGCCGAACCCCATGAGCCTCGCCTCGCCTGGCACCGCCGGGAGGACGCCGTTCTCGTCGCTGCCGAGTCCCTCCCGGGCACTGCCGACCCCGCCCCCAGCGAACTGGCCAACTACGCGGCCGCGTTGGGCAAGGAAGCGGGACGACTGGCCCATGAGGACCCCCTGCCGGGCCGGGCCGCGGTCATTCGTGCCCTGCGGAGCGTGCCGGCACCGGACGGACTCGCCCCGCTCGCCGACACCCGCCTCGTGGCACTGGCCGCAGCGGTCGCGCCCACGGCCCAGGCGAGCCCGCGTCTGGAGCTGTACCCCCGAGATCTGACCTTGGAGCGGGCACTGCGCATCTCGCAGGCCGGTGCCGGGGTCCGCCGTGAGAACGGCATCACGCCCGGAGAGCTGAACAACCGTCTGCGCGCACGATTCCCGGACCTGTCCCTTCTGACGGACGGTACGGAGCCCACGCATCCCGAGCTGGAAGAGGCACTGCGCGACGCGCGCTTCTCCCTCGAATACGACACGGAGCAGGGCAAGTTCTTCCCGCCCCGGGTGGCGGCCGAGGCATCCTGGACCTCGACCGGCGACGCCACGAGCCTGATGCCTCCGGTCACCGGCAGCCGCCTGGTGGCCCAGGACCCGCACTCTACGATCAGGGCACGCCTGGACGCTGCCGTGCGCCGTGGCGGTTTCCTCGCGCTGACGGTCAGGGGAACGCGGCTACCGGGTACGGCAGAGGCGGTAGCCGCCCGATACCCGGTCGAACCGGTCGATGTGAACAACGAATTCTTGTCCGAATTCCGCCGGTTGGCAGACGAGAAGGACCAGGCCTGGGACAAGGTGCTCGGCGTCGACGCCCGCTTCTCCACCAGTGGCCAGATCTCCAAGGGCCTGGCGGCGTACGTGCGCACGGTGTGGACACGCATCGAGGACTCACTCCTGGAGCGCGCCGCCGCCCCGCGCACGGTTCTCTTCCTCTACGACGCCGGCCTGCTCGCCCGCTACTGGGACGAGGGCGGACGCGACCTGCTGCTCAAGCTCCAGCACGCGGCGCGCCTCCCGGCCGAGGCACCGCACGGGCTGTGGCTGCTGTGCCCGGTGGAGACGCGCGGCCAGGACCCGCATGTGGACGGCAGGACGGTCGAGTACATCGGCAGCGACGGGGAGCGTACGCATCTGGACAGCAGGTTTGTCGAGACGCTGGCGTCGGGGGCGGCGGACGCGGGGACTGGGGCTCAGGACACGTAGACCAACGGCGCTCGAGGCTGAGGATGCCGGAGGCGTGGCCTGGGTCACGGCAGGCACTCCTCCAGGTTTCGGCTGGGGAGTTCGTCTTCAGCCACTGCGGCGTAGAGCAGTTCGACCGTGCGGGCGGCTGTGATGGCTCCTTGGGACCAGGCAGAGAGAGTTGCCTTTCGCCACTCGGTACCCGTGGTCCCGATCTCGAGATCGGGAACCGGCTGGCTGCCATGTGCCGCCAGGAAGTCGCCGCGGACCGGGGTATCTGCTTGTTGCCGCTGCGCTTCTGCTCTGTCGAGCAGCTCCAATTTGCACGCCCTATTCGGGATCGATAGTTGCCAATCGATTTCGCGGCCGCTTGGAGGGTGTCGTTCGCGGACTGAGGTGCTGATGGGGCTGACAGGATGGGTTGGTCGAGCTGCCGGTTTGCGGTGGGTGGCGTTGCGGTGCGAGAGGGATGCGAAGAGTGACGATTGTCGCGGGTGCGGGTGCGGGTGCGGGTGCGGGAGTGAGCGGGGCGGCTCTGCTCAAGGACCTGAAGAAGCAGGTCACGGCTCTGGAGGACGATCTCCGGGAGCGCACTGGGTCCGTCGAGGAGTTCCGCGCCGGACTTGAGGCCGAGTACGCGCGGGCCCGTGAGGGGAAGCGGACCGCGGCGACGTATGGTGCCTGGCGCGACGAGCGGGTCACGCAGGCTGCGGCGGCGTGGGTTCTGGGATGTGTCTTCGTACGGTTCTGTGAGGACAACCGGCTGATCGAGTGGCCGTTCCTGGCGGGGCCGAAGGACCGGCTTCGGGATGCGGAGGAGCGTCACGAGGCGTTCTTCCGCGAGAAGCCGCACCTCAACAATCGGGACTGGCTGGAGGCAGCTTTCCAGCACCTGGCCGACTCGAACGAGACGGCGGCCGGCCTCTTCGACCACGCACACAATCCGCTGTGGGGTCTCACGCCGAGCTATGAGGCAGCGACGGACCTGCTGTCCTTCTGGCGGCGAAGGGGCGCGGACGGCGAGATCCTGTACGACTTCACGGACCCTGAGTGGGACACGCGTTTCCTGGGTGACCTGTACCAGGACCTGAGCGAGCACGCCCGCAAGACGTACGCGCTGTTGCAAACCCCGGAGTTCGTGGAGGAGTTCATCCTCGATCTCACGCTTGAGCCTGCGATCGAGGAATTCGGGCTGGCGCCGGAGGGCGGGCTGCGGACGATTGACCCTGCTTGTGGGTCAGGGCACTTCTTGCTTGGAATTTTCGGTCGGCTGGTGGAGAAGTGGCGGGCCGCTGAGCCGGGGACGGACGAGTGGGCGTTGGTGCGGCGGGCGTTGGAGTCGGTGCACGGGTGCGACAAGAATCCGTTCGCGGCTTCAATTGCGCGGTTCCGGCTGCTGGTTGCGGCGATGAAGGAGGCGGGGGCGCGGCGGTTGGCTGAGGCGCCGGTGTTCCCGATCAACGTGGCGGTGGGGGATTCACTGCTGCATGGGCGGGGGGCGGCGGGAATTCAGACTGATTTGGACACGCTGTTCGCTGAGGAGGAAGGCGATGGCGAGGCGTTTCAGTACTCGACGGAGGATGTGGGCGAGTTCGCTGCGCGGGTGGATCTGCTAGGGCGGGGATCCTATCACGTAGTAGTTGGAAATCCGCCATACATCGAGGTGTCCGATAGGCGAGAAAAGGAAAATTATAAGGCAGCCTATAGTGCATGCTCGGGGCTCTGGGTCCTCACTGTCCCGTTCGCTCAGCGACTTTTCGACCTGGCTATTCGGTCCGCTGGTTCAACGCGAGACGGCGGGTACGTTGGTCAGATCACCGGAAATAACTTCATGAAACGCGAGTTTGGGAAGAAGTTGATTACAGAGTTCTTCCCCAGTGTGGACTTGACGCACGTCATCGATACGTCGTGTGCGCTCATCCCTGGGCATAGTACCCCGACTGTTACTCTCGTCGGGAGGAATCGTCTGGGTCGTCAATCTGATGTCATTCGGGTTGTGCAGGGCATTCGGCAAGAGTCCGCTATTCCCGATGGGGAGCAATTTGGCCCGGCGTGGCGTGCCATTAAGGCTCAGGTTGATTCTCCGGGGAGCGAGTCTGAATGGGTTAGTGTCGCAGATGTTGACCGTCATGCGATGGTGGATCACCCATGGTCATTGCAAGGGGGAGGAGCTTCAGAGCTCCTGTCTCACATCGATAAGATGGCGGATCGACTCACGCGATACGTCAAGCGTGTAGGATTCTTTGGTGATTCTCACGCTGATGAAGCGTTTGCTATCCCGCCGACTGGGCCCCTTGCTCGGAAAGCTGAAGCTCTGCGAGCACGCAAGAGCCACCGTGGAGATCAGGCTCGAGACTGGCGATTTTCTCGCTCAGACCTGATGATTTATCCATACGATGAAGATAAACGATTGCTTCCTCTTGATCGTCTGGGTGAGTACTTTGCTCGCCATTTTTGGCCCTGGCGAACTGAACTTTGGTGCCGTAGTGCGTTTGGTGGAGGCACATACGCCGATGCGGGGCGCCAGTGGTATGAATGGCATCAGCTACCTAAGGATGAGAGCGCGCACCCATTCGCCATTGCCTTTGCTGAAGTCGCTACACATAATCATTTCGTGATGGACAGGGCGGGAGTTGTCTTCAACAGGACTGCTCCAGTCGTTAAGCTCCGCGAATCAGTTTCCGAAGAACGGCATATTGCACTATGGGCTATCCTGAATTCTTCGGTGGCATGCTTTTGGCTGAAGCAAGTATGCCAATGCAAAGGTAACGCTACAGCTTCTAGTGGAATGGCAGACCAGCCATGGTCGTGGAACTATCAGTTCAGCGGGACAAAAGTAAGCAAACTTCCGTTGCCTGTGAAGGTTCCGAATCAGGCGGGGTGCGCCGTAGATGCTCTGTGTCGTGAGCTGGGTGAGTGTGAACCTGTTGCCCAGTGTGAGACTGTGCCTACTCGAACTGCGCTGGCTAAGGCTCGCTCTAGAAGCGAAAGCATTCTTGGCCTGTTGATCGCATGGCAGGAAGAGTTGGACTGGGAGGTCTATGGTTCATACGGACTTCTCGCAAATCAGGAATTGCCTAGCGTCACGGTTCCTTTGCGCGTATCGACTAGCGTTCCTGAAGTCCACCTAGGAGAACGGGCCTTCGAGATCGTCCTGGCTCGAAAGGTGGCTGCGGGTGAAATCGAGACCGCATGGTTTGAGCGCCATGGCTCCAATCCAGTTACCGAGATCCCGGATCGCTGGCCCGACTGGTACCGCGACATCGTTCAGGCCCGCATCGAAATCATCAACTCCCGCAAGGACATCGCCCTCATCGAGCGTCCAGAGTGCAAGCGGCGCTGGGCAGGCGACTCCTGGGAGAAGAAGGAGAAGGCGGCCCTGCGGACATGGCTTCTGGACCGGATTGAGGAGCCGAGTCTCTGGTACGCCCTTCGTGACGGAATCAAGCAGCCTCGCACGCTGACCGTCAGCCAGCTCGCCGATGCCCTGCGAGACGACACTGACTTCAACTCCGTTGCCCAGCTGTACGCCGCCGACCACATGGGCAAGCCGGACCTGCCCCTCGCGCACGTGCTCGCGGAGGTCATCGACGCCGAGCATGTCCCGTACCTTGCTGCCCTCCGCTACAAGGACTCCGGGCTCCGCAACCGCGAACAGTGGGAGCAGGTCTGGGAGTTGCAGCGTGAAGAGGACCGGACGGGCCAGCGCCTCGACATCCCCGTGCCGCCAAAGTACAAGGGATCCGACTTCCTGAAGCAGTCGTACTGGTCCAACCGAGGCAAGCTCGATGTGCCCAAGGAGCGGTTCATCTCCTACCTGGGGGCGAGCCCGGATGCCGATCCGACCGTCCTGCTCGGCTGGGCCGGCTGGGACCACAAGGATCAGGCGCAGGCACTGTTCAACCTCGTTGACGACCGTACGAAGCAGGCGGGTTGGGACACTGATCGCATCAAGCCGCTGCTCGCCGGGCTACTCGAAGTCATGCCGTGGGTGCGGCAGTGGCATGGCGACTACGACGAGGATTGGGAGGGCGTACCCGCCGACGAGTACCAGGCGTACTTCGAGGAGCTGTGTGCCAAGCACCAGGTGAGCGAGTCGGACCTGCGGGCCTGGCGACCGGAGAAGACCCGGGCCAAAAAAAAGACCGCCCCCAAGGCGAAGGTCTCCGCCGAGCAACCCGCCCTCGGCGAGTAGGAATTCAATGCAGAGGTGGCCGCAGCTCGTTCGGGGCCACCTCTACTACGTCAGCCGCCGTTGGCCGCGTAAGGGATGAACGCCGACCACTCCGCCTGGCCGAAGGCGAGCTGCGGGCCCTGCTGGTCCTTCGAGTCCCGGACGTGGACGGCGTCAGAGGGGGCAGCCACCTCAACGCACTCTGGGCCCTCGCTGGTGCTGTAGCTGCTCTTGAACCACTCCAGCCTGGTGGCGTCGGCAGAGGGCTTTATCGTCATGTCTCTCCCAGCACTTTCTCGATGAAGGCCAGCGACTCCCGAGGAGTGAGAGCCTGAGCCCGGATGATTCCATACAGGGAGTCCAGGCGCCGGACCTCTTTTCGATCAGCTACGACCCGGCTGAACTGCTGAACCTCAGCGTGGCCGACCTTGGGCCCGGTTCGTGGGTCGATGAGCATGAACGAGCCACCAAGACCGGCGTGGTCCTCGCGATCGATCGGCATGACCTGGATCTCGACGTTTCGCAACTGACCGACCTCCAAGAGTCGTTCGAGCTGTCCACGCAGAACCATCCTGCCACCCACCGGGCGGCGTAGTGTCACCTCTTCCTGTACGAAGCTCAAGATCGGCGCGGGCCACCGACTGAAGATCTCCTGGCGCGCCATACGTGCGGACACGCTCCTCTCGATCGTGTCTTCGTCGAGCATCGGACGGTGTAGGCGATAGAGGCTCTGCGCGTAGTCCGGGGTTTGCAACAGCCCATGGACGACCGCGCTCGCGTACGCCCCCAACTGCGCCGCCTCCGCCTCCAGCTTCGCGAGGTCCCGAACCTTCCTCGGATACCGAGCCCGCTCCACGTCCTCCTTGAACGCCGCCAACAACCCACCCGCCCCCAGCGCTTCATCCGCCGCGTCCAAGAACCCCGGCTTCGGAACCCGCCGTCCCCGCTCAACCGAGGACACCTGCTCCTCGCTGTACCCGATCGCCGCGCCCAGCTCGGCCTGTGTGAGGCCCGCCCGCTCACGCCACAGCTTGACCTGTTTGCCGACCGTCTTGAGGAGGTCCGCCGTGCTCTCGTCGCCGTCCCAGTCCTGGTCCTCGGTTCCACTGCCCGACTGACCCGCCCCGACCGTCATGTCCGCCACCTCCGAGGTCCAACCGTCCGCACCCAACGACACCCGCATCTCCGACGTCACGCCCGGCCACCCGGACACGCGGTCACCGCGCCCGGACAGATCACACTCCGTACCGACATCATTCCTGGTCAGACTAGAGTCGTTCAGACACGCTCTGTTACATGAACGCCGAAATCTCCACCCTGGTCAGTGACTTCACGCAGCGACTCTCGGCTACCCGGCGCGGTGCCCGCCTCGCCCGGCGGCTGGCGCTCCATCAACTCGACGCATGGGGAATTCCGTACGGCAGCGACGTATCCGACGCGGTCGCCCACGTCGTCGCTGAGCTGGCCGCCAACGCTGTCACCCACGGTCACGTACCAGGGCGGGACTTCCAGCTACGTCTTCAGCTCAGTCCTCACACGGTCCGTGTCGAAGTAACCGACACCCGCACCGAACGACAGCCGCCCACACCGGGCCAGGTCGCGCCTCCGTCAGCCGATTCCGAATGCGGGCGCGGCCTACTGCTCGTACAGGGACTCTCACACGCGTGGGGCATCACCGAAAGGGTGATCGGTAAGACCATCTGGGCCGAAGTGCCGCTCCCAGCAGCGCACTTGACCGGTTCTTCCGACCTGCCCGCGCAGGGCGAGACCGAAGCACACCCCTCACGCCACCTCTCTCGCCCCTGACGCCGACCGGACCAGCGCGCGCAGGTCAACCCGCCCCCGCTCCACAACGCTCAGCCACTCTCCCGTACGGCTTCCCGGCGGCAGCGGCGTGTCACCGATCATGTCGAGTACGGAGTACCCCCGGGCCAACCAGCCCTGAAGCGCGAGCCAGTGCTGTATCCGGTCCTCGCTGAGGCCGGGTAACCACGGGGCGGTCTCGTACGGGGTGGCGTCCGAGCCCGCGGCGCTGAGCAGGCCCGCCCGGCGTATCAGGCACGGGTAGCAGGTGCCGCAGTTGACGTGGGGGAGGCCACGGCGGCGCTGGGGCGGGGCTCCACAGCTCAGGGTGTGTTCCAAGGACGCCTCCGACAGGCCGGCCGCAAGGGCCGCGCGGCAGACATCGCCCTTTGTGAGGCGGGCCAGGGGGTTCTCGACCCTGACCCGGCCACCCACGGATTCGATCACCGCATTGAGGAGATGGAGAGTCCGCGGGTGCACCGACCGGGTGGACAGAGCCGCTGAACGGGCCGCGCTCAAGGGCGGGTTGAGAGCGAGCTGGCCGTTCTCCGGGACCTGGACGCCGGTGACCCCGTCGGCTGCCGCGACACGCACCGCCGTAGACGCGTAGAGCAGGCCACGAGGACGGGAGGTGCGTTCCACCACCGCGCCGTCCCGACCGCCAGAAGTCTGGCCCACGGTGATCTGCCGCAGTCGGCGGCCCGACCGCGCGGCCAGCACCTTCACGGCGGCGTATGCCTCACGCTGCACGTCCTCGACGTTCTTCTCGGCGTACGTCACCAGAAGCAGCATCCCCTCACCAGGCACAGTGGCACGAGTCGCCGCCCAGCTAAGGGAGTCGAGGCCGCCGGAGAACAGGGCCACCTCCTGGGCCCGCCATTCCTCGCCGACCGGGATCGACACCTGCTGCGGGGTCGCCCGCATCGGGCGGAGGGACACGTCCCATACGTCGGCAGTCAAGGTCTGGAACAGGGCGGGCAGTGGGCCGGAGGCCGCCGGCGCCCAGAGGTCCGGATCCGAGACCGGCACCGAGAGGCGGAACCGCCGGGTCCAGCGGTCCTCGCAGTGGCTCCGATCGGCGAGCTTGTCCGCCAGGAAGACGGCACGGGAAATGCGCAGCAGGTCGTCGGCCCAGGCGGGAACAGGGCCGTACAGGAGGTGGTGGCCGGTGAGGCGTTCCTCGCGTTCCTGGATGCCGCTCGCACCGATCGAGCGCCACTCGGACCCTTCGGGCGACTCGGTGTCGTACGAGCGCCACCAGAAGTGGAGCGGACCGGGAGCCGGTGTCATGCGGGGACCTCCTCCTCGCTGAGGGCGTCGACGGCGAAGCCGAGGATCTTGCCGACCACGCCGGGGACCAGTCGCCGGGCTACGTCCGAGAGGGGGACATCCGCTTCCATCGAGTCGCCGTTCACGGACAAGGCGGCCTTCGCGGCCTCCGCCGTCTGTGCCTCGGCCTCCTCGCAGGGATTGGGGATCAGCGCGATGATCCGCTCGGCGACGCCGTCGGCGATCCTGCCCTCCGCGTCGATGACTTCGAGCACGGGAACCGTGAGTTTGATCTTCTCGGCGATGACCGCACGCAGGAATTCGGTGACAAGGTCCGCGAAGAACCACTGGTAGAGCAGGCAGAGCAGGTCGCCTGCCAGACCCGTGCCGTGGCTCGGACCACCCGGAGCGGTGAGGGACTCACGAATGTCGGGATGCTCGGTGAGCAGCCGCTGAGCGGAGGCCGCGATGGCACGGCGCAAAGCCGCGTCCACCATCGTGCCGCCCTCGCCGCCGACCTGACGGGTGAGCTCCGCGACGAACGCGTCAGCAGGGTCCTGCCAGTCGAGAGTGTCCCTGTCCTGCTCAGACACGTGGTCGTCGTGGAGCGGGTCCTTGTCCAGCAAGCCGCTCGGGCCGGCCGCAGCCAAGGTCTCCATCGCGTCGGACAGTCGTGCCCCGGCCTCACACGCGGCGTCTCGCAGACCGAACGCCGACGGGTCGTCGCGGCAGGAGCCCTGGAGAGCGTCTATCGCAGCGCTGGCCACAGCCTCAGGGTCGGACCGGTCCGGGTCCCAACGCGCGAGGCGGCTGTTCAAGCCGGACCAGCGCGGCCCTTTCCAGCTCGTGGATGTACCCATGCCACCGCCTCCCCCGATCCGGCACCCTCAGCTCCAGTGCAGCAGCGGGTGGCACATGCAGGTAGGGCGCGACTCGGCCATATTCAACAAATTGTCACGGAAGGTGATGAAGGCGAGGTGGGTGAATGCGTACCGTAGCCGGGTCGTCGCGGAGATTCGCTCCTGCCCAGGTCCGCACCACTGCTCGGCTGGCAGGATGGGACCTTGCCCCGTGTGCAGACGTGGGGTCCGACTGCAGTCGAATGAGGGAACGAGACCCCTGATGCCCACGAGCGATCTCTTCCTGCGGGATGTCATCGACATCAAGGAAGACGTCCATGCCGGCGACTTCAAGGTGGAGCTCTCCGGAGGCTTCACCGAAACCGACGCCCGGGTGGCGGAGTACGTCGTCACGGACCAGCTTCAGGAGGCGTTCAAGCAGGCGCTCAGTCTTGTCGGGGCGGCCGTCCGCACCGGCAACTCGCACGCCGCTTACCTGCACGGATCGTTCGGCGCCGGTAAGAGCCACTTCCTGACCGTGCTGCACGCGGTGCTCAACAACCACCCCGCAGCCCGCCGCAAGGAGCGGCTCCAGGAAGTCATCGCCCCGCACGACGACTGGCTGCGCCAGAAGAAGTTCCTGATGGTGCCCTACCACCTGGTCGGTTCGGCCGACCTGGACTCGGCGCTGCTCGGCGGGTACGTGGCGGCCGTACGAAAGCAGCACTCCGACAAGCCGACGCCCGCTGTCTATCGGGCGGACGCCGCGCTGGCTGACGCCCACAAGCAGCGCGCGTTCCTCGCGGACGACGGCAAGTTCACGCGATGGCTCGGTTCGGGCGATGTGGTCGTCGCGCCGAGTGGCGCCGTGGCCGGGGCCGATGACGAGAACGACCTCGACACGAGCGACCTGGACACCAGCGGGCTCGGAGCCGCCGCGAGCGTTGCCCCGCCCGCCACCTGGACCACCGCAGAACTCGACCGTGCCTTCGCCGCCCCCGCCGGGGACCCGCATCGCAACGCACTGGTCTCCGCTCTGCTCTCCGGACCCATGGCCTCCTACGGCACCGGTGCGCGGGGCGACAAAGAGGCCTTCGTTCCGCTGGAGAACGGGCTCGCAGTCGTGTCCCGCCATGCCCAGATGCTTGGTTACGACGGGATCGTGCTGTTCCTGGACGAACTGATCCTGTGGCTCCAGGCCCACATGGGGAAGCAGGACTTCGTACGCGACCAGGTGCAGAGGCTGGTCAAGCTGATCGAGTCCGGAGACAGCGACCGGCCCGTGCCGATCATCTCCTTCATCTCCCGCCAGCGTGACCTCTCCCAGCTGATCGGCTCCGACGTCGCCGGGGCCGAGGTGCAGAACCTGGAACAGCAGGTCGAGTACCTCGCGGGCCGCATCGACGTCGTCGACCTCGAAGACAGCAACCTCATCGAGATCATCAAGCACCGCGTGCTCGCTCCGAAGCCCGGCATGGAAGGTGTGCGCGACGAGGCCTTCGCGGCAGTCGAGTCCTCCAAGGACGAGGTGCGGCAGGTTCTGCTCGACGCCCATGGGCGTACCGAGGCATCGTGGAACGACTTCCGGGAGGTCTACCCGCTCTCGCCCGCCTTCCTCAATGTGCTGGTCGAGCTCGCGGGTGCGCTCCAGCGCGAGCGCACCGGTCTGAAGCTCGTCCAGGAGGCTCTGTCGCGGCGCCGCAACGACCTGAAACTCGGCGAACTCATCCCGCTCGGAGACCTGTGGGACGTCATCCTGGACGGCACGGGTGAGGCGTTCACCGCACGCCTGCGCAAGGAGGCTGAGACCGCCAAACGCTTCCATGCACGCGTGGTGGCCTACCTGCTGGAGAAGTACGGCTCGGCCGACAGCCCCCTGTTCAAGGGGGACGAGCGGCTCATCAAGACTCTGCTGCTCGCCGCCCTCGCGCCCAACGTCCCTGCGCTGGCCCGACTCACCGGAGAACGGCTCGCCGCGCTCAACCACGGGTCGATCAAGGTACGGCTCGGCTCCGCCGGGACCGCGGCGGCCAAGCGGCTCAAGGAACTCCAGGGCGAATTCGGCGAGTTGCGCAGCGAGGGAAGCGCCGACCCCGTCTTTCATCTGCATCTGTCCGACCTCGACATCGAGCCGCTGCTCGACGAGGTCGCCAGTGAGGACAATCCCGGCAAGCGCCGACAGTGGATCAAGGACAAGCTGTGGACGGAGCTGGGGATCAGCGACGCCCAGGGCTTCGTCAGCGAGCGCGAGATCGTCTGGCGCGGCACAAAGCGCACCGCCGAGTTCGTCTTCGGCAACGTCTGTGATCCGCATCTGCCGGACGAGCAGTTCCGGCCGATGCTCGAGGGGAACATCCGGTTCGTCCTCGACTACCCCTTCGACGACAAGCACTTCCCGAGCGACGACGTCCGACGCATCGAGAAGATGAAGCAGGAGGGCAAGTACGCCCGCACCATCATCTGGCTGCCCGACTTCTTCTCCGAGCAGAAGTCCAACCAGCTCGGCCGCCTCCTGAAGATCAACTACTTGCTGGAGCGGGACCGCCTCGACGATCACACCGCCACCAAGTCCGAGGACGAGCGGATCCAGATCCGCCACCAGCTCAAGGCGCAGAGCGAGAACCTGACCTCCCAACTGATCGCCGTACTCCAGCAGTTGTACGGGATCAGCAAGCCCGACCCCGGGAGTGTCGGCGCCGAGGTGCCGGACAACCAGCACGTGTGGTCACTCGAACCCAGGTACTCCCGGCCCAGGCCGCAGGCGGGGCTCAGCTTCGAGCAGAACCTGTACGCGCTCGCCGACGGCATGTTCGCCGCCCTGTACCCGAAGCACCCGGACTTCGACCCGACGCTGACCCGAAAGGCGGTAACCACCAGGGAACTCAAGACAGCCCTGGAGTGGATCGGGAACGCGATGAAGGACGGATCGCGGCGGGTCGTGGTGGACAGGCATCACCTGGTCATCGTCAAGAAGATCGTGCACCCGCTCGGACTCGGCGAAGTACACGACGGGCCGCTGAACCTCCTGAACGACTGGCGCCTGAAGATCAACCAGAAGGCCGCCGACGCCAAGGCCGGTACGGAGCTCGCTGTCGAGGACGTCCGACGCTGGATCGCCGAGCTGGGTTTCGAGGGCCTCGAGAAGAACATCTCCAGCCTGATCATCGCCACGTACGCGCTGCTCGACGACCGGACCTGGGTGCACCAGACGACACCCGTGCCCGCCCCCGACCTGGAGCGGATCGGACTGGGGTACGGACTGCGCGCCGTCGAACTGCCCAGCGAGGAGCAGTTCGCCGCCGCCCGCACCCGAGCCGGGGCGATCTTCGGTGTCTCTGCCCAGCCCGTGCTCTTCGCTCGTAATGTCGCCTCGTTGGAGTCCGAGGTGCGCGCTGTCGCCGCCGCTCACGAGGCAGCAGTCGGGGGAGTGCGACGCTCGCTCGACAAGCACGCGACAGACCTCGGCATCACCGGCCCGGACGCGGACAGGATGCGTTCCATGCGGGCCGCTGCCGACCTGATCGCCCGGCTCTCCCGTACCAGCGACGGAACTTCCCTGGTCAAGGAACTCGCGGCGGTCTCGTACGACGTGACCGACCGGGAGGTGGGCGCTGCGATCAAGCAGGCCCCCGAGGTGCTGGCGGCGCTCGACAGCACCAACTGGCCTCTGCTGAGGAGCGTGCGAGGCTTCGCCGAACGAAACGACGGTGTCGGCGACAAGGCCGATCGGCTGATCACCGCGCTCCACGACGCCGTGAACGACCACGAGCTGACCAGATCCCTCGTACCGGTGCTGAGCCGGCTGCAGGACGAGTCCGTGGCGCTTGTCACGGAGGCGGCCCGGCTCGCGACCGTCGCCCAGCCGCCCGCTGTGCAGCCGCCGATGCCGGGTCCGGGGGACATCAGTCTGACTCAGCACGGCCGACCTGTGGTGCCGTCCGGCCTGCCACCCCAGCTGGGCTTCGACGAGTCGAAGCCGACGGCTCCTCCTGCGGCCGCTTCGGTACGTGGTCCGAGTGCGCCGCACGTCGTGGACACGACCCAGCTCACCGGCCTCGAGTCCGCGCTCACCGACGCGATCGCCGATGTGCAGGACGAGATCCGTTCGTACGCCGCCGCGAACCCCGGCGTGCGCATCGAGATCGCCTGGCGGCCAGTGCCTGCCGAGGGCCAGGGCACACCGGACGAGGGAGCCGCCCGCTGATGTCCACACCTCCGCCGCAGATCAACCGGCTCACGATCGAGGCACTCCTCGACACCTACGCGGCCGGTCTGCGCGACCGCCGTCTGATGCTGGTGCACGGTCGCTACCCGGACACGGCACCCGACATCTTCACCGCCAAGATCGGTGGGGAACCCCGCCGGGTCCATGTCAGCGACCAGACATCCGTACTGGGCATCGTGGACGCCTGGCAGCAGCACCGGTCCGACCGGGCTCGCGACGCCGACGTACTCGTGGTGACCACCGGTATCGGTGACGAGCAGCTCGGTTGGGACGTGCGCGGACACGCCGTGAAACGGCGCACCCTCACGGTCGAGAAGGCGGAGATCGTGAAACAGCGCTTCGGCGTGCGTGAACTCGACTCCCGGTTGTACGGCGAACCGTGGCTGCTCGAAGCGCTGCTTGACGCGGAACCGCACGACGGCTGGCCGCGTTCTGGGTCTCTGCTCACCCGGGATGCGGCGGTCAAGGCGCTCGTCGTCGCGCGACTCGGGCTGGACCGCGTCGTCGACGGGGAGACCACCGCCGGCCTCGCCATCGACGCCGACGCCATGCTCGTCTGGTCCCGTACATCGGCCGGTCCCACTAGGTTTCTCGAACTCGACGCCGTCGAGAGGGGAAAGATCAAGGAGTGGCTCGGCGAAACGGCCGGCGCCGCCGTGCCTGTGCTGATGTCACTCGTCGAAGACGGGCGAGGACAGGACGCGATGGCCCGGGGGCTGCTCGCAGCGGCGATGGCCGACCCGGCGACCGGGCCGGACACCGTGCTCGCCGTCGGCGGGCTCTTCGGGCAGGTACGCCGGTCCGACATCCTGGCATTCAGCGATGCGGTGGCGGGCACCCTCACCCGTTGGATCGGCGAGGCACGACACAACGAGGCCGCCAAGCAGCGGGTGTTCTCCGTCATCGACCGTGCGGACCGCCTCGCCCAGGAAGCCGGACTGACCCAGGCACTGCGAGGCAGCCGCTTCCTTCTGACCAGCTTCACCGCTCAACTACGGGCCGTCGCAGAGGCCTTGGCCGCCTCGCCCGACCAGGCAGAAGCGGCCCTTGCCGACCTGCGGGAACACGCGTTGGCAGCCCTGAACACGGACCGTATCGCCGTCGCCGAGATGGCTGTACGCGTCGCACGCTGGCTGTCCACCGAACAGCCCCGCGTCGAGTCCGTCGCCTCTGGGGTCCGCGGACATCTCGCCGAGTGGGGCTGGGTGGACCGGGCGTTGAACGTCCTGTGGTCGGGCGACCCGGTCGGGGACGTGGTAGCCGGGCAGGCGTACAGGACGCTTCACGACACTGCTCGTGCCCGCAGGGACACACTCGACGAGCAGTTCTCACAGCGACTCGCGGGCTGGACCCGCACCGCCGACCAGCAGAACCCGGGCGGCTGCCTGCTCGTCGAGAACGTGCTGACCGAATGCGCAGCCCGCCTCTACTCGGAGTCGACGAGTCCGCTGATCCTGCTGATCGACGGCATGAGCAGCGCGGCAGCCGTGCAGCTCGGCGAAGAGGCGGAGCGCGAGGGGTGGATCGAAGCCGTGCCCGCACCGCCCGCCGGGCAGTCGGCGCAGCGCAGCGCAGCGGTTTCCATGCTGCCCTCGGTGACCAGGATCAGCCGAACCTCACTGCTCACAGGTATGGCCGGCACGGGTGGGCAGTCGAAGGAGACGGCTGGATTCGCCCAGTTCTGGGAGCAGCGACGGGCCGTCGGCGTGCTGTTCCACAAGGCCACGATAGGCGGCCCGTCCGGACACCGGCTGACTGAGGAACTGGCCTCCGCCCTCGCCTCGACCGCGGTGGTCGGTGTCGTCCTCAACACCATCGACGACGCCCTGGACCACGGACAGCAGGGTGAGCGCACCCAGTGGCGGATCAACGACATCACCTTCATGCGCGAGCTGCTGGCCGCGGCCAAGGGCTATGGGCGTCCTGTCCTGCTGGTTGCGGATCACGGCCATGTGCTGGAACGCGGGGTGAACCCCGGACCCGCCAAGGCGAGCGGAGCGGAGTCGTCCCGCTGGCGCAGCGGGAGCAGCGCCGAAGACGGAGAGATCATCCTCTCGGGACCGCGCGTTCTGGAAGGCGGAGGCACGATCATCGCTCCCTGGCGAGAGGACATCCGGTACACGCCGCGGAAGGCCGGCTACCACGGCGGCGCATCGCTGGCCGAGGTGACAGTGCCTCTGCTGGTGCTGCTGCCCGCCCTGGATGTCCTGCCGAAGGGCTGGGAAGTTCTCCCGAGGGAAGAGGCGACACCTTCGTGGTGGAGCCAGAGCCGGATGCCGGAGGAGACCTGGCCGGAGTCCGTCACGCTTCCCGCCGCCGCTCCCGTGACGAAGCCCAGGACCACCCGGAAACGGGCAGAACAGGAGGGTGAAGGCCTCTTCACCCCGGCCGAGGTCGAACGCGAGCCGTCCAAGTCCCAGCCCCCGCCGGCTCCAACGACTCTGGGTGCCCTGGTCGTGGCCGGCGACGTGTACGCCGCACAGGCCGAGTACGTCCGCAGGAAACCCGAAAGGCCTGTCGTCGCCGCCGTCATCGACGCACTCGCCGAGGCAGGCGAGACCATGTCCCCTGCAGCCCTCGCCGCAGCCATTTCCGCGAGCGACCGCGTCAGGCGCAATATGGATGGTTTCATCGCCACCTTGCAGCGGCTCCTGAACGTGGAGGGATATCCGGTGCTCGGCCTCATCGACTCGGGACACACCGTCCGGCTCGATGTCCACCTGCTGCGTACGCAGTTCCAGCTGGAGAAGAGACGGACATGACCGTGGAAGGATGCGGAACGTGACCGTGGAAGGAAGCCGGACGTGACCAGCGCACAGCCCTCCGTGAGTGCAGCCCGTCGCCGGGAAGTCGTCGATGCGTTGAGGCGGGGCACGGTGCCGCAGGCGGGGCTCGACCTCTTCGCCGTAGGACTCGACCGGTTCACGGCCGCACTCGACGACGATCTGGAGACGGTCAAGGACGGTGGCGCGGCCTTCCACGCCATTCGCGGCGAATACGGCTCCGGCAAAACCTTCTTCGCCCGCTGGCTGGCCGAACGTGCCAAGCGGGCGGGGCTTGCCACGGCCGAGGTACAGATTTCAGAGACAGAGACACCCCTTCACCGGCTCGAGACCGTCTACCGACGGCTCAACGAATGCCTTACCACTGCCACCCACCAGGCCAGCGCGCTGCGAGCGGTCATCGACTCGTGGTTCTACTCCCTTGAGGACGAGGTCGTCGACGCGGGAGACGTGGACGAGGACGACGCCGAGGCACTGGCAAAAGCCGTCGACGAACTGATGGAGCGACGGCTTGCTGACGTCGCACGAACCACCCCTGCATTCTCGGCGGCCCTGCGCGGCTATCGACAGGCTGCTGTGGCGGGCGACAGTGCCACTGCCGAAGCCCTCATCGCCTGGATCGGCGGACAGAAGTCGGTGGCCGCGTCCGCCCGCCGGGCGGCCGGCGTACGCGGAGACCTCGACCATTTCGCCGCGCTAGGGTTCCTCCAAGGACTGCTCACCGTGCTGCGCGACTGCGGGCACCCTGGGCTGCTGCTCGTACTCGACGAGACCGAAACACTCCAACGGGTCCGTGGCGACGTCCGGGAAAAGGGACTCAACGCACTGCGACAACTCCTCGACGAGATCGACACCGGACGCTTCCCCGGACTGTTTCTCGTCATCACCGGCACACCGGCCTTCTACGACGGTCAGCAGGGCGTCCAGCGGCTGCCACCTCTGGCCCAGCGTCTGGCCACAGACTTCACCACCGACCCGCGCTTCGACTCGCCCCGTGCCGTACAACTTCGCCTGACAGGCTTCGACTTGGAGCGACTGGGCGAACTTGGACGCAACGTACGCGACCTGTTCGCGGCCGGGGCGCGACACCCAGAACGGATCGCGCAACGCGTGGATGACGCCTACCTCGGCGAACTTGCCACCGCCGTCACCGGCGGACTCGGTGGGAAGGTGGGGGTGGCGCCACGACTGTTCCTGCGCAAACTGGTCGCCGATGTCCTGGACCGGGTCGACGAGTTCGACGACTTCGACCCCCGTCTGCACTACGCGCTGACCGTCTCCAGCACCGAACTCAACGAGGTCGAGCGCAATGCCGCGGCCGACCCGGGCGATGCCGACGACATCGAACTGGAGCTGCCGTGAACGGCACAGCCGACTCCGGACAGGAACGTACGTGAGCGGCATCGACGACCTGGACCCGGTTCTGATCCACCACATCGTCAACACCCTTGGCTGGCCAGGCCTTCGACCGCTCCAGGAGCAGGCGATCGATCCCCTGCTCGCTGGAGAGGACGCGGTTCTTCTGGCCCCCACGGCAGGCGGCAAGACGGAGGCAGCCTCCTTCCCGTTGCTGTCGAGGATGACAGCAGAACGCTGGAGCGGCACCTCCGTGCTGTACGTGTGTCCCCTCAAAGCGCTGCTCAACAACCTGCTGCCCCGCCTCGAGACGTACACGGGCTGGCTCGGCCGCACAGCAGCGCTGTGGCACGGCGACATCAACGCCACCGTACGCAAGAGGATCCGCACCCAACGGCCGGACATTCTGCTCACCACCCCAGAGTCGCTGGAAGCGATGCTAGTGAGCGCGAACGTCGACCACCGCACCTTCTTCTCCGGCGTCAAGGCCATCGTCGTGGACGAGGTGCACGCCTTCGCGGGGGACGACCGTGGCTGGCACCTGCTTGCCGTACTCGAACGCATGCAGCGAATCGTCGGCCGCCCCATCCAACGGATCGGCCTCTCCGCAACGGTGGGAAACCCGGCCGAACTCCTGCACTGGCTGCAGGGGGCAGAGGCGGGCAAGCGTCCGGCTCGGGTGGTCGCTCCGCACCTCGACGCCCAACCGGTGAAGGGATCGGCCTCCGTCCCCCCCGGGGACATCCAGCTCGACTACGTCGGTTCGCTGGACAACGCGGCCACGGTGATTGCGGCCCTGCACCGGGGAGAGAAGCGTTTGGTCTTCTGCGAGTCACGGAGGCTCGTCGAAGAACTGGGAGAGAAGCTGCGGGCCAAGGGCGTCACGACCTTCCTCTCGCACGCCTCGCTCTCGGTGGACGAGCGGCGCCGAGCCGAGGAAGCCTTCGCCGAAGCCAGGGACTGCGTCATCGTGTCCACGAGCACTCTTGAGCTGGGCATTGATGTCGGCGACCTCGACAGAGTCATCCAGATCGACGCTCCGGCGACGGTGGCGTCCTTCCTCCAGCGCCTCGGCCGGACAGGACGGCGCGCGGGCTCGACGCGCAACTGCCTGTTCCTCACTCTCGACGAAAGTGGACTGCTGGCCGCTGCCGCGTTGCTGCTCCAGTGGTCACGTGGCTGGGTCGAGCCGGTGGTGGCACCGCCCGAACCCCGGCACATCGTCGCCCAGCAAGTCCTTGCGCTGTGCCTGCAGGAGCACCAGGTCGGGGACCGCTTGTGGCAGGAATGGTGGGCGGGCCTCGGCCCGTTCGGGCAGTCCGCCGAGCCGATCGTGCGGCACCTGGTGGATGAGGGCTACCTCGACCGGGACGGCGGGATGCTCTTCATCGGGCCCGAGGCCGAACGACGCTTCGGACACCGGCACTTCATGAACCTCACCGCAGTGTTTACCGCGGCCCCCGAGTTCACCGTCCTGAGCGGACTGACCGAGATCGGCAGGACCGATCCGAGTCTGCTGACCGAGAGCGTCCAAGGACCTCGCAGACTCCTACTGGCCGGCCGCAGCTGGCAGGTCACTTACATCGACTGGAACAGGCGCCGCTGCTTCGTCGAGCCGGTCGACAGTGGTGGCAAGGCAAAGTGGAGCGGCATGGGCTTCATTCGGCCCACGTCGTACGAGTTGACCCGCGCCGCACGAGACGTACTGCTCGGCGCGGATCCACAGGTACAGCTGACCGGCCGGTCACGAGGCTGTCTCACCGAGGCACGGCGCCGTTTCCTGGAGTACGTGCGCCCCACCGGCACGCTCATCGTGCGTGAGCCGAACGGCGACTTTCGATGGTGGACATGGGCCGGTCACCGCGCGAACGCGACCCTGGCTGCAACGCTCGGAAACCTTGCGGACCCGGCTCAACGCATCAATGACTGCTGGATCCGACTGAGCACGGACCTGACTGCGCCGGTATGGAAGCAGACGGTGGCTGACGCCGCATCCCAGCTCTGCCTTCCCACGGTCCATGAACAGGCGTTGAAGGGGCTCAAGTTCAGTACGGCCTTGCCACGCCGCCTCGCCGAAGCGACACTGGCGGCGCGGCTGGCCGATCTGGAAGGGGCCGCTGCAGTACTCAAGGAACCGGTCCGGTTCAGCACCATGGTCGACTGAGTGACCGCACGGCACGAAGCGTTACATTGCGGGAGAGGCCGGTGCGGGGGCCGTGGCAACGGTGGCCAGGTCGAGAGGGAAACCCTGCCCGGGGATGCCCGCCACGGGTGCGGTCACGGCCGTGACCGTTGGCGCGAACAGCTTGCCCGCTGACTGATGTCCGCGTGCATCGGAGACGACGATCCCGCCTGTCCACTTACCCGTTGGCGCCTGATAGCGGTGCTGGAGCTTTCCGAGGCGGGGGCAGTGCCGGTCTCGTACCTCGACGAACCCCGGGTGGCAGTGGACATTGCCGGTGAGGTCACCGGCGTAGGTCACGGCGGCCGACGGAGCCAGTACGGCGCTCACCAGGAGATCGGCGATCTGCAGACCCAAGTGCGTGTCACTGTGGCCGAAGACCGGAGACTCGGGAAGGTGAGGCATCGGGTCGCCACCCTTGGCGAACTTTCTGGTCGTCACACAGTGCACGTTGCCGACGTTGTCGCTGGGGTTGCGACTGTCCAGAACGGCGATGCCGCTGCTGGAGCGTTCGGCGAGATAGTGCTCGAAGTTTGCGCACAGAGCGGTCACTGACGCCGCGTACATGGCTGTGTCGGCGTTGACGACACCGTCCTGCTTCACCCAGATACGAGCCATGACCCTGCAGTCGCGACGTTCCAGGATTGTCAGGAGATGGTCGAGGAAGCCGTGCGCCATACGCCGTTGGTTGCGCCCCTGGCGACGAAAGGACTTGCGTATCGTCTCGCCCTTGATCTCATGGTGGACTACCTGACTCAAGGCAGGCACCTTGCGCAGCTCCGGCCGGAACTGCTTCTTGAGAGCGATGAAGTCCCAGGCGAGGCCCTTGATCTGACTCTCCGGCACAGTGAATCCGCCGATCACCATGACCGGAACAGAGTCGGCCACGCCGGGGTTGAGGACCTGCCCGGTCCCGGACTCATCGAGATAACACAGGTGCAAGACCTTCCCCCTAGGTGCACAAACAGCTATGGCCGACCCCAAATCCTTGGGGGACGGCCATAGGAGGTTCCACGCCGAGCAGAGCCCGGTCGCAGAGTGGTGTTCGTTCTGAGGCGCAGCGTAGTGGAGTCCGCTTGTGACGAGCAATCACGGCGTGGCCGGGACCGGCAGGAGGAACAGTTTCGAGCCACCATGCACCGCCATCACATGGTGAAGGCCGGCTTATTGGGAGCGAGGGCTGTGAGAGGTAAAGGTTGACAGAGAGAGGTCGGCACCAGTCGTCGTGGTCCGGTCCCGCCGGAGATTCCGCAGGCAACCGCTCACTGCCAGTACGACCCATTTTCGGCTGAGGGGGAAGCCCACCCGCTTCCGTGGCCTGCGGGGCGGGCCCACTCGCATAGGAGCCCGCGCCAGGCCGAACTCCGGCCACCTGCTGGTAGCTTCATGCAATTGGTTAGCCACGTTCTGGTGGAGGAAGCTGCCAGGACCGGAAGAACAGGCTCAACGACGGTGCATATTTCGCAAGTCCTGGACAAGGTCGACGCCGGAGACATCGCGCTTCCCGAGTTCCAGCGTGGATATGTCTGGACACGTGACCAGGTACGCGGCTTCTTCCAGTCCCTCTACCGCGGATACCCGATCGGCGGGTTCCTGACCTGGAGCACCAGGGCAGACGGCGTGCAGACGCGCGGTGGGGATTTGGGCCGGGACGGCACGATCCATCTCCTGCTCGACGGCCAGCAGCGCGTGACCACTCTCTACGGTGTCACCCGAGGCAGAGCCCCGAGTTTTTTCGAGGGCAACGCCTCGGCGCTCACTGGGCTGCACTTCAACCTGCAGACAGAAGCCTTCGAGTTCTACGCCCCTGCGAAGATGAAGGACAACCAGGTCTGGGTGGATGTCACCGCTCTATTCCAGAGCGGACTGGCGAGCCAGCTCCTCGCCGTGACCCAGTTGGCCAACGGGGACGCCGACCTCCAGGTCGCCTACATCGAGCGCTTGAACCGCATCACTCAGATAAAGGACCGCAGCGTCCACATCGACGAGGTGACCGGCGAGGACAAGACCATCGATGTGGTCGTGGAGATCTTCAACCGGGTGAACTCGGGCGGAACGAAGCTCTCCAAGGGTGACCTCGCCCTGGCCGCCATCTGCGCGGCCTGGCCGGCCGCCCGGCCCACCATGAACCGCGCTCTCCAGGACTGGTCGACCGCCGGTTTCGGCTTCAAGCTCGACTGGCTGCTCCGCAACGTCAACGCCGTGATCACCGGAGAGGCGCAGTTCTCCAAGCTCGCAGACGTGGATGTCCTGGCATTCCGGTCGGGACTCGCTGAGACCATCGACGCCGTCTCGTACCTGCTTAACGCGCTCGGCGGGCGACTTGGGCTCGACCACGGCGCCGTTCTCAGCGGCCGCGGCGCCCTTCCGGTGATGAGTCGGCTGCTCCATCATCACAGCGGCTCGTTTCCTGACGCCATGACGCGTGACCGTCTCTTCTACTGGTACGTGCACAGCTTCCTCTGGGGACGGCACACGGGAGCCACGGAGACCGTCCTCAACCAGGACTTGCAGGCCCTCGATGAAGGCGGGATCGGCCAGTTGATTAGCGTTCTGCGCCGCAGTCGCGGCGGCCACCTCGCGGTTGGCTCCGACGACTTCGTCGGTTCCAGCATGGGCTCCCGCTTCTACCCTCTGCTCTACATGCTGACACGGGTCTACGGTGCCCAGGACTTCGTCAGCGGCGTTCCACTGAGGGACGGGATGCTGGGACGGCTCAGCTCACTCCAGGTGCACCACATTTTCCCCAAGGCGCTGCTCTACAAGCACGATTACAGCCGGGCTGAGGTGAATGCCGTCGCCAACTTCTGCTTCCTCACCCAGGACACCAATCTCAAGATCGGAGCGAAGGAACCGGCGGAGTATCTAGCAGAGATCGAGTCGCGCATGCCGGGGGCGCTGGCAACGCAGTGGATCCCGATGGACCGCGACCTGTGGAAGGTGTCCAACTACCCGGACTTCCTCGCCGCCCGGCGCGCTCTTCTGGCCCGCGCAGCAAACGAGTTCCTCCAGGGTCTGCACGACGGCCCGTCCCCCGTCGCGCTCGCGGACTCGCGGGCATCCCTGACCACTGCCTCTTCCGCCGCCTCGCCCGACATGGCGGAAACCGACGCGGCCGACGAGGTCCCCGGCCTCCGCGAGCTGTTGTCCGAGCTGCGCGAAGCCGACCTGGCCGCGCCGGAACTGGACAGCGAGGTGAGTGACCCGCACTCCGGGGCCGCCATCACCGTGGCAGCCGCCTTCTGGCCCCAGGGATTGTGGGCGGAGGGCGGTGTGCCTGTCGTCCTGGCCCCCGACACAACCGAGAAGCAACAGGCGGCACTCGAAGCCGGTGACTACCGCATCTTCCACAGCACGGACGCACTGCGCGGCTACATCCGCAATCTGCACGCCGAGCGCTGAGTTCCAGGAGCCAGACGGCAATGCAGGAGGCTGCTTGGTCCAAGAGCAGCCACAGCACGCGTGGAGGTGGCGAAGGCGCCGAGGTCGTCACTAGGGAGTTCACTTGTGCCGCACCGGGTTCGGCGAAGACTCCGAGGGCCGCTCTGCGGTGCAGGCCGTCGGACGGATCGCCGATGCTCTCGCCGACACACGCTCCCGGGACTGCGCAAGGTTCGCTGCGGACATCGCGGGGCTGCTGCTGCCGCCGCTCGGGCCCGAGTGCCGGCAGGAAGGTGACCGGGTACGGCGCTCGGTGGCCGAGAAGCTGGTCGAGAAACTGGTCAAGACCCAGCAACTGCGCGATCTGGAAGCTCTGTTCGGCGAGCTGCCGAAACGGCTCGATGACCCTGCGGTGGAGGTACGGGCCTGCATCCTCGGCGAGCTCGCCATGATCGGGGCGGGGCGAGGTCGGCCCGCCCTGGACGCCTATGCGGAGAGACTCCGCGAGCTGGGGCACCCGCTGGCCCGGCTGCCTAGGGCCCGCCTGGACGTCGAGCACCGATTCGGGGTTCGTGTACGGGGCTTCGGGGCCGTGAAAACCCCCGAGCAGCTACGGTCCCGCTTCCCGGAGGTTCCCTCCACCGACAGAGGTGCGGCCGCCGGACGTACGGCCGTTGAGAGCCCTGACTTCGAGCGAACGGGGAAGGCCGCCGAGCCCTTCACCGGCAGCGGCTGGTCCCGCGAGCCCGAGGTGCGCTTCTTCACGTTGCCGGGCCCGCTCGATCCGGACGACTTCAACATCGCGTTCGTCAAGGAACTGCCTCTGGAGTGCCTGGAGGGTGAGGGCACGCGCCGGGGCGTCGCCCTCACCTGTCACACCACGCCCGACGACGTGATCAACGAACTGTTCGCGGCAGCGCACAACGGCGGAGTGAACGGTCAGGGGCAGGGTGGCGCGTACGCCCGGCTGCACGCCTGGAACAGTCTGTACGCGCTGATGGGGCTGTCCGACGACATCCCGTTCCCGGAGGCGGTGCGGCACGCCGCCGACTGTCGGTGGCTGCGATTCATGGCGTTCACGGACTGGTTCCACCATGACACGGCGGACGTGGCCTTCGCCGTACTCGATCCTCGTCGTACCCGGGTCGCGGTGCTGGCGGCGACGGACACCGACACCGACTCCCACTTCTAGTTCACAACGCCTCTCTTACGGCCGGTTGGACGGAGAGTCGGCTCCGGGAACGCGGCCCAGCGCCGCCGTCAGCTCGCCCCTCCTCCGTATGCCCAACTTCCGGTAGGCGCTGGTCAGATGGGTTTCCACCGTGCGGCGGGCCACGTGCAGCAGTTCCGCGATCTCCGTGTTCGTGCGGCCCTCCACCGCGAGTTCCGCGATCCGGCGTTCGCTCGCAGTCAGCGTCGTCGTCGTGCTGCGGGCGCCGCCCTCGCGGAGGGACTCGTCGGCTGCGGTACGCAGGCGTACGGCGCCCAGGAGTTCGGCGCGTTCGGCTGCTTCGCGCAGCGACTTGCGGGCTCGGGTGCGTTCGCCGGCGGCGGTCAGTTGGCGGCCCCGGGCGATCAGGGCCGGGATCAGTTCCGTTTCGACGGCGGCTGCGCGCAGGATTCGTACCGCCTCGTCGGTCAGGTCGAGGCCGTGGCGACCGCCCGTCGCCGTGCCGAGTATCCGCAGTGAACGGCCCACCAGGCGTGGGGTGTTCCACACCCGGGCCAGTCGCAGCTCCTCCTCTGCCAGTGCCAGCGCCTCCTGGTGGTGACCGAGGGTCAGTTGGCACTGTGCGGCGGCGGCCCGCCAGGGTGTGACCACCGGGCTCAGTACGTCGCGCGCGGACTGGCGGCGTCCGCACTCCAGGAAGTCCCCCAGGGCGCCTGCCGGATCACCGGAGGCGGCGCGCACCACGCCCCGGGCGTACAGGAAACGGTTCAACTCCCAGGAGTCGTGCGCCTCCCGCAGGTCGAAGGCGTCGGCGAGCTGCCACGCCTCGTCGACGCGGCCCGTTTCGACGAGCGCGAGCAGTACGTGCGCCTCCACGTTCGTCGGTCCGTTGCCGTTGCCGTTGCTCGTCCCGGTCCCGGTCCCGGTCCCAGCTCCGCTCCCGGTGCTGATTCCGGACTCAGCCTTCGCCTTACCGTCCCCGCCCCCGGCCGCCCACTCCAACCCGAACCTGAACCCAAATCCCCCGAATCCGGGCCCATCACCGGTCCCCGCCCCCGATCCCACCCCGTCCCTCCGCCACGACTCCGGATCGCTCAGCAGCTGCCCGTAGTCACCGCGGGCGGCGGCTATGTCGGCGCGTACGTTCAGCAGGGCCTCGTGCATCGGGTGGAGCAGGGTCGGGCGCTGGCCGGTCAGGCCTCGGTCCGTCAGGCGTTCGGCCTCGTCCAGTTCGTCCGCCCACTGGGCCACCGCCGCCGCCGTACCCAGGAGGAAGGGTTCCGCCAGTGGGCCGGCCGGCTCCGACAGCAGGGTTCGTACGCGCTTCATGGCGGCGTCCGCCGAGATCAGGCCCGCTGTCGCCTCGTACCGTACGAGGAGGGCGTGGCCGGCGGGGCCGAGCGCCTGTGGGGAGTGTTGGGCGGTCTCATGCAGGCGGCGGTACATCTCCTCGCGGATCATCTGGTCGTGGTCGGAGAGGAGCGCCGAGGCCGTCTGGACCGTGCGGAGCAGATCGGGGTGGTCCGTCAACTGGCCGTCCAGGTCGCGGAGCAGGGTCACCGCCGCGCGGGTCTCGCCGCGTCTGGCCAGCGCTGTGCCCAGGGCCACCGCCGCCTGTACGCGGTACTGCGGCAGGCCCGGCAGTCGCATCGCCTCGGTCAGGCGGGGGATGCCCGTCGAGGAACGTACTGCCGCGAACTCCAGCGAGCCCAGTTCGGTCAGCACCTCGGCCCGGCGGCCGTCCGACATCGGCTCGTCCAGCGCCTGGCGCAGCAGGACCACCGCGTCGTCGGTACGGTCGTCATTGACGGCGCCGCCCGCCGCGTCCAGCAGGACCTCCGTCGCCCACACCTCGCCCATCGTGCCCGAACGCAGCAGGAGTTGGGCCACCGTCGCCGTCGGGACGCCGCGCCGCAGCATCGCCTCGGCCGCCGCCCCGTGCGCCGCCTGCCGGTCGGCGGCGCACCAGCCGGTGAGCACCGCGTCCCGCAGCAGCGGGTGGGCATAGCGGGGCAGCCCGTCGTCGCCGAAGCGCAGCATGCCGAGCCGGGGCATGGCGGTCAGCCAGCCCCGTACCCGGGCCGGGTCGGCACCGAGGGCGTCCGCGGTCTCGGCGAACACGTCGACGTCGGCGCCCCCTGGAAGCTCGTCCAGCGCGGCGAGCACGCGCGCCGCCTCGGCCGTCGCCGCCCCGGCACAGTCCAGCCACCACGACACAGCCGCCGGATACGCCCCCGGATACAGCGCCGCGCACGTCTCCGGCAGCGCGGCCGGTGCGGCGCTGGTGGCGTTCAGGTCCTCCAGCAGCGCGCGCAGGAGCAGCGGGTTGCCCGCGCCCGCCCGAACGTAGTCCGTCACCCACTTCTCCGGTACGTCGTCGCCGACGGCCGAACGCACCAGCTCCGCCGCCGCGTCGCGGCTCAGCGGGGCGAGGGTGTGGGTGCGTACGAGGGAGGGGGAGAGGGTGTGGACCAGACCGGCGGACGGTGGGTCCACGTCGTACTGGCTGCGCTCGGTCACCACCAGCAGTAGCGGTAATCGGTCCACCCTGCGCGCCGCCTCGATCAGCCAGCACCGCGAGTCCTCGTCCGCGAGGTGTACGTCGTCCACGGCGACCAGCACCGGACCCTCGGCCGCGTACGCGCTCAGCGACCGCCAGAGCCGGGCGGCGGCCGGCAACGACTCGTCCAGAGCGCCGGTGGCTTCGGCAGAGGAGCCGGGCGGAGGCGAGGTGCTCAACTCGTGCAGGGGGGAAAGTAGTTGCTCTACGACGGCCAGGGGGGCGCCGGTCGCGCTGCCCCCGGTGGAGCAGCGGACGCGCAGGACGCGCATGCCGTGCGCCTCCGCGTGCTCGGTGGCGGCCTCGAGGAGTGCGGTGCGGCCGGTACCGGTGGCGCCGCGCAGCAGGACCAGACGACCCGTCCCCGCACGGGCGCGGGCTGCCTCGTCGGCCACCAGAGCCAGGGCCTCCCGACGCTCATACAGCGATGAGGACGCAGATGAGGACGCAGATGACGATGACGATGACGGGGATGGTGACGGCGACGGTGAGGACGCGGACGACGACGGGGATCTGGATGGGGGTGGCATGCCTGCCTCCTGTCTTGGGTAGGTACTGGCCGGTTTAGTGGTCGAACTGGTGGCCGATCTCGTGGTGTGTCTCGTGGTGGTCCACGATTGTGCGCGCCCCATGTGTCACAGAAGTCTGGGCTGTGAACGTCGGCCACCGACCCCTCGAAGGTGGCGGCACCTGACCCTGGGGGCAGTTCTTGCGCACCACACTCCGCACCACAGGCCCCGGCACGGGGGCCGTGGCCGGCACGAGGGCCGGTACCGGGCCGTCCGAAGCCGGGCGCCGCATACCCGTGGCCGTGCACGCGGCCGACCCGATCTCCCGTGCGGGCGCGGTCAGCCAGCTGCGGCAGCACCCGGTGGTCGAACTCCGGGAGGAATCCGACAGCGGGCCCGGCGTCGTTGCCCTGCTGGTCAGCGAGATCCTCGACGAGACAACGCTGTCCAGGCTGCGCCGACTTGTCCGCAGCGAGGGCGCCAAAGCCGTTCTCGTGGTGGGCGTGCTGCGCGAGAACGAACTCCTGGACGTCATCGAGTGCGGCGTCGGAGCCATCGTCTGGCGCCACGAGGCCACCGGACACCGGCTGGCGCAGGCCGTACTCGCCGCCGCCCGGGGCGACGGCGACCTGCCCTCCGACCTGCTCGGCCGACTCATCAGCCAGGTGGGCACCCTGCACCGCACGGCGGCCGGCCAGCCCGGTGCCCCCGCCTCGGGCCTCGCGCCGCGCGAGGTCGATGTCCTGCGCCTCGTCGCCGAGGGACTCGACACGGGGGAGATCGCCGGCAAGCTGTCCTACTCCGAGCGCACGGTCAAGAACGTGATGCATGGACTCACCACCCGACTGCATCTGCGCAACCGGGCGCATGCCGTGGCCTATGCCTTGCGCGAAGGCTACATCTGACCGAACGGGTAATCGAACACGGCGCGCGGGCAGCAACTCGTGCCCGCAGCTTGTCCCTTGCGAGCCTGGCGCGCCCGCGGGTGCCTGCGGACGCCTCCGGACGCCTGCGCGGGCGGGCGCCGACGGCGCCGAGATGGCTTCGCAGGGTTCGCCTGTTTCGACAGGGGTCGGCTCGGCGGATCCGGTGGAGGGCCCGGAACGGACGTACCGCAAGGCATGGAGCCGGTCAGGATGTGGGGCCCAGTGAGCGTTCCCTGACTCCTTCCAGGTGGGTCGTGAAGACCTCCCGGGCATCCGGAGTCAGGGTGCGCAGGGCCACCATCGCCGTGATCACGACGTCGCACAGCTCCGACCGGACGTCGTCCCACGTGTGACTGGTGCCCTTGCGCGGGTTCTGGCCGGTCGCGCCGATCACCGCCTGGGCGACCTCGCCGACCTCCTCGGTCAGCTTCAGCATGCGCAGGAGCAGGGACTCCCGGTCGGGATGAGTCTGGTTGGCGTCGAGCCAGGTCCAGAGGTCGTCGATCACTGCCCAGACGTCGTCATCGGCCATGGGAGAAGCCTCCCACGGGACCCCGACACCCACCCGAGTCCGCCCGTTCCGCTACGTCCCTACTCTCTACTCCTCGAACAGCGCGTCCTGCTTGCCCTGTTGACGCTCCCGCACCCGCCGGTTCCGCGCCCCCACGACCACGGCCGTGACCGCGGCGGTTCCGGCGAGGGCGGCCGGGACCATCCAGCCGCGGTCGAGTACGTGGTCCAGCGCGTGGTCCAGGGAGAGCCGGCCCGGGCCCGTCACCGCGAGGCCCGCCGCGGCGAGGCCGAGGGTGGCGGCGTACTCGTAGCCGCCGCCCGTGTTGAAGAACCCGTTGGGCGCGTGCACGGCGGTGGCGCCCACCATCGCGCCCGCTGCCGCCGCGCCGGCGGCCGGAGTCGCCAGGCCCAGTGCGAGCAGCGCACCGCCGCCCGCCTCCGCGAGGCCCGACGCCGTGGCGCTGGCCTTCCCGGGCGCGAAGCCGACGGACTCCATGAAGGCGCCGGTGCCTTCGAGGCCGTGCCCGCCGAACCACCCGAACAGCTTCTGCGCACCGTGTGCCGCCAGGACCCCGCCCGTCCCCAGACGGAGCAACAGGAGCCCCAGATCACGCCGGTCGTAACGGTTGCGTCGCTCGTCACAGGTCATGCCTCCACCGTCGCACCGATCGCGTCCACCGCACCCGCGACGGCCTTCCATGCCTGCCGTTCGGGTGGCGGGTGCCCGGGCGCGGTGCCAGTCTGACCGGCATGACGATTCAGACCGCCAAGCTCAGCGACCCGGCCGTCCGGGCCTTCGTCAACGCCGTGAACGCGCACGACCGCGAAGCCTTCCAGGCAGTCCTGGCGCCCGACGCGACCATGTCCGACGACGGTTCGGACCGTGACCTCGCCGAGTGGACCGAGCGCGAGATCTTCTCCTCCCACGGACACATGGAGGTCGACAACGAGTCGAGGGGAGGCCGCGTCCTCGTCGCCGGCTACAGCAACGACACCTGGGGTGAGATGCGCACCAAGTGGACCTTCACCGTCGACGACGGCCGCATCCTCCGCTTCGAGACCGGCCAGGCCTGACAGCCGCAGGAGCCGCAGGAGTCGTAGGAGCCGAAGAAGTCGCCTGTACGTCCCCTTGCGCTGAAGTGGGCTCCAACTCCTACTGTCCTGATCCATGGAGACCACGGACGGCACGGGCAACAAGGGCAACACGGACGGCACCAGCACCACCCAGGCCTTCGCGAACCGGACCCTGGGCCGCAGCGGCATCGAGGTCAGCCCGCTCGGCTTCGGCTGCTGGGCCATCGGCGGAGAGTGGGGCGCCCCGGACGGGCAGCCCCTGGGCTGGGGCAGGGTCGACGACGACGAGTCCGTACGGGCGGTCCGGCGCGCCCTCGACCTGGGAGTGACCTTCTTCGACACCGCCGACGTGTACGGCACCGGACACAGTGAGCGCATCCTCGGCCGGGCCCTCGGCAAGCACCGTGCGGATGTCGTGATCGCCACCAAGTGGGGCAACCTCTTCGACGAGCGGACGCGGATCGCGGACGGCCAGGACGACAGCCCCGCGTACGTCCGCCGAGCCCTCACCGCCTCCCTCGCCCGCCTCGGCACCGACTACGTCGACCTGTACCAACTGCACCTGTCCGAGGGGGACTTGGCTGCGGCAGCCCAACTCCGGGACGTATGCGAGGAGTTGGTTACCGAAGGGCTCATCCGCGCCTACGCCTGGAGCACCGACGACCCGGCCCGCGCCGCCCTCTTCGCCGAGGGGCCGCACTGTGCCGCCGTGCAGCACACGCTCAACGTCATCCAGGACGCGCCCGAAATGCTCGCGCTCTGCGAGGAGTCGGGGATCGCGAGCATCAACCGGAGTCCGCTCGCCATGGGCCTGCTGACCGGAAAGCGGGCCGCCGGGCAGGCGCTCGAAGCGGGGGACATCCGCAACGCGCCGCCCGCCTGGCTGCCGGGCTTCACGGCCGGTGCGGGCGCCGACCCGGACTGGCTGGCACACGTCGACGGGCTCCGCTCCGTCCTCACCAGCGGCGGCCGTACGCTCGCGCAGGGTGCCCTCGGCTGGCTGTGGGCGCGCAGCCCCCGTACCGTCCCCATCCCCGGTTCCCGGTCCGTCGCGCAGGCCGAGGAGAACGCCGGCGCGATCGGGAAAGGGCCGCTCACCGCAGGGCAGTTGGCCGAGATCGACCAACTGCTCGGGCGGTGAACGGCCGTGCCCCAAAGGGGCGCGGGGCCGTCTCGACATGCGGCTCCGCCGCGTGGGCGCGACCAGCCACAACGGACCCGCAGTCAAAAACCGCAGGCGCTCAGCTGACGTACTGATCCTGATCAGTGACCGTGAGCTGACCTGCCTTGATCGTCGCGACCCGGGGGGCCTTGCGGGCGATCGACGAGTCGTGGGTGACCAGGATGAAGGTCAGCCCGTACTCGTGCCACAGCCCTTCGAGCAGCGCCATGATGTCGTCGCGCGTGCCCTCGTCGAGGTTGCCGGTGGGCTCGTCCGCGAGCAGCACCTTCGGCTTCTTCACCAGGGCACGGGCGATGGCGACCCGCTGCTGCTGACCACCGGACAGCTCGGCCGGCGCGTGGGTCAGTCGGTCGCCGAGACCGACCGAGCGCAGCGCCTCGGCGGCCCGCTCGCGCCGCTCGGCGGGCTTCACACCGAGCGGCACGAGGGCCGTCTCGACGTTCTCCTGCGCGGTCAGCGTCGGGATGAGGTTGAACGCCTGGAAGATGATGCCGATCTTCTCGGCGCGCAGCCGGGTCAGCTTGGCCTCGCTGATCGCGCCGAGATCGACACCGTCCAGCTCGACGCTGCCCTCGGTCGGCCGGTCCAGGCCGCCGATCATCTGCAGGAGGGTGGACTTGCCGCCGCCGGTGGGGCCCTGGATGACGAGCTGGTCGCCGTCCTCGATGACGAGGTCGATGCCGCGCAGCGCCTCCACCGTCTCCTTGCCCCGCGTGTATCTCTTGGTGACACCGGTGAGCTTGTACATGAACGACTCCGTGACGTACGGGAATTGGGGCAGGGGGAGGGTGGAACTGAGGGAGGAACCGAGGAGGGGGAACCGAGGAGTTCGGTAGGGCTACGACACGCTGCGCAGCGCGTCCGCGGGCCGCATCCGGGAGGCCCGCCAGCCGCCCATCGCGCCGGCGATCAGACCGCCGGTGATGGCGAGGCCCGCCGCGAGCGCGATGGTGGTGAGGGAGACGGGCGCCGACAGCGCGATCTCCATCGTGTTGGCCGCCGACTGCTGACCCGGGCCGCCACCACCGGGGCCGCCACCCATGCCGCCGCCACCGCCGCCGGTGTTGCCGAGCTGTGCGGTCAGTTTGGGGCTGTACGTGGTCACCGCGTAAGCCGCCGCCAGGCCGAGGCCGATGCCGAGCGCGCCGCCGAGCAGACCGTTCACGATGGACTCGCCGACGACCTGCCGGGTCACCCTGCGCGAGGGCCAGCCCAGCGCCTTCAGCGTGCCGAACTCCCGCACCCGGCGCGACACGGCCGAGGAGGTGAGCAGCGCGGCCACCAGGAACGCCGCCGCCAGCACCGCGATGGACAGCCACTTGCCGACGCTGGTCGCGAGGTTCGAGGCCGTGGAGAGGGACCCGGAGACGGTCTCCGCGAGGTCGGCGGAGGTCGTGACGGTCGTACCCGAGATGTTCTTCTGGATCGTCGACTTGACGGTGTCGATCTGCTTCGAGTCGGTCGCCTGGACGTAGATCGTGGAGACCAGGTTCTTGGAGTCGCCGAGCGTCTGCGCCTGCTTGAGCGGCAGGTAGACGTCGGTCGTGGCCTCGCTGCTCTCGGGCGTCGCGATGCCGATGACCTTGTACTTGGTGCCGGAGATCGTGACGGTCTTGCCGACCGTGTACTTGTTCTCCTTGGCGTACGACTTGCTGAGCACCGCGACCTTCGCGTCGGCCTGCGCCGTCGTGAACGTCTTGCCGCTGGTGATCGTCGTGGTGGCGAGCGGGCCGAGCTCCTGGTTCGTCACGTCGACGCCCGTGACGGAGTACGAGTTGACGTCGAACGAGGCGCCGCCGCCCTGGATCTCGGGCGGGGCGGTGCTGCCGGAGTTGTTGCCCTGGCCGCCGCCGGGACCGCCCTGGCCGGAGGACGAGGACGACGAAGACGAGGTGTCGGTCTTCGCCCTGCCCTGGGTGAAGGAGCCGTCGACCTTGGTGACGTTGAGGCTCAGCGCGCCGACCGCCGTCGCCACGCCCTTCTGGGCGGCGACCTTGGTGACCAGCGCCGACTTCAGGGTCTGTCCACCCTGGGTCGTCACGCGGTCGCTGCTCTGCGTCTCCGTCGAGTCGTTCGAGCTGGCGTCGAAGTCGAAGCTCGGCCGGCCCGACTGGTTGCCGGTGGGGGCCGATCTGGCCTTGGTGACGGTCATGTCGGTGCCGAGGCCGTACAGCGACTGGAGGACCTTCTCCTGTGCCTGCTGCATGCCGGCCGACACCGAGTTGACGGTGATGACCAGCGCGATACCGAGCGCCAGACCCATGGCGATGACCAGAGCCGCCTTCTTGCGCCGGCTCAGCTCACGCTTGAGATAGATGCCAAACATCCCGTTCCTCAAAGGTTCATGGGCGCCCAGCTGCGGACGGCGCCCACTGTGGGCGCTGCCACAAGCTAGGGAGGAACCTTTGTGGGGAACTGGGTAAACGATGTGCGGGGGCTGAGAAAGAGGGACCGAAACAATCACGAACAATTAAGGCGTGTGGCACGGCTCTTGATGCGGCCCGTCGCACTGCCCATCGCGCTGCCCGTCCTGCTGCCCGTGGTGCTGCCCGTGGTGCTCGTGTGCCGGAGCGCGCGACAGCCGCTCCATGACCCGGCGCGTACCTCGCGGTCCCACGCGAGGTTCACCCCCACCCGGATGCGCCATGGAGCGGCTGTCGTCTTCCCCACCCCTCGGTGTGGTCCGTTGTGTTACCGGAACCCCGGAGCGTCAAGTGTGAAGCTCCGGTGGAGAAGGCGTGTTGAGCATATGCCTGCGACCGGGCCGAACGCTACGGAGCAGGCAGTTCCACTTGTGCAGGTTAAGTCCTCGAATGCGTGCGCGAAGCCGCCTCAGCCCCGCCCCACATAGGGCATCGTGGTCGCCAGAACCGTCGCGAACTGAACATTCGCCTCCAACGGCAGCTCCGCCATGTGCCGCACGGTGCGTGCCACGTCCGCCACGTCCATGACGGGCTCCGGCGCTGTCTCCCCGTTCGCCTGCAGGGCACCCGTTCGCATGCGCGCCGTCATGTCCGTCGCCGCGTTCCCGATGTCGATCTGGGAGACCGCGATACGGTACGGCCGCCCGTCCAGCGCCAGCGCCTTCGTCAGCCCCGTCAACGCGTGCTTGGTCGCGGTGTACGGCGCCGAGTTCGGCCGGGGAGTGTGTGCGGAGATCGACCCGTTGTTGATGATCCGGCCGCCCTGCGGATCCTGCTCCTTCATCTGCCGGTACGCCGCCTGCGCGCACAGGAACGCCCCGTTGAGGTTGGTGTCCACGACGTGCCGCCACGCCTCGTACGCCAGATCCTCCACCGCCACCCCGCCGGGACCGAACGTCCCGGCGTTGTTGAACAGCAGGTCGAGCCGCCCGAACCGCTCACGCACGGCCGCGAACAGGGCGGTCACGTCGTCGGGTTGGGCCACATCGGCGCGCACGACGAGACAGGCGCCCTTGCTCGTGCCCGCCTGTGTGCCCTCGGGCGTGCGGCCCTCGGGCGCGAGGGCCGCCGTCTCCTCCAGGCGTTCGGTACGGCGGCCCGTGAGTGCCACCGACCAGCCCGCGCCGAGCAGTTCGAGGGCGACCGCGCGCCCGATACCGGAACCGGCACCGGTGACGACGGCGACCTTCCCCTCGCTCGGCTCGCTCACCTCGCTCATGCGCGCGCCTCGACGGGGTAGCGGACGCCGATCTGCTCCCGGATGGTGTCCAGCGTCCGCATCACGGCGAGGGTGCCGTCGAGCGGGACGAGCGGGGACTCGGTCTCGCCGGCCCGCAGGGCGCGCATGACTTCGGTGGCCTCGTGCCGGAAGCTGTTGCGGGCGCCGTGGTCGGGGGCGGCGACGAACTCCTCGGGGTCGCGGCCGTCGCGGTGCAGCACGAACCGGTCCGCGAAGAAGAACCCGTCGGGTACGTCGATCCGGCCCTTGGAACCGGTCACCGACGCGCTGATGGACGTACCGCCGACGATGGAGCAGTGCACCGAGGCGAGAGCGCCGCTCTCCCAGGAGAGCAGTGCTCCCGTCTGGAGATCGACGTTCTCCTCGGAGAGCACCGCTCTCGCCGAGATGCCGTCGGGCTCCCCGAGCAGCAGGTGAGCGAACGACACCGGGTAGACACCCAGGTCGAGCAGCGCCCCGCCGCCCTGCGCCGGGTCCCGCAGCCGGTGCGAGGGCGGGAAGGGTCCCTCAAGCCCGAAGTCGGCCTGCACGGTCCGTACCTCGCCGATCGCGCCATCGTCGACCAGCGCCTTCAGCCGCCGGACGACCGGGTTGCAGTACGTCCACATGCCCTCCATCAGGAAGGCGCCCCGCTCCTTCGCCAGCGCGACGAGTTCCTCCGCCTCCCGCACGTTCAGCGTGAACGCCTTCTCGCACAGCACGTTCCGCCCGGCCTCCAGACACAGGCCCGCGGCGACCCGGTGCGCCGAGTGCGGGGTGGCGACGTACACCACGTCCACATCGGCGTCCTCGGCCAGCGACGCCCAGTCGCCGTAGGCCCGGGGGATGCCGAACCGTTCCGCGAACGCCTTCGCGGAGGCCTCCGTCCGCGAGGCGACCGCCACGAGCTCCGCGTCCGGCAGATCCACCAGATCCGCCGCGAACGCCGCCGCGATCCCTCCCGTAGCCAGAATTCCCCACCGCACGCGCTCAGCCGACATGCCAGCCCCTAGTCCCGTGACCTTTGTTACCTCGAACATCCTGTACGAACGGAATGTACGAACCGCCTGTACGAGCTGAGAGCATAGGTGGCGGATTACTCGAAAAGGGAGGGCGTATGCCCGAGCGTGGCCGAACCACGCGGGACAGGAAGCGTCCCCAGGCGGAGACAGAAACAGAGGCAGGGCCAGAGACCGCGACAGACACAGCGCCAGACGCACCGGCAGCGACAGAAAAGGCGGCCGGGACAGGGATACGGGGAGAGATACCCGGCTCCGCCCGCTCCCTCCGCAGTACCGGCCTCCTCGTCACCTTCATGCTCGGCGGGCTGACGGCGACGCCCCCGCTGGCGATGGACATGTACCTCCCGTCCCTCCCCGAGGTCACGACCTCCCTGCACGCGCCCGCCGCGAGCGTCCAGCTGACCCTGACCGCCTGTCTGGCGGGCATGGCCCTCGGCCAGCTCCTGATCGGCCCGATGAGCGACCGCTGGGGTCGTCGGCGCCCCCTGCTGGCGGGCCTGGCGGTGTACGTCGTGGCCACCGTCCTGTGCGCCCTCGCGCCCAACCTGGAGTTCCTGGTCGCCTTCCGGCTGCTGCAGGGACTGGCGGGCTCGGCCGGGATAGTCATCGCCCGTGCCGTCGTACGGGACCTCTACGACGGCGTGGCCATGGCCCGCTTCTTCTCCAGCCTCATGCTGATCTCGGGCGTCGCCCCGATCATCGCGCCGCTCATCGGCGGCCAGGTCCTGCGCGTGACGGACTGGCGGGGCGTGTTCGCCGTCCTCACGGTGGTCGGCATCGCACTCGCGGTGCTGGTCTGGTTCCGGCTCCCCGAGACCCTCGACCCGGCCGACCGCCACAGCGGCGGAGTCGGCGAGGCGCTCCACTCCATGCGCGTCCTCCTCGCGGACCGGGTCTTCACCGGGTACGTCCTGGCCGGCGGCTTCGCCTTCGCGGCCCTGTTCGCCTACATCGCCGCGTCCCCCTTCGTGATCCAGGAGATCTACGGCGCCTCCCCGCAGACGTTCAGCCTGCTGTTCGGCGTCAACTCGGTCGGGCTGATGATCGTCGGCCAGATCAACGGAAAGTTCCTGGTCGGCCGGGTGTCGATGGACAAGGTGCTGGCGCTGGGCCTGGCTGTCATCACCCTGGCGGCGACGGCGCTGCTGCTGATGTCGACGGGCGTGTTCGGCGAGGCGGGCCTGTTCCCGGTGGCTGCCGCGCTCTTCGTGCTGATGTCGGCGATGGGCGTGGCGATGCCCAACACCCAGACCCTCGCCCTGATGCGTACGCGCCACTCGGCGGGCGCCGCGTCCGCCCTCCTTGGCACCACCTCCTTCCTGATCGGCGCGGTCGCCTCCCCGTTGGTGGGCATCGCGGGCGAGCACACCGCCGTCCCGATGGCGATCGTCCAACTGGTGGCGGCACTGGTGGCGGTCGGCTGCTTCGTGGGACTGTGCCGTCCTTGGAACAGACGTACGACCTTGGAGGGAGTGGAGAGCTGAGCGCCGTACCGAGACTGCGCGTCGACACCCCCGAACGGGCCGGCCTGGACCCCGAGGAGATGCGTCACCTCGTACGAGAGGTACGCGCCCTCACCACCGGCGAGCGCCCCTGGGCCCCGGCCGCGGTCGTGGTCGTCGGGCGCGGCCCGGTGATCGCGGTGGAGGCGGCGGCGGGCTGGGCGGTGCGGTACGCGTCCTACGACGAGCGCACGGACACGGGAGTGGAACTCCCGGCGGCGGCACGGATCCCGGCAACGATGTCGACCCCCTTCGACCTCGCCTCCCTGACGAAGCTGTTCACGGCGGTCGCGGCGGCGCAGCAACTGGAGCGCGGCACACTCGGCATGGACGCAAAGGTGGCCGCCTACCTGCCGGACTTCACGGCGGCTGCCCGACACAGCATCACCGTAAGGCAGTTGCTCACCCACACCTCGGGCCTGCGCCCCGAACTCCCGCTGTACGACTGCCCGGATGACGCGGCCCGCCGAGCGCTGCTACGGGCGGAGGCGCCGTCGTCCGAGCCGGGCCACTACGCCTACTCCGACCTGAACATGCTGCTCCTCCAGTACGTCCTGGAACGCATCACGGGCCGCACTCTGGACGTCCTGATCCGCGACGGCATCACCCGCCCCCTCGGCATGACGGCGACCGACTTCGGCCCCTCCCCCGACGCTGCGGCGACCGAGGACCAGCGCAGGCCGTGGGCCAAGGCGGAACGGGGGACGGTGCGGGGAGAGGTCCACGACGAGAACGCGTGGGCGCTGGGCGGGGTGGCGGGCCACGCGGGCCTGTTCTCCACGGCCCACGACCTGGCGGTCTTCTGCCGCTGCCTGCTGGCGGGCGGCGCCTACGGCCCGGCACGCATCCTGGGCCAGGACTACGTGGAACTGCTGCTGACCCCGCCGGGCCTGGGCTTCGCCATCGACCAGCCTTGGTTCATGGGGGAGTTGGCGGGGCGGGGCGCGGCCGGCCACACCGGCTTCACCGGCACCTCCCTCGTCCTGGACCGGGCCACGGACACCTTCGTCGTACTGCTGACGAACGCGGTGCATCCGAAACGGAGTTGGGGACGCGTGGGGAACGGGCCCCGGGCGAGGGCGGGGGACCGGATGGCTCGGGGCGTGCGGGGGAGATGAGGGCGAGTCACCGTGTCCGTTCACCGTGTCCGTGCGGCAGGCCGCCGGGCCAGGAACACGAACTCCCGGCCGGGGCGGTCGGGTGCGTCGCGCACGTCCCGTACCTCGTAACCCTGGGACAGCAACTCCCGCTCGATCTCGCCCTGTTCACGGAAGAGCAGTGTGGAGTCGGAGGTCAGCACCTCACCGTCGGCGGCGAACACGAAGGTCCAACGAAAGGTCACCAGGGGGCCGTTGTGTTCCGTCACCTCGACCCAGCTTTCGACCGCACCCACCCCGGGGATCTCCGTCACGCGGTACGAGGAGTCACGGTTCCACTGCTCCCAGGCCCGCTTGGACGGGTCCCGGGTTTCGAAGACGAGGTGGCCACCGGGACGGAGGGCGGCGTAGGCGCCCCGCAGGGTGCGCTGCCAGGCGTGCGGGTCGGTGATCTCCTGGGCGGCGTTGGCGGTCATCGTCGCGAGGTCGACCTGGAGGGGCGGCAGGGTTGTCGCGTCGCCGTGGATCCAGAGGACGCGTCCGCCGCCGGGCTTGGCACGGGCGACGTCGAGGGACGCCAGGGCCGGGTCGACGCCGACCACGTCGATCCCCCGGCGCGCGAGCAGCAGCGCGAACACGCCGGTACCGCAGCCGATGTCGAGGACGCGGCGGGCCTCGAACTCCGCCACGAGGCCGACGTACGCGTCGAGGTCGGAGCGGTCGGGGTCGAGGGGGTCGTAGATCGCGGCGAGGCGGGGATGCCGGAACGCTTCGTCAGCCATGGGGCGGACGCTATCGGCACCGGATGCCCGGCCGCCGCCGAGTTTCGTCCCCCCATGGGCGAGGTCGGCATCCCTCCGGGAATCACTACAATCGGCCCGTGAACACCCCTGTTTCCCCAGCCGGCGCCCTGCGCGCCGCCCTCGCCGGTCTGCTCGACGGGCTGCCGCCGAAGGCGGCCACTCAGGCGGTCGAGCGGCTGATCGCCAACTACCGGGGACTGACGCCGACCGATGCGCCCGTGCTGCGGGACCGGTCGGACGCGGCCGCGTACGCCGCCTACCGGATGCCGGCCACGTTCGAGGCGGTGTGCTCGGCGCTGGACGCCTTCGCCGGGGCGGCGCCCGGCTGGGTGCCGGGCAGCCATGTCGACGTCGGGGGCGGGACAGGGTCCGCGACCTGGGCTGTCAACGCCGTGTGGGCGGGCGTACGGCCCGTGACCGTGCTCGACTGGGCCGAGCCGGCGCTCGTCCTCGGGCGGGAGATCGCCGCCGCCAACCCGGAGTTGAAGGGTGCGGAGTGGCAGCGCTCTCGTATCGGAGCGGCGCTCAAAATCGAGAGCACTGATCTCGTCACCATCTCCTACGTGCTCGGCGAACTGACCGACGCGGACCGCACCTCCGTGGTCGACACGGCGGCCGGCGCCGCCCAGGCCGTCCTCGTCATCGAACCCGGCACCCCCGACGGCTACCTCCGCGTCATCGCGGCCCGCGACCAGCTCATCCGCGCCGGCTTCCACATCGCCGCTCCCTGTCCGCACAGCGCGGCCTGCCCGATCGTCCCCGGCGAGGACTGGTGCCACTTCTCCGCCCGGGTCAGCCGCTCCTCCCTCCACCGCCGGGTGAAGGGCGGCTCCCTCCCGTACGAGGACGAGAAGTTCAGCTACGTCGCGGCCACCCGCTTCCCGGTGACCCCGGCGCCCGCCCGGGTCGTACGCAAACCACAGATCCGCAAGGGCCAGGTCCTCCTGGACCTGTGCGAGACGAACCCCTCGCTGCGCCGGGAAACGGTCACCAAGCGGCACGGGGTTCTTTACCGGGCCGCCCGGGACGCGGACTGGGGGGATGCCTGGCCGCCGGTGACGGAGAACGGGAACCAGAGTCCGAGGTGAAAATGGATCTTGGCCGGGAACGGTCATACGTGACGCGTGACGCGTGAGCGGTCGTGGGCCCGGGGGCGCGAAAGATGCCTGATCACGGAGGATGGACGGGTGTTATCGTCGCCCGCATGCCAGAACTGATCGCACCCACAGGTCGACTCCGGTCCTCATGGCTCGCGGCGTGTGACGAGTGGTCTCCAGGTGCCCACCAGGACGGAACCGGTTTGCGTCTCGCACCTGACGACGGCCTCGACAGGCCCGAGGTTTTCGCGCAGTGGGTCGAACTACTGCGGCAGCAGTCGGACAGGTCGGTCGCCGTGAGCGGAGGGCACGTCCACGCCACCTACTGGTGGATCGTCGAGGGCCGCAACTATCTGGGAGCCATCGATCTGCGGCACTATCTGAACGCCGTTCTGCTCGATGTCGCCGGGCACATCGGCTACAGCATCCGGCCCTCCGCCCGGAGACGCGGCCTGGCCACATGGGCCCTCGGGGCGGTTCTGCACGAAGCCCGCACGCTCGGGCTGGACCGGGTCCTGGTCACCTGCGACGACGACAACGTCGGATCGGCGCGCACCATCGAGCGCAACGGTGGCGTCCTGGAGGACGTACGTACCACCGAAGTGGGCATCAAGCGCCGCTACTGGATCACTCTTTGAAGTGCTCTCCCGGCTGAAGCCGGGAGATTCCTGCTTACCTTGCGGCAGCGGGCTTGACGCGCTTCGCGCGCCTTGCGACTGCCCTCCCGGCAGCCGGGATGAGCGCGAGGCCCATCCGGTACAGGTGCAGGACGTTGTGGGCCGCGTTGTGGTCGGCGTTGCCCGACCAGCCGCAGTCCGGGTTCCTGCACACGAACACGGCCTGGCTCTCCCGGCTGCCGGGTGTGGTGAAGCCGCACGCCGAGCAGCGTCGGGAGGTGCCAGGGGCGGGGACCTTGTGCAGGGTGCCGCCGAGCCGGGCGGTCTTGTACGTCAGCATGGTGACGGTGCGGCCCCATGCCTCCCCGATGATGGAGCGGTTCAGCCCAGCCTTCTGGGCAACGCTCTTCCCCGGTTCCTCGATGGTTCCCCTGGCGGACTTGACCATGTTCGTGATGGTGAGTGCTTCGACGACGACGGTGCCGTAGGTGTGGGCGATGGCGGTGGTCGTCCGGTGCTGCCAGTCCAGGGCCCGGCGCTTGGCTTTCGCGCGGAGTCCTGCGATCTGGTCGTAGGTGTGGTGCAGTCGGCGGCTGGTGCGCTCGCCGGGCCTGCGGTGCTGCTTACGCCGTGCGGCGCGCTGCTCCAGGTGCAGGAGCCTGGCCTTCTCCTTGGCGGTCAGCCATTCGCCGTGCTCGTACGTTTCACCGTTCGAGAGGGCCAGGGGCACGGTGACGCCTACGTCGATGCCGACGTCTGGCCCCTGGTGGGGATCGGGCTTGACCTCCAAGGTCTGAACACGGAAGGCGATGTGCCAGCCGAGCGCGTCCTTGATCAGCCGGGCCCCGGTGATCCGGTTCTCAACGCATGCACGCTTGCCTACCGGCAGGTCTTTCGTCCACCGGAACCGGACACGACCCACCTTGGGAATGCTGGCCATGCCCCACCGGCGGTGCACGCGGACGATGTTCAGATCCCGGCCCTGCGGAACATCCACCGACATCACCGTGCGGAACCGGCCCTTGAAGTTCGGGGCGGCGGCCCGCCCGTCCCAGCAGTTCTTCCACGCCTGGAAATACGTCTTGAGGACCGCCTGCGCGGCCTGCGCGGGCAGGACTGCCAGGAAGCCGACGTCCTGACGGGCCTGTCGGATCGCGGCGTCCGCGTGTGCGAGCGTTCGCTTCTCCTTCGGCATCATCCGCCACCAGGCGTGCAGCAGGTTCCACATCGTGCGGGCGGCGTGCGCCTGGTCGTCCGTCTTCAGCACCAAGAGCCCGAGCGGCCCGGTTCTGGACTTCCCCGTCGACGCGTTCTCGTCCTTTGTCGAGGGCGTCAAGGGCGTCAGGGCCGGAGAGTTCGGCGCCGTCTGACTGTCTGACCGTCCGAGCGCCTGGCTCCGCACGTAGTGCGCGGCAGCAGAATCCTCGTCGCACCCCCTGTCAGGACGGAGGGTGGTGTGGGGCTTGTTGCTGCGCCGCCCAGCCTTTCTCACGACTGCCTGTGGGCCCCGTACGAGGACGAGAGGTTCAACTACGCGGGGGCCCACCGGCTTCCCGGTGGCCCCCGCGCCCGCCCGCCCCCCCCCGTAGCCGCCCTGAAATCGTTCGCCAGCGCTCGCCTCGTTCGATACGGTCGCGAGGTTGTTTTCACTGCTGGGAGCACATGAGGTTCACGTGTGGCCCCCGGCGGTTCCCAGGCTGAGAGCAGGTTTCGTCATGGCATGTCGTATCAGTGAACTCGTGCTCGGTTGCCGCGAGCCTGAGGTGCTGGCGCGGTTCTGGTGCGAGGTCCTGGACTTCGTCGTACTCGATCGCGAGGGCGACGACATGTACGAGATCGGGCCCCGCGAAGGGTTCGGCGGACCGCAGCCGACGATCATCCTCAGCCGCAGGGACGAGCCGGAGCCGGGGAAAACCCGCCTGCACATCGACGTCAACGCCACCGACCGCGACCAGGAAGCCGAGCTCGAACGCCTCCTGAAGCTCGGTGCGCGCCCGGCCGACATCGGCCAGACAGGGGAAGAGCAGTGGCATGTGCTGACCGACCCCGAAGGCAATGAGTTCTGCCTGCTCAAGGCCCGCCTCAACCCACTCTGATGCCGTGTCCGCGACTGCGGGACCCGGCCCGAGCGTTCCGAAGCGATGCTCGCCCTCGCCTCGGTCAGCTCATGACCCGTCGGCTCACTCCGCCCGCAGTCCAGCCCTCTGTCCGGTCCGACGCGGCCCTCCCGGGACCAGCCGAAACCGTCCAAGTCGCTTGACGTGTCACGGGGTTGGCGGGAAATCTCGATCGGACGGCGTGACCGGGGACCGCAGGCCGAGCCACTGCTCGGCGTCCCAGGCCTCGAACCGCTCCACCTCGGTGAACCCCAGCTTCGCCGCGAGGCGCATCGAGCCGACGTTGGCGGTCTGGGTGGTGAGCACCACCGGCTCGCCGGGAAGGGCGCCGGTGAGCCAGTCGAGTGCCGCCACGCATGCCTCGGCGGCGTACCCGGATCCCCACGACCGCGGCAGGAACAGGTAGCCGAGATCGACCTTTCCTGCGGCAGCCGGGCGACGGTGGCCCGTTGCTCTCCGGAGCAGGATCTGGCCGATCATCGCCCCGTCGAGCTCAACGACGAAACTTCCGGGCTGCCGCCCGGGCACCTCGGGCATCTCGCGCTCCAGCTCGTCACGCGGCTGGGGGCCGCCGAGGTAGGTGTGCACCTCCGGCGAGGCGTACAGCTCGATGAACGCCGCACGGTCCCGGGTCTCGGACTCACGGAGCACAAGCCTCTCGGTTTTGATCGGGGCAGGTGGCCAGGCGACGGCTCCGAGCTCAGTCATACCGGCCAGCCAATCAGCAGGCTCGGCAGCGATCAAGACTCGCGGACCGGCCAACCCACCCTGCCCGGTCCCGTCCTTCTTCTCTCCCATCCCCTCTGACGCTGGCCTGATTGGCCTGCTCGGTGTCGAGTTGGCGGTCGTCCCAGCAGTCCAGGACGGCCTCGGCAAGGGCGTCGAGCATGCCGTGGGTGCGGATGGTCTTGATGTCGTGCACTGTGCCGGGCAAGGCGGGCGAGGCGCCGCCCAGCGGGCGGCCGAACGGGTCCCTGAGCACTTGGACGTTCATGCGGTGCTTACGGTTCTTGTGGTGCTTGCCGGAGTGGAAGGGTCGGCCGGCGGCGATCCGGTCGCCGGGCAGCAGGGTGCCCTCCAGGGTGACGAACGCGGTGGTCGTCGCACGCTCGACGGTTGCCGGAGGGTGGGAGTCGGCGCGGCCGGCAGGTCCAGAGCCTCGTGGATGTGGCGGAAGACCGTGGTCACGCCGATACCGAAGAAAGGGGCGAGCCGGGTGTAGGGGCGCCGCAGTGCAGGTGGGCCAGTACGAGCAGGACCTGGCGACGCGCGGACGGACTCCGCCAACTGGTGCCGACCTGACGGCGATGATCGGCCGGCTGTCGGGTCAGCAAGCGCAGGCGCGAGCGGAATCTCAGCACGCATGAGTCCCCGCCGGAAGAAGGCCGGCGGGGACTCATATGTGCAAAGGCGTTCGTGAGGTGTGCGGTCAGCTGCAGACCGCGTAGACCGTAATGGTGGTGATGGCACCCGCCGTCGCGGTCACGGTCCAGTGGTCGCCGTTCGGGTAGGTCTGCCCGAGGACGGTGGCGAGGCCAACGGCAGACAGTCCTCCGGAGATGGGAGTGGTGCCGGCCGGACATGCCGGGGAGTCGTAGGACGCGTTGACGCCCAACAGGACGTTGTAGTTCTGCGAGACGATCACCGAATTCAACGGTCCGGCGGGGCCCGTGGCGCCGGTGGGGCCGGTGGGGCCGGTGGCGCCGGCAGGGCCGGTGGCACCCGCGGAACCGTCGACGCCCGCGGGACCGGTAGCGCCCGTCGCACCCGTCGCACCCGTGGCGCCGGTCGGGCCGGTCGCACCGTCGACGCCCGCAGGGCCGGTAGCACCCGTGGCGCCGGTAGCGCCCGTCGCTCCCGTCGCTCCCGTCGCTCCCGTGGCACCCGTGGCACCCGTGGCACCCGTGGCGCCGGTGGCGCCGGTCGGGCCGGTCGCACCGTCGACGCCCGCAGGGCCGGTAGCGCCGGTGGCACCCGTGGCACCGGTGGCGCCGGTAGCTCCCGTGGGACCGGTGGCACCAGTAGCGCCGGTGGCACCCGTGGCACCGGTAGCGCCCGTGGCTCCCGTGGCACCGGTCGGGCCGGTCGGGCCGGTCTCGCCGTCAGCGCCCGTAGCGCCTGTGGCACCCGTCGGCCCTGTGGCGCCCGTGGGCCCCTTCGGACCCTTCGGCCCCGTCGCACCCGTCGCTCCCGTGGGCCCCTTGGGACCCTTCGGCCCTGTCGGCCCCGTGGGGCCGGTCTGGTCGTCGTCGCCGTAGTCGCCATCGCCACCAGGGCTGGTGGCGGAGGCTATGTTGGCGACCGTCTTCGTGTGCTCCGTCGCGAGAGCCGGGCTGGCCATGCCCGTGAGCACGATGGCGAGGGATGCGAGGCTGCTGCCCGCGATCCAAGTGCTTCGCCTGGGGAGCGGGCCGAGTGAGGAACGTGTCCTGGAGTCAGGACTCATGCGGTCTCCTGATTTCGCGAAGTCGAAGAGTCACGCCACCCCGGAAGGGGCGACATCCACATCATTACCATGTGCGACGAGTTGCGCACTTTGTGTAACCTTGACGCCTTGTCCATGCTTTAAGTGCTCGTAGTTATGCGCCATGTCCATGACATTTTCTGACGGGTATTGGCGTGAACGGCCAGCTCCGTGACAGATGCCGGATGTATCCCCTCCAAGGGGCAAGGTTGGCCGCCGGTCTACCGGCATCCGCCCGCTTCCTGTCGCCCGGCGAGCTCGCTCATAACAAGAATCGGCGTTGCGTCGACAATCCTTGAGTCGAAGTGTCTACAGTGCCTACGGCGACTTCCTCCTGTGCGATTCAAGCTTTTTTCGTCATGCCCGATGAGAAACTCGAAAGTAGGGTCAGAACCATGAAGCCGACCATCTGTCTCTGCATGATCGTAAAGAACGAATCGGCTGTAATTGAGCGGTGTATCGCCTCGGTGCGCGACATCGTCGACACCTGGATTATCTCCGACACGGGCTCGACAGATGGCACTCAGGATCTGATTAGAAAAGCCTTCGACGGTGTCCCCGGCGAGCTGCATGAAGACGCCTGGGTTGACTTCGGGGTCAATCGCACACTCAACATCGAACGCGCCCGCGGGAAAGCTGACTACCTGCTTCTGATGGACGCCGACATGACCATTCGGCAAGAAGGGCCATTGCCTTCGTTGTCCTGCGCGTCCTATATGATCCCGCACGCCGGAAGTCTCGCCTACCGGATCAAGCGTCTCGTCCGCGGTGATTTGCACTGGCGCTACGAAGGCGTGACACACGAGTACCTGACCGCCGACGAGGAGCACGAACAGGAGAACCTCGACGCCCTCGTGATCGAGCACTTCGCCGACGGCGGCTCCCGGCACGACAAGTTCGAACGAGACATGGCCCTGCTGAGCGCGGAGCTCGAGCGCGATCCCACAAACGCGCGCAGCACGTTCTACCTGGCCCAGACCATGCGTGACATGGGTCGCACTGAAGAGGCGATCGCCCTTTACGAACGGCGTGCGGAGATGGGTGGCTGGGGAGAGGAGGTCTATTACTCACTCCTGCAGGCAGGAGTCCTCAAAGATGAGTCCGGTGACTGGCCGGGAGCCATGGACACCCTCTCGCGGGCATGGGAGCAACGGCCGCAGCGCCTTGAGGCATGCTTCGAATTGGTCTCACGGCTGCGAAAGCGTGGAAACTATCGTGCCGGGCATGCCTTCGCGTGTGCGGGGATCAATCGCACAGAGCCCGACGATATTCTCTTCACTCACCCATGGGTCTACAAGTGGGGGATGCTCTTCGAGTATTCCGTCGTTTCTTACTGGGCAGGGGATATTCAAGGCTCCCTCGAAGCGTGTGACCGTCTCCTGGCCATGCCTGACCTGCCGGAAGCCCACCGTCTGCAAACACTGAAGAATCGCGATTTTGCCGTCGCCCGTCAAGCCGAAGAGTCGGGCAGCGTCGAGGGGGGAGCGTCCCAGAAATCCGGGGCCAAAATTTAGACGCGGCCACGTCGCGCCACTCACGCTGGAACCCAAGCACCCCGGTCGGGTACAAGTCGCGTACATGGTCGGGCTTTCGGCTGTGACAGCGGTTTACTCGGTATCGAGTTGGTGGTCGGCCCAGACATAGGTTTCGGGGAGCAACTCGGTGATGCGGACGGTTCGGAGGCGGTTGCCTTCGCCGACGATGACCTTGAGGGTGGGGAAGTAGTCGAGCAGGACCTGACGGCATCGGCCGCAAGGTGGGACAACCCCGCGGTCCCGGTCGCCCACCGCGACGATCGTGTCCAAGTCGTAGGCGCCCTGGGCTGCTGCCGTGCCGATGACGACCAGTTCGGCGCAGGGGCCTCCGGTGAAGTGGTAGGCGTTCACCGCTGTGACGATCCGGCCGTCCTGAGTACGGGCCGCGGCTGCCATGGTGTGGTTGTCACCCCGGCATCGAGTGCGCGCTGTGTGCGCCGCGGCCTGGATGAGTTCGTGGTCGACGGGGTGGGGCTGCGTGCTCATCTCTCTGCCTTTGTCAGGTTTCGGACACCCCAAGTCCTCGGCTACCGGCGGACGTTGAGAGGGGCGCCTCAGTGCTGAGGCCGCCCCACGGGCCGTCGAGCCGTCGAGCCGTGGTGGTGGGTGGGGGGTGAGTGGCGGTGACGAGCGCGGTGGTGCTGCCGGCGTAGACGATCTCGCCGGTCGTGCAGACCACGGGCTACGGACACCACGGACGCCACGGTCACTGCGGCGACGGCCGGAGCGGTCCAGCCATGTCCCAGCGCCCAGCCGGTGCGGCTGCGGCTGCCGCGCACCCTTGCCCGGCGGTCCCTGCGGTCCCCTCGCCACCCGTGAACCGGCTCAGGTGTGGGACCTCTCACCACCGGAGGTTTCCCGCCATCTCGCCGTCCTGTGCCGCAACGGACCTGCTCGCGGCCCGCCGACGCGGTCGTCAAGTCCGCTGCACCGTCAGTCCGCCCGACCTGACGGTGCTGGGAACCGACCTGCCGGCGGCTGTACTGCGCTGCGGAGCTTCGGTCACTCGGTCGTCGTCGGGTCGGTCTTGTCCGACGTGGGCCCCTCCGGAGTGCCTTCCTGTGCGCCCTCCTCCTCGGCGCGCTTCTCCTGCAACTTGCGCACCAGCTCCCGCTTCTGGGCCTGCGGATCCGTCCCGCTGCCCGTCTGCTTGCCCCGGCCGCCACCCCGCAGGGCGCCCTTGCCCAGGTTGCTGCGGGTGCCGCCGACTCCGAGCATGTTTCCGCCACCTCGTGCCATGACCCATCTCCTTCGGTTCTGACGATACGTATCGTCTCGTTCGTTACGATCTCACCCTGAGGCGAGACGCTCCGTCTTGTCAACCTGATAAATTGCCGAAATGGTCCAGAAGCCCACCCCAGCCAAACCCGCCCCAGTCAAACCCGGCCCCGACTCCACCCGCCGCAGCGAGAAGTCCCGCCGTGCCATCTATGGCGCGGCGCTCGCGCTCGTCGGTGAGGTCGGGTACCAGAAGACGACCATCGAGGGCATCGCCGCCCGGGCCGGTGTCGGGAAGCAGACCATCTACCGGTGGTGGGCCTCCAAAGGGGACGTGCTCATGGAGGCCTTCGTCGATCTGAGCGAGCAGGCCGCCGAAGCCGCTCAGCCCGGGCGACAGTACGCCATCCCGGATACTGGTGATCTCACCGCCGACCTCAAGGTCGTACTGCGCGCCACCGTCGACGAACTGCTCGACCCCGCGTTCGAGGTTCCCTCCCGCGCCCTTGCCGCCGAAGGCCTTGTCAACGAGGAGCTCGGCCGCAGGTTCGTCGCCCGCCTGCTCGAACCCTCCCTCCAGCTCTATGTCGAGCGACTGCGCGCCGCCCAGGGCGCGGGGGAGGTCCGGGCCGACGTCGACCCCCGAATCGCCCTCGAACTCTTCGTCTCGCCGCTCGCCCAGCGCTGGCTCCAGCGCACCGGACCGATCTCGTACGAGTACACGGACACCCTTGTCGACTACGCCCTGGGCGGGATCGCCGCACCCGGCAACGGCAGGAGCCGGAATGGCTGAAAGTAGTGGGTGGTAAATCCTGCTAATCAGTCTGAAAACGGTTGATCACGCTCTCCGTACGCCTCGTCCCCCCTACCCCGGATGTCGGCTCCGGCCTCCCACACCGCAGGATGGTGGGAGCATGGAGCAGGCTGTCCGCACAACAGCAGCGAGGCGAGGCGATACATGAGCGCGGAGTTCGGCGGTAGTACGACGGGCTGGCAGGGCAGGATCTCCCAGTGGCTGCGCGGAGGCCGTGCGAATGCCCGGGAGGACGCCGCCACCGCCGCCGAGAGCGGGCGCCGTGAGGAACTGCTGCTCGCCGCCGCCCGTGCCGGACTGCCCCTCGCGCCCGCCGCGCACCCCTCCGCCTACCGGTGTTCCTGTGACCGCGTCGGCTGTCCCACGCCCGCCCGGCACCCGATCTCCTTCGCCTGGCACACGCAGTCCACCACCGACCGCGCCCAGATCGAGCGCTGGGCCAAGCACCAGCCGCAGGCCAACTTCATCACCGCGACCGGCATAGTCCACGACGTCCTCGACGTGCCCCTCGAAGCGGGCCGCGAGGCGCTGGAGCGACTGCTCGGGGCCGGGATCGAGGTCGGGCCCGTCGCGGAGAGCGACGACGGACGGCTCCTGTTCTTCACCCTCACGCGCGGCACCCCCGACGACGAGGACGAGTGGTGGCCCTGCGAACTGGACTGCCACCCCGAGACCATGGACGAGCATCCGGGCCTGCGTTGGCACTGCCGGGGGTCCTATGTCCTCGTACCGCCCGCCCGGTTGCCCGGTGAGCAGGGCGTCTACTGGGTGCGTGGACCGGAGTTCACTCTCCCCGACCCGCTCAGCCTGCTCGAAGTCCTCACCGACGCCTGTGCCCGGTACGCCGGCGAGGAACCCGACCACGCCACCGCGGCCTGGCCCCACCGCAACTGAACTGCTGCCCGACAAGCCGGAGCTGCAACCGGAGTTACTCGCCCTGCGCCGCCGTCAGACCCTGGATGCGGTTCAGGAACTTCACACTCTGGTTCGCGGCACCCTTCCCCGGGTCGAGCACCACCTGGTTCGACACGAACTCCAGTGTCAGCGACTGCTTGATCTCGCCCGTCGTCAGCGCCAGCACACTGTCGCTCTGCGCCGGGATCGACGTGCCCTGCGCGGCCGTCTGCTTCTCGTAGTGGTGCGTGGCGAAGAAGACCAGCGCGCCGCCGTCCGCCGTCCGCAGGCCCAGCGGGGCGAAGTCGCCCTTGCCGAGCGGCTCGTCGATGTACTGGGTGACGAGCCCGGGCTTGATGGCGCTCTTCCTGCGCTGCTCCACCCAGCCGCTAGTGTGCACCCCGGGCGCGAAGACGTCACCGCCGGCCTTCAGGTACGTCGCGTAGTCCGCGCTCAAGTCCTTGGGGGCGACGGCCAGTTCGGCCGAGTTGGGCGTCACCGGCTCCGCGAGGCCGTCCTTGTCCGTCTTGAACACCGGTACGTCGTCCGGGGCGAGCAGCGTCAGATACGCCACCGCCCACGGCTCGGCCACGTTGCTGCGCGTGAACACCATCAGCCAGCGCGCCTCGTTGCCCTTGTTGGCGTCGGCGTTCGCGACGAACCAGCGCGGCCAGCCCGCCTTCTTCGGGATCGTGAACCTGGTGTCCGTGAACTCCAGCGGTGCGTACGACGGGTTGCCGGCCGGGCTGACCTCGTGACCCGCGTCCAGCCGGGCCGCGTCGATCGCACCGAGGGCGCCGGTGACGTAGTCGGCGTCCAGGGCACGGTCGTACGCCCTGTCCGCCTTGTTGTACGCGGCGGTGAAGTCCTTCAGCGCCTCGGCGGCCTCCGTCGGGGTCGCCGCCGGGAGCACCTCGCGCTCGCCGTGCACCACGACACAGCCGCTCGCGGCCAGGGACAAGACGGTCATCGAGGCCGCTGCGAGGCCGCTCCGCTCAAGAAGACCCCGGGGCCTACGAGTCCTACGAGGCGTTTGTGGACTCCGAGGGCTGCGACCCCTGCTCACCGTGCTCATCAGCTGGCTTCACCTTCCCCTTCCCGGAGGCGAACCCTACCGGGGCCAGGAAGAGCGCGAGCGTCGGGACCAGGTACAGCGCCCACACCGTGACCTGGAGGACGGTCGGATCCGGCTGGAAGTTGAGGACGCCCTTGAGGAGCGTGCCGTACCAGCTGTCCGGGGGGATCGTCCCGCTGATGTCGAAGGCCTTGTTCGTCAGGCCGGGCACCCAGTCAGCCTCCTGGAGGTCGTGGAAGCCGTACGCGAGGACGCCCGCCGCGACCACCACCAGCATGCCGCCGGTCCAGGTGAAGAACCTGGACAGGTTGATGCGCAGGGCGCCCCGGTAGAACAGGTAGCCGAGCAGGATCGCCGTCGCGATGCCCAACAGCACGCCGATCAGAGGGCCTTCGGTACCGTCGCTGGACGCCCGCACCGACGCCCACACGAACAGCGCGGTCTCCAGGCCTTCCCGGCCCACCGCCAGGAACGCCGTCGCGACCAGCGCGCCCGTGCCCATCTGGAGAGCCGCGTCCAGCTTGCCGTGCAGCTCCGACTTCAGATGCCTGGCCGTGCGCCGCATCCAGAAGACCATCCACGTCACCAGACCCACGGCGACGATCGACAGCGAGCCGCCGAGCGCCTCCTGCGCCTCGAACGTCAGCTCCTGGGAGCCGAATTCGAGCGCGCAGCCGAAGCCGAGGGCGAGCGTGAGGGCGACCGCGATGCCGATCCAGATCGGCTTCAGGGCGTCCCTGCGGTCCGTCTTCACCAGGTAGGCGATGAGGATGCAGACGACGAGACTGGCTTCCAGGCCCTCGCGCAGACCGATCAGATAGTTCGCGAACACGGCGCCTACGCCTCCTTGGAGGACTTGGAGGACTTGGAAGGTTCGGAGAACAGTGCTCGGCCCCACCAGTCGTCCTTGTCCCGGACGCCCGGAGGAACCGCGAAGACCGCCGAACCCACGTGCTGGATGTACTCGTTGAGCGCGTCGGTCGCGAGGTTGCGCTGCACCGGGATGAAGCCCTTGCGGATGTCCCGCATGTAGGCGAGGAAGAACAGGCCCGCCTCCAGCCGGCCGAGGCCGTCCGTGCCGTCCGTGAAGGAGTAGCCGCGGCGCAGCAGGGTCGCCCCGTGGTTGGAGTCGGGGTGCGCGAGCCGGACGTGCGCGTCGGGCAGCATCGCCTTCAGGAACGGCTCGTCCCGCTCCTTCGCCTTGCCGACCGGGGCGCCCTCACCCTTGTCGCGCCCGAAGATGTCCTCCTGCTCCTGCAGCGAGGTCCGGTCCCAGGGCTCGATGTGCATCCGGATGCGTCGCGCGACCAGATACGAACCCCCTTCCATCCAGGCCGACTTGTCGTCGGTGTCCGCGCCGTCCACCCACACGAACTTCTTCAGCCGGGCCGTCTCGGTGCCCGCGATGTTGCGCGTGCCGTCCTTGAAGCCCAGCAGGTTGCGCGGGGTCTGCTCCTCGGGGGTGGTCGACGACGTCTTGCCGAAGCCGAGCTGCGACCAGCGCACCGAGACCTTGCCGAAGCCGATCCGGGCCAGGTTGCGGATCGCGTGCACCGCGACCTGCGGATCGTCCGAGCACGCCTGCACGCACACGTCGCCGCCGCTGCGGGCCTTGTCGAGGTTGTCGCCGGGGAACTGGGGCAGATCGACGAGCGCGTCGGGTCGCCGGTCCGCCATCCCGAGCTTCTCGAACAGGCCGGGCCCGAACCCGATCGTCAGCGTCAGCCGTGACGGCTTCAGCCCCAGTGCCTCACCGGTGTCGTCCGGCGGAGCCTCGGCGAGACCGCCGTACGCGCCCTCGCCGACGGTCTGCCCGGCGGTCATCCGCCGGGCCGCGGCCGTCCAGTCCTTGAGCATCGTGACGAACTCGGCGCGGTCGTCCGTGGCCAGGTCGAACGCCGCGAAGTGCAGCCTGTCCTGCACCGGCGTCGCGATACCCGCCTGGTTGCCGCCGTGGAAGCCGACGGCCCCGCCGGTATCGGCGGCGACCGTCTGCACCTCGTCGCTGCCACGGGTCATCGCCACGGCGCCCCCGGCCGCGACGGCCCCGAGCGCGAGCCCGGCCCCGCCCCAGCCGATCAGCGCCCGCCGCGAGGTACTGCCCGCGGCACTGTCGGCACTGCCGGTGGCTTCAGCGGCTTCAGCGGCTTCGGTGGTTTCGGATGTCTCCGGTGTCTCCGTCATGACAGTCGGTCCCCTCTACTTCACGACGGCGGCGGCGAGCTTGGACAGCGGCTCGGCGAGCGCGTTCACCGCGTCCGAGAGCTGCTTGCGGTCGGCGTCGCCGACCTTGTCGTACGAGGTGAAGTCGTACGAGTTCTTGTCCACGCGGTACTTGTCGAGCAGCGTGTTCAGGGCCGCGAACTGCTTGTCCAGCTCCGTGACCAGCGCCGCGTCGTTCTCCTTCGCGACCGGCTTCAGCAGCTCGTACGACTGCTCGGCGCCCTCGACGTTGGCCTTGAAGTCCACCAGGTCGGTGTGCGAGTAGCGCTCCTCCTCGCCGGTGACCTTGCCGGTGGCGACCTCGTCGAGGAGTTCCTTGGCACCGTTGGCCATCGAGGTCGGGGTGATCTCGGCCTTGCCGACCCGCTTCTGCCAGTCCGTCAGGTCGGTGATCAGCTCGTCGGCGAGGGTCTTGTCCTCGGCGGTGATCTTCTTGTCCTCCCAGAGAGACTTCTCCAGGCGGTGCCAGCCGGTGAACTTCTGGCCGGCCTCCAGACCGTCGGCACGGACGTCGACCTTCGGGTCGATGTCACCGAAGGACTCGGCGACCGGCTCGGTGCGCTCCCAGCCGATACGTGAGGGCGCGTACGCCTTCTTCGCGGCCTCGAGGTCGCCGGCCTTGACCGCCTTGGCGAAGGTCTCCGCGAGCGGCAGCGTCGCGTCGGCCTGCTCCTGCGCGTACTTGCGGTAGGCGGCGACGGCCGCGTCCAGGCGCGGGTCACGCTTGGCGACCTTGCCGCCGGTGGCCTTGACGGCCTGCCGGATGCCGTCGCCCTTCATTCCGGGCTTGCAGGCGATCGTGTAGTCGCCGGCCTTCACCTCGGCGGTGACCTTCTGCTTGGTGCCGGGGCCGATGTTCTCGCGCTCGGTGACGATCCGGTCGTCCGGGAAGAGGACGTAGACCTCGGTGACCTTGGAGCCCTTGTTCTCGATGGCCAGTTCGATGTGCCCGGCCGGGAACTCCTTCTTCGAGACCTCGCACTTGTCGTCCGTCGCGGTGACGCTGATGACCCGGTCGCCGCTCCCGGAGCTGCCCTTCTCCGTGCACCCCGTGACGGCTGCCAGGGCCGCCGCGGTGGCGGCGGCGGTGACGACGGAGAGTCTGACGGCTCGCATGCGGGCTCCTGAGAATCACGGGTGGCTAAAAAACGACGTGTCCGGGCTCACACAGGTTTGGTGAGGCGGCCCTAACTTACCTAAGGCTTGCCTCAGTGATACCCGGGCAATCGGTGATTCACCTCTCACGGGCGGTGCAGGCCACGTCCCGATCACGGCTAATTAATGACCATCTAAAGGTGAGCTAAAGCCAACCCCATGCACAGGCAATGCACAGGTCAAGAGTCCCGGACCGGCGAGATCAGGACAGCGCCGGTGCGTGGGTGCGAAAACACCTCGATAGGCCGACGGTAGACCTCCGGCAGCACCAGCTCCTGCTGGCGCAGGTCCAGTGCGGCGGTCGGCTCGTCGAGCAGCAGCAGCGCCTCCGCTGGGTGAGCACCCGGGCCGGCGCCACCCGGGCCCGCTCGCCGCCTCTGACCGCCGAGAACGGCCGTACGGCGAACCCGGCCACCTCGACCTGTCCGTCGCTCTCGCCGAGGGCGCCGAACTCCCGGACGGCGACGGTGGATCGGAATCCACGGGCGGCTCCTCCGGTACGACGTCGGCGTACGGACGCGTAGTTGGTACCTGTAGTTGGTGAGGGCTGCCACCTGGGTGTTTGAATGCGCGCGTGACTGACTACGACGTACTCCGCGTCTTCTGCGCGCCCAACGGGGGATACGGCAACGAGCTTGGCGTGGTCCGTGAGGGCTCCGTCATGCCCGAGCGGAGCGAGCGGCAGGCGTTCGCGGCGAAACTCGGCTTCAGCGAGACCGTGTTCGTCGACGACCCCGAGCGCGGGGTCATCGACATCTACACGCCCACCCTGCGCCTGCCCTTCGCCGGCCACCCCTGCGTCGGCACGGCCTGGCTGCTCGACGTGCCCGAACTGGTCACTCCTGCCGGGCTGGTGGGGGCGCGGCTGGACGGGGAGTTCAGCTGGATCGAGGCGCGGGCGGAGTGGGTGCCGGCGCGAACGCTGCGCCGGTACGGCTCCGCTGCCGAGGTCGACGCGCTGGCGGTGCCGCCGCCGGGAGAGTGGATCTACGCGTGGGCCTGGGAGGACGAGGCCGCGGGCCGGGTGCGGGCCCGCGCCTTCCCCGGGCGCGACGACGGGATCGCGGAGGACGAGGCGACGGGGGCGGCGGCGCTGTTGCTCACGGAACAGTTGGGCCGGGCGCTCAACATCACGCAGGGCAAGGGGTCGCAGATACTCACGGCCCCGCAGCCGATGGGGTGGGTGGAGGTCGGAGGGCGGGTGTTCCTGGAGCGCTGAGTTTCCCCACGCTGGAGGGGCTGATTTTCAGCCCCTCCAGCGATTGAGGACAAGGCCCGTTCGGGGCCGGAGCGGGGGTCCGGGGACGCAGCCCCCAGGGGGCGTCACGCGGACAGAGGGAACTCTCCACCCAGGGCGTGGAAGACACCTGTGTTCAGCGCGAATGCCCGCTTGCACTCCGCGACCACCCGCTGACTCTCCAGCTCGTGCACCGCCACGCCCGCCCGGTCCAGCAGCTCGCGGTAGCCGCGCTTGAAGGCCGCCGGGTTGCTGATCTCCTATCCGGATACGCAACGAGCCCGCCCCCAGAAGAGGACGGGCTGCGCGGCTTGGCAGGCTGAGTGGGTCGAGGGGCTGGGTGGGCTACGGCAGTGTCAGGATCTCCGCGCCCGAGTCCGTCACCACAAGGGTGTGCTCGAACTGTGCGGTGCGCTTGCGGTCCTTCGTGACGACAGTCCACCCGTCGTCCCACATGTCGTAGTCGTACGAACCCAGCGTCAGCATCGGCTCGATGGTGAAGGTCATGCCCGGCTGGATGAGCGTCTTGGCATGCGGACTGTCGTAGTGCGGGACGATCAGCCCGGAGTGGAACGACGAGTTGATGCCGTGCCCGGTGAAGTCCCGGACGACGCCGTATCCGAAGCGCTTGGCGTACGACTCGATGACCCGGCCGATGATGTTGATCTGCCGGCCCGGCCGGACGGCCTTGATGGCCCGGTCGAGGGACTCCCGGGTCCGCTCGACGAGCAGCCGGCTCTCCTCCTCGACGTCCCCGACCAGGTACGTCGCGTTGTTGTCGCCGTGCACCCCGCCGATGTACGCCGTCACGTCGAGGTTGACGATGTCGCCGTCCCGCAACACGGTCGAGTCCGGGATGCCGTGGCAGATGACCTCGTTGACGGACGTGCACAGCGACTTGGGGAAGCCGCGGTAGCCGAGGGTGGACGGATAGGCGCCGTGGTCGCACATGTAGTCGTGTGCCACCCGGTCCAGCTCGTCGGTGGTCACGCCGGGGGCGATGAGCTTCGAGGCCTCCGCCATCGCCCGCGCGGCGATCCGCCCGGCGATCCGCATCGCCTCGATCGTCTCGGGCGTCTGCACCTCCGCCCCGGTGTACGGGGTCGGCGCGGGCTTGCCGACGTACTCGGGGCGACGGATGTTTCCGGGCACGGAACGGATGGGAGAGAGCTCCCCTGGTACGAGCAGCGACTGGCCAGACATGACAGCGAGTTTAACGAGCACTGGTGGGGGACGATGACCCTGGTGAAAGGAGTCCGAACCATGGCCCTGTTCAAGAAGCGAACGGTCGGCAAACCGGGCGAGTGGTACTACTGCCTGGAGCACAAGAAGGTCGAGGAGGGCCCGGACTGCCCGGGCAAGGACCGTTTCGGGCCGTACGCCACCCGAGCGGAGGCCGAACACGCGATGGAGACGGCGCGCGAACGCAACCTCCAGTGGGAGAACGACCCCAAGTGGCACGATGCGCACGCGCGCGGCGAGGACGAGCGCTGACGGAACCGCGTGTCCGGGCGGCCCGGTCGACCTGGCTGGGCCGCCCGGCCGGTTGTTGGCTGCGGGTTCGTCGTGGCTTGTCGCGCAGTTCCTCGCGCCCCTGAAGGGGGGCGTCGAGCCGTCCTGTCACGCGGCAGCCTCCTCCCGCTGCTTGCGCAGTCGTAGTGCGTGCTCGTTCGTCCGTACGTCGTAGCGCATCAGGCCCGGCAGGCACAGGGCCAGCAGCCCCACCCCGGCCACGCACGCGAGCCCGCCCGACCACACCGACGCCCGCACCCCGCGCCACGCGGCCACGCCACCGGCCCTGACCTGGCCGAGCTGAGGGCCGACGGAGTAGGAGAGCAGTTCGATGCCGGCGAGGCGTCCGCGCAGCTCGTCCGGGATCGTCTGGTTCCACATCGCGCCGCGGAAGATCCCGCTGACCATGTCGAAGCAGCCGCCGAGGAGCAGGAACAGCAGCACCAGCCATACGTTGCCGACGAGCCCGGAAGCGGCGATCGCCAGCCCCCACCCCGCCGCCCCGAGCACGACCATCCGCCCGTGCCGGTGCACCCGTGAGGTCCAGCCGCTGGTGAGACTCACGAGCAGCGAACCGGCCGGGATCGCCGCGTACATCAGACCGAGCGACCACTCGGCGTCCAACTCGTCGGCGAGGAAGGGCAGTACGGCCAGCGGCATCGCGAGGAACATCGCGGCGAGATCGATGGCGTACGTCCCGAGGAGTTCCTTGCGGTTCCACGCGTACCGGGCGCCCTCCGCGATGGACCGCAGCGAGGGTTTCGCGGCCTCGTGGGAGGCGGGGGAGGAGGCGAGCCCCACGACGAACAGCAGGGACACGGCGAAGGTGACGAGGTCGACGGCGTACGCCCAGCCGAGCCCCGCATACGCCACGACCACCCCGGCGAGAGCCGGTCCCGCGACTCCGCCGACCGTCCAGCGCAGGGAGTTCAGCGAGGCGGCGGCCGGCAGATGCTCATGGGCGACGACCCGAGGCATCAGCGAATCGAGCGCCGGCCGCTGCACCGACCCGAGGGCGGAGGTGAGTGCGGCGACCACGTAAAGCGGCCAGACCAGCGGCTCGGGCAGCACCGCGTTCACGAGCAGTACGGCGCACAGCACCCCCTGCCCCGCCTCCGTCCAAAGGATCAGCTTCCGCTTGTCCGCCGCGTCGGCCAGCGCCCCGCCGTACAGCCCGAACACGATCAACGGGATCAGTTCCACGGCCCCGATCGCCCCGACCGCGGCGGCCGACCCGGTCAGCTCCTTCATCTGTACCGGCAGCGCGACGAAGGTCAGAAAACTTCCGAAGTTGGTGATCAGCCCCGACAGCCAGAGCTTCCGGAAATCGACGGAGGCCCGCCAGGGGGAGAGGTCGGGGAGGAGGGCACGGAGGGGGGAGGTCACGTGAGGTCATGTTGAGCGGTGGGGGAGGTGCGGGCAACAGGTTTTCGGGTGGGGGAGGCGTGGGGCGGCTGCTTCGCGCCGGGTGAGGGGAGGGGTGCTTCTGCCGTTCCGCCGAAGGCGGGTGAGGTGGCGAGACGGGTGGTGGGAAACGCTGTTACCAGCGGGACGGCGGCGGTGCCGTGAGGGCGTCCGCCAGCCGGGCCAGGCGGTCACGGAAACCCCGCCGCCCCCGGCCGACAGGCACCGCGTTCTCCCCGGCCGCCGCGCTCACCAGGTGCTGCACGGTGTCCAGGTCCAACTCCAGCTCCAACCCGTCCGGCACCGCCAGCGACTCGTGCGCCATCGACACCAACTCCCCCTCACCCGCACCGAGAACCAGCACCTTCGCCCCACCCCGCCGAGCATCGTGGACCCGCTCCAGCAGGGCGCCGCCCACCCCCTCCGGCGCCACCACCAGCAACGTCTCACCCCGGCGCGCCGCCTCGATCCGCCCGAGCCCGACCGACAGCCGCCCGGGACCGGACGCCCGCGGGTCATGCCGTACGAGCGTCGGGGCCAGCTCGGGCGTCCCCGACCACGTCGCCTCGTCCACCAGATGCGCCGCCAGGTGCCACGGCTCGTACGCCGGCGTCCCCACCAACAGCAAACCGCCCCCGTACGACACCACGGACCCCCGTAACGCCCCCGCGAACCTCCGGGTGGCCCCCAACCACTCGGTTCCAGCGAGCACTTCGCGCAGCAACGCGACCCGTACGGCGTCCATGTCCGCGCATCCTGCCGCAACGGGCAACTCGGGGCTCTCCCTTCACCATGATTTCGCCCAACCTGGGTAAGAACCCGAACCACTACCCGTACGGACAGTCACCGTCATCGTCACCAAGACCACTCACGGCAACGAGCCGCACATGACAGAAAGGAGCCGCACATGACAGAGGAGACAAGCGTCCCCTTCCGGTCCGGCCAGGAGGGCTACGCCAGCTACCGCATCCCGGCCGTCGTCGTCACCCACGCCGGCACCGTGCTCGCCTTCTGCGAGGGCCGGGTCGGCTCCGCCTCGGACCACGGGAACATCGACATCGTCCTGAAGCGGTCCACGGACGGCGGTAACACCTGGGGCCCGCTCACCGTCGCCGCCACCAACGGCGACAAGCTCGCGGGCAACCCCGCCCCCGTCGTCCTCGACACCGGCCGCATCCTCCTCGTGTACGTCCGCGCCTCGGGCACGGCGACCGAGAAGGACATCCTGCTCGGCAAGGTCTCGGCCGCCGAAGGGCGCCGCGTCTGGCTGCGCCACAGCGACGACGACGGTGTCACCTGGTCCACCTCCGTGGAGATCACGGCCCAGGTGAAGGACCCGAAGTGGCGCTGGTACGCCACCACCCCCGGCCACGCCATCCAGCTGAGCACCGGCCGGGTCGTGGTCGCCGCCAACCACACGATCCCGCCCACCGGCGCGGACCTGGGCAACGAGGGCCGCTACAACAGCGGCCACTGCCTGCTCAGCGACGACCGCGGCGCGACCTGGCGCATCGGGTACCGCGACGAGAACACCAACGGCTACATCAACGTCAACGAGACCACCGCCGCCGAACTCCCCGACGGCCGCGTCTACTTCAACACCCGCAACGACTCGCCGTCCCCCGGCAACCGCGCCGACGCCCACTCCACGGACGGCGGCCAGACCCTAGTCAAACCCTTCCGTCCGCAGGCCGGCCTGTCCGCCCCCATCTGCGAGGGCAGTGTGCTGCAGATCCGCGACCCCGACCTGCTCCTCTTCTCCGGACCCGCCGATCCCGTCGACCGCGCCCTGATGACCATCCGCGTCTCCACCGACGGCGGCACCACCTGGCGCCCGGCGGACACGGTCAGCGGCCTGCCCGCCGCCTACTCCGACCTCGTCCGCGTCGACGCCGAGACCGTCGGACTCCTCTTCGAGACCGGCGACTTCGGCGCCTACGAAAGGATCTCCTTCTGCCGCGTCCCCGTGACCCGGCTCACCTGACCTCATGGCTACGCGGCCACGGACGTAAAGTCGGCCCATGACCTCTACCGACAGTGCACAGACCCCGGCCGAGAACCCCGGGAAGGCTCCCGCGAAGGACCCCTGGGACCTTCCCGACGTCTCCGGGCTCGTCGTCGGCGTGCTCGGCGGGACCGGGCCGCAGGGCAAGGGCCTCGCCTACCGGCTCGCCAGGGCCGGACAGAAGGTGATCATCGGGTCGCGCGCCGCCGACCGCGCCCAGGCCGCCGCCGATGAACTCGGCCACGGTGTCGAGGGCGCCGACAACGCCGAGACCGCGCGCCGCAGCGACATCGTGATCGTCGCCGTGCCCTGGGACGGACACGGCAAGACCCTCGAATCCCTGCGCGAGGAACTGACCGGCAAGCTCGTCGTCGACTGCGTCAACCCGCTCGGCTTCGACAAGAAGGGCGCGTACGCGCTCAAGCCGGAGGAGGGCAGCGCCGCCGAACAGGCCGCCGCCCTGCTGCCGGACTCCCGGGTCACGGCCGCCTTCCACCACCTGTCGGCCGTACTGCTCCAGGACCCGGCGATCGAGGAGATCGACACGGACGTGATGGTCCTCGGCGAGGAGCGGGCGGACGTGGAGATCGTGCAGGCCCTCGCCGGCCGCATCCCCGGCATGCGCGGAGTCTTCTCCGGCCGGCTCCGCAACGCTCACCAGGTCGAGTCGCTCGTCGCCAACCTGATCTCCGTCAACCGCCGCTACAAGGCCCACGCGGGCCTGCGCGTCACCGACATCTGAGCGGATGGGGGACACTGGACGTCCGCAGTCCGGTGTCCCCCGACCGGTGCCCCTGACAGGAGAGCAGCCCACATGCCCCGCCTTGCCCTCTACGCCCTGATCGTCTGCGTGCTGGCGGTTGCCGCGGCCGTCGTGTCCTTCGTCCAGGGCAACCTGCTGGGGATCGTGTGGGTACTGCTGGCCGGGCTGTCGTCCAACATGTGCTGGTACTACGCCCGGCGGGCCCGGTCCACCGGCCCCCACTCGGTCAGCTGACCGCGCAGAGCTCGTTCGTCCCCTGCCAGAAGCGGTACAGCCCCTGACCGCAGTACGTCTCGAACTCGGCGATCCCCAGACCGCGCAGCACCGTGTCGATCACATCGAAGAACGCGGCGTTGACGGACGGGATCCACAGCACCGCGAACACGAACAGCAGGCCGAACGGCGCGAACGGCTCCACCTGGCGCTTGACGTTGTACGACAGCCAGGGCTCGATGACCCCGTAGCCGTCGAGACCGGGCACCGGCAGGGAGTTCAGGATGGCCGCCGTGACCTGGAGCAGGGCCAGGAAGGCGAGCGCGAACCGGAACTCCGTGGGTACGCCGTCCAGCGCGTCCAGCCAGAACGGCGCCGCGCACACCGCCGCGAACAGGACGTTCGTCAGCGGACCGGCGGCCGAGATCAGACTGTGCTTCCAGCGGCCGTGGATGCGGTTCCGCTCGATGAAGACGGCGCCGCCCGGCAGCCCGATCCCGCCCATGATCACGAAGATCACCGGCAGGACGATGCTGAGCAGCGCGTGCGTGTACTTGAGCGGATTGAGGGTGAGATAGCCCTTGGCGCCCACGGTGATGTCGCCCCCGTGCAACGCGGTGCGCGCGTGCGCGTACTCGTGCAGACACAGGGACACGATCCACGCGGCAGTCACGAACAGGAACACGGCGACACCGGGCTGTTCGGCGAACCCGGTCCAGGTGGCCCAGCCCGTGACCGCGGTGACGGCCAGAATCCCGAGGAAGACGGGGCTGATCCGCCGTTCGCTGTTGCGGGTGGTGGCGGTGGTCATGGGGCGGGACTCCTGAGGGGACTCGGCGGGAAACGCCGTACGCGGCTGGTGCGGGCGGGTCGACGGTACTCGTGCTCTGTGAAGAACGCCCCACCCAGGGTCGGAGGTTCCAGGAGGTTCCCGGAGATCCTGGACTTCTCCCCTTTCACGTCCCTGTTCACGCGTGCGTAAACCCACGCGCGCCACGGAACCGTCCCCGGAGAGAATGGCCCTGTGCGCTATCGCATCCTCGGCACCACCCAGGCACTCCGTCCCGACGGCACCTTCGTCCCGGTCGGCGGCGCGCGGCTGCGCGCTCTGCTGACCGTGTTCGCCCTGCGGCCCGGCCGGACCGTGCCCCCGGGCGTCCTGGTGGAGGAGGTGTGGAACGGGGACGCGCCCGCCGACGCGTCGGCCGCGCTCCAGGCGCTGGTCGGCCGCCTGCGCCGTGCGCTCGGCCCGGACACCATCGCCTCGGCCGAGGGCGGCTACCGGCTGTGCGCCGCGCCGGACGACGTCGACCTGCACCGTTTCGGGCGGCTCGCCGACGAGGGCACGCGTGCGCTGGCCGACGGCGACCCCGCCAAGGCGGCGGTCGTCCTCGACGACGCCCTGGCCCTGTGGCACGGCCCGGCCCTCGCCGACCTCCCCGACCGCACCGCAGAGGCGGCCCGCTGGGAGACGCGCCGCCTGGACACGCGCCGCGCCCGCCTCACCGCCGCGCTGGCCCTGGGTCGCGCGGAACAGTCACTGCCCGAACTCACCGCCCTGTGCGACAGTCATCCCCTGGACGAGCCTCTCCAGGCCCTCCGCCTGCGCGCCCTGCGCGACGCCGGCCGCCCGGCCCAGGCGCTGGCCGCCTACGAGGACGTACGCCGACTGCTCTCGGACCGCCTCGGCGCCGACCCGGGTCCCGAACTGCGGTCGCTGCACGCGGAGTTGCTGAGTCCGGAGGGCACACCCGAAGGCGCGCGGGGCGCGACCGCCCCTGCCTTCGGCGGCGCCGCCGCGAACCCTGCGGGCGTGGCTCCCGCATGGGGCGGCCCCACCCTCCGTTCGCCCCGGCCTGCCGGTTCCGCCGACGCTTCCCACACCTCGCCCCAGGCTTCACCTCCGCCCTCGCCGCAACCCCCGCCTCCGGGCAACCTGCGGGCCCGCCTCACCTCCTTCGTCGGCCGGGAGGCGGACATCGAGGCCATCCGGGGGGACATCGCGACGGCCCGGCTCGTGACCTTGCTCGGGCCCGGCGGGGCCGGAAAGACACGGCTGTCGCAGGAGGCCGCCGAAGCCGTGCGGGACGGGACGGGAGACCGGGCTCGGGGCGGGGCGCGGGACCGGATGCGGGACGCCGCGCCGGACGGGGTGTGGCTGGCCGAACTCGCGCCCGTCGTCGACCCGGACGCCGTACCGGAAGCCGTACTCACCGCCGTCGGCGCCCGTGAGACCGTGCTGCGCGGAGCCGGCGCCGAGGAACTGCGCGCCGCCTCCGCCGAACGCCACGACGACCCCCTCGTACGCCTCACCGAGCACTGCGCGAACCGGCGGATGCTGATCCTCCTCGACAACTGCGAGCACGTCATCGATGCCGCCGCGCAGCTCGTCGCGGAACTGCTGGCGCGCTGCCCGGGAGTCACCGTGCTCGCCACCAGCCGTGAACCCCTGGGCGTACCAGGGGAGTTGGTACGCCCCGTCGAACCGCTGCCCGAGCCCGTAGCGCTACAGCTGCTCGCCGACCGCGGGGCAGCCGCCCGGCCCGGGTTCCGGGTCGAGGACGATCCGGAGGCCGCCGCCGAGATCTGCCGGCGGCTCGACGGACTGCCGCTCGCCATCGAACTGGCCGCCGCCCGGCTGCGCATGCTGTCACTGCGGCAGATCGCCGACCGGCTCGACAACCGTTTCCGGCTGCTCACCTCCGGCAGCCGTACCGTCCTGCCCCGCCAGCAGACCCTGCGGGCCGTCGTCGACTGGTCCTGGGACCTGCTCGACACGGACGAACGGGACGTCCTGCGGCGGCTGTCCGTCTTCGCGGGCGGCTGCGACCTCCCCGCCGCCGAGGCGGTGTGCGGGCCCGTCGCACTCGAGGCGCTCGGCTCGCTCGTCGACAAGTCCCTTGTCGTAGCCGCCCCTTCGGACGAGAACGGTGCGGGCGCGATGCGCTACCGGCTCCTGGAGACCGTCGCCGAGTACGCCGGTGAACGCCTCGACGAGGCAGGTGTCCGCCCCGAAGCCGAACGCGCGCACCTCACGTACTTCCGCGAACTCGCCCGCACCACCGACCCGTTGCTGCGCGGCCCCGGCCAGCTCGCCGCCCTCGACGTGTTCCAGCGGGAGAGCGAGAACATCCGTGCCGCCCTCCGCCACGCCGTCACCGCGCGCGACGAACAGGAGGCGATCTGCCTCGTCCTGTCGATCTCCTGGTACTGGCAGATGCGCGATCTGCGCCTCGCCGGCCGCAACTGGTCCCGCGAGGTCATGAACCTCGGCCCCGACCCCTTCGCCCTTCCGATCCGTCCGGCCCAGCCCGTGTGGGAGCGCTGCACGAACACCCCGCCCCCCTGGCGCGGCGAGCACCTCGAAGAGGCCCGGCGCGGCGTCCACCTCATCCATCTCGCCTCCATGGACATGGAGTTGGACGTCTGGCAGACACCGGAGTCCCGACAGAAACTGCGCGCCATCACCCAGGTCTACGAACCCGGCGCCCCGCAGACCTGCCGCTTCCCCGGCCTCCTCTGGTTCTACGCCGTCATGCTCACCCGCGACATGGAGCGGCTCAGCGTCATCGTCGGTGAGTCCGTGCGCACCTGCCGCGACGCGGCACCCGGCTACGAGTGGGAACTCGCCGCCTGTCTGCAGTTGCGCGCCAACGTCCTCGCCAACCGCAGCGACTGGGCCGGTGACGCGACCCGCGACGCCGACGAGTCGCTGGAGATCTTCCTGCGCCTCGGCGACTCCTGGGGCGCCGCCGAGGCGCTCTCCGCACGCGGCGAGGCTCATGAACGCAAGGCCGAGTACGCCGCCGCCGCCACCGACTTCCAGGACGCGATAGAACTGGCCGAACAACTCGGCGCCCGCTCCCAGAAGACCGTGCTCGCCGCCCGCCTCGGCAACGTGTTCCTGGAGGCGGGCCGGAACGAAGAGGGCGAACAACTGCTGCGCGAGGTGATCGAGCAGGCGGACGGGATGGTCAACGAGGCCATGCCCGCCGCCCGGCTCTTTCTCGCGGCCTGGCTCGGCATCACCGACCGGGTCCCCGAGGCACGCGAGCAACTCCGGCTGCTGCGCGCGGACTTCGGAGCCGCCTCGTTCGTCGTCTTCGACGCGTTCATCCTCGGCACGGAGTCCTGGCTGGATGTCGTGGAAGGGCACTACGAGGAGGCCCTCGGCAAGGTGCGACAGGCGGTGACCCGCGCAGACGACGAGCTGTCCGTCGCCATCGCCCCGCACATGCGCTCCACGTTGCTGACCACCGGCGCCGCCACCCTCGTCGGCCTCGACCCCGGCCGGGCCCACGACGCCGCCCGCTGCCTGGGCGCCGCCGACGCCCTGCTGCCGCCCGGCCATGTCTCCGGACACATGGAGCGCGAGGTCCGCGCCCGCTCCGTCCGCGCGGTCCGTGACGTCCTCGGCGACGAGGCGTACGAGGCCGCGTACGCGGAGGGCGGCCGACTCTCCGTGGGGGAGGCGACCGCCCTCATCTGACATCCGACGCGTACGGGCACGGACGTACCGCGGTTGGCAGCTCCTTCAGCTCTTCGTGCGGAACTTGTGGATGGCGACCGGCGCCATCACCGCCGTGATGGCCACCGACCAGCCGATGGTCACCCACAGGTCGTGTGCGACCGGGCCGCCCACCATCAGTCCGCGCGACGCGTCCGCGAGCGTGGACAGCGGGTTGTAGTCGGTGAACGCCTGCAGCCAGCCCGGCATCGACTGCGTCGGGGCGAAGATCGACGAACCGAACTGGAGCGGGAACAGCACCAGGAAGCCCATCGCCTGCACGGACTGCGCGCTCTTCATCATCACGCCCAGGGTGAGGAACACCCACATGATCGACGAGGCGAAGAGCGTGGCCAGACCCACGGCCGCGAACAGTCCGGGCCAGTGGTTGATGTCGAAACCGACCAGGACGGCGACGATCATCAGCACGGTGGTCGCGAACAGCATCCGGATCAGCTCGACCGAGATCTTCGCGAACAGGACCGAGCCGCGCCCGATCGGTAGGGACCGGAAGCGGTCCATGACACCGGAGTTGAAGTCCTGGCAGAACCCGGTGCCGACGCCCTGGGACAGCGTCATGCTCATCATCGCGATCATGCCCGGGATCACGTACTGCACGTACCCGTCCTGCCCGCCGCCCAGGGCCTGCCCGATCGAGCCGCCGAAGACGAACACGAACAGCAGGGTGAAGATGATCGGCATCAGCAGCGCGTCGGCCATCGACTCGGGGTCCTGCCGGATCCACAGCAGGTTGCGGCGGACGAGGGCGCCGGTGTGGCGCAGATGGCCGCGCAGCGGAATCCGGCCGTCGCCCTGAACGCCGTCCCCGCCGGCCTTGTCGTTGTCGCGGATGTCGTTGTGGATGTCGTTGACGGTTGTGGTCGCGGCGCTCATACGGCGACCTCCTCTCGGATGTCGGCGGGGGTGCTGTCGTCGTCCTGCGGGGCACCGGCACGATGGCCGGTGAGGGACAGGAACACCTCGTCCAGGCTGGGCAGTTCGGTGGAGATCGAGGCGATGGTGATGCCGCGGGCGACGACCGCCCCGGTCACGGCGGTGAGCTGCTCGTCGCTCAGGATCGGCACCAGGACACTGCCGGTCTCCGTGTCCACGGCCGTGGTGGCGAGCCCGGTGATGCCGAGGTCGTCGAGGTCGCGGGCGAGCGGGCGCAGTTGCAGGGGGTCGGCCGGCCGGATCCGCAGGGTACGGCCGCCGACCTTCGCCTTCAGCGCGTCGATGGCACCGCCGGCGACGACCTTCCCCCGGTCGATGACGGCCAGCTCGGAGGCGAGGTGTTCGGCCTCCTCCATGTACTGGGTGGTGAGCAGCACGGTCACGCCGTCGCCGACCATCCGCTTGACCTCGGTCCAGACCTCCTTGCGGGTGCGGGGGTCGAGGCCTGTGGTGGGCTCGTCGAGGAAGAGGACCTGGGGCCGTCCGATCATCGAGGCGGCCAGGTCGAGCCGTCGCCGCATACCGCCGGAGTACGTGCTGGTCGGCCGCTTGGCCGCGTCGGTGAGCGAGAACCGCTCCAGCAGTTCGTCGGCCCGGGCGCGGGCGTCCTTGCGGGGCAGGTCGAGGAGCCGCCCGATCATGTACAGGTTCTCCCAGCCCGGGAGCTTCTCGTCCACGGAGGCGTACTGCCCGGTGAGTCCGATCACCCGCCGCAGCTGCCGGGGCTGGCGCAGGACGTCGTACCCGGCGACGGTCGCGTGCCCGGAGTCGGGCTGCAGCAGCGTGGAGAGAATGCGTACGAGGGTGGTCTTACCGGCGCCGTTGGGTCCGAGCACACCGAGTACGGTGCCTTCCCGGACGTCCAGGTCGACGCCGTCCAGCGCCTTGGTCTCGCCGTAGTGCTTGACCAGCCCCCGCACGGAAACGGCATGTGTGGCCCCGTCGGCGGGGCGGTTGTCGATTCGCGTCATGAACAGAACCTGTCACCCCCCACCGACAAACCGCCTACAGACCACCGACAGACCGCCTACGGACCGAACGACAGCCTGGATCCACCCTGTGGCGGGGATCACGTCGAGGGGAAAACCTGCGGCCCGGCCCGGGCGTCTAGGAGATGTGAGATCAGTCAGGGCAGTGCTGCACGAGTTGGACGAGGAGCGCCTTGTCCGGCTGGTGGCCAAAGGCGACCGTGCGGCGTTCGAGGAGTTGTACCGGCGTACCTCGCCGTGGCTGGCGGTGCGGCTGCGCCGCCGGTGTGTGGACGACCAGATCGTCGCCGAGGTCATGCAGGAGACGTATCTGGCGGTGTGGCGCGCGGCGGGTGCGTTCGCCGGGGCCTCCGTCGGCGGATCGGCCACCGGTTGGCTGTGGACGATCGCGGCGCGCCGTCTGGTCGACGCGTTCCGGCGCAGGGCCCACTACGCGGAGCCGCCACCGGCCGCCGCCGTGCCCGAAGCGGCGCCCGCCGCTGAGGAGTTGGCGCTCGCGGAGACCGTCGGCGGTGACGTCGGGGACGCGCTGCGGTGCCTCGCGCCGGAGTTGAGACAGGTACTGCAGGCCATGGTGCTCGACGGGCTGTCCGTCCGGGAGACCGCGGTCCTGCTCGGGCTGCCCGAGGGCACGGTCAAGACCCGTGCCCGCCGGGCCCGGATCGCGATGCGGAGGGCGTTGGCATGAGTGTGGAACACGCGTCGACGCGGATCATCGAGGGTTACGCGCGCGGCGGCACGGACCTCGCCGCCGACGAGGTGTGGGCCGTGGAGGCCCATCTGGAGACGTGCCGGGTCTGCCGCGACCGGCTGTCCGCCGCCGTCGAAGCCGGGGTGCCCGCAGCGGCGTCGCTGGTCGACACCGTGTGGTCCGGTCTCGAATCCCGGTTGGCGGTGACCCCCACGATGCCGCGCGGACGGCGCTGGTCGGCGCGGCTGTCGAGGTGGATGACGCCCACGATGGTGCCGTGGCTGGCCATGGTCGTGGGCGTGACGCTGCTGGCCCTGCTGCTCGACCTGGTCGGCCCCGGTTCCGGCGAGGTGTCGCCGGTGCTGTTGCTCGCGCCGGTCCTGCCCGTGCTCGGCGTCGCGGCCTCCTGGTCGCGCGGTCTGGACCCGGCGTACGAGCTGACGGCCTCGGTGCCCAGGGCCGGGCTCCATCTGGTGCTGCGGCGCACCGCGTCCGTGCTCGGCGTGGTCGTCCCCGCGCTGCTGGTCGGCGGCTGGGCGACGGGGGTGATGGTGGCCCAGTGGCTGCTGCCCTGTCTGGCCTTCACCGCGACGACCCTGGCACTCGGCGGTGTCGTCGGGGTGACCCGCGCCGCCATCGCGCTGGCCGCCGTATGGGCCGTGGTGGTCGTGGCACCGACCCTGGCCGCCGGCCGTACGACCTTCGCCCTGCGGACGGACGGTCTGCCCGCGTGGGGGCTGATCCTCGCACTCGGCATCACTGTCGTGATCGCCCGCAGAGGCGCGTACTCCGTGCTGGGAGCCCATCGATGACCAACAGAAAGGCAGGACCGCCCATGATCTCCGCCGTGAGCGCGGCCGACATCGCACCGACGTCCTACGCCTGGGAGATCCGGGCCACCGCGCTGAAGGTCAGGGTCGGCAGGAAACGGATGGCCGTCGACGGCCTCGACCTGTCGCTGGGCACCGGCGTCCACGGACTCCTCGGCCCCAACGGGGCGGGCAAGACCACCCTCATCCGGACGCTGGCCACCGTACTGCGCCCCACCGAAGGCACCCTGGAGCTGCTCGGCGAGTCCGTGGGCGGCAGAGGTGAGCACCGTGCATTGCGCCGCCAAATCGGTTACCTGCCGCAGGAGTTCGGCTACTACAAGCGCTTCACGGTGCGCGAGTTCGTCGAGTACATGGCGTGGCTGAAGGAGGTGCCGAAGGCGGACATCCCCGCGGCGGTGCAGCGCGCCGTGGAGCGGGTGGGCCTGGCGGACCGCGCCGACGAGAGGATGAGGACCCTGTCGGGCGGCATGGTGCGCAGGGTCGGCATCGCCCAGGCCATCGTCAACGACCCGACGATCCTGCTCCTCGACGAGCCGACAGCCGGACTGGACCCGGCGCAGCGGCTGCGCTTCCGCGAGCTGCTGCAGGAGTTGGGCACGGACACCTGCGTGCTCGTCTCGACCCATCTGGTGGAGGATGTCGCCGCCGCCTGTACCGACGTGGTGCTCTTCGCCGAGGGCCGGCTGGTCTTCCAGGGCCCTCCGGACGAGCTGGCCTCGATGGGCGGCCCGGAACACGTGGGTGACAGTCCGCTGGAGCGCGGCTACTCGGCGCTGCTGCTCAACCCCGACCAGGGAAGGGGCACCTGGTGAACGGCCGCGTCCTGCGTATCGAGCTGAAGCGTTCCGTCGCCCCGTGGGCCGGCGTCGTGGTCCTGGCGCCGGCGCTGGCGTTCCTGTACCTGCTCTCCGGACAGTGGCGGACGGGCACCACGGCGTGGACGGCCCAGTGGACGCCCCTGGCACTGTGGACCCGCTCCCTGCTGTTCTACCTGTGGCCGCTCACCGTGGGGCTCGGGGCACTGCAGGGTCTGCGCGACCACCGCTCGAAGATGACCGAACTGCTGACGAGTACGCCACGGCCCGCCCGGCACCGAGCGGCCACCCTGGCGGGCGCGACAGCGATCACCCTGTCCTCGGCCTTCGCGCTCCTCGTCCTCGTGGGCGGGGTCCAGGTGCTCGCCCACAGCGGGTACACGCACCTCGGATGGCTGCCGATCTCGCTCGTGGGGGCACTCTTCCTCGTGGCGGGGGCCGTGCTGGGCATGGGGGCCGGGCGGGCACTGCCGTCCCCGCTCACCCCGCCCGCGCTGGCCATGACCGCCTTCGTGTTCACGGCCCTCATGCACATGTCGCTGGGCCGGACGGAGACGGACACGGTGGAGGGGATCACGAGCACGGAGCCGAACCGGCTCTCGCTGCTGTCACCGACGGTGGAAGTGGTGCGCCAGGCGTTCGTCACGCTCTCCGCCTCCGTGCACGTCGGGCAGACGATCTGGCTGCTCGGCATGGCCGCGACCGGCTTCGCGCTGCTGGTCGCCGCGACCCCGCGCGCCCGGCTGACCGCCCTGACGCCCGTCCTGGCGGGCGCGGCGATCGCCCTGCTCGTCCTGCCCTCCGACCCGCGCCGGATGTACGTTGTCGACGAGGCCGCCGCGGAGCTGGTGTGCGACGGCCCGGTGTGCGTGACGAAGACGCAGCAGGCGCGACTCGCCGGCCTCGTGGGTCCCGGCAAGGAGGCGCTGCGCCTGCTGCGCGGTGCCCTGGGCGACCGGGCGCCGGTCTCGGTCCGGGAGAACACCGCCGTACAGCCGGAGGGCTCCACGCCGAAGTGGTCCCCTACGACCGTGCCCCTCGACTTCGACGACGACATCGTCGCCGCTGCGAAGGGCGAGGAGCTGACCCGGGCCCTCATCGCCAAAGGCATGGTGCCGGGGTGCACCCCCGTCGGCTGGAGCGGCTTCGGGGGAGACGACTACGCGCGGGCCGTCGCGGTGGGCTGGGTTCTCGGGGACCTCAAGCCGCTCGGCGGCACGCCGACGAACATGCGCCGCGAGGTCGACGCCGAGGCCCGCCCCGTGTGGAAGGAACTCAGGGCGCTTCCGCGGGCCGAGCAGCTCTCGCGGATCAACGCGATGCGCGCCGCCGCCCTCTCCTGCGAGGGCGACGCGTTCGACGCGCTGAAAGGCGGTGCGTCCCGGTGAGGTGGCTGACGCTGTACGCGCGTTCGCGTCAGGTACCCGCGTCGCTCGCCGCGATACTGATCAGCACGGTGGCGGTGTGGGCACTCGCCCGGGACGGGGGCGAGGGCCCAGATGATCCGCGGCTGCCTGTTCTCGCCCTCGCCGCCGGGGTGATGGCGGCCTCGATCGGGCTCAGCGGGCAGGATCTCGCGCTGGACCGGACGGCCGCGATCCGCTGGGTGCCGCGCAGAGCGGCGCATGTGCTGCTCGCCGGCGCGGTCGTGGCCGCGGGGCTGTTGGCGGTGCAGGCCATGGGCGCGTCCATGGCCACCGTCGCGTTCGTCGTCCGGGACAGCGCGGGCCTGATGGGACTGGTCGCCCTGGGCGCGGCGGTCTCGGGCGGCCAGTACGCATGGACGCTGCCGTTCGCCTGGCTCTCGTTCTCGTTCTTCGCCCCGCCTCCGACGAGTACGCCGACGCGGGTGGCGACCTGGATGCTGCTGCCCTCCGGCACACCGGCGGCCACCTGGACGGCCCTCCTCCTCACAGCCACCGGCACCATGGCCTACGCCATAGCGGGCCCGAGACGGTAACCGGCCCCCTCCGCCACTATCAGCCCGTCCGGCGTTCGAGGACGAGGCCCGTTCAGGGCCGAAGGGGGGGTCTGGGGGCACAGCCCCCAGGAAGAGGACGGGACGGGTAGGGGCGGCGGGGGCGACAACAAAAGCCGCAGCCCGCCGATGGGGGAAGTCGGCGGGCTGCTTTCGTACCGCAGTGGCTCTGTGGGACCCGTGAACCGAGCGGACGCTCAGTGCACGGAGTGCTCCTCCGACGGGAACGTCCCGCCGGTCACATCCTCCGCGAACGCCTTCGCAGCGTTCCCCATGACCTCACGCAGATTCGCGTACTGCTTGACGAACTTCGGCATCCGTCCCCCGGTCAGCCCGAGCATGTCCGTCCACACCAGCACCTGCGCGTCCGTCTCCGCCCCCGCCCCGATCCCCACCGTGGGGATGTGCAGCGTCCGCGTGACCTCGGCGGCCAGCTCCGCCGGAACCAGCTCCAGGACCACCGCGAACGCCCCCGCGTCCTGCACGGACTTCGCGTCCCGCAGCAGCTGCTGGGCGGCCTCCTCGCCGCGCCCCTGGACCCGGTACCCCATGGAGTTCACGGACTGCGGGGTCAGACCGATGTGGGCCATCACCGGGATGCCCGACTCGACCAGCAGCTCGATCTGGCGGTGCGAGCGCTCGCCGCCCTCCAGCTTGACCGCACCGACCCCCGCCTCCTTGACCAGGCGCGTCGCCGAGCGCAGCGCCTGCACCGGGCCCTCCTGGTAGGAACCGAAGGGCAGGTCACCGACGATCAGTGCCCGGCTGGTGCCCCGGACGACCGCCGCCGACAGCATCGTCATCTCGTCGAGGGTCACGGGTACCGTCGACTCGTACCCCAGGTGACAGTTGCCCGCCGAGTCGCCGACCAGCATGACCGGGATACCGGCCTCGTCGAAGACGGACGCGGTCATCGCGTCGTACGCGGTGAGCATGGGCCACTTCTCGCCGCGTTCCTTGGCGGCGGTGATGTCCCGGACCGTGATGCGGCGGGTGCCCTTGCCTCCGTACAGCGCGTTCGTCCCGTTGGTGCTGCCGGCGGAGGTCTGGTGGGCAGGCTGAAGCTGCGTCATGGCAACGGCTCCTTCAATCATCTCGAGGCACCCTGACGGCGTCCCCGGATCACCACCCATGGTGGCACCTCTCCTCCGGGAACGGCTAGTGGTCGCCCGTGGAGTGGGGCCTGTGTGCTGAACATCTCGCGCGCGAGACACGAGTGAGACGACGCGAGCCGATGTGGGACGACGTGACACCAAGGGTGGTGGCCAGGGGTAAGGTCTCGGTAAAGAATTCCGATACGAGACGGTCCCGTATCGAAATAGCCCTAGGCTTGCCGCCATGACTACTCCCGCCGGTCCGTCCACCCTCGGCCCCCGGATCCCCGAGGCCGTGCACCGGCGACGCTGGGTGATCCTCGGCGTGCTCATGCTCAGCCTGCTGATCGTGGTGCTCGACAACTCCATCCTCAACGTCGCCATCAAGACCATCTCCACCCCCGCCCCGACCGGCCTGGGCGCCACCCAGAGCGAGCTGGAATGGGCGATCAACGCCTACACCCTCGTCTTCGCGGGGCTGCTGTTCACCGCCGGGATCCTCGGCGACCGGCTCGGCCGCAAGAAGGTGCTGCTCGGCGGGCTCGCCGTGTTCGGCCTCGGCTCCGCCTTCGCCGCCTTCGCCGGCTCGCCCACCGAGCTCATCGTCTTCCGGGCCGTGATGGGCCTCGGTGCCGCCTTCGTGATGCCCGCCACGCTCGCTGTCCTGATGAACGTCTTCGAGCGCGAGGAGCAGCCCAAGGCCATCGGCATCTGGGCCGGCGGTGTCGGGCTGGCCATCGCCATCGGGCCGATCACCGGAGGCATCCTCCTCGACCACTTCTGGTGGGGCTCCGTCTTCCTCATCAACGTCCCGATCGTGATCATCGCCCTCGTCCTGATGACGGCCTTGGTGCCCGACTCTCGCGACCCGAAGCCCGGCCGTGTCGACCCCGTCGGGGTCGTGCTGTCCGTCGTCGGGCTCGTGCTGCTCGTCTACGGCATCATCAAGGGCGGCCAGCTCGCCGACTTCACCGACCCGCAGGTGCTGGCGACCATCGGCGCCGGTCTCGCCGTACTCGTCGGCTTCGTGCTGTTCGAGAAGCGCAGCGACCATCCGTCCATCGACGTGACGTACTTCCGCAACAAGACCTTCTCGGCGGCGATGTCCGTCATCGCGCTCGTCTTCTTCGCGCTGATGGGCGTGACCTTCTTCTCGGTCTTCTACACCCAGAGCGTGCGCGGCTACTCGCCCCTCCAGACCGGTCTGCTGATGCTGCCGCTGGCCGCCGCCCAGCTGATCTTCGCGCCGCGCGCCCGGCTGGCAGTCGACCGCTTCGGCAACCGGGCCACGACCACCGCCGCCATGCTTCTGATCTCCGCGACGCTGGCCGCGTTCGCCGCGTTCGAGGCCGACACGCCGATCTGGGTGCTGGAGGTCGTCTTCTTCCTCATGGGCACCGGTATGGCGCACATCATGACGCCGACCAGCGTCGTCATCATGCAGGCCCTGCCCCGCGAGAAGGCGGGCTCCGCCTCCGCGCTCAGCAACACCTTCCGCCAGGTCGGCGGAGCGCTCGGCATCGCCGTACTCGGCTCGGTCCTCTCGGCGGCCTACCGCAGTGACATCGAGGACAAGCTCGGCGCCCTGCCCGCCGACGTACGGCACACCGCGGGCGAGTCCATCGAGGCCACCCTCGGCGTCGCCGCCAAGCTCGGTCCCAAGGGCGACGCCCTGGTCGCCCCCGCCAACGACGCGTTCCTGCACGCCATGCACCTCACCGCGCTGTGCGGCGCGGGCGTGGCCCTCCTGGGCGCCCTGGTCGTCGTCCTGTGTCTGCCCGGCCGCCCGGCAGCACCCCAAGAGGGCGAGGAGAAGCCGCAGTTGGCGTCGGCGGACCACTGAGCAGCAGGGAGAATCGACGCACGACTGCAGCACGAGGAAAGGAGCAGGGCGCGTGAACCTCGCGGACGGCCCGGCCGGTCGGAGCAGCACCCGTGGCCGCCCACGGAGCGAAGCCGTGGAGCGCTCCATCATCGAGGGCGTGATGCAGCTCCTGGAGGAAGGCGTGCCGCTCGCGGACATCTCCATCGAACGGGTGGCCCGTACCGCCGGTGTCGGCAAGGCCACCATCTACCGCCGCTGGCCGGGCAAGGAGGAGCTCTTCGTCGACGTCATGCGCGTCATGGAGCCCGTGGACCCGGAGCTGCCCGGTACGTCGGTGCGCGACGACCTGGTCGTCCTGCTGGAGACGCTGCGCCGACGCGGTCTGGCCAAACAGTCCTCGGCGTTCCTGCACAACGTCCACGCCCAGATGAAGAGCAGCCCGAAACTCTGGGCCGCCTACAGCGACACCGTCCTCGAACCGCGCCGCCTGCTCGGCGTCGAACTCCTGCGCCGCGGCCAGCGGACCGGCGAGGTGCGCCCGGACATCGACGTCACCCTGATGAACGACCTCTTCGTCGGCCCCATGCTCCTGCGCGCCGTAATGCGCTCCGACGCGGAACTGCCGGAGGGCCTCGCCGAACAGATCGTCGACACTCTGCTGGAAGGTCTGCGGCCGATCGCCCCATAAGCGGGAATTCGTACGCCTGTCGGGCCGGCCGGCGCTCGACTGTGCGTGTTTCGTCACAGAGGCCCATCTGCGTGCGGCAACCGGAACTGGGCGTGCCGACTTGTTCGTCATCGTCCCCGTACGGCCGTCATGAGACGGCGAGATCGGAACCGTTCATCCCCTAGGGTCTTAGGCGCGGGGGACGGACGGTATATGCACGGCAGGTTGTGAGGCGACGGTATGGCCCAGCAGGCGTACATGACGGAGACGGACAACGGAGGCTCGGGACCCGAGCGCCGGGGACCCCGGCTTCGGCGCCTGATGAGCCGTCTGGCGTCGGGCTGGCGAGGTGATCCGAGAATCTGGCGGCGAGGCCTGATCACGGCGGCACTGGCGATACTGCTCGCCCTGGTGATGGTGCTGCACGCGCAGATCCCCAACCGGATCGGCAACCTCGGCAGCCTCAGCGAGACGTTCCTGCCCTGGTTCGGCGTCATCTCCGTACCGCTGCTGCTCGTCGTCGCGCTCATCCGGCGCTCCGCGACCGCGCTGATCGCGGTCGTGCTGCCCACGGCGGTCTGGTTCAACCTCTTCGGCGGGCTGCTCGGCAGCAACGCCGGCACCGGAGGCGACCTGACGGTGGCCACCCACAACGTCAACGCGGAGAACCCGGACCCGTCCGGCACCGCCCGCGAGGTGGCGGGCTCCGGCGCCGACGTCCTCGCCCTGGAGGAGCTGACGGAGACGGCGGTCCCGACGTACGAGAAGGCCCTCACGTCGACGTACAAGTACCACTCGGTGCAGGGCACCGTCGGCCTGTGGAGCAAGTACCCGATCAGCGCCTCCCGGCCGGTGGACATCAAGCTGGGCTGGACCCGCGCGATGCGTGCCACCGTGACGACGCCGGAGGGCCCGGTCGCGGTGTACGTCGCCCACCTCCCGTCGGTACGCGTGAAGCTGGAGGCCGGGTTCACGGCCCGCCAGCGCGACAGGAGCGCGGACGCGCTGGGCGAGGCGCTCTTCGACGAGAAGCTGCCGCGCAAGATCCTGCTCGGCGACCTCAACGGCACGATGAACGACCGCGCGCTCAACGCCGTCACCGCCCAGATGCGCTCCACGCAGGGCGCGTCGGGCAGCGGGTTCGGGTTCAGCTGGCCGGCGTCGTTCCCGTTGGCGCGGATCGACCAGATCATGGTGCAGGGCGTGGAGCCGGTCAGCTCCTGGTCACTGCCGCGCACGGCGAGCGACCATCTGCCGATCGCGGCGCGGGTGAAGATTCCCGCATCGGCAACCGGCTCGTAACCGGGAGGAACGCCGGGGGAATACCGGGCCTGGCAGGCTTTGTTCCGTACTTGAACATAAACTGTACGGACGTACGCCCGCCGCACCCTTCGAAAGGCCCCGCGCTCTGATGTCCCGGCCCACGCCGACCACGCCCCCGACCATGCTGCCGACCACCGTGTCCGCCCGCAGGACCACGCCCCTGGCCCTGCTGGCCCTCGCTGTGGGTGCTTTCGGCATCGGCACGACCGAGTTCGTGATGATGGGCCTGCTGCCCGAAGTCGCCGACGACCTGGGCGTCTCGATCCCGTCCGCCGGGCACCTGGTCTCGGCGTACGCGCTCGGCGTCGTCATCGGCGCCCCGCTGCTCGCTGCGGTCACGGCCCGGATGTCGCGCCGCAAGGTCCTGATGGGCCTGATGGGTCTGTTCATCGCGGGCAACGCGCTCTCCGCGTTCGCGCCGAACTACGACTACCTCCTCGCCGCCCGATTCCTGAGCGGGCTGCCGCACGGCGCCTTCTTCGGCGTGGGCGCGGTGGTGGCCACGAGCATGGTGCCCCCGGAGCGCAAGGCCCGCTCGGTCTCCCTGATGTTCCTGGGCCTGACGGTCGCGAACGTGGTCGGCGTCCCGGTGGCCACGGCCATGGGCCAGCAGCTGGGCTGGCGGGCGACCTTCCTCGGCGTGAGCGTGATCGGCGCGGCGGCGATAGCGGCGCTGGCGCTGCTGATCCCGCACGACCGGGTGGGAGCACCGGTGACGGGCCTGCGCGGCGAACTGGCCGCGCTGAGGTCGCTGCCGGTCTGGCTGGCCCTCGGTACGACGGTGGCGGGCTTCGGCGCCCTCTTCTCGGCGTACAGCTACATCACCCCGATGCTCACGGACTCCGCCGGGTACGCCGACTCCAGCGTGACGCTGCTGCTGGCCCTGTTCGGCGTCGGCGCGACGATCGGCAACCTGGTGGGCGGTCGCCTGGCGGACCACTCGATGCGGGGCACGCTGTTCGGCGGCCTGGTGTCGCTGATCGCGGTCCTGGGCGCGTTCCCGCTGCTGATGAGTACGGCGTGGAGCGCGGCCCTGGCGGTCGTGCTGCTCGGCGTGGCGGCGTTCGTCACGGGCTCGCCGCTCAACCTGATGGTGATGGAGAGGGCGTCGACGGCCCCGTCCCTGGCGTCCTCGGCGAACCAGGCGGCCTTCAACCTGGCGAACGCCGGGGGAGCGTGGATCGGGGGCCTGGCCCTGGCGGCGGGCTTCGGGGTGACCTCGCCGGCGCTGGTCGGCGCGGGGCTGGCGGTACTGGGCCTGGGCGTCGCGGGGATCGCGTACGTGGTGGAGACTCCGTCGGTCGGGCGAGGGCGTGTGGTGGCGTCGCATGTGCCCGTGCGGGCGGAGAAGGTGCACCACTGAGGGGCTGATCTCCCACCCAACCGCCCGTTTGCGGTTCGTTTCCAGGGCGCCCCTGAACTACTCGCTGCCGCCCGGCATTTCCGGTAACCGTCTACGTCTCACGGCAGGCTGAGCTCCTCGCGGGCTCCCGCCACCCAGCGCAGCACGCCCTGGGAGTCAGTCCTCTCGGCCAACTCCGTGGCTTCCTTGAGCAGTGCCGACGCGTCGTCCCGCCGCTCCTGCTGGGCGGCCAGGTAGGCCAGCCCGACGAGGTTCGCCGCCACCCCCGGGAGGAATCCCAGCTCCCGGCGGAGACGGGTGGACTCCTCGAAGCGCGCACGGGCCTCGTCCAGGCGGCCGGCCATGTGGTCGGCGAAGCCGAGATGCCGCAGGACGTAGGACGTCGTCAGCCGGTCGCCGGCCCGGGTGGCGAGGTCGAGGGCACGATCGAAGGCGGGCACGGCGGCCCCGGCGTCGTCGCGGACCACCTGGTGGAAGGCACCGACCCAGAACACGGCCTCACCCTCGCCCCGGACGTCCCCGAGCCGCCCGTACAGCTCCACCGCATGCTCGAAGAGCTCCAGCTCCCGCGCATCCTCGACCCGCTCCTCCAGGAAGCGTGCGTGGATCACCTTGCCACGGGTCAGCGCGAGGTCGGCCTCGACCGCGTCGAGGTTCCGGTCGGCGGACGCGAGCGCACTGCTGTCACCGCCGAACACGGCACGTTCGTAAAGGAGTTGGGCTTGCTCGATTCGCTCGTCGGCAGTCATGCGGTGAGCGTATCGACCGCACGAGGCAGCAGTCCGCGCACTTTCGGGGTTGTGCGGGCCTGGATGTCCGGTCCTGATGGCCGATGAGTTTCACCGCGACCCTGAGTCAGTCAGGGTAGAACGGGCTGAGTATCAGCGAACCAGCCACGAGACACCCCCAGGAGACCCGATATGCGCACCCTGATCAGCACCGCTTTCGTCTCGCTCGACGGAGTCGTGGAGGCTCCGGGCGGCGAGCCCGGCTACCGGAACGCCGGTTGGACCTTCAAGGACATCGAGTTCCTCCCGGAGGCGTTCGAGATCAAGGGCCGGGAGCAGAAGGAAGCCGCCGCGATGCTGCTGGGCCGGGCCAGCTACGAGGCGTTCAGCCCGGTGTGGCCCGACATGGAGGACTTCGCCGACTACAAGGTGATGCCGAAGTACGTCGTCTCCACCACCCTCACCGAGGACGACCTGGTCTCGAACTGGGGCGAGACCACGATCCTGCGCTCGCTCGACGACATCGCCGCCCTGAAGGAGACCGAGGGCGGCCCGATCATCATCCACGGCAGCGCCACCCTCACCCGCGACCTCTCCGACGCCGGCCTCATCGACCGCTACCACCTGCTGGTCTTCCCGCTGCTGCTCGGCGCGGGCAAGCGGCTGTTCAGCGCCACGGACAAGGACACCCAGAAGTTGAAGCTCGTCGAGTCCGAGGTGTACGCCAACGGCCTGCAGAAGAACGTCTTCGACGTCGTCCGCTGACCTGGTCCCCGACTCGGCGTGCACGACCGTGTACGTCTGCCATGTCCGTCAACTCCGGTTGGGTCGAAGAACCGCTTGCGCGCGCCGGTGGCGTCGTCGACCCGCCGGTCGTTCACCCGGGGTGCGGTGAACTCGGCCGGTCCGGCCGCGGTGACCACAGTGAGGGGCCGGTGGTGCCCGTTGCGGACCGCCAGACGGCGCCCGGCCGCATCGGTCTCAGCCGCCAACTCGGCTGTGCACTGGCTGACTTCCGCTTCCAGCGCGGCGGCGAGCATCCGGCGGGCGCCCTCTCGCACGATCTCGTCGATCAAGGAGCCGGACTTGGTGGAACCCTCGGCGGTGACCGCGTTCAGCATGGGCGTGCCTTCCCGACCCGTGCCGCAACGCACATCTACTCGGTGACTTCTCGGTCGATCACCTGGGAAGGTACGCCCTTCGCGTGCTCCCGGCTGATCCACAGGTCCTGGGCATCGCTTCCGAACAGGCGAGGGCTCAGCCCGGTGAACGGGGCTGTCCAGGACGGCTCCGAAGCCGTGATCACACCAGACGCAGACACAGCGAGATCATTTCACCCGTCACCGGGTGTCCCGTTCAGGGCAGTTCTGGACTGTCTCACCGAACTTTGAGCGGTGCTCCGCACAGGACCAGGCCCCGGTGACCTGAGTCAGTCGAAGAGGGCAACGAGACCGTTCACCCAGATCGCGATGAAGGCAAGGGCCGTCACCAGGCATCCGGCCTGTGCCAGGAAATTGGCCAAGGGGCTACGGCTGCTGCGTCCATTCTCGCCGGACGGCATCGTGTCCCAGTCGACGGGGCGCCCCATGTCATCGGAGCAAGCTGCTCGTACTGCTGCCAGTTGCTCTCTGGCGAAGTCTGTTCGGGCAAGCGACTCACGGCCCTGCCAGGCAAGTGCCCGCATGCGTTGCTGAGCTGTGTGGTACCTCGCCTCGAAGGCGGAGGTCTCAGCTGCGTCCCTGTCCTGTTCGAGGTACATCCAGCGACCCGCTTGGGCAGGCTCTCCGTACAGGCGGTACACCTCGGCGAGGCGCCGGCGAAGCATCAGGTCGTTGGGAAAGGACGACACCAGCCCGCGCAGGCGCTGGCGCGCGACGGGAACCCGGCCGGCGGCCAGGTCTGCATCGACTCGGGCGAGGGTGTATCTCAGGGGCATGAACGCATGATCGGGTACCGCACTGGCCTACGTCGACCTGGTTTCGTCGCTCAGCACTCGCTCGCCCCCCCCAACGGCATCGGCTGAACCACTCTGAGACGGGATACCGCCAGTTACGGGACAGGAGCCCTTGGGGCGGGAGTCGAGTGTTCGGTCCGGTGTGCGGACACGGACGTCATCGAGGACCATGGCGGATGAACTGGGAGATCACTTGGAACCACCGCTTCCGCCGCCTGAGCGAGGTTCCGGTCCGACACGGATCCGGCGGCCCGACCCGAGGAACAGCTCCAGCTGTGAGAACCGGCTCCACCGGGCGTTGTCAGAGGCATCGGGCACACTGCGCCGTATGAACTCGGTGACCGCGCACGACTACGCCTGGATTCGCACCTCGCCGCTCTTCCGCCACATGACGGAAAGCGGATACACACTGACACTGATACGGGGGCGGACCCCGCGCGAGGTGCTGCGCGCAATGGAGGCGGAACGGCGCGGGACCGGGACGGGAACGGCCGGGCTGATCGAGGCGGGCGACGCTCACCGCGCTGCGGTGGACCACGACTACTGGGACGAGTCCTACGTCGCGGGTGCCTTCAGCGTTCCGGGTGAGAACGGCGACTGGACACTAGTCCTCGGCTTCGACGGTGGCCTGGGGATCGCGGCCCGGTGCGTGGAGACGCTGTCGGAGGGCGGCCGGGTCGTGGGGCACTCGACCAACGGCGGCAAGCCCATCCACCTCTTCCACTGGTTCGAGGACGGTGAGCTCCGTACGACGTTCGAGGGCCCCTCGTCGCGCGACGGCAACACCCCCGACGAACTGGTCCCACTGCTGCGGGAAGTCGGCTTTCCTCTGACCTCCGGGGGAGAGCACGACGAGAGCACCCCGGACATCGACCGGAAGGCGGGGGTCCTCGCTCTGGCGGAGAGACTCACCGGCATACGCGTCACCGAATCCCTCCTCCAGGACGCTGTGTACGAGCTGGGGCTCGTCCCCGAACAGCCCGCCGAGGAGTGGACCGGTGTGGTCATCGACATCACCGATGCCCACGGGGAGCGCCTGCACAGGGAATGGACCTACGAGGAGATCGCGGCGGCGTCGGACCGCGCACGGGCGGAGGCGAACGCGCCGGTCGTGATCACCCACAACGAGCCGTCGGCCAGGGATCGTTCGGAGCGCGAGACCGGTGAGTAGCGAGCGCGTGCGTTGAGGGTCCCCGGCGTGCTCGCCGCCCTCTGCAAGGGAACCTGACGCCACGGGGGTTTCCGCGATCATGGCCCGGCAGCCTTCTGGAGCCGTCACCGGCAGCTGAGGCCGCAGCCCCGCGAGGCGAAGGCGTTGTGGAGGTCGGGGCGTCGCTCCCACCGCACCGCCAGGCGCTTGGGAGTCGGTCAACGCCCGCATACGAAAAGCCGTCCGGGGCCGGGGCACCGCCGCTCAGGCCGAAGGCCTGCCAGAGGTACAGGCATCCGGCAGGCCTTCGGGATGGGGGTGCCTGCTAGGGGGCGATGTCCCACTGCTGGCAGGTGTTGTCGAGCTGCTGCCACTGGCGGACCACCGTGCCGTTGGCCGTTGCGCAGTTCGTGACGTCCAGCGTCATACCGGTGTAGACGTTGCTGATCGTGTAGTGGCTGCCGACGTGGGTGACGTCCCACTGCTGGCACTGGTTGCCGAGCGAGGCCCACAGCTGGACGGCCGTGCCGTTGCTCTGCCCGCAGTTCTTGTCGTCCAGGACCGTGCCGCTGTTGACGTTGGTGATGGTGTAGTGCCCGTTGCCCGCGCCGGCGAACTTCCACTGCTGGCAGGTGTTTCCGAGCGAGGCCCAGAGGTCGATCGAGGTTCCGTTTGCGGTACCGCAGTTCACCGCGTCCAGGACCTTGCCCGAATTGGTGTTGGTCAGCCGGTAGGCGGTGCCGGCGACGGGGAAGGTGGCGGTCGGAGTGGTGTAGCCGACGGAGGTGATGTTGGCCTGTACGGCGTTGTCGGCGGCGTCGGTCGGGTAGCCGGCGGTCATGACGCCCTCGAAGAAGGAACCGTCGGAGCCGTTGCTGTTGTCACCGCCGGTGCCGAGGACGATGGCGCCCTCTTTCTGCATCGGGGTGTACCCGCCCAGGTTGGGCAGTGCCCCGTTGTACCAAGTGGTCAACGACCCCGATTGTGAGTTGCCGCCCTTGAGGGCATAGGTCGTCGTGCCGTTGTTCTTGAGCAGGGCCGTGACGAACTCACTGCTGTTGCCGGTGTTGCTCGGGTAGGAGCCGTTTCCGCCGAAGAAGAGCCCGTTCTCCAGGTCTGCCTCGACCCAGGGGCCCGAGCCGGCACCCGAGCACGAGAACCAGCACTCCGTACCGAAGTTGAGCGCGTCCATGTGGCCGTTGCCGGTGTCGTTGCCGGACGTCTCGGCGTTGCCGTAGTCGAAGCAGCACCGGTTGTTCACGTGGTGGCCGCTGGTGACCATGTACATACCCTCGGGGCTGCTACCGGTGGCGACGCCCGTCGTGCTGTTGTCGCGGTAGCCGACGCCGGCCGACACGAAGATCCCGTAGGCCGCGTGCCCGCCGACCGTCACCGGGAGGGCGTTGGCGATGGCGCCGACGTCCTGGCCGCCGTTGCCGCCGGGGCCTTCGACGGTGAGGTCGTTGTGCCTGGCGCTCTGGTCGTAGATCTCCGTGATGACGCATGTCGTGCCGGAACAGAAGGAGTCCTGCGCCGCGGCGTTGGCGTAGCCGCCCGCGCTGAGGGTGCCGATGTTGGCCGTCGTGGCGTCCGAGGCGCGCTTCACCTGGTAGAGGGAGCCGCTGTATGCGGCGTAGAGCGCGCGTGTGGTGCTGTGGGCGGCGACGCAGGGCGTGCCGGCCGCGGCGTAGATGTCGCACGGGAGTGAGGTGGCGGCCTGCGACGGGCCGGCGGCGCCGACCAGGAGGCCGGCGACCACCGCGATGGTCGCGCCGACCGAGAGAAGTATCCCTCTGAGGCGTTGACGACGTGAAAGAGAAATCATCGTTGATCTCCGTTCCTTTGAGGCATGGCGAATACCCGAAGGTGCCGCTGACCGGATCGGGGTTCAGCGCAGCGGAACTTCGTCGCAAGTACACGATGTGAGCGCTAACATTTATGCGCTCAAGGGAAGGCCGGGGGAGGGTTGAGGAGGGGCTGTTGTGCGGGACTTCGAACGACCAGTGGGAGTACCTGGAGGTCAGGTGGCCGCCAGTATGTTCCTGGCGTGAGGTTGCGTCAATATTTCCGGCATGAGTCGTATGCGAGCGCTAACAAGTCGTCAAACGCCGGCCAATAGATCGTCAAATTCTCGCGCAGGGGAGGGTCGCGTTGGAATTCGGTCGAAATGCCGAACGGCGTGTGATCGAAATGCCGAACCAAATGAATTGCTCGAAATGTCGAACCGGTGACCTCGCGGGTTACTGGGCCCTCAGACCGACTCCCGCCACCCGTTGGTGATGGGCAGCCGCCGGTCCTTCCCGAACCCCTTGGCCGAGATCTTCGTCCCCGGCGGATACTGCCGCCGCTTGTACTCCGCCGTGTCCACCATCCGCAGCACCCGGGTCACCAGTTCCGCGTCGTACCCGGCCGCCACGATCGCGTCGGCACCCGAGTCCCGGTCCACGTACATCTCGAGAATCGCGTCGAGCACCGGATAGTCGGGCAGGGAATCCGTGTCGATCTGCCCCGGACGCAGCTCCGCGCTCGGCGGCTTGGTGATCGAGTTCTCCGGGATCGGCGGGGTCTGGCCCCGTTGCGCAGCCGCGCGGTTGCGCCATTCGGCCAAGCGGAAGATCGACGTCTTGTACACGTCCTTGATCGGGCCGTACGCACCCACCGAGTCGCCGTACAGCGTCGAGTAACCCACCGCCAGTTCGCTCTTGTTGCCCGGCGCCAGCACGATGTGCCCCTCCTGGTTGGAGATCGCCATCAGCATCGTGCCCCGCAGGCGGGACTGGAGGTTCTCCTCCGCCAGGTCCGTCAGGCCCAGCGAGTCCATGTACGCGTCGAACATCGGCGCGATCGGCACCGTACGGAATTTGAGGCCCGTCCGCCGGGCCAGTTCCGCCGCGTCACCGATCGAGTGGTCCGACGAGTACTTCGACGGCATCGCCACGCAGTACACGTTCTCCGCGCCCACAGCGTCGCACGCGAGCGCCGCGACCAGCGCCGAGTCGATACCGCCGGACAGGCCGATCAGGACCGACCTGAAGCCGTTCTTCGTCACGTACGCGCGCAGGCCCACCACCAGCGCCGAGTACATCTCCTCGTCGTCGTCCAGGCGCTCCGAGTACGCGCCCGTCAACTCGGCCTCGTACGCCGGCAGCGGCTCCTCGGACAGCACCACGCGGTCGATGCGCAGACCGTCGTCCACCACGCCCGTCGGAGCGTCGGTCAGGGCCGCGGGCAGGTCCAGGTCCAGGACCACACAGCCCTCCGTGAACTGCGGGGCCCTCGCGATCACCTCGCCGTCCCTGTCCACCACGATCGAGTCGCCGTCGAAGACCAGTTCGTCCTGGCCGCCGACCATCGCGAGGTAGGCGGTCGTGCAGCCCGCCTCCTGGGCGCGCTTGCGGACCAGCTCCAGGCGGGTGTCGTCCTTGTCACGCTCGTACGGGGAGGCGTTGATCGAGAGCAGGAGGCCCGCCTTCGCGGAGCGCGCCGCCGGGACCCGGCCGCCGTCCTGCCAGAGGTCCTCGCAGATCGCGAGCGCCACGTCGACGTCGTGCACACGCAGTACGGGCATGGTGTCGCCCGGCACGAAGTAGCGGAACTCGTCGAAGACGCCGTAGTTGGGGAGGTGGTGCTTGGCGTACGTCAGGATCACCTTGCCCCTGTGCAGCACCGCGCCCGCGTTGCGCGGGGAGCCGGCCGGGCGGCCGAACTTCGGCAGGTCGCTCTCGGACCGGTCGAGGTAGCCGAGGACCACCGGCAGCTCACCGAAGCCCTCGTCGGCGAGACGCGTGGCGAGGGAGCGCAGGGCCGCGCGGGACGCCTCCACGAAGGAGGAGCGCAGGGCGAGATCCTCGACGGGGTACCCGGTCAGCACCATCTCCGGGAACGCCACGAGGTGCGCTCCCTGCTCGGCGGAGTGCCGGGTCCAGCGGAGGACCGAGTCCGTGTTTCCGGCGATGTCGCCGACGCGCGAGTCGATCTGGTTCAGGGCGAGGCGTAGTTGAGGCACGCCGCCAAGTGTAATCGTCAATGCGACGCGATGGGGGGTCGGGGAGTGTGGGTCGCCCCACGCCAGGGCTGAGGGCCCGATCCCGGCTTACCGGCCATTTGGCGCAAGTCGGGCTCACGGTGCGGTGCTTGGGGTCATCTCTCCCTGACGGTAGGGCAATGGGATCCTGAAGTGCATTGCCCGGACGTCATGGCTGCGTCTTCCGTAAGGGATATGACGTACAACGGGGCACATGTGGACAGTGAAGGCTGCAGAACCAAAACGGGCTGGGGTTGGTTCGTGGCCTGGTTCGCGGTGGGAGCGTGCCTGGTTGCCGGGCTCGCCGCCATCCTGACGGTGGGGCTGGGATTTCTCGTCCTGGCCACCGTGGCCGCGGGGCTCCTGCTGTGGAAGGGGCCCCGGAACGCCGTTGTCGGAGGTCTCGCGGGCCTGGCGCTGCCGCTCTTCTACATCGCGTACCTGAACCGGGGCGGCCCGGGGAATGTCTGCCGTTCGTCGTCGGGCGGGCAGACGTGCACCGACGAGTACACGCCCATACCGTTCCTGGTCGGCGGCGTGCTCGTGTTTGTCGCGGGTTTCGTGATCTTCCTCCTGCTCGAGCGGGGTGCCCGAAATGCGCCCGCCCCCGGACGGTGAACGCTCCGGGGGCGGTTTTTGAGCATTTTTTGGAGGGTCAGCGGCGCCGGTACGAATCGACGTATCCGCTCGCCGGGGTGCCCACGCCGGTGACGTCGTCGTAGCCCCGGACCGCGGACAGCGAGCTGTCCTTGCCGAGGCTGCGGACCGAGGTGGTGATTCCGTCGGCGGCGTCGAAGCCGTTGACGAAGTCGACGCGGGCCACGGCCAGGTCGGTGCCGGTCGGGCTGTCGGTGACGTCGTGGTAGGCCCGCGAGGCGCACTTGGCGTAGATCACCGGGTTGGCGAAGCCGATCGCCTTGCCGCCGCGCGCCTCCTGGGCCAGTGCCTGGACGGCCGCGATGACCGGCGCGGCCAGTGAGGTGCCGCCGATGCGGTACTCGCTGTACTGCAGGGACCCGTCCGGGAAGGCCTGCGTCTGGCCGACCTTGAAGCCGGTGTTCGGGTCGGCGATCGCCGCGATGTCCGGGACGACACGGTTGCCGGCCGCGCTGTTGGCCGTGGCCAGCGACTTCGGGACGACAGCCTTCTGGTAGTACGGCTCGGCGACGGTCCCGCTCGTGCCGCCGCCCGCACCCGAGGTGAAGGCGCCCGGGAAGTTCGTCCAGCTCTTGCCGTCGGCCGACAGGACGGCCTTCTCGGTGCCCCAGCCGGTCTCCCACAGGTACTTGTCGTTCTTGCCCACCGCCAGCGAGGTACCGCCGACCGCCGTCACCCACGCCGAGTTGGCCGGGCTGTCGACCTGCTTCGTTCCGGTGTTGTCGACCTCGTCGCCGTTGTCGCCGGAGGAGAAGTAGTAACCGATGCCCTCCACCGCGCCGAGCTTGAACACCTGGTCGTAGGCGGCCGCGAGGTCGGGCGTCTGGCTGGCCTCGGTGCTGCCCCAGGAGTTGGAGACGATGTCGGCCAGGTGGTTGTCGACGACCTTGCTGAGCGCGTCGAGCAGATCGTCGTCGGAGCAGGACACGGAGCCGACGTACGTGATGTCGGCGCTCGGCGCGACCGCGTGCACGGCCTCGACGTCGAGGGTCTCCTCGCCGTACCAGCCGGCCGCGGAGCAGTCCTCGATGTTCGTGTAGTCCGCCGGCAGGACCTGCTTGAGCTGGCCATTCCGATAGGCGGCGTCGCCGTGCTTGGCCGCGTAGGTGGCGGCGTCGGCGGCGATGTACGGCGAGGCGTAGGCGTCGGTGATGGCGACGCGCACCTTCTTGCCGGTCCAGCTGCCCGCGCCGTACGCGGCCCGCAGCTGCTTGCCCGTGTAGCCCTCGACGGCGTACGGGAGCTGCTTGCCGTAAGCCGTCGGCAGCGTGGAGGCGGTGTTCGAGCCGTGATACGTGGAGAACGGCCCCGAGTTGCGGAACACCGCCTCCGGCTCCGGCAGGGTGTCGTCGTGGGTCGCCGTGTGCGGGGCGTTGTCCAGACCCGTGACGGTCAGGACGGCACCGTTCAGGCTGTCCGGCGCGGAGGCGGTCCTCGCGGGCGCCCGGTACGTCTTCTTGCCCTTGGCGTAGTTGTGCAGCTGGGTGCTGAAGGCCTTCTCGGCGGCGGCCACGTCACCGGTCACCGTGACGTAGTGCGCCGTGACGCCGGTGACCGTGAGGCCCGCCGACTTCAGCCACGCCTTGACCGCGGCGACCTGGGCCGGGGAGGCCCCGAAGCGCTGCTTGACCTGGGCGGCGGTGAGGTACTTGCCGTACACCGCGGACCTCGGGTCGGAGACGGCCTTCGCGTACGCGGCCAGACCGGTGGCGTCCCGGCCGGCGAAGTAGACCCGGGCGGTGACCTTGGAGCCGTCGGACGTGGCTCCCTTGTCCGCCTTGGCGGTGGCCCACGCGGGCCTGGTGCCGGCGAGCGTGTCCCGGCCCGGGGCGTCCACGGCATGGGCCGCGGGTATGCCGAGCGCCAGCGCGCCGGCGAGCAGAGGCAGTGTCGCTGCCAGGCTCACACCGGCACGCCTGACGGCGCGAGTGGATCTCATGGAACCCCCTGATGCGGTTCAACGCGAGCAAGGCGAGTGATCACTCGCCGCTGGCCACTCTCGCGATGAACCGTTCATGCCAGGGGAATCCAGGGGGAATGGCTGGGCCAAGAAGACCCCAAGAGAACGTATACGCAGGCGATTTGAGCCATCCGCCCCAATCGTCCCGCCGAACCGCCCTCCCCGGGAAGGGCCTTGGGGGGAGGGCCTAGGAGAGGGCCTTGGCGCCGCGCTCCTTCAACATCCCCGCCATCAGGGAGATCTCCGACTGCTGCGCGTTGACCATGCCCTGCGCGAGCCGCTTCTCCACCCCCACCTCGCACCGCTCCACACACCCGTCGGCCATGTGGACACCGCCCTGGTGGTGCTTGGTCATCAGTTGGAGATAGAAGACCTCGGCCTGCTTGCCGCTGAGCTTGCCCAGCTTCGTCATCTCGGTGTTGGTCGCCATGCCCGGCATCAGCGCGCCGTCCTTGCCGTCGGCCATGCCCGCCATGTCCATCCAGGACATGGGAGCGTCCGAGGACACCTTCGGCAGCTCCCACAGGTCGAGCCAGCCCAGCAGCATGCCGCGCTGGTTGGCCTGCGTCTGCGAGATGTCGTACGCGAGCCGCCGGATCTCGTCGTTGCTCGTCCGGTCGCGCACGACGTAGGACATCTCGACGGCCTGCTGATGGTGGACGGCCATGTCACGGGCGAAGCCCGCGTCCGCCGATTCGGCGGTGGGTGCCTTCATCCCGGAGTCGTCGCCGTCGGCGACCGCGTAGGTGATCGCGCCGGCCGCGACGAGCGCCGTCGCGGCGGCGCCGGCGATCCAGGCCGACCGGCTCACTGGGCCAGCCCGTTCGTGCAGGCGGCGCCCGGCTCGGGGGTCTGCTTGCCCTGGACGAACTCCTCGAAGAACTTGTCCACGTTCGGGTCCTTGGCGCTGGTCACCGTGCGCTGCTTGCCCCAGGCGGACAGCATGATCGGGTCCGCCTGCTTGTCGTCCGGGCTCATCAGCGTGTACGGCGTCTTCTTCACCTTCGCCGCGAGCGCGTCGATGTCCGTCTTCGACGCCTTGCTGTTGTACGTCACCCACACGGCCCCGTGCTCCAGCGAGTGCACGGCGTTCATGTTGTTGAGCGCCTTGGTGTAGATGTCGCCGTTGCAGTTCATCCAGACCTGGTTGTGGTCACCGCCGACCGGGGGCTCCATCGGGTAGTCCACCGTCTTGGTGACGTGGTTCTGGGTGAGCTTCTTGTCCCAGGTCTTCACACCGTCCGCGCCGGTGACGAACTTGCCGGCGCCCTTGGAGTCGGTCGCCGCGGTGTCACTGTCGTCGGACTGCTTCTTCACCAGGACCGTCGCACCGACGACCAGGCCGGCCACTATGACAACGCTCACGCCGATCGTGAGGATCCGGTTCCGGCGCTCACGCGAGCGCTCGGCGCGCCGCATCTCCTCTATGCGCGCCTTGCGCGCCGCGCTGCCACTGTCTTTGGCGTCTTTGGCGCTCTTCTTGGCGGAACCCATGGGATCGGTCCTTCTGGGGAAAGGGGCGGTCGGTTGGCCGGTCGGTTGTTCGGTCCCTGATCGTAATCGGTGGCCACTGATCGTAATCCGCGACCGTCCGCAACGGTTCCCGTCGGGGGTCACCCATTACGGATGTCGCCGCGAACAGGCAAGATGAGGAGCAGAGCGGTGCACCTGCCGTATGCGAGGCGTTCACTCCGAGGTCGGCTGGACGATCAAGGTGCGCAATGCGCATGAAATGCTGTTGTGGTGGGATGCTCAGGTGCCCGACCGCCTTCCGTGGTGCGGGAGACAGGCGGCCTGACCAGCAAGGATGGGGAAGCGGAAGATGGACAAGCAGCAGGAGTTCGTGCTCCGGACGTTGGAGGAGCGTGACATCCGGTTCGTCCGGCTGTGGTTCACGGACGTGCTGGGCTTCCTCAAGTCCGTGGCCGTGGCCCCGGCCGAGCTCGAGCAGGCCTTCGACGAGGGCATCGGGTTCGACGGCTCCGCGATCGAGGGATTCGCTCGCGTATACGAGTCCGACATGATCGCCAAGCCCGACCCGTCGACGTTCCAGATCCTCCCGTGGCGTGCGGAGGCCCCCGGCACCGCCCGGATGTTCTGCGACATCCTCATGCCGGACGGCTCGCCGTCCTTCGCGGACCCGCGCTACGTCCTCAAGCGGGCCCTCACACGCGGCTCCGACCTGGGCTTCACGTTCTACACGCACCCGGAGATCGAGTTCTTCCTCCTGAAGGACAAGCCGCTGGACGGTACCCGTCCGACCCCGGCCGACAACTCCGGCTACTTCGACCACACCCCGACCCACGTCGGCCAGGACTTCCGCCGCCAGGCGATCACCATGCTGGAGTCCATGGGCATCTCGGTCGAGTTCTCCCACCACGAGGGCGCCCCCGGCCAGCAGGAGATCGACCTGCGGTACGCGGACGCGCTCTCCACGGCGGACAACATCATGACGTTCCGCCTGGTCATGAAGCAGGTGGCGCTGGAGCAGGGCGTCAACGCCACGTTCATGCCGAAGCCGTTCTCCGAGCACCCCGGCAGCGGCATGCACACCCACCTCTCGCTCTTCGAGGGTGACCGCAACGCGTTCTACGAGTCGGGCTCGGAGTACCAGCTCTCCAAGGTCGGCCGCTCGTTCATCGCCGGCCTGCTGAAGCACGCGGCGGAGATCGCGGCGGTCACCAACCAGTGGGTGAACTCGTACAAGCGCATCTGGGGCGGCTCGGAGCGCACCGCGGGCGCCGGCGGCGAGGCCCCCTCGTACATCTGCTGGGGCCACAACAACCGCTCGGCGCTGGTCCGCGTCCCGATGTACAAGCCCGGAAAGACGGGCTCCGCGCGCGTGGAGGTCCGCTCCCTGGACACGGGCGCGAACCCGTACCTGGCGTACGCCGTCCTGCTGGCCGCCGGCCTCAAGGGCATCGAGGAGGGCTACGAGCTCCCGCCGGGCGCCGACGACGACGTCTGGGCCCTCTCGGACGCCGAGCGCCGCGCGATGGGCATCGAGCCGCTTCCCCAGAACCTGGGCGAGGCGCTCTCCCTCATGGAGCGCAGCGAACTGGTCGCCGAGACGCTCGGCGAGCACGTGTTCGACTTCTTCCTGCGCAACAAGCGCCAGGAGTGGGAGGAGTACCGCAGCGAGGTCACGGCCTTCGAACTGCGGAAGAACCTGCCGGTTCTGTAAGCGGGTAGCCGGACACTCCCGGGGCCGCCGCAGCGGCGGCCCCGGGAACACGGCCGCTAAAGAGAGCCGGCCGCCGCCTCGGTCAGCAGTGCGTGCAGCGGCTTCCCCGCCCGCTGCCGGTACTCCTGGATCGCCCAGCCGTTGCCGTCCGGGTCCTTGAAGTACATGAACGTGGCGCCGTCGTCCGGCGAGTACTGCATCGGCTCCGACACCTCGAGGCCGCGTTCGACCAGCTCGGCGTGGGCCGCCTTGATGTCGGCGACGCACAGCTGGAGGCCCTGGTACGAGCCCGGTGCGGGCGTCGGGCCGGCCATCGTCTCCCAGATGGTGTCACCGAGAGCGATCGAACAGCCCGAGCCCGGCGGCGTGAGCTGGACGATACGCATCCCCGGCATGACCTCCTGGTCGATGTCGACGTGGAAACCGGCCTTGTCGCGGTAGAAGTCCCGGGCCCGGTCGATGTCGCTCACGGGCAGCGGGATCACTTCGAGCGTGTACTGCATCGCTGGTCCTCCAGATCACCTTCACGGAACGGCTCCCCTCACCGAAGCCGAAATCCGTGCGGGGCGCCACCGAAACGGCCACGTCGGCGGCGGAAGCCGTCGTTCCGACCAGCGCGGACATCCCCCCGGTCCGTCGGGCGCTTCCCGCGGCCTGTCCGGTTACGCTCGTGGGCGTACGACCTTGATCCGATGGTCCGACGGAAAGGCCCAGGATGATGGTGCCGGGGCGCAGGAGCAGTACCTTCACTCGGCTGCTGCGGCACGGCTTCACCGATCCCTCCGCCGCCGAGCGGCTCCTCGACAGCGCCGAGCTCGCGGCTATGCGGGACGACCCGGTGCTGCTCGACGCGCTGGGCGCGACCGCCGACCCCGATCTCGCGCTGCTCGGGCTCGTGCGGCTCGCCGAGGCGCAGGACGGGCGGACCGCCCGGCACGAGTTGCTGGACACGGTGATAGCGGCCAAGCCGCTGCGCGACCGGCTGCTCGGGGTGCTCGGCGCCTCCGCCGCCCTCGGTGACCATCTGATCCGGCATCCCCGCGACTGGCAGGCCCTCGCCATGTACGAGCCCCGGGATCTCCATCCCGGGGTGGAGGAGTTCGAGCGGGGGCTCGCCCAGGCCACCGACCCCGTGTCGCTGCGCGTCGCCTACCGGCGCTGCCTGCTGTCCATCGCCGCCCGCGACGTGTGCGGCACCACCGACCTCGCCGAGACCGCCGCCGAGCTGGCCGACCTCGCCACCGCGACCCTGCGCGCCGCCCTCGCCATCGCCAGGGCCGCCGCGCCCGACGACGCCGCACTGTGCCGGCTCGCCGTCGTCGCCATGGGCAAGTGCGGTGGCCACGAGCTCAATTACGTGTCCGACGTCGACGTCATCTTCGTCGGTGAGGCTGTCGACGGGGCCGACGAAGGGAAGGCGCTGCAGGCCGCCACCCGGCTCGCCTCGCACCTGATGCGGATCTGCTCCGAGACCACCATCGAGGGGAGCATCTGGCCCGTCGACGCCAATCTCCGCCCCGAGGGCCGCAACGGCCCGCTGGTGCGACCCCTCAGCAGCCACCTCGCCTACTACCAGCGCTGGGCCAAGACCTGGGAGTTCCAGGCCCTGTTGAAGGCCCGCCCGGTCGCCGGTGACATCGAACTGGGGGAGGCGTACGTCGCCGCGCTCGCCCCGCTCGTCTGGCACGCCGCCGAGCGCGAGAACTTCGTCGTCGACGTGCAGAAGATGCGCCGCCGCGTCGTCGAGAACATTCCCGTCGCCGAGGTGGAGCGGGAGCTGAAGCTCGGGCCGGGCGGCTTGCGGGACGTCGAATTCGCCGTTCAGCTGCTCCAGTTGGTGCACGGGCGTGCCGACACCTCCCTGCGCAGCGGGACCACCCTGGACGCGCTGGGAGCGCTCGCCGCCGGTGGGTACGTCGGGCGCGCGGACGCCGTGCAGCTCGACGACGCCTACCGGTTCCTGCGGTCCATGGAGCACCGGATCCAGCTGTTCCGGCTGCGGCGCACCCACCTGGTGCCCGAGGACGAGGCCGATCTGCGGCGCATCGGGCGCTCGCTCGGGCTGCGCACCGATCCGGTGGCCGAGCTGATCCGGGAGTGGAAGCGGCACGCGTCCGTCGTACGGCGGCTGCACGAGAAGCTCTTCTACCGGCCGCTGCTCGACGCCGTCGCCCAACTCGCCCCCGGCGAGACCAGGTTGAGCACCGTCGCGGCTCGGGAGCGGCTCGTCGCGCTCGGGTACGCCGATCCGGCCGCCGCGCTCAGGCATCTGGAGGCGCTGGCCAGCGGGGTGAGCCGGAAGGCGGCCATCCAACGGACGCTGCTGCCCGTCCTGTTGGGCTGGTTCGCCGACTCCGCCAATCCGGACGCCGGGCTGCTCAACTTCCGCAAGGTGTCGGACGCGCTCGGCCGAACCCCCTGGTATCTGCGGCTGTTGAGGGACGAGGGGGCCGCCGCCGGGAACCTGGCCCGCGTCCTGTCGGCCGGGCGACTCGCCCCCGACCTGCTGATGCGGGCCCCGGAGGCCGTCGCGCTGCTCGGCGACGGTGACGGGGCAGGCGGTCTTGAGCCACGCGAGCGGGTCCAGCTGGAGCAGGAGATACTGGCCGCGGTCGGGCGCTCCGAGTCCGGGGAACAGGGCGTGTACGCCGCGCGCGGTGTCCGGCGGCGCGAGCTGTTCCGTACGGCCGCCGCCGACATCGTCGGCTCCTACGGCACCGAGCAGTCGCCCGCCGAGGCCGACCAGGGCGCCCTGGTGGAGCAGGTCGGCGGCGCGATCTCCGACCTCACGGCGGCGACCCTGGCCGGGACCCTCCGCGCGGTCGTGCGGGACGGGTGGGGAGACACGCTGCCCACCCGGTTCGCGGTGATCGGCATGGGCCGCTTCGGCGGGCACGAGATGGGCTACGGCTCCGACGCCGACGTCCTGTTCGTGCACGAACCCCGGGAGGGCGTCGACGAGCACGAGGCCGCCAAGGCCGCGAACACCGTCGTCTCCGAGATGAGGCGCCTCCTCCAGGCACCCAGCGCCGACCCGCCGTTGCTCATCGACGCGGATCTGCGCCCCGAGGGCAAGTCGGGGCCGATGGTCCGGACCCTGCCGTCGTACGAGGCGTACTACCGCCGCTGGTCCCTCGGTTGGGAGTCACAGGCGTTGCTTCGGGCCGAAGTCGTCGCCGGGGACCTGGAGTTGGGCCGCCGTTTCATCGAGCTGATCGACCCGCTCCGCTACCCGGTGGAGGGGCTCGGCGACGACGCGGTGCGTGAGATCCGGCGACTGAAGGCGCGTATGGAGTCGGAGCGGATGCCTCGCGGCGCCGATCCGACCCTGCACACCAAGCTCGGGCGGGGCGGCCTGTCGGACGTGGAGTGGACCGTCCAGTTGCTGCAACTCCAGCACGGGTGGGCGGAACCGGGGCTGCGGACGACCCGTACCCGCGAGGCCCTCGCCGCCGCCTGCGCCGCCGAACTGATCTCCGGGGAGGACGCGGCGATACTGGACGAGGCGTGGGTCCTGGCCACCCGGGTGCGCAACGCCGTGATGCTGGTGCGCGGGCGGGCCGGGGACACCTTCCCCTCGGACGGGCGTGAACTGGGCGCGGTCGGGCGGTATCTGGGGTACGGGCCGGGGCATGTCGGCGACATGATCGACGCGTACCGGCGTACCACCCGACGGGCCCGCGGTGTCGTGGAGACGCTGTTCTACGGGGCGGCGGGGTAAGCCCGACTGGTCCCGGCAGGTCGCCGTCGCGTCATGGCTTGACCGGGAGCAGTGGGCCGCCCTGCCCCCGCACCGGGACCAGTTTCGGGAGGGCGTAGGGGAGCTTGCCGTACCAGAGGCGGGCCACCGTGAAGCCGAAGGCCAGGCACAGAAGGCCGCCCACCGCGTCCAGCCAGAAGTGGTTGGCGGTGGCGACGATCACCACCAGGGTGGCCACCGGGTAAAGGAGCCCGAGCACGCGCACCCAGGGGACGGAGGCCAGGGCGAAGATCGTCAGGCCGCACCACGTGGACCAGCCGATGTGCATCGACGGCATCGCCGCGTACTGGTTCGACACGTGTTTGAGGTCGCCGGAGGCCATCGAACCCCAGGTGTGGTGGATCATCACCGTGTCGACGAAGTCGCCGCCGTTCATCAGCCGGGGCGGGGCCAGCGGATACAGGTAGTAACCGACCAGGGCGACCGCCGTGGTTGCGAAGAGGGTCAGGCGCGTCGCCGCGTAACGCCCCGGGTGACTGCGGTACAGCCACACCAGGACACCGAGAGTGACGGCGAAGTGGAGCGTGGCGTAGTAGTAGTTCATGCCCACGATCAGCCATGTCACCGAGTTGACCGTGTGGTTGACCGACTCCTCGACGGCGATGCCCAGACTGTGCTCGGCCTTCCAGAGCCAGTCCGCGTTGCGCAGCGCCTCGGCCTTCTGCTCCGGAACGGCGTTGCGGATCAGTGAGTACGTCCAGTAACTGATCGCGATCAGAAGGATCTCGAACCACAGCCGTGGCCGGCGCGGAGCGCGCACTCGGCGCAGGAGTCCCTTGACCACGCGGTCGTTCCCCTCCGCCGTCTCGTCCGTGACGGAGTGTGGAGCGGCCCGGTCGTGGCCTTCCCTTGTCGTCACGGTCGTCTCACCCATGGACACAGAGTCTGCCAGATACGGCCCCCTCCCAGATCATCCCCTGGTCCTGTCCGACCCGCACGTCCTACGGTGGGGACAGGCGGCCCGCAGTACTACCGGAGCACTGGCCGAAGCGGGGAATTCTCCACCCTGAGAACGACACCGGGGGTGGAGCCCGGGAGCCCTACTGGGAACGGTTGCGGTCCCCGGGGGCCGAGGCCGTCGAACCCCGGACCACCAGCTCCGGCATGAACACGAACTCGCTGTGCGGAGCGGGCGTACCGCCGATCTCCTCCAGGAGTGTGCGGACGGCGGCCTGGCCCATCGCCGGGACCGGTTTGCGGACCGTGGTGAGGGGCGGGTCGGTGAAGGCGATCAGGGGGGAGTCGTCGAAGCCCACGACCGAGACGTCCCGGGGGACCTCCAGACCACGTTGCCTGGCCGCCCGTATCGCGCCCAGCGCCATCATGTCGCTCGCGCACACCACCGCCGTGCAGCCACGTTCGATCAGCGCCATGGCCGCCGCCTGGCCCCCCTCCAGGGTGTACAGGGAGTGCTGGACGAACCGCGTCTCGACATCCTGTGCCGTCAGGCCCAGCAGATCCTGCATCGTCCGCACGAAGCCCTCGATCTTGCGCTGCACCGGAACGAAACGCTTCGGCCCCAGGGCCAGTCCGATACGGGTGTGGCCGAGGGAGACGAGGTGGGTGACCGCGAGAGTCATCGCCGCGCGGTCGTCGGGGGAGATGAACGGCGCCTGCACCTTGGGGGAGAAGCCGTCCACCAGGACGAACGGCACTCCCTGGGCGCGCAGTTGATCGTAACGCTGCATGTCGGCGGAGGTGTCCGCGTGCAGACCGGAGACGAAGATGATGCCGGCCACGCCCCGGTCGACGAGCATCTCCGTCAGCTCGTCCTCAGTCGAGCCGCCGGGCGTCTGGGTGGCCAGGACCGGCGTGTAACCCTGCCGGGTCAGAGCCTGCCCGATGACCTGCGCGAGGGCGGGGAAGATCGGGTTCTCCAGCTCCGGGGTGATGAGGCCGACCAGGCCCTCGCTGCGCTGCCGCAGCCGGACCGGGCGCTCGTAGCCCAGTACGTCGAGGGCGGCGAGCACGGTCTGGCGGGTGGTGGCGGCGACGCCCGGCTTCCCGTTCAGGACCCGGCTGACCGTCGCTTCGCTCACCCCCGCCTGGGCGGCGATATCGGCAAGCCGTGTGGTCACAGGGCTGGACTGTACCCGGCGACCCTCGCCTTGCCCACCGAACGGCCGCCGGGCACGGGCCGTCGAACGGCCGGCCGGACGGCCGGGACGGCCGCTCGCCGCCGCAGGTTGCTGCGTCATCGCGCTCCCTCGTGTCTGGCACGTGTGTCTGGCGTGGGTCTCGCGTGGGTCGTGCGTGGGTCGGGCGTGTGTCTGATGGGGCGTACATGGCAAGAGCTTGCAGAGTCTTGCACAAGTGTCCCGGATCCCGCTGGGTACCGGCAGAACAGGGGATCGGACGGTTCTCCGGTGGGAGCCGAGAGGGTCACGGAGCGGTAACTGTCGTCGGTTCTTGCATTTTTTTGCTGCAAGGTCTTTCGTCCCGCTTACCTGGCTGTTACGTTCACGTCGCCCGGCGGCGGCAACGGAGCGGCCGGCAAGTCGGCGGAGACGGCGGACGGGCCCGTTTCCGTCAGTACACGGGCTTTCACCCTCAAGGAGAACTCATGCGGCGTGGCATAGCGGCCACAGCGCTGGTGGCGTCCATCGCCCTCGCGGCGACGGCCTGCGGCGGAGACGACAGCGGCAGTGACAAGGCCGACGGTCCGGTCACCATCACCTGGTGGGACACCTCCAACGCCACCAACGAGGCGCCGACGTACCAGGCCCTCGTCAAGGAGTTCGAGGCCGCCAACAAGGACGTCAAGGTCAAGTACGTCAATGTCCCCTTCGACCAGGCGCAGAACAAGTTCGACACCGCCGCTGGTGCCTCCGGCGCCCCGGACGTGCTGCGTTCCGAGGTCGGCTGGACCCCCGCCTTCGCCAAGAAGGGCTTCCTGCTGCCGCTCGACGGCACCGAGGCCCTCACCGACGAGGCCAAGTTCCAGCCCAGCCTGATCGAACAGGCCAAGTACGACGGCAAGACGTACGGCGCACCCCTCGTCACCGACACCCTGGCGCTGGTCTACAACAAGGAACTCTTCACGAAGGCCGGCATCACCGAGGCCCCGAAGACCTGGGCCGACCTGAAGACGGCCGCCGCCACCATCAAGGCGAAGACCGGCGTCGACGGCTACTGGGGCTCCACCCAGGCCTACTACGCCCAGTCGTTCCTCTACGGCGAGGGCACCGACACCGTCGACGCCGCCGCCAAGAAGATCACCGTCAACTCGGCCGCCGCCAAGAAGGCCTACGGCACCTGGCTCGGCCTCTTCGACGGCAAGGGCCTGCACAAGGCGGACACCACCGCCGACGCCTACGCCCACATCCAGGACGCCTTCGTCACCGGCAAGGTCGCCGCGATCGTCCAGGGGCCGTGGGAGATCACCAACTTCTACGCGGGCGCCGCGTTCAAGGACAAGGCCAACCTCGGTATCGCCACCGTCCCGGCCGGCTCCAGCGGCAAGGCGGGCGCGCCGACCGGCGGCCACAACCTCTCCGTGTACGCGGGCTCGGACGCCGCGCACCAGAAGGCGGCCCTGAAGTTCGTCAACTTCATGACCTCCGCGAAGTCCCAGACGCAGATCGCCCTGAAGAACTCCACGCTGCCCACCCGCGACGACGCCTACACCGCCGAGGTCAAGGCCGACCCGGGCCTCGCCGGCTACCAGGGAGTCCTCGCCGCCGCCCAGCCCCGCCCGGCGCTGCCCGAGTACAGCTCCCTGTGGGGTCCGCTCGATACCGAGCTGGCGCAGATCGCGGGCGGCAAGGAGTCCCTCGACAAGGGCCTGGGCAACGCGGAGACCGCGATCGCCAAGCTGGTCCCGGACTTCACCAAGTGATCCCGAATGGCCGTCGGAACTGACCGGTTCCGGCGGTCATCGGTGTGTGTGCCGTAGCCCCTGATCTCCCCAGATCTTCCAGAAGGTGTCGAACCATGACAGTCGCCATCGACCGCGCGACCGGCAAGCGCCGCGGTGAGCCCGGGCAGCGACCCGGACGGCTCGATCGTCTCAAGCACGCCTACCAGAAGTACTGGTACGCGTACGCGATGATCGCCCCCGTGGTCGTCGTGCTCGGCGGACTCGTGCTCTACCCGCTCGTGCGCGGCCTCTACCTGACGCTCACGGACGCCAACAGCCTCAACTCGGCCCGCACGATCGGCGTCAACCACATCGACGCCACCTACAAGTTCATCGGCTTCGACAACTACGCCGACATCCTGTGGGGCGACACCGCGTACGACCGCTTCTGGTCGCACTTCATCTGGACGATCGTCTGGACCGCGCTCTGCGTGGCCCTGCACTACTGCATCGGCCTCGGCCTGGCCCTGCTCCTCAACCAGAAGCTGCGCGGGCGCACCTTCTACCGGCTGATCCTGGTCCTGCCGTGGGCCGTACCCACCTTCGTCACCGTCTTCGGGTGGCGGTTCATGCTCGCCGACGGCGGCATCATCAACTCGATGCTCGACGCGGTGCACCTGCCGTCGCCGCTGTGGCTGGAGGACACCTTCTGGCAGCGGTTCGCCGCGATCATGGTCAACACGTGGTGCGGTGTGCCGTTCATGATGGTCTCGCTGCTCGGCGGCCTGCAGTCCATCGACTCCACGCTGTACGAGGCCGCGGACATGGACGGCGCGAACGCCTGGCAGCGGTTCCGCTACGTCACCCTGCCGGGCCTGCGCTCGGTCAGCTCGACCGTCGTACTCCTCGGCATCATCTGGACGTTCAACCAGTTCGCCGTGATCTTCCTGCTGTTCGGCAACACCGCCCCGGACGCGCAGATCCTCGTCACCTGGGCCTACTACCTCGGCTTCGGCCAACAGCCGCGCGACTTCGCGCAGTCGGCGGCCTACGGGATGCTGCTGCTGGCCATCCTCGTCGTCTTCACCTCCTTCTACCGCCGCTGGCTGAACCGCAATGACCAGCAGCTCGCGATCTGAGGCAGGAGTCCCAACCCCCATGAGTGCCATGACCGTTCAGAAGCCCACACCGTCGGACCCGGCCGACAGCGGCGCCGCCGCCCCGCAGCCCCGCGGGCGCCGGGGCCTGGCCACCGCCCTCGCCTCCCACGGCATCCTGACCGTCGCGAGTCTGATCGCGCTCTTCCCGATCGCCTGGCTGCTCTACCTGTCCCTCGGCCCGGACAAGGACGACTACCTCCACCCCGGGGGCATCTGGGACAAGATGACGTTCGACAACTACTCGTTCGTCCTCCAGCACACCAACTTCTTCGACTGGATGAAGAGTTCGCTGATCGTCTCGCTCGGTACGACGGTCATCGGGGTGATGGTCGCGGCGACCACCGGGTACGCGGTCTCGCGGATGCGCTTCCCCGGCTACCGCAAGTTCATGTGGGTGCTCCTGGTGACCCAGATGTTCCCCATCGCGGTCCTGATCGTGCCGATGTACCAGATCCTCTCGGACCTCCAACTCATCGACAACTACCTCGGCTTGGTCCTCGTCTACTGCTCGACGGCCGTGCCGTACTGCGCCTGGCTGCTCAAGGGATACTTCGACACGATCCCCTTCGAGATCGACGAGGCGGGACGCGTCGACGGGCTGACCCCCTTCGGCACCTTCGCGCGGCTGATCCTGCCACTGGCCAAACCGGGCCTGGCGGTCGCCGCGTTCTACAGCTTCATCACCGCGTTCGGCGAGGTCGCCTTCGCGTCGACGTTCATGCTGTCGGACACGAAGTACACCTTCGCGGTCGGCCTGCAGAGCTTCGTCAGCGAGCACGACGCCCAGCGCAACCTGATGGCCGCCACCGCGGTACTCGTCGCGATACCCGTCTCGGCCTTCTTCTACCTGGTCCAGAAGAACCTGGTGTCGGGCCTGACAGCGGGCGGTACGAAGGGCTGACGTCGGCCCTGCGCACAGACTCCCGCGCGTCATCTGCCGCGCGGGTGGCGGACGCGGTGGCCATCCGACCCCGCTGTCACCGCGTCCGCCAATGTCCCCGACGGTCGGCCGCGCCCCTTGCTTCTAGGGGCGCGGGGCTGTATCGATCTGCGGCTCCGCCGCGGGGCGCGACCAGCCACAGCGGACCCGCAGCGTGAAAACCAGCAGTAAGCACCCCATGACCCGAACTCCGTTACATATCAAGGACGTTATGAGCCAGCACTCCTCCGCTCCGGCCCCGACCTCCGCAGCCACGACCGCCAACGTCGCCGCCAGCAGCGACTGGTGGCGCGACGCGGTGATCTACCAGGTCTACCCCCGCAGCTTCGCCGACAGCAACGGCGACGGCATGGGCGACCTGGAGGGCGTACGAACCCGGCTGCCGTATCTGCGCGACCTGGGCGTCGACGCAGTCTGGCTCAGCCCCTTCTACGCCTCCCCGCAGGCCGACGCCGGCTACGACGTCGCCGACTACCGGGCCGTGGACCCCATGTTCGGCAACCTCCTGGACGCTGACGCCCTGATCCGCGACGCCCACGAACTGGACCTCAGGATCATCGTCGACCTGGTCCCCAACCACTCCTCCGACCAGCACGAGTGGTTCAAGCAGGCGCTGCGCGAGGGCCCCGGCTCACCGCTGCGGGACCGCTACCACTTCCGCCCCGGCAAGGGCGAGAACGGTGAACTCCCGCCCAACGACTGGGAGTCCATCTTCGGCGGCCCGGCCTGGACGAGGATCACCGAGCCGGACGGCAGCCCCGGCGAGTGGTACCTGCACCTCTTCGCACCCGAGCAGCCCGACTTCAACTGGGAACACCCGGCCGTCGGAGACGAGTTCCGCTCGGTCCTGCGGTTCTGGCTCGACATGGGTGTCGACGGCTTCCGTATCGACGTCGCACACGGACTGGTGAAGGCGGCGGGCCTCCCGGACCTCGGATCCCACGACCAGCTCAAGCTGCTGGGCAACGATGTCATGCCGTTCTTCGACCAGGACGGCGTACACGCCATCTACCGGGAATGGCGCCTGGTCCTCGACGAGTACGCGGACGAGCGCATTTTCGTCGCGGAGGCGTGGACCCCGACCATCGAGCGCACAGCGAACTACGTCCGCCCGGACGAACTCCACCAGGCCTTCAACTTCCAGTACCTGGCCACCTATTGGGACGCGGCGGAGCTGAAGGTCGTCATCGACCGCACCCTGGACGCGATGCGCCCGGTCGGCGCCCCCGCGACCTGGGTCCTGTCCAACCACGACGTCACCCGCCACGCCACCCGCTTCGCCAACGAGCCGGGCCTCGGCACGCAGCTCCGCCTCGCCGGAGACCGCGCGCTGGGCCTGCGCAGGGCCCGTGCGGCAACCCTGTTGATGCTGGCGCTGCCCGGCTCGGCGTACGTCTACCAGGGCGAGGAGTTGGGCCTGCCGGACGTCGTCGACCTCACGGACGAGGTCCGCCAGGACCCCGCGTACTTCCGGGGCGAGGGTCAGGACGGCTTCCGCGACGGCTGCCGGGTGCCGATCCCGTGGACCCGCGATGGCTCGTCGTACGGCTTCGGTGACGGCGGCTCCTGGCTTCCGCAGCCCGCCGAGTGGGCCGAGCTGAGCATCGAGGCGCAGACGGGCACGCCCGGCTCCACCCTGGAGCTGTACCGCGCCGCTCTCGCCGCCCGACGCGAACACCCCGGCCTCGGCGCGGGCGACTCCGTCGAGTGGCTGAAGACCCCGCAGGGCGTCCTGGCCTTCCGGCGCGGCGAGTTCGTGTGCGTCGCCAACACCAGCGGCGAGTCGGTCACGATCCCGGCGTACGGCGAGATCCTGGTCGCCAGCGGCGAGGTGACGGTGGCGCAGGACGAGGCGAAGCTGCCGGCGGACACGACGGTGTGGTGGACGACCGGCTGAGGCCGAACTTGCCGGGTCCGCCGCCCAGTTGGGGCGGCGGACCCTACTGGGTCGCGACAGTCGAGGGGCCTTCTCGTTTCACGGCGGCGGTCACAGCGCAAACGGCGGCGGTCACTCCGAGGCTCCCGAACATGATCATTCCCACGCCGATGATGAAGAGGCCGCTGGAGTCGTCCGACCAGTCGTAAAAGGCGGCGACTGTCAGGCCGGCCGTGGTGCCGAGCACAGCACCCACGAAGTAACGCCGGGACGCCGCCCAGTACACCGGCGCCAGCAGGGTCAGCACCAGCCCGATCACCTGCCACGCCTCGTACGGGCCGGTCGTCGAGCCGTCAGAGTGCACGTCGTACTCCTGGTCCCAGCCCAGCCAGGCAGCCCACGCGGCCAGTGCGACCCCGGCCAGCGCCAGGATGGGCAGGAGTTGGTGAACGGGTTTCGGTGTTTGTCGTTCCATGCCCAAAGGGTTCCGGCTCACCCCGTGGCGGACCAGAGCGTAAGTACTCAGCTCTACCTGAGTACGGCTTCGCCCCGGTGGGTCTCTGTGAGGTCCGTCAGCTGGATGGTGCGGCGACGCGCCACACCCGTCTTGTGAAGAGATGCCGTGCGCGTGAAGAGGAACTGTCCCCAGGGTTGACCGTCTGACAAGTTGACTCGTACCTTCTGGTCGGCTGAAATATTTCAGCCATCTTGCAGCAAGAACCTGCAAAGGATCTTGTCAGGACCTTCAACGGAGAAGGGCCCCACATGGCCAGTAGAACCCTCTCCGGCGCGCTCGCCCTCGTGGCCGGCGCGTCGATCGCGCTCGCAGTCCCGGCGGGTGCCGCCCACGCCTCCCCGCCCGGCACCAAGGACGTCACCGCCGTCCTCTTCGAGTGGAAGTTCGCCTCGGTCGCCAAGGAGTGCACCAACACCCTCGGCCCCGCCGGCTACGGATACGTCCAGGTCTCCCCACCCGCCGAGCACATACAGGGCTCGCAGTGGTGGACGTCGTACCAGCCGGTGAGCTACAAAATCGCCGGCCGCCTCGGTGACGCCACCGCCTTCAAGGGCATGATCGACACGTGTCACGCCGCCGGTGTGAAGGTCGTCGTCGACACCGTCGTCAACCACATGTCGGCGGGCAGCGGTACCGGCACCGGCGGTTCGTCGTACACGAAGTACAACTACCCAGGCCTGTACTCCTCCTACGACTTCGACGACTGCACGGCCACCATCAGCGACTACACCAACCGTGCCAACGTCCAGAACTGCGAGCTCGTGCAGCTCGCCGACCTCGACACCGGTGAGGAGTACGTCCGTTCGGCCATTGCCGGGTACATGAACTCCCTGCTCGGCTACGGTGTCGACGGCTTCCGTATCGACGCGGCCAAGCACATCCCGGCGACCGACCTGGCCAACATCAAGTCCCGGCTGAGCAACACGGCGGCGTACTGGAAGCAGGAGGCCATCTACGGCAGCGGGGAGGCCGTGCAGCCCACCGAGTACACCGGCAACGGCGACGTCCAGGAGTTCCGTTACGCCTACGACCTCAAGCGCGTCTTCAACAACGAGAACCTCGCCTACCTGAAGAACTACGGCGAGGGCTGGGGCTATATGAGCAGCTCGGTCGCCGGTGTCTTCGTCGACAACCACGACACCGAGCGCAACGGCTCCACGCTCAGCTACAAGGACAACGCCAACTACACGCTCGCCAACGTCTTCATGCTCGCCTACCCGTACGGCGCCCCGGACATCAACTCCGGGTACGAGTTCTCCGACACGGACGCCGGGCCGCCCAACGGCGGTACGGTCAACGCCTGTTGGCAGGACGGCTGGAAGTGCCAGCACGCCTGGCCGGAGATCCAGCGCATGGTCGCCTTCCGTAACGCCGTGCGCGGTGAGTCCGTCACCAACTGGTGGGACAACGGGGGCGACGCCATCGCCTTCGGGCGTGGCGCCAAGGGCTTCGTCGCCATCAACCACGAGTCGAGCAGCCTGAGTCGCACGTACCAGACCTCCCTGGCCGCCGGGACCTACTGCAACGTGCAGAGCAACACCGCGATCACCGTGAACAGTTCGGGTCAGTTCACCGCGACCCTCGGCTCCAACGCGGCCCTCGCGATCTATGCGGGCAAGTCCACCTGCTGAAAGTTCTTTCCGTTACTTTCAAGACCCTTGCTGTAAACCTTTCGGCGGCGGTACGGTCGCGCGGGGTCGGACCCGAAGAGTCGTGATCGCAAGGAGTCCATCCGTGATACCGAGATGGCCGTCGCCGACAAGGCGCCGTACAGCCCGTTCAGCCAGTGTTCCCAGTCCCACCCGCACCACAAAAACCACGAGTGCTACCAAAACCGCCAGCGCCACCCGTACCGCCCGCGCCGGACGAGTCGCCGCGGTCACCGTGATCGCGCTGACCGCGGCCCTCGTCCAGCCCCTCGCTGCCGGGTCCGCCGGGGCGGCCACCCCGCCCGTGCCCCCCTCCGACGCGAAGCTGGCGAAGACCGCCGCCCGCAACGACCTGACCCGCGAGCAGTTCTACTTCGTCCTCCCGGACCGTTTCGCCAACGGCACCACCGCCAACGACCGTGGCGGACTCACCGGTTCGCGCCTCGCCACCGGCTACGACCCCACCGACAAGGGCTTCTACCAGGGCGGCGACCTCAAGGGCCTCACCGGCAAGCTCGACTACATCAAGGGCCTCGGCACCACCGCCATCTGGATGGCCCCGATCTTCAAGAACGAGCCCGTGCAGGGCGCCGGGACGGACGCCTCCGCCGGGTATCACGGGTACTGGATCACCGACTTCACCCAGGTCGACCCGCACTTCGGCACCAACCAGGACCTCGAAACCCTCATCTCCAAGGCGCACGCCAAGGGTCTGAAGGTCTTCTTCGACGTCATCACCAACCACACCGCCGATGTCGTCGACTACGAGCAGAAGTCCTACGACTACCTCTCCAAGGGCGCCTTCCCCTATCTGACCAAGGACGGCGAGCCCTTCGACGACGCGGACTACGCGGACGGCGCCGAGGCCTTCCCGAAGGTCGACGCCGACTCCTTCCCGCGCACACCCGTCGTCCCCGCCGCGAAGAAGAACGCCAAGGTCCCGTCCTGGCTCAACGACCCGACGATGTACCACAACAGGGGCGACTCCACCTGGGTCGGCGAGTCCGCCACATACGGCGACTTCGTCGGGCTCGACGACCTGTGGACCGAGCGTCCCGAGGTCGTCAGCGGGATGGAGAAGATCTACGAGCGCTGGGTACGGGACTTCCGGATCGACGGCTTCCGGATCGACACCGTGAAGCACGTCAATATGGAGTTCTGGACCCAGTGGGCCACCGCGCTGGACGCGTACGCGGCCAAGAAGGGGCGCGACGACTTCTTCATGTTCGGCGAGGTCTACTCCGCCGACACGTCCGTGACCTCCCCGTACGTCACCCAGGGCCGCCTGGACTCCACGCTCGACTTCCCCTTCCAGGACGCGGCCCGCTCGTACGCCTCCCAGGGCGGCAGCGCCCAGAAGCTCGCCTCGGTCTTCGGCGACGACTACAAGTACACGACCGACAAGGCCAACGCCTACGAGCAGGTCACCTTCCTCGGCAACCATGACATGGGCCGCATCGGGTCCTTCCTGCGACAGGACAACCCCCGGGCCACCGATACCGAGCTGCTCGCCAAGGACAGGCTCGCCAACGAGCTGATGTTCCTCAGCCGGGGCAACCCGGTCGTCTACTACGGCGACGAGCAGGGCTTCACCGGCGCGGGCGGCGACAAGGACGCTCGCCAGACCATGTTCGCCTCGAAGGTTTCCGACTACCTCGACGACGACGAACTCGGCACGGACCGTACGCACGCCAGCGACGCGTACGAAACGAGAGCACCGCTCTATCAGCAGATCAGCGCTCTCGCCAAGCTCCGCAAGGCCAACCCGGCCCTCACGGACGGCGTCCAGACCGAGCGCTACGCAGCCGACGGCCCCGGCGTCTACGCCTTCTCCCGCACCGACGCCCAGTCCGGCACCAAGTCCGGCACCGAGTACGTCGTGGCCTTCAACAACGCGGCCGAGGCGAAGACGGCCACCTTCGCGACCGGTTCGGCCGACATGGCCTTCAAGGGCATCTACGGAACCGACGCCAAGGTGACCAGCGGCACCGACCGCAAGCTCACCGTCACCGTCCCGCCCGGCACCTCGATCGTCCTCAAGGCCGCCGGCAGGCTCGCCACCCCCGCCACCAAGCCCTCCCTCACCCTCACCGCTCCGGCCACCGGCGCCACCGGCACGGTGAACATCACCGCCGACGATGGGGGTACCTCCCGCTCGAGCGAAGCCGAGAGTGGGGGAGGCGGCCAGCTCAACCGCGTCGTCTTCGCCGCCCAGACCGGCAACGGCGCATGGCAGACCCTCGGCTCCGCCGACCACGCGCCCTACCGGGTCACCCAGACCATCGCCAAGGACGTTGCCCCCGGAACACCTCTGCGCTACAAGGCAGTTGTGATCGACCGAGCCGGACGTACGGCGAGCGCCCTGGCGATCTCCACCACGGGCACCCCGCCCGCCCCCGAGGTCCCCACTGCCTCCTCGCGCGACTACGTGGTCGTCCACTACAAGCGCGCGGACGGCGACTACACCGACTGGCGCCTGTACACCTGGGGCGACATCGCCGACGGCGAGGGCACGACGTGGCCCGCCGGCCACGACTTCGTCGGGCGGGACGCGTACGGCGCCTTCGCCTACGTCAAGCTCAAGCCCGGTGCCGCCGACGTCAGTTACCTCGTCATCGACAAGGACGGCAACAAGGACGTCTCCACCGACCGCTCGATCGACGTCACCAAGACCGGCGAGATCTGGGTCGAGCAGGGCAAGGAAGCCGTACTGACGGAGAGGCCCGCCGCCGACTACCCGGACCAGGACACGTCCAAGGCGGTCCTCCACTACCACCGCGCCGACGGCGACTACGACGGCTGGGGCCTGCACGTCTGGTCCGGCGCCGCGAACCCCACGGACTGGTCGAAGCCCCTGGAGCCGGTGCGGACCGACGCGTACGGCGCGGTCTACGAAGTACCGCTCAACGCCGGTGCCACCAGCCTCAGTTACATCATCCACAAGGGCGACGAGAAGGACCTCTCCACCGACCAGGCCCTCGACCTGAAGACCAACGGCCACGAGGTCTGGCTCCTGAACGGCCAGGAGAAGTACCTGCTCCCACAGCCCGCCGGCAGCTCGGCCGCCCTCGACCTGAGCACATCCAAGGCGGTCTGGATCGACCGGAACACCGTCGCCTGGAACGGCAACGACACCGCCGCCTCAACCCAGTTGCTGTACTCCCGCACCGGCTCGATCACGGCGAAGGACGGCGCGCTGACCAGCACCGACGAGCGCTGGCTCCGCCTCACCAAGTCTTCCCTCACCGACGCCCAGAAGGCCAAGTTCCCGCACCTCGCCTCGTACACCGCCTGGACGGTCGACCCGCGCGACCGTGATCGGGTCCGCGAGGCCCTGCGTGGCCAGCTCGTCGCCTCCCAACGGGCCGCGAACGGTGCGGTGTTGGCGGCGACAGGCGTCCAGATCGCCGGCGTACTCGACGACGTGTACGGCGCCGCCGCGTCGAACGCCGACCTCGGACCGACGTTCAGCAAGGGCCGTCCGACACTCGCCGTCTGGGCGCCGACGGCGCAGTCGGTCACGCTCGACCTCGACGGCTCCACGGTCGCCATGAAGCGGAACGACGCTACCGGCGTCTGGTCAGTCACCGGCGGCAAGTCCTGGAAGAACAAGCCTTATCGATACGTCGTGAAGGTGTGGGCCCCGAGCGTCGCCAAGGTCGTCACCAACCACGTCACCGACCCCTACTCCGTCGCCCTGACCGCCGACTCCGAACGCAGCCTCGTCGTGGACCTGGACGACAACTCCCTGGCGCCGGGCGGCTGGACGTCGTACAGCAAGCCAAAAGCCGTACCCCTCAAGGACGCCGAGATCCAGGAGCTGCACGTCCGGGACTTCTCGGTCGCCGACAACACCGTCCCCGCGAAGGACAAGGGCACCTACCTCGCCTTCACCGACAAGGGCAGCGACGGCTCCAAGCACCTCCGCGCGCTGGCGAGGGCCGGCACCTCCTACGTGCACTTGCTACCCGTCTTCGACATCGCGACCATCCCTGAGAAGAAGGCCGACCAGGCGACCGTCGACTGCGACCTGTCCTCCTACGCCGCCGACTCCGACCAGCAGCAGGCGTGCGTCGCGAAGGTCGCCGCGAAGGACGCGTACAACTGGGGCTACGACCCGTACCACTACACCGTTCCGGAGGGCTCGTACGCGAGTGACCCGGACGGGACGCGGCGCACTGTCGAGTTCCGGCAAACGGTGAAGTCGCTCAACAGCGACGGGCTGCGGGTTGTGATGGACGTGGTCTACAACCACACCCCGGCCAGTGGCCAGGCGAAGACGAGCGTCCTCGACCAGGTGGTCCCCGGCTACTATCAGCGGCTCCTGGCCGACGGGTCGGTCGCCAACTCCACCTGCTGCGCCAACACCGCGCCCGAGAACACCATGATGGGCAAGCTCGTCGTCGACTCGATCGTCACCTGGGCCAGGGAGTACAAGGTCGACGGCTTCCGCTTCGACCTGATGGGCCACCACCCGAAGGCCAACATCCTGGCGGTCAGGAAGGCCCTCGACGCGCTCACCCCCAAGAAGGACGGCGTCGACGGCAGGAAGATCATCCTGTACGGGGAGGGCTGGAACTTCGGCGAGGTCGCCGACGACGCCCGCTTCGTACAGGCCACCCAGAAGAACATGGCGGGGACGGGCATCGCGACCTTCTCCGACCGGGCCCGTGACGCCGTGCGCGGCGGCGGCCCCTTCGACGAGGACCCGGGAGTCCAGGGCTTCGCGTCCGGGCTGTACACCGACCCCAACTCGTCCACCGGCAACGGCACTTCGGCCGAGCAGAAGGCCCGCCTCCTGCACTACCAGGACCTGATCAAGGTGGGCCTCTCCGGCAACCTCGCCGCCTACCGCTTCACCGACACCGACGGCAAGGAGGTCACCGGCGCCCAGGTCGACTACAACGGCCAACCCGCCGGTTACGCGGAATCACCCGGCGACGCCCTCGCCTACGCCGACGCGCACGACAACGAGTCACTGTTCGATGCGCTCGCCTTCAAACTGCCCGCCACGACGAGCGCCGCCGACCGGGCCCGTATGCAGGTCCTGGCCATGGCCACGGCCACCCTCTCGCAGGGCCCGGCCCTCTCCCAGGCCGGCAGCGACCTCCTGCGCTCCAAGTCCCTCGACCGCAACTCCTACGACAGCGGCGACTGGTTCAACGCCATCCACTGGAACTGCGCAGACGGCACCGGCACCGGTACTGGTAGCGGCGATGGCACTGGCAACGGCTTCGGTCGCGGGCTGCCCATGGCGGCCGACAATGCCTCCAAGTGGTCTTACGCCAAACCCCTCTTGACCACCGTCGGGGTCGGCTGCACACAGATCGAGGGCGCATCGGCCGCGTACCGAGATCTGCTGAGAATCCGTACGACGGAAAGTGCCTTCTCCCTCGACACGGCCGGACAGGTGCAGTCGGCGCTCTCCTTCCCGCTGTCCGGCAAGGAGGAGACGCCCGGCGTGATCACCATGGAACTCGGCGATCTCGTCATCGTGTTCAACGCGACGCCCCAGCGCGCTGAGCAGCGGGTCGGCCCGCTCGCCGGGACCTCGTACGCGCTGCATCCCGTACTGCGGGCGGGAGCGGACCCCGTCGTCAAGTCGGCCACGTACGACCGGGGCTCGGGCACGTTCACCGTTCCGGGGAGAAGCGTCGCGGTATTCTCGCGCACCTCCTGACAAGGGCATTACCCTGGTGGGGCAGACCATGGACCTCGGTCTGCCCCACCGGTGTGTCCAAGGGCGGTCAGATGGACGGCAACGGCAAGCGGACCGACACCACCGTGCTCGTCGTGGACGGCACCGCGGCCGGCCGCTACGCGATGAGTGCCCTGCTCCGCCGCGCCGGTTACCAGGTCGTTCCGGTCGGCGGCGGTCACGAGGCGCTCGCCGAACTCGACGTACGGCTGCGCAAGGGCATCCTGCCCGATGTGGCCCTCATCAACGTGAACCTGCCAGGCGTGAGCGGGGTCGAGCTGTGCCGCCGGATCAAGAGCCGGCCGCACATGGCCGGCCTGCCCGTCGTCCACTTCTCGGCCTCCGCCCTTGCCCAGAGCGACCGTCGCGACGGGCTGGAGGCGGGCGGGGACGCGTATCTGACGGTGCCCGCCGAGCCCGGGGAGATCGACGCGGTACTGCGGGCCGCGGTGCGGGCCTCGCGGCTGCGGGCCGACGACCAGGCAGTGGCGCGGCGGCTGACCCGGCTGTCGGAGACGATCTTCACCATCCAGTCGGCGCGCTCGCTGCAGGAACTCGCCGACGCCGCCGCCGAGGGCACCGCACGTCTCACGGGCTCACCCGCCGCCGTGTTCTTCCTCGGCCCGGACGACGAGCTGTACCGCGCCACTTCCCGCGACCGCACCACGCTCGCCATGCCGGACGAGGGCGCCCACCGCGTCGTGGCGGGGCTGCTCAGGCGGCTCACTCGTGGGCAAAGCGGGGTGCAGATCACCACGGTGCCCTCGCCGCTGTGGCCCGCCGGGTTCTTCCGGCCGGGCATGGAGCACGACGCCCGCCTGGTGCTCATCCCCACCGAGGACGGCAGGGCCTCGGTGTGCCTGGCCACGCCCACCCGCGGGACGCGCAGGGTGAGCCCCGAGAACGAGTCCCTGGTCGCCCGGCTGGCCCAGGCCACCGTGCTCGCCGCCGAGCCGCTGCTCATGTACCAGGTCGAGCGGCATGTCGCCCTCACCCTCCAGCACAGCTTCCTGCCCCGCCCCGACCGGCTGCCCGACCTCCCGGGCATCGACGTCGTGGTCCGGTACGTGCCCGCGTCCCGGGACGCCGAGATCGGCGGCGACTTCTACGCCGCCCTGCGCGCCGGCGACGGCATGCTCACCGCGGTCGGTGACGTCGTCGGACACTCGCTGGACGCGGCCACCGTCATGGTCGAGATCCGGCACGCGCTGCGCGCCTACTGCGTCGACGAGAGTGACCCGGCCGTGCTCGCCGAGCGCCTCGACCGGATGCTCCAGCGCTACCACCCCGAGGTCACGGCCACCGTCTGCCTGGTACACGTCGACCCGGGCACCGGGCGCACCCGTATCGCCAACGCGGGCCACATCCCGCCGCTGATCATCCGCGACACCGGCAGCGCCGACTACGCCAAGGCTGCGGGCCCGCTGCTCGGCGTGGGTCTCGCCCATCCGCCGCCCACCGAACTGTTCCTCGAACCCACCGACCGGCTCCTCATGATCACCGACGGTCTGATCGAGACCCGGGGCACCGACCTCGCGGACTCCATGGAACACCTGCGCGCGGCGGCCTCCGGGGCGCTGCCCGGCCTGGACGCCCTCTGCGACACACTGCTGGTCTCCTTCGGCCACGACCGGGAGGACGACATCGCGATGCTGGCACTGCGGCTCGCTGACTAGGGCGAACGGCCAGGGGCGGCGGTCAGAGCCAACGGTGAGGGCCAACGGTTAGGGTGTGTTGGCCGTGCCGTCGTACAAGTCGCAGCCGTCGTACAAGTCGTAGCAGTCGTAGAACAGGGGTTTCACCCATGCCGCAGATCACCGTCGACTACTCGGGTCCGCTGGCCGAGGCCTTCGACCGGCGCGCGTTCGCGCTCGCGCTGCACGAGGAGGTCGTCGCCACGGCGAAGGCGAAGCCCGAGGCGTGCAAGACGCAGTTCCGCCGCACCGAGGACGCCACGGTCGGCGCGGACAGCGACGGCCACGCGATCGTGCACGTCTGGATCGGCATGCTCACCGGGCGCACGATCGAGACGAAGGCCCAACTGACGGAAGCTGTACTGGAGTTGGTCCGCGCCCATGTGAAGCCTGTCGAGGGACTCGCCCTGCACGCCTCGGTCGAGGTCCGGGAACTCGACGACTCATACCGGAAGTTCGACAGCTGACCCGTCCGGCCGGCTTTTCCGGCTGACTTTTCCGCGGGTTACGACGCGAGCGAGATGAGCCGTGCGACCAGGTCGCTGAACGGGCCTTCGGCGGGCTCCTGTTTGAGCATCCGGCGCAGCAGGGCGGCCATCTCCTCGTCGTAGGCGGCACTCACGGCGGCCAGCGCCGCGAAGTCGTGCACGAGCTGCGCCTCCAGCTCACCGCGCGGCACCCGCCGCCCGTCCAGCCAGATCAGCGCGGTCGACTCGACGAGCGATATCCACGTCCGGATGACCAACTCCAGCCGGGCGGGCGCCTCTTCGACGCTCAGCTCCAGATGCGACAGGATCTGGACGTACGCGACCTGTCGTACGGCGTCGATGAGCGCGTTCGTCGCCGAGGCACTGCTCGAACGCACCTCGTCCGCGGACACCGCCGGACCACCGCGCATCAACGCCGCGAACCCGGGCCCGTGTTCTTCGACGAAGTCGAAGAACCGGCGCATCACGCGCAGCAGCCGAGACCCCAGCGGACCCTCGTGCGGCTCCACGAACCGGCCCGCCAGATCGTCCGACGCCCGCTTCAACGCAGCCTCGTACAGGCTGAGTTTGCCGGGAAAGTAGTGGTAGACCAGTGGGCGCGAGATGCCCGCGGCCGACGCGATCTCATCGATGGAGACCTCGTCGGGCGAGCGGCGGCTGAACAGTTCGAGGGCGACGCCGATCAACTGCTGCCGGCGTTCCTCGACTCCCATTCTGCGGCGAACCCCGGTTGTCATGCGAACACCTTACCGATCGGATACGGCCCGCAACGGACGGGTCCGACCGAGGATGTTCACAAATCCAGCACAAGTGGACTCCGTCGTGCCCGCGACACACAGATCAGCATCGAGTCCGCCCGCTCGGCGTCGGTCAGCAGCTCGTCACGATGGTCGATCTCCCCCGCGAGCACGCGCTGTTGGCAGGTCCCGCAGAATCCCTGCTCACACGAGTACGGGGTGTCCGGCAGCTCCGCCCGTACGGCGGCCAGCACGGTCGAGTCGGCGGCCACCGTCAACGTCCGCCCGCTGCGCCGAAGTTCGACCTCGAAAGGCTGGTTGCCGCCGATCGACGTACGCGGGGTGAAGCGTTCCGTACGCAGGACGGCACCTTCGGGAATCCGGGCCTCCACCGCGGCCGTCAGCGCCTCGGGACCGCAGCAGTGGACGGCGGTGCCCTCGGGCAGGTCCGCCGCCACGCCCGCGAACAGCGCGTCGAGGTCGGGCAGCCCGTCCTCGTCCTCCGCGACGACGGTGACGCGTTCGGCAGCGTCGCCCGCGACCAGTTTCTCGATCTCGGCGAGGTACGGCATCGAGGCCCGGCTGCGGCCCCCGTACAACAGCCGCCATTCCGGACCGGGTCGGGCGCTCACCGCCCGGAGCATCGGCAGGATCGGGGTGATGCCGATACCGCCCGCCACGAAGACGTACGCCGGAGCCGGGGCGAGCGGGAAACGGTTGCGCGGGCCGCGCACCTCGACGGTCATGCCCGCCCGGAGTCCCTCGTGCACCTCGCGCGAGCCTCCGCGCCCGTCCGGCACCAGCCGCGTGGCGACGGTGTACGACGAGGTGTCCGCCGGGTCCCCGCACAGCGAGTACTGCCGAACGAGCCCCGACGGCAGTACCAGATCGAGATGCGCGCCCGGCGCCCAGCCGGGCAACTCCCGCCCCTCCAGCCGGAGTTGCACGACCCCGTCGGCGACCGTCTCGTGCGCGGCGACCGTGAGTCGCAGGGCCCGTGAGCGCGGCCGGCCGGAGACCGGCTCCGCCAGCGCACCCAGCGGCCACAGCGGCGAGTCCTCGATCCGGCGGCGCATGGCCCCCCGGGCGAGCAGCGCGGCCCCGGCGGTGAGCGCGAGAGCCAGCGGCCGGGGCATCAGGCGGCACCCCTGTCGGCGGCGACGGCGGCGGGGGAGGAGGCCAGATAGGCGACGGCCTGCTCGGTGGAGCCCTCCTGGGAGGGGTGGTAGTCCCGGGCGAGATAGCGCGGCACCGATCTCGCCATGGCCCGGGTCGACGGCAACAGACCGCGCTTCCCGCGCACGTAGAACCCCCGGAAGGTCGGCTTGCGGAGGTTCGGGGCCGGGTCGTTCGCCATGAAGAACCGCACCCCGCGCTGCCACAGGAAGAACAGCGCCAGCAGCCCGGTCAGCCAGGTCCGCACACGCCGCCGGTAGCTCCCGTCGACGTGGGTGAACAGGTCGAAGGCGACCGACCGGTGCTCGACCTCCTCGGCGCCGTGCCAGCGCAGCAGGTCCAGCATGGTCGGATCGGCGCCGCGCCGGTCCAGTTCCGACGCGTTGAGTATCCAGCCGCCGAGGAACGCCGTGTAGTGCTCGATGGCCGCGATGACGGCGACCCGTTCCATGAGCCACCACTTGCGCGCCCGGCGGCCCGGCAGGGGGAACCGGTCGCCGAGCAGCTTCTCGAAGAGCCAGTCGACCTGGGCGGTGTACGGAGTCGGATCGAGCCCCGACTCCCGTAGATGCGGGAGGACTTCGTCGTGGGCCTGGGAGTGCATCGCCTCCTGCCCGATGAACCCGACGACGTCCGCCCGCAGCCGTTCGTCACGGATGTACGGCAGCACCTGCTTGTACACGTGCACGAACCACCGCTCACCGGCGGGCAGCAGCAGATGCAGCACGTTGATGGTGTGCGAGGTGAACGGATCCCCCGGCACCCAGTGCAGCGGGGTGCCCTCCCAGGAGAAGGACACCTTGCGCGCCTTGAGCGGTATGTGTGGCCGGTTAGACATGGCGTCAATGTACTGATCAGTAGGAGGCGAGGAAACCCCTCTGCGCCGACTTGTTGACGCCGGTGTCAGCTAGCGCAACCCGCCGATGGCCCGCCCGTCTTTCAACGTGCCCTTCAACCCGGCCTGAGCCCCCTGCTGGGTCTTCGCCGCCAGCATGGCACCCCGCGTCGACGAGCTCACCCCGCCCGTCGCCGTGATCGACGCCGTGTTCTCGGCGCCGGCGGCCAGCATGTACCACTCGCCCGCCCCCGACTTCCACAGAACACCGGCGAGCACGTTCGGGTCGCGGGGGCCGCACGCCGGGCTGCTGGCGGACTTCGCCGCGACCGCTCCGTACATCCCGCCGGGCGTGTGGAACTGGGCCAGCACCTGAGCGCCGTCGCCCCGCCAGGTCTCGGCGCGGGTGCACACCCAGTCGGCGGCGCCGCTCGCGTCGGGCAGCGGCTGCTGGGCGTACTGCCAGGCGTTCACAGCGCGCACGCCCTGGGAGTGCATCGCGGCGAGGGAGCAGGCGAACGGCGACCAGGTGGCCAGCGCCGCCGGGGCCGAGGCCTCGCGGGGTGCGGTCGGGCGGCCCGTGGTGAGGTGGGCCGGGACGAGTTCGCCGAGGTCGCTCAGCAGGCGGGCGCCACCGGCGTCGGTCACCTGGAGCGTGTTCCAGGACCGGCAGGTGCCGGTCTGCGCGACAGGGCTGGCCAGCGGCCCGGTCACCCCGTCGGTCAGCCCCAGGCCGATCGGCGTCGCGCCCGGCGTGCGCAGGTCCCGCATCTCCGCCTTGAGCACCCAGGGAGCCGTCAGATAACGGACGTTGCCGTCGGCCCGGTCGAGGACCACCGCGTCGGCCTCGGCCCCGGTCGCGCCGTCGACCCGGGCGAAGTCGAGGGCGGCCCCGCTCGTGCCGTCCTTCGGTTCGGCGTACCGGGCGATGCGCAGACCGTCGTACAGGATCACCACGTGCGCGGCGTCGACAGTGCCCGCGTAGAGCAGCTGGGGCGGGCCGGCCGGGCCGCCGGACGGGGTGCCCGGGGTGGCCGATACCTGGACCGTCTCGCCGGGGCGGGCCCAGACGGCGAGGGCGCGGCGCAGCAGGGCGCTGTCGCCGACGAGGTCGCCGCGTGCGGGCCAGACGGAGAAGTCGGTGCGCGCGGAGGACTTCCAGGTGGCGGGGGCCACCAGGGTCAGCCGGGCCGGGTCCAGGGCGGCTTCGGCGGCCGGGTTCTTCGCGTACGCGGGGGCGGCGGCACCGTCCGGGGCCCAGCCGTCGCCAGGCAGGCCGAGCAGCGCGCCGCACACCGCGACGGCCGTGGCGGCGACGAGCGCGGCCTTCAGGTGCTGCCTGCGCCGCATCAGGTCGGTCGGGCGGGCCTGGAGCGAACAGGGGTCGAACTCGGCGGAGTCGAGCAGCGCGTACCGCGCCGGGACCGTGTCCGCCTCGCGCAGCGCCTCGATCGGCCGGTCGACCCCGGCGGCCTCCAGGGCGGTGGTGACGTCGGAGTCCGGGAGCTTCTCCAGACCGCGCAGGACGTACGCGGCCCGCGCGGGGCCGGAGAGGGCCGACAGCCGCTGGTCCAGGGCGAGTTCCTCGGCGCCACCCGACCGCGGGAAGAGCCGCAGGCCCCACACCTGGGGGAGCAGCGGCGGCAGCTGCGACCGCTTCGGCAGCGTGCGGCCCCGCCACGGCTGCCCCGCCGCGAGTGCCGTACGCAGCACCTGGAGGCGGATGAGCGCGTAACCGGGGTCGCCCGCGCGGCCCTTGGGCTGGGCCGGGATCGCGGCAGTGGCCGTGCGACCCCTGGGCAGCGCGCGCTGGGTGAGGGCGTGCGCGGTCAGGACACGCCGGTTGCGGCCGAGGCTCGGCGGCAGCACCAGATAGGCGAGCCGGACGAGCCGGGGGTAGTGCTCGACCAGTGCGGCCTCGGCCTGCTCCACGTCGACGACGGGGCGGCCCTTGGCGCTGTTACCGGTGGTGGGGCTGAAGGCGACATCCTGTGACTGCACGTTCAGCAGAACGAGCGAATGGTCGGATGGTCACCTGGCCTCCCGGAGTTACCGGTCGGGGTCGGTCAGCAGCCGGGCGTAGTTCGCCATCGACCGCTGGTAGCGCGGCAGATGGGGAGCGAGGGCACCGAGGACCAGCGAGAGGCCCTCACGGTCGCGGCCGAGGCTGGACAGACACAGCGCCAGACAGGCTCGTACGGCGTCGTCCAACTCGTCGGAGGGGGCGTCCAGTTCGGGTGTGAGCAGCTTGACGCCCTCCTCGGCCTGCCCGATGTTCCGCAGTGAACTCGACAGCTGGATCTTGGCGCGCCGGCCCTTGTAGCCGCTGTCCTCGCTGAGCCCGAGCGCGAGAGCCTCCCGGTAGAGCGGCACCGCCCGGTCCGAGTGGCCCGTCGAGTCCCATGCGCATGCCTGTTCGAACAATCCCAGGGGGCTGTCGGCGGGCAGTTCCGCGACGAGGGTGTCGATCACGGCGCGGAAGTCGGCCCCGTGGTCCTCGTCGTAGTCGTCGAAGGTGGCCCAGGCGGTGTCCACGCGCTCATTCCAGTCTGCGTTCACTTGCCCACTCTCGCACACACGTTCCCTGATTGAGTGGTCTGTGCCCGGTAGCCGTATCGAGTGCGAGGGCTCCGCGACGGGGTCACCCGCGGCATGGGCCGAGAGTAATGTCGGCGGCGAACGGACCGGAGGACGAACAGATGATGGTGAAGCGACCGAAGCTCGCGGCTGCCGCGGTCACAGCCGTGGCGGTGCTGGCACTGACGGGCTGCTCGGGCGGCAACAGCGATTCTGCGGCCACGGCGATCGACGCCACGCCGGTCGCCGCGACGGGCAGCCTGGAGCAGCTCGCGAACAAGGCGGGCTGCAAGCCGATCATGCAGATCGACGCGGACGAGCTCCGCCAGGCCGCCTGCAAGACCACCACCTACGGCAAGTTCCTTCTCCTGACCTACGCCACCGACCGCGGCCAGCGCGAGTGGATCAACGGGGCCAAGGACTACGGCGGCTTCTACCTCCTCGGCCGCAAGTGGACCGCGGTGGGCGACCAGAAGATGATCGCGAAGCTTCAGACCAAGCTCGGCGGGACCACCGAGGTGGGCGCCGACCACCACGCGGGCGGCGGTGCCGAGGCGACCCACTCCGCCGGCCACGAAGGCTGAGCGGAAGCGGGAACGAGAAGGACCGAGCAACACCGAGCAGAGCAACACCGAGCAGAGCAGCTCAGAGCATGAGAAAGCCGGTGGCGGGAGAACCCGCCACCGGCTTTCTCAGGTGGCCCACCGACGGTGGGCCACTGGTGGATCTACTGGCACTTCTTGCCGGTGTTGATGCAGTTGACCATCGTGTTCATCGTGTTCACGGAGAAGAAGTTGATGAAGTCGTTGTGGTCGGTGATCGGCTTGTGCAGGTTCTCCGGGAAGGAGTCCACGGCGTACGGGTTCACAACCGTGCCGTTCTGCAGCTTCGGGGCCGCGACGTTGTAGACCAGACGGACCTGGAGCTGGGGGATCGCCTTGAAGCCGTTGGCGCAGGTGCCGTCGGCCTGGACGAAGGACACGTGAGTGCGGTGGTTCGCACTGTCGATGTTCTGGCCGTCCCAGCAGCTCTGGAAGTCGGTCGTACGGACCACGGCGCTGCCCTGCGGGCAGATCGGGTACTTGTCCTTCAGCTGCACCTTGTTCTCGAAGCCGGTGCAGCTCCAGTTCACGTTGGCGTTCGCGTTGCCGTTGACGAAGGCCTTGGCGTCACCGGTGATGATGCGCAGGGCGGTCGGCATCGCGACGACGTTGCCCTTCTTGTTGCCGACGAACTTGATCTGCGCCTTGGCGGGCTGCAGGATCTTGCCGACGTTGCCTTCCTTGCCACCGCCGTCGGCGTTCTGGTCGAAGTCCTGCGAACCGTCCTGCACACGCAGCACCGGCCAGAAGTACGACGACTTGTCGCCCTGGTTCTGGCAGCTGGTCTGGGCCGCCGCCAGTTCCTGGTCGCTCGCGAACGCGTCGTTGCTCTGGTTGCCGACGTAGTCGTGCAGGTGGTGCGCACCGTTGGCGACACCGGGGGCGACGATCACGTTGTCCGTGTTGTGGTTGTCGTTCCCGTTGGTGCCGCACTTCGTGGTGAAGGAGCCGAGCGAGCCGCTGTTGCCGTTTGCAGCGAGTCCGTTCGCGCCCACACCCAGCTGGGCGTTGCCCTGAACCTTGGTGATGTCGACGAAGTCGGCAGCCACCGGGCCGTTGCCGCCCTGGCCGCCACCGGCGGCGTTACCCGCACCGGCGCCTGCACCGGCGTTACCCGCACCAGCGTTGCCTGCACCGGCATTACCCGCGCCGGCGTTGCCTGCACCAGCGTTGCCCGCACCGGCATTACCCGCACCGGCGTTGGCCTGGCCGTTGTTCTGGCCACCGTTGTTCTGGTTGCCGTTGTTGTTCTGGCCGTTGCCCTGGTTGTTGTTGCCCTGGCCCTGGCCGGCGTTGGTCTGCGGCGCCGCCGCAACACCGGTGCACTGGGCGAACTGCGCCAGGTTGTCGGCTCCGGAACCACCGGCCCGCTTGATGTTGATGCGGATCCGGTCGATCGCGGCGGCCCGCTTGTCCTTCAGCGGACCGACGATCGCGTTCTGTACGAAGCTGGCGTCGCCGGCCTGCGCCTGGCGAGTGGAGGCGAGACGTGCGTAGGCCTCGGTGATCTGGTTGTCCAGATTCGCGAGCTCCTTGTCCACACCGGCGCGGGCGCCGCTGGGGACGTTCGAGAGCTTCTGGCCGACGTCCGGGCAGTCGATCGTGGCGATCTGTGCGGCAGCGGCCTTGGTCTGGTTCTGGGCGCCGTTCTCCTCGTGTGCGGAGGCGTAGAAATTCGCCCAGACAAGTCCACCACCACCGATCGCGAGGGCCGCGGATGCGGCCACGGCGCGAACGGCCAGCGGTGAGCGTCGTTTACGTGCATTGCGTCCCATGGAACTCCTCTGACTTCCTTGCGGGGCTATCGAGGCGCCCGACAGGAGTTGAAGCGGCGTCGTTCCATACGAGGGGGACCTCAGGAGTGTTCAGCCGCCTCAGAAATTGATGAGAGATTCGTAGGACAATTCAGCCCGAACTCCACCGGTTATACCGGGAGTTGCGGATCTCTTACGGCAAGTGTTCGGTGGGGGAGCGGATGTCGTCGACTTTGGCGTACTTTCAGCGCCCCTGGTCGAGATATGCAAGTACCGCCAGGACGCGCCGGTTGTCATCGTCCGACACCTCGAGTCCCAGTTTGGCGAAGATGTTGGACGTGTGTTTGGCGATCGCCCGCTCCGTGACAACCAGATGCCCAGCGATCGCCGCGTTCGAACGTCCCTGGGCCATGAGATCCAGCACTTCCAGCTCCCGGGGCGTCAGCCGCCCCAGCGGCCGGCCGTCCCCGGCGCGCCCCGCCAGCAGCTGCTGGATCACCTGTGGGTCCATTGCGGTACCGCCCGCCGCGACCCGTCGTACGGCGTCCACGAACTCCTCCGCGTCGAACACCCGGTCCTTGAGCAGATAGCCGACCCCACCCACCCCGTCGGCCAGCAACTCCCGTGCGTACAACCGCTCCACGTGCTGCGACAGCACCAGCACCGGCAGCCCCGGCCGCGCCCGGCGGGCCCGCAGCGCGCACTGCAGCCCCTCGTCGGTGTGCGTCGGCGGCAGGCGTACGTCGATCACGGCGACGTCCGGCGCCAGCTCGGCGAGCGCCCGGTCCAGCTCGGGGCCGCTCTCCACCGCCGCGGCGATCTCGAAGTCGTACGCCTCCAGCAGCCGGACCAGCCCGTCGCGCAGCAGGAACAGGTCTTCGGCTAGGACAACTCGCAAGGAATCTCCATGGTCACCATGGTGGGACCGCCCGCGGGACTGCTGACGGCCAGGACGCCGTCGAATGTACCGATCCGCCGCTCCACCCCGGCCAGCCCCGACCCGCCTCCGACGCGTGCCCCGCCCCGCCCGTCGTCGAAGACGGCGATCCGCAGCGAGCCGTCCGCGTACCGCAGATCGACTCCTACCCGCCCGGCGCCGGAGTGCTTCACGGCGTTGGTCAGCACCTCGCTCACCGCGAAGTACGCCGCCGACTCGACCGGTGCCTCCACCCGGCCGCCCTCGAGCTCCACCGTGACCTCGGTGTCCACCGGCAGCCGCAGCGCCAACGCCCTTACGGCATCGCCCAGTCCACGCTCCGCCAGCACCGGCGGATGGATGCCGTGCACCAGGTCGCGCAGCTCGGCGAGCGCCTCCGCGGAGGACCGCCGGGCCCGCGCCAGCAACTCCCGTGCCTTGTCGGGGTTCTTCTCGATGAGCGCCTCGGCGGTCCCCAGATCCATCCCCATCGCGATCAGCCGCGCCTGCGCACCGTCGTGCAGGTCCCTTTCGATCCGCCGCAGTTCGGCGGCGGAGGTGTCCACGACGTCCCGCCGTGACTCGGTCAACACCCTTACCCGCTCACGGAGTTCACCGCGTCCGGCGCCCAACAGCGCCCGGGTGAGCAGAAAGTGGAGGCGCAGAAGGGCGGGCGTGAGGTGGTACGAGGCCACGAGGAGTACGGCCCCCAGGGCGCCGGCGGCGAGCGCGCTTCCCTGCCCGCCGATCGGCACGAAGCCGTACCACCAGCCGACGTACGTCCCGTCCGTGAACACCCGCCACAGCCCGAGGGCCAGCGCGAACCCCTCGACGGGGTAGAGGAGCAGCGCGGCCGGCACCAGCGCGCTGAGAAACCCGAGCACCGCGTCGAGCGGCAGCCACGCGAACTCCCGCCAGGTGGCCGGATCACGCAGCACCCCGAAGGCCCGCGCCCACCGCCCCGCGTCCGCCGCCGGCACCCGGTACCGGGGCGGAATCCGCACTCCGCCCCACCGCACTGCCGTCAGCCGCCGCCAGTCGGCCCACGCCCGCACCCAGGAGACGACCCTGGGCGTCGTGAGGAGACCGATGCCCAGGACGGGCACGAGCGCGAGGGAGACGAGGAGAAGCACGAAGAGCGGCACCGACCCGGCGATCGAGCCGACGGCCAGCAGCAGTGCCCGCACCCCGGCGAGCGCGACCGTACGAATCCGAACTCGAACCCGAGCCGGAACCCGGAATCGTGCGTTGATGGCGTCGTCCATGCGGTCAGTCTCGCCGAGCACACCCCGCCGGGTCACGGGCCCGAACACCCGTACCTGGGGGTGGTGCCAGGGACACCCCCTGGACAGGGGCGGCAGGTCAGCGGGCGGTCGGGGGCGTGTACTTGTACCCCACCCGGCGCACCGTCTGGATGGCCTGCCGGTGCTCCGCGCCGAGCTTGCGGCGCAGTCGGGCGATGTGGACGTCGACGGTCCGGCCGTCGCCCACGTGCCCGTAGCCCCACACCGTGGTGACCAGCTGGTCGCGGGTGTGCACCCGGCCCGGGTGGGCGACGAGATGGGCGAGCAGCTCGAACTCCAGGTACGTGAGATCGAGCGGACGCCCTTCGACCTCGGCGGTGCGCTGCACGTTGTCGACGCGTACGAGGTGACGGCCGCTGTCGGTCCCGGGCTGCTCCGGGTCCACGGCCGGGGCCGGCTGTCCCGGGTCAGGGAGCGCGAAGGGCAGTACGGGCGGCTGCTGGTCGGCCGGTACGAGCACCAGGTAGCCGATCATCGGCGGCTGGCCCGGCAGCGTGGGCAGGGTGTGCGGGGGCGCGGGCAGCCAGGTGGCACCCGGCGGCAGGAAGTCCCTGACGTCGACCACCTCGTCCCGGTCGACGGCGCGCAGTCGGTGCCGGGCGGAGCCGCCGGGGGAGAGGGGGGAGACGGGGGCCAGGGGAGGGAGCGTACGAGTGGTCGCCATGAGAGGTCAGCTCTTTCGCGCGAGGAGTTCGTCGGGGACGTACGTCGTGCGCGTCGGCGGAAGACCGAGAGGTACGGCGGCAGAGAGGCCGTACGGCTGGTGTTAGAGGGCCGACGCGTTCATCGCGCGACAACACACCCGGTCGAAGTCGTGGTGCTGGCGGGAAGGCCAGAAGGGCTCGAGGTCGTGGCGACCTGTCGCGATGCACTTCTGGAAGCTGGCCATGGGTCCATTGAAGCAGAGAAGGGGCGAAGCAGAGAAGGGGTGTCCACCGTCCGGTGGACACCCCTTCTCACTATCTGGGATCACATGAGACTCAGACAGGAGTCAGAGGCGAATCAGACCGGAATCAGACCTGTCCGGCCTTCTCCAGGGCGGAGCAGCAGGTGTCGACGATCAGCCGCGTCACGAGGTACGGGTCGACGTTGGCGTTCGGGCGGCGGTCCTCGATGTAGCCCTTGCCGTCCTTCTCCACCTGCCACGGGATACGGACCGAGGCGCCACGGTTGGAGACGCCGTACGAGTACTCGTTCCACGGGGCGGTCTCGTGCAGACCGGTGAGGCGGTCGTCGATGCCGGCGCCGTAGTGCTTGACGTGGTCGAGCGGCTTCGAGCCCTCACCGAGGGACTCGCACGCGGTGATGATCGCGTCGTAGCCCTCGCGCATCGCCTTCGTGGAGAAGTTGGTGTGCGCGCCCGCGCCGTTCCAGTCGCCCTTCACCGGCTTCGGGTCCAGCGTCGCGGTGATGCCGAAGTCCTCGGCGGTGCGGTAGAGCAGCCAGCGGGCGATCCACAGCTGGTCGGAGACCTCCAGCGGGGAGACCGGGCCGACCTGGAACTCCCACTGACCGGGCATGACCTCGGCGTTGATGCCGGAGATGGCGAGACCGGCCTTGAGACAGTTCTCCAGGTGGGCCTCGACGATCTCGCGACCGAAGATCTCGTCGGCGCCGACACCGCAGTAGTAGCCGCCCTGGGGGGCCGGGAAGCCGCCCTCGGGGAAGCCCAGCGGACGGGAGCCGTCGAAGAAGGTGTACTCCTGCTCGATGCCGAAGATCGGCTCCTGAGCGGCGAACTTCGTGGCGACCTCGGTCAGCGCGGCACGCGTGTTGGACGAGTGCGGCGTCATGTCGATCTCGAGGACCTCGCACATGACGAGGATGTCGTCACCGCCACGGATCGGGTCCGGGTAGGAAGAGACCGGCTTGAGCACGCGGTCCGAGGCGTGACCCTCGGCCTGGTTCGTGGAAGACCCGTCGAAGCCCCAGATCGGCAGCTCGGCGCCCTTGGCGTCGTCGGCCAGAATCTTGGTCTTGGAGCGGAGCTTGGCCGTCGGCTCGGTGCCGTCGATCCAGATGTACTCAGCCTTGAAGGTCACGGGGACACATCCTTCGGGGTGGGTCTCTATGCGCACTTGCGGGTGCTGCGGTGCTACGGCACTGAGGCACCGCGCCATTGCCCGGAAGCCTGTCAACAGGCGATTTCCCGATCATTGCTCGAGTGTGAACCCCGTGTTACCTGCTGTTCTTGTGGTGAGTTTCACGTGGAGAGGGTCGCGCGGACCGCGGAGGGGAAGCGGCGGGAAACGAGCGGGCGCCCTCCGGGACTCGTATGCGAAGAGGTTGGAGAAATCCGGGAAACGGATGGGTCCTGCCACCCCTGGCCGGGAGCGACAGGACCCAAGGGCCTGTCAGGCGGCCCATGCCGCAGGCGCGGGGTTTGGCACACCGATCTGCGGCGTTGTCGTCGGTTGCCGACTCCCCCACTCTCGACTTCGCTCGACCGGGGGGACCCCCATCGCGTCGACGCCCTCCTCCGCCTTGCAGCTCGACGCACCAAACCCCGCTCACCAGCGAGATGTGGCGCCGCTGATTTCCTGCGACCTGATCCGCCGGACAGGCCCTTGTCCGAGCAGGTCAGCGCTGGAACCTCACCCCACCTTCTCGATCAGTGCCCGGCGGATCAGGAACTTGCCGGGTTCGCGGACCTGCTCGAAGGCCGCGTTGTTGAGCAGGGCGCAACTGCCGGAGACCGAAGTGACCTCCACCGTCGTGGACTTGTTGTTGTCCAGGTTGGTGACGCGCAACGTGGTCCCGGCGGGGAACTGGTTGCTGGACGCGGCGGGGACCCCGCCCTCCCCGGAGAGGGTGACGGTGGACCCGTCGCAGACCTGCTGCCCGTCGCCGGGCACGCCAGGGGAGGCCGGAGTGTCGGGTGAGGCGGGTGAGGTGGTCTGAGCAGGCGACGCGGGTGCCTCGGGCTGGGTGCCGGGCTGCGTGATCTGGGAGTCCTGAGCCGACTCCCCAACCACGCAACCGGACGCCTCCTGCTGGACCTTGATCTGGGCGACGACCGCGTCACGGTTCGCGATCCGGGCCGTCGACTGGGCGTCGGGATTTGCCCGCTGGTCCGCGATGAACTTCTGGTTGTTGCCGAGGGCGGTGGCGAGCCCCTGGCAGACGGTCGAGTCCGCGGCGGTCTGCGCCGCGTTGGAGGTGGCCGCCATGGCGAAAGCACCACCGCCCGCCACCACACCGGCGCTGATCAACAGCGCGAGCTTCTTCTTCGTACTGAAAGTTCTCCTACGCGACATGCGCGCCTCCTGAAGAGATAGGGGAGCGTACGCCGCTATGTACGAGATATCGAACGAGGTCACTCAGCGGTCACGGTGGCCGTCGAAGTGACGTACATCACGCGGATGGCCGCCGACCCAGAGCATCCCGCACGGCCTCGTCGGTACGGGCCACGACGGCGCTCCCGTCGTCGGCGGTGATGATGGGCCGCTGGATGAGCCTGGGATGCGCGGCGAGAGCGGCGACCCACTGCTCGCGGTCGCCCGCCTCCCGCCCCCACTCACGTACTCCCAACTCCTTGGCGACGGTTTCCTGGGTCCGGGTGATGTCCCAGGGTTCGAGCCCGAGCCGGTCGAGTACGTCGCGGATCTCGTCCTCCGTGGGCAGGTCTTCGAGGTAGCGGCGGACGGTGTATTCGGCCCCCTCGGCGTCGAGCACCGACAGGGCTCCGCGGCACTTGGAGCAGGCCGGGTTGATCCAGATTTCCATGGGGCTCACGGTACGCCAGAGGCCTTGTGGCCAGGGGCTTTTGTCAGTGGTGGGCAGTAGAATAGAAGCAGTGTTCGAGGGTGTCGCCGGGGGGTCCGGTGCCACCCTGACCGCGACAGGAGGATGCCTGTGCCCGCTGCCGCTCTCAAGCTGATGCCCACCCAGTCCACCGCCAAGAGGGGGGTCCTGCTCGAACTGCCGTGCGCCCCCGTGGAGAAGCGCCCGCTGCCGCCGGGGCGGCCCCGCGATTGGTACGTCACGCACAACCGCCGGCTCAAGGCGATGCGGCTCGCGATCGCCCTGCTCGACTCCGGCGTCTACATGCCGAACCAGGCTCGCAACGAGACGATCCGCAGCGCGGCGGACCTGATCGGCGTCCACCCACCGTCGGAAACGACGTGCCACATGGTCCGAGCGCTGATGCGCTACTCCCGCTGAACGACCGCCGGGTGCCTTGTCTGTCCAGGGGCACCCGGCACCTCTTCAAGCACCGGCCCGCGCCACTCAGCCCGTCCGGCGTTTGAGGACGAGGCCCGTTCAGGGCCGAAGGGGGGGCTGGGGGCGGCAGCCCTCAGGTACGGGATGGGACGGGTAAGGGCGGCGGGGGCGAAAACCCCGCTCACCCCACCCCCTTCAGCACCGCATCCACAAACTCCCGCCGATCCTCAGGATGCTCACGCAACCAGAGCCCCAAGAAGTGGTCCGCGTCCGCCAGTTCAAGCCGCGTGAACCGCGCCCGCACCGCCAGAGCCTCCGCCACCGCCTCCGTCACCTCACCCGGAATGACGTGATCGGTGCCCGGCACCACCAGCACCGCCCGCCCCGCGAACGCCCGCAGCGCACCCAGCGCGGGCGCCCCACGCCAACTATCCGGCGTCCGGATCAACTCGCTGAAGCGGCCGGTTCCCTCGCCGAACGGCACATCCCACGCCTCGGCCCCGTACACGGCGGGCGCGCACAACCCCACACCGGCGACCCGTTCGCCGTAGTGGCCGACAAGATCGGCCACCGTCTGCCCGCTCATGCTGAACCCGACCAGCACGAGCGGGCTGCCCACCGGAACCCGCGCCCCGATGACGCCGACGGCCTGCTCGAACCGCCGCCGCAAGCTCAACTCCCGCAGCTCACCCGTACTTTCGCCGTGCCCGGAGAAGTCGAAGGCGAGCCCCTGGCAGCCTCGCGAGACGAACTCGGCGAGCAGCGGCACCAGCCGCTCCTTGCTCCCGTTGCCGGCACCGTGCAGCAGAACGACGGCGGCCCCGCCCAACTCCCCGCCCGAACCCCCGTTCCGAGCAGCCCCGTACACCCCGCTGAGTCGTTCACCGTCGACGTCGTACACGAAGGGCAGCAGCTCACTCATGGGCCCATTCACTCACGCCACTCCCGTCACACACACGGGAAATACGGATGCGCGGGCTCCCCTGTCGTCCCTAGGCTGGACAGGCAGAGCGAAGCCGTCCATACCGCTTTCCGCCGGGCAGGCATGACTTGCGGGACTCGGGGCTACTCTCTACGCACCGACGGACGGTAACCCACCCCAGGCGCCCGCGCCCGACGCACACCGTCACGTACATCACCGCTCAGCCACCCACGTCACTCACAAGGAGTCCCGTCATGGGCACCTTGATCATTTCCGCGATCGTCGTCCTGATCATCATGGGCTTCAAGAACAGCGTCCTGTGGCTCGCCGCCGCCGGCCTGCTCTTCGTCTACTTCCGCTACGGCCGCACGGGGAGCGGTACGGCGACCTCCTCGTCCGGGGGCGGCGGCCCGTCCGCGGGTTCCGCACCCGCCAGCTACCGCGCCTACCGCCAGCGCCGGGACCAGCAGGCCAGGTGGGAGCGCCGCTACCGCCGCGAGCACCCCGTCCAGACCCGCCGCCAGAACCGCCGGGGCCAGTAAGCGAAGTCGAGAAAGGGAGTGTGCCTCCGGTCGGTCGGTCCGTCTCACAGACCGGGGGCGCCCCACACCGGGAACCAGCGGTTGAGGTCCTGCTCGATCCGCAGATCACTGGCGAGCACGGCCCGCACCTGCAACTCCAGCGCGCTGTCCCGCCGTTGGCTGTCACCACGACCGTCACCGTGACCGCCGGTCAGCGGCGAGAACGGATAGAAGGTCCCGCGCTTGTAGAGATAGACAAGCCCAAGCCGCCGGGCACCCCCACCCGAACCTCCCGAACTCTCCGAACCCCCAGAGCCCTCCGAACCCCCCACATCCTCGAACCCGACCACCGAACACAACAGCTGGGGCCCGAACCCACTGGCCTCCAGCGCGCTGTTGACCGCGTGCAGATCCCCCACGAGCGCAGGCAGATCCTCCGGCCCGCGCCGGGACACCATCCACGAGTACCCGTACTCGTCCCGGACCAGCTCGACAGGCGGCCCGGTCCGCTCCGTATCCGCGTCGAGCAGGGCCTGGACCTCCTTGCGTACGTCGTCGAAGGCCGCGCCCTCCACCGTGGCGAAGCACACCGACCCGCCGCCTGTGGGCGTGAAGCCGGCCGCGGCCTGGAGGGTCACGGCGGCCGACGGCAGCCCGAAGAGCCGGTCGAGATCGGGTGCGACGGGCTTGGTGCGCCCCAGCAGAATGTCCAGCAGCCCCATGGGTTCCGTTCTCCTCGATCCTTGCTCCTCGATCCGCAGCTCACGAGTGTCCTGTGCCGGGAGCCGCCGCCTCACCCAACTCGCCGGAGATCTGCCCCAGTTGGTCGAGCCGCTGCTCCAGACTGGGGTGTGTGGAGAAGTACCGTGCCAGGCCCGGCTCCTTGCCGAGGGCGGGCGTGAAGTAGAAGGCGTTGAAGGCCTGCGCGGTCCGCAGATCCTTCGACGGGATCCGCGCGATGTCGCCGGAGACCTTGGTGAGCGCGGAGGCCAGCGCCGAGGGCCGCCCGGTGAGCAGCGCGGCGGAGCGGTCGGCGGCGAGTTCCCGGTACCGGGACAGCGCGCGGATCAGCAGGAAACTGATCGTGTACACGGCCGCGGAGACACCCATCACCGCCATGAAGACGACGGCGGTGTTCTGGTCCCGCCGGCCCCCGCCGAACATCTGCGAGTAGAACGCGAACCGAACGATGAGCCCGGCGATGACGCCGAGGAAGGACGCGACGGTGATCACGGCGACGTCCTTGTGCGCGACATGCGACAGCTCGTGCGCGAGCACACCCTCCAGTTCCTCCGGTTCCAGCCGCCGCAGCAACCCGGTGGTCACGCACACCACGGCGTGATCGGCGTTCCGTCCGGTCGCGAACGCGTTCGGCATATCCATGTCCGAGACGGCGACCAGGGGCTTGGGCAGATCGGCCACGGCACACAGCCGGTCGATCACCCCGTGGAGCTGCGGATACTCCTCGCGCTCCACGACCCGCCCGCGCATCGCGAACAGGGCGACCCGGTCGGAGAACCAGTACTGCGCGGCGAGGAACCCCGCCGCGACCACCACGACCAGCACCCAGGATTTCAGCAACACGATCAACGCGGCGACAAAGGCCACGTACAGCAGTCCGAGCAGAAACAGCGTGACCGTCATCCGCACGGTCAGTCGCCAGTCGCTCCGCATTCGGTTCGGCATCCGTACCACCCCGCAGTCAGGCACTCGCCCCACTGCCCAGTGTGCACCCGCCCCGTCCCATGAAACGGTCGCGATCGGTCCTGGGCCCAGCAAAGCTCAGCCTCGGAAGCCGGCCTCCCACATCGGCATTCTCAGGGCGGACTCGCCGAGCAGGCGCTGCGCCCGGCCGAGCAGTTCACCCACCTCCGCCGACCCTTGCGGCACACCCGGAGTCGGCGTCCATCCCCGTACCGAGTGCGCGGCCCGGGCCCGCAGCCGAACGTCCGGATCATCGAGCAGGGCGACCGCCGCCCGCAGCCGCACCACCCCGCCGTGCGCGTCCAGCAGCCGGAACGCCGCCACCCGCGCATGCCTCGCCGATCCGTCACCCAGCCGCTCCGCCAGCCGGTCGGTGTCCAGCGACCGCGCGAAGGGCAACAGCGCCGACGTCACCTCGCGCACCACGCCGGGCTCCGGGTCGTCGAGCAGCGCCCGCAGCCGTCGTACGTCCGTCACGTCCAGCGTCCGCAGACCCGCCACCGCCCGCGCCCGTACCCCGGGGGCGGGATGGCCGAGCAGCGGCCACAGCAGCTCCGCGTCCGTGCGCATCCCGCACTCCGCCAGCCCGGCGACCGCGCCGGGGGACAGGGACAGCGCCTGGTCGCCCGCCCCGGCACACCGCTGCCGGTACCAGGCCCGGGGATCGCCCCCGGACTGCCGTACGACATACCGCGCACAGGCCCGCACCAGCCCCGACCGGTCGGCGAGGAACCTCTCCGCCCGTTCCCCCTGCCCGGCCCGCCGCAGCGCGGTCACTCCGGCGGACCGCACCCGGGGCCCGCGCGCGCAGAGCAGCGCGTCGAGCACGCCGACGTCCACACCGCCCGCCACACCGCCCGCCACACCACCCACCGCATCGCCCATCGCATCGCCCTCCGGTACGGCGGCCAAGGCGGCCTCGGCGCACACGTTCTGGACGACGGGGTCGGTGTCGCGGGCGGCGGCGCGGGCGAGTTCGGCGGGGGAGAGGAGCCCCTCGGCGACTGCCAGGCGGTACGCGTACCGGCGCACGCCACGGTCGGCGTCGGTGAACAGGGGCCCGAGACGCTCGCGGGGTGCCCGGCGCAGCACCTCGTCGAGCAGGTCGACGGCGAAGACACCCCGGCCGCGGCGAGCGCCGAGCAGGATCAGCGGGGCGAGCCGGACGGCCGCGTCCAGGTCGAGGACCGCCCGCAGCACCTCCCGGGCGCCGTCCCGCACGGCAGGCACCCAGTCGGCGGTGCGGACGACGACCAACGGCCACAGCCCGGGACACCGCGCGGCCTGGCCGAGAGCCGCCTCACGCACCCGCCCGTCGCGATGGCACAGGGCGAGCGCGAGCCTGGCTTCGGGGAGGTCGGCGAGCCAGGGTCGTCGACCGTCGACCTCGGTCAGGGTCGGCAACAGCTCCGACGGGAGCCAGTGGAACCAGGACCGAATCCCCGAGTCCAGCCCGAGCCAGGCCATGGGGTCCCCGGCATCGAGCACATCCGCCAGAGCGGCCCCCTCGCCCAGCCGCCGCACCGCCACTTCGCCGTCCCTGACGTCCTCGCACATGCCCGCCCCCGGTTCAGCCTGCCGTATCGCGCGATGTTAAGCCGGGATCCGGCCCCCGGTCGCGCGATATACGGGCGGCCGGCAACGCACTCCGGTACGGCCGATACGGCGATACAGCCGGTAGGACCAGTGCAGCTGCCGCTGCTGCTACGTCTAGTACGGAGCCCGGAAGTTCGCGTACCCCAGCAGCAGGATCACCGCGGCCACACACCCCAGTACGACCGCCGTCGACACCCACGACGACCGGCGCGGTCCCGAGTAGTCGGGATCCCCCCGAAACGGCACTGGTTCCGGCGGGTTCTCCTTCCACCGCGCGGCCAGCATCCGGGCCCGCGCGGAGGGCTCCTTGTGCTCGGCGTCGTCGGCCCACCTCACGTCGAACTCCCGCTCCACGTCGTCCTGTTCGGACATCCCCGTTTCCCTCTCTCACGCCTGGTTCGAACAACCGTCTGGACAATAGACAAGGATGATCCCTTGACCGCGGCCGGTCTGTGAAGCGGGAAAGGATATCGATCAGCCCAAACACGGCAGGGCCGCCCCCTCGCGGGGACGGCCCTGAAACGCTGGTGAGGCGGGTCGATCACACGTCGAAGTACAGCTCGAACTCGTGCGGGTGCGGACGCAGCTGGATCGGCGCGATCTCGTTCGTGCGCTTGAAGTCGATCCACGTCTCGATCAGGTCCGGCGTGAACACGTCGCCCTGGAGAAGGAACTCGTGGTCGCGCTCGAGGGAGTCGAGGACGGCCGGGAGGGACGTCGGGACCTGCGCCACGCTCGCGTGCTCCTCGGGAGCAAGCTCGTACAGGTCCTTGTCGATCGGCTCGGCCGGCTCGATCTTGTTCTTGATGCCGTCCAGGCCCGCCATCAGCAGCGCGGAGAAGGCGAGGTACGGGTTGCCGGAGGAGTCGGGCGCGCGGAACTCGACGCGCTTGGCCTTCGGGTTGGAGCCCGTGATCGGGATACGCATGGCCGCGGAGCGGTTGCGCTGCGAGTACACCAGGTTGATCGGCGCCTCGAAGCCCGGGACCAGACGGTGGTACGAGTTCACCGTCGGGTTGGTGAACGCGAGCAGCGACGGGGCGTGCTTGAGGATGCCGCCGATGTAGTAGCGGGCGATGTCCGACAGGCCTGCGTAGCCGGCCTCGTCGTAGAAGAGAGGCGAGCCGCCCGTCCACAGCGACTGGTGGACGTGCATGCCCGAGCCGTTGTCACCGAAGATCGGCTTCGGCATGAAGGTCGCGGTCTTGCCGTTGCGCCACGCCACGTTCTTCACGATGTACTTGAAGAGCTGGAGGTCGTCGGCCGCGGCGAGCAGCGTGTTGAACTTGTAGTTGATCTCGGCCTGGCCGGCGGTGCCCACCTCGTGGTGCTGACGCTCGACCTGGAGGCCGGAGGCGGCCAGCTCCAGGGAGATCTCGGCACGCAGGTCGGCGAAGTGGTCGACCGGCGGGGTCGGGAAGTAACCGCCCTTGTAACGGACCTTGTAGCCACGGTTGTTCTCGACCGTGCCGGTGTTCCAGGCGCCGGCCTCGGAGTCGATGTGGTAGAAGGACTCGTTCGCGCCGGTCGCGAAGCGCACGCTGTCGAACACGTAGAACTCGGCCTCGGGACCGAAGTACGCGGTGTCCGCGATACCGGTCGACGCCAGGTACGCCTCCGCCTTCTTGGCCACGTTCCGCGGGTCACGGGAGTACTGCTCGCCCGTGATCGGGTCGTGGATGAAGAAGTTGATGTTGACCGTCTTGTCCTTGCGGAACGGGTCGACCCGCGCCGTGGACAGGTCGGCGCGGAGCGCCATGTCGGACTCGTGGATGGCCTGGAAGCCGCGGATCGAGGAGCCGTCGAAGGCAAGTTCCTCGTCCGGGTCGAAGGCCGTCGCCGGCAGCGTGAAGTGCTGCATCACACCCGGCAGATCGCAGAAGCGGACGTCGACGAACTTGACGTCCTCGTCCGCGATGTACTTCTTGGCCTCGTCGGCGTTCTGGAACATCCAGCTCCTCCTACTCCCGGCCGTCCGTGCCGGGGTGGTAGTTCGTTCGTGCGGCCAGTGCGGTGGCACACGTTGGATCCGACCATAGGGACAGGTGATTTCTCAGGCATGACCCATTTGTTTCGACCAAGTTAACCGGACCCGGGCCGGGCGACCCACCTGTGGGTATCGAAATTCACGCGCAGTACGGTGGTCGCGTGGACAACAGGGACGCAATCGGATCGTGGCTCTCCGGGCCTCGCGCAGCCGCAGAGGAAGCCGGTGTCGACTTCGGATACCGCGGCGAACAGCTCGGTCTGCCCGAGGAGGGCCCCGGCTCGATCGCCCGCCCGGGCCGCCGGATCGCCGCCCTGGCCGTCGACTGGGGCCTGTGTCTCTTGATCGCATACGGCCTCATCACGGACAGCTACAACGAGGCCGCGCAGATCTGGGCGCCGCTCATCCTCCTCGCGCTGCTCCTGCTCACGCTGGGCACGCTCGGCTACACCCCGGGCAAGCGGCTTCTCGGCCTGCGGGTCGTCGCCCTGGAAACCGGCCGCGTCAACCCCCTGCGCGCCGCGCTGCGAACGGTCCTGTTCTTCCTCGCCCTCCCGCCCCTGATCTGGGACCGCGACGGCCGCGGCCTGCACGACCGGCTGGCCCGCACCGTGGAAGTACGGATCTAGCGCTTCCACGGCACGACAGGCATGACATACGACGTACGACGATGGGGGCGCCCGGAGTGATCCGGGCGCCCCCATCGTCGTACGAGGTTGCTTGGTCGCCGTACGCGGTCGCTCGTCGCGTCAGCGCATCTTGCCGCCGCGCGGCATGCGCGTCCCCTTGGGCATCGGGCCCTTCGGCACCGGCATGTTGCTCATCAGGTCGCCCATCGCCCGCAACCGGTCGTTGGTGGCGGTCACCTGAGGGCCGGCGAGAACGCGGGGCAGCTTCAGCATGGTCGTGCGGAGCTTCTTCAGCTCGATCTGGCCCTCACCCGTGCCGACCAGCAGATCGTGCACCGGTACGTCCGCGACGATGCGGGCCATCTTCCGCTTCTCGGCGGCCAGCAGGCTCTTCACGCGGTTCGGGTTGCCCTCGGCGACCAGTACGATGCCGGCCTTGCCGACCGCGCGGTGCACCACGTCCTGGCTGCGGTTCATCGCCACCGCCGGAGTCGTCGTCCAGCCTCGGCCGATGTTGTCCAGCACGGCTGCCGCAGCACCCGGCTGGCCCTCCATCTGCCCGAAGGCGGCCCGCTCGGCCCGGCGCCCGAACACGATCGCCGTCGCGAGGAAGGCGAGCAGGAGGCCGAGAACGCCGAGATAGATCGGGTGACCGATCAGGAAGCCGATCGCAAGGAAGACACCGAAGGTGAAAATTCCGACGGCCGCGAGTACAAGACCGATCTTCTTGTCGGCCTTGCGGGTCATCTTGTACGTCAGAGCGATCTGCTTGAGTCGCCCGGGGTTCGCGGCGTCCGCCGCGGTTTCCTTCCTCGCCATGCCGTGAAGTCTACGTGGCCTGGGAAGCGCCGACGACGCCGGTGCCGCCGGTAGACGGCCGGGAGGGGGGAGCAGTGGTCAGGAGTAGGTGGCCAGGGCCTGCTCGAGGACGCGCTGTGCCTCGACCCGGTCCTTGGCGCGACGGCGGTCCTCCTGGACGGAGGTCCAGGCGTTCTGGCGGGCGGTGCGCTGGCCGCTGTTCATGAGCAACGACTCGACTGCTCGCAGTGCGTCGGTGAACGACGGAATGGGTGTGGCACGGACGGGCGCGGTCTGCATGATGGAGGTCCCCCCTCGGATCGGCTCTGGGTAAGGGTGCACATCGTGTAAAGACAGGGTCACTGATTGGTGTTACCAGGGCGTGACCTGCCGGTCAAACACGGATGAAGCCTTGATACGGAAGGTGAAAACACCGATGCGGCCCTGACGTATGCCCTCAACTGGGAGGACGGTCAGGACCGCACGGAATCGGCCGTTACTGGCGGGTAGTCACTTGTGCGGGAATTCACACGGTTACCGCGCCCCTGCTGGGCAGGATGAGTGACGGTGTGTCAGGCGCCGTACCCGGGGCCGGAGGCCCGCTCAGACCGCCTGCGAGGCGATGTAGGAGCCCCGCTTCTCGATCGCCATCTGGTAGAGGCGGCCGGCGCGGTACGAGGAACGCACCAGCGGGCCGGACATGACCCCGGAGAAGCCGATCTGCTCGGCCTCCTCCTTCAGCTCGACGAACTCGTGCGGCTTGACCCAGCGCTCGACGGGGTGGTGCCGGACGGTCGGTCGCAGGTACTGCGTGATGGTGATCAGCTCGCAGCCGGCCTCGTGCAACTGCCGGAGCGCCTCGCTGACCTCCTCGCGGGTCTCGCCCATGCCGAGGATCAGGTTCGACTTCGTGACCAGACCGTAGTCGCGGGCGTCGGTGATGACCTTGAGCGAGCGGTCGTAGCGGAAGCCGGGGCGGATGCGCTTGAAGATACGGGGGACCGTCTCGACGTTGTGCGCGAAGACCTCGGGCCGGGAGGAGAAGACCTCGGCCAGCAGCTCCGGTACGGCGTTGAAGTCGGGCGCGAGCAGCTCGACCTTGGTGCGTCCTTCTTCCCGCCCCTCGGTCTGCTGGTGGATCTGGCGCACGGTCTCGGCGTACAGCCAGGCGCCGCCGTCCTCCAGGTCGTCGCGGGCGACGCCGGTGATGGTGGCGTAGTTGAGGTCCATGGTGACCACGGACTCGCCGACGCGGCGGGGCTCGTCGCGGTCGAGGGCCTCGGGCTTGCCGGTGTCGATCTGGCAGAAGTCGCAGCGCCGGGTGCACTGGTCGCCGCCGATGAGGAAGGTGGCCTCGCGGTCCTCCCAGCACTCGTAGATGTTGGGGCAACCGGCTTCCTGGCAGACGGTGTGCAGGCCCTCGCTCTTCACGAGGTTCTGCATCTTCGTGTACTCGGGACCCATTTTCGCCCGGGTCTTGATCCACTCGGGCTTGCGCTCGATGGGGGTCTGGGCGTTCCGGACCTCCAGGCGCAGCATCTTGCGTCCGTCGGGTGCGACTGCGGACACGATGGCTCCCTGTAGCTTCGATTCTTCGGCGTACACCAGGGTACGCCCGTGCGCTTCCCGCCCTACGAGACGGGCAACCTTTGAGACGAGGGGTGCATTCCCGGGGGCCGGGTTTCCTTGCCCCCGCCGCCCCTACCCGTCCCATCCCTGGGGGCTGCCGCCCCCAGACCCCCGCTGTCGGCCTGAACGGCCTCGTCCTCAAACGCCGGACGGGCTGGAATGCCGGCCGGCGCTGACAATCCAGCCCCTCCGGCGTTTGAGGAGCGGGGTCTGGGGCGGAGCCCCAGAAGGATGGGACGGGCAGGGGCGGCGGGGGCGAAAAGGCCCTCCTACGCCGACGCCCCCTCCACCACCCGAGCCTGCAGATCCGCGTGCTCCAGTACATCCCGCAAATGCCGCTCCACAACCGGAAGCACCTCCGGCACCGTCACATCCCGCCCCAGCTCGTTCGCGAGCGACGTGACCCCCGCGTCGCGGATCCCGCACGGGATGATCCGGTCGAACCAGACGTTGTCCGGGTTCACGTTCAGCGAGAAGCCGTGCATCGTGACCCCCTTCGCCACCCGGATCCCGATCGCCGCCAGCTTCCGGTCCTCCCGCCGCTGCCCGGCGTTCGAGGGCGCGTACTCGGGTCCGTTCAGCCGGGGATCGAACTCGTCGTCCGTCAGCCGCGGGTCCAGGTCCAGTGAGAGACCGCCGAGCGCGGCGGCCCGCTGCTCGACCGGATCGCCCAGCACCCACACCCCACTGCGCCCCTCCACCCGCGACGTCTCCACCCCGAACTCCGCACAAGTGCGGATCAGCGCGTCCTCCAGTCGCCGTACATGCGCCACGACGTCCACCGGACGCGGCAGCTTCTGGATGGGGTAGCCGACCAGCTGGCCCGGACCGTGCCAGGTGATCTTGCCGCCGCGGTCCACGTCGATGACCGGAGTGCCGTCGAGGGGCCGCTCGCTCGGGTCGGTGCGCCGGCCGGCCGTGTACACCGGGTGGTGTTCGAGGAGCAGGCAGGTGTCGGGGACCTCGTCCGCGAAACGGGCCGCGTGCACCCTGCGCTGCTCGTCCCAGGCCACCTGGTAGTCGACGTACTCGACGCCGTCGGCACCGAATCCCATCCGGACGAACCGCAACTCACCACTCACGGTGGCGCCTCCCTGGCTGTTTCCGCAACTTCCTCGGCGACTGTGCGTCAGGCACGTAACGCGCCCAAGCCACTGTACGTCCGGTCGATCCCCGTCAGTCCGACGCCCGATTCTCACACGATCGGATGAATGTGCGGCGGAATGTGCGATCGGCTGCTTACTCTCCGCTACATTCGCGCCGTTCACGAGGCCGAATAGGGCTGCTCACCAGCAATCCGGGCACATCAGAGGGCCCGAAGGCAGGAGACCGCACCGCAGATGACGGAACGACCCGCGCAGCGCACGCCCAATCGACAGCTCGCCGCGCTCATCGCAGAAGCGGGATTCTCCAACGCAGGTCTGGCCCGCCGGGTCGACCAGCTCGGTCTCGAACACGGCCTTGACCTGAGATACGACAAGACATCGGTGACCCGCTGGCTGCGCGGGCAGCAGCCGCGCGGGACCACTCCGGCGCTCATCGCCGAGGTGTTCACCCGGCGCCTCGGCAGACGGCTCACCGCCCAGGACCTGGGGCTCGACGCCTGCGCGCCCGTCTACGCGGGGCTGGAGTTCGCGGCCACCCCCGAGGAGGCCGTCGACATCGTCAGCGGACTGTGGCGCAAGGACTCCGGCAGCCACGCCGAGCTGCGCAAGATCGCCTTCACCCCGGCCGGGCTCGTCGTGCCCAGCCGGGACTGGCTGATCGGGCGCCCCGACGAGCGGGTCGGACGAGGCGACCAGCCCGTCGTACGGGTACCCGTGCAGGGGCGCCCCGGCGTGCCCCGGCAGCGTGGGCAGGCCGAACGCGGGCCCGGGCAGAAGGTCACCGGGGGTGACATCGCCGCGCTCCGCTCGGTCGGCGAGCTGTTCCGCACCCTCGACGACGCCTACGGGGGCGGCCACGCCCGGCAGGCTCTCGTCCGCTACCTCGAACACGAGACCGAGCCCATGCTGCGCGGCACATACGGCGAGCAGACAGGCCGCCGCCTGTTCGCGGCGGCCTCCGACCTCACCCGGCTCGCGGGCTGGACGTCGTACGACATCGCCGCGCACGGCCTCGCCCAGCGCTACTTCGTGCAGGCGCTGCGGCTCGCGCAGGCCGCGGCAGACCGGGCGTACGGCTCGTACGTGCTGGCCACCATGAGCCGGCAGGCCGTCTACCTCGGGCACGGGCGGGAGGCCGTGCAACTCGCGCGGGTGGCCCAGCAGGGCGTCGGCACCACCGCGCCGCCCGTCGTCCAGTCCCTGCTGCACGCCTGCGAGGCGCGCGCGCACGGGGTGCTGGGGGAGGTCAGGGCCTGTACCGCCTCCCTCGTACGGGCCGAACGCGCCCTCGAAGCGTCCCGGCCCGGGGACGAGGTCCCGCACTGGGCGAGGTTCTTCGACGAGGCACAGCTCGCCGACGAGTTCGGGCACTGCCACCGCGATCTCCAGCAGTTCCGTGCCGCCGCCCAGCACGCCGAGCGCTCGCTCCAGCTGCGCGCCCCCGCCTTCGCCCGCAGCCGACTCTTCTGCCGCGTCGTGCTCGCCTCCGCCCGGCTGGGCCTCGGCGAGCTCGACCAGGCCTGTCAGCTGGGCGCCGAGGCGGCCGGCGCGGCGACGGAGATGCGGTCGGTTCGGGCGACCGAGTATGTGCGGGACTTCGAGCGGCGGTTGGAGCCCTACAAGGACGCGGCGCCGGTCAGGGGGTACCGGGACAAGGTCGCTGCGTTTGGCTAGGCGCGGGGCGGTGCCGTGTGGGTTTGTCGGTTTGCTGCGGCGCCGTTGTGGCTGGTCGCGCCCACGCGGCGGAGCCGCACATGGATACAGCCCCGCGCCCCTTATGGGCGCGGCGGAGCCGCACATCGATACAGCCCGCGGCCCCTTGGGACGCGGGCGCCGTTCAGGCCGCTTCGGCCGTTGCCGTCGTATGTGCCGGCAACGGCTCCGCCATGTGCATCGGGCCCGCGCCAAGGTCCGTCAGGATCGCGGACGCGGCCCGGTGCCCGGAGTGCAGGGCGCCCTGGACGGTGCTGGTGTCCCGGTGGTCGCCGCACACGTACAGGCCCGCCAGCAGCCGTACCGGGCGGCGCAGGTCGTGCGGCGGACGCATCGCGGGCACCGCCTCGGCGGTGTGGTGCACCGCGAGCGTCTCCCAGCGCGCGGTGGACATCCCGTAGAGGCGGGACAGATGGGCCCGCACCGCCGTGTCCACGTCCTGGGGAGGGGTGCCCAGCACCGTCGACGAGATCAGCGGGCGGCCGGCGGGGGAGCGGGACGGGTCCACGCGGCTGACCACCGCCGTGTGCGCCACCGGGCCCTCGCGGTCCGCGTCCAGCAGCAGGAACGCGCCGGTCGCGGGCGCCTCGTCGGCCGTGTGGTGGACGACGGTCACCGGGTGGAAGCCGGGCACGCGCAGACCGGGCAGCAGACCGGCGGCGGCGCGCGCGTCGGTCGCCACCAGGACGGCCCGGCAGCGCAGTTCGCCGTGGTCGGCGGTGGTCACGAGGTTCGTGGCGATGGACGTGACCCGGACCCCGGTGTGCACCGTGCCGGACGGCAGCGTCCGCGCGAGCAGCTCCGGCAGTGTCTCCGCACCGCCCTCCGGCACACACAGCCGGCCGCTCGCGAACGACCGCAGCGCGAGATCCGCGCACCGGCTCGACGTGGTCAGCTCGGGATCGCAGAGCAGCGCGGCGAGCAGCGGGCGCAGGAAGCCCTCGACCGTACGGGCGGGCAGGCCGCGGCCCGCCAGGGCGCGGGCGGCCGGCAGCTCGGGGCGGGCCAGCAGCCGTTGCACGGGGACCCCGGCGAGCCGGTTCAACGCGGCGCCCAGCCGGGCCTGATCGACCGCCCCGCCCACTGCCCCACCACGCTGCGCGCCGGTGCGCGCCGCCGCCGATGCCGTCAGCCGGGCGGACCTGGCCGTCCTCGCCGGCCTCGGGGCGCTCGCCAGGGCGCGCACAGCGCCGAGTGCGCCCCGTGCGCCCCCGCCGCCCAGCGGGGCGACCGCGCGGTGCCGGCGTCCGTCGCTGTGCACCAGGACTCCCGGTGCGAAGGGCCGCAGGACGAGCTCGTCGAGGCCGGGGGTCAGCCGCAGTTCGGGATACGAGGTGGACAGCAGTTGCCCGATCCGGTCGAGCCGGAATCCGTCGACCTTCTCGGTCGCCATCCGGCCGCCGACGTAAGGGGCGGCCTCCAAGACCGCGGTCGTTACTCCTGCGCTGGTCAGCCGATGGGCCGCCGCGAGTCCGGCGACCCCGGCTCCCACGATGACGACGTCCGCCTGGTACGCGGGCTCAAGCACGTGCCCTCCCTCGATCGCGGTGGCGCGGCCGGCCAGGGCGCCGTTGCCCCAACAGGCTTACGGGATAAGCGAGTTCGGATCGAGAGTAGGGCTGCTCGCGGCAGGCGGAAGTCGCGCATGAACAGGGCACGGTCGCACACCGGTCGCATGCGGTCGCACCCCGTCACCCAGGGTGTGGGCCAGGGGCGCGGAGGAGGATCAGGCCTGCGCCGCCCGGATCGCGTCGTCGATCTCCGGGAACGCGAACGTGAACCCGGACTCCAGCAGCCGCTTCGGCAGCACCCGCGCGCTGCCGAGCACGTCCCCCGACATCTCGCCCAGCACCACCCGCAGCACGGGCGCCGGCACCGTGAACAGCGTCGGCCGCCCCAGCACGCGGCCCATCGCCGCCGTGATCTCCCGGTTGGTGAGCGGCTGCGGCGCCGTCAGGTTGAACGCCCCGGACAGCCCGTCGGTGTCGATGAGATGCCGGATCGCCGCCACCTCGTCGTGCAGCGCGATGAACGACCAGTACTGGGAGCCGTCACCCATCCGTCCGCCCAGGCCCGCCTTGAACAGCGGAAACAGCTTTCCCCAGGCCCCGCCCCCGCGAGCCACCACCAGCCCGGTCCGCACGAAGACCGTCCGTACGCCCGCCTCCTCGGCGGCACTCGCGGCCCCCTCCCACTCCACGCACACCGACGGCAGGAAGCCCTCTCCCGCAGGGGAGTCCTCGTCCACGGGCCGCTCGCCGGTCTCCCCGTAGTAGCCCATCGCGCTGCCGTTCACGAAGACCCGCGGTGGCTCGTCCAGCGAGGCGACGGCCTCGGCGAGCGTCGTCGTGCCCAGGACGCGGCTGTCGCGGATCGTCCGCTTGTACGCGTCCGTCCAGCGCCGGCTGCCGACCCCCGCCCCGGCCAGGTTCACCACAGCGGTACAGCCCGCGAGACCGGCCCTGTCGATCGTCCGCCGTTCGGGGTCCCAGCGGACCTCGTCCTTCGTCCGGGGCGCATGCCGTACCAGGCGGACGACTTCGTGCCCGTCGGCGGTCAGGGACCGCACCAGGGCCGTACCGATCAGACCGGACGCACCGGCCACCGCGATTCGCGAGCGTTCCATGCCCCCATCCTGCGCCACCGGCCCCGGGCCCGTTGTCGTACCCCCGCTCTAGAGTGATCCCCATGCCGCCCGAGCCGCTTCGACCACACCAGCCGCACGACGGACACGAGGACCAGGCGCCCCTTGTCGGCCGTGAGCCGTTCGTGCGCCTCGCCGTGCCCGACGACGACGACGCCCTCGGCAGACTCGACCGCGCCACCTGGTCCACCCTGCACGCCGTCTCACCCCGGCCCAGACCGCCGTACACGCCCTTCTTCAACGAGAACTCCACCCCGGGCGACCACCTGGTCGCCGTCGTCGGTGACGGTCTGGTGGTGGGCTATGTCAAGCTCGGCCGGCCCACCCCGCTCGCGTCGAACGCGCACGTCCGGCAGATCCAGGGGCTCGCCGTCACCGACGAGGCGCGCGGCATGGGCGTCGGGCGGCTGCTGATCCGGGCCGCCGTGGCCGAGGCCCGACGCCGGGGCGCCCTGCGCCTCTCGCTGCGCGTCCTCGGGCCCAACACCCCGGCCCGCAGGCTGTACGAGTCGGAGGGCTTCGTCGTCGAGGGCGTCCAGCCCAGGGAGTTCCTGCTGGACGGCGAGTTCGTGGACGACGTCCTCATGGGCCGGGCGCTGTAGCCACCCGGGGTGACGCCGCGACCGACCGGGTGGGGACGTCTAGGACGTGACCAGGTCGCCCGTGTCCACCGCCGCCGTCGCGGTCGCGGCACGTTTCGCGTCGCCGGAGACCTCGTCCGCCGTCAGGACGTAGCCCGTCTCGGCGTCGGACGTGGAGCGGGCGAAGACCACGCCGAACACCTTGCCGTCGGTGGTGAGGAGCGGGCCGCCGGAGTTGCCGGGTCGGACGGTCGAGCGGATCGAGTAGATCTCGCGGGTCACCGTCTCGCTGTTGTAGATGTTCTGGCCCCTGGCCCGCACCTTGTCGGCGACCGTGGCGGCCTGCAGATTCAGGTCGCCGTCCTGCGGATAGCCCGCGACCACCGCCGAGTCGCCTCGCTTCGCGCTGTCGTCGAAGCGCAGGACGGGCGCGCGCAGATCGGGAACGTACAGCACGGCCACGTCCTTCTCGGGGTCGAAGAGCACCACCCGGGCCTCGTGCGCCGTCCCGACCCCGCCGACCCGGACGGTCGGGTTGTCGATGCCCGCCACCACATGAGCGTTGGTCATCACATGCCGGGCCGCGTACACGAAACCGCTGCCCTCCCGGCCCTGGGTGCCCGCGACGCCCTCGATCTTGACCGTGCTCAGCTTGGCCGCGTTCGTCGCGCTCGCCGTGACACTGTCCCCGGTGGGCTTGGCGACGCTCGTCGCCGGTTCGTTCTCGAAGGGGTTGAAGACCTGGGGGAAGCCCGCCTGGGTGAGCGCGGACGTGGCCCGCGAGAACCAGGTCGGGGTGGTCTCCGGCATCGAGTCCTGCACCGCGCCCAGCAGCGCCGAGTCCCGGATCGCCGTCGTGACCACCGGCGAGGAGGAGGCGCCCAGGACACTCGCGGCCACCCAGGCCACCAGCAGCACGGCGACCGCGTTGGCCACGGCCCCGCCGACCCCGTCGGCGACCCGCGCCGGTCCCCGGTCCAGCTCGCGGCGCAGCCTCAGCGCGAACCTGCCCATCAGCTCGTGGCCCACCACGGCCGGCACCAGCACCGTGAGCACGGCCGTCACCGTCGCCCCGGGCGTCCCGGCCGTCGCCAGCTCCATGATCCAGGGCAGCACCCACACCCCGATGACGGCGCCGCCCACGAACCCGGCCAGAGAGACACAGCCCGCCACCAGGCCACGCCGGTAACCGGACGCCGCATAGCCGACGATCACCAGCAACAGCAGGACGTCGAGCAGGTCCACTCCGGCCGCCTTTCCTCTGGACCTATTGGTCCCCCGTACACATGCCTCGCATGCGGTAGTACGCGCGGGACGGGCCTGGTGATCAGTCGCCGATCAGTCACCTGCGCGCACCAGGCGCCTGGACCCGTAAAAACGTCCCGGACCGGGATATTGGTTCCACCAAGTGGCACACCCCACATCGCGGGCGGAACCGTACTGGCCGACAGTGGGCCCATGGGGTCCAAGGGGTCCGTGGGTGACTCGCGTGTCCGCCGCGTGCCGGGCGCCGCCCGCGTGGTGCTCGCCTGCCTGCCCGGAATCGCCGCCGCTGTCGGGCTGGTCCTGTGTGCGACGGGCGACGACCGTCCGACCTCGCACCGGGCCCACCCCGTCGCGGCCCGCCCGGCGCGCCCGCCCGTCGTCCACTCCGCCGCCAAGCCGCGCATCGTGCCCCGTACCGCCTGGATCGCGGACGCCGAACGCGAGCAGCCGCCGCCGCGCTACGACGACCGGGTCGTCGCCGTGTTCGTCCACCACACCGACTCGCCCAACGGCTACGACTGCGCCGACGCGCCCCGCATCATCCGTTACCTGTACGCCGGTCAGGTCGACTCCCGCGACTGGGACGACATCGGCTACAACTTCGTCGTCGACCGCTGCGGCACCGTCTACGAAGGCCGCGCGGGCGGTGTCGACCGCCCCGTCACCGGCGCCCACACCCAGGGCTTCAACCATCGGACCGCCGGCATCGCCGCCCTCGGCACCTTCACCGCGGGCGTACCCGTGCCGCAGGCCATGACCGACGCGATCGCCGCCCTCGCCGCCTGGAAACTCGGCCTCTCGGACACCGACCCGCGCGGCGGCGCCCGCCTGGTCTCCAGCAACGACCTCAGCCGCTACTCGTCCGGCACCGCCGTCACCCTGCCCGCCCTGGCCGGCCACAACGCCGGCTACATGACGAGCTGCCCCGGCGCCGCCCTCACGGCCCGCCTCCCGGCGATCAGACAGACGGCGGCACGTCTGCAGGGCAGGCGCTGAGCCGCGACAAGAACAGAGCGCACACGTGCCGACGCGGGCTCACAGGTACACCACAGCGCTTTCAACGAGGCGCCCCAACTACCCGTCCTACCTTCGTCGTACGCACTGACCGGAGGTGGGGATCATGAGCAGCAGCAGTCGTACGAACCCGCTGGAGCGGACCGAACAGGCCGGCGGCAAGAGGTCTTCCGGCGGCTGGGCGGGGGCCGCGCGGAATCCGTGGACCGTGCTCTGCGCGGTGGCGACGGTCGTCCTGGGCCCGGCCGCGGTCACGGCATCCGCCCTCGACCAGGCCAACGCGGCGCCCATGCACCACCACGCCGTACGGGTCGACCACACGCAGCAGGCTTACATCCCGTCGGACCTGACCCGGCGCCGCGGCACGGCGGCCTGAGAGACGGCTCTCAGGCGCCCTTGAACCGCTGCCACAGCTTGGGATACCGGTCGGCGAGGGCCCCTTCGTCCGCCAGGGCGATGGGCGTCCCCTCGGGCTCCGCCGACGCGGGCGGAATACCCAGATCCGGGCTGACGGTGCCGGTGAGCTGCTCGTACGCCTCGTCGGCCGCGTAGCCCAACTCCTCGCCGTCCCCGTCGATCTCCGCGTCGAAGTCGTCCAGGAGATCGGCGAGCGAGTCCGGGTCGCCGTGCAGGGCGCCCTCGAAGACCTCGCGGCCCTGGCCGATCAGCCAGCACCGGAAGAAGTCGAAGGCGTCGTCGTCGGCCACGTCGAGCAGTACCCGGGCGGCGCCCCACAGATCCCAGCGGTAGGCCCTGTTGTAGCGGGCCTCGAAATGCCGGGCGAAGTCGAGGACCGAGTCCGGGTCCAGCTGGAGCAACCGCTCGACCAGCAGATCGGCCTGATCCTCGGGGTCACCCTCGGCGGCCTCACGGGTCGCGTCCACCAGCTTCCAGAACTCCGTCTCGTCCATCACGGGTCCAGCATCGGGCCTGGAGACGTGGGACGCACGTGGAGATACGCGGATTTGAATCCTCCCCTCCCTGAAGGGAAGGGGATTCCTGGCTCAGGCCGCCTCCTGGAGCAGCGCTCCAGGAGGTCTTCTGCCGTCAGCGCCAGCCGGGTTGAGACCAGCCCGGACGAGCATGACGTGTGCGGAGTTCTTGTCCCGTGGGGACACGTTTCCGCACGCGGTGCAGGTGTAGGTGCGCATCCCCAGCGGCAGGCGATGCTTGGCTCTCGCATCGCAGTGCGCGCAGTCCATCGTGGTGTGCGCGGGGTGGACGAGGCGGATGTCCCGCCCGTGCTTGCGGCCCATCTCGATCAGAGCGGCCTTGGTGGCCCCGATGGCGGCGTCGGCAGCCTTGCGGGCCATGGTGCTCCTGGCGAGGAACTTCGGGCGGAAGTCCTCAACGGCGATGGCATCGTGGTCGCGGACAACCTTCTTGGCCCCCTTGCGGCCGGTGTCCGCACGCTGCCTGGCGACCTTTTTGTGCGCCTTCGCCCGCAGTATCTTCGCTTCGCGGTAGCCCTTCGACCCGGGCTGGCCCTTCTTCGGTTTACGGCGGGCCATCATCCGGTCGTGCCGGGTCAGCTGCGCCCGCGCCTCGCGGTGAACTACGCGTCTGGTGGAGGTGGGTGTGGAGGGGAGTACAGCGCCCCAAGCCGCTGCGCGTCCCGCGCGAACCGGGCCCGCAGTTCCGGCGGCGCCAGCACCTCCGCCTCCGGCCCGAGCGCCGCCAGCTGCGTGTGGGCGACCTCCGCCGACTCCACGGCGAGCGTCACGGTGACCCGGCCCCGCTCGTCGGGCTCGCCGCCGGCCGACAGCGCGTCCCGGGCGGACACGGGATCGACGGTGTACGGCAGTCTGCGCGCCCCTTCCGCCGACAGCCGTACGACGGCTTCGGTGCGCAGGATCGACCGGGCGAACTGCTCCGCCCGTTCCTCCCAGAACGCGGGCAGGTCGAAACCGGCGTCGCGTGCAAAGTGTGCGTGGCGGCCGGGGGCCTGGCCGGTGGCCTGCACGAAGGTGAAGCGGTCGACGCGGTACACCCGGAAGGACCCGGGCCCGGGACCGGCGTGGTCCGGCACCCGGGCGCACAGGTACCAGACGCCCGCCTTGAGGACGAGCCCGTACGGCTCCAGGTCGCGCTCCACGTCGGTGCCCCCGGGGCCGCCGCGCCGGTAGCGGGCCAGGATCGGACGGTCGTCCCACACCGCCTCCGCGACGGCGGACAGCGACTCGGGGGTCGGGGGCTCGCTGAACCAGGCGGGGGCGTCCAGATGGAAGCGCTGGGCGGCTGTGCTGGGGGCGTCGCGGAGAGAGGGGAGCAGGGCGGCGGACACCTTGAGGCGGGCCGCCGAGGCGGTGTCCTCCAGGCCCATCTCGCGCAGGGCGCCCGGTACTCCGCTCAGGAACAGTGCCTCGGCCTCGCCGCGGGCCAGTCCGGTGAGGCGGGTACGGTATCCGCCGACCAGCCGGTATCCGCCGGCCCGCCCTCGGTCCGCGTACACGGGCACGCCCGCCTCGGACAGGGCCTGCGCGTCCCGGGTGACGGTGCGCTCGGACACCTCCAGTTCCCGGGCCAGCTCGGCGGCGGTCATGGAGGGCCTGGACTGGAGCAGCAGCACCATTTTGATGAGGCGGGCAGCGCGCATGGGTTCATGATGCCTGGGGGCGCGCGAAGGGTTCTCGCCCCCGCCGCCCTTACCCGTCCCATCCCTGGGGGCTGCGTCCCCAGACCCCGCTGTCGGCCCTGAAGGGGCCTCGTCCTCAAACGCCGGACGGGCTGGAATGCCTGGGCCTGGGTTGGAGCGACGGTGGGGGTGGGTGGGTGGGAAACGCGGCTCGGGCTGAAGGGGCCTCGTCTTCCCACGCCGGGCGGGCTGGATATGCCTGGGCCTGGGCTGGAGTGACAGTGAGGGCGAGTGGGTGGGAAACAAGACCCGGGCTGAACCGGTCTCGCCTTCCCACGCCGGGCGGGGTGAGTTACCGGACCCCGGCTGAACAGGCCCTGCTGTTCGGTCGCCGGGCGCGCTCGCGAAGTTCGAGGGCGCCCGGCGAACGGACTGGAAACGGGCGGGTGGGTGGGCAAAACCGCCCCCTACAACCCGTACCGCTCCCGCGCCTCCTTCACTGCCGTGGCCTTGACCTCGCCCCGCCGAGCCAACTGCGCCAGCCCCGCCACGACGATCGACTCCGCGTCGACCCCGAAGTACCGCCGGGCCGCGTCCCGCGTGTCCGACAGTCCGAATCCGTCCGCGCCCAGCGACGAGTAGTCCTGCTCGACCCACTGAGCGATCTGGTCCGGCACCTGACGCATGTAGTCGGACACCGCCAGCACCGGCCCCTCGGCACCCTGGAGCGCCTGACGGACGTACGGCACCCGCTCCTCGCCCCGCAGCAGCGCCGCGTCCGCGTCCAGCGCGTCCCGCCGCAGCTCGGTCCAGGACGTCGCCGACCACACGTCGGCCGCCACGCCCCACTCCTCGGCGAGCAGCCGCTGCGCCTTCAGGGCCCAGTGGATCGCCGTACCGGAGCCGAGCAGCTGGATGCGCGGCGCGTTGGCGGCCGGTGAGAGCCCCGCCGACTCCGCCGTGTTGAACCGGTACAGCCCCTTGACGATGCCCTCGTCGATGCCGGTACCGGCCGGGCCCGACGGCTTCGCGGGCTGCGGGATCGGCTCGTTGTACACCGTCAGGTAGTAGAAGACGTTCGGGTCCTCGCCCGGCGCCGCCTCCCCGTACATCCGGCGCAGACCGTCACGGACGATCACGGCGACCTCGTACGCGAAAGCCGGGTCGTACGACATCGCGGCCGGGTTCGTCGCGGCGATCACGGGGGAGTGACCGTCCGCGTGCTGCAGACCCTCGCCCGTCAGCGTCGTACGGCCGGCGGTCGCGCCGACCAGGAAGCCGCGGCCGAGCTGGTCGCCGAGCTGCCACATCTGGTCGGCCGTGCGCTGCCAGCCGAACATCGAGTAGAAGATGTAGAACGGGATCATCGGCTCGCCGTGCGTCGAGTACGACGTCGACGCGGCGATGAAGTCCGCCATGGAACCGGCCTCGGTGATCCCCTCGTTGAGGATCTGGCCGTCCTTGGCCTCCTTGTAGTACATCAGCTGGTCGCGGTCGACCGGCTCGTACGTCTGGCCCTTGGGGGAGTAGATCCCGAGGGAGGGGAACAGCGACTCCATGCCGAAGGTACGTGCCTCGTCCGGCACGATCGGTACCCAGCGACGGCCCGTCTCCTTGTCGCGGACGAGGTCCTTGACCAGCCGTACGAAGGCCATCGTCGTGGCGATGTTCTGCGAGCCGGAGCCCTTGTCGAACGACGTGAACGTCTTCTCCGCAGGGGCGGGGAGCGGGGCGAGTGCCTGCGTACGGCGGGCCGGGGCCGGGCCGCCGAGGGCCGCGCGGCGCTCCTGGAGGTAGCGGACCTCGGGGGAGTCGGCGCCGGGGTGGCCGTAGGGGACGACACCGTCGACGAACTGCGCGTCGGAGATGGGGAGTTCGAGCAGATCACGCATCTGCTTGAACTCGTCCACCGTCAGCTTCTTCATCTGGTGGTTGGCGTTCTTCGAGGCGAAGCCCTCGCCCAGGGTGAAGCCCTTGACCGTCTGGGCCAGGATGACCGTCGGTGCGCCCTTGAACTCGACCGCCGCCTTGTAGGCCGCGAACACCTTGCGCGACTCGTGGCCACCACGCGAGAGGTGGAAACACTCGAGGATCTTGTCGTCGCTCAGCAGCTTCGCCATCTCGGCGAGCGCCGGGTCCTTGCCGAAGAAGTCGGCGCGGATGTAGGCGGCGTCGCGCGTCTGGTACGTCTGCACCTGGGCGTCCGGCACCTCGCGGAGCCTGCGTACGAGCGCGCCCGTGGTGTCGAGCTGGAACAGCTCGTCCCACGCCGTGCCCCACAGCGTCTTGATCACATTCCAGCCCGCGCCGCGGAACTGTGCCTCCAGCTCCTGCACGATCTTGAAGTTCGCGCGGACCGGCCCGTCGAGACGCTGGAGGTTGCAGTTGATGACGAAGGTCAGGTTGTCGAGACCTTCTCGCGACGCCAGCGCCAGTGCCGCCGTCGACTCCGGCTCGTCCATCTCGCCGTCGCCGAGGAACGCCCACACGTGGGACGCCGAGACGTCCTTGATGTTGCGGTTGGTCAGGTAGCGGTTGAAGCGTGCCTGGTAGATCGCCGACAGCGGGCCGAGACCCATCGACACCGTGGGGAACTCCCACAGCCAGGGCAGCCGGCGCGGGTGCGGGTAGGACGGGAGGCCGTTGCCGCCCGACTCGCGGCGGAAGTTGTCGAGGTGGTCCTCGCTCAGCCGACCGTCGAGGAAGGCGCGGGCGTAGATGCCGGGGGAGGCGTGGCCCTGGATGTAGAGCTGGTCACCGGAGCCGGGGGACTCCTGCGACTCCTTGCCCTTGAAGAAGTGGTTGAAGCCCGTCTCGTACAGCCAGGCGGCCGAGGCGAAGGTGGCGATGTGGCCGCCCACGCCGTGTTTGCTGCCCCGGGTCACCATGGCCGCCGCGTTCCAGCGGTTCCAGGCGGCGATCCGGTGCTCCATCGCCTCGTCGCCGTCCGCTACGGGCTCGGCGGCGGTGGGGATGGTGTTGACGTAGTCCGTCTCCAGCAGCTTGGGCAGCGCGATGCCGTTGCCCTCGGCGCGCTCCAGCGTGCGGCGCATCAGATACGCGGCACGGTGCGGCCCGGCCGCCTTGGTGACCGCGTCCAGTGAGGCCTGCCATTCGGCGGTCTCTTCGGGGTCGCGGTCAGGGAGCTGGTCGAGCTCGCTCGGCTGGATGGCCTTGGGGTCGGTCATGTCGCCGCCTTCCTCAGTCGAAGGGGGTTCCCTCGTCGGTAAGGGTTCGGGGGTGCCCTTGGTCTTTGGCAGGACAGGGCTGCGGGTCCTTGGCGGTGTCGATTTTGTGGCTCCGCCACGGGCCCGTCGGCGACTCTAACTCGCTGATCGATGATCGATCAAAGGGTTGAGGGCAAAACCTCTTGATCACGAGAAAGTAGGCACGGGGTGCCTTGTGAGTGGGCACGGGGTGCCGCACTTTTTCGCTGTTTCCGCAGGTGAGCGAGTATGGGCTCGGTTGTGTCAGGGGCGCGGCGCGCACCCGAGCACATGCGCCTTCACCAGCTCGGCGATCCGTGGATCCCGGCGGCGGAACGCGGCGACCAGCTCCTCGTGCTCCTCCGCGTACGACTGCTGGACCGTCCCCAGCCAGCGGATCGACAGGGCCGTGAACACCTCGATGCCCAGCCCCTCCCAGGTGTGCAGCAGCACCGAGTTCCCGGCCGCGCGCACCATCTCGCGGTGGAACCCCACCGTGTGCCGGACCTGGCCGGTTCCGTCCGACGCCCGGTCGGCCTCGTAGAGGGCGGCGACATGCGGTTCGAGGGCCGAGCAGTCGTCCGCCAGCTTCGCCGCCGCGAGCTCCGCCGCGATGGCCTCCAGGCCGGCCCGGACGGGGTAGCTCTCCTCCAGGTCGGCGGCGGTCAGATTCCGTACGCGTACGCCCTTGTTGGGCGCCGACTCGATCAGCCGCAGCGACTCCAGCTCGCGCAGCGCCTCCCGTACGGGGGTCTGGCTGACCTCCAGCTCGGTCGCGATCCGGCGCTCGACGATCCTCTCGCCCGGCTTCCAGCGCCCGCTGACGATCCCCTCCACGATGTGCTCGCGGATCTGCTCGCGCAGCGAGTGGACGACGGGCGCGGTCATGAGGGCTCCTTGAGGGAGGGGCTTCGGCCCCAGGGGCTTTGACCTTTAGACAATAAGGCCGCGTCCCTGCACAGAGGGGTTCCGGGCGAGGGTGCGGCCGAACGTGAGACGAGCGTTACAGACCGGGCAGGGCCCACGCCACAGCACGTACGACGGTGCCCCGTCCGGAGGACTCCGGACGGGGCACCGTCGTACACACGTACAGCCCAAGCGGCTGGCGGCCGGCTACAGGCCGAGTTCGACCTCGAACTCGCCGGCCTCAAGGATCGCCTTGACGGCCGTCAGGTAACGGGCCGCGTCGGCGCCGTCGACCAGACGGTGGTCGTAGGACAGGGTCAGGTACGTCATGTCGCGTACGCCGATGACCGTGCCCTCCTCCGTCTCGATGACCGCCGGGCGCTTGACCGTCGCGCCGATGCCCAGGATCGCGACCTGGTTCGGCGGCACGATGATCGTGTCGAAGAGCGCGCCGCGCGAGCCGGTGTTGGAGATGGTGAAGGTCGCGCCGGACAGCTCGTCCGGGGTGATCTTGTTGCCCCGGACCTTGCCTGCGAGCTCGGCCGTGGCCTTGGAGATACCGGCGATGTTGAGGTCGCCCGCGTGCTTGATGACCGGGGTCATCAGGCCCTTCTCGGAGTCCACCGCGATACCGATGCTCTCGGTGTCGAAGTAGGTGATCGTGCCCTCGGCCTCATTGATCCGGGCGTTGATGACCGGGTAGGCCTTCAGCGCCTGGGCCGCCGCCTTCACGAAGAACGGCATCGGGGAGAGCTTGACGCCCTCACGGGCGGCGAAGGAGTCCTTCGCCTGCGCGCGGAGCTTCATCAGGCGGGTGATGTCGACCTCGACGACCGAGGACAGCTGCGCCTGCTCGCGCAGCGCCTTGACCATGTTGTCGCCGATGACCTTGCGGATGCGGGTCATCTTGACGGTCTGGCCACGCAGCGGCGAGACCTCCAGGACGGGGGTCTTGCGCGCCGTGGAGGCAGCCGGGGCGGCAACGGCGGCAGCGGGCGCCGGAGCAGCCGCGGCGGCCTTCGCGGCGTCGGCGGCGGCCAGGACGTCCTGCTTGCGGATACGACCGCCGACGCCGGTGCCCTTGACGGAGCCCAGGTCGACGCCGTTCTCGGCGGCGAGCTTGCGCACCAGCGGGGTGACGTACGCGCCGTCGTCACCGGAGGTGGCGGCGGGCGCCGGAGCGGCCGGTGCCACGGGGGCGGGCGCGACCGGCGCGGGCGCCGGGGGAGCGACCGGAGCCGCGGCCTTGACCGGAGCCGGCGCGGGGGCCGGAGCGGCCGGAGCCACGGGGGCCGGGGGCGCGACGGGCGCGGCCGGGGCGGCCCGAGCGGGCGCCGGGGCGGCGGCGACGGGCGCCGGAGCCGGGGCGGCCGGAGCCGGAGCAGCCGCCGGAGCGGCACCCGGGGCACCGATCACGGCCAGCTTGGCGCCGACCTCGGCGGTCTCGTCCTCGGCGACCACGATCGCCAGGAGCACGCCGGAGACGGGCGCCGGGATCTCGGTGTCGACCTTGTCCGTGGAGACCTCGAGCAGCGGCTCGTCGGCCTCGACGCTGTCGCCGACCGACTTCAGCCAGCGGGTGACGGTGCCCTCGGTGACGGACTCGCCGAGCGCGGGCAGAACGACGTCCGTGCCCTCGGCGGAGCCGCCGCCGGTGGCGGCCTCGGCGGTGGGAGCCGGGGCCGGAGCCGCCTGCTCGGTGGAAGGCTGGGACTGCGGCGCCGGCTCGGGGGCCGCGGGGGCCTCCTCCTCGGCGGCCGGGGCGGGGGCGGCAGCGGGGGCGCCGCTGCCGTCGTCGATGAGGGCCAGCTCGGCGCCGACCTCAACGGTCTCGTCCTCGGCGACCTTGATGGAGGCGAGGATGCCGGAGACGGGCGAGGGGATCTCGGTGTCGACCTTGTCGGTCGACACCTCCAGCAGCGGCTCGTCGGCCTCGACGCGCTCGCCCTCGGCCTTCAGCCAGCGGGTGACAGTGCCCTCGGTGACGCTCTCACCGAGCGCCGGAAGGGTTACGGAAACCGCCATGGTTTCGGTTGCTCCTTACGAATTGCGGAAGTCTGTGTCGTCGTCCGTCGAGCGAGGGTCAGTCGTGGGAGTGCAGCGGCTTGCCGGCCAGGGCCAGGTGGGCCTCGCCGAGTGCCTCGCTCTGCGTCGGGTGGGCGTGGATGAGCTGCGCGACCTCGGCCGGCAGCGCCTCCCAGTTGTAGATCAGCTGGGCTTCGCCGACCTGCTCGCCCATACGGTCGCCGACCATGTGGACGCCGACCACGGCACCGTCCTTGACCTGGACGAGCTTGATCTCGCCCGCGGTCTTGAGGATCTTGCTCTTGCCGTTGCCCGCGAGGTTGTACTTCAGAGCGACGACCTTGTCCGCACCGTAGATCTCCTTGGCCTTGGCCTCGGTGATGCCCACGGAGGCGACCTCGGGGTGGCAGTACGTCACCCGGGGCACGCCGTCGTAGTCGATCGGGACGGCCTTCAGACCGGCCAGACGCTCCGCCACCAGGATGCCCTCGGCGAAGCCGACGTGCGCGAGCTGGAGTGTCGGGACCAGGTCACCGACGGCGGAGATGGTCGGCACGTTCGTCCGCATGTACTCGTCGACCAGGACGTAGCCGCGGTCGAGCGCGACGCCCTGCTCCTCGTAGCCGAGGCCGGCCGAGACCGGGCCGCGGCCGACGGCGACGAGCAGCACCTCGGCCTCGAACTCCTTGCCGTCGGCAAGGGTGACCTTGACACCGTTCTCGGTGTACTCGGCCTTCGAGAAGAAGGTGCCCAGGTTGAACTTGATGCCGCGCTTGCGGAACGCGCGCTCAAGAAGCTTGGAGGAGTTCTCGTCCTCGAGGGGGGCCAGGTGCTTGAGGCCCTCGATGATCGTGACGTCCGTACCGAAGGACTTCCACGCGGAGGCGAACTCGACGCCGATGACGCCGCCGCCGAGGACGATCGCCGACTGCGGCACCCGGTCCAGGACGAGGGCGTGGTCCGAGGAGATGATCCGGTTGCCGTCGATCTCCAGGCCCGGCAGCGACTTCGGCACGGAGCCGGTCGCCAGCAGGACGTGGCGGCCCTGGATCCGCTGCCCGTTCACGTCGACCGAGGTGGGGGAGGAGAGCCGCCCCTCACCCTCGATGTAGGTGACCTTGCGGGAGGCGACGAGGCCCTGGAGTCCCTTGTACAGGCCCGAGATGACCTCGTCCTTGTACTTGTGGACCGCCGGGACGTCGATGCCCTCGAAGGTGGCCTTGACGCCGAACTGCGCGCTCTCGCGGGCCTGGTCGGCGATCTCGCCAGCGTGGAGCAGGGCCTTGGTGGGGATGCATCCCCGGTGCAGGCAGGTACCGCCGACCTTGTCCTTCTCGATCAGGGCGACGTCAAGCCCCAGCTGGGCCCCGCGCAGCGCCGCGGCGTAACCGCCACTGCCACCGCCGAGGATCACTAGGTCGAAAACGGTGCTGGCGTCGTTCGCCACGTCACGTCCTCCATGCATTGCGCCGTACGCCGGTCGTCAGTGACCGGGCGGCGGCTGGTGTCCGGCCGCTCTTTCTTCGGCCCTGTGGTGGGGGCCCTGTCCTGCCGAGCCCCATCTTCGCACTTGTCGGCCCCGGACGAGACGCCGGGTGACTGTGAGAGACGCCCCACCCGATAGGGGCGCGAGGAACTGCGCGACAAGCCACACACGACCCGCACTCGCGATACGACGCGCATGACCGAGCTGATAGGCGTGACGGGACCTCGGCACTACCCGCACGCGAGGTCCCGTCACCAAAAGCACCTTCAGCCCAGATCGCCGACAGCAGTCAACTCAGCCAGCCGAACAAGCGTCCGCACCGCAGTCCCGGTCCCGCCCTTGGGCGTGTACCCGAAAGGCCCGCCCTCGTTGTACGCGGGCCCCGCGATGTCGAGGTGCGCCCAGGTGATCCCCTCACCCACGAACTCCCGCAGGAACAGGCCCGCGACCAGCCCGCCGCCGTACCGCTCACCCATGTTCGCGATGTCGGCCGTGGGGGACTCCATCCCCTTCTTCAGGTGGTCGGGCAGCGGCATCGGCCACGCCGGCTCCCCGACCTCCTCCGCCGCCTCGTGCACCGCGGAGCGGAACGCGTCGTCGTTCGCCATGATCCCGTACGTCCGGTTGCCCAGCGCCAGCATCATCGCGCCGGTCAGCGTCGCCACGTCGACGATCGCGTCCGGCTTCTCGGCCGAGGCGGCCCACAGGGCGTCGGCGAGGACGAGACGGCCCTCGGCGTCGGTGTTGAGGACCTCGACGGTCTTGCCGCTGTACATGCGCAGCACGTCACCGGGGCGGGTGGCGGTGCCCGACGGCATGTTCTCGGCGAGCGCCAGCCAGCCGGTGACGTTGACCTCGAGGCCGAGCCGCGCGGTGGCGACGACCGCGGCGAGGACCGCCGCCGCACCGCTCATGTCGCACTTCATCGTCTCGTTGTGCCCGGCGGGCTTGAGCGAGATGCCGCCCGAGTCGTAGGTGATGCCCTTGCCGACGAAGGCGAGGTGCTTGCTCGCCGCCTCGTGCGTGTACGTCAGCTTCACCAGCCGGGGACCGGCGGCGGAGCCGATACCGACGCCGAGGATGCCGCCGTAGCCGCCCTTCTCCAGCGCCTTCACGTCGAGCACCTGCACCTTGATGCCGTGCTCGTCGGCCGCGGTCTGCGCGACGGCGGCGAAGGCCTCCGGGTTGAGGTCGTTCGGCGGGGTGTTGATCAGGTCGCGGGCCCGGTTGAGCTCCTCGGACACGGCGGTGGCGCGGGCGACGGCCGCCTTGTACGCGGCGTCGCGGGGCTTGCCGCCGAGCAGGGCGATCTCGCCGAGCGGCGCCTTGCCGTTCTTGGCGTCCTTGCCGATCTCCTTGTACGCGTCGAAGCTGTACGCCCCGAGCAGCGCGCCCTCGCCGATCGCGCCGGCGTCGGCGGCGTCCTCGATCGGCAGGGCGAAGGCGGCCTTCTTGGCGCCGGCGAGAGTGCGGGCGGCCACACCGGCGGCGCGGCGCAGCGACTCGGCGCCGAAGGTCTCGTCCTTCTCGGGCAGCGCGCCCAGGCCCACGGCCACGACGACGGGTGCCTTGAAGCCGGCCGGGGCGGGCAGCTTGGTCACCTCGCCCTCCGCGCCGGAGGCGCCGAGGGTCCCCAGGACGTCGGCGAGCTTGCCGTCGTACGCCTTGTCCACGGCCTCGGCGCCCGGTGCGACGACGGGGCCCTTGCCGCCCTTGGCGACACCGACGACGATCGCGTCGGCCCGAAGGCCGGGCGCCGCGGCGGTGCTGAGAGTGAGAGCAGTCACGGTGGTGAATTCTCGCTTCCGTCTGAAAACTTCTGTGGCCGAGTGGAATGGGTCGACCAGGCCCGACAAGCGACCCTAGGTCCGGCCCCGGGGGCAGTCCGTACCAGGGTTGGTACACCCGGCACGAGCCTACGCTCGGTCGCTGCGTTCGCTCATTCCTGCGAGCGTTCACCTGGCAGTGGCGTCATGGTCACTTCCCACCCTTCACTTCCGGTGACCTGAGTCACACTCGTCAAGTTCTGGTAAGCGGTGCTGGCATCGCTTATGCATCATTTCCACGGATCCTCTCGGAATTGACCACCGGGGCGGACTGGTTGGGGGAGGGGCGAACATGGCGCAGATAGCGCCCAGAAGTAAATTTTCCCGGGACACGGCCATTGTCGTGGCGGTTGCCGGACTGCTGGCGTTGGGGCTGGGAGTGCCCGGCGCGGCAGCCGCCGCGGAGCCGCGCGTCGACCTGAAGGTGCTCGTCGTGGACAACGGCGACAGCCCGGTCGACGCCATCACGGCCGAACTGGCGGACACGGGCATCCCGTACACGACCGTCGACCTGAACGACGCGAACCGCCCGACGATCGACGCCGCGTTCCTGAGCGGCACGGTGAACGGCACACCCCTGGCCAGGTTCCAGGGCGTGGTGCTGCCCAACGAGGCCCCGTTCGGTACGGGTTCGGCCGAGCAGACCGCCCTGGAGACCTACGAGACGACGTACGGCATCCCGCAGGTCGACGCCTACACCTGGGCGCACCCGGAGGTCGGCCTCGACTACAGCTCCTACTCCGGCACCCTCGACGGGCAGGCCGCCGCGGTCACCGACTCGGGCCGGGCGGGGTACTTCGGCTATCTCGACGGCCCGCTCACGTTCGAGGACAACTCGGCGTCCGTGCAGGAGAGTTACGGCTTCGTCGCCACACCTCGCGCGGGCTTCACCAGCTACGTCGACACCGCCGTGCCCGGCGGCACCGGCCGCGGCAGCCTGATCGGCGAGTACGCGCACGACGGGCGCCGCGAACTCGTGGTCACCTTCGCGTACAACGAGTACCAGCAGCAGTTCCGGGTCCTGGCCCGGGGCATCGTGGAATGGCTGACCCAGGGGATCCACCTGGGACAGAGCCGGAACTCCTTCTCCGTGCACGTCGACGACGTCTTCGCGCCCGACAGCCGCTGGGACACCGAACGCAACTGCACGCCCGGCGACTTCGACTGTGTGGGCGGCGACGGCGAGGGCACCACGCCGATCCGGATGACGGCGGCCGACGCGGTGTACGCGGCCCAGTGGCAGCAGAGCAGCGGCCTCACGCTCGACATGGTCTACAACGCCGGTTCGGGAGAGGAATGGAAGAGCGAGAACGGCGGCACGGACGCCCTCGCCGCCCAGCTCCTCACCGACAAGGCCAAGTACCGCTGGGTGAACCACACATACACCCACCAGTACCTCGGTTGTGTGCAGGACACCGCCACCGTGCCGTGGAGCTGCGCGAAGAACGCGGACGGCTCCACTCGGTACATGAGCCGCGCCGAGATCTCGGCGGAGATCGCGAACAACTACAACTGGGGCCTCACCCACGGTCTTCCGGCCGAGCGGGGTGAGCTGGTGACCGGTGAGCACTCGGGCCTGAAGACCCTGCCGCAGCAGCCCGCCGACAACCCGAACCTCGCGGGCGCCCTCGCCGACAACGGCATCCAGTGGACCGCCTCCGACAACTCCCGCGAGCCGCAGCAGCGTTCGGCGGGCAGCAGCACACTGACCGTGCCGCGCTATCCGATGAACGTGTACTACAACACGGGCACGAAGGCCGAGATGGCCGACGAGTACAACTGGATCTACGCCTCGGCGGCCGACGGCGGCAGCGGCATCTGCGAGAACAACCCGACGTCCACCTGCCTGGCCGAGCCGCTCGACACCGCCACCGGCTATCTGTCGTACATCGTCCCGCAGGAGGCGCGCACCGCGCTCGGGCACGCCATCTCGGGCGACCCGCGTCCGCACTACGCGCACCAGTCCAACCTGGCCGAGGACCGCACCCTGTACCCGGTCCTGGACAAGGTCCTCGCCGACTACCGGGCGCTGTTCGCGGACAACACCCCGTTGGAGAACCCCCGCCAGAGCGCGATCGGCACCGAACTCCAGCGCCGCGCCGCCTGGCGGACAGCTGTCGCGAACGGCACGGTCACGGCCTACCGCGTCGGCAAGAAGATCACGGTCTCCGCCCCGTCCGGTACCCGGATCCCGGTCACCGCCCCGACGCGAACCACCAAGCAACTCCTGCTGGGCACCACCGCGTTCGGCACCCCGTACGCGGGCCGCCTCTCGGCCTGGACGACACCGGAGCTACTCCAGTCCGCACTCACGCTGAACCTGCCGTAAGGCAGCTACCCCGAAGGGGCAGCGCCGCCGAAGGGGCGCGGGGAACTGCGCGACCAGCCACGACGAACCCGCAGCCGGGGCCGATCGCACAGTTCCCCCCACATCACCCGCATCCCAGGGGAAGAGCCAACGCAGTGTTCCGCACAGGCCGTCACGTCACCATGCTCACCGAAGGCACCTACCCGCACGTCCACGGAGGGGTAAGCACCTGGTGCGACCAGCTGGTCAAGGGCATGCCGGAAGTCGACTTCCACATAGTCTCGCTCACCGGCAGCGGCCGCGAACCCGTCACCTGGGAGCTGCCGCCCAACGTCTACCGGCACACCTCCGTGCCGACGTGGGGACCGCGACCCGGTCGCGCGAGAGCACCGCTGGGCCGGTCCCGTCGCCGTTTCATCGACGCGTACGAGCGCTTCCTGCTGTCCTTCCTGGACCCGGCGGCGCCCTGCGACTTCGGTGAGGCCCTCTACGAACTCGCCGAACTCGCCCGCGACGGACGCCTGTCGGCGGCCCTGCGCACCGAGTCGGCGCTGCGCTCGCTGATGTGGATATGGACGATGCCGCATCTGTCGACCGCCGAGGCCCGCCCGACGGTTCACGACGCCCTGACCGCAACGGACCTGCTGGAGCACGCACTTCGGCCGCTGGGCACCCGTATCCCTGAGAACTCCGTCGCCCACGCGGTCAGCAGCGGCCTCGCCACCCTGCCCGCGCTCGCCGCGCACAAGCTGGACGGTGTGCCGTTCCTCCTCACCGAGCACGGCATCTATCTGCGCGAGCGCTACCTCGGCTACCGCAGCGGTGAACAGCGCTGGCCCGTCAAGGCGTTCATGCTCGGCTTCTACCGTGAGCTGAACTCCCTCGGCTACCGCGAGGCCGACCTCATCACCCCCTGCAACCAGTACAACCGCCGCTGGGAGGAACGCGGCGGCGCCGACAGCGACAAGATCCGCACGGTCTACAACGGCGTCGACCCGCACGCCTTCCCGCACGCCGGCCCCGAGCCCGAGGTCCCCACCCTCACCTGGTGCGGACGCGTCGACCCCATCAAGGACCTGGAGACACTGCTCCGCGCCTACGCCATGGTCCGCGCCGAACTCCCGGAAACCAGGCTGCGGTTGTTCGGCCCGGTACCGGCGGGCGGCGAGGCGTACCAGACCCGCCTGGAGAAGCTCGCCGCCGAACTCGGTGTCACCGACGGACTGACCTTCGAGGGCCGCATCACCGAGGTCTGGCGCGCCTACGCGGCCGGTCACATCGTCATGCTGTCGTCCATCTCCGAGGGCTTCCCGTTCTCCATCATCGAGGCGATGTCCTGTGGCCGTACGACGGTCTCGACGGACGTCGGTGGAGTGAGTGAGGCCGTCGGCGACACCGGCCTCGTCGTGCCGCCGCGTGAACCGGAGAAGATGGCCGCCGCCGCACTGACCCTCCTCCGGGACGATGAACGGCGCCTGAAACTGGGCGAGTTGGCCCGTCAGCGAGTGATCGACCGTTTCACGCTCCGCCGTTCCGTGGACGCCTTCCGGACGATCTACCAGGAACTCGCGGGCCGGCCCGAGGTGTACGAACCGACGCTGGAGACCGTCGCCGACTGGACTCTCGAACTGCGTGACCCCTGGTACGAGGCCGTCGCGACGGAAGGGGCCGGCTGGTGAGCGGAAGCATCTGGATGCCGCCCGGAGCGGGCCCCGGCACGCTCCCCGCCATTCCCCGGCAACGCACCGTCCCCAGCTGGGCGGAGCCCGACCCGATTGACCAACTCGCGGCCCGGCTCGACGACTTCATAGCCGCCGCCGTCCACCCGGACGAGATAGCCGCCCTCCTGGAGTCCGACGGCCTGTCGGACGACCAGATACGCGAGCGGTACGGCGTCAGGAGCTCCTTCGCACTCGCCGAGGAGTTGTACGACCGGGTCGAGCGCCGCTATCCCGAACCGGACGGCCCGGCCCACGATCCCTGGCGGACAGGCCTGTTGGGCTGCCTCCTCAGAGGCGTCGTCTTCGCCCTCCCCGGCCTCGGCTACGTCCTCGGGGCCCCGCTCCTGGCCGGCCCGAAGGACGGCCTGGGCCTCCCGGCCGGCACGATCCCACTGCTCGCCGGCGCCCTGGTCGGCTGGACCTGGAACCAGGGCCTGTCCCACCGGGCGTACTCCTGGCTCAGCCTGGGCGACCGCCCGGCGGCCCGCCGCTCCCTCCTGCTCGGCGCCCCGGCCGGGGCACTCCTCGGCTCCCTGGTCGCCCTCGCGGCCATAGGCGCCGCCACCCCCGGCGCGGTCGCCTTCGCCGCAGGCCAGTCCTGCTACCTCGCCGCCGCCACCGCCCTGCTCGTCCTGGGCCGCGAACGCGCCCTCCTCGCAGCCCTGCTGCCGATGGCGGCGGGCGCGGTCCTGGCGATGATCCGACCCGTGCCGGACGCGGCGAGAGCCGTCCTGCTGCTGGGCTCCCTGATCGCAGTAGTGATCTTGGGTCTACTCGAAGTCGTGCCTGGCAGCACCGGACCCAAGGGGCGCGGGGCTGTATTTGATTTGCGGCTACCGCCGCGTGGGCGCGACAAGCCCCCACGGGCCCGCAGACGACCTACATCCTCAGGCCCCCGTCTGTCCATTTCTGTCCCGTACGCCCTGTTCGGCCTCGGCGGCGGCATCCTCGTCCTCTACGCGGCCCTGGGCGGAGCCCCCGCCGCCGTCGCGCTCACGCTGAGCATGGGCCCCGCCGAATGGCTCCTGCACCGCTTCCGCAGCAACAGCCTCGCCGGACTGCGCTCCACCAGTACCTCGAAGGACTTCTGGCGCACCACAGCCGTCACCCTCATCGAGTGCCTCAGCGCCTACCTCGCCACCCTCCTCGCCCTCAGCCTCGCCATCTCGGCACTCTGGCCGCACGATCCAGGCGTGGGAGGCATCAGGCTCGCCGGCCTGCTCCTCCTCGGCGTGGTCCTCTGGACGGGCCTGCTGCTCCAGTCCTTCGGCGCGATCCTCAGCGCGGCCGTGATCTGCTGTGTCGCGGCCCTCGCCCAGACCCTGGCCCTGGCGACCCACGTCGGCAGCCCGCACTGGGTGGGCCTGATCGTGTACGGAACGGCGGCCTGCGTCCAGGCGGCCCTGGTCGGCGGCCTCCTGGGCCGAGCGACCGCCCACCGCTGAGCAGCCGCAGGATCCCCAGCCGAACGGAACGGACAAGAACCCCCACATGAGCCCCAGCAGTCTCCTGGTCCCGTACTACGAACACCCGTCCGTCCGCCCCGCCGAGTGGGAGGCGATCCTCGCCGCCGCGCCAGGCCTGTACGGGGTGGTCCTGAACCCGGCCAGCGGCCCCGGCGACCACCCCGACCCGGCTTTCGCCGAGATCGCCGCCCGACTGCGCGCGGAGGGCGTCAGGGTGCTCGGGTACGCCGACACCGACTACGCCCGCCGACCGGTCACCGCCGTCATCCGCGACCTGGTCCGCCACCACGAGTGGTACGGCGCGGACGGCGCCTTCCTCGACCAGGTCACCTCGGAACCGGACCGGCTCGACCACTACCGGCGTCTCGCCTCGGCGGCCTGGGGCACCGGCCTGCGCACCCTCGCCCTCAACCACGGCGTCCCGCCGCACCCCTCGTACGCCAGGATCGCCGACGTCCTGGTGACCTTCGAGGGCACCTGGGACACGTACCGCACCCAGCGCCCCCAGCCCTGGGGGGCCCCGGGAACACGCCTGTGCCACCTCGTGTACGGCGTCCCGCCGGACGCCGACCTCGAAACCGAGGCCAGGACCCGGGGAGCCGACCTGCACTGCGCGGTGCCCGGCACCGGAGACCATCCCTGGGGCACCCTGCCCCACGCCGTGCCCGTGGCCTGAGCACCTGAGTGACTGTGTGCGGCTGATGTCTCAGCGCAGCGACAGCACAACCAGTGCCGCCGTGGCCGCCGTCTCCGCGAGGCCGCCGAAGACATCGCCGGTGATCCCGCCGAAGCGGCGCGTGCAGTGCTGCAGGAGGCGTTCGGCGGCGGCGCAGGCCGCGACGACCGCGAAAGCGGTGCGGACGATGTCGAACGCCCCGAAGAACGCGCCGAAGCCGGCCGCCGCGAGCGTCACCAGGGCCGCGACCAGCAGCGCCGAGCGCACGGGCACCGTTTCCGCGACCGCCGCCCCCAGTCCGTCCGGCCGCGCGGGCGGTACGCCGGTGCGGGCGGCCAGGGTGAGGGCCAGCCGGGCGGCGGTCGCCGAGACGACGGCGGCGAGCGCACCCCTGGCCCACGAGTCGCCGTACGCCTGAGCGAGCACGGCCACCTGGGCCAGCAGCACGAACACGAGGGCGAGCACGCCGAACGGGCCGATGTCCGACTGCTTCATGACGCGCAGCGCGTCCTCGGCGGGCTTGCCGCTGCCCAGCCCGTCGGCGGTGTCGGCGAGACCGTCGAGATGCAGCCCCCGGGTGAGTACGGCGGGTACGGCAGCCGTGGCGACGGCGGCGAGCAGCGCACCGGCGCCCAGGAACAGAAGCAGTAGCCCGACCCCGGCGGCACACAGACCGACGACCAGACCCGCCACCGGCGCGCACAGCATGCCGCCACGCGCCGCGTCCCGGTCCCAGCGGGTCACCTTCACCGGCAGGACCGTCAGCGTGCCGAAGGCGAAGCGGAGGCCGTCGAGGGGGTCGGAGGCCCCGGGATGTTCCGGAGGCGGGGGCGTGGACACCGGCGCAGAGTACCTGGCGGGGTGCGGGCAGCCCAGGGCGGGCGGTGAGTGAGGGTCACGAATGGTGCATACCTGGATAAAGTGCATGCATGGGTCATTGGCTGGAGCGGAACATCATCGAGCCGGGCAAGCTGCCGCTGCTCCTGGCGCTCGCCGCCTTCGTACTGACGTTCCTCATCACCCGGGTCGTCACCCGGATGATCCGCGCGGGCAAGGGGCCGTTCGGCAACGTCAAGGCGGGCGGGATGCACATCCATCACGTCGTGCCCGGGGTCGTACTGACCGTCGTGGGCGGCTTCGGGGCCGTGGCCAGCGGGCAGAGCGGGTTCGGCGCGGGGCTGTGCGCGGTGCTGTTCGGGATGGGCGCCGGTCTGGTGCTGGACGAGTTCGCGCTGATCCTGCACCTCGACGACGTCTACTGGACCGAGGCCGGCCGGCAGAGCGTCGAGGTGGTGGTGCTGACGGCGGCCCTGGTCGGCCTGGTCCTCCTGGGCTTCCTGCCGTTCGGCGTGAACGACCTCACCGACGAGGACATCCAGAACCGGGGCGAAGCCATGCTCAGCGTCGGCGTCAACTTCTGTTTCTCCCTCCTCGCCCTGAGCAAGGGCAAGACCCGCACGGCGATCTTCGGCGTGATCGTCCCCTTCGTCGCGATCCTGGGCGCCCTTCGCCTGGCCCGCCCCGGTTCCGCCTGGGCGAAGCGCTTCTACCGCCGCCGCCCGCGCGCCCGTTCCCGCTCCGTCCTGCGCGCCTACCGCCACGACCGCCGCTGGGCCGGCCCCCGGCGCCGCGTCCAGGACCTGATCGGCGGCAAGCCCGATCCCCAGCCGACCCGCACCCCTGCCGTACGCCCGTGACGCGTCGCCGAGACCCCGCACAGGGCGAGTACGGCCACGATGGCGGCCAGGTGCTCCTTGCCCGCGAGGTTGTCCTTCAGGATCACCTCCACCACCATCGCGACGACCACCGCACCGGCGGTCACGTACGCCCGGTAGCGCCACCCCAGGAACACGGCGAGGCCCACCACGGCCGCCGACGGGCCGGTGTCCACGACGTGCGCGTCCGTGCCGGGCAGTCCCAGGAGGCCCGCCGGGCCCACGGCGATGCCCACGCGCGCGTAGAGCGTGCCGGCGAGGGTGGCGGCGTACGCGATGACGAGGGTGCGCCACCGGCCGAGGCAGATCTCGGCGAGGCCGAAGGCGGCCAGGATCTGCGCCAGCGCGCCCCAGACCGGCAGGTCGGGGGCGGGTACGAAGAGGGAGAGCGGGGTGCGCAGCAGGGCGAGCCAGAGAGGGTCCCCGGCGCGGACGGCACCGGCGTCCTGGACGATCCGGTAGCCCCAGGACTGGTTCTGCGTGAACTGGACGAGCGCGGTCAGGCACACGACCACGAGCGTCATGGGCACCGCCCGCCACCGCCGCCGGAACAGGGGCTCACGTACGGCGACGTACAGCCGCCCCCATTCGGCGCGGGCCCAGCGGGCGACCGTGCTCATACCCCGGTCCTCATCCGTGCGTGCCCGTCCACGTGCTCATCTCTTCGACTCCAGGTGTCTCCTGTGCAGCCACTTCGGCAGTCCCGGCGCCTCCAGGAAGCCCTCCGCGCGCGCGGCGGCGATGCCGATGCGCGGCAGGTCCGCGCTCTTCTCGAAGAGCAGGAACCGGGGCTCCCAGATGGGCCGGTACTTCGCGTTGGCGCGGTACAGCGACTCGATCTGCCACCAGCGGGAGAAGAAGCTGAGCAGCGAGCGCCACAGCCTCAGCACCGGCCCCGCGCCGATGCGCCCGCCACGTTCGAAGACGGAACGGAACATCGCGAAGTTGAGTGAGACCTGAGTGATCCCGATCTCCTCGGCGCGCTGGAGAAGTTCGATGACCATGAACTCCATCAGCCCGTTGTCGGAGTCACGGTCGCGCCGCATGAGGTCGAGCGAGAGGCCGTGCGGCCCCCAGGGAACGAAGGAGAGCAACGCTCTCAACTCTCCCTCCCCATCGGTACATTCGAGCATCACGCACTGCCCGTCGGCCGGATCGCCGAGCCGCCCGAGCGCCATGCTGAACCCGCGCTCGGTGGCGCCGTCCCGCCAGTCGTCGGCGCGCTGGAGGAGGGACGTCATCCCGGCGGCCGGGATGTCGGCGTGGCGCCGGATGCGTACGGTGTACCCGGCCCGCTTGACCCGGTTGTAGGCCTGCCGGACGGTCCGCATGGCCCGCCCCTCCAACGTGAACTCGGCGGTCTCGACGATGGCCTCGTCGCCGAGTTCGAGGGCGTCGAGGCCGTGCCGCGCGTACACCGTGCCGGCCTCCTCGCTCGCCCCCATCGCGGCCGGGATCCAGCCGTGGGCGCGGGCCTCGGCGAGCCACGGTTCGATGGCGCCGGGCCAGGCCTCCGGGTCGCCGAGCGGATCACCGGCGGCCAGGGAGACCCCGCCCAGGACGCGGTAGGCGACGGCGGCCTTGCCGGTGGGGGACCAGACGACGCTCTTCTCGCTGCGCAGGGCGAAGTAGCCGAGGGAGTCGCGGTCGCCGTGCCGGTCGAGGAGGGCGCGCAGCCTGGTCTCGTCGTCCTCGGTGAGCGGGTCGACGGCACGGCGGGAGCGGAAGGCGGCGTAGAAGACGGCGAGGATCAGCACCGTACTGATGACGTTGATGGTGACGTCGACCCAGTTGGGCGTGGAGATCCCGGCGAAGCCCGTGTCGTCGGCGGCGACGGAGATCAGCCGCATCGTGCCGTAGCCCCAGCGCTCCAGGAACGTCGAGCGGTGGCTGTCGTGCGCCTGGTTGGCGACGGTGACCAGCAGCGCGGCGAGGAGCGAGGAGACGAGCAGGCCGCCGACCGCGACGGCGGCGGCGAGCCGAGGGTTGGACCGGTCGCCCTTGGCGTAGAACTCGCGCCGCCCGACGACGAGCGCGGCGACGAAGGCGGCCGTGAGGACGAGCGAGATCCAGTTCTGCGCGTGTTCCCTGATCTCCGCGAAGAACATGGCGAACGCGAACAGCAGCAGGAACAGGGAGCTGATCACGATGTTCAGGATCCAGGCGGCCCGCTTGCGGCGCCGCATGGTGATCGCCAGGAACATCGTGAACACACCGGAGGCGAAGCCAGCGGTCAGCAGGTACGGGGTGAAGAAGTTCTCCTCGTTGTGCCGCCGCACGTCGTTCCCGAAGGAGACCCACACCGCGCTGAGGAGATTGACGAAGGTGACGACCCGCAGATACCAGACGGCGAACGCGGCGGCGCGCCGCGAGGCGGTGGTGCTGGCACTTCGCTGAACGTTCGGCGTGAGCCGGTCATCTCCCATGGAGAACGATCATATGGGGCATGTTGCGCTATGTGCCCCATATGATCCCCGGTGGTCAGAGAGCCTCCGACTCCTCCGGTGCCTCCGACTCCTCCAGTTCCTTCGCGTCCTCCGCCTTGGGTGTCTCCGGCGTCTCCGGCAGCTCCGCAGCCAGGGCCGCGGCTGCCTGGACCAGCGGGAGGGCCAGCAGGGCCCCGGCTCCCTCGCCCACGGTCACCCCGTGGTCGAGCAGCGGCTCCAGCGCCATCCGGTCGAGGGCCTTCGCCTGGGCCGGCTCCCCGCTGTTGTGTCCGGCGAGCCACCAGTCCGGCGCCCGGAAGGCGATCCGCTGCCCGACCAGCGCGCAGGCGGCCGAGACGACACCGTCCAGGATCACCGGCATCTTGCGCACCGCGCTCTGCAGCAGGAACCCGGTCATCGCGGCGAGGTCGGCGCCGCCCACCGTCGCCAGCAGCTGCAACTGGTCCCCGAGCACCGGCCGGGCCCGCCGCAGCGAGTCGCGGATCGCGGCGCACTTGCGCATCCACGCCAGGTCGTCGATCGGTAGCCCGCCCCGCCCGGTGACGACGGACGCGTCCGTCCCGCACAACGCGGCCACCAGCACCGACGCGGCCGTGGTGCCGCCCACGCTCACATCGCCGAGCACCACCAGATCCGTACCGGAGTCGGCTTCCTCGTCGGCCACGGCGACCCCCGCCAGGAAGGCGGCCTCGGCCTCCTCGAGGGTCAGCGCGTCCTCGACGTCGATCCGCCCGCTGCCGCGCCGCGTCCGGTGTCCCGCGACCTCGTCGGGCAGCGTGTCCGGCTCGCAGTCCAGCGCCATGTCGATGACACGCACGGGCACACCGAGCCGCCGCGCGAGCACGGCGACGGGGCTGGAGCCGTCCAGCACGGCCCGCACGGACTTCTCGGCGCTGCCGGCCGGGCGCGCCGACACACCCTGGCCGGCGATCCCGTGATCCCCCGCGAACAGCACTACTCGCGGTCGCTCCACCGCCCGTACCGGTACGGAGGACTGCGCCGCCGCCAGCCACTCGCCCAGGTCGTCGAGGCGCCCGAGCGACCCGGGCGGCACGATCTGGCGCTCCCGCCGTGCCTCCGCGTCGCGGCGCACACCGCCGTCGGGACGCTCGATCAGATCGGTGAAGTCGTCGAGATTAAGCGAGCTCATTCGCCGAACAGTACCGGCAGCGATCGAACAGGGCGCCGTCACGTTGGAGCCATGTCATTGCACCCAGGATCGCGATCCCCTACGTAACGTTTTGAGACGTAATGTCGTAGCACCTCCTGGTAGGAGCCGCTCATGCCCGCCGCACCCAAGGCGACCGCCCCACAGGAGACCGGGACCGACGGGTTCCACGAACCGCGCCGCGAGGACTGCCCCTGGTGCGGCTCCAGGCGATTGCGCACCCGGCTGCGCACATCGGACCTCCGGCGGCGCGGGCCGGGCACGTTCGTCGTCGACGAGTGCCGCGACTGCGCCCACGCCTTCCAGAACCCGCGCCTCACCGCGGAGGGTCTCGCCCTCCACCACCAGGATCTGCCCGAGGCCCCCCACCCGGTCGCGCCCCGCCGCCACCGCGCGGCGGCCCGGGCGATGCTCCCCTTCCCGGAACCGGAGAGCTGGCTCGACGTGGGGACGGGCGAAGGAGCCTTTCCGGCGGCGGCGAAACGCTATTTCCCGTACACGGCCTTCGACGGCGTCGACACCACCCGCCGCGTTCAGAAGGCCCGCGCCTCCGGCCACATCGAGGAGGCCTACCGGGGCCGGCTCACGGACGAGAAGATCGTCAACCGTCTGCACGCCCGCTACGACGTCGTCAGCATGTTCCACCACCTGGAACACACCGAGGACCCCCGCGAGGAACTCCGCGCCGCCCTGCGGGTCCTTCGCCCCGGCGGCCACCTCCTCATCGAAGTCCCGGACCCGCACTGCGCGTTCGGCACCCTGCTGGGCAGGTGGTGGCCCTGGTACGCCCAGCCGCGCCACCTCCACCTGATGCCGCTGGCCAACCTGGTGGCGGAACTGGAGTCCCAGCACTGCACGATCATCGTGACGGACCGCCGGGAACCCCACATCCCGTACGACCTGACAGGTGCCCTCTCCCTGGCCGTCACCCGCGCCCTCCCGGCCCGTCGCACACTCCTGCTCCGGGCGGTGACCCCGTTCCTGGCGGTGGCCACAGCCCTGGACCACACCCTGGCCCCGCTCCTGCGCCGTACCCGCTTCGCGAACACGTACCGGATCATCGCGAGGAAGGGCGCCTCCGACTGACCGGCGCTCACCCCCGCAGGGCCAGCGCCTGCCCGGCCACCACCAGCAGCACGTGCTCGCACTCCGCCCCGAACACCGAGTTCAGCCGCCCCAGCTCGTCCCGGTACCGCCGCCCGGACGCCGTGGCGGGCACAATTCCCGACCCCACCTCGTTGGACACGGTGACCACGGTCCGCCGCGTCGACCGGACCGCCGCCGTCAACTCCCGCACCCGCCGCCGCAATTCCTTCTCCCCACCCCCCGCCCACTCCGCGTCGTCCCACGCCCCCACCTGGTCCATCGCGTCCGTCAGCCACAGTGACAGGCAGTCGATGAGCAGCGGCGCCCCCTCGTCCTTCAGCAGCGGTACGAGGTCACACGTCTCGGAGGTACGCCACGACCCGGGCCGCCGCTCCCGGTGCGCGTGCACCCGCGCCGCCCACTCCCCGTCCCCGTTCCGCGTCCCGCCCGTGGCCACGTACAGCACGTCCGGGAACGCCTCCAGCCGCCGCTCCGCCTCCACCGACTTCCCCGACCGCGCCCCGCCCAGGACCAGCGTCCGCCGGGGCACGTCCGGTACGTCCTCGTAGACCCCGACCGTCAACGTCGTACCGTCCGCCACCGCCCGCGCGCCCGCCGCCGCGAGCCGGCGCCGCAGCTCGGCACCCGGCGGCACGTCATGGTCCAGATGAACGGCGACGACATCCGTGGCCGGCCCGATCGCGCCCACTGCCCGCAGCCGGGCCAGGGCGTCCGGCCGCCCGACGACGTCCGCGAGGACCATGTCGTACGAGGGACCGTTCCCGTCGAGCCCGGCCGGCGCCGCGCCCGGCGGCAGATACAGCAGGCGCTGCCCGTCGGGACCGGTCACCGCGTACCCCGTACCCGGTGCGTCCATCGGGACCGCGCGCACCCGGTGCCCGGTCAGCAGTGCCAACTCCCGCCCGTCCGGCACCCGTCCGGGCTGCGGGAGCCCCGCCGGCACCTCCACGGCGGGCCCGTCGTGCGGATGCGACAGCAGCACCTGCCGTACGCCGCCCAGCGAGTGCCCGGCACGGGCCGCCGCGAGTACGGCGCCGGGGGTGAGGTCGAGCAGCAGCGTGCCGTCCACGAGCAGCGCGGTGGCCGCCCGCGCGTGCACACCGAGCGCGCCGGCACAGGCCGCGCACGCACAGTCGGGGCGGGGCAGACCCGCGGGGGCACCGGTACCGAGCAGAGTGAGTTCCACGAACCTGATTTTCGCGTGTCCCCGCAGGTCTTGCGCGTCCGGCTGGGGCCTGTCCGGCGGATCAGGTCGGAGAATAGCTGCGGTGCCTCATCAACGCAGGTGAGCGGGTCTTGGTGCGTCTGGCTGCAAGGCGGAGGAGGGAGTCGACGCGGAGCGTCGGCGAATGACGACAACGCCGCAGACGGGCGTGCCAAGACCCGCGTCTCCGACATGATCCGCCGGACAGGCCCTAGGCTCGGGGGGCTGGAGCGGGATCAAGATCCGGCTCCTGGTCTGCAGCGGTTCATATCTTGGAGGCGTACATGGCGGCATGGACGTGGCGGTTCGAGAAGGCCGACGGGGCGGAGGTCCAGCCCGCGCTGGAGCCCGAGGAGTTCACGACGCAGGGGGACGCCGAGTCCTGGATCGGTGAGTACTGGAAAGAACTTCTCGCAGGCGGCGCGGACCAGGTACGGCTGTTCGAGGACACCACACAGATCTACGGCCCGATGAGCCTGAAGGACGCCCAGGAGGCGTAGCCGGACAGAAAACCTGCCCCGCGCCCCTCGAGGGGCGCGGGGCAGGTTTTTAGGGGCGCGGGGCTGTACTTGACTTGCGGCTACCGCCGCGCGGGCGCGACCAGCCACGACGGACCCGCAGACGAAGCACCGGGGTTATCAGCCCCGAACACCGCACAGGTGCAACAAAGCAGCCACTTGCCGATAGGGATCGGTCCGCCCGGCCCGCTCCTCCACGGCCAGCAGCGCGTCAACCTCGGCCTCGGCCGGGATCTCCGCGTCGTCGTCCGCCGTGTCGGTGAACACCCGCACCCCGTACCACGCGTGCAGCGGCGCCCCGATGCCGGCGAGCGTGCCGGTGAGGGTGGAGAGCCGGTCGGCGCGAACTTCGAGGCCGAGCCGGTTCGTGTACGAGTCGGTGTCGAAGGAGCCCAGGGCTCCCGACCAGTCCCCGGCGAGCCCCGGCCGCATGGCCAGCGCGTCGCCGTTGCGCACCAGCAGCGACAGCAGCCCGCCCGGCGCCAGCATCCGCGCCAGCCCCGCCAGCAGGGCGTCCGGCAGTTCGACGTACATCAGTACGCCATGGCAGAGCACGACGTCGAAGCTGCCCGGCAGGAAGTGCACCCCGGTGTCACGGCCGTCGCTCTCGAGGAGCCGGACGCGATCACGGATGCCCTCGGGCTCGGCGGCCAGCGCCTCACGGGCCGCGTCGAGCATCCTCGGGTCCTTCTCGACACCGGTGACCTGATGGCCGGCCCGGGCCAGCCGCAACGCCTGCGTGCCCTGGCCCATACCGACGTCGAGCACCCGGAGCCGCTGCCCGACCGGGAACCGCCCGGCTATCTGCTCGTCGAGCTGCCGGGCCACCAGTTCCTGCCGTACGACATTCCGCAGCCCGCCCAGCCTGTCCAGCCAGGCATCCGCCGCGCCCCCGGAGAACGACGTAGTGCTCAGGGCCGCTCTCCGCGCTTGACCTGCGGCTTCGGCAGCCGGAGGCGACGCATCTGGAGGGAACGCATCAGCGCGTAGGCGACCGCGCCCTTCGTCCGCTCGTTCGGGTGGCGTGTGGCCAGCTGCTTCTTCAGCCGGAGCGCGATGAAGACCGAGTCCACGATGATCAGCACGATCACGAAGAGCCACAGCAGCAGCGCGATGCTCTGCAGCGCGCCGACCCGGACCATGCTCAGCACGAGGATGATCACGGCCATCGGCAGGAAGAACTCGGCGACGCAGAAGCGCGAGTCCACGAAATCGCGCGCGAAACGGCGCACCGGGCCCTTGTCGCGGGCGGGGAGATAACGCTCGTCCCCGCTGGCGAGTGCCTGGCGCTGGCGGTCCATCGCGGCACGGCGTTCGTCGCGCTGTCGCTTGGCCCCCTCCTTACGCGTCGTGGGAGTACTGGCGACGCTGCGGCGCTGGGACTGGGCCGCACTCCGCTTGGGAGTGGGCCTGCCCTTCGGGGCCTGCGGGTCACGGGTCTGCTTGGAGTCGGTCACCAGCGCCTTGTCGGCGGGGGCCTTCTCTTCCTTGGCGCGGCTACGGAACACAAAACCCAAGGGTAATGGGTATCGGGGCATGGACCCCAGCCGAGTGGGGAACGATCCGGCAACACCGGTCGTCTTTACGAGACAGACAGTAGGGGGTCACCTACTCCCTACGCCGGAGTGGGACAGATCGCAGTCGTCCTTGGGGATGAGCGCATCGGGCCCGGAACAGTGCGGTAATGGAGGCAGGGCCCGTACTGTTGGTCCTGTTGCAGGTCCTGGAGCTGAAGTCAGTCAGAAGGGGGCGCGCGAAGCCCATGAGCGGTGTCATGAAGCGTATGGGGATGATCTTCCGCGCGAAGGCGAACAAGGCCCTTGACCGGGCCGAGGACCCGCGCGAAACCCTCGACTACTCGTACCAGAAACAGCTGGAGCTGCTCCAGAAGGTGCGCCGCGGTGTCGCCGACGTGGCGACCAGCCGCAAGCGCCTGGAACTGCAGCTCGCCCAGCTGAACAAGCAGTCCTCCACGCTGGAGGACCAGGGCCGCAAGGCGCTCGCGCTGGGCCGCGAGGACCTGGCCCGCGAGGCGCTCTCGCGCCGCGCCGCCCTCCAGCAGCAGGTGACGGACCTGGAGACGCAGCACCAGACCCTCCAGGGCGAGGAGGAGAAGCTCACCCTCGGGGCGCAGCGACTCCAGGCCAAGGTCGACGCCTTCCGCACCAAGAAGGAGACGATCAAGGCGACGTACACCGCCGCCCAGGCCCAGACCCGGATCGGTGAGGCGTTCACCGGCATCTCCGAGGAGATGGGCGACGTTGGCCTGGCGATCCAGCGGGCCGAGGACAAGACGGCACAGCTCCAGGCGCGGGCGGGTGCGATCGACGAGTTGCTCGCCTCCGGCGCCCTGAACGACCCCACGGGCATGGCCAAGGACGACCTCCAGGCCGAGCTGGACCGGCTCTCCGGTGGTACGGATGTCGAGCTGGAACTGCAGCGCATGAAGGCGGAGCTGGCCGGCGGGTCGTCCTCGGGGAAACAGGCCATCGAGGGCGGCAGCGGCCAGCAGCAGTCCCAGCAGCAGCCGAACGACACTCCGCGCTTCGACAAGCAGTAAGCCACCGCGGCAACCCGTAGCGGCAACCCACAGCAGTGGGCCACGCCTGAGGAGGGCGACATGATCGTACGGATCATGGGGGAGGGCCAGGTGAGGCTGGCGGACAGCCACCTCACCGAGCTGAACAAGCTGGACGACGTGCTTCTGGCGGAAATGGAGCTCGGCGACGGCCCCGGCTTCCGCCGCACTCTCCACCTCCTGCTGGACAAGGTCCGCGATCTCGGCGAGCCCCTTCCGGACGCCGCCCTGGACCCGTCGGACCTCATCCTCCCGTCGCCGGACGCGACGCTGGAGGAAGTCCGGGAGATGCTGGGCGACGACGGCTTGATCCCGGGGTGAGGTTCCGTATTTCAGCGCCGGACGGCAACTTCAGCCCGTCCGGCGATTGAGGACAAGGCCCGTTCAGGGCCGTAGCGGGTGCCTGGGGGTGCAACCCCCAGTAACGCCCAAGTGAGAGCTACCTTGACGAATGTGACCCCCCTCCAGCGAGCCCGACGCCATCTGAAGGCGCACCCCCTCGTGCTGGACGTGGCCCTCGCCGCAGCCGTGCTCCTCTGCATGCTGGGCGCCTCGTTCGTCGACCCGCATGGAAAGCACGGCGGCGGCTGGACCGCCCGCACCCCCGACGCGCTCAGTCTCGTCCTCATGGTGCTCAGCTCGGCCGCCCTCACCCTCCGCCGCCGCGCCCCCATGAAGGTGCTCGCGTTCACCGGCGTCGCCTCCCTCGTCGAGTCGGTCACCGCCGATCCACGTGCCCCTGTCGCGATGTCCGCGGTGATCGCCCTCTACACCGTCGCGTCGACCACCGACCGCCCCACCACCTTGCGTGTCGGCCTCCTCACCATGACCGTCCTCACCGGTTCCGCGATGCTGGCCGGCCCGCTGCCCTGGTACGCGCAGGAAAACCTCGGCATCTTCGCCTGGACCGGTATGGCCGCGACCGCCGGGGACGCCGTACGCAGCCGCCGTGGCTTCATCGACGCCATGAGAGAGCGCGCCGAGCGAGCGGAACGCACCCGCGAGGAGGAGGCCCGCCGACGCGTGGCCGAGGAGCGGCTGCGCATCGCCCGTGACCTGCACGACGTGGTCGCCCACCACATCGCCCTCGTCAACGTCCAGGCCGGAGTCGCCGCGCACGTCATGGACAAGCGCCCCGACCAGGCCAAGGAGGCCCTCGCCCATGTACGGGAGGCCAGTCGCTCGGCGCTGAACGAGCTGCGCGCGACCGTCGGACTGCTGCGTCAGTCCGGGGACCCGGAGGCACCCACCGAGCCCGCGCCCGGTCTGCACCGGCTCGACGAGCTGGTCGGCACCTTCCACAGTGCCGGACTCCAGGTCGAGGTCGCCCGCGCCGACCAGGACACCACCCTCCCCGCGGCCATCGATCTGGCCGCCTACCGGGTGATCCAGGAGGCCCTGACGAACGTACAGAAGCACGCGGGAGCGGAGGCGAAGGCCGAGGTCAGCGTCGTACGGGTGGGGCCGAACATCGAGATCACCGTGCTGGACAACGGGCCGGGCAAAGGAGAAGGCCAGGACGGCCCGGAGGAGGGCGGCGGGCACGGGCTGCTCGGGATGAGGGAGCGCGTCACCGCGGTCGGCGGCGGCTGCAGCGCCGGTCCCCGGTACGGAGGCGGCTTCCGGGTGCATGCGATCCTGCCGGTGAAGAGCAGACCGCGTCCTGCGGACGGCGCGGGCACCCCCGTACCGAGAACCGCGTAGACGGCCGCGCACCGATTCGCCGATCCATCGATTTTCACTGAGGACCGCCCATGACGATCCGTGTCCTGCTCGCCGACGACCAGGCCCTGCTGCGCAGCGCCTTCCGGGTGCTCGTGGACTCGGAGGCCGACATGGAGGTGGTCGGGGAGGCGTCCGACGGGGCGGAGGCGGTGCGGCTGGCGCGGGAGCAGCGTGCCGACGTCGTGCTCATGGACATCCGGATGCCGGGCACCGACGGACTGGCCGCGACGCGGCTGATCAGCGCGGATCCGGGGCTCGCGCATGTACGGGTCGTGATGCTGACGACGTTCGAGGTCGACGAGTACGTGGTGCAGTCCTTGCGCGCCGGCGCGTCCGGGTTCCTCGGCAAGGGGGCCGAGCCCGACGAGCTGCTGAACGCCATCCGGGTCGCCGCCGGGGGCGAGGCACTGCTGTCGCCGGCCGCCACCAAGGGGCTGATCGCCCAGTTCCTCGCGCAGGGCGACGTGCTGGACGACAGTCGTGATCCCGCACGTGCCGAGCGGCTGGACGCGCTGACCGGGCGGGAGCGCGAGGTGCTGGTGCAGGTCGCCGGCGGGCACTCGAACGACGAGATAGCGGAGCGGCTGGAGGTCAGCCCGCTGACGGTGAAGACGCACGTCAACCGGGCCATGGCCAAGCTGGGCGCCCGGGACCGGGCGCAACTCGTCGTCATCGCCTACGAGTCGGGACTGGTACGTCCAAGGGTGGAGTGAGTCTCGCGGGGCGTACTGCGGCCGGAGCGGGAGCCAGTAAGGAGGACGGGCTCGGACGCCTCTTCGCAGTCATCGTCATCCTGGTCTTCATGGTGTCGGTCTGCTCGACCGCGTCACTGCGGTCTCGATCCCGCTGTCGGTGATACTGCCGCTGATCGTTCTGTGGATCAGGGACCTGTCCGTCAACGACCCGGCCGTGAACGCCCGGGCTTGCTGCTCGAGTCATCGATGGCTTCGATGGGTCCCGGCTGCGTCCAGCTCTCACGCGATGAGGGTGAGAGCGGGGGCCTGTGACTTGGCCCCGCGAACCCACGTCATCCAGCCTCGGGCCGCGATGTTGTGGGACGAGTTGAGGTCTGCGTGCTCGACGAAGCCACAGACCCTGCAGGTGAAGACGGCCTGGGAGGGCCGGTTGTGCCGGTGGGTGTGGTGGCACTGGGAGCATTCCTGGCTGGTGTACGCCGGGTTGACGTGTACGAGCGGGATGCCGGAGCGCTTGGCCTTGTAGGCGATGAAGGTGCCCAGTTGGTGGAAGGACCAGGAGTGCAGGGTGGCGCGTTGGGGCTTCCTCAGCCGTACCCGTTCGCGGATGCCCGTGAGTTCTTCCAGGGCGATGCCGCGACCGGTGCGCTGTGCCACCGTCACGATGCTCTTGCTGATCTTGTGGTTGATGTCGCGGGCCCGCCGAGCTTCCTTGCCCGCGTGCTTTTTCGCCCGTCTCTTGGCGGACTTGGTGTTCTTCTTCTGCAGCTTGGTGCGCAGTTTCCGGTCGTTGTCTCGGCGCCGGTTCATCCGGCGCCCGCTGTGCCGGGCGCCGTCGGTGGTGGTGGCGATGTTCACGATGCCCAGATCCACCCCGAGGAAGGCGACGGGGTGGGTGTTCGGCTCGGCCTCGGCGATCTCACAGGTCGCCAGGAGGTACCACTGTCCACCGGTGCGGATCAGGTCCGATTCACCCTGACGGCAGCGGGCCACCATCGCCAGCTGTTCCGCCTGGCCGGTGAAGGCCACCTCTTTCATCCGCCCGCCGGTTGTCCAGATCGACACCGTGCGCTCCTGGTGCTGCCAGGACAGCATCCGGTCGTCGAATGGCTGAGCGGACTCGGCCCGGAAGGTGATCGGTTCGCCTGCCGCTTTCTCGTAGCGTTTGGTGCCGGGGCGGCCGTAGTTGCCCGCCTTGAGGTTGGCCCGCAGGCTGGTGTAGGCGTCGGCGGTCTTCTTGATGCTGTGCTGGGCCGCCTGGGCACCCAGTCCCCACCGCTCCTTGACCGCACTGTAGGTGCGATCCCGCAGCGCCCGCTTGGAGGTCGGTTTCTTCGCGAATGCCTCTGCCGACACCCAGTTCGCCGCTTCGTTGCAGGCGGTCAGGGTCGCCTCAAGTGCCGCCGCCTGCACGGGCGTCGGCAGGAGCTTCACCCGCACCACCAGCTTCATGGCCACCGACTCTAAACAGTTCACCGCCCGCACCACACCGTCCGCTCATCGGATCACCCGATTGAGTGAGATGCCGGTCGACCGGGGTAGCTGTGACCACCTCCGGCAACAACGGAACTCGTCCTGCTCCGCTGGATTTCGCCACACACGGATTCGCCGGGCAAGGTGCTGGGGCGCTTCGCGTCACGGCCCCGGGTGCGATTCCTCTCAGGTGTGAATGCCCGTGGTTCCTCGCACGATCAGGCTGAAGGCGCTGAAGCTGGGCGCGGTGAAACGCGGCGACATAGCGGACGTGTGACTGGTCGACGGCCCGGTGTCGATGACCCGGATCGACGGCCAGCGGGCCGCGACGATCACGGCGAGACCGACGGGCGACAACACGGGCGCGGTCAGCGCGGACCTCACCTCGAAGCTGGACGCCCTCAAGCTCCCCGCAGGTGCGACGGCGGAGATCGGCGGGGTGTCGTCGGACCAGGACGACGCGTTCAAGAACCTGGCGCTGGCGATGCTGGCGGCGATCGCGATCGTCTTCATGCTCCTGGTGGCGACGTTCCGCTCGCTGGTCCAGCCCCTGATCCTCCTGGTGTCGATCCCGTTCGCGGCAACGGGCGCGATCGGCCTGCTGGTTGCCACGGGCACCCCGATGGGCGTCCCGGCGATGATCGGCATGCTGATGCTGATCGGCATCGTGGTGACGAACGCGATCGTCCTGATCGACCTGATCAACCAGTACCGCGGCCAGGGCTACGGAGTGGTCGAGGCTGTGGTCGAAGGCGGCCGTCACCGGCTCCGCCCGATCCTGATGACGGCCCTGGCGACCATCTTCGCCCTCCTCCCGATGGCGCTGGGCGTGACGGGCGAGGGCGGCTTCATCGCCCAGCCGCTCGCGGTGGTCGTCATCGGCGGCCTGATCACGTCAACTGCCTTGACCCTGCTGCTGGTTCCGACGCTGTACGCGGTGGTGGAGCTGCGGAAGGAACGGCGGACGAAGAAGAAGGCGGCGAAGCGGGAGCCGAAGCCGGAGGTGCTGGAGCCGGCCGGGGTGTGACCGGCTGACAGAGCGAAAGGGCGGCCGGGTCGCGTACGCGACCCGGCCGCCCTTTCGCTCTGTCTTATGCCTTCAGCGAGTTGACGAACATGTCCCAGATCGCGGCTGGGACGACGAATACGGACCCTCGAGGGCTCTTGCTGTCGCGGACGAGTTGGAGACGGATCTGTTTAACTCGGCGGAGTTCGTCGTACGGCTGGCTGAGGCGCTGTGGGGCAGGCGGTGCTGGCGTTTTCGATGAGTCTCACAGGCGTAACCGTGGGTCTCCGAATCCGCCGACGCGGAAAATCTCCGAAATCGCAAAGGCGAAGGTTCCGAGTCGTTCACCCTCGCGGCGGTTCCAAAGTCCTGCCGGTCGGCGATCCGTGATGGCCACGACAGCCTGACGATGCTACGACGAGTGGCCTCTCGTGCGGCGAAGCTCTGGATTGACGCTGTTGAACCACGAGGTCGCCCGCATCGCCCAGAGCTTCGACGTGTCGCCCGCCGTGGCGGTCAACGGCGATGCCTGGCGACCGAGTGCGCGATAAGGAAAAAATGACATAAAAGGTAATCGAAGACGATCGACAACTGTCGAAATGGAAAGCGCTTACGCTAGGATTTGGGCATCGCTTGGCTTCTGCGTTATCGGCCGTGGCGCGAAATAGCTGGCTGGCAAGCGGGACCCAGTCCTCATACAGGCCTCTTCCGGGAGTAGATCGATGCGTCGACGGCGCCGTGACCAACCTCGCGATCCCTTGGCGTCAGCGCTCCCGGATGCGATTGCGATTGCGATCCCAGAGGTAGTCACCCTTATAGAAATCTTCGAGCACGCCCATGCCCTCATAGTCGATTTGAGTGAGGTCGACAAAGAAACCCTCGCCAGGGCCAGTGGATCCAGTTTGATACCGATGCTTTACGCGCGAGCTGGATTCAGCTCAATCCAGGGGCGCCGCAGTGTTCCTTTACTCGCCGACGAGATTGGTCTTCTCGAGGCCGCCGTGATTAACCTGGAGTCTTATCAGGGGAACGAGGCCGTTCTGTGCGCCGGCTATCAATTATTGGAAGATTTTGCGAACCGCAAGAGAAACACCTCCCCTGTGTGTCACGTACACGGAATTCTGGCCTTCGCCGGTGAGGCTGAGGGTACGACCAGCGGATCGGTAGCTCCTTCCTTGGCGTGACGCCGAGGCCAGGTCGGAGGGCCGGAGCGGTCTCGTGGCGTTCGGTTCCCGAGGTGACGTCGATGGGCAGACCGCCGAAGGTGTCGGGTTCCGCGTGCCAGGAGACCCACTCACGGCACAGGTGCTCGAGGTGGAGGCCGACGACCTTGCCAAGGAAGGTGTCCCGGGACAGCGCCCAGGCCGGCGCCGCGTTGTGTCGGCGGGGCAGGTGGGCCTGGTCGGGGCGTACCACCGCGTGGTGGAACGTGATCAGCGGTTCGGCGATGCGGTACGCACTGCGGTTGCCGGCCGAGACCGCCGCGAGGACGGAGTGACAGAGCGCGCGATCACGTACGCCCGGTTCTGCGGCCAGCAGGTACTCCGCCTCGCCGTACAGCGGACGGGCCGGGTTGAGGGCCGTACGGCAGACCCAGTCGTCGAAGTCGTCCAGTCCTGTCGGTGCGTCGTCGTCGACGAACTCCCGTCGGTAGGCCGGGGTTCCGCCGACCGTGGCGTGGGTGAGGACCGAGAGCCTCGGGTCGGTGATGTCCCAGAAGGAGGATGCGGGGGTGGCGGCGCAGATGACGGCCCGCGCGCACCCCGATGGCCCGCTGGAGGCGGGACGGGCGCGGCAAGGTCACCTCGTTCTTGGGGATGCGCGTCAAATATGTGCATCCCCAAGAACGCGAGTGCACCCGAATGGACACGGGCGGCGCCATTCACCCGGTAACCCGCCTACGGCAGCGCCAGCATCCGCTCAAGCGCCAGCTTCGCGAACGTCTCCGTCTCCCTGTCCACGGAGATCTGGTTCACCAGCTTGCCCTCGGCCAGGGACTCCAGGGTCCAGACCAGGTGGGGAAGGTCGATCCGGTTCATCGTCGAGCAGAAGCAGACCGTCTTGTCGAGGAACACGACTTCCTTGCCCTCGGGTGCGAAACGGTTCGCCAGGCGGCGGACCAGGTTCAGCTCGGTCCCGATGGCCCACTTGGAACCGGCCGGGGCCGCCTCCAGCGCCTTGATGATGTACTCCGTGGAGCCGACGTAGTCCGCCGCCTCCACCACCTCGTGCTTGCACTCCGGGTGGACCAGGACGTTCACGCCGGGGATCCGTTCCCGGACGTCGTTCACCGAGTCCACGCTGAAGCGTCCGTGCACCGAGCAGTGGCCGCGCCAAAGGATCATCTTCGCGTCGCGCAGCTGCTCCGCCGTCAGGCCGCCGTTCGGCTTGTGCGGGTTGTAGAGGACGCAGTCGTCGAGCGACATCCCCATGTCCCGCACGGCCGTGTTGCGGCCCAGGTGCTGGTCCGGCAGGAACAGGACCTTCTCGCCCTGTTCGAAGGCCCACTCGAGGGCGCGTTCGGCATTGGACGACGTACAGATCGTGCCGCCGTGCTTCCCGGTGAACGCCTTGATGTCCGCCGAGGAGTTCATGTAGGAGACGGGCACGACCTGGTCGGCCACCCCGGCCTCCGTCAGAACGTCCCAGCACTCGGCCACCTGTTCGGCCGTCGCCATGTCCGCCATCGAGCAGCCGGCGGCCAGGTCGGGCAGGACCACCTTCTGGTCGTCGCCGGTCAGGATGTCCGCCGACTCCGCCATGAAGTGCACACCGCAGAACACGATGTACTCCGCCTCCGGACGCGCCGCCGCGTCCCGGGCCAGCTTGAAGGAGTCACCCGTGACGTCCGCGAACTGGATGACCTCGTCGCGCTGGTAGTGATGGCCGAGGACGAAGACCTTCTCGCCGAGCTTCTCCTTGGCAGCACGGGCACGTGCCACCAGGTTCGGGTCGGAGGGGGAGGGCAGGTCGCCGGGGCACTCCACGCCACGCTCGCTCCGCGGGTCGGCCTCACGGCCGAGGAGCAGCAGGGCGAGGGGCGTCGGCTGTACGTCGAGGTCCTGGGTCTGGGCGGTGGTCACGACACGCACCCTTTCTGTTCTGCCGTTCAAGCCTTTTCGTCTAATTGACGTTATCTATCGTAACCCCTTCACGTCACTTTGACGAGGTTCATTGCGTCGATGTGACATGAATCCCGGCGCCCGGCCGGAGCCGGACCGGAGCCCGTCCACAGGTCGCTGTTCGCGTTTCCGCGTGTGTGCGAGCATGGAGAGGAGAACGGAAAGAAACAGACTCTCGGCCCGGAATGAATCCGCGGCCCCGCCGGTTGCACTCGTCGGCAGAAGTCTCCGTACAACCCGGGAGAGATGTAGATGTCCGTATCGGACGAGACCAGCACCGTCACCGACGGCATCATCCTGTCCGACGCCGCCGCGGCGAAGGTCAAGGCCCTGCTCGACCAGGAAGGCCGCGAGGACCTCGCGCTGCGTGTCGCGGTCCAGCCCGGCGGTTGCTCGGGTCTGCGCTACCAACTGTTCTTCGACGAGCGTTCCCTCGACGGTGACGTTCTCAAGGACTTCGACGGCGTCAAGGTCGTCACCGACCGTATGAGCGCTCCCTACCTCGGCGGCGCCTCCATCGACTTCGTCGACACCATCGAGAAGCAGGGCTTCACGATCGACAACCCGAACGCGACGGGCTCCTGCGCCTGCGGTGACTCCTTCAGCTAGGCCGTAGGGCCGTCAGGCCACAAGGCCGTCACGTGAAGGCGGCGCCCCCTCCGAGGGGGCGCCGCCTTCACGCGTACCGGGGGAGCCCGAAAGGGGCCCGGGTCGACTACTTGTTGACGAAGTCGCCCTTGGGGATCGACTCCCCGTCCGCCCCCACGACCTTCCGGTCGCCCAGCGGCTCGTCCAGCCGCACCGTCGTGTACGTCGCCTTGGCGAGCGCGATACAGACCGTGCCCTTCTTGGTCGTCGAGGTCGCGGTCACCGTGACCTGCTCACCGTTGTCCCCGTCCTCGCTCGCCGACGCCGAGTACTTGCTGCACACCCCGCCCCAGAAGCCCACGGTCAGCTCCTTGCCGTCACCGGAGACCGTGTAGCCCTCGATCTTCATGTCACTCGTCGTCGTCCCGGACGTCGGCTCGTCGCCCGGTGCGGTCGGCGTGGCCGTCGGGGACGGCTCCGCACTGGTCGCGTCCCCGGCCAGGTACCGGGGGTCGACCGCCGGATACGTCACCGTGAAGCCCTTGGCGGCACCCTGCGCCCGTACCTCGAACAGCCACGACGGCACCAGCGCAGGCCGCCCCGACACGGAGTGCGAAGCCAGCCCGAACACCGCCTTGCCGACGGTGAGCGACTCCTTCTGCCCCGTCGTCGTCGTAGTGGTGGCCCCGCACGGTGCCTCCAGACGGTCCTTCAGCGGTACGGGGCTGGCGCAGCCCCCGATGCCCATACGGTGCTCGGGAGTCGCCCCGGCGCCCGGCTCGTTGAGCAGGGCCAGCGTCGCCTTGGCACTGATCACCGGGTACGTGTCGCTCTTCACCGGCGTCGCCAACTGGCCGCTGCCGCTGACCACTTCGCCCTGCGCGCTGATCTGGAGGCCGGTCGTCCAGCCGTAGGTGGGCAGTCCGCCGACCACCGGATCGGCGTTCACCACCCGCTGGGTGCCTGTCAGTTGGCTCGCGTCCAGTTTCGCGTCGTCCTGGCCGACCGCCTTCAGGACCGGCGCCGCGGCCTTCTTCGCCGCCGCCTCGCTCACCGGATCGACGGTCGTCCCCTCGGCGCCCGTGCCGGAGTTCTGCGCGCACACGGTCGTGCTCTTGCAGTTGTCGGGACCGCCGAGAAGGTACCGGCTGAAGGACCAGGTCCCCGGCGCCTGCTTGTTCACCCGCAGGAACGGGCCCGTCCCGTCCTTCGCCGTGCCGACCAGCCAGCTGTCGGCCTCCGTCACCGGCTTCCCCTCGACGCCGAGCGCCTTGGCCAGCCGGGTCACCTCGGCGGCCGTGATCGTTTCCTCGCCCTTCTTCGCCATCGTGTACACCGGCGCCGAGGCGGGCCCGGCGGGCAGCGCGCCGTCCGCCCGGTAGGTCACCCCGTTCGGGTCGGGCTCGCCGGGCGCGATGCCGTTCGTACCGCCCGTGTCATCCGTACCGCCCGTGCCGCCCTCGGTGTAGCCGTCGAGGGCCAGCGGCGGGGGAGTGGTGCTGTCGCCGCCGGGCGCGGAGTTGTCCGTACGATCGTCGGCGCCCGAGCCGCCGGTCAGGCCGGCGGTGAGGTACGCCCCGCCGCCCCCGACGAGCAGGACCGCGGCGGCGACCGACGCGACGAGCACCGGGGACCGGCGCCGGGACGGACGCTCCGTGTCGCTCTCCTCCGGCGTGGCCTCGGTGGTGCCGTCCGCCTCGGCCTCGGTGGCCTCGGTGGCCTTGTCGTCGGCCTTGTCGTCGGCGTCGGCGTCGTCGTGATCGGGTCGCTCGGTGTTCACCGCATCGCTCCTTGGGCTCCCAGCTGTCCCGGCTGTCCCGACCACCCGGCCCTGTCACAGACAGGCACCGGGAGGTCGTACACCGCGTCCTCTTTACGGGGGACAGCGATGGGACGCAGCGGGGGAGCGCACGGTTCCCGTCGAGCGCTGGTCGGCGGGGTGCCGTCGGTCGCGGGCCCTCGTCCGGGCCGGGCCTAGTCGCCGTACTCGGGCATCGCGTCCACCAGCCGCGCCGAGGCGGGCGGGACGGTCACGCCGTGGATACGGGACGGGGAGACGGGCAGGGCGATGATCCGGTCCGGGGCCGCCCAGTGCGGCGCCATCCGGGCGCAGTCGCCGCGCAGGGAGGCCAGATCCCCTTCGAGATCGTGCGGGGCGGCACCCGGTCCGGAGTGCAGTTGCTGGACCTGAAGGGCCTGGTGGATCTTGAAGTTGGTCATAGTGGAACCGTATGCACCGGATACTCGGCGAGAAAGATCTACTATCGGGTAGTTTTGCCGCTTCAGCGAGCACGGGCCGACCGGGTAGCGTGAACTGTCAATCCCCCTCCCCTCCCAGGAGAGTGTCCCCGTCGTGCGTATCGCAGTCACCGGCTCCATCGCCACCGACCACCTCATGACCTTCCCCGGCCGTTTCGCCGACCAGTTCGTAGCGGACCAGCTGCACACGGTCTCGCTGTCCTTCCTGGTCGACAACCTCGACGTACGCCGGGGTGGCGTGGGCGCGAACATCGCCTTCGGCATGGGCCAGCTCGGCACCAGGCCGATCCTGGTCGGAGCCGCAGGCGCCGACTTCGACGAGTACCGCGCCTGGCTGGACCGCCACGGCGTGGACACCGACTCGGTGCGTATCTCCGAGACGCTGCACACCGCGCGTTTCGTGTGCACCACCGACTCGGACCACAACCAGATCGGCTCCTTCTACACCGGCGCCATGAGCGAGGCCCGGCTGATCGAGCTGAAGACCGTCGCCGACCGTGTCGGCGGCCTCGACCTGGTCTCGATCGGCGCGGACGACCCGGAGGCGATGCTCCGCCACACCGAGGAGTGCCGCACGCGGTCCATCCCGTTCGCCGCCGACTTCTCCCAGCAGATCGCCCGCATGGGCGGCGACGACATCAAGGTCCTGCTGGAAGGTGCCGCCTACCTCTTCTCGAACGAGTACGAGAAGGGCCTCATCGAGTCGAAGACCGGCTGGTCCGACGCCGAGATCCTCGCCAAGGTCGGCACCCGGGTGACCACCCTCGGCGCCAAGGGCGTACGCATCGAGCGCGTCGGCGAGGAGCCGATCGAGGTCGGCTGCCCGGACGAGGAGGCCAAGGTCGAGCCCACGGGCGTCGGCGACGCGTTCCGCGCGGGGTTCCTGTCGGGACTGGCGTGGGGCGTCTCCCTGGAGCGTGCCGCACAGGTCGGCTGCATGCTGGCGACTCTCGTCATCGAGACGGTGGGTACGCAGGAGTACCAGCTGCGGCGGGCCCACTTCATGGAGCGGTTCGCCAAGGCGTACGGCGATGAGGCCGCGGCGGAGGTCCAGGGGCATCTGGGCTGAGTGCCGGGTGCGGGTGCGTGGGGGCTGGTCGCGCACCCGCGGCGGTAGCCGCAAATCGATACAGCCCCGCGCCCCTGAAGGCAGGTCGGTCAGCTCAACCGGCGGATCAGGTATGCCGTTCCCTTCTCCGCCGGTTCCTCGCCCATGTACTCCTGCCCCCGCATCTCGCACCACGCCGGGATGTCCAGCCGCGCCGCCTCGTCGTCCGAGAGGACACGGACTGTGGCGCCCACCTGGACATCGCCGATGACCTTCGCCAGTTCGATCACCGGGATCGGGCACCGCTTGCCGAGCGCGTTCACGACGAGCGCGTCCTTCTCCCGGACCGTCACCGGAACCGGCGCGCCCAGCTTCTCCCGTACGGTCGCCACCGCCCCCGGCAGGACGGACAGGAACCGGTCGACCTCCTCGGCCGGGGTCCCGACCGGCAACGAGACCCGCACGTTTCCCTCACTGAGCACCCCCATCGCCTTCAGCACATGGCTGGGCGTCAACGTGCTACTCGTACAGGACGAGCCGGAGGAGACGGAGAAACCGGCACGGTCCAGCTCGTGCAGCAGTGTCTCCCCGTCGACATAGAGACAGGAGAAGGTGACGACACCGGGCAGCCGCCGTACCGGATCGCCGACCACCTCCACGTCCGTCACCAGCTGAGGCACCCGCGCCCGGATCCGCTCCGTCAGCTCCCGCAGTCGTTCCGCCTCCTGGGCCGCCTCGGCCCGTACCGCGCGCAAGGAGGCCGCCGCCGCGACGATCGCCGGAAGGTTCTCGAACCCGGCCGCCCGCCCCGACTCCCGCTCGTCCACGGGCCCTTGGACCGCGAACCGCACTCCCTTGCGCACGGCGAGCAGCCCGACCCCGGAGGGCCCACCCCACTTGTGGGCACTCGCCGCCAGCAGCGACCAGGGCCCCGCGACTGCCGCCCACCCCAACGACTGCGCCGCGTCCACCAGCAACGGCACCCCGGCCGCCCGGCACACCTCGGCCACCTCCGCCACCGGCTGCTCGGTCCCCACCTCGTGGTTGGCCGACTGGAGACACGCCAGCGCGGTGTCGGGCCGTACGGCGGCCTCGTACACCCCGACGGCCACGGCACCGGCACGATCCACCGCGACGGCCGTCACCTCGCCGCCCGCCGCCTCCCACTCCTCCGCCGAATGGAGTACCGAAGAATGTTCGACCGCCGACACGATCAGGTGACGTCCGACGCGGCGCCGGCCCGCGAGAGCGCCCGCCATACCGGTGTGCACGGCCCGTGTACCCGACGATGTGAAGGTCAGCTCATCGGGCCGACACCCCACCTCCTCGGCGGCGGCCTCCCGAGCGGCATCCAGCAACATCCGGGCCCGCCGCCCCTCCCTGTACAGACGTGCGGGATCGGCCCACCCCTCATCGAGAGAGGCCAGCAGAGCCTGCCGGGCAACGGGGTGAAGGGGAGCAGAGGAGGCCGCATCGAAGTAGGACACACCCCAACGCTAAGTCCTCAACAAGGGGTGCGCGGTCCCACCTAAGGGGTGCGGGGAACTGCGCGACAAGCCACAACGCACCTGCAGCCGCCGAACAAGAGGAACCCCCACCCACTAGGCGCCCGACCCTCCGTCAGACCCCTTCGGGGTGACCCCCGGCGCGTTGGGGACCCTCCCCGCGCGACCCCAAATTGCGTCCAGTAGGGTTTGGTCCGCATAAACATCCAAACCCCTGCCCGACGCAGGGCGGCGACCGACCCCGAGAAGGCAGGCCGCAGCCGATCCGCGCGGGCGAGACTCTCGGGAAGGCGCTACGTGAGTCCCAACGGCTCCGACCTCCCCCACGCCCTGGGGGGCGCGGGCGGTACCCCCACGCCGCGGCGCCCGTTGCGGCGGAAGCTGCTGCAGGCATTGACTGCGGGCCTGGTCCTCGCGACCGCGACCGGTTGCACATACAAGGACTTCCCCCGCCTTGGTATGCCCACCCCGACCACGGAAGAGGCTCCGCGGATCCTCTCCCTGTGGCAGGGATCCTGGGCAGCCGCGCTCGCCACCGGCGTGCTGGTCTGGGGTCTGATCCTGTGGAGCGCCATGTTCCACAGGCGCAGCCGCACCAAGGTCGAAGTACCTCCGCAGACCCGGTACAACATGCCCATCGAGGCGCTGTACACCGTGGTCCCGCTGATCATCGTCTCGGTGCTCTTCTACTTCACGGCACGTGACGAGTCGAAGCTCCTCGACACCTCCAAGAAGCCCGACCTCACGGTCAACGTGGTGGGCTTCCAGTGGAGCTGGGGCTTCAACTACATCGAGAACGTCGAGGGTTCCACCGGAAACGCGGACACCGACGAGAACCTGGCCGCCATTCCGGACCGGTTCAAGGAGGACTTCCCGGCCAACGCCGGCGGCGTCTACGACGTCGGCACCCCCGGTACGAAGAACCCGCAGACCGGCAACCCCGGCCCGACCCTCTGGCTCCCCAAGGGCAAGACGGTCCGCTTCGTCCTCACCTCGCGTGACGTCATCCACTCCTTCTGGGTGGTGCCGTTCCTGATGAAGCAGGACGTCATCCCGGGCCACACCAACGCCTTCCAGGTGACCCCCAACAAGGAGGGCACCTTCCTGGGCAAGTGTGCGGAGCTTTGCGGCGTCGACCACTCCCGGATGCTGTTCAACGTGAAGGTCGTCTCCCCCGAGCGCTACGAGCAGCACCTCAAGGACCTCGCCAAGAAGGGGCAGACCGGTTACATTCCCGCCGGCATCGCGCAGACGAGCCACGAGAAGAACCGGGAGACGACGAACCTGTGAGCATCACCAACGAACCCCAGGGTGCCGTCGCGGCTGAGGACTCGTACGAGAACGAGCTGCCGGTACGGCGCAAGCAGCCCGGCAACGTGGTCATCAAGTGGCTGACGACCACGGACCACAAGACGATCGGCACGCTGTATCTGGTGACGTCGTTCGCGTTCTTCTGCATCGGTGGCGTGATGGCGCTGTTCATGCGCGCCGAGCTGGCCCGGCCGGGTCT
>NZ_JAAGLT010000030.1 GCF_010548275.1 Streptomyces sp. SID12488
GCAGCCGGGTGCCGGCCTCGTCCAGAGCGGCCTGCCAGTTCTCCTCGGCGACCAGCGTGGGCAGGGGTACGGGGGCCAGCCGGGCGGCGAGGTCCGCGGGGACGTCGTCCAGGGCGGCGCGCAGGGCGAGCCCCGTGCCGACGACGGCCGCGGCCTGCTCGGGCGTGGGCCGCGCGGCGGCGGTTCCGGGGACGAGCGGGATCACCTCGCACGGGTGCCCGTCGTGCCAGGCGGCCGCCTCGCCCGCGGCGGTCGGCAGGGCCAGCGGCAGCGGGACGCCCCGGTCCGCGCAGCCCGCCATGACCTGGTACTTCAGCGCAGGGAACGCGGGGCCGCGCACCGCCTCCTGGGTCAGCTGGACCTTGAAGAGGCAGGGGGCGCCGCGGTGCGTGACGCGCCACAGGCCGGCGGTGTGGGAGAGCGGCGGGTCGCCGCCGGGGCCGCACAGGGGGCGCGGCGCGCCGTCGGCCCACGAGGGTCCCCAGTGCCGTGCGAGCGCCTCGCCCACCCAGCGGGCGTCGCCCGCCCGCAGGGGAGCGCGGTGGTCCTGATCGACCGACATCCTGGGTCAACCCCTTTCCGGCCTCGGGGGCCTGCCGCGGCGGCTCGGGCGCCGCGGCGGCTTCAGCACTGCGGCGTCAGAGTCGCCCGCCGCCGCCGGATGTCACATCACCCCATCGGGTAGGCCCCTCGGCGGCCGCCGGCCGGGGATGTGCCGCCTGCCCGCCCGGGTGGTGTGGGGCGCCCGCGGGCGCGTCCAGCATGAGCGGCGGGCCGGGAGGGTGCCGCGGACCGGCCGGGGCGTGAACGGGCCCCGGGCCGCGGGGCGTTGCCCTCCGCGACGACAAAGGAGCTCGATGTGCAGGTGGATCCGGATCCGCTCGGGACGCGGGAGGCATGGCCGCGGGCGGTGGTCTTCGACCACGACGGGGTGCTGGTCGACTCCATCCGCCCCGACTTCCAGGCGTGTCTGCGGGTGTTCGCCGAACACGGCGTGGAGCTGCCGGCGGAGCGCTGGGGCCGGGAGGTGTGCGGCAACACCGGTGGCTACACGGCGCTGTTCCAGCTCCTGACGGACCCGGCCGACTGCACGGGTGACGCCCGCGTCAGCGACGCCGGGGCCCTCGTTCCGTCGCGCGAAGGTGTGTCCCGGCCCACCGTCGAGGAGTTGCGTGCCCGGCTCGAGGCGTACTGGGACGAGCTGCTGGTCCCGGCGAACGTGCCGCTCATGCCCGGCGTGCGCGAGCTGCTGACCCGGCTGACCGCCCGCGGCGTCCGGCTGGCCGTGGCCTCCTCGGCCGACCGCCGCTGGGTGACGCGCATGCTGGCCCACCACGGGCTGGCCGGCTTCTTCGAGACCGTGGTCGGCGGCGACGACGTCGCCCGCGCCAAGCCCGCCCCCGACGTCTACCGGGAGGCGCTGTCCCGGCTCGGCGTGGCGCCGGAGCACGCGCTGGCCGTGGAGGACTCGCTGACCGGCGTGTCGGCGGCCCGCGCGGCCGGACTGCGGGTGGTGGCCGTGCCCACCCCGTACACGCGCTCCCTGGACTACGGCGCCGCACACGCGCGCATCACCGGTCTGCCCCTGCTCACCGACGACCTGCTGAACCGGCTCCTGGAGGAGGACGAGCATGTCCCCTACGTCCGCTGAACCCGTCTCCCTCGGCGCGCCCGACGTCCGCGCCCGACTCGTGGAGTACCTGTGCGAGGCCGCCGAGGTCGAGCACTCGCTGTGCCTGCAGTACCTGTACGCCGCGTTCTCGCTGCGGGCGAACCCGCCCGAGGACGGGCTCGACGAGGTGCAGATCGAGACGATCCGCGAGTGGAAGGGCCAGCTGCTGCGGCTCAGCCGCGAGGAGATGCTCCACCTCGGCCTGGTCCTCAACCTGCTGGCCGGGGTGGGCGGCGCCCCCTATCTCCAGCGCCCCAACTTCCCGCAGCCCGAGCGCTACTACCCGCTCGGCGTGGTCTCCTCCCTCACCCCGTTCTCCCGCGAGTGCGTCGAGCGGTTCCTCGTCTACGAGATGCCGACGGTGCTGCTCTCCCGGATCAACGCCGGGCTCGGCGCGGGCCCCGCCGCCACCGATGCCGGCGCCTCGCCGGAGACCGGTGACAAGCAGATGACGGTCGGCCTGCTCTACGAGCGCATCCGCGAACTCGTCCTGAGCGTCCCCGAGAAGGAGCTGTTCATCGGTCCGCCACACCGGCAGATCGACACCGCGGCCGTCATCGACCCCGACCATGTCTTCGAGGACGACGTGCTGGTCGGATACGGCGTGGAGCCCTTCCCGGTGAACAGCCACGCGTCGGCGATGCGCGCCATCGACCTGATCATCGAGCAGGGCGAGGGCGCCGAGGAGGACACCGAGGACTCGCACTACGGCCGGCTGCTGCGCATCCGCGAGGAGTACGACCGCGAAGAGGCCGCCGCCCGCGCGGCGGGACGCGACTTCGTGCCGGCCCGCCCGATGCTGGACAACCCCGCGGTGCGCACCGCTCCGGACGCGCACGGGGTCGGCCTGATCACCGAGCCGCTCGCCCGGGAGGCGGCCGAGTTGTTCAACGCGGGCTACGGCCTGATGGTGCTGATGCTGCTGCGCTTCTTCGGCCGGTCCGGGGAGTCGAGGGCGGAGCTGCGGACCCTGCAGTCGGTGGTGTTCTTCCCGCTGATGACCATGTTCGTACGGCCGCTGGGCGAGCTGCTGGGCGAGCTGCCCGCGGTCGCCGGCGACCCGGCCACGACCGCGGGGCCGCCGTTCGAGTTCGGGCGCGGCATCCAGCTGATCCCCGAGCGCGAGGTCGCCGAGCGGGTCTTCCTGGAGCGGCTGCGGGACCTGGCCGCCCGGGCGCACCGGGTGGCGGGCCTGGCCCGCTCCGGAGACACCTCCGGCCGGGTGGTGCGCCGCCTGGAGTTCCTGGCGGAGAACGTGCGGCGGATGGCCGACCAGTACGCGGTGGACACCGGACCGGACGCCGTCACGCCGGACACCGCGGGCCCGCACGGGTCCGGCCCGCACGCCGCCGGTCCTGCCGCGCCCCACCCCCTCGCACCCACCGTCTGAGCCGTCCGAACAGCACGAGCAGTCCGAGCAGTCCGAGCAGTCCGAGCAGTCCGAGCAGTCCGAGCAGTCCGACAAGGAGTCCCGCCATGGCACGTGAGCTGACCATCGAGTACGGCGGCTGGTTCATCGCCCGTCTCGCCACCGACCCCGACCCCACCGACGAGCCTCGCGGCGTCAGCGGCAGCACCTTCGCGCTGGCCGGCGAGCCCGACCTGGACCGGGTCATCGTCCTCAACGACCCCGACCCCGCGGTGCTGCGCAGCCACATGCCGCCCATTGGCGTGTCGGTGACGCGGGCCACCGCGGACGGCGCGCAGGTGTCCGGCCTCGCCGGGGCCAAGGTGGACCTGCTGGGGGACCCGGTCTTCGAGAACCGCAACTTCGTGCTCACCTTCGCGGGCCGTGAGCCCATCGTCCCCTTCCACCTGGAGATCACCGGGCCGGAGCTGCGGCTGGAGCGCCGGATGGTGATGTGGGACGAGCAGCCCGACGCGGCGGTGTACGAGATCCCGCGGACACAACTGGAGAAGTTCGGCGGCCGCACCTTCCGCACCGACGCCGAGCTGGTCCTGGGCGAGACCGGCATCGGTGACCCGCACACCAGCCGGATCGAGCGCCGCGACCTGCTCCGCGCCGACCTCGCGGCCGAGCCGGACCCGGTGCGCCGGGCCGGTCTGGAGAAGCGGATCCGGGAGCTGGAGATTGCCGTCGGCGACCCGGCCGACGAGCGGGTGGTCAACCTGACGGCCCTGGAGGAGTTCTGCTTCCCGCTGACCGGCAAGGTGGTGGCCGACGGCGCGGTGCTCGCCCCGCTGCCGCTGGACCAGGAGGCGCCCTGGACGGCCGAGTTCTGGATGGGCGGCTGGGACGCGGACCTGATGTGCGCCTACCTCAAGGGCACGCTGACCGTGCCGCTGCTGGACGCATGACGCCCCGCTCCCCCGCACCGTCCGCGGCCGGTGCGGTCGCCGAGGCCGCGCCCTGGTGGCGCGAGGCGGTCTGCTACCAGGTGTACCCGCGCTCCTTCGCGGACGGCGACGGCGACGGCGTCGGGGATCTGGCCGGGCTGCTCGGCCGCCTGGAGCACATCGCCGCGCTGGGCGTGGATGCCCTGTGGGTCACCCCGTTCCACCCGTCCCCGCTGGCCGACGGCGGCTACGACATCACCGACCACACGGCCGTCGCGCCGGAGCTGGGCACCCTGGCCGGCTTCGACGCGCTGACCGCCCGGGCCCACGCCCTGGGCCTGCGGGTCCTGGTCGACCTGGTGGCCAACCACACCTCCGTGGAACATCCGTGGTTTCGCGCGGCCCTGGCCGCCGGGGAGGGCCCGGACGGTGCGGCGGCCCGCGACCGCTACGTCGTCAGGACCGGCCGGGGCCCCGACGGCGAGGAGCCCCCCAACGACTGGCGGTCGGCCTTCGGCGGCCCGGCCTGGACCCGGCTGCCGCACACCGGGAGGGGACCGGCCCGCTGGTACCTGCATCTGCACACGGCCGACCAGCCGGACCTGAACTGGCGCAACCCCGAGGTGACCGCGGAGTACGACCGCGTCCTGCGGTTCTGGATGGACCACGGCGCCGACGGCTTCCGCATCGACGTGGCCCACACCCTGTTCAAGGCCGAAGGGCTGCCCGACGCGGGCCCGGGCCAGCACAGCGAGCCGTGGCGCAACCACCTGCTGCCGTACCACGACCAGCCGGAGCTGCACGAGCTGTACGCCCGGTGGCGCGAGCTGGCCGACGGGCATCCGGGCCCGGACGGCACACCGCCCGCGGGCGGGCGCCTGCTGGTCGGCGAGGCGATCCTCTTCGACCACGCGCGGCTGGCCCGGTACGTACGCCCCGGCGGCCTCGGCCACGTCTTCGACTTCGCCTGGACCGACGCCCCCTGGGAGGGCCGGGCGCTGCGCGGGGTGATCGAGGGGTCGAGTGCCGCCGTGGCCGCGGTGGGCGCCCCTGCGACCTGGACCCTGGCCAGCCATGACGCGGTCCGTACGGTCACCCGGTTCGGCGGCGGTCGGGCCGGGCTGCGCCGGGCGCGGGCCGCGGCCCTGGTGACCCTTGCGCTGCCCGGCGCCGCCTACGTCTACCAGGGCGAGGAACTGGGTCTGCCGCAGGCACCCGTGGCCGAGGAGCGGCGGCGCGACCCGGTATGGACGCTGTCCGGCGGCACCGACGAGGGCCGGGACGGCTGCCGGGTCCCGCTGCCCTGGAGCGGCCCCGTCGCCCCCTACGGGTTCAGTACGGCGGACCCCGGGCACTGCTGGTTCCCGCAGCCCGCCGACTGGCCGCCGCTGACGGTGGCCGCCCAGGAGGGCGACCCGGCCTCGACGCTCTCCCTGTACCGGGCGGCGCTGCGGCTCAGGCGCGCCCACCCCGCGCCCGCCTCCGCTCCCGTGCGGGTGACGGGCCCGGAGAGCGGGGCATGGTTCTCCTTCGACCGGGGACCCGGACTTCGCTGCCTGGTCAACTTCGGTCCGGCGCCGCTGGACCTGGACCCGGCTGACACGGTGCTGCTGTCGAGCGCCCCACTGGCCGGCCCGACCCTCCTGCAGGACACCGCGGTCTGGCTGCGACCCGCGGAAGGTGCCCGTTTTCCTCTCACATGACACCGTCTGCTCTATTTCGCCCCCCGCTCTCTTTAGTGCTGAACAACTTGGTGAACAGGCTCAGCGGTGGCTTCGGGGGGACGGCGGCGATCATCCTGGAACGGCGGAGGGGAAAGGAAGTGAACCACCGGCTCCTTCCCCTCCAGGGACCACGATCGGTTTACCTTCCAGGAGAAGTCATGAAGATTGCCCGGATCCTCGGTGTCGCCTTCCTCGGCATGTCGGCGCTCGTCGGTTTCGCTACCGAAGGAATCTCCGCGCAGTCCGGCGGCGACCGCGTCAGTGTCGCCTCGCCCACCGCGGACACCGTGGTCTCCTCCCGTGCCATCACTGAGGGCGACAGCGGTTGGGGCCGCCGGAGCGGAGGCTGAGAAACAAGGTGTCACGCAGGTGCCGGGCCGCGTCGCGGGGGAAGCCGCCCACTCCATGCACCGGTGCGGAGAACGACGAAGGGAAAGGGACGCGACTCCGTGAGCGATGAATTCCAGCAGGTCGTCAGCAGACTCAGCGACCGGGAAAAAGAAGTGCTCGGGCACCTCGTACACGGGGACACTTACGCGGCGATCGCCCACCGTATGAACGTAAGTCCGCACACCGTGGACACCTATCTGCGCAGAATCCGCGCGAAGACCGGGGCACGCAGTCGTATGCATCTGCTGCTGCTCGCGCTGTCCACGGGGAACGCCCGGGCCGGCGCCGCCGGCGGTGCCCCCTTCGACGAGGCTCCGCACCTGCCCGCCCGCCCCGGCTGGGCCGACGGACACCCCGTCTGAGCCCCGGCACCCGCACGAGCGGCACCAGCCGGACCTGGGCCGAGGGGGCCGACCGCACCGGTCGGCCCCCTCCCCGTGCGCCCGTACCCGCCGTCCCCCTCCCGGCGCGGAGAGGGGGACGGCGGTGCCGCGTCGCGCTCAGCCCACCGAAGCGGCCGGGGCAGGAGCGGGGGCCGGGGCAGGAGCGGGGTCGGGAGTACGGCCGGGCAGCACGGTGCGGTTGCGGGGACCGGGCGCGAGGCGGGCGCCCTCCAGCCGGACGCGGCCGGTCCGCCCGCGCTGCAGCACATCGGCGAGCTGCCGGCCGCCCAGCGCCGTACCGGCGCCGGCCAGGGCGCGTAACGCGGCGACGGCCTGGCCCAGGTCCTCGGCCAAGCCGTCGAGCACGTCGGCGACCGCCTCGGCGTTGGCGGCGAGGATGTCCGTCCACAGGACGGGATCGCCCGCCGCGATCCGGGTCATGTCGCCCACGCCGCGCCCCGACAGGCGCAGCGCGCCCGGCGGTGCCTGCACGAGCCGGGCCGCCATGAGCGACGACACCAGGTGGGGCGCGTGGGAAACCAGGGCCACCGCCCGGTCGTGGTCCCCCGCATCCATCACCACGGGCGTCGCGCCGCACGCGGTCACCACGTCGAGGGCTGCGTTCAGCGTGTCGGTACGGGTCCGCGGCAGCGGGGTCAGCGCCCACGGGCGGTCGCGAAACAGGTCCGCGCGGGCCGCCGCGGGCCCGGAGACCTCCCGGCCTGCCATGGGGTGCCCGCCGATGTAGTGCGTGGTGTCGCAGCCCAGGGCGGCGACATCGGCGAGGGGCGCGGACTTGACGCTGGCCACGTCCAGTACGTGGGTGGCGAGGCGGCGGCGCTGGCAGTCGCGGACGACCGTGCCGACGGCGGCGGGCGGCACGGCGACGACGGCGATGTCCACCGGCGCGCCGGGCGGGTCGAGCGTGCCCGCGCCGAGCGAGGCGGCCACGGCGGCGGCCTCGGGGTCGGCGTCCTCCAGGTGGACCCGCACACCGCCCGCGGTGAGCGCCAGCGCGACGGAGGTGCCGATCAGACCGGTCCCGACGACCACGGCGGTGCGCAGCGACAGCTGCGGCCGCACGGGCGGCGGGCCGCCGAGGTCGACGGACCGGGGGAAGGGCGGTACGGCGGCGGCACGGACCGGTGCCCCGGACACGGTGACAGCGTCGCCCGGCGGGGCCGGTCCGGACGGCGGCGGTACGGCCGGCACGGGGGACGGTATGGCCGACACGGATGGCTCCTCGCTCTGAACGGCCGACACGGGCGGCTCCTGGGTCGTCGGACGGAAGGCGGGCCTCACGCGGTCAGGAGCCCGTAGGTGACGCCGTAGACCGACCAGGTGTGCCGGGCGTCGGCGGTGACCTGCTCCGTGGAGCCGCCGACGAAGGTGAACCGGCCCGCCGCCCGGTACAGTTCGCCGACGCCGGTGAAGGTGTCGCCCATCCGGGCGAGGCTGCTGCGGACCACGGACCCCGGCAGCCGGTCGGCACCGTCGACCCGAACCACCCGCTGGTCGCCGCCGGTCGGCGAGAGCACGTGCAGCCAGCCGGAGGCGGCGACACCGGTCTCGAGGATGGTGCGCGGGCCGTCGTGGCGGGGCGGCTCGCCCAGGCAGACGCGCAGCGCCTCCTCGGCCAGGTCGACCCCGTACGCGTAGTGGATGTGGTCCGCTATGCCGCCGCCACCGGGCCGCCCGGCGACCTCCAGGAAGGTCAGCCGGCCGTCGGGGCGGACGAAGAGCTCCAGGTGGAAGACGCCGTCCGCCAAGCCGACCGCGTCCAGCACCCGCGTGGTCAGCTCCTCCATGGCGGCCAGCAGGGCGGGGTCGTCGACGCTGACCGAGCCGAGCGGGAGCCCGCCCTCGGTGACCACGTCGTAGGGGGGTGCCAGGTACGTGGCGGCGCCGATGAACAGGACGCGGCCGCCGCGGACCAGGCCGTCGACGTGGCACAGGTCGCCGGAGACGAACTCCTCGACCTGGTGGCCGGCCGCCAGGCCGCCGTCGCGCACCCGGTCGACGAAGCGGGCGGGGTCGGTGAAGACCTCGACGCCCATCGCGGCCGCCTGCGAGCGGGGCTTGAGGACCACGCCGCCGGGCATCAGCGCCGCGATCCGGGCCGCCTCACCGGCCGTGGTGTCCGGGCCGACGGGCAGGAAGTGCGGGGTGTCCACGCCTGCGGCGCGCACCGCCTCCTTCATCCCCACCTTGTCGCGCAGCAGCCGGGCCGTGTCCGGGCGCATCCCGGCCAGTCCGAGGTGTTCGCGCAGTCGGGCGGCGGGCAGTACGGACTCCTCCGTCAGGCCGACCACGGCGGCGGGCGCCCCGAACTCGGCCGCGAACTTGTCGGCGTGGGCGGCAATCTGGTCGAAGGCGGAGTCGTAGTTGCCGAGGTCCGCCTCGGCCGGCACCTCCAGCTCCCCGACCGCGGCGAAGCGGTCGCGGAGCCCGGCCGGCAGGGCCCCGGCCGACGCCTCGTCGAGCAGCAGGGTCGAGCGGTGCTCGGGGCGGAACAGCCTCTCGTGCTTCCGGTCGAATCCGATGTGGACGACGTGGGAAGGCTGTCGGTTCATGGGTACTCCGATGAGACATGCAGGCCGTCGAGGATCGGGCCTGCGGGCATGTCCCCAAAAGCGTGCCGCTGCCCCGGCGGCCCCACATCACCCATGCGGGCAGGTGCCCTCGCGACCGGTGGAGTGCGGGGCCGCGGGCACGCCGTGCGGCGGCCCGGCACCCCCGGACACGCCGGTTCGGCCCGGCACCAGCCCGAGGCTGAACTCCCTGCGGGCGGCGGGGCTGACGAAGCCGCTGGCGAAACCGGTCAGCAGCCGCACCGCCATGAAGACGCCCGCGGCACCGGGGCTGCCCGTCACCTGGTACACGAAGACGTTCAGAGCCACCATGTTGAGGTAACTGCCGTACGCCGATATCCCGTTGCCGAGCACGAGCAGCCGGAAGTGCTTCACCCGCACGACCTCCCGAGCGACGGTCGGCAGGCCCGAGCGGTACGGCAGCAGGAGCGGGGCGGCCTCTCGCGCCTCCCGTTCGGGTCCGGTGCGCACGACGCGGCGGGGCTGGTCGGTCCATGGGTACTCCGGTGAGGGACGTGCGGGCCCGTCGGGGAAAGGCCCGCGGGCACATTCCCCGAAGCGTGCTCCTGTCACGGCGGCTCCACACCCCCCACGGGGGCAGGTGCCCTCACGGTCCTCGGCGCCCTCCCGGGAGCGGCCCGCGCACCCGGCCCACGTGGCCGCCGCGGCCGGAAGCCGTGCCCCGTGAACGCGTGACTACGCACAGCGCCCCCGGCGCGGCACAATACTGCCGATACGACCGTCAAGCAGACGCGGTACGTCCCGCAGCTCCGGGCCGAGGGCACGAAAGCATCCGAACCCGGCGGCCTCCCTCACCTCCCCGCGGCCGCGCGCCGTGGGAGATCGGAGAACAGTGCCCGGCCACAACCGGCTCCCCCGGCCGCTCCAGTCCTTCGTCGAGGAACTGGCGCTGTGCGTGGCGACCAACGGCGACAAGGGACCCGCGCTGCTGTGGCCCGAGGACGCGGAGTCGCTGCCCGCGCTGCTCCGGCTGTGGCCGCCGGCCGAACTCGGCGACGGCGGCACGGCCTCGCCGGACGGGCCGGTACGCACCTCGGCCGGGCCCGCGGCCGACCGGCTGACGGCCGCGCTCGGCACCCTGCTGGGGCTGCACGTGGTGGCGTACCGCCATTTCCTGACGGCTCGTCAGTCCAGCCCACCGCACGCGTCCGGGCCCGCCGAGCGCACCCTCACCGTCCTGGAGAGCGCCTGCCGCTGCGGGCTCTCCAGGACGACCGGGGGCCCGCGCCGGGCCGCCGCCCCGGACGGCACGGACGGCGTCGACGGCCCGGTTGCGGCACTGGGGGGCGACACCCTCGAAGCGGTGGCGCAGGAGGACGGCGCCCTCGAAGAGGTGCTATCCCTGCGGCTGCGGGCGGGCGACACACTCTTCGTCCCCAGGGGCTACACCTACCGCCTGTCGGACGTGCACACCCCCACCGTGCTGCTGGAGCTCGTCCTGGGCGATCCGGTCTGACCCGCGCGCCCGGTCAGGATACGGCTGGTGCGCCGACGCCGTCCCCGGCGCCCGTGGGGTTCCCGGGGTTCCCGGACGGTTCCTCGTCGCAGGCGAGCAGACCGCGCGTGGCCACGGCCACGCCCGCCTGGAAACGGCTCTCCGCGCCCAGGGTCTGCATGATGTCGGCGATGTGTTTGCGTGTCGTCCGGAGCGACATCCCGAGCCTCCGGGCGATCGTCTCGTCCTTCAGGCCGGTCGCGAGCAGGCGCAGGATCGTGCGGTCCAGGTCCTTGGCGACCGCCTCGAGACCGTCGGCCGCGGCGTCGGAGAACGGCTGGGCCTGCGACCACGTCTGCTCGAACAGCTCGCACAGGAAGTGCACGATCGACGGTTCGCGGATGACGACCGCGCCCCAGTTGCCGTGCCGGTCGGGCAAGAAGGCCAGTTCCCGGTCGAAGACGATGAGCCGGCCGAACAGCTGGTGGGCGGTGCGGTACTGGGCGCCGAGGGCACTGGCCGTGGCCACGTACGCCTGGCTGGGGCCGTTGAACCGCGCGGTGTGGTGGTAGAGGGTGCGGATGCTCACCCCGCGGGCGAGGAGTTCGCTGTCCCGGGCCAGCGCGTCCTTGAGGACCTCCGGCGCCCGGGTGCCCCCCGGCTGGACGGTGATCATTTCCTCGCGGCACCGCTCCGCGGCCCGGTTCAGGGCCGCCCGCACCTCGGTCAGACCCGGGATGGTCTGGAGTTCGGCGGGCGCACCCCGCAGCCCCTCCTCGTAGTGCTCGGCCAGTTGGGCGAACTGGTCACGGAAGGCCCGTAGCCGGGTCTGCTGTTGACGGATCGTTTCCTCCAGAGGGCCGGTGACCACGGCGGCCACCAGGTGCGGGTCGACCGCCCACACCCGGCCGCCGTCGCCTTCACCAGGGTCCTCGGACTGCACCAGGCCCAGCCCCACCCCGCCCTGGTGGGGCTGCACCAGGCCCAGCCCCATCAGGGCGTCCACGGCCTCCTGGGCCTGCTCCCGGTCGAGGCCGAGATCCTGGGCCATCCGGGCGAGGCTGAGCCGGCCGTGTAACGCGAGCCACCGGTAGACCTCCACCTCCGCGGCGCTGAGCTGGTTCCCCGCAGTGAACAGGTCGTCACTCGCCTGCTGACCCACATCTACCCCCGCCTGTGCTGCCTCGTGCCGCGGCTGCGCGCCACGTTCTGGTCCCCCGGTTTCACTCTGACCGTCTCCGCTGCCGGATTCCGCCGCCTTCCGCCCGTCACCCGCCCGGTGCCGAGTTCTCCTCGTACGACTCTTCTCGTACGACGGGACACGTCGAAAGCAGTGGATCGCGGTGACCTGCGGTGCAAGGCAATCCTAAGGCGGCGGGCACGGCCGGCGGTGGCGTGGCTCTCTTCACACCCGTTCCGACGCCCCTCGCCCCGGACGTCCTACGAACTCCCCATGTTTTCACGCAGGTTGCGCCTACCCGGGGTCGGCGCGCCGCGGCCTGTCGATCCCACCCGATCGAACGTGGTGGCCGCCCTCCCGCACTGCCGACAGTGATCGTCAGCCCTTCGGCCCGCCCAATCGTCCCCTGTCCCCCCGTTCCCCGGCCCGTGCGCCCACGGGTGTCCGGGGCACCCCCAGTGGAGCCACCCATGCAGCGACCCCCAGGTACGATCGCGGCCCCGGCCGACCCCGCCGACCGGCGCGCGGATCCACCGCCCCCGGCGGACAAGAGCGGGGACCCTGGGACGGCCCGGGTGCTGCCGCTGCGCCACCCCGGCCGCTGGCTCGCCACCGCCGTGGTGACCGTGCTGGCCGCCCAGTTCGTCCACGGTCTGGTGACCAACCCCTTCTACCAGTGGGACCGATTCGGCTACTGGATCCTGCGCCCCGCCGTCCTCGACGGGCTGGTCATCACCCTCGAAGTCACCTCCCTCAGCGCCGTGTTCGGTCTCCTGGGCGGCATCGTGCTGGCCCTGTGCCGGCTCTCCCGCAGCCCGGTAACGCGCGCCGTGTCCTGGACCTACATCTGGCTGCTGCGCTCCGTCCCGCTGATCGTGGTGCTGCTCTTCCTGTACAACTTCAGCGCCCTGTACCGCACGCTGAGCCTCGGCATACCGTTCGGCCCGGCGTTCTTCACCTTCGACGAGTCCCGGCTCGCCACCGACATGGCCGTGGCCGTCTTCGGCCTCAGCCTCACCGAGGCCGCCTACGCCGCCGAGGTGGTCCGCGGCGGCATTCTCTCCGTCGACCAAGGCCAGCACGAGGCCGCCGCCGCGCTCGGGCTGCCCAGGACGTATCAGTTCCGTCGGATCGTCTTCCCCCAAGCGCTGCGGTCGATCACCCCGAACTACGTGAACCAGCTCGTCGGCCTCATCAAGAGCACCTCGCTGGTCTTCTACGTCTCCCTGCTCGACCTCTTCGGCACCGTGTCGAGCCTGGGCAGCACCTACCCCGGTGACATCGTGCCGCTGCTGATGGTGGCCACCGTCTGGTACCTGGTGCTCACCAGCCTGCTGTCGGTCGTCCAGTTCTACGTGGAACGCCACTTCTCCCGCGGTGCCCTGCGCGCCCTGCCGCCCACCCCGCTGCAGAACACCCGCTCCGCCCTGCGGAATCTGCGCACCCACCTGCGCAAGGAGTCCCTCGCATGACCCCCACCGCCACCGGCGCTCCGGCCCCGCAGCCCGCCGCGGTCGAGGTGCGCGGCGTACGCAAACGCTTCGCCGCCCACACCGTCCTGGACGGCGTCGACCTCAGTGTGCGCCCCGGCGAGGTCACCGTGATCCTGGGCCCCTCCGGCTCCGGCAAGTCCACCCTGCTACGCGTCATCAACCACCTGGAGAAGCCCGACGCCGGCCATGTGGAGGTGGGCGGCGAACCGGTCGGCGTCCGCCGCAGCGGCCGGCACTTCAAGGAGCTGAGCGAGCGTGCCGTGCTGGCCCAGCGCACCCGTATCGGCTTCGTCTTCCAGAACTTCAACCTGTTCCCGCATCTGACCGCCCTGGACAACGTGGCCGCCGCACCCGTGGCCACCGGTCGGCTGACGCGGCCGCAGTCGCGCGAGCGGGCCCGTGAACTGCTCGGCCGGGTCGGACTCGCCGACAAGGCCGACGCCTATCCGCGCCAGCTCTCCGGCGGGCAGCAGCAGCGCGTGGCCATCGCCCGCGCGCTCGCCCTGGATCCCAGCCTCATCCTCTTCGACGAGCCCACCTCCGCCCTCGACCCCGAGCTGGTCGGCGAGGTTCTCCAGGTCATCAAGGACCTAGCGAACGGCGGCACCACGCTCCTCGTGGTGACCCACGAGATCGGCTTCGCCCGCGAGGCCGCCGACCGCGTCCTCTTCTTCGACCGGGGCCGCATCGTCGAGGACGGCACCCCCGCCGAGGTGCTGGACCGCCCGCGCCACGAGCGCACCCGCCACTTCCTCAGCCGCGTGCTCTGAAGACCGTCGTGGTTCTGCGACGCCTGCCGCCACCCTCCCACCCGTTCCCCGGCGGGCCAGCCGGCCCGCCGGCCGTCCACCACACGACCAGGACCGCCATGCACACTTCCCGTCCCCGTTCCGTCCCCCGCTGGCGCGCTCTCGCCGCTGCCGCCGGGCTCTCCCTCGCCGTGGCCCTCACCGGGTGCGGCGCCGGTACCGACGCCGCCCGGGCCGACGCCGCGGGCACCGTCACCGTGGGTCGCTTCTCCAACGGCGCCGCCACCGAGACCGCGCTGAGGATCGCCGAGGTGAAGTCGATCAGCGCGGAACTGCCCGAGGAGGTCGCCCGCACCGGGAAGCTCGCCATCGGCCTGGGCGGACTGCCCGACGGGATCGCCCCTCTGGTCTTCACCGGCGACGACCAGAGGACCGCCACCGGCGCCGAGCCCGACCTCGGCCGCATGGTCGCCGCCGTCCTCGGTCTTGAGGCGGAGGTCACCAACGCCACCTGGGACAACATGTTCGTCGGCCTCGACAGCGGCAAGGTCGACGTGGCGTTCTCCAGCGTCACCGTCACCGAGGAGCGTAAGAAGAAGTACGACTTCGTCGCCTACCGCAAGGACGACCTCGCCTTCGAGGTGACGAAGAACAGCGACTGGCGCTTCGACGACTGGCACAGCCTGGCCGGCCGCACCGTGGCCGTCGGCGCGGGCACCAACCAGGAGAAGATCCTCCTCGGCTGGAAGAAGAAACTGGCGGCCGAGGACGAGGACCTCACCGTCAAGTACTTCCCGAACAACAACAGCCTCTATCTGGCCCTCGGCGGCGGCCGCATCGACGCCCACTTCGGGCCCAATCCGACGGTCGCCTACCACGCCACCCAGACCGCGGGGACCCCGAACGCCACCCGCAACGCGGGCACCGTCTCCGGGGCGGGCGACACCCTCCAGGGGCTGATCGGCGCCACCACGGCCAAGGGCGACGGGCTGGCCGCGCCGATCGCGAAGGCGGTCCAGTACCTCATCGACCATGGCCAGTACGTCTCCTGGCTCAAGGCCTGGCACCTGTCCGACGAGGCCGTGGAGAAAGCCGAGACCAACCCGCCGGGGCTCCCCGAGGGATCCTGACCCGGTCCGCCGCGCAGGACGCGGACACGCTGGTGCGCGCCGGCGGACGGATCCGGTGGCGCGCACGGGAGCGGGGCGGCCGGTGGCGGGAGACCTCCCACCCGCATCGGCCGCCCTCCTCCGAGGGGTCAGCCGGTCGAGGACACGAAGGTCGAGGGGGAACCAGGTGGCGGAGCCCCGGTCCTCCCTCGACCGGTTCAGCACGGCGGACGCGGCGATCAGCGCTCGGTCGTCCCCGACGTCGTTGGCGCAAGGCCTCACGCTCGGCCGCTGGAAACAAGGTCGCCGCCCGCCGATCACGCGGGGACCGCTCGCCGTCAGCCGCAGCTCGACGTGAAGCACCCCCAGCTCCGGCCCAGAGCCCGGACTGCGGCGGCCACGACCCCTTCAACTTCACCGACCCCGACCTGTGGCGCACGGTGGAGCCGGGCGCCCCCGCTCCGGAACGGCGCCTGGACGTCGTACGGGCACTGGGCGAGCACGGCATCGGCTGCGGGGTGCTGATGGCGCCGGTGCTCCCCTTTCTCAGCGACGACCCGACCCAACTGCGGGCCACCGTGCGGGCGATCGCCGCCTCCGGGGCGACCTCCGTGACCCCGCTGGTGCTGCATCTGCGTCCCGGCGCCCGCGAGTGGTACATGGCCTGGCTCGGGCACCATCACCCGCATCTGGTGCGCCGGTGCGAGCGGTTGTACGCGGAGGGCGCCTACGCCCCCAAGTGGTACCAGCGCCGGATCACCCGCCAGGTCCACGAGCTGGCCCAGGAGTACGGAATGGGCCCCACGCGCGCGGGGATGCCGCGCAGGGCTCCGGCACCCACCGAGCCCGATCCCGCCGGACCCGGTACCGAGGCACCCGAGCCGGTCCAGCTGACTCTTCTCTGAAAGAGTGCCGCCATGAACGACCGGATCCTCGTGCGCGAGATGACCCTCGACGACTGCGACCGCGTGTCCGAGATACGTATCCGAGGCTGGCAGCACGCCTACAAGGGCCTGATGCCGCAGTCGCATCTCGACGCCCTCAGCATCGCCGAGGACGCCGAGCGCCGGCGGACGTTCTTCGTGCGGGCCGGGTCGGAGGTCGTCGACCTGGTCGCGGAACGGGCCGGCGAGGTCGTCGGCTGGGCCTGTCACGGGCCCTACCGGGACGGTGAGATCCGCACCGACGACGCCGAGTTGTACGCGATCTACGTGGACGCCGCGCAGTTCGGCGCCGGAGTCGGGCAGGCGCTGCTGCGGGAGGCGGTCCGCCGGTGCGCCGATGCCAAGCACCCGCGCATGCTCCTGTGGGTTCTCAAGGGCAACGAACGCGCCCGGCGGTTCTACGAGCGGGCGGGGTTCGCGGCCGACGGCGCCGAGGAGCCCTTCGACGTGGACGGGGTCGCCGTACCGGAGGTGCGGTACGTGCGGGAACTGCTCGGCTGACAGTTCCCCGGGTTCACCTCTGTCCGGGGATGCGCGCCAGCGCGTGCACCGCCGCCTCGGCGAGGGCCGGGTGTGCGAGGGCCTCGTTCAGGACAGGCGCCGCTCGCCGGTCCCCCAGCGTGCCCAGCGCCTCGACGCAGGCGAGCGCCACCCGCCGGTGGGGATCGTGCGGTTTCAGGCGGCGGGCCAGCGTGGTGATCAGCGCGGGCACGGACTCGGGGGCGCGCAGCCGGCCCAGCAGCCGGACCGGGTGCAGGGCGTAGGCGACGCGCAGTTCGTTGGTCGCGAGGGCGGCTGCCGCGCGGGCCGTGCGCGGATCACCGAGGCGGGCCAGGGCGTACGCGGCGGAGGCGCAGCGCTGCGGGTCACGGTGGTTGAGGAGCAGGACGAGGGCCTCGAAGGCTCGCCGGTCCCCCGCGAGCCCCAGCCGGAAGGCGGCCAACTCCCTGGCCCACAGCGGCTGTCCGGGGGCGGTGAGGACATCGGCCAGCTCGTCGAGGCCGTCGGTCGCCACCAGTTGTTCGTATGCCTCCGAGGTATCCGCTCCGGCCTCGGCCCGTAAGCGCTCCGTGAGTGATCGCAACTCTTCGTCCATGATGCCGAGGTTAGGTGCGGGAGCGAGGCCGCGTGGGCAGGATCCCGGGACCTACATCACAAAGCCGGGGGCTGGCGCGCTCGTTACCCACCGGTTAAGCTCAGACGAGCGAGTTACCCACTCGCTTGCAATGCTTGCTGACGACGGCCTGGTGACGCAGCCGTCGTGAGCGCGACACGGCTTGGGACAGGGCCGGTCGGACCTCACCGTTCTCCGGGCGTGTGCACGCCCGCGACCACGGCACCGGGCGTGTGCGCTTCGCAGCCCGGCAACACCCGCACTCAGCGTTCCGCACTCCTCTTCTCGCACCCGGTGCGCCACCCACAGGGCTTCCCTGTTCTCAGGGTTCTCATGGCCTCCCTCCGGCGCACCCGGGCGCGCTCCCAGTCGTCACCCTCATTCCTGGAGTCCCGCGATGGCCACTCCCCTGTCCCACACCTCTCCGTCCCCGATCAGGACCGTCGCCGTGGTCGGCCTCGGCACGATGGGCACCGGCATCGCCGAGGTCCTCACCCGCGCCGGCCGCGAGGTCGTCGGCATCGACATCAGCGAGGCCACGGCCGCGAAGGCCGTCACCGCGCTGGAGACCTCGACCGCCCGTGCCGTGGTGCGCGGCCGGCTCACCGAACAGGAGCGCGAGGATGTCCTCGCCCGCTTCCGCACCTCCACCGACCTGCGCGAGGCGGCCGACGCCGACCTGGTCATCGAGGTGGCGCCGGAGTCGTACGAGGTCAAGCACCAGATCTTCCGCGCCCTCGACGACATCGTGCGCCCGGAGACGATCCTCGCGACCGGCACCAACGCCCTCTCCGTCACCCGCCTCGCCGCCGACTCGGCGCGCCCCGAGCGCGTTCTGGGCCTGCACTTCTTCAACCCGGCCCCGGCGATGAAGCTGGTCGAGGTGGTCTCGTCGGTGCTGACCGCGCCGCAGGCCGTCACCGCGGTCACCGATCTGGCGATCGAGCTCGGCAAGGAGCCCGTCGCGGTCGGCGACCGGCCCGGATTCGTCGCCGACGGGCTGCTGTTCGGCTATCTCAACCAGGCCGCCGCGATGTACGAGGCGAAGTACGCCTCCCGCGAGGACATCGATGCGGCGATGCGGCTGGGCTGCGGGCTGCCCATGGGTCCGCTCGCCCTGCTCGACCTGATCGGCATCGACACGGCCCGTACGGTCCTGGAGGCCATGTACTCCGAGTCCCACGACCGGCTGCACGCCCCGGCCCCCATCCTCAAGCAGCTCAGCGAGGCGGGCCTGACGGGCAGGAAGACGGGGCGCGGCTTCTACTCCTACGAGGCGCCCGGCGGCGCGACGGTCGTGGCGGACGCGCTGACCCCGCCGGCCGACGCTCCCGAGACCGGCGGTCGCACCGTCCGCTCGGTGGGCGTCGCCGGCTCCGGCACGATGGCCTCCGGCATCGCCGAGGTCTTCGCGAAGGCCGGGTACGCGGTGGTCCTCGCCGCCCGCAGCGAGGAGAAGGCCCAGACCGCCAAGGCCAGGATCGGCAAGTCGCTGGCCCGCTCCGTCGACAAGGGCCGCCTCACCGCCGAGGCCGCCGCCGAGACCCTGGACCGGATCACCGCGGCGGGCTCGTACGACGCCTTCGCGGACGTCGATCTGGCCGTCGAGGCCGTCGCCGAGGACCTGGAGGTCAAGCAGCAGCTGTTCGCGACCCTGGACAAGGTCTGCAAGCCGGGCGCGGTGCTGGCCACCACCACCTCCTCGCTGCCCGTCGTCGCGTGCGCCCGTGCCACCTCGCGTCCCGAGGACGTGATCGGCATGCACTTCTTCAACCCGGCGCCCGCGATGAAGCTGGTCGAGGTCGTCCGTACGGTGCTGACGGCCGACGACGTCCATTCAACGGTCCGTGAGGTCTGCGTCCGGATCAAGAAGCATGCCGTCGACTGCGGCGACCGGGCCGGATTCATCGTCAACGCACTGCTCTTCCCGTACCTCAACAACGCGATCAAGATGGTGCAGGAGCACTATGCGTCCCTTGACGACATCGACGCGGCGATGAAGCTGGGCGGCGGCTACCCGATGGGCCCGTTCGAACTGCTGGACGTGGTCGGGCTGGATGTCTCCCTGGCCATCGAGAAGGTCCTGCACCGCGAGTTCCGTGACCCGGGTCTGGCCCCCGCGCCGCTCCTGGAGCACCTGGTGGCCGCGGGCTGCCTCGGCCGCAAGACGGGCCGCGGCTTCCGCGAATATGCCCGCCGCTGACGGGGCCGGCGACTGGTCCGGGCCCGACTTCGGACAGGGGTTCGGGCGCGTTCCCGGGCATGACGAGGACTGGGGCGGCCTTCTCGACCCGGCCTCCCCGCCCCCGCCCGCCCTGGGCGGGGGTGATCCCGGACGTGCGCGCCACCCTGCGCGGATGCAGTACGTTCGGGTCATGTCCCAGCCCGCCAAGTCCTCCCGTACCCCAGCCACGCCCGACGCGCCGGAGAGTGCCGCGGGCGGTCGCGCCGCCGCCCAGCGGCTCAAGATGCGCCGAGAGCTGGCGGCGGCGGCGATGGAGCTGTTCTCGACCAAGGGCTACGAAGGCACCACCGTCGACGAGATCGCGGCCAGGGCCGGCGTGGCCCGCCGCACCTTCTTCCGGCACTTCCGTTCCAAGGAAGAGGCGATCTTCCCGGACCACGACGACACGTTGATCCGGGCCGAGGCGGTGCTGAACGCGGCGCCGGCGCACGAGCATCCGCTCGACACCGTGTGCCGGGGCATCAAGGAAGTCATGAAGATGTACGCGGCCCGGCCGGAGATCTCGGTCGCCCGCTACAAGCTGACGCGCGAGGTCCCCACCCTGCGGGAGGCGGAGATCGCGTCGGTCGCCCGCTACGAGCGTCTCTTCACCCGCTATCTCCTTGGCCACTTCGACGAGCACGCCCACGACGACGACGCGAACGACGATCCGCTGCTGGCCGAGGTCGCCGCGTCGGCCGTGGTCACCGCCCACAACCACGTCCTGCGGCGCTGGCTGCGGGCGGGCGGCCAGGGCGACGTCGAGGCACAGCTCGACCACGCGTTCGGGATCGTACGGAAGACCTTCGTCACGGGCATCGTGGCCGGGCGTGACACCGCCACCCGGAGCGTTCCGGCCTCGGTGGCCTCGCAGGGAGAGGTGCTGGTCGCCGTGGCGCGGACCGACGCCCCCCTCGACGAGGTGATGCGCACCATCGAACAGGCGCTCAAGGAACGGTCGTAGGACATAAGAGCCGTACGTACGGAACAGGCGGGTCGCAGAAATCGCGGCCCGCCTCTTCTGTGCCCCGCGAGGGCTACTCCTCAGTAGCCTTTGATCGATCATCGCTCATTTGTTACGTAAAGATTTCACCTGAGGCCATTTTCTGGCACTCAGTGCCTTGTCACCTGACACGGGGTGTCATACCTTGAAGGTGTCCGGGCGGCCGGCGTGCAGAGACCATTCGTACGTCGGCTGTCCCCGCAAACCCACGTGTTTGCGCGCCCGGCCGCCTGCGTCACAGGCAACCTCCCGCGCCACCACGCGCTGCCGAAGCACCACCCGCCGAACCGACGGCACGTCTCACCCAACCCTCAGCAGTACCGACGTAACCCTCAGCGTCTTCCCTCGAGACGCCATTCGCCGGAGGCAACACCGTGACCGTGAAGGACATCCTGGACGCGATCCAGTCGCCGGAGTCGACTCCGGCCGATTTCGCCGCTCTGCCGCTCCCCGAGTCGTACCGTGCCATCACCGTGCACAAGGACGAGACGGACATGTTCGCGGGCCTCGAAACCCGCGACAAGGACCCCCGCAAGTCGATCCACCTGGACGACGTCCCGGTGCCGGAACTCGGCCCGGGCGAAGCCCTGGTGGCCGTCATGGCCTCCTCGGTCAACTACAACTCGGTCTGGACGTCGATCTTCGAGCCGATGTCGACCTTCGGCTTCCTGGAGCGTTACGGCAGGCTCAGCGAGCTCACCAAGCGCCACGACCTGCCGTACCACATCATCGGTTCCGACCTCGCGGGCGTCGTCCTGCGCACCGGTCCCGGCGTCAACTCCTGGAAGCCCGGAGACGAGGTCGTCGCGCACTGCCTGTCGGTGGAGCTGGAGTCCTCCGACGGGCACAACGACACGATGCTCGACCCCGAACAGCGCATCTGGGGCTTCGAGACGAACTTCGGCGGCCTCGCCGAGATCGCCCTCGTCAAGTCCAACCAGCTGATGCCCAAGCCGGACCACCTGAGCTGGGAGGAGGCCGCCGCACCCGGGCTGGTCAACTCCACCGCGTACCGCCAGCTGGTGTCGCGCAACGGCGCCGGGATGAAGCAGGGCGACAACGTCCTCATCTGGGGCGCGAGCGGCGGGCTCGGCTCGTACGCCACGCAGTTCGCGCTGGCCGGCGGCGCCAACCCCATCTGTGTCGTCTCCAGCGAACAGAAGGCGGACATCTGCCGGGCGATGGGCGCCGACGCGATCATCGACCGCAACGCCGAGGACTACAAGTTCTGGGCGGACGAGCACCACCAGGACCCGCGCGAGTGGAAGCGGTTCGGCAAGCGCATCCGCGAGCTGACCGGCGGCGAGGACGTGGACATCGTCTTCGAGCACCCCGGCCGCGAGACCTTCGGCGCCTCCGTCTACGTCACCCGCAAGGGCGGCACCATCGTCACCTGCGCCTCCACCTCGGGCTTCAACCACGAGTACGACAACCGCTACCTGTGGATGTCCCTCAAGCGCATCATCGGCTCGCACTTCGCCAACTACCGCGAGGCCTGGGAGGCCAACCGGCTGGTCGCCAAGGGCAAGATCCACCCGACGCTCTCCAAGGTGTACTCCCTGGAGGAGACCGGGCAGGCCGCCCACGACGTCCACCGCAACGCCCACCAGGGCAAGGTCGGCGTCCTGTGCCTCGCCCCCGAGGAGGGCCTCGGTGTGCGCGACGAGGAGAAGCGCGCCCAGCACATCGACGCCATCAACCGCTTCCGGAACATCTGAGACCGGAGGTCATCGATGACTGAGCGTCAGAAGGACCGGCCGTGGCTCATGCGCACGTACGCCGGTCACTCCACGGCCGAGGCGTCCAACGAGTTGTACCGGCGCAATCTCGCCAAGGGCCAGACAGGTCTGTCGGTGGCCTTCGACCTGCCGACCCAGACCGGGTACGACCCCGACCACATCCTCGCCCGCGGCGAGGTCGGCCGGGTCGGCGTCCCCGTCTCGCACCTCGGTGACATGCGCCGGCTGTTCCAGGAGATCCCCCTGGACCAGATGAACACCTCGATGACGATCAACGCCACCGCCATGTGGCTGCTGGCGCTCTACCAGGTCGTCGCCGAGGAGCAGGGTGTCGACATCACCACGCTCCAGGGGACGACCCAGAACGACATCGTCAAGGAGTACCTGTCGAGGGGCACGCATGTGTTCCCCCCGGGACCCTCGCTCCGGCTGACGACCGACATGATCTGCTACACGGTCAACCACATCCCCAAGTGGAACCCGATCAACATATGCAGCTACCACCTCCAGGAGGCGGGGGCGACCCCGGTCCAGGAGATCGCGTACGCGATGTCGACGGCCGTCGCGGTGCTGGACGCCGTACGGGACTCGGGGCAGGTGCCCGCCGAGAAGTTCGGTGATGTCGTCGCCCGTATCTCCTTCTTCGTGAACGCGGGCGTCCGGTTCATCGAGGAGATGTGCAAGATGCGGGCGTTCGGGCGGATCTGGGACCAGGTCACGCGCGAGCGGTACGGCATCGAGAACCCCAAGCAGCGGCGCTTCCGGTACGGCGTACAGGTCAACTCCCTCGGGCTGACCGAGGCGCAGCCGGAGAACAACGTCCAGCGGATCGTGCTGGAGATGCTGGCGGTGACCCTCTCGAAGGACGCACGCGCGCGTGCCGTGCAGCTCCCCGCGTGGAACGAGGCGCTGGGACTTCCCCGGCCCTGGGACCAGCAGTGGTCGCTGCGGATGCAGCAGGTGCTCGCCTACGAGAGCGATCTGCTGGAGTACGAGGACATCTTCGCCGGGTCGCACGTCGTCGAGGCGAAGGTCGCCGAGCTGGTCGAGGAGTCGCTCGCCGAGATCGGCCGTATCGAGGAGATGGGCGGCGCGATGGCCGCCGTCGAGTCGGGCTATCTGAAGTCGAACCTCGTCGCCTCGCACGCCGAGCGGCGGGCCCGTATCGAGTCCGGTCAAGAGAAGATCGTGGGCGTCAACATCTTCGAGTCGACCGAGCCGAACCCGCTCACGGCCGACCTCGACGCGGCGATCCAGACGGTCGACCCGGCCGTCGAGGCCCAGGTGACGTCGGCGCTCCAGGGCTGGCGCGACACGCGCTACCAGCCCCCCTTCAACCACCCGCGCCCCTGCAAGGCGCTGGAGCGGCTGAAGGAAGCCGCGAAGGGCACCGACAACCTCATGGAGGCCACCCTGGAGTGCGCCCGCGCCGGCGTCACGACCGGCGAGTGGGCCGGGGCCCTGCGCGAGGTGTTCGGGGAGTTCCGGGCACCGACCGGTGTCTCGTCCGCGCCGGTCGCGGTGGCCGCCGCCGAGGGCACCGGGCTGGCGCTGGTCCGCCGCAAGGTGGAGATCACGGCGCGGGAGATGGGCGTCGGCAAGCTCCGTTTCCTGGTCGGCAAGCCGGGTCTGGACGGGCACTCCAACGGCGCCGAGCAGATCGCCGTGCGGGCCCGCGACGCCGGCTTCGAGGTGGTCTACCAGGGCATCCGGCTCACCCCGGAGCAGATCGTGGACGCGGCGATCGCCGAGGACGTGCACGGCGTGGGCCTGTCCATCCTGTCCGGATCGCACGCCCAGCTGGTGCCGGACGTGCTGGAACGGCTCCGTGTGGCCGGTGCCACAGACGTACCTGTCATCGCCGGTGGGATCATCCCCCATGGTGACGCCGAAAAGCTCAGGGCTGCGGGCGTGGCCGCGGTCTTCACCCCGAAGGACTTCGACATCACCGGAATCATCGGCCGCATAGTCGACGAGATCCGGAAAGCGAACAAGCTCGACCCCCTGGAGGTCCCCGCATGACCACGCCCCTCAACCGTCTGCGTCCGCGACGCTCCTGTCTCGCGGTCCCCGGGAGCAACCCCCGTTTCCTGGAGAAGGCCCAGGGTCTGCCGGCCGACCAGGTCTTCCTGGACCTGGAGGACGCGTGCGCCCCGCTGGCCAAGCCCGAGGCGCGGCACACCATCGTCAAGTTCCTCAACGAGGGCGACTGGACGGGCAAGACGAGGGTCGTGCGCGTCAACGACTGGACGACCGAGTGGACGTACCGCGATGTCGTGACGGTGGTCGAGGGCGCGGGCCCGAATCTCGACTGCATCATGCTGCCGAAGGTGCAGACCGCCCAGCAGGTCGTCGCGCTGGACCTGCTCCTCACCCAGATCGAGAAGACGATGGGCTTCGAGGTCGGCAGGATCGGCATCGAGGCGCAGATCGAGAACGCCCAGGGCCTCAACAACGTCAACGAGATCGCCACGGCGTCCCCGCGCGTCGAGACGATCATCTTCGGCCCGGCCGACTTCATGGCGTCGATCAACATGAAGTCGCTCGTCGTGGGTGAGCAGCCGCCCGGTTACCCGGCGGACGCCTACCACTACATCCTGATGAAGATCCTGATGGCCGCCCGCGCCAACAACCTCCAGGCGATCGACGGCCCCTACCTGCAGATCCGCAACGTCGACGGGTACCGCGAGGTCGCCCGGCGTGCCGCCGCCCTCGGTTTCGACGGCAAGTGGGTGCTGCACCCGGGCCAGGTCGAGGCGTCCAACGAGATCTTCTCCCCCTCGCAGGAGGACTTCGACCACGCCGAGCTGATCCTCGACGCGTACGAGTACTACACGTCCGAGGCGGGCGGCAAGAAGGGCTCCGCGATGATCGGCGACGAGATGATCGACGAGGCGAGCCGCAAGATGGCCCTGGTCATCTCGGGCAAGGGTCGCGCGGCCGGCATGCGGCGCACCTCCAAGTTCGAAGCCCCGGAGGCCTGAGCACCATGCAGTTCGGACGCACCTACGAGGAGTTCGAGGTCGGGGCGGTCTACAAGCACTGGCCCGGAAAGACCGTCACGGAGTACGACGACCATCTGTTCTGCCTCCTGACGATGAACCACCACCCGCTCCACATGGACGCCAACTACGCGGAGAACACGACCGACTTCGGCAAGAACGTCGTCGTGGGGAACTACATCTACTCGCTCCTGCTGGGCATGTCCGTGCCGGACGTGTCGGGCAAGGCGATCGCGAACCTGGAGGTCGAGTCGCTGAAGCACGTGGCGCCGACCTTCCACGGCGACACGATCTACGGCGAGACCACGGTCCTCGACAAGACGCCCTCCCGGTCGAAGAACGACCGCGGGATCGTCTACGTGGAGACCAAGGGCTACAAGCAGGACGGCACGCTGGTCTGTGTGTTCCGCCGCAAGGTGATGGTGCCGACCGAGACGTACATCAAGGAGCGCGGCGGCGAGCAGCCCGGCCGCCCCGAGCTCAAGGAACAGGTGAAGTAGCCATGGCGCGACTCGCCCAGACCGCCGGTCTGACCGACGTCCAGCAGGAAATCCTGTCCACCGTCCGGGACTTCGTGGACAAGGAGATCATCCCGGTCGCGACCGAGCTGGAGCACCGCGACGAGTATCCGCAGGCGATCGTCGACGGCCTCAAGGAGTTGGGCCTGTTCGGCCTGATGATCCCCGAGGAGTACGGCGGCCTCGGCGAGTCGCTCCTGACGTACGCGCTGTGCGTCGAGGAGATCGCGCGTGGCTGGATGTCGGTCTCCGGGATCATCAACACGCACTTCATCGTGGCGTACATGCTCAAGCAGCACGGCACGCAGGAGCAGAAGGACCACTTCCTGCCGAGGATGGCGGCGGGCGACGTCCGCGGCGCCTTCTCGATGTCGGAGCCGGCGCTCGGCTCGGACGTGTCGGCCATCACCTCGAAGGCGGTCCGGGACGGCGACGAGTACGTCCTCAACGGCCAGAAGATGTGGCTGACGAACGGCGGAACGTCCAACCTGGTCGCCGTACTCGTCCGAAGTGACGAAGGACACCCGGAGGGAACCGCGCCCCACAAGTCGATGACCACCTTCCTGGTCGAGAAGGAGCCGGGCTTCGGTGAGGTCCGGCCCGGGCTCACCATCCCCGGGAAGATCGACAAGATGGGCTACAAGGGCGTCGATACCACCGAACTCATCATGGACGGCCTGCGAATTCCGGCCGATCGCGTGCTCGGGGGCGCCACCGGCCGAGGTTTTTACCAAATGATGGACGGTGTCGAGGTGGGGCGCGTCAACGTGGCGGCGCGTGGCTGCGGTGTCGCTCAGCGTGCGTTCGAACTCGGCGTCTCGTATGCCCAGCAACGGCACACTTTCGGCAAGCCGATCGCCCAGCACCAGGCGATCCAGTTCAAGCTGGCCGAGATGGCTACCAAGGTCGAGGCCGCCCATGCGATGATGGTGAACGCGGCACGCAAAAAGGACTCCGGGGAGCGAAACGACCTCGAAGCAGGGATGGCGAAGTACCTCGCCTCCGAGTACTGCAAAGAGGTCGTGGAAGACGCCTTCCGGATCCACGGCGGCTACGGCTTCTCCAAGGAGTACGAGATCGAGCGCCTCTACCGGGAGGCCCCGATGCTGCTGATCGGCGAAGGGACCGCCGAGATCCAGAAAATGATCATCGGGCGCAGGTTGCTCGAAGAGTACAAATTCCAGGGCTGATTGTCCGCTTCGGGGTGTTTTCTTGGAGAAGAAGGTCACACCCCGTCAGCACTCCTCAGCCGCCGACTCCGCTTCCTGGCTTACCCAGTTGTGGTCGTGAGCCGCTACGATCGATGGAAAGCCGCCGTCCCCTGATACAGCGCGGCATCATCCGCTACGAAGGTCATCCATGCCCCACAGCCAAACCTCTGCACCTCGCGACAGCCTGGCAGGCGTACGCCTGGCGCGCGGAGCATCGCCGTGGCTCCTCCCGACCGTCGCCACCGCAGCCCTCAGCCTGGTACGCGCGCGCAAGTCCGGCGCCGCCAAGGCCGTGGCCGTACCCGCCACCGCGCTGGCGGCGGGCATGCTGTGGTTCTTCCGCGACCCCGAGCGTGAGATCACTCAGGGCCGGGTGATCTCACCCGCCGACGGCGTGGTCCAGAGCATCATGCCCTGGAAGGACGGCCGCACCCGCGTCGCGATCTTCATGAGCCCGCTCAACGTACACGTCAACCGCGCGCCTCTCTCCGGCACGGTGACGTCCGTCGAGCACATCCCCGGCGGGTTCGTTCCGGCGTTCAACAAGGAGAGCGAGAACAACGAGAGAGTTGTCTGGCACTTCGACACCGAGCTCGGTGACATCGAGATGATCCAGATCGCCGGTGCGGTCGCTCGCCGCATCGTCCCGTACGTCCCCCAGGGCACGAAGGTCGAGCAGGGCGACCGGATCGGCCTGATCCGCTTCGGTTCGCGCGTCGACATCTACCTCCCCGAGGGTGTCGAGGTCGCGGTCGAGGTCGGCCAGAAGACGGTGGCAGGGGTGACTCGCATTGACCGTGATTGATCCCGAGACCCAGTGGGTGCCGGAGGCCGACGAGGTGGGTGACGACGAGGAGGAGATGCCTCTTTCTCTCCGCCTCTCAATAGCGGACACCCTCACCCTCGGCAACGCCACCTGTGGCTTCATGGCGGTGTACTTCACCACCACGGGCATCCTGATCCCGCACCTCACCGGCAGTGACGAGTCGGGCATGGCCCGTCACTCGGCGGCGACCGCGGTGATCCTGATGCTCTGCGCGGCGGTCTTCGACCTCTTCGACGGTCTGGTCGCCCGCAAGCTGCGCTCCTCCCCCATGGGCGCCGAGCTGGACAACCTTTCCGACCTGATCAGCTTCGGTCTCGCGCCGGCCTACTTCGTGCTGGTGTACGGCATGGTCGCGGACGACGCGTACCAGAAGGTGGCCGCGGTCGGCGCGATCGTCGTCCTGCTCGCCGTGGTGCTGAGGCTCGCGAGATTCTCGTGCGTGACGGTGAAGGACGGCACCTTCCAGGGCATGCCGAGCCCCTTCGGCGCCCTGACGGTCGTCTCGATCGTGCTCCTCGAGCTGCCGTTCGTGGCCACGCTCATGGCCATCGTCGGCACCGCCTGGCTGATGGTGAGCCGGGTCGAGTACCCGAAGCCGCGGGGTCCGCTCGCGATCGCGATGATCGCCTGGATCGTCTCCGGAATGGGCCTCCTGGCGGCCTGGGCCTTCGACGCCCCCGGTGGCCAGCTGCTCCTCCAGACCGGCTGCGCCCTGCAGCTCGTCCTGGGCGCGGTGATCCCGCTCTTCGCCACGGCCCGCCGTGTGAACAACTTCCGCGGCACCCGCCGCGAGGCACGCGCGGCGCAGCTGCCGTAGCGGTCGCGCGATGTGCTTGTACGGAGGCCCCCGAACCGGACGGTTCGGGGGCCTCCGCGTTGTGTGCGGGGTTCTCCGCGCCAACGCCGGGGCTCACGCGCCCGGCGAGTAGCCCTCCGCGACGGACGACGCCTCGGACTCCCGGGCAACCTTCATGCCTCCCGTGACGCTCTTGTCGGGCTGGAGGATCACGCTCTCCTTGGACGAGGGCGCCTTCGGGTCGGTGAAGTCCTGCGGGCTGCCGAAGCCGGCGTCGAACGCGTTGATCGTCAGCAGGGCCTTGTCCACTCCCGCGCGGGTGAGGTCCTTGTTCGCGCAGGCCTTCTTCAGTGCCTCGCCGAAGGCGGAGACCGCCGTCCAGCCGGCCACCACACCGTTGTCCAGCGAGTCACCCGGGTACGCGGCCCGGTAGTCGGCCACGAGCTTCTGCGCCTGCGGGGTGTCCGCCCCGATGGGCAGGGCCGGTGAGGCGACCCAGTAGTTCTTGGACAGGGCCGGGCCCGCCTGGGTGGCCAGGAGCTGCGGGGCGAAGGCCGAGTTGTTGCCGATGACGGGCACGTTGAAACCGCCGGCCGCGGCCACTCCGACCAGTGAGGCGGCCTGGCGCGGGCCTGCGCTGATCACGATCGCCTTGACACCCGCCTGCTTCAACGCGGCGACCTGGGCAGTCATGTCGTTGTCGGTCGGCTTGATCTTCTGCTCGACGACCGTCAGCCCCGACTTCTCCGCCATGTACTTGGCACCGGCCAGGGCGCTCTCCCCGTAGTCCCCCTCGAAGTAGACATGACCGATCTTGTCGCCCTTCTTGATCCCCTTCTCATTGATCAGGAAGTCGACCGCGTTGATCGTCTCGATGTCGTACGTTGACCCGATCACGCGTATGTACGGACTGCCGAGCAGCGAGGCCGCCCACGCCTGCGGCAGCACCAGGACATGGTCCTGGCCGTCGATGCGTTGTTTCACCGCCGCGACGAACGGCGAGCCGATGAACTGGGCGAAGCCCAGCACCTTCGGTGCCAGTTCCGTGTAGCCGGAGACGGCCTTCTGCGGGTCATAGCCGTGGTCGCGGACCGTGAGGGCCACCTGTCGGCCGCAGACGCCTCCGGCGGCGTTCAGCTGCTTCACGTACAGCTGCTGGGCCTGGGTGACGCTCTTGCCGAGGGTCGCGTAGACCCCGGTCATGTCCGTGAGCGCGCCGAGCGTGATCGTCTTGGCGGACACGCCCACGTCGGTCTTGACGCCGCCCGCCGAGGCCGAACCCTTGTCGCCCCCGTCGTCGTCCTTGGCCTTGGAGCTGCACCCGGCCACTGTGAGCAGCACGGCGAGCGCGCCCGCGGCGGCTCGGGCCGCGTATCTCGTGGTCATCGTTCCTCCCCTGGATTGCGTCCGAAGCGGCGCCGGGCGGCGCCCAGTCTGACCAGCCCTCCCGGCAGGAAGAGCACCACCGCCACGATGGCGGCGCCGTACAGGTACCGGGACGCCTCGCCCGGTGCGATCCCGCCCGTGCCCGGGGCGGAGACCAGGGGCAGGGCGTCGCTGTAGCGGGTCAGCAGCTGCGGCAGCAGCGAGACGAAGGCCGCGCCGACCACCGCCCCGGAGACCGAGCCGAGCCCGCCGATGACGATCATGGCGAGGTACTCCAGCGAGAGCGTGATGCCGTAGTAGTCGGGCACGGTCCGCTGGAAGACGAGGGCGAGCAGGACGCCGGCGAGCCCCGCGTACATCGAGGACAGGACGAAGACGGCGGCACGGTAGCGGGCCACGGGCACGCCGATCACCCCGGCGGCGATGCGGTGGTCGCGGACGGCGTTCATTGCCCGACCGGGCCGCCCGCGCAGGACGCCACGGGCGAACAGGGCGCCCCCGAGCAGGAGGACGAGTCCGGCGTACCAGAGCTTCTCGGCGGAGCCGAACGGCACGTTGGCGACAAGGAGTTCACGGTCGTCGAAGGTGAGGCCGAAGAGGCTCAGCGGCGGGACGTCACGGCCGTTGAAGCCGCCGGTGAGGTCACGGGCGTTGAACAGCACGTGCTGGCCGATGAAGATCAGGGCGATGGTGGCGATACCGAGGTAAGGGCCGCGCAGGCGCCCGGCGATCGGACTGAACAGGCCACCCGCGGCGCCCGCGACGAGCGTGGCCAGCACGACAGCGAGCCAGGTGGGCAGCCCGAGCCCGGTCAGCCCGTCGCCCCCGTCGGCGGCGAACACGCAGTAGCTGTAGGCGCCGACCGCGAGGAAGAAGGCGTGGCCCATGGAGAGCTGGCCGGTGGCGCCGGTGAGGAGGTTGATCCCGATGGCGCCGATCCCGGCCGCCATGGCGAACAGACCGGCCTGGAGCCAGAAACGGTCCAGGTAGAACGGGAGGGCGAGGAGCAGAAGGGCGCCCGCGACAGCCGTGTACGTACGCGCGTGCGGCCGGCGGAGCACGCTTCGGGGCTTGGCTGCCGGGTCGGCGAGAACGTCAGACACGGGCGGGCTCCTTCGTGCCGAAGAGCCCGGCGGGCCGGACGAGCAGGATCGCGACCATGACCAGATAGGGTGCGAGGTCGCCGAGGCCCCGGCCCATGAAGGCCAGGTCGCTCTGGTAGCCGGTGGCGAGGGACTCGGTGACGCCGACCACCAGGCCGCCCACGAGCGCGCCGGTCGTGGAGTCGAGGCCGCCGAGGATGGCGGCCGGGAACGCCTTGAACGCGGCGAGCGACGTGGCCCGTTCCAGGCCCGGGGTCGGGAAGACGGTGAGGAAGAGGGCGGCGACGGCCGCGAGTCCGCCCGCGACGGCCCAGGCGCCGAGCGAGACCCGGCCCAGCCTGACGCCCATCAGGGCGGCCGTCTCCGGGCTCTCGGCCGCCGCGCGCATCGCCACGCCCCAACTGGTGTAGCGGAAGGCGAGCAGGAAGGCCGTGATGAGCAGGGCCGCGGCGACGAAGGCGGCGATCCGGGTGTGCGCGAGCGAGATCGGGCCGAGAGTGAGGACCGCGTCGCCCCAGGGGTCGCCCAGCGCGAGGACGTCCGTACCGAGGCGGCGGGTGAGTTCGGTGGTCAGCAGGATGTCGACGCCGATGGTGACGATGGCCAGCACACTGTGGTCGCCGCCCCTGGCACGGCGCATCACCAGGAACTCCACGGCCGCACCGACGAGCGCGGCACCGGCGATTCCCGCGAGCAGCGCCGGCCAGAAGCCGATGTCGTCGTGGAGGGAGGCGGTGACGTAGCCGCCGGCCAGCAGCAGTGAGGCGTGCGCGAAGTTGACGACTTCCGTGGCCCGGAAGATCACGACGAAACCGAGGGCGATGAGGGCGTAGACACTGCCCATGGAGATGCCGTTGAGGAGCAGCTCGGCGAAGGTGCTCACGGGGTGGCCTCCTCACCGAGATAGGCCCGTACGACGTCCGGGTCGTTCTGTACGTCCGCCGGGGCCCCGTCCGCGATCAGTCGGCCGAAGTCCAGGACCGTGACCGTGTCCGCGAGTCTCATCACCACCCCCATGTCGTGCTCCACCAGGACGATCGAGATGCCGAGGCTGTCGCGGACCCCGGCGATGACGGCCGCTACCCGGCGCCGTTCGTCGGCGGTCATCCCGGCCACCGGTTCGTCGAGGAGCAGCAGCCGCGGCTCCATGCACAGGGCCCTGGCGAGTTCCGCGAGCTTCTGCTGCCCGTAGGGCAGGGAGCCTGCGGGGCGTCCCAGATGCGCCTCCAGACCGACGAACTCGGCGATCTCCCGCACGCGCGCCCGGTGCCTGCGTTCCTCGTGCGCCGCCGACGGCAGCCGGAGTCCGGCGGCGACGAAGCCGGTTTTCGTCAGCCGGTGCCGCCCGAGCAGCAGGCTGTCCTCGACGGTGGCGTGGGGCGGCAGGGCGAGGTTCTGGAAGATCCGGGCGACGCCCAGGCCGGCGATGCGGTGCGGGGGCATGCCGGTCAGCTCGTGCTCGCCGAAGCGGACGCTGCCGGAGGTGGCCCGGTAGACACCGGACAGGACGTTGAAACAGGTGGACTTGCCCGCGCCGTTGGGGCCGATCAGGGCGTGGACGGTGCCGGGGCGGACCGTGAAGGTGACGTCGTCGAGGGCGAGCAGGCCGGCGAAACGGACGGTGAGGTGATCAACATTGAGGGAGGGCACGGTGTGGGCGTCAATGGTGGACGCCGGTCCGTCAAGTGCGGTCAAGGTGGATCAACCCTCCCATCTGGTCAACCTCGGAGTGGACCGCGTCAACCCGGATGCACCCGCTCCACCCATCACCCCTGCCGCGTCCGCCGCCGCATCCTCGTCCACCACGCCCAGATAGCGGCGCCGTACCTCGTCGGAGGCGGCGAGTTCATCGCAGGGGCCGGAGAGGGTGACCTCGCCGACCTCCAGGACGTAGGCCTGGGTGGCCAGCCGTAGCGCCAGGGCGGCGTTCTGTTCGACGAGCAGGACGGAGGTGCCCTGGGCGTTGATCTCGCGGACGGTGTCGGCGATCCGCGCGGCCATCAGCGGGGCCAGGCCGAGTGACGGCTCGTCGAGGAGCAGGACCTTGGGGGCGGCCATGAGGGCACGGGCGACGGCCAGCATCTGCTGCTCGCCGCCCGACAGCAGCCCGGCGCGCTGCTGGGCGCGCTCGGCGAGGACGGGGAACAGTTCGTGCACGCGCCGCATGGCGGCGGCCCGTTCCACGCGTCCGCCGCTCGCGCCGAGGGCTCCGGCGCGCAGATTGTCGGCGACGCTCATCCGGGCGAACACCCGTCGTCCTTCGGGTACTTGGGACACCCCGGCGGCCACCACCCGGTCGGGGGCCAGCCCGTCGATCCGGCGCCCGCCGAGCGTGACGGTGCCGCCGGTCGTCGCCCCGCCCTGGAAGGAGAGGGTGCGGCTGATGGCCCGTAGCAGCGTGGACTTGCCGGCACCGTTGCCGCCCAGCACCGTCACGACAGCCGCCTCGGGCACCTCCAGCGACACCCGACGAAGGGCACGCACGGGCCCGTACCCGACCGACAGGTCCCGTACGACGAGACCGGCGCCGCCCGGAGAGCCGCCCGAAGTCCCGCGCGGAGAGCTGCCCGCGGAACCGCCCGGGGTGCCGCCCGGAGATCCCCTTGTCCCACCGCCCATGGCGTCTGCTCCTTCCCGCACACACGTCCGGTGTGGCGCTCACCCCAGCACCGCGGCGGGCGTCCGTCCACGGGTCGCGACCGAACCCGCGCCGAAACGTGGCCGGGGACCAGCCGACTCCACCGCCCGTTGTGCGCGTGCACAACACTGCGTGTCAGGGGCCTGCCGAAGGGGAGCGGAGGGTGGCATCCTCCGTTCATGGGACCGCGCAGAAGGCGTACGGGTCATGACTGGCAGGTGCTCGCCGAGGCCTGCGCGGCACTGCTGGAACGGGTGCCGGAGCTCGTGGACGAGCATGTGCGGCAACTGTCGGAGCACTCCCCCGTCTACGACCAGGTCCTCCCGCCGGACCAGCAGTGGCGGGAGGCGGAGGAGGCGATGCGGATCGGCATCGGGACGATCTCCGCGCCCCGGGGCTCACCGCGCCGCGACCTGGAGTACGCGGAGGACGCGGGCCGGCGCCGCGCCCAGCAGGGGCTGCCGCTGGAGCTGCTGGTGCACGCGTACCGGAGTGCGGGCTATCTGGTGTGGGACGCGCTGCTGGAGGGCGCGGGCGGCCAGGAACCGGAGCGGCTCGGCGTGCTGATGCGGTCGGCGACCCTGGTGTGGTCGGCGATCGACGCGCAGGCGGCGACGGCGACGGAGGCCTACCGGGCGACCGAGACGGAGTTGCGTCGGCGTACGGACGAGCAGTTACAGGCGTTACTGGACGCCCTGCTCGACGGTCAGGAGTCTCCGGGGCTGGCCGCCAGGGCCGCGGCGGGGCTCGATCTGCCGGAGCGGGGCGCGTACGCGGTGGTGGTGCTGCGGGCGGAGCGGCGGGATCCCCGGGAGGCCTTCCACCGGCCGTTACGGGGCGCCGGATACCGGTTCGTGTGGCGGATGCGGGCCGACCGGGAGGTGGGCGTGGTGCTGCTGGGGCCCGACCAGGGGCTCGACGCGGTGGCGCAGGCGCTGAGCGGGCGGTGCTCGGGGGCGGGCGGGATCAGTCCCGTCGTACCCGGGCTGGCCGAGCTGGGGCGGGCCCGGCGGCTGGCCGAACTGGCGTTGCGCACCTGCCCGCCGGACGCGAGCGAGGTCGTACGCCTGGATCAGCGCATGCCGACCGCCCTGGTGGTGAGCCAGCCGGAACTCGCGAACCGGCTGGTCTCGGCCGTCTTCGGCGCCCTGGCCGGGCTGGAGCCCGCCGACCGGGAGGTGCTGCTGGAGACGCTGGACGTGTGGCTGGCCTGCGAGGGGTCGGCGGGACGGGCGGCCGGGCGGCTGTACTGCCACCGCAACACGGTGTTCAACCGGCTGCGACGGCTGGAGCAGCTGACGTCCCGGTCACTGGCCAGACCACGCGATCTGATCGAGATGACCCTCGCCCTGGACGCGTACCGGCTGTCGGGACCGGCGGGCGCGCAGGAGGAGACCGCGCGCCTCGCCGGAAGCGGGTGAGGCCGGGAGGGACTCACTCCTCGCCCTCACCGTCAGACCAGGAAGTCCCGTCCGATGTTCTCCGCGACCCGCTCCAGGAGCGGCCCTGCGTCGGAGACGCACTTCGCGAGGTCCGGCTCGATCTCCGTCAGGGGGTACGCGCGCCGGATGCCGGCCCGGCCCAGTGCCTCCGGGCGCAGGGCGAGGCGCCCGCAGACCGCGACGACCTCGCGGCCCTCGGCCCGGGCCGCCGCGGCGACGCCGGCCGGGGCCTTGCCGTGCAGGGTCTGCTCGTCGAGAGAGCCCTCGCCGGTGATCACCAGCGTGGCGCGGTCCAGGGCGGACGCGAAGCCGAGGACGTCGAGCATGACCTCGATGCCGGGCCGGAACCGGGCGCCGAGGACCAGGGCGCCGTAGCCGATGCCCCCGGCGGCGCCCGCACCCGGCGCGGTCGCGTACTCGGCGGCCTTCGCGCCGAGCGCTGTCTCCAGGATCTTCGCGTAGTGCGCGAGAGCCTCGTCCAGGGCGGCCACGTCGTCCGGGGAAGCGCCCTTCTGCGGGCCGTACACCGCGGGTGCGCCCTTCGGACCGGTCAGCGGGTTGTCCACGTCGCTGGCCAGCACGAAGTCGACGTCCGCGAGGCGGGTGTCGAGGCCCGAGAGATCGGCCGTGGCGAGTCCGTCCAGGCCGCCGCCCCCGGGCGGCACGGGCTCGCCGTCGGCGTCCAGGAAGCGCGCGCCGAGCGCGGAGAGCATGCCCGCGCCCCCGTCGGTGGTGGCGCTGCCGCCGACCCCGAAGACGATCGTGCGCGCGCCCGCGTCGAGCGCGGCCCGCAGCAGTTCTCCCGAGCCGTACGTCGATGCCGTGAGCGGCGCGAAGACGCCCGCGGGCAGCCGCTGGAGCCCGCTCGCCTCGGCCATCTCCACCACGGCGGTGTCGCCGCGCAGCGCGAACGCGGCCGTCACCTCGTGCCCGAGCGGTCCCGCGACCCGTACCTCACACCGTTCGAATCCGGCGGCGACAGCGGCGTCCACGGTCCCGTCGCCGCCGTCGGCCACGGGAAGCGACTCGACCTCGACACCGGGGGCGGCCTTGCGCAGCCCGGCGGTCACCCGCTCCGCGACCTCCACAGCCGTCAGTGATCCCTTGAACTTGTCGGCGGCGATCAGCACCCGAGTCGTCCGCACACCTGTCACCTTCGCCGTAACCGCAGCGTCCGCCACCCTGTGTTCCCCTTGCTCTTGGCCCCGTACACGTCAGGGCAGTCGCGCCGCTGCGACCTTAACCGCAGGAGACCCGCCCCGTCATTCCCTCCTCCCCGCTCACAGCCAGGACATCCGCGCCCGCGCGAAGTGGTGGACCCCACCCGCAGGTGTGACGGAACGCCGACGGACGTCGCCGGGTCATCTCCCCTGGTTACGCTTCCCGGATGACCATTCAAGACTTCGCCACGTACATCGCCGGCCTGCCCCGAGTGCTCGCCGGCGCCGCCGCGCTCTTCCGGGACGCCGACGGACGCATCCTGCTCGTCGAGCCCAACTACCGTGAGGGCTGGGCCCTTCCGGGCGGCACGATCGAGTCGGACGACGGAGAGACCCCACGCCAGGGGGCACGCCGGGAAACCCTCGAGGAGATCGGCCTCGACCGGGAACTCGGCCGTCTGCTGGCCGTCGACTGGGTCCACATCGCGGGCCACCCGCCGCTGGTGGCGTATCTGTACGACGGTGGCGTCCTCGGCGAGGACGAGCTGAAGTCGATCACATTGCAGGAGGAGGAGCTGCTGTCATGGCGGCTGGTAGCGCGCGAGGATCTCGCCGGATACCTCCAGGGCTCCCTGGGCCGCCGGGTCCTGCACGCCCTCGACGTCCTGGCGGAGGGCGGGGGAACGGCGGAACTGGAGAACGGCAGCCGGGTGGCCTGACAGGTACTCCCGGACGCGGTTCAGCCCTGGACGTCCGGCGGCTTCACGTCGTCCCCCGCCCGTCGCGCGTCGTCGCGCTCGGCGACCCGGGCCTCCGTGCGGTGACCGCGGGCGATGTAGTCCCGTACGACGAGTTCGACGGCGTCCTGGGGGTTCCCGACGCCCGCGAGCACCATGACCTCGACGACGAGTTCGGCGTCGAGTGAGACGGAGACCTTGGCTGCCATGGGCGGACCCTAACACCGGGCGCCTGTTCGTACACCGGCTGTGGGAGACGGGCCTTGGGCCGTAAACCGGTCGCCGCCCCGAACCCCGGCACCTACCCTCGGCAACATGACCAAGCCCCTCGTCGCCATCCTCAGCGGCGCCGGCATCTCGACCGATTCAGGAATCCCTGATTATCGCGGCCCGAACGGCCTGTGGCGGCGGGATCCCGGGGCCGAGAAGCTCGTGACGTACGAGTACTACATGGGCGATCCCGAGATCCGGCGCCGTTCCTGGCAGATGCGGCGCCAGAACCGGACCCTCCGGGCCGAGCCCAACGCCGCGCACCTGGCCGTGGCCGAGCTGGAGCGTACCGGGGTGCCCGTGCGGGTGATCACGCAGAACGTCGACGGGCTGCACCAGCTCGCCGGGATGCCGGCCCGGAAGGTGCTCGAACTGCACGGCACCGCAAGGGAGTTCGTGTGCACCAAGTGCCACGCGCGCGGGCCCATGGAGGACGCCCTCGACCGGGTCGAGGGCGGCGAGGACGATCCGCCGTGTCTGGTGTGCGGCGGGATTCTCAAGTCGGCGACGGTGATGTTCGGTCAGCGCCTCGACCCGGTCGTCCTCGGCGATGCGCTCGCCATCACCAAGGCCTGTCAGGTGTTCATCGCCGTCGGAAGCAGCCTCCAGGTGCAGCCCGCCGCCGGGCTCGTCGGTGTCGCCGCCGACCATGGCGCCCGGCTCGTCATCGTCAACGCCGAGCCGACCCCGTACGACGACCGGGCCGACGAGGTCGTACGCGAACCGATCGGCACGGCCCTGCCCCAACTACTGGGTGAGCTGAGGCAGTCCGGGGCAGCATAGGCGCGTGGAGTTCACAGCGGCGGTGGCTCCGTGAGTCCCCCCGTCGTCACGACAGGTGTGGAAGTGACCGTCACCGTGGCGGCGGCCAGGCCGCTGCGCGTGGCGCGGACGGTGATGGCACCGGCGATGCGCGTCGTGCGTACGAAGACCCTGTTGATGCCCGCCTCCGTGCTGACGTAGGACTGGAACACGCTGTACGGGACGCCCGGGTTGTGGCCGCCGAGCAGTTTCGCCGGGCCGGTGACCGCGAAGTCCACGCGGGCCTGGTCGGTCGGTACGCGGCGGCCCGCCGAGTCCACCGCCTCCACGTCGATCATCGCCACGTCGGTGCCGTCGGCCTTCAGGCCGTCGGGTGAGACGTGGGCCGTGAGCCGGAGCGCGGTCGGTGTGCCCGTCGTCTGTTTCTGGGCGCGGGTCAGTTCGGTGCCTGCCGAGTCGTAGCCGACGGCGGTGATCGTGCCGGACTGCCAGGTGATGTTCGTGAAGGTGTGCAGGAAGTCGTACTGCGGGGAGGTGGACGTACCGACGGTCCTGCCGTTGACCAGCAGGTCCACCCGGGAGACGCCCGCAGCCATGACGTACACCGGCTTCACCGTGCCGGACGGGTAGGTCCAGTGGCCGACGATGTGGAGGTCGGGGGTCGGGCTCTGCATGACGCGGTGGGTGTAGTAGGTCTCCTTGGGGATGCGCACCGCGTCGACGCGGCCGGAGAGCCTGCACGTCTCCCAGTTGTACTGGCGGCCGTGTTGGTTGGAGTCCGCCCAGGTCAGGGCCGCAGCGCCGGAGTAGCGCCGGCTGCCCGGGCCCTGGATTCGCTGGCTCCAGAACTCGTAGCGGGTGCTCGCGGCGACGGTGGCCGCGAAGTCCTCCGAGGTCCAGTGGTAGGTGACGTCGGGGCCGGTGACGTAGCCGAAGTCGGGTGGGGAGGCGGTGTCCCAGACACGGCGGGGGGCCTCGTCGCGGGTGAACTCGGACTCGATGAGCGGCATGCGGTCGCGGGCGTAGTCGCTGTAGTGGCGGTTGAGCATCGTGCCTATGTACTCGCACTGGTCAACGGCGGCCGTGCCGCCGTAGGCGGAGTTGTCGGAGGTCGCCCGGGAGCCGATCGCGCGCATGCCGCCGGGGTCCCAGGTCTGCTTCAGCGCACGCATCTGCTGCTGGTGGTCGGCGGTCAGCCAGTTGTTGCCCGACTCCCAGAACAGGATGCTCGGGCTGTTGCGGAAGTAGATCATCACGTCCCGCATGGCGCCGAGGCGCTGGTCCCACTGCACGCCGGTGGCGTCGGCCTCCTTGTCCCCGGCGGGCTGGACCGACACCAGTCCGTACCGGTCGGTCATCCGGATGTTCGTGGGCTGTGCGGCGAGGTGCATCCAGCGGATCAGGTTGGCGTTGCTCTCCCGGATGAGCCGGCCGTCGTGGTCGCGCAGCCATTCGGGGACGGCGTCGCCGAGCACCGCCCATTCGTTGGTGGCGCGCTGCGCGTAACCGGTGAGGAAGATCTGCTTCTCGTTGATGTACACGCCGCCGGTGCTCGCCCCGCCACGGAACTCGGCCTTCCGGAAGCCGGTGCGCACCGTGTACGTGTCCACGACCGTCGTCCCCTCCGCGAGCGTCAACCGCACGGTGTGGAGAGCCGGGTACGACGGCGACCAGAAGTTCAGCCTGCTGATCCGGCTGCTCACCTTGAACACGTGACTGGTGTTGGCGGCCAGCGTGACCGTCGAGACGGGCAGCGTGCCCACCAACGCGCCCTGCTCGTCCAGGACTTCGGCCGACACTGACAGCGTCCGTGACCGGTCCTCCTCATTGCTGATCTGCGCCTCCGCGTTGACCGTCGCGGTGTGACCGGAGACGTTGACGGCAGACGGGTAGACGTAGGTCCCCGTGGTGCCCAGGTTGCTGTAGAGCGGGAGCGTGAAGTGGGTTCTCGGGACGACGTGGAGGATGACGTTGCGGGTGAGGCCGCCGAAGGTGGGGTTGAAGTCCCGGGTGTCCCACTGGAAGGGCATCCCGGTGGCGGATTCCGGCCGCCACTTGGTGTTGTCCGCGCAGATCGCGAGCACGTTGTCGGCGCCGAACAGGATCTCGTCGGTGAGGTCGAAGCCGAAGGGGGTGACGCCTGCCTCGTAGCTGCCGATCAGGACGCCGTTCAGGTGGACAGTCGCCGCCTGTCGGATGCCCTCCAGCTCGAGGATCACCTTGCGGCCCGCCTGCTCGGCAGGTAACTGAAAGCGCTTTCGGTACCAGGTCGACTGCATCGCCACGGAGGACTCGCCCGAGCTGCCGATCCAGTTGTCGAAGGAGTCCACGTCGTTGTAGGTGTGCGGCACGCTGACCACGGCCCACCCGGAGTCGTCGAAGGTGATCCGTTCGGCGCCGGCGACATTCGACCTGATGAACCGCCAGTCGAGGTTCAGGCTGAATCTCTGCCGCTCAGCGGCCTCGACCTGCGCAGTCGACGCCGCCCCGTCCGTCGGCAGGGCCGCCACGCCCACGCCCGCGACGGCCCCTTGCAGTACGCGCCGTCTGCTCACGCCGTCGGGACCGGACGGCGTGGAACCCGCGGAACGGCTGGTGAACTCCATCGTCTACCGCCCTTCGAGGGCGCGCGCCCATTGGCGCACCCGTCCAGATTATTGCCATGAACGCGACAGAAAGCGCTTCACATCATGCGCCGGGGTGTGGCGGGCGACAAGGTGCGGGACGAAGGTCGTTCGGGTGAGAGGTGAGGCAGAAAGGCGCAGGGGGTCCAGAAGGAGCAGGAGGAGCAGGAGCAGGAGGAACTAGAAGAGCGCCGGCCCTCGTTCGAAGTCCAGCAGTCGCTGCTTGCGCTCCAGGCCGCCCCCGTACCCGGTGAGGCTGCCGTCGGCGCCGACCACCCGGTGGCAGGGCACGATGATGCCGACCGGATTCCTGCCGTTGGCGAGGCCCACGGCACGCGAGGCCTTCGGATTGCCGAGGGCGTCGGCGAGTTCACCGTACGAGCGGGTCTCGCCGTACGGGATCCGGCACAGCTGCTCCCAGACGCTGCGCTGGAAGTCGGTGCCGGGCAGGCGGAGTTCAAGGGTGAACTCCTTCAACTCGCCCTGAAAATAAGCCTTCAGCTGGTCAGCCACTTCCCCGAAGGGTGTGTCGTCGCGTGCGCCGAAGTTCTCCTCGGGCGGACGGTGACGTTGGTCGACCATGTAGAGACCGCAGAGGACTCCGCCGTCGGCCACGAGGGTGAGGGGGCCGTACGGGCTGTCGATGACCGTGTGCTGCTTCACTGCTGTTCCTCACGTCCTTGTACGTCATGTGTCTTATACGGGGAGGAAGTTGATCGGGTGGCTGTCCGTCGCCCACAGGTACTGGACCGCGTAGGCCCGCCACGGCCGCCAGGCCGCTGCGCGTGCGGTGAGCGCCGCCGGCGTCGACGGGAGGCCCAACTCCTGGGCCGCGCGCCGGATTCCGAGGTCCGTGGGAAGAAACGCGTCGGGGTCGCCGAGGGCCCGCATCGCGATGACGTCGACGGTCCAGGGCCCGAATCCGGGGAGGGTGAGGAGTCGGGAGCGGGCCTCCGCCCAGTCGCTCTCGACGCCCAGGTGAAGGACACCATCGGCGAGTTGACCGACGAGGGTGGTGAACGTGGTCCTCCGGGTGCGGGGCATGGCCAGAGACTCGGGGTCGAGGGCGGCCAGGGTCTGCGGGGTCGGGAAGAGGTGGGTGAGGCCGCCCTCCGGATCGTCGACCGGGTCGCCGTACGCCGTGACGAGACGGGCCGCGTGGGTACGGGCGGCGGCCGTGGACACCTGCTGGCCCAGCACCGCCCGTAAGGCGAACTCCGCTTCGTCGACCGTGCGCGGGACACGTCGCCCCGGGGCCTTCGCGACGAGCGGCGCCAGCACCGGATCCGTACGCAACTGCTCGTCGACCGCGACCGGATCGGCGTCCAGGTCGAGCATCCGGCGGCATCGACTGATGGCGACGGGCAGATCGCGCAGGTCGGTGAGGGTGAGGCGGCATGCGATGTGGTCTGGCTTCGGGGTGAGGGCGGCGATGCCGTGTCCGTACGGGAGGCGCAGGGTCCGGCGATAGGCGCCGTCGCGCCATTCCTCCACGCCGGGTACGGCGGTCGCGGCGAGGTGGCCGAAGAGGTTGTCGGGGTTGAGCGGGGCGCGGAAGGGGAGGCGGAGGTTCAGCGCGGCCGGGGTACCGACGGGCGTGCCTGTACCACTCGGACGGGCATCGGTGCGGGCCTTGTCGATGCCCCTCTGAGCAGTACGTGTCTTGTCGGTGCGTGTCTTCGGGAGGCGGTCTCGGAGTGCGCTCGGGGAGAGGGCGAAGACCTCGCGGACGGTGTCGTTGAAGGTCCGGATCGAGGAGAAGCCGGCCGCGAAGGCGATCTCCGCCATGGGCAGCGCGGTCGTCTCGGCGAGGAGCCGCGCGGTCTGGGCACGTTGGGCGCGAGCGAGGGCGAGCGGGCCGGCGCCCAGTTCGGCGAGGAGTTGCCGTTCGATCTGGCGGATGCTGTAGCCGAGGCGGGCGGCGAGGCCGGGGACGCCTTCGCGGTCCACGATCCCGTCGCCGATCAGCCGCATCGCGCGGGCCACGAGGTCGGCTCGCTGGTTCCACTCCGGTGAGCCGGGGCTGGTGTCGGGCCGGCACCGCTTGCAGGCCCGGAAGCCGGCCTGCTGGCAGGCCGCCGCGCTCGGGTAGAAGGTCATGTTCTCGGGCTTGGGCGGCACCACCGGGCAACTGGGCCGGCAGTAGATCCGGGTGGTCAGGACCGCCGTGAAGAACCAGCCGTCGAAGCGCGCATCCTTGGACTGGACGGCACGTACGCAGTGCTCGGTGTCGGTGTGCATCGCGTTCCGCATACGTCCAGCATCGGCGATGGGCTGGGCCGGAGCTGGCGAGAATCCGACATCGAGGTGGCGTGTCCAGGGAGGCTCCGGGTCGCGCGGACCATCCTGTCCGGCGTGCCGGCCGGACAGGCGGAGCTGCTGGCCGACCTGCAGGCGGCCCAGGGGAAGAGTGAACCGTCGTCCTGGCGTCGCGACGGCCCGTGACAGATCCGGCACCGGCCTGCCCGTCGCCGGGTCCGGTGTCCCGGGCCTCGCCATGGGCCCCTCGGCCCGGGCAACGTCAACCGCCCACCGGCACCGGCACCGATGGGCGCAGACCGAACCCCCTCCGTCAGCAGCGCACTTGCCCGGCGAACGCCTCGAACGCCTGATCGTCGAAGAGGACGAACCTCGCCTCCTCGACCTCGGTCTCCGTCGTCCGCACGGTCTCCACCGCGATACGAGCCGCGTCCTCCATCGGCCACCCGAAGATGCCGGCGGAAACCGCCGGGAACGCCACCGTGCGGGCGCCGAGTTCGTCGGCCACCCTCAGTGACTCCCGGTAGCACGAGGCCAGCAGTGCGGACCGGTCCTCCTCGGGGAGGAACCGGGGCCCCACCGTGTGGATCACCCAGCGCGCGTCCAGGTTGCCGGCGGTCGTGGCGACCGCCTTGCCGACGGCCAGACCCTTGCCGTAGTGCGAGGCGCGCAGCGCTCGGCAGGCCGCGAGGATCTCGGGGCCGCCTCTCCGATGGATCGCCCCGTCGACGCCTCCGCCACCCAGGAGTGACGAGTTCGCGGCGTTGACGATCGCGTCGGCACTCTGTCGGGTGATGTCGCCCTTGACAAGCGTGATGGCGGTCATGACTGCCTCAGCCTTCTCCAGACGGCCTTCGCCGCGTTGTGTCCCGACATGCCGTGCACGCCGGGGCCCGGCGGGGTGGCCGAGGAGCAGATGAAGACGGCCGGGTGCGGGGTGGCGTACGGGAACAGGGAGAGCTTGGGCCGCAGCACGAGCTGGAGGCCGCTGGCCGCGCCGGATCCGATGTCGCCGCCGACGTAGTTGGCGTTGCGGGCCGCGAGTTGAGGTGGGCCGGCGGTCGCGCGGGCAAGGACCTGGTCCCTGAAGCCGGGGGCGAAGCGCTCCAGTTGGCGTTCGATGGCGTCGGTGAGGTCGCCCGTCCAGCCGTTCGGGACGTGTCCGTAGGCCCAGAAGACCTGCTTGCCCTCGGGGGCCCGGGAGGGGTCGACGACGCTCGGCTGGACGGTGATCAGGAAGGGGGTGTCGGGTGCCTTGCCCTCGCGGGACGCGGCGCGCAGGGCGGTGTCGATCTCTGCCCTGTCCGCGGCGACCTGGACGGTGGTCGCCGTGCGGGCCTCCGGCGCCGTCCAGGGCACGGGGCCGTCCAGCGCGTAGTCGATCTTGAAGACGCCCGCGCCGTAGCGGTAGCGCTCGTAGTAGCCGCCGAAGCCCGCGATACGGGCCAGCGCGGTGGGTGAGGTGTCGAAGATGTACGCACGTGCGGGTGGCAGGTCGTCCAGCCGCTTGACCTCGTAGTCGGTGTGGACGGTGCCCCCGAGGTCCGTCAGATACGCGGTGAGCGCGTCGGAGATCGACTGGGAGCCGCCGCGGGCGACCGGCCAGCCGCGGGCGTGTGCGGCCAGCGCGAAGACCAGGCCGACCGCACCGGTGGCGACCCCGTCGAGCGGAGCCATGACGTGTCCGACGAGGCCTGCGAACAGGGCTTTCGCCCGCTCGTCGCGGAAGCGGCGCATCAGCCAGGTCGAGGGCGGCAGGCCGACCAGACCGAAGCGGGCGAGCGTGACCGGGTCGCGGGGCAGCGAGGTCAGGGGAAGCGACATGAAGTCGTGGGCAAGCGTGTCCCACCTGCTGAGGAACGGCTCGACCAGCCTGCGGTACGCGCCCGCGTCACGCGGCCCGAAGGAGGCGGCCGTCTCGGCCACGGAACGGGACAGCACCGCGGCCGTGCCGTCCAGGAAGGGGTGGGCCATGGGCAGGTCGGCGTGCAGCCACTCCAGTCCGTACCTCGCCAGCGGCATCGCCCTGAACGCCGGGGAGTTGATGCCGAGCGGGTGCGCCGCCGAGCACGGGTCGTGCCGGAAGCCGGGCAGCGTCAGCTCCTCCGTTCGGGCGCCACCGCCCACGGTGTCGCGCGCCTCGAAGACGGCCACGGAGAAGCCCCGTCGGGCCAGCTCCACGGCAGCCGTCAGCCCATTGGGCCCCGCCCCCACCACGACCGCATCGAGCATCGACGGCACCTTCGGACTCCTTCGTCAGCCGACGGCCACTTCAGATCAGGATATGCCGGGACACCGACACTGCCCGGCGCGGGTAACCTCGGCCGGATGACGCGCCGTTTCCGCATCCAATCGCCCGGCGAGGACGCCGACGACACCGCCTGGTACTGGTTCGAGGTCGAGGACGACGGCTGGGTGCTGCGGCAGGCGGTGTTCGAGGCAGCACTGGAGGTCCCGCGCTCGTGCGAGCCCGTCCAGAACCCCGACGGCACCACGTCCGGCGGTGCCTCGATGGCCGCCGCACAGGCCCAACTGGCCCTCGTGCGCGAGCGGTTCGGGCGCCTTGGCGTCCAGCTCTACCAGACCGTGTACGGGGCGTTCACCGAGGGCGCTGTGGAGGTGCCGCCGGAGGCGGTGGACGTGACCGAACCGGAGTTCGAGCGGGCGTGGTCCACGGCCCTGCGGCACCGGCATCTGAGCCACTACCTCACCGGCCCGCTGCCGGAGGGGGCCCTGCTCACCGGCATGGTGTGCGCGCTTCCGTGGGGGCCGGGCCGGACGGGTCTGTTCGTCGACATCAACCTGCCGGTGGACGCCTTCGTGGACGTCGCCTGGCTGCCCTTCGACCCCGCGGACTGGCCGGCGGTGGGCACCGTGGCCGAGTTCGAGGTCGTCACCCTGCGTTTCAGCTCGGCCCGCCCGCAGATCAGGCTCCGCCCGACAGCAGCTCCACCACCCGGCGAGCCGTGGCCGCGTCGCGCGCTGCGGTGAACGGCAGCACGTTGCCGCCGGTTATGCGGAACGGGTCGCCCGCGCGGGTCAGGTGCGCGCCGCCGGCCTCCTCGACGAGGAGGATGCCCGCGGCGTGGTCCCAGGCGGCCTCCCAGGAGAACGCGGTGGCGTCCAACTCGCCCCGGGCGATGGCCAGATACTCCAGGCCTGCCGAGCCGCAGGCGCGCGGACGGACGCCGTCCGTCCACAGGCCGAGCAGCGCGCGCTTCTGTTCGTCCGTCGTGTAGTCCGGGTGGGAGGTGGCCACCCGGAGGTCGCGGCCGGCCTCGGGCGCGCCCGCGTGCAGGGGTGTGCCGTCGAGGAAGGCGCCCTGTCCGCGGATCGCCGTGGCGAGCTGGTCGCGGGCCGCGGCGAACGTCCACGACGCGCGGACGACCCCACGGTGTGCGAGCGCGACGAGCGTGCAGAAGCCGGGGTCGCCGTGGACGAACTGCCGGGTGCCGTCCACGGGGTCGACGATCCAGACCGGCGCCTCACCCTGTATCGCCTCGTACGAAGCGGGGTTGGCGTGCACGGCCTCCTCGCCGACCACGACGGAGCCGGGCAGCAGCTTGGGCAGCACTTCGGTGAGGTACAGCTCGGCCTTGCGGTCGGCGTCGGTCACCAGGTCGTGCGGGCCGCTCTTCTGGTCGACCTCGTGGGCGGCGAGCTGCCGGAAGCGCGGCATGATCTCCGTGGCCGCCGCCTCACGGACCGCTTCTTCGACGTCGGACGCGTGCCGGGCGAGAAACTCTTCGATGGTTTCGTTTTCTTCGATCATGACTCCATGAGAGCACGCGGCACTGACAATCCACTCCGGTCCGGTGGACATGGGATGGAATCCGCCTGAAGACCAGGATTCGGACATCAGCGCCCGACCGCGTACCCCTGCATCCCCCGCGGATTCGCCGCCGCCGACAGGACACCCGTCTCCGGGTCCCGGCCGACCGCGCACAGCCGGCCCTCGGACCAGGCGCCACCGATCGTCACGTCATGCCCCCGGCGGCGCAGCTCCTCGACCACTTCGCCTGCCGTGCGGGCCTCCACGGTGACGCTCCCGGGGCGCGTGCCGCGGGGGTAGAAGGACCCCGGGAAGCTGTCGTTGTGCCAGTTGGGGGCATCGATCGCGCCCTGGAGGTCCAGGCCGCCGCGCACTTCGGGGCACAGGGCGACCGCGAGGAAGAAGTGCAGCTGCCACTGGTCCTGCTGGTCCCCACCGGGCGAACCGAAGGCCAGCACCGGCACCCCGTCGCGCAGCGCGACGGAGGGGGTGAGGGTGGTCCGGGGTCGGCGGCCGGGAGCGAGGGAGTTCGGCAGGCCCTCCTCCAGCCAGGCCATCTGGAGCCGGGTGCCGAGGGGGAAGCCCAGTTCGGGTACGACGGGGTTGGACTGGAGCCAGCCGCCGCTGGGCGTGGCCGCGACCATGTTGCCCCAGCGGTCGACGACGTCGAGGTGGCAGGTGTCGCCCCGGGTGGAGCCGTCGGAGGCGATCTCTGGCTCGCCGGACACGGGTGCGGCCGGGTGCTCGGCGACGGTCGGCTCCCCGGCCCCCGGCGGGCCACCGACCGCGACCGTCGGCTCCCCTGCCCCCAGGGCGCTGGATCCGGGCTCGTCCGTAGTCACCACGCGCGCGTGTGCGCACAGTCGCGGGGTGCGCCCGCCGGGGCTGCCGGGCCGTAGCTCGTACGAGGCCTTGTCTCCTACGAGCGTCCGACGGTCGGCGTTGTAGGCGTCGGACAGCAGTTCGTCGAGCGGTACGTCGGCCCCGCCGGACGCGTCCCCGTACCAGGCCTCCCGGTCCGCCATGGCCAGCTTGCAGCCCTCGATCAGCAGGTGGACGTAGTCGGCGGACCCGTACTCGGGCAGTTCGGGCGGGAGGAGCGCGAGCTGCTGGAGGAGGGCCGGGCCCTGACTCCAGGGGCCGGCCTTGCAGAGGGTCCAGCCGTGCCAGTCGTAGGTCGCCGGGGCCTCGTAGGACGCGGACCAGGAGGCGAGGTCGGCGGCTGTCAGGGTGCCGGTGTGGTGCGTGCCGCTGGTGTCGAGGGTGGGCCGCGCGGACTGCTGTACGAGCGCCTCGGCGATGAAGCCGGTGCGCCACACCTCCCGTGCCGCTTCGATCTGGGCGACGCGGTCCCCCGCCCCGGCGACCTCGGCGAGCAGGCGCTTCCAGGTGGCGGCCAGCGCGGGATTGCGGAACAGCTCGCCTGGCCGGGGCGCCTGTCCACCGGGCAGGTACACGTCCGCGGAGGAGGTCCACTCCGTCTCGAACAGTTCCCGTACCATCTCCACGGTCGCGCCGACGCTCTCCACGGGCGGGTGCCCGTCCTCGGCGTACCCGATGGCGTATTTGAGGACATCGGCGAGTGGCTTGGTGCCGTGGTCGCGGAGGAGGAGCATCCAGGCGTCGAAGGCGCCGGGCACGGCGGCGGCGAGGGGCCCGGTGCCGGGTACGAGATCGAGCCCCAGTCCCCGGTAGTGCGCGACCGTGGCCCCGGCGGGCGCGACGCCCTGCCCGCACAGCACCCGCACCTCGCCGCCGGCCGGGGCGATGATGATCGGCACCTCACCGGCGGGCCCGTTGAGATGCGGTTCGACGACGTGCAGGACGAAGCCCGCGGCAACGGCGGCGTCGTACGCGTTGCCGCCGGCCTCCAGGACGGCCATCGCCGACTGCGAGGCCAGCCAGTGGGTGGAGGACACCATCCCGAAGGTGCCCTGGAGTGTGGGTCGAGTGGTGAACACGGGCGACTCCTTCACACTGCGGCACGTGATCCGATGATCGTACGTACCCCACGCCGCGCCCCCGGTATACCCGGTACCGGATACACCGCCCGCGCCGACTCACCTCTCGGCTACGGCCGACGCCGTCCAGCCGTCAGCACGTGGCCGCTCGCACCGAGCAGCGTCGGCTCGGACTCGATGCGGCGGGTCGCGGACATGACCGCCTCGCGGCGTTCCGGGTCGTCCAGCCACTGCTCGACGCCGCCCATGAGCCACGCGACGCCCTCCAGTCCGTACTGACCGTCCGGGACGAGTCCGGCCGCGCTGAACTCGGCCGGTACCTCGGTCGGTTCGGCGAAGTAGGCGGTCGTGAACAGGCCGCCTATGCCGTGTCGGCCGGTGGCGCTGACCTCGTCGGTGTGGGCCCGGTGGGCCGGGTCGAAGTAGCGCTCCTCCCGCAGCAGGTCGTGCAGCGCGGCATGGCGGTTGATGGTGGCCGCGACGACCAGTCCCCCGGGCCGGACGACCCGCAGAGCCTCGCCCAACGCCCTCACCCGGTCCGGCCGTTCGGGCAGGTGGTAGAGCGGTCCGAGCATCAGGACCACGTCGCGGGACGCGTCGTCCGCGGGCAGCGCACGGGCGTCCCCGAGCCGCGCGGTGACACCGGGCAGCCGTCCCGCCTGCTCCAGATGCAGCGGCACGGGATCGACCAGCTCGACCTCGTACCCGTCCCGCGCCAGCCACTCCGCGTGCACCCCACTGCCCCCGCCGACGTCCAGCACGCGCGCGGGGGCCGCGGGCAGCAGCCGCCGGAGCACGTCCTGGGTCCGCCAGAACTCCAGCCGTCCGGAACCCCGCCGGATACGGGCGTCCTCCTCGCCGCGCGCGTAGTAGGCGAGGATCTCCTCGGGCACGGCGGGGCGGTCGACAGGCGTGTCGTGCGTGGTGGGCGATGTGGAGGACATGCCTCAAGCCTCCGAACGGGCACGGAACGGCGCAAGCCGTTATCGGCGTGCCCGTCTCATCACTTATGAGAGCTTCGCGACAATACCTGGCATCGATGGCGAATTGGGCGTCATCGACGTCGATTTGCGCATTCGGACGGACAGTACGGGCGGCGGACATTGAGTGACAGTCATCGCACAGCCACGGAACGAGTTCCTACTTCCGCCCCACAGGCAGTCATGTGACACTGGCGTCCCGTCCGGAGTGCGGACCCCCTCCGCACCGTCCCCCACGAGAAGTGCACCTTGAGCCTTCCCTTGCCGCTCGCACTCACCACCCGCCTGGCGCCCGTCGCCGTGCTCGCCACGGCCGGCTGGGCGCTGTCCGCGGGTCCGCTCGCCGCGGCGCCGACCGACAAACACGAGACGGCGGCCACCACGGGTGCGTCCGCGTCGCCCACCGCGCCCTCGACCTCGGCGGCGACGAAGACCTTCACCGCCGCACCCGCGCCCTGCTCGGCCGTGACCCCTGGGACGATCAAGTCCCTTGTCCCGGGCGCCAAGGCGGCCGGCAAGGAGATCCCGTCGACGGACACGGACGCGCGCCGCACCTGCTCCTGGAACGCGCTCAAGGAGTACGACTACCGCTGGCTCGACGTGTCGTTCGAGCTGTCCGACACGGACGCGGCGGCGGAGAAGACGTACAAGGACCGGCTCTCGGAGAAAAGCGGCGGCGGGGTGGTGCCGGGTCTCGGTGACGCCGCCTACTCCGTCGTGAACCTGACCACCGAGGACAAGCAGCAGACCCGCGAGGGTGTGGTCCTGGTCCGCGCGTCGAACGCGCTGGTGGTGATCACGTACAACGGCAGCGACTTCGAGTCGAAGAAGGCACCCAGCACGGATGTGATCAACAAGGGCGCCATCAAGGCCGCCCGGGACGCGGTGGCAGCGCTTGAGGGCGGCCGGTAGAACCGGCCGCCCTCAAGGGCACAGCACTGGGTCAGACCGTGGTCGTCTCCGTCTCCGTCACCTCGTCCCGCCCCTGGCCGGTCGCCAGCATCAGCACCAGGTAGAGCACCATTGAGGTGCCCAGGCCCACGGCCCAGCCGTAGTCGGCCAGTGAGGACAGTGCCGGGATGGGCCGCCCGTCGATGATGGGCGCGAAGTTGGCGCCGCCCACGGCCAGTACGCCACCGACCACGAACGCGACGACCGCCCGCCAGTTCCAGCCGTTGTCGTACCAGTAGCGTCCGCCCGCCCGGTACAGGTCGGCGAGGTCGAGCTTGCCGCGGCGCAGGATCCAGTAGTCGGCGATGAGGATGCCCGCGACCGTGCCGAGGAGACCGCCGACCAGGCCGAGCCAGGTGAAGATGTAGCCCTGCGGGTCGGAGTACAGCTTCCACGGGAAGATCAGCACGCCGAGTACGCAGGTGGCAAGCGCGCCCGTCCGGAAGCTGATCTTCCGGGGCGCGATGTTGGAGAAGTCGAAAGCCGGGGAGACCAGGTTGGCCGCGACGTTCACGGACAGGGTCGCCACCAGCACGGTGACCAGGGCGAACAGCAGCCCGAAGACGTTGTCGGTCTTGGCGGCGAGCTGTACCGGGTCCCAGATGGCCTCGCCGTACACGGCCTGCGAGCCCGAGGTGACCATGACGGACAGGAACGCGAACAGCGTCATCGTGGTGGGCAGGCCGAGCGCCTGTCCCCATGTCTGGGCCTTCTGGCTCTTCCCGTACCGAGTGAAGTCCGGGATGTTCAGGGACAGCGTGGACCAGAAGCCGATCATGCCCATGAGGGCGGGCGCGAAGATCTTCCAGAAGTCCGCGCCATAGCCCAGCTTGGAGGGCTGGTCGAGCAGCGGACCGAAGCCGCCGGCCTTGTCGGCCATCCACCACAGCATCACGCCGGCGCCGAGGAGCACGAAGGGCGCGGCCCAGTTCTCGAACCGGCGGATGGTCTCCATGCCCCGGTAGATGATGGCGACCTGGATCGCCCAGAAGATGGCGAAGGACAGCCACATCGTCCAGGCGTAGCCCCCGATGTGCGAGGCGTTCGCCCAGCCGTCACCGATGAGCTTTCCGGCGAGGAAGTAGATCGCCTCGCCGCCGATCCAGGTCTGGATGCCGAACCAGCCGCATGCCACCAACGCTCGTACGACAGCGGGGAGGTTGGCGCCGCGCACCCCGAAGGAGGCGCGGGCGAAGACGGGGAAGGGGATGCCGTACTTCGGCCCGGCGTGCCCGGTGAGCAGCATCGGGACCAGCACGATCACGTTCGCCAGGGCGATCGTGAGCACTGCCTGCTTCCAGTCCATGCCCACGGCGATCAGACCCGAAGCAAGGGTCCAGGAGGCCGTGTTGTGGGCCATGCCCACCCAGAGGGCGGAGAAGTTGTACGTGGTCCAGGTGCGCTTCTCGACCGGAACCGGCAGCAGGTCCTCGTTGGCGTACGGCCCGGTGGGAGCGGGCGCGTCGGGGGAGATCTCCACCCTGCCGTCGGGGAGGGTGAGTTGGGAGGACGGCGGTATGGCCGTGGGAGCGGTGTCGGTCATGGGCAGGCCAATCAATGAGGTGGGTCGGGAAAGGCCGTGCGGGTGGCGCGTTGGGGGATGCGCACAGGACACCCGGAGGAGTCCTGACCCTCTCCCCGGCTACCTGAACGCCGGGGAGAGGGAGATGGTGGGGACGTGCGGGACGTAACACGGCAACCGGTGTGCGTCGTCAGGCGTTGACGGCCGGGATGACCGTCGACCCGTAGGCGTCGATGACGGCTTCCTGGGCGTCGTGCATGTCGTAGAGGGCGAACTGGTCGACGCCGAGCTCACGCAGCTTGTTGAGCTTCTCGATGTGCATCTCGGGGGTGCCGATGACGCAGAACCGGTCGACGATCTCGTCGGGCACGAACTGGGTGTCGGGGTTGTCGGCCCGTCCGTGGTGGGAGTAGTCGTAGCCCTCACGGGCCTTGATGTAGTCCGTGAGTTCCTCGGGTACGGCGGCGGAGTGCTCGCCGTACTTCGACACCAGGTCGGCGACGTGGTTACCGACCATCCCGCCGAACCAGCGGCACTGGTCGCGGGCGTGGGCGAGCGCCTCGGGCGAGTCGTCCTCGGTGATGTACGCGGGGGCGGCGACGCAGATCTTCACCTCGGACGGGTCACGTCCGGCGGCGACGGCCGCGTCCTTCACCGTCTTGACCATGTACTCGGTCAGATAGAGGTCGGAGAGCTGGAGGATGAACCCGTCGGCCTCCTCGCCCGTCATCTTGAGCGCCTTCGGGCCGTACGCGGCCATCCAGACGGGGAGTTCGGCACCCGGCCGCACCCACGGGAACTTGATCACCGTGCCGCCGAGGTCGGCCTCGTCGCCGCGACCGAGCGAGCGGATGACCTTCATCGCGCCGCTGATCCGGGCCAGGGTGTTGGGCGTACGGCCGGCGACTCGCATCGCGGAGTCGCCGCGGCCGATGCCGCACACCGTGCGGTTGCCGAACATGTCGTTGAGGGTGGCGAAGGTGGAGGCGGTGACCTCCCAGGTGCGGGTGCCCGGGTTGGTGACCATCGGGCCGACCGTCAACTTCTCGGTGCTGGAGAGGATCTGACTGTAGATCACGAACGGCTCCTGCCACAGCACGGCGGAGTCGAAGGTCCAGCCGTACGTGAAGCCGTTGCCCTCGGCGCGCTGCATCAGCTCGATGACACGCGAGGCCGGCGGGTCGGTCTGCAGGACGAGGCCGAAGTCCATTAGCGCTGCTCCTAGTTCAGATCAGGTACTGACAGGTGGAGCGGGGGGTGTAGACGCCGTGACCCGCGCGCCCGGTGAACTCCCGCTCGGTGATGACGAGTTCGCCGCGCGAGAGCACGGTCTCGACGCGGCCGGTGAGCCGCTTGCCCTCGTACGCCGAGTAGTCGACGTTCATGTGGTGCGTCTCGGCGGAGACGATCTGCTCGGCCGTGGGGTCGTAGATGACGACGTCGGCGTCGGCGCCCGGGGCGATGGTGCCCTTCTTCGGGTAGAGGCCGAACATCCGGGCCGGGGTGGCGCAGGCGATCTCGATCCAGCGACGGCGGCTGATGTGCCCGTCGACGACACCCTGGTGGAGGAGGTCCATGCGGTTCTCGACACCCGGAAGCCCGTTGGGGATCTTCGAGAAGTCGCCGCGGCCCAGCTCCTTCTGCCCCTCGAAGCAGAACGGGCAGTGGTCCGTGGAGACGACCTGGAGGTCGTTGGTCCGCAGGCCCCGCCAGAGCGCGGCCTGGTGGTCCTTGGGGCGAAGCGGCGTGCTGCACACGTACTTCGCGCCCTCGAAGTCCGGCTCCGCGAGGTTGTCGGTGGACAGGAACAGGTACTGCGGGCAGGTCTCGCCGAAGACGTTGAGGCCCTCGTCACGTGCCCGTGCCAGCTCGGCGACCGCCTCCTGCGCCGAGACGTGGACGACGTACAGGGGCGCGCCCGCGACCTGCGCGAGCTTGATGGCTCGGTGCGTGGCCTCGGCTTCGAGGAGGGCCTTGCGGACCTCGCCGTGGTAGCGGGGGTCGGTCTCGCCCCGGGCCAGCGCCTGCTCCACCAGCACATCGATGGCGATGCCGTTCTCGGCGTGCATCATGATCAGCCCACCGTTCTCGGCGGAGCGCTGCATGGCGCGCAGGATCTGGCCGTCGTCGCTGTAGAAGACGCCCGGGTAGGCCATGAACTGCTTGAAGGAGGTGACACCCTCCTCGACCAGCAGGTCCATCTCCTTGAGCGTGTCCTGGTTCACGTCGGAGACGATCATGTGGAAGCCGTAGTCGATGGCGCAGTTGCCGTCGGCCTTGGCGTTCCAGGTGTCGAGTCCGTCGCGCAGCGACTGGCCGACGCTCTGCACGGCGAAGTCGATGATCGTGGTCGTACCGCCCCAGGCGGCGGCCCGGGTGCCGGTCTCGAAGGTGTCGGAGGCGGCCGTACCGCCGAACGGCAGTTCCATGTGGGTGTGCGCGTCGACACCGCCGGGGATGACGTACTTCCCGGTGGCGTCTATGGTCCGCTCGGCCGTCCAGGCCTCGGCGGTGGCGCTTCCGCTGGTGGCGAGGGCGGCGATTCGGCCGTCCTCGATGAGGACGTCGGCGTGGATCTCGTCCGACGCGGTGATGACTAGGCCACCCCGGATGACGGTACGGCTGCTCATGAAATTACGCTCCGCTGGTTGTGTCGAAAGGTGCGGGTCGTTTGTGGTTGCTCGCGCCCCGCGGCGGAGCCGCAAATGGACGCTGCCCCGCGCCCCTTGCGGGGCGCGGGTACGGACGGTCGACTTGCTACGGCGCGGTCAGGGGGCCGTATGCGTCCGGGCGGCGGTCGCGGAAGAACTGCCAGCGGTCGCGGACCTCGCGCAGCTTGGCCAGGTCCAGGTCGCGGACGACGAGTTCGGTCTCCTTGTCGCTGGCCACCTCGCCGACGAACTGCGCCTCCGGGTCCACGAAGTACGAGGTCCCGTAGAAGTCGTTGTCGCCCAGTTCCTCGACACCGACCCGGTTGATCGCGCCGACGAAGTACTCGTTGGCGACGGCCGCCGCGGGCTGCTCCAGCTGCCACAGGTAGGCGGACAGACCGCGCGACGTGGCCGACGGGTTGAAGACGATCTCGGCGCCTTCGAGGCCGAGCGCACGCCAGCCCTCCGGGAAGTGCCGGTCGTAGCAGATGTAGACGCCGATCTTGCCCACGGCCGTGTCGAAGATCGGCCAGCCGGCGTTCCCCGGGCGGAAGTAGAACTTCTCCCAGAAGCCCGCGACCTGCGGAATGTGGTGCTTGCGGTACTTGCCGAGGTACGAGCCGTCGGCGTCGATCACGGCGGCCGTGTTGTAGAGGACGCCGGGCTGCTCCTCCTCGTACATCGGCAGGACGAGGACGATGCCCAGTTCCCTGGCGAGCGCCTGGAAGCGCTTGACGATCGGGCCGTCCGGGATCTGCTCGGCGTACTCGTAGAACGCCTTGTCCTGCACCTGGCAGAAGTAGGGGCCGTAGAACAGCTCCTGGAAGCACATGACTTGAGCACCCTGCGCCGCGGCGTCGCGGACCGCCTGCTCGTGGACCTGGATCATCGACTCCTTGTCGCCCGTCCAGGCAGTCTGGAAAATGGCGGCGCGAATCACCCTGCTCATCGGGACCTCCGGTCACTCGGTGTACGCCGAGCCTAGGAAGCCTGGAGAGCGGGTTTGAGTTGCACGGTGTCACGCCTGCGGACGTCCGGCGTTCCACGGTGTCACCCTGGCGTCGGCCCATGTTTCACCACTGTTTTCCCTGGTCCTCTGATGTTTCGGAGCGGTAAGACGGAGCGCTGGAGAGAGCGGTCATCGGCCTTGCTGGGCGTCGTGCGCGAGGAGCGCGATATGCACGGACGCGGCCTGCTCGAAGTCGTCGAGATCGAGCCCGAGCCGCGTCTCTATCGCTTCCAGCCGCCGGTAGAGCGCGGGCCTCGAGACATGATGCAGTTGCGCGGTACGTGATTTGTTGCGCCCGGTGGCGAGATAGGTCCGCAGTACGGGCAGCAGTTCCGACTCGCCCTCGGTCCCGCACAGCAGCCCGTCCAGCTCCCGCTCCGCGAACGCCTGGACGTGCGGATCGTCCCGCAGCAGCCGGACCAGCCCGCGCAGCCGTACGTCCCGCAGGTGCACCAACACCGGCAGCTCCTGCCCCGCCGGCGTGTCCGCGACGGCGGCGGCGACGTGGAGTGCCTCGCGCAGTCCGGTGGGTACGTCGTCCCAGTTGGCGAGTGCCTCGGCGGCGGCCACGACGGTCCGGCCGCCACCGGTCTCGGTGCGCAGCCGGAGCGCGAAGTGCGCGGCGAGCGCCTTGGCGTCCTGGTCCCGGGCGAGGCTCAGCAGTACGGCGGTGGCGTCGTCGGCCAGCTCGGCGACCAGTCCCGGCAGTCCCAACAGCCGCAGTACGCGGTCGAGTTCGGCGGGGTCGCCGTCCCGTACGACGAGCGGCACGAAGGTACGCCGGTTGACGGGCAGCCCGGCCGCCCGCGCGCGCGGCAGCAGCTGCCGGGCCGGTACGACTCCGCTCACCAGGTCCGTCAGCAGACTCTGCGCGGACTGCTCCTCCCAGGTGTGCACGGAGCCCCCGAGCATGCGGTGCAGGACGAGTGCCTCGGCGCCCCGGTCGGCGAGCAGCCGCCCGGTGGCGGCGTCACCGCGGTACCCGCACAGCACGATCCGCCCCCAGCGTTCCCCGCGCCCGCCCAGCTCGGCCCGGATCCACCCGTCGCCCTCACTCCCGCCGGCCTGCCTGGAGATCCGCTCCCAGTCCCGCAGCACGTCGTCGACGGCCGACCGCTCCCCCGCCGTGGCGAGGACCCGATGGGCGAGGTTGGTGACGACGACGGGGCAGGCACTGTGGGAGGCGACCTCGTCGAGGAGGTTCTGCAGCGGGGCGCCGGAGGTGATGAGCCCCGTGAGAGCGGTCCGCACCGCCTCGGACAGGCTCACTGCGGCGAACTTCCGTCGTACCAGCCGGGACTGGACCTCTTCCGTCAACTCCGCGAAGGGGAAGGGCCGGTGGAGCACCACCATCGGCAGCCCGCACCGCTCGGCCGCTCGTCGCATGACGTCCGGCGGCGCCGGAAAGGCACGGCCGAGCCCGAGGACGACGGCGGCGGCCTCCGCCCGGTGCAGCGAGCGGATGTACTCGACCTGGGCCTCTTCGTCCCCCGCGAGCAGCACCCCGGTCGTGAGGATCATCTCACCGCCGCTGAGCATCACACCGACGTCGGCCGCCTCGGCGACATGCACCCAGCGCACGGCCCGGTCGAGCTGGCCGGCGCCGGCCACCACCTCGGGCTCGCCTGCGAGCACCCGTTCCAGGCCGAGGACCTGGCGGACCGACAGGGCGGGTTCCAAGGTGGTGGTCGTGAGCATGACGGTCTTCCTTGCTGTGGTCCTGCTGTGGTGTTACTGGACGCAGCTCCTCAGAGCACGTTCGAGAATCGCGGCGCCCTCCTCGGCCTCCGCGACGGTGAGCGACAGTGGCGGTGCGATGCGCAGCGCGCTGGTGTTGTGGCCGCCGCCCTTGCCGAGGAGCAGCCCTTCCTCCCGGGCCGCTTCGAGCACGGCGGCGGCGGTCTCCGGGTCGGCGGTGTCGGTGCCCGGCTTCACCAGCTCGACGCCGATCATCAGCCCGCGCCCACGGACCTCCCGTACGCCCGGAAGCTGCGCGGCGACGGCCCGGAGCCGTTCGATGAGCAGTCCGCCGACGCGCCGGGCGTTGCCCTGGAGGTCGTGTTCCAGGAGGTAGGTGAGGTTGGCGAGGCCGGCGGCCATGGTGATCTGGGTGCCGCCGAAGGTGGAGATGGAGTTGGAGTCGAGGCAGTTCATGATCTCGGCGCGGGCCACGACCCCGCCGATGGACATGCCGTTTCCGATGCCCTTGGCGAAGGTGATGATGTCCGGCGGACCGTTCTCCGCGTGTGCCTGCCAGCCCCAGAAGTGCTCGCCGGTGCGGCCCCAGCCGGTCTGCACCTCGTCGGCGATCCAGAGGATGCCGCGTTCCTGGAGCACCTGGCGGAAGGCCGCGTACAGCCCGTCGGGCGGCGAGGTGAAGCCTCCGACGCCCTGGATGGGCTCAGCGATGAGGGCCGCGGGCGGGCGGACGTGCCCGAGCAGGTCCTCCAGGTCGGCGACGCACGCGGCGATGAAGTCGTCGTCGCTCAGATCGGCGTACGGACCACGGGTGCGGACGCCACCGTGGACGTACAGGGTCTGGAGCGGGGACAGGGAGGTCGGGGACCAGCCCTTGTTGCCGGTGATGCCGACCGTGCTGAAGGAGCGACCGTGGTAGCTGTTGCGCATCGCCAGGATCTGGTTGCTGCGCCGGTAGGAGGTGGCGAGGAGGAGTGCCGTGTCGTTGGCCTCCGTCCCGGAGGTGGTGAAGAAGACGCGTGCGTCCGGGATGCCGGACAACTCCGCGACGCGCTCGGCGAGTTCGACCATCGGCCGGTTGAGGTAGAGCGTCGACGAGTGGATGATCCGCCCGGCCTGTTCGCTCACCGCCTTGGTGATCTCGGGCAGCGCGTGCGCGGTCATCGTGGTGAGGATGCCGCCGAAGAAGTCGAGGTACCGCTTCCCGGCCGCGTCCCACACGTACCGGCCCTCGCCGTGGGTGATCTCGATCGGGTCCGCGTAGTAGAGGGCGAGCCAGTCCGGCAGAACCGCCTTGTGACGCCCGTACAGATCGCTCACGGCTGCACCAGCCCCTCGTACGCGTCCGGCCGCCGGTCCCGGTAGAAGGCCCACTGCTGCCGGACTTCCTCGATGAGATCGAAGTCGAGATCCCGCACGACGAGTTCCTCGTCCTTGTCGCTCGCGACCTCGCCGACGAACTGGCCGCGCGGGTTCACGAAGTACGAGGTCCCGTAGAAGTCGTTGTCCCCGTACTCCTCCTGGCCGACCCGGTTGATGGCGGCGATGAAGTACTCGTTGGCGACGGCCGCGGCGGGCTGCTCCAGCTGCCACAGGTGGGAGGAGAGGCCCCGGTGGGTCGCGGACGGGTTGTAGACGAGCTGCGCGCCGTTCAGACCGAGCTGACGCCAGCCCTCCGGGAAGTGCCGGTCGTAGCAGATGTAGACGCCGATCTTCCCCACTGCCGTCTCGAAGACGGGCCAGCCGAGATTTCCGGGTTTGAAGTAGTACTTCTCCCAGAACCCCTTGACCTGCGGAATGTGGTGCTTGCGGTACTTGCCGAGGTAGGTCCCGTCGGCGTCGATCACGGCCGCGGTGTTGTAGTAGAACCCGGACTGCTCGACCTCGAACACGGGTACGACGATGACCATGCCGGTCTCGCGCGCCAGCTCCCGCATACGGGTGACGGTCGGCCCGTCGGGCACGGGCTCGGCCCAGCGGTAGTGCTCGGGCTCCTGGACCTGGCAGAAGTACGGGGCGTTGAAGACTTCCTGGAATCCGATGACCTTGGCGCCCTGCCGGGCGGCCTCACGGGCGTGCTCCACATGTTTGGCGACCATGGACTCGGTGTCACCGGTCCAGGTGGCCTGAACCAGAGCGGCACGTACGACGTTGGCCATGACCTGTTCCTTCCGGCTGGACGTCAGAGAGCCTCTACGCCCGTAGACAGAGGTCGTAGGGGCTTGAAAGTAAGCCTCCGGAGGAGCCTTGCCAAGACCATCGCCGTTAACCCGCGGAGTCGATCACGTTTCACACCCCGGTGGGCGAGTCGCAGGCAGCCGGGTCAGCCCGGTCAGGCACTGTGGCCGGCGACCCGGAGGGCGTGCACCAGATCCCAGTACCGGTCCTCGGAGGCACCCCGGGCCGCCTCCAGGAGCAGCGGTACGAGGCGCTGGGGGTCGGCGGCGACACTGCGGGCGGCCTCCTCAGGAGTGCGGACCCGGACGTACGCGTCGAGCAACGCACGCACCTCACGCTGCCTGCCCTCCTCGGCGAGGCGGAGCACGGCCTCACCCACCTCCTGGGCCGGCCGCACGATGCCCTGCCGCAGGATCTGCTGGCCGTCGAGTCCCCGCCCCGCCGCGACGAGCGCGTCGGCGGCGGCGACCAGCCGGTCGGCCGGCAGGGAGGCGGCCTCCCAGAGCAGGGTGGCCCAGTCGGCGCCGAGCCCCGCGCGGTTCAGCTCGGCGGCGAGCAGCGGAAAACGGGCGGCGGGCCAGTGGGAGGCCTCGACGAGCAGCGCGTGCGCCTCACCGCTGCGCCCTTCACCTCGCAGTCGTACGAGGGTGCGGACGGCGCCGATGGTGTCGTGCCGGGCGTCGTCGTCCAGCGCCTCCCGTACGGGCACGGCGGGCTTGGCGGCGGACTTGGCGAACCGGGCCCCACGCGGGCTACGGCGGCTCGGGGCGGCGGGCGCGGGCACGGCCGGTGCGGGGGTGGGGATGGGGTCGACGACGGGCGTGGCGCCGGTGTCCGCGTCGTCCGTCATCCCGGCGAACCGGGCACCGCCACGGGCACGGCGCTTGGAGCGCTGCTTGGGGGCGGGGCGGGGATCCGCGGGGACCGGTTCGGGGGCGGAGGGCTCGTACCAGTCGGCGGGGAGTCGCGGTGCCGTGCTCTCGGCGGTGGGCTCCGGAGCGTCGGCCGGGCGGGGGTCGTCGTGGTCGTCCGCCTGGCCGGAGCGGCGGATGTGGTCGCGCCAGGGGCGCAGGTCGTCGTCGGAACGTGGCCCGCCGGGGCCGCGGTCGTCTTCATGGCGGGCGGGACCGGAGCCGGAGCCGTCCGAGGGTTGCTGCTGGGGGCCGGGCCCGTTGTCGTATCCGGCGGCCGGACGGGCGTTCGTACGCTGTCTGCGGGCGTCGCGCTCGTCGTCGTACCAGGCGGCCGTGTCGCCGTCCGGGCGCTGCCCGTCGGAGTCGGTGCGTTGTCCCGGCAGGGTCACGGGGTCGCCGTCGTGCCCGTCGGAGGGGTGCGGGGCGTTGTGGGCACGGCCGGCGAAGACGTCCGCCTCGTCGTCGCGGTCGCGGCCTCGGAAGGGCGCCCGGCTCATCGTCAGGCGGGCCAACTGGTCCAGGCGGTAACGGAGTTCGATGCATCGGGCGGAGGCGCGTTCATGGTCGTCGTGGGCCCAGGCGAGGTCGAGGCGGATACCCTCGGCCACCTCGTGGGTGGCGGCGGAGGCGAGCGATCGCCCCAGTTCGGCGAGCCGTTCGGCGGCGTACCTCTGCTCCCGGAGCATCACGTCGAGCCGGTCCCCGAGGGTGTCTCGGGCGCCGGTGCGGGCGTCGAACGCGGCGAGGGAGGCCTGGTGCAGGGCACGCGCCTGCTCGCCCTCCGGAGCCACGGCGCCCGGTCCGAACCCGGCGGCGAGATCCTGGAGCAGCGCCTCCACGACGTCCCAGGGCGGCACTTCGCGCCCCTCCAGGCAGGCACGCATACCGTCGGGATCGCGCTCCCAGAACACGCCGCACCAGCCCGCGCCCTGATCGAGGCGGGCCAGCAGGCCGTTCAGATACCGCGCGAACTCCCGCACCTGCCCCGGGAGCTGTTCCACCGCCATGACGTCCACCCCATGCCCGACCGGAGTTCTCCGCCCCGTAGAAAACACCAACCGTGTTACGGACGGGCTACGAAGGGTTTTCGGACCGGACGCAGAGTACCGCGCACCCAGCGGAACGTGACGTGAACCACTGACACATTGGCCAAAACCGCCCCCCAGGACTCACGCCGCGGCCGGGGCCAGAGGCTCGCACCGCCCGACCAGTTCGTCCATGGACAGCCCGAGGACCCGCGCCAGCGCCGCGACCGTGAAGAACGCCGGGGTCGGCGCACGGCCGGTCTCGATTTTACGGAGCGTCTCGGGGGAGATACCGGCGCGGGCCGCGATCTCCCCCATGCTGCGGCCACCACGCGCCTCACGCAGCAACCGGCCGAGCCGCTCGCCGCGTTCACGCTCTTCGGGGGTGAGAGGAGTGCGTACCATGTCACCATTCTAATACCGGTATAGTAATTGGCATGGTGGAACTCAAGACGGACCCAGAGATCGATGCCATGTACGAGGCCGGCCAGGTGGTCGGCAGCGGCCTCACGGCCGTCCGGGAAGCCGCCGCCGTGGGCGTTTCCCTGCGGGAGCTGGACGAGGTGGCGCACGAGGTGCTGCGCGCGGCCGGGGCGACCTCCCCCTTCCTCGGTTACCGCCCCGCCTTCGCGCCCACGCCGTTCCCGGCGGTGCTCTGTCTCTCGGTGAACGACGCGATCGTGCATGGCATCCCGGACGACTACCGGCTGCGCGACGGCGACCTCGTCTCCGCCGACTTCGGCGCCGAACTGGACGGCTGGGCGGGCGACTCGGCGATCAGCTTCATCGTTGGCGAACCGCGCCCGGCCGACGTACGGCTCATCGAGACCGCCGAGCGGGCCCTCGCGGCGGGCATCGCGGCGGCGGTCGTCGGCAACCGCGTCGGCGACATCGCGCACGCGATCGGCGAGGTGTGCCGTACGGCGGGCTATGGCGTCCCGGAGGGCTTCGGCGGCCACGGCATCGGCCGCCGGATGCACGAGGACCCGCCGGTCCCCAACGAGGGCCGCCCGGGCCGGGGCATGCAACTTCGCAAGGGTCTGGTCCTGGCGATCGAGCCGATGCTGATCGGCAGCGGCAAGGACGGCTACCACGAGGCCCCGGACGGCTGGACCCTCCGCACGAACGACGGCTCCCGCGCGGCCCACGCGGAACACACGGTGGCGATCACGGAGTCGGGACCGCGGGTGCTCACGGCCCGGCAGGAGGCGCACACGAGCCGGGCGTAATCTACGGCCGCATGCGCATCAGGAACGGCACCTCCGCCGACGCGGAGAGCATCGCGGCCCTGCACACGGCCAGTTGGCGCAGCGCGTACCGCGCGCTGATGCCCGCCGCATATCTGGACGGCCCGCTGGCGGCGGAGCACCGCGCGAAGTGGCGGGCCCGCACGGCGGCACTGTCCGACGACCGGTGTCTGCTGCTCGCCGAGCAGGACGGCGAGCTGCGCGGCTTCGTCCATCTGGACACGGCAGCGGACGGCCGGGTCCACGTGGACAACCTGCACGCCCGGCCGGCCCACGTAGGCACCGGTGTCGGCCGCACCCTGCTGCACCACGGCCTCGCCTGGGCGGCCCGTCGGCACCTGGGCCGGGACGTCTACCTGGAGGTGCTGGACGGCAACGCCCGCGCGATCTCCTTCTACGAACGCGCGGGCGGCGTGCGTACCGCCGAGCGCCCGCTGCGGATGGCCGCGGGCTTCACCCTGGCGGAGATCGAGTACACCTGGCCCGCGGCGGCCGTCAGTCGCTACCTCGAGGGCGGGCGGCCGGCCTCGGACACCGTGCCGCCGCCCGCCGCCGGGTGAGTCAGGACGCCGGCCGCACCACCATGGCCGACCCGCCACCCCGTCGTACCGTCTCCGCCGCCGCCAGCCACTTGCCGTTCGGCAGGCGCTGGACGCCGGTCGCCGCGCCGATCTCGGGGTTGAGCCGGAAGCCGTGGCCGATCGCCTCCAGCTTGGTCCTCAACTCGCTGTTCCACAGCCCTGGTTCGAGCTCGGTGGTCGTCTGGTTGCGCTGGCTCGCGCGCGGCGCCGCGATCGCGTCGACCAACGGCAGCCCCCGGTCGAGGAAGCCCGTCAGGGTCTGCAGGACGGTAGTGATGATGGTCGCGCCGCCGGGCGAGCCAAGAGCGACCACCGGCTTGCCGTGGGCGTCCAGGACGATCGTCGGGGACATCGACGAGCGCGGTCGCTTGCCCGGGCCCGGCAGGTTCGGGTCGTGGACGGCCGGGCTGGCCGGGGCGAAGGAGAAGTCCGTCAGCTCGTTGTTCAGCAGGAAACCGCGGCCCGGGACCGTGATGCCACTGCCGCCGGTCTGCTCGATCGTCAGCGTGTAGGACACGACGTTGCCCCACTTGTCGGCCACCGTCAGATGCGTCGTGTTCTCGCCCTCGTACGTCGTCGGCGCCGCGATGCCGGTACTCGTGCAGGCCGCCGGGTGACGCGGGTCGCCGGGCGCGACCGGGCTCGTCAGCACCGCGTCGTCCTTGATGAGGCACTCCCGCGAGTCGGCGTACGACTGCGACAGCAGTTCCTTCGTCGGTACGTCCTCGAAGGCCGGGTCGCCCACCCAGCGCCCCCGGTCCGCGAAGGAGATCCTGCTCGCCTCGATGTAGCGGTGCAGGAACTGGACGTCGCTCGCCTTCGAAAGGTCCGTCCGCTCAAGGATGTTGAGGGCCTCACCGACCGTCGTACCGCCCGACGAAGAGGGCGCCATGGAGTAGACACCCAGGCCGCGGTACGACGCCTTCGAGGGCGCCTGCCGCTTCGCCCTGTACGCCGCGAGGTCCTTCAGCGACAGCTCGCCGGGACGCGCGTTGTAGCCCGAACCCGGGTCCACCGGCGGCTTGTTGACCGTGTCGACGATCTCCTTCGCCAGCTTCCCCCGGTACAGGAAGCCGACGCTCTTGCGGGCCAACTCCGCGTACGTGCGCGCCAGATCGGGGTTCTTGAAGGTAGACCCGACCACCGGCAGCGCGCCGCCGGGCAGGAACAGCTTCGCCGTGTCCGGGAAGTTCCTGAACCGTGCCTCGTTCGACGCGGTCTGCGAGCGGAACGTGTCGTCCACCGTGAAGCCGTCGCGCGCGAGCCGCTCCGCCGGCTTCAGCAGCGTCCCGAGTCCCTTGGTGCCCCAACTGTCCAGCGCCGCCTGCCAGGTCGCGGGGGTGCCCGGCGTACCGACGCCGAGCCCGCTGGTGACTGCGTCGGCGAAGGCGATCGGCTGCCCGTTCTCCAGGAACAGGCCCGAGTCGGCGGTCAGGGGTGCCGTCTCACGGCCGTCGATCGTGCGTACCGTACGGGACTTGGCGTCGTAGTAGACGAAGTAGCCGCCCCCGCCGATGCCGTTGGAGTAGGGCTCCGTGACCCCGAGCGCGGCGGCCGTGGCGACGGCGGCGTCCACCGCGTTGCCGCCCTTGCGCAGGATCTCGATCCCGGCGGCGGAGGCGTCCGCGTCCACGCTCGCCACGGCACCGCCGTACCCGACGGCGACCGGGACCTTCCGCGGAACCGGGCCCGCCGGCGTGGCGCCGGAAGGTGGCGCTGCCGCCCCCACCGAGACCACTGTTGCCGAAACCGCCAGGACCGCCAGACTCCGCGCGACAGGGCGACGCATCAATACCTCCAGTCAACAGCCGTCCGCGCAGCGTAACCGCATCCCCGCGGTCCCGTAAGGGCCTCTCGAACACCGTTGCGGTTGACCGCTACCATGCGCGCCCATGACTGACGATGTGCGCAATATCGTCCTCGGTATGGTCGCGGCCGGTATCAGCGCAGCCCTCGGCTGGCTGGCCCGCACCTATCTGTGGAAGCGCAAACTCCGCCGTAAGCAGGCCTTCTTCGGGCTCCCGGACAACTCCGAGTCGCTGCTCGTGGTGAACCGCGAGGCCGGTGGCCCCGAGTTGACCGTGATGCGGCACGACGTGTTCGCGCTGCTGGAACTCGCCGCCCTCATCAAGGACTGCAACGCCCACGCCCAGGTCGTCGCCCACGACGCCGCGCAGCAGGGGTTCGGCGAGCGGACCGAGTTCTGTGTGGGTGGCCCGGCCTCCAACCGCCGCATGCTGGCGCATCTGCACTCCCTGCTCCCCGGCGTCCGCGTCAACGTCGACGCCGAGCCCGGCCCGGACCGCGGCGCCTTCCAGATCGGTACGGAGCGCTACCGGCTGGAGGGAGGCAGGAGCGAGTACGTGATCCTCGCACGGCTCACAGCCGGCCAGCGCGGCGAGGCCCGGCCGGTCTTCCTCTTCTGCGGCCAGCGCGCGATCACCAACCAGGCGGCGACCCGCTACCTCGCCCGCAACCACGAACGGCTGGCCCGCAAGCACGGCAACAACTCCTTCGCCCTGCTCCTGAAGGTCGTCAACTCGCAGGCGTACGGACCCGATGTCGTCGAGGTCGTCACGGACATCACCCGTGCCGCGCAGACGCCCATTCCGGTAGCGGCCGTCGCTCCACCCAACTCCCACCGCGCCTCCTAGCGGCGCGTGCGGGAGAACGGGAGAACGATCACGTGGCACACGACGGTCCGGTCACCGGAAACAAGGAGAGCGGCACCCGCGTCGCGTACCTCTGCGACGTGGGCCCGCTCGGCCTCGGCAGGCCGGCCGGCCAGGTCGACCCGTCTGCGTCGAGCACAACCCGACCGGCGCAGCTGACCTTCCGCCCGCCGGAGCACGACCCCTCACGGGTGTCGGACCCCTGCGCGAGCAGTGATCTCCGGCTGCCGCCGGGCGAGCGCATGCCCTTCTACCGCTGCCTGCCCGGCAGCAGCGTCCCTGATTCGGCCGGTGCGACGGCCTCGGCCTCGGTCCACATCCCGATGGGGATGAACGGCAAATCGTAGTCGAGGTTCGGCGCGGCCGATTTTCCGGCCCTGGCCGCTGCCGGGAGGTTGTCCGTCAGCAGGTTGACGACATCCTCAACTCCCTTTGCGGCCAGTGGTGTTGCTTCAGTGCCGCAGGATCTTGGAGAGGAAGTCCTTGGCCCGGTCGCTGCGCGGGTCTGTGAAGAACTCCTCGGGGCTGCGGTCCTCGACGATGCGGCCGTCGGCCATGAAGACGACCCTGTTGGCGGCCGAGCGGGCGAAGCCCATCTCGTGGGTGACGACGACCATCGTCATACCCTCGCGGGCCAGTTGCTGCATGACCTCCAGAACCTCGTTGATCATCTCCGGGTCGAGCGCCGACGTCGGCTCGTCGAAGAGCATCACCTTGGGGTCCATGGCCAGGGCGCGGGCGATGGCAACACGCTGCTGCTGGCCGCCGGAGAGCTGGGCCGGGTACTTCGGCGCCTGCGAGGCGAGTCCCACCCGGTCGAGGAGCTCGCGGGAGCGCCTGTCGGCCTCGTCCTTCTTGCGCCCGCGCACCTTGACCTGGCCCAGCGAGACGTTCTGGAGGACGGTCTTGTGGGCGAAGAGGTTGAACGACTGGAAGACCATCCCGACTTCGGCACGGAGCCGCGCGAGCGCCTTGCCCTCGTCGGGCAGCAGTTGACCGTCGAGCAGAATCGTCCCGGACTCGATCGGCTCCAGCCGGTTGATCGCCCTGCACAGAGTGGACTTGCCCGACCCGGACGGGCCGATGACAACGACCACCTCCCCCCTGCCCACGGTGAGGTCGATGTCCTGGAGGACATGCAGCTCACCGAAGTGCTTGTTGACTTCATGCAGCTCGATCAACGGATCGACAGCCATGCCCAGCCCTACTCACTTCAGCTGTGTCGTGGTTGCCGCAAACTATCCAGACAAGAGTGGAGTTAAAGCGCGACACGCACTTTTCGGTCATTAGCCGTATTTACGCCAGATGCGCGCGCCGTGATTACGACTCCGCGACCTCCGCGTACAGCTGCGACAGTTCGGGAACGCCGCTGGACGCCCACTCGTGTCCGGAGGCGACGACATCGACCTCACGGCCCGACGACAGCCGTACGACGGGATGGCCGTTCGGCCAGAAGTCCCAGGCGGCACCGGCAACCGTCCGCACGATGACCGTGCCGAGATAGAGGCCCGCATCGTTGCCGAGCCAGGTCAGCGACTCCTCGTCGTCCCGCCAGCCCGGCACCAGCTGGTCAAGAGCCTCCAATGAGGCTGCGGAGTCGTCGAGTTCGACGCCCTCCCGGTACGCCTGGGAGCGGAGCAGCTCGCACTCGGAGAGAAGCCCGGCGACCCCCTCGGGGTCGTGCTCCCCCTCGGAGTACACCGCCACACCTCGGGCGGGTCCATGTCTCTTGCGCCAGCTGCCCAGGAAAGGGATGTTCATACGTCCAGCGTGTCATTCACACCGCCGACCGCACCACAGGGCGCGCGGGGCCGCCGGTTCCGGCCAACTTCCCCGTCCGCCCGCGTCCGGCGTCCCTGCCGCATTGACTGGCCCCTGGCGGCTCTTTAGCTTCACACTGCGTCGAACGGCGAGCCCAGCCGACCGGAGGGACGGACATGCGCCGAGGTGGCCGAGACAGATGGGGGCAGAGAGCACGGAGTCTCTGGGGACCGGGCGTCGTCCTCGCCCTGTGCGCGACGATGACACCCCTGCCGTCCACGGCCCACGCCGCCGAACCCCTCCCCCTCATCCGGTACTTCGACAACACCGCCGTCAGCGACGACGCCCTTCCCGACGCGGCCGACTTCGACGGCTCGGGCGCCTCCGTGTCGGCCCAGGACCTGACGGCCGCCGGCTGGACCAGGGGCCGCGCCCTCACCGTCCAGGGCGCCCGGCTGACCTGGCCCTGCCGGGAACCGGGCCGACCGGACAACGTCCGCGCCGCCGGCCAGGACGTGCGCGTCCACGGGGAGGGGGACGCCCTCGCGTTCCTCGTCGCCGGCACCGGTGGCGCCGACGTGAGCGGCGCGGGCACCGTCGCGTACACGGACGGCACGCGGTCCTCGTACCGGCTGACCGCCCCCGACTGGCGCGCCGGCCCGCTCGGCGCCAAGGCGGTCGCGCTGCCGCATGTGAACACGCCCACCGGCCAACTCGCCGAGAAGGCACGGCTGTACGTCGTCACGGTGCCGATCGCACGAGGGCACCAGGTCGACTTCGTCCAGCTGCCGTACGCGGCCGACCTGCATGTGTTCGCCCTCTCGGTACGCCCCGACACGGCCGGCTGGACCGGCAGTTGGGCGGCGCCGACCTCGACGTACGCGACCGTCGGCCCGTGGACCGACCGGACACTGCGGCTGGTGGTGCACACGTCGGCCGGCGGGCCACGGGTACGGGTCCGCTTCGACAACACCTTCGCGTCGGCGCCGGTACGGATCGGCGGCGCGACGGTGGCCGTGCAGGCGGCGGGCGCCACCGCGAGCGGTACGCCGGTACCGCTGACGTTCCAGGGCGCACGCGGGGCCGAACTCCCGGCAGGGGCACAGGCGTTCAGTGATCCGCTGGACTTCGCGGTGCCCGCGGACGCCAATCTGCTGGTGAGTTTCCATCTGCCGGGCACGGTGACGGCGGCGCCGCTGCACCGGCTCGCCCAGCAGCGCTCGTACGTCAGCGAACCGGGCGACCACACGGCGGACGGCTCCCCGGCGCCGTACACCTCGACGCTGACGACGTGGCCGCTGCTGACCGGCGTGGACGTCGGTGACGGACCCGGGTCGGTCGTGGTGCTCGGCGACTCGATCACCGACGGCGAGCGCTCGACCCAGGACGCGAACCGGCGCTGGCCCGATGTCCTCGCCGACCGGCTGCTGGCGCAGAGCGCGGTCCCCCGCTACGGCGTCCTCAACCAGGGCATCTCCGCGAACCGTGTCCTCACCGACCGCTACCCGGGCGACGGCGTCTCGACCGACTCCGGCGGGGTGAGCGCCCTGCACCGCGTGGACCGGGACGTCCTGGCCCAGACGTCGGCGCGTACGGCGATCGTCTTCCAGGGTGTGAACGACCTGCGGACGGGTGCGTCGGCGGCGGATGTCATCGCCGGTCTGGAGGAGCTGGCGGAACGGGTGCGTGCGCGGGGGATGCGGGTGCTGGTCGCGACGATCGGGCCGTGCGCGGGTGAGGCGCGGTGCACCTCTGTCGTCGACGGTCAGCGGGTTGCCGTCAACACCTGGATCCGCGAGGAGGCGGTGTCCGACGGTGGTTTCGAGGGTGCCGTGGACTTCGACGCGGTGTTGCGGGATCCGGCACAGCCGACGCGGTTGCGTCCCGCGTATGACAGTGGAGACCATCTGCATCCCGGTGATGCGGGGTTGGCTGCGCTGGCGGGGGCGGTGCAACTGGGGGCGCTGGTTCCGTAGGCACCGTGGGTGTGGTGGCCGTCCCTGGGGGCTCCGCCCCCAGACCCCCGTTCGGCCTGAACGGCCTCGTCCTCAATCGCCGGACGGGCTAGGGGTGCGCGTCCGGCGCTGAAACAACCCCCTACACCTCCAGGTCCACCACCACGGGGGCGTGGTCCGACGCCCCCTTGCCCTTCCGCTCCTCGCGGTCCACGTACGCGTCCTTCACCGCCTGGGCGAACGGCTCGTTGCCGTAGACCAGGTCGATGCGCATGCCCCGGTTCTTGGGGAAGCCGAGCTGGCGGTAGTCCCAGTACGTGTACGCGTGGTCGTACTTCAGGGGGCGGGGGATCACGTCCGTCAGGCCCGTCTCGCGCAGGGCGGCCAGGGCGGCGCGCTCGGCCGGGGTGACGTGGGTGAGGCCCTCGAAGGCGGCCAGGTCGTAGACGTCGTCGTCAGCCGGGGCCACGTTGTAGTCGCCCAGGACGGCGAACGGGCGGCTGCCTGCCGCGTCGGCCGCGACCGCCGCCTTCAGCGCCTCGAACCAGCCGAGCTTGTAGGCGTAGTGGGGGTGGTCCACCTCGCGGCCGTTCGGCACGTACACCGACCACACGCGGACCGGGCCGCAGGTCGCGGAGACGGCTCGGGGCTCCTCGACGCCCTCGTAGCCGGGGTCGCCGGGCAGGCCCCGCACCACGTCCTCCAGGCCGACGCGGGAGATCACCGCGACGCCGTTCCACCTGCCCGTCGCGTTGACCGCCACCTCGTAGCCCAGCTCGCGCAGCTGGTCGGACGGGAACTGTTCGGCGGCGACCTTGGCCTCCTGGAGGCACAGCACATCCGTGCCGGTGCTCTCCAGCCAGGCCAGCAGCCTCGGCAGGCGGGCGGTGATCGAGTTCACGTTCCAGGTCGCGATGCGCATGCCTCACAACCTACCCGCCGGGTCTGACAACGCCCTTCAGACCTCCTCAGACCTCCGCCGACGTCCCCGGCGTCAGCCGCGCGTGCTCGGCACCGCCCCGGGCGCCGACCAGCCGGCCGTAGATCGGGAGGGCGAGGTCCGTGAGGAGGGCGTCGTGGATGTCGTACGCGCGCCGAGGCTTGACCTCGCGGACGTAGTCGACGACCTCTGAGAGCTTGCTCCACGGGGCCATGACCGGGAGCAGCAGCGTGTCGACCGGGTGGTCGGGGACGGTGAGGGCGTCTCCCGGGTGGAAGACGGCGCCGTCGACGAGGTAGCCGACGTTCGTGATGCGCGGGATGTCCGGGTGGATCACGGCGTGCAGTTCGCCGTGGACCTGCACGTCGAAGCCCGCGGCGGTGAACGTGTCGCCGTGGCCGACGGTGTGGACGCGGCCGGGGAAGGCGGCGGAGAGCTGCTCCGCGACCGCGGCGAGGGTCCAGAGCTCGGCGGCCGGGTTGGCGTCCAGGGCGGCGCGCAGGCGTCCCTCGTCGTAGTGGTCCGCGTGCTCGTGCGTGACCAGGATCGCGTCGGCGCCGGCGGCCGCGTCCTCCTCGCTGAATCCGCCGGGGTCGAGGACGAGCGTCTGCCCGTTCTTCTCCAGGCGGACGCAGGCGTGCGACTTCTTCGTGAGCTTCATGGGTCCATCCTGCCGCGCGGGCCCGGGCTGTGAGCGGCTGGGGCCGGTGCTCTCACCACCCGGCTCGGGGGTCGCCCCGCGAGCGTCATCCCTCGGGCGTCGTCTCCTCGCGGATGACCTGCTGGGCCACCTTGAACGCGCTGTTCGCGGCCGGTACCCCGCAGTAGACGGCGGCCTGGAGCAGCACTTCCCTGATCTCGACCGGGGTGAGTCCGTTACGGAGGGCGGCGCGGGTGTGGAAGGCGAGTTCGTCGAGGTGGCCGCCCGCGACGAGGGCGGTGAGGGTGACACAGCTGCGGGAGCGCCGGTCGAGGCCGGGCCGGTTCCAGATCTCGCCCCACGCGTACCGGGTGATGAAGTCCTGGAAGTCCCCGGAGAACTCGTCCGCCTGCGTGAGCGCCCGGTCGACATGCGCGTCGCCGAGCACCTCACGCCGGACCTTCAGCCCGGCGTCGTACTGGTCCGGGCGGCTCTGCGCCTCGGGCTGCGGGGCGGGCGGCGCGATCTCCGCGATGGGGGTGATCGGCTGGAGTGCGGCCGGAACCGGCTTGAACGGGGGCGCCGAGACGGCCGCCGGGCCGGTTCCGGTGTCGTACACGGGCTGCCACGCCGTCGAGAAGTGACGTACGAGGAGGTCGGTGACGGCCGCGGGCTGCTCGACCGGCACCAGGTGGGAGGCGCCGGGCACCACGGCGAGGCGGGCGTCCGGGATGCCCGCGACCAGGGTGCGGGCCTCGGCGGGGCCGGTGACCTGGTCGTCGGACCCGACGAGGACGAGGGTCGGCACACCGACACGGGCCAGTTCGCCCCGTACGTCGAAGGAGGCGAGCGATTCGCAGGCCGCGATGTAGCAGCCGGGGTCGGTGGTGCGGACCATCTGTACGGCCCACTCGGTGATCGCGGGCTGCGCGGCGGCGAAGCCGCTGGTGAACCAGCGCTCGGGTGACGTACGCGCGATGGGGCCGAGCCCGTTCGTCCGGACGATCACCCCGCGCTGGCGGAACTCGTCGGCCGTCCCGAAACGCGGCGAGGCGGCGATCAGCGCGAGCGAGGCCAGCCGCTCCGGGTGGCGCAACGCCAGTTCGGCGCCGATCGCACCGCCGAGCGCGCAGCCCGCGTAGCCGAAGCGCTGCACGCCGACCGTGTCGAGCGTGGCGAGCAGACGGGTGGCCAGGCCGGCGACCGACCCGGCGGGATGCGCGGGTGCACCGCCGTGCCCGGGCAGATCGAACCGGAAGACCCGCCACTGCTTCACCAGCTCGGGCACCTGCCGGTCCCACATGTGCCATGTAGTACCCAGGGAGGGACCCAAGATCAGGACCGGAGCCTCTTCTGGCCCGTCAAAGCGGTATTGCAGGGTGTTCGGTGGTGTCTCGCTCACCCGTCAAACCCTCTCATCTCTCACGGACGCCCCTATGACTGGGGGGCGATCGATACCGTCCTGACCAGGTTGAAGACCTCTCGGGCGGCATACCGCTTGAGGCATCGGATGATCTCACGGCGGGTCTTGCCCTCCTGGGTGCGGCGTTCGTAGTACGCCTGGGTGCGCGGGTCGTGGCGCAGCCGGGTGAACACGATGCGGTGCAGGGCGGCGTTCGCCTGTCGGTCGCCGCCGTGGTTGAGCCGGCGCGTGCTCCGCCGGCCCGAGGAGTACTCGACGGGGCTGACTCCGCAAAGGGCGGCAAAGGATGCCTCGGTGTTCAGCCGCTCGGGGTTGTCTCCCATGGTGATCAGGAGAGTGACGGCACTGTCCGGGCCGATGCCCACCGGTACGAGCAGCTGCGGGGCGTGGCGTTCGACGAGCCGGGTCAGGCGCCGGTTCAGCTCATCGATCTGCCCGGTGAGCTGCTCGATGCGCTCGGCGAGCATGCTCAGGGTCATGTGGGTGGCCTGGGCCACCGCGTCCTCGTCGCCCCCGCCGTCGCGCAGGCCGAGGCTCGCGCACGTGCGGAACAACTCGGCATTGCCCAGGCTCGACAACCGCTCCCGCAAGGCAGGGTCAGCTATGACCAGGACGGCCTTGAGCTGGTTGATCGCCTGGGTGCGGGCCTTGACCGCGGAGTCCTTGGCGAGTTTGAACATCCGGGCACTGTGCACCGGACCGTCGCCGGTTTTAGCCCGGGCCCGGGCGCGACCGCTGAGCACAGCTCGCGCGGCAGCCTGCGCATCGAGCGGGTCCGACTTCCCGAGCAGACGGCGGGCCGAGCGGTCGGGCCGGTTCACTTCGTACACCTGGACGTCCTGAGCCAGCAGATAGCGGGACAGGCCCGCACCGAAGGTACCGGTGCCCTCCACACCAGCCCGGCGCACCACCCCCAGCCTGCGGGCCCAGACGAGCAGCCGAACATAGCCGGTCGCCGTAGCCGGAAAGGACTCAGTACCCAGGACCTCCCCCAACGGGGAGACCACGGCCGCAACGTGAATCTCGCCGTGCGTGTCCACGCCCAGAACGACCTCGCGCCGAACGGGAGGATCCGTGCTGGAGGAAGTGCTGCGCTGTCTGGTCGTCATGATGGTTCGCCTCCCGCGTGGTGACGTACTGGGTGGCTGGCACCGGCCTGGACGGGCGGTCTGAACCGTGATGGCGCCTGAACTTCGGCAAGGCCCCTATTGGGACACGCCCTGTGGCTCGGTGACAGCAGACACCATCCCGCAACGACAGTCGACAAGCCTGTGACTGGACACTTCGGTCATAGATCTCATGAGTCAGACCCCGCCCGGGACAGCACCACGCAACAGTCCCACCAGCACCGGCACAAAGGCGACGTCCGATCACTCTCGGAAGACTTCGTCCGGACCGGAGACCAACTGCTGACTCCAGACGAGAGGATGGCCTCACCCTTCGTCTGCTCGTGACCGGCATTGACAGACACCCAAGTCACCCGCCGCACCAGCCGGATACGACCGGCACGCGCCCGTACGGTAGTTGGGCGTTGGCCCAGTCCCCGGCGACGGTCCGACGACCACGAACTCCCGTCCAGCGGGGGTCTCATGTCAGGAACCGTCATGGGCATCAAGGAGACAAATACAGCCTCGGAGCAGCGCCGGAATCACCCGATACCGGGGAGGCTGCCGCCCCCATGTCGGCACACGCGCAGTTACCTTGTCCGCGGCATCACCGTGATCGAGCTCCACGGAAGCATCGATGTCCTCGTGGTGCGAGCAGAACAGTGCGTGTACCGTCTGCGGTAGCTGTCATGGTTCCGAAGTACCGGTCGCCCGTGAGCACACCCTCACGGGCGATTTTGTTGTTCACCGTCTCTGAGGACCAGGGCGATCACCTCCGGTTCCCGCACGGTGCGGGACCGATTTCGAGTCCCCTTGGAGGACACATGGCCAGCGGCATCGTTAAGTGGTTCAACGCCGAAAAGGGTTTCGGCTTCATCGAGCAGGACGGTGGCGGCCCGGACGTCTTCGCCCACTACTCGAACATCGCCAGCTCCGGCTTCCGCGAGCTTCAGGAAGGCCAGAAGGTGAACTTCGACGTCACCCAAGGTCAGAAGGGCCCCCAGGCGGAGAACATCACCCCCGCCTGACGCTCGTCTGTTCAGCAGGCGCCGCCAGGTCACTGGCGCACGCCCTGTGAAAAGCCCGGCCGGGCCGTTACTACCGGCCGGGCTCTTCTATGGCGCGTATCTCCACGGACGGCGGGCCGTCCAGGTAGCGGTCATTTCAGGTCCCTGCGGGCGGACAGTTAACCTCCCTGTCCGGTATGACTTTCGTCCCCTGGATGGGGGCATGGGCCGTGGGTGAAGCCGTGCCGCGGAGGCCACGCATGCCTGACCGCTCCGCCTCCGGCGTCGTTGGCACCAAGGGGGCCGGCACCACGACCACCCTCACACCGCGAGCCGAGGGGCACACGGGCCGGGACACCCCCATCAGGGCCCACGATGAGGCGCCGTACCGGCAGGGCCCGCCCCATCCCCGGGCCGCTGTACCAGGCATCGGGCCCTGGGCCCTTGTCTTGTGACCGCGACCTTGATCGAGCCACCGCCAGCACCTCTACGCGGAAGCGGTGTGCAGGAACGGGAAGGCCGCCGCTCATCCCGGGCAGCCACACGATCCGGGAACAGCACACCCAGTATCCGAGACCGTTCCGATTCAGGATGCCGACTCAAAACCTCCATGACCGCCCTGTAGACGGCCGGACCCTCGATCACCGGGGAGTCCTCGCCAGCCCCTGGTAGTGGTCGGCAACCACCCGGGCCATGGCCCCGATCTTGTCCGCCTTCACCTCCTTGGCAGCGAAGAACACGTGCCCCCGCACCTCCGGGTGCTCCTTGGCGAGAGTCAGATGCCGGGAAAGCTCCGCCGGGTCCTGCCACTCCGCAGGCTGCGCCGGGTCACCCGCCTTGTAGAGGGCCTCCCCGATGTAGAGCCGTGTCCCAGACCCCTTCGCGACTTCCGCCCACCAGGGCAGAAGGACGGCATAGTTGGCAGGAACCTGCTGGTCAAGCGGGTGTGCCGACCAATACAGCTGCGGACAGAAGTTCTGACATCACGTCAACCTCCTTCGCAGCTACGACACTTCGACGATCAGCCCCGTAGGCGTTCGCCCATGCGGGCGCCATCTCCATGCCGGAACAAGCCCGCCCGGGCATACTTGCGCACCGCGCGGCGGTCCAGGCCGAGCTCCCGGGCCATGGCACCGTACCTGTGGCTGGATGCGGTCAGGGAGTGCAGGGCCTGGAACAGCCTCCTGGCGTGCCGTCCGGCCCGGATGTCCGCTGCGGTGTCCTCGGCGGTCTCGTCATCCGGCACCGGGTCTGCCTCTTCGGCCGGCGGAAGAGCCGCGGGCAGGCAGCCCCGATGGGCAGCCGCGACATCCTGGACACGACGCGACAGCCCCTGCCACATATGGAAGCGGTCGCTGACCTCGGCCTTGGTACTGGTGGGCTCGCGTATTCAAGTGTCGCCAGTTCTGGCGCTTGGGAGACGGGGCAGTGACTGTGCGCGTTCATGGAAGTCGACCGGGCCACGATGGGCCCCGAATGCCTCGCCGCCCAAGGTGACCTCGTACGAGCGCCTCTACCGCTACGTGCCCGCGGTCCCGGGGCGCTGCCCCCCCAGGGACTTACCGAACCACCGGAACGCGAAACCCCCGCTGATCATCGTCCCTCAAACAGAGCCGCACCCTTCGAAGTTGCCTCAACAGGTCGACTCATGCCGCAAATTGCTCGATATTAACCGATTTACCTGGTGATATTTCAGAGCGGATGAGGCGGGGCTACTGTCATATGCGAGCCACTGCTCCCACCGGGGTGCAGTACCGGGGGCGGGGGGGCTGCCGTGAGGGTGCTACTCACACGTGGGGTCGCAGTGACCGTACTGTGCGCGGTCATGGGCTGTGGAGGAAACGAGCCGTCGCCTCCCACGCCGGATCCTGATCCACCGACCACATCACTCAGCTCCCCGTCCGAGCCTCCTGCGCCCACGACGCCCACGCCGGGGCAGGTCCCGGAGGAACTCGTCGGAGAGTGGGACGGCGACGGTGTGGGCAGTGCGCGCGCGACAAAGATCGATTTCTTCGCCGACGGATACGTGGGCGATGCACTACAACAACGGTCAGGTGCTCCGTGGGCCGGCGGTAGTGGAGGGCTCCTCGATGACTCTTCACATTCCTGGCGGTCCTCTACAGGTCAGTGAGTGGTCGATTACGCCCTTCGACGGGGGCTACGGATACAAATTCGAGAACCTGCTGCTGGACGGCGTGAGCTACGTACGGCAAGTCAGCGGGGGATGACCGACCGGGCTTTCTCAGGCACTGCGGCGCGGGGGGCGGCTGATGATTCTCCATGCACTTTCACACGGAGCCCGTACGGCGTTAACGATTTTGCTGGCGGCGGTGGCCACAGCGGCATGCTCCCCGCCCTCGGACGGGCCCAGCCCCACGCCGACCCCGACGATCTCTACTTCCCCGGCGGCTCCCACTCAGGCCAGTGTGATGCCTGAGATCCTGGTCGGAGCCTGGGAGAGCGCGCAGCCGGGTTCGAACACCACGCTCGCGTACCGCTTTACTGGCGATGGCAGGTACGCGTACGCGGGCGTGCTGACCTACCCCCGGTCCGAGCAGAAGGACGACTTCTATCTACTGAAGACCACCGCCGTAGGGAAAGTTGACATTGACGGTCAGCAGCTGACCCTGCGTCCCTCGTCTGCTTCCACAACGAGGAAGGACCCCCGGTTTCCCGGGGATGATTACACCGACCGGCCGGAACCCTTGACCCCGAAGAACTTCACCTGGGCGGTGGCCGACGAGGTACTCACCCTGACCGGCGAGGACGACCTGCAGTTCGTGTTTCTGCGGGCCGCGTCGTGACCGCTCCGACCCCGCCGGCACCAGCGCCAGCACCGGGGCCCCGCCGGCGGTTCAGCGTTCGCATCCGCGTCCAGATCGGGCTGATCATCATCGTGTCGCTGGGGACACTGGTGTGCACCTGGCAGTTCAGCCAGGCAGGCGGCGCCTATCAGGACGCTGTCCGCGAGGACGTCAAACGGCAGGCAGCCGTGCAGGACGATGTCCGCCGAGTCTATGCCGACGAAGCCCCGCTGGCCTTGCCGCTGTCATCGCCGCGAGCGTGCTCAGGCCCGTCGCATGGCGACGGCCCCCACCGCCTGACATTCGCATTCTGCGAAACCCTGAGATCATCCCGCAGCCGGCAACCACCCCACCCGAGCAGCGCCGGGCCGCCTGGTTTCACCTGCTCGTCTTCAGCCTGCTCTTCTTCCTTCCACTGGGTCAGCTCGCCGCAACAGGCAGCGAACAGCGCGCCCAGGCCGAAGCGGCGCGCCGGGCGGTCCAGCTCGCCACCAGCATCGCCGCGAGCGGCGAACGCTCAGCATTCCTCACCAACAGCGTCCAGGCGGCCCACACTGCCGACATACAGGCAGCTGTGCGCACCACGATGGCGTTGGAGACCACAACCGCTCGGGACACACAGCCCGAGCTGGAGGTAGCCAACGCCGAAACAGCCGTCGCCGCCCAACTGCGGCGCATGGCCGAGCACATGGGCCGGATACCCAGCCACGCCGACGGCGGTATTGACCCGGCTACGATCACCGCGCTCGGCGCAGAACCAGAGCAATGGCCTGCCATGCGAGTCGAACAGAACCGCCAGGCAGACCTCGCCGAGCAAGCAGGCAACCGCGCACTGCTGCTCGCGGCCGCCACCGCGATCGGCGTAGTGGCTGAATACCTGATGGCAGCTGCGATCTCCGCCGGGCGCCGCCGCTGGCTGTACTGGCCCGCCGGCGCTGCCGCGGTCTCGGTCGTCCTTGCCGCTGCCGCCTTCATCTGATCCCTCCGGGCACCCGCCCGGAACGAGACCGGGCCATCGGGCGCAGCGCACCTTGATGCACGAGGACATCGCCGAGGTCGCTGCCTACCCGTCCCCGAAACGCCGGTGCCCCCAAGGGGCCCAGCATCCCCATAGGGACCCCAGCGTCGTGCTGTTACCCGCCAAGCACGCGTGGTGTGCCGCTTCCTAGACCGGCTCATCGCTCACTTCGGGGTCTCCTACTGGACCAACGGAACAGCCATTAGCGCTAAGCACTTGATCTTGGTCGTTTAGCACACATGATCGACTCGTCGGGGGTGTTCAGCGGAAGATCCACGTTCGCTCGCCTCGGCTGGTTACGTCCGCGATATGCCCGTGGAGTTGTTGACTGATGAGCAGGCCACCGCGTTTGGATCGTTCGCGGATGAGCCGACGAGACCTGAGCTGGAACGGTTCTTCTTCCTTGATGGCGAGGCCCGGAAGCTGATCGCGAAGCGGCGTGGTGGGGGCTTCCACTTGGCCCTTCTGGCTCGTCACTCGTGGGGCCAGTTCAGATCGTCGCGGTACAGGCTTCACCAATTGGGGCCCGCGGAAGCGCCTTGGTGGAGCCGGAAGAGCACGCCGCAGCCAAGCTCCGGGAGCCCCGGGATCGGGCGCCGGTGCGCACTGCGTGCCCCAGGCTGGACGAACTCCCTCTCACTCGATCGGGTGAAAGTCGCTGCCGCGGGGCTCGCGTTGCCCATACTCGGTAGGACGAACTGGTAACGAGGGGGCGGCTGTTGCGCTTGAAGATCTATGTTGCCGAGGGGGACATTGCCGATCATCGGTGGCGACCGGGCGACGAGGCGTACAACAGACTGTTCGCTGATGACGGGCCGTTCGCCGAGCCGGGTACGGAACGCTGGCGGGCCCTTGGCCGGCACGTTGACGGGATGATGATCGAAGTTTCCGTGCCGGAGTGCGCGACGGTCGGCGGGCTCATCCAGGCGGCCTTCGCCGAAGCACGTGCAACGAAGATCTCACGCTGGCCGACACAGCCGTTGGACATGTGGCTCGACGATGCCGTGACCAGCGAGAAGCTACCGGCCGACCAGCGCATCGCCGACCTCGGCCTGGCCGAGGACGACCCGCTGGTGCTGTGCATTGAGCATCCTCAAGAGGAGCAGTACAGGCTCGCCCCCATCAAGGACTCGGCCGCGCTGATCCGCAGGCTTGTACTCGCCGAGGGGGTTCTCCCGCCGGACGGTGGCCCGCGTCTGTGGGGCGTGTTGCTGTACACCGATGCCGACACGGAACTCGCGGCCTACGTCCGTACGCATTTCGACGATCTGAACGCCCTCTCCGGCCCGGCGACCCGGGTGTTCGTCGTCGAGCGGCCCACTGACTGGCGGACGGCCAAGAGGTACTGGCGGGGGCACCTGGAACCGGAGCTGTACCGGACGTTGGCCATGATGAGGTGGCTGAACTGGCGGCCCTACGACCGCCAAGGCGCCTACGAGATCGCCGACTTCATGGGGCTCGACCACACGCTCCTGCCGTGTCTGGTGTTCTTCCAGCCGACCGGAGGGTCACCGGCCGAGGCGGAGAAGGTCGTGTTCCGCATCGAGGACGTCTCGGTCGGCTCCTTCCGCTCCCTGTTCGGAGGTATCGCGACTGCACTCCGCGCCATGCGCGGCACCTCTGCTCCCAGCATCCAGGCGGAGATGCGCGCAGAGGAGACCGTGGCTCACGAGCGGTTTGAGGAATGGTTCGCCGAAATCCAGCGGCAAGATCCCGAGTGGTGGCGCAAGCCGCTGCCCACCAGGCCCAAGCCGTCGCCCCAGGACGTACTGGGTATCCTCGCCACCACGGGACGGGCCGCCGACGCCGAGGCGTTCGCGCGCGTACGCGCGGCGGCGGATGCCATCAAGGGCCGACTGAGCACCGTACAGTCGTCCCGCACGGATCACGCCCATACGTTCGTCAACTGCCGAGTCGTCGTCACGTCAGGAGCAGCGGTGTCGGAGAACTTCATCTTCCAGGGCGAGAAGACCACGTTCGTCAACCGCCCGAAGGACACGGTGATTCGCGACTTCCAGAACACGTACGGGCCGAGCGCGGGCGGTGATGATCTGACCCGGCTCCTCGAACTGGTTCTGTCCAGCAGGGCCCTGTCCGACGACCAGCGCGACGAGGCGGCCGGCACGATACACGACCTGGCTCGCCTGACCAGCGAACCCGAACCGGACGTGCCCGCCGTCCGCACCCGCATGGACCGCCTCCGCGAACTGCTGGCCGGCAGCGCGGACATCGCGCAACCCGCCCTGGCCATCATCGCGTCGGTGGCAGCGCTCTTCGGGGGCTGATCGGAGGTCACGCCTCCTCAAGCGGTGACCGCGCTTCACCTGGCGCCGTCTGCTGCCGCGACGCTAGTGTCCTGCGCCAGTAGTTGATCGTTAGTTGGTGTGTGACTTCTGCTGCTGGTGCGTCAGTTCCTCGTCGGGGCCCCAAGTTGGTGCCGTTGCTGCTGTCCGCTGAGGAGCGGGCGGTGTTGGAGCGGTGGACGCGTCGGGCGACATCGGCCCAGGCTTTGGCTTTGCGGGCACGGATGACTCTGCTGCGCAATTCGTTCAGGCGGAGAGTCTGTAGCTGAGTCGTTCGAGTCTGCTGGTGCGGGGGCGGTTGAGGGGGCCTGTGGTCCAGTGGGCGTCGAGCCTGATCACGTTGAGTGCGGTGGCGGAGAAGGCGTGTTGGAGGCGGACTTTCGGCAGGCCGCGGTAGCGGGCCCGGCGGATGCCGGTGATGTCGAGGGCCTGGTTGATGGTGCCCTCGACTCCGGCACGCAGGGCGTACTTGTTCTTCCAGGTGTCGGTCTTCTGCTCGGCGCGGGCCCGGGCGAGGTTCTCGTGGAGTTCCGCGGGACGCAGGGTGAGCATGCGGCGCCCGGTCTTCGAGGTGGTGCACTGCTTCTGGAGAGGGCAGTCCCGGCAGGTCAGGACGCTGAAGGTGATGACGATCGCGTCTTTGCCGTGCTGTTTGACCGGGTTCCAGTGGGAGCTGGTCCTGCCGGCGGGGCAGCGGACCTGGCGGGTCTTCCAGTTGATGGTGAAGGCGTTCTTGTCGAAGCCTTCGGCGGCCTTGGCCTGGTCAGAGTGGTCCTGGAGGACCGGGTGACCATGCGGATGCCCTGTTTCAGGGCCTTGGTGATCAGGTCGGCCGACGGGTAGCCGGAGTCGAGGTAGTGCTCGCCGGGCTGCACTCCGTGCTCGGCGAGCTTGCGCTGGATCGGGGCGGTCGCCTTCACATCCGGCACGGTCGCGTCGGTGGTGTGCACGTCGGTGATCAGATTCGGCATCACCCCTGTGCCCACGTCGGCGTCGGCGTCGGCGTCGGGGAGGGTGGTGCAGGTCTCCGTGAGATGGATCTTGTAGCCCATCCAGAACAGGTCGTCGCCCTTGGCCGCCCAGCGTGCGTCGGAGTCGTAGGGGGAGGCCAGGCGGAGTTGGCCGGGCGGGACGCCGTCGTCGGCGTCCCGCTTCTTGATCACCTGCCGTCCCCGGGCATCGGTCCGGACGATGTAGGTCTGCACGAGGACCTGCCGCAACAAGCCCACGGCCTCGATCTCGCGAATCCAGGCCGGAGCGTCATCGGCCCAGGCCGCCCGGCACAAGGCGATGGCATCCTGCCCGAAGACCTGGGCGAGACGGTCACGTTTCGTCTGCGAGGGCGGCATGCGCCAGCCGTCGACCCGCGGCCCGTACCGCTCGGCGAACTCAGTGACGTTGATGTGTCCGGCCAGCCAGGCCGGTGCCGCGACCGCGAGGGCCTCCAGGGCCGCCCGCACACTCTCCCCGGCCAGCTCCAGACGGTTCAAGTCCCGCACCGCACTGATCACATGGGTGGAATCGGTGCGCTGCTTGCCTCCGGCCGCCACCAGGCCGGCGTCCTTGCAGTGCTCAAGGAGCCGGTCGAAGACCACCCGCTCCATACCGTTGTCCGCGAGCCGGGCCCGGAACCGGCACAGCACACTCGCGTCGAATCCGGTGTCCGTCAGCTCCGCACCGAGCGCGTACTTCCAGTCGATCGCCCGCACCGCCATCGCCGCGGCCTGCCGATCCGTCAGGCCCTCCGCGAACTGCAACACCATCACCAGCGACAACACCCCCGGCGACAGTCCCGGCGCCCCGCGCACCCCGAACGCCTCCGTGAACGGCTCATCGACGAAGACCTCCGCGAGGCGATCCCGCACTCGTATCGCCAGGCTCCCCTTCGGAAACGCCGCCCGGGCCACCACCACCGTCTGTTCCGGGATCTCCGGCAACCCCACCGGCCGCATCGACATCCGTACCGCCTCCAGGACCGCACGACAGGAAGGCGACCCCGCCAACGATCATCGCCGACCCGGCCTTACCCCCGCAGCGAATTGCGCAGCAGAGTCACGGATTGTCCTGGCGTGTGCGGGGGCGGAGGTGCCGCCGATCGTCGCGGTCGCCCGGGAGCTTCGGGTGACCGCGGACACGGTCCGCAAGTGGCGGCGGCGTTTCCTCGCCGAGCGGCTGGACGGTCTGACCGACGAGCCGAGGCCGGGCAGGCCGCCCACCATCAGCGTCGACCAGGTCGAAGCGGTCGTGGTCACCACGCTGGAGAAGCTACCGAAGAACGCCACTCACTGGTCCCGGAAATCGATGGCCCAGCACAGCGGCCTGTCGAAGTCCACGGTCGGCCGGATCTGGCGGCAGTTCCAGCTCAAGCCGCATCTGGCGGACACGTTCAAGCTGTCGACGGATCCGTTGTTCGTGGAGAAGGTCTACGACGTCGTGGGGCTGTACTTCAACCCGCCCGAGGGTGCGGTGGTGCTCTCGGTGGACGAGAAGTCGCAGATCCAGGCGCTGGACCGGTCCCAGCCGGTGCTGCCGATAATGCCGGGCATGCCCGAGCGGCGCACCCACGCCTACGTCCGCAACGGCCTGACCACGTTGTTCGCCGCGTTCGACGTCGCCACGGGAGAAGTCATCACTGCCCTGCACCGCCGGCACCGGGCCGCGGAGTTCAAGAAGTTCCTGATCCGGATCGACAAGGCGGTCCCCGCCCACCTGCAGATCCACCTGATCGTGGACAACTACGGCACCCACAAGACCCCCGCGATCAAAGCCTGGCTGGCCAGGCACCCGCGGTTCGAACTGCACTTCACCCCGACCGGCTCCTCCTGGATCAACCAGGTCGAGCGGTGGTTCGGCTACCTCGCCCACCAGATGATCCGCCGCGGCGCACACAAAAACATCCAGGCCCTCGAAGCCGACATCCGCGCCTGGGTCAAAGACTGGAACGAAGACCCCAAGCCGTTCATCTGGACCAAGACAGCCGAAGAGATCCTCGACTCCCTCGCCCGCTTCTGCCGACGGATCTCCGGCGCAGGACACTAGCGCCGCTGACCAACGTTGCGTCAGCCGGCGTGCCTCGGAGTGCTGGCCGAGGAGCGCCTGGGCCACCGCCAGGCAGACGAGTTCGGAGTCGCTGAGACGGGGCGGTCGCCTCATCCATCGGGTCCCTCGGATCTCGTCGTCGATCTTCACATACAGTGCGGTCAAGAGGGTCTCGAGGTCTGTCGTCACAAACAGATCATTGAGGCCCTCGCTTCTTCTGAGGCACGGGACTTGGGGTGAGCAAGCTCGAAGGGTCTCGCTGTGCGGCGACGACCTCGTGCACGTTCAGCAGAAAGCGCTGGACTGTTGCCAGCTCCGTGTCGGAGAAGGTCCGCGTCGCAGCGACGACCTCCGTGATCAGCGGTCCGAAGAACGACTGTCCGAGAGTGACTGCCCGTTCATCAACCTCGAGCAGCACACGGCGTCGGTCGCGGCTGTCTCGTGTGCGCCGCACGTGGCCGAGCCTCTCGAGCCGGTCGACAAGGGCCGTGGTGCCCGCAGAGTTCAGGCCGAGCTGCCGCCCGAGCCAGCCGGGCGTCGCGAGCGTGTGCGCCCGAGCGGCATCCATCAGGCAGATCAGGGCACGCAGGTCGGTCGGATGCAGGCTGTTGTGTTGCGCGAACTCGGCTCCGAGCAGGTCGAGTTCGACGGTGATGGCACGTAGCTGATGCACAACCCGCAGTCCACGCTCTCCTTCAGCCATGCCATTCCGCCCCTTCCACGATCGATCCAGTGTGCATAGTATCTCGCTCGGCGAGATACTTGCTCAGCGACCTATTTCTCTGAGGGTGTCCCATGGCAGAAGACCTGACTCGCTTTCTGGCGGCGTACGACGCCGTCCTGGACCACTGGCCCGTGCCCGTCGACCGGATGGACCTGACGTCGGTGTACGGCACAACCCGGGTCACCGCGTGCGGCCCCGTGGACGGGCAGCCGCTGGTGCTGCTGCACGGTGGCGGCGCCACCTCGGCAGTGTGGTTTGCCAACGTGGCCGACCTGAGCCGCACCCGGCGCGTTTACGCCGTCGACCGGATCGGCGAGGCAGGCCGCAGCCTACGCGGGGGCCGCCCCGTCCGGTCCGTCGACGACCTTCTCGACTGGCTGGACGGCGTACTCGACGGCTTGGGCCCGGGCCGCGCCGACCTGTGCGGGCACTCCTATGGGGGATGGATCGCCCTCACCTATGCACTGCGCACGCCGCAGCGGGTCCGCAAGCTCGCTCTCCTCGATCCCACCCAGTGCTTCGCCGGATACAAGGCCGGGTACCTGTTACGCGCCCTTCCCATGCTCATCCGGCCCACCGCCCAACGGGCCCGCGCGTTCCTCGCCTGGGAAACCCACGGCGCGGAAGTCGACCCCTCATGGCTGGACCTTTACGGGTTCGCCGCCGAATTTCCGCGCACGAAGGTCGTCGTGGGCAAACGCCCGAGGCCCCGGCAACTGCGGAACTCGACGGTCCCGACGCTGGTGCTGCTTGCCGGGGACAGCAGGGCGCATGACATTCGGCGCGTCGAGGCGGCGGCGCGGCTGCACCTGCCACACGTCGAGACCGCAGTACTCCCTGGCCTGTCGCACCACAGCGGCCCGTTCACCCGGGCTGCCACGTTCAACAGCATGCTCCTGGACTTCCTCGGCAACCCGTGAATGGGCGGAGGGCGTGATGGCCGACGCGCTCGCTGACGCAGAGCGGGCCGCCCGGGACGCGCATGCCGAGGTCGTCCGCCGCCGCGGCAGCCCCACCGTCATCCAGAGCGGCAGCACACCGGCACAACTGACAGGAGCCGGCCTGGCTCCAGGAACCGCACACGACCTGGCCCATGGGCACCTCGACACGGCTTGGAGTGCCTGCGGGGACTTCCAGCATCACCCGGAGACCGGCAAGCCCTGCGGCGACTCGTTCCTGCTCTGCTTCCTCTGCGGCAACTGTTTGATCACCCAAGATCACCTACCGCGTCTGCTGGCTCTCCTCGAGGCACTGGGACGTCTGCGGCAACGGATGAGCGAGGACGAGTGGTGGAAGCGCTACGGCCTCGTCTGGGTCGCTGTCCGCCGCGACATCCTCGGCAAGTTCACCCCGGCACAAGTCGCCCAGGCACAGAAGGAACAGGTCCCCGACGCCCTCCTCGATCTCGTAGCAGCACCCTGGGAGACGCCATGAACAACCTCATGAGCGCGGGCATCCACGACGCGCCACGGCAGAGCGAGAACGCCCACGTCTTGGCTGGGCGCCCGTTGCGGCCGGGCAGCCGCCTGGAGGACACCGCGCGCTTCAGCGACGATGTCTGGCGCCTGGCACCGGCGATCGTCCAAGTCCAGGAGCGGACAGTAGTGCTCAACTTCCCCACGATCCCGGCGCGATTCCGCCCCGCCACCAAGCGCTTGTTCTATGCCCTGCTCTGTCCGGAACTGGAATCGCCGCCTGGCGAGGACCGCCCCGCGATCGCCTCGGTCCGCACCGCTTTCGGCGAAATGAAGCGCCTGCTGACCTGGCTCGACGCCCAATGGCCCGCCGACCGAATCGAGCTGTCCGCCATCTCGCCCGCCGACCTGGACCGCTACAACCGACACCTGCTGACCCTCTTCCCTCACCGGGACGGAACCCGAGAAGCTGCTCGAGCCGCACTACGACTTCTCTGGCGTTGGCGCATTCACCTCGGGAATGACCAGCTCCGATTCGATCCGCTGGATCTCGATGGATGGAGCGAAAAACGAACCCAACGTGGTCGGGAGAACGGGACCGACCGCCTCCCCGAAGGCGTTCTGGGTCCCTTGCTGGTCTGGGCTCTGCGGTTCATCGACGACTTCGCAGGCCAGGTCGCGCTGGACAGACACCGCCCCAAAAGGATCATGAAGCGTCACGACCCGGCGATCTATCCCGGCGAGTACATCACCTGCGTCAACGATCCGGCCAAGGCCCTCTGCGAGAAGGCCCGCAGAGGCAACGGCGAAGGACTTCCCTCGCACGGCGGCTGCCTGCCGCTGGCCTGCCGCAAGGTCACGCTCACCCCCCAGAACATCACCGCCTGGCAAAGCGAGATCGTCCGCATCGACGGGCGCGTTGCCTCGCGGCCGACGCTGCCGCCCCGCCTTCGCCAACTCCTTGAGAGCCGACGGGCCGAGATCGTCGAGTTCCTGACGGCGAACGGGCAGGAGGCCGTTCCGGCATGACCCGCAACGTCCCCGACCTGCCCAAGGCTCTGGTCCGCCAGCACCTCCAGGAGGTGCTGGACACCTGCCGAGAGACCAACAAGCAGCCCAGCGTCCTCATGCTGGCCCGCCGCCTCGACCTGACCAACACCACCTTCCGCCGCCGCTACCCCGACATCGCACGAGAGATCGCTGATCACCGAGCCGCCCCCACCACCCCTCGCAGCGGTCCGACCGCGCACGACAGACTCGTCGCCCGCAACGCGAAGCTCCGCCGACACAACCGTGAGCTGACCGCTCAACTCGCCCTCGCTGCTGCCCAGATCCAGGATCTTGCCCTGTGCAACGAACGACACCAAGAGGCGCTGGGGGAGACATCGAACGTCACGAGCACCAGCAGCAGGGCCCCACGTCGTTGAACAAGAAGCCACAAGATCATCGCCCGCCGACCGGGCGGCGTCGTCGCGCGCGCCCTCGTCGCCGAGATCGGTCACCATCGATCTGAACCGGCCGAGCCATCCAGCGGCACCCGCCGCGAGCTGGATCGGCTCGCTGCCCGGAACGCCAAGCTCCGCCGCAGGAACCAGGAGCTGAACGATCAGCTCAAGCTCGCCGTCGCACAGATCCAGTTCCTCGCCCTCCGCGCCGCTCAGCTTGAGGAGGCGTGGGAGGCTGGGACGAAGGTCGCCCACATCAACAACCACCGTCGTCTGGGTTGACGGACAAGACCTTCCGAATGCCAAGGCTCCGCCGGTCAGCGGGCCGTTTGGGGCTGACGCTTCACAGCGGCACGGCGCGTTGCGCCGAACATCTCTGGTGCTTCCCGCGGGCGCATCGGCGGGGCGCCGGTGGTGTAGAGGTTCGCGGCCTCGGCTGCCGAGCCGGCCGCGTAGACGGCGCGTTCGGCGGCCTCCGGGCTCAGGCCGGGTTCGCAGGCGTCCAGCCAGAAGTTGGCCACGCCCAGCGAACGACCGGGTCAGCGGTCGGTCACCGTGCGGCGAAGCGGATCGCGGTGGGCAGCGGCGTGTCGAGACCGCCGGACGTGACGTGGACGCCCTCCGGTCCCGATTCGGCCTTGACGGGTTGGCCGTCCAGGCGTTCTGCCGTATCCGGATCCAGCAGGCCCGGACGCGCCTTCAGCACGATATGCCCGTCGGCCCCGTCGGCCCCGTCAGGAACGTCGGCCACGAAGGCGTAGACGTGGCGCTCGTCGCGGGTCCAACGCACCCAGGGGCCGCCGTCCTGCGGGTCGGCGGAACCTGGTTCCAGTGGCCTGGTGGCGTGCACGGCCTCGGAGTGGCAGGCCATCCATGACGCCATGCCTTCCAGAACGGCGCGTTGCTCCTGCGGGAGGGTGCCGTCGGCCTTCGGACCGACGTTGAGCAGCAGGTTCCCGCCGCGTGAGACGACGTCGACCAGCAGGCGGACGGCGCCTGCCGGATCCAGCATGTGCTCGGGGCCTTCCACTTGGTTGTAGCCGAAGGAGAATCCGATTCCCCGGGTGTTCTCCCAGCAGGCTGCCCCCTCGTTGGCCCGGTCCAGCTCGTACTCGCTGGTGAGGTAGTCGGCGTGGGCGCTGTCCCAGCGGTCGTTCACCACGCCTTCCGGCACGGTGGCGTAGTAGTGCGAGAACAACTCCGGCAGTTCGGCCCGGCCCGCTCGGGGCCAGCCCATGTCGTTCCACAGCACCGCGGGGTGATACCGCTCGATCAGGTCGAGGACCTGCCGGTGCGCGTAGGCGGCGTAGGCGGCCTCATGGGGCCTCCCATCGTCCATCCGGTCCTCGTGGAGAACGGGGTCCCGGCGTCCGGCGTACCAGTCGATGCCGCCGGAGTAGTACACGCCGAACCGCAGGTCGCGGGCGCGGACGGCGTCGGCGAGGTCGGCGATCAGGTCGCGGCGTGGGCCGCGGTGGACGGTGTTGCGGGTGCCAGTGCCCGGGGCGTCCCACAGGGCTATCCCATCGTGGTGCTTGGTGGTGGGGACGACGTAGCGCGCACCCGCCCGGGCGAACAGCTCCACCCAGTCCGCGGGGTCGAAGAGCTCGGCCTTCCAGGCGTCGAGGAACTCGTCGTAGGGGCGTCCGCCGTGCCCGGTGCGATGGTGTTCCTGGGCGGGGCTGCCCTCGATCTGGATGGTGTTCCAGTACCACTCGGCGTACGGGTTGTGCTTGAACCACACATCGGGGTCGACGTCGCCGAGTGCGCCGATGGGCTCGGCCCAGGCCGGCACCGAGTACGCGCCCCAGTGGATGAAGATGCCGAATTTGGCGTTGGTGAACCACTCAGGGACCAGCCGACCGCTCAGAGGGAACTCGTTCATGCTTGAAACTCCCGATACATCGGATTCTTTAGGCGAGGAACCGTGAACTGGGGGCGAGGAGGCGCCGGATGCGGGCGACCTGGGACATCGACAGGTTGGAGGTATTGCGGTGTGTGTGAACCTCCCGGCGCTTCCCCTTCAGCTAGCAGTCCTCGACAGCGCCTGGGAGGCCCTGTGGCCCGGGGAGCCCTCGGGCGGGCCGGGCGAGCCGACCCGCCCGGGGGAGGGGACTTCCTGGTGAGCCGGTGACGGTCAAGAGAGCTTGATCAGCGTGTAGTCGTCGCAGTATCCGGCGGAGGTGCCGGAGTTCTTGTAGCAGTAGACGGTGGCGGAGGTGTTGCCGCTTCCCGTGGTGAGGAAGATCGGCTGCTGGGCGTAGGCGGTACCGGTGGTATTCGAGAAGCTTTCGGTGCCGCCGAAGTTCTTCACGCCGACGGCGACCTGCTCGCTGCCGCCTGCGGCCTTGGCCCAGCCGGTCAGCAGGTAGGTGGCGCTGGACGACAGACCGCCGGTGGCCTGGTCCACGCCGCTGCTGGAGGCTCCGGTCTGCAGGGAGTGAGTGCCGGTGCGGGCGTTGGAGGTGACCATGGAGGATCCGCTGCCGCTGAGGGTCCACGGGCTGAGCGAGCCGGATTCGAAGCCGGCGTTCGTCAGGAGGTTTGCAGGGGTGGACACGCGTTCCACCGCGATGTCGTCGCAGTTCCCTGCAGCGGTGCCGCCGGAGTTCTTCCAGCAGTACAGCGTGGCCGTGGTGTTGGTGGAGCCGGTGGTGAACAGAACGGCGGCCTCGGAGTACGAGGTTGTGGCGACGTTGGTGAAGGTCTCGGTGCCGCCGTAGTTCTTGACGCCGATGGCGAGAGTCTCCCCGGCGTTGGCCACCTTGGCCCAGCCGGTGAGCAGGTAGGTGGTGTTGGGGGTCAGCCCGGTCAAGTTCTGGTTGGCGCCGCTACCGGAGGCTCCGGTCTGCAGGGAGTGAGTGCCGGTGCGGGCGTTCGAGGTGACCACGGAGGATCCGCTGCCGCTGAGGGTCCACGGGCTGAGCGAGCCCGTCTCGAAGCCGGCGTTGGCCACGAGGTTGCCGCCGGTGCCGTTGTAGGCGCCGATGTTGGGCGCGGCCGTGGCGGAGACCGGGTTGCCGAAGGCGTCCTGGCCGCCGTTGTTGCTGATGACCGCCCCTGCCCGGACCACGGGGGAAGAGGGGTGGACCTGGTAGGCGTCCATTCCCGCGTACGGGGAGTTGGTGTTCGCGTTGCCCGGGTTGCGGAACTCGGGGTCGGTGACGACCTTCGCGGCGTCCGCGGGCTCGGAGGAGGGGTGCCGGCCGTAGAAGAGGTTGTTCGAGTAGACGGAGCCTGCGCCGGTGGCGAGGTAGCCGCCCGAGCCGTAGTTGAAGACCGCGTTGTTCTCGAAGGACCAGGCCCCGGAGACGCTGGTCCTGCCGCGGCCACCCGTGATCCACGTGCTCAGGCCGTCCCTGACGTAGAACGTGTTGTTGTAGAACAGCGGGGCCATGCCGCTGCTGCCGCTCTTGTTCGGGATGTTGCCGGGCATGTCGATGAGGGAGACGGTGTGGTTGGAGGTACCGGACTCCGGGCAACCCGAGTTGGAGCCGTCGTTCTCGCTGACGTTGTAGCGCACCACCGTGCCGTCGCTGGGCACGGTCGCGGTGGGCTCGTTGGGGCTGGAGGAGGAGGCCGGCATCAACAGCAGGAAGCCGCCGAGGTTCTGGTGGCTGTAGTTGTACTGGATGGTGGTGTTGTGGTTGCCCCAGTCGACGTCGTACGCCTGGCCGTCCTGGAAGTTGGCGTGGCAGTACACCTCGTTGCCCTGGATCACGCTGTCCTGACTGCCTGCCACCCAGATGCCCGCGGACGCTCGGTTGCAGATCTGGCCCGAGGGCGGGCAGGTGCTCTTCAGCCCGCCGTGCCCGGCCTTGTTGTTCTCGATGAGGGCGCCACTGCCCTTGACCACGAGGACGTCGTCGGCGCCGTCGTAGGTCATCGTGTTGCCGCGGATGACCGTGCCCGTGGTCAGGCCGGTGCCCTGGCCGCCCCCGTCCGGGGTGACGGCGACGGCGATGCGGTCGACGTGGTCGAAGGTGTTGTTCTCGACGACGACGTCGTCGAAGGTGGAGACGGGGGTGGTGTGGTCGGTCTGGACGCCGACGCCGGCGTTGGTGGAGTACCAGCCGCCCGGCCAGCCGCTGATGTTGTGGATGTACATGTCGTGCACCCGGATGTGGTGCAGGATCCCGCCGGAGCTGTTCTCGGCGAAGACTCCGGAGCGGTAGTCCGGGGAGGCCGCGGGGTTGGTGAGTTCCAGGCCGCCGATCTCCCAGTACTGCTGGTTGAGGAGGTGGATGACGGGGCCAGTGGCGCCTTTCGCGTTGATGACCGGCTTGGCGCCGGTGCCGTAGGCGCCCATGGTGACGGGGCTGCCGGAGGTGCCCGAGCCCTGGGGGGTGAGCTGGCCGGTGCAGGTGGTGCCGGCGGCGAAGAGGATGCTGTCGCCCGCGCCGAAGGTGGTGTTGTTGACGCTGGTGACGGAGTTCCAGGGGCTGGCCTGGGTGCCGTTGCCGTTGGAGGCGGCCGAGCAGTTCACGTAGTACGTGGTGCCTGCGGCCATGGCGGCCTGGGCGGGCAGCACGAGGACGCCCGCCAGGGTGGCGAGCAGGGTGAGGACGCGGGATGCCCGGCGTATCGGGCGGTTTGTTCTGCGACGCTTCATTGCGACGCTCCTTGCTGGGTGACGGTGTCCTCCGCGCCGCGGGCTGCGACGCGGATCTTCCTACGCCGGGCGGGCACCGAAGCGGCCCGCCCGCAATCCGTGGCGACGCTCAGGTCGCTGACAGTGATGTCGGGATGGATGTGGCGAGGACGGAGGCGTGGCGCATGCCAGGCGGTGGCGCGAAGGGGACGGGGTCCCAGTCCACGCCGTCCTTGCTGCGGACCGCCCCGTACCTCCCCTCCAGGAAATGGTCGAAGATCATGACCCACTCGTCTCCGCGGCGGAAGAGACACGGTCCTTCCACGAGTGAGGGGGTGACCGGCCCCGTGGGGGCGGAGTACGGGCCGCCGGGGGTGTCGAACGTGGTCACATGGATGTCCTTGTGGGCGGTGGCGGGGTCGTTGGCGCCGCGTTCGTCCTTGAAGGCCATGAGGAATCCGCCCTCGGCCAGCTCGTGCACGGTGGCGTCGATGACCGAGTGACCCGGGTCGAAGAAGACCGCCGGGTCCGAGAACGTCCTGAAGTCCTCGGTGGTGCAGTGCCAGATGCGGTGGTCCTGGCTGACGTACTCGAAGTTGCGGCCCTCGGCCGTGCTGCCCGCCTCGACGACCGATGACCAGATGAGGTGGTACAGCCCCGTCGCGCGGTCCAGGAAGAACTCCGGAGCCCAGGCGTTGTGAGCCCCCTCCACACCGGCCATGACCGGGACGAGTCGCTGCTCCGACCAGGTGCTGAGGTCCGTCGAGGTGGCGTGGACGATGGAGGGGCTCGTCCAGCCGTCGGTGGCCAGCAGATGGAACAGGCCGTCGGGGCCCACCCTGATGAACGGGTCCCGCAGCCGGCCGGTGCCGACCGTGCCCCGCAGAACGGGCCGGCCGCCGTTCACCGTCCTGAACTCCTCGCCGTCGTGGCTGTAGGCCAGATGCAGGGCCTCGTCGGCGCTGGTGAAGTAGGAGAGCACGTACATCGGTGGGAGGTTCCTTCCGGAACGTCGAGGCGAAGGTGGTTCACGACTTGACCGCGCCGGCGGACATGCCGGCGACCACCTGGCGCTGCAAGAAGACGAAGATGATCAGCAGCGGCAGCACTCCGAGCAGGGCGGCCGGGAACAGGGTGGTCGGCTGCACGGTGTGCGGGTCGATGAAGGAGTAGGCGTTCACCATGACCGTCCGCTTGCCGGGGTCCTGCACGAACACCAGCGGAACGAGCAGGTCGTTCCAGACCTGCAGGGAGATGAACGTCAGCAGGGTGCTGGTGACCGGCCGGAGCAGCGGCAGGATGATCGTGATGAACGTGCGCAGGGCGCCGCAGCCGTCGAGTGCGGCCGCCTCCTCCAGGTCGCCCGGGATCGAGCGGATGAAGCTGGTGTAGAAGAACACCGCGACCGGGAGGTTCAGGGCCGTGTAGATCAACACCATGCCCGCGTAGCTGTCCAGCAGGTTGAGGTCGCGCATCAGCAGGTACAGCGGCGCCACGACGACGAACACCGGAACGGACGTACCGAGGATGAACAGCCGGTACACGGTGGTGGACCAGTGCTGGGTGATCCGGGCCAGCGGATAGGCGGCGAGCGAGCCGATCACGGTGACGGCCACGCATGACAGTGCGGTGATGAACAGGGTGTTGAGGGTGCTGGGGCCGTAGTGGATCTGGTTGAAGGCGTCCGTGAAGTTCTTCAGGGTCAGCGAGTGCGGGATGCCGAGCGGGGAGCGGGCCAAGTCCGCCGCGGTGCGCAGAGAGGTGACGACCGTGAAGAGGAACGGCAGGACGAACAGGACGGTGCCCAGGCACAGCAGGACGGTGCCGAAGCCGCCGGTCAGACGGCGCAGCGTGATGCGCGGTGTTCCGGACGGTGTCCTAGGGGGGCGGGGTGAGGGCCGGTCCGAGCTCCTGCGGGCGTGCGCGGGGGGCGGGGTTCCGGTCGGGGGCACGGAGATGTTGGAAGTCATGGTGGCCATCCGTCAGTTCCTGGGGGCAACCCCGTCAGATACGTCGCTCGCGGAGCCGGAGCAGGGAGGAGGTGGCGCTGGAGAGGATGACGACGGTCACAAGGAGGACCACCGACAGCGCGACGCCGTAGGCGAACTTCCCGCCGCCGAAGACATTGCGGTACACGAGCATGGTCAGCGTGTCCGTGGAGCCGGCCGGGCCGCCGTTGGTCAGCACGAGCGGGAACTCGAAGACCTTCAGCGAGCCGATGAGGCTGAGGGTCACATTGACGGTGAGCGCGGGGGCGAGCAGGGGCCACTCCACACTGCGAAAGCGCCGCCAGCCGCTCGCTCCGTCGAGCGCGGCCGCTTCCAGTAGTTCGGCCGGCAGGTTCATGTAGCTGGCGAGGAAGATCGCGCAGGAGTAGCCGGTGAACATCCAGATGTTGACGGCGGCCACCGCGTACAGCGCGGTGGAGGTGTCGCCGAGCCACACATGGCTGAGGCTGTGCAGGCCCACCAGGTCGAGGAGCGCGTTGATGCCGCCGCTCGGGGCCAGCAGGTAGGACCAGATGAAGGCGGCCATCACCGGCGAGATCAGCGCCGGCGTGAGCAGCACGACGCTGAGCCCCTTGCGGACCCGGGGACGGCGGAACAACATGCTCGCGAAGAGCAGCCCCAGGCCGTTCTGCACGACCACGACCACCGCGGCGTACAGCACGGTGTGCCACAGGGCGGCGGTGACCTTCGGGTCGTCGGCCATGGCGCGGTACTGGTCGGTGCCGACGAAGTGCGCGATCGGGCCGCCGAGGCTGTCGGTCATGCTCAGATAAATCCCGCGGGCCAGCGGGTAGAGCATGAACATGCCGTACACGGTGATCGCCGGGAGCAGGAAGGCGGCCATGGTGGCGCGCCGTCGGTGAAACACGGGGGTCCTCCTCTTGCCCGGACGGGCCGTGGCGGGGGCGTCAGGAGCCGCCTACCGCCCCTCACCACGGCCGGCTTCGGGATGGGTTACTTGGCGGACGCCGCGGTCTGGATATCCTTCAGGGTCTGCGCGGCGGACGCCTGGCCCAGCAGGTACGCCTGGATCTTGGAGCCGGTCTCGGTCTCGGCCGCGCCGCCGTACCAGGTGTTGGACGGCATGATCCGGTAACGGCCTTCCTTGAAGGCCGTGGTGAAGGCCGTCGTCTCGGGGCTCTCCGGGGTCGTGCCACCGGTGAACGGCGACTCCGCGTGCTCGGCCTCCAGATACTTGGCCAGGTTCTCGCTCTGCGACCAGAACTTCACGTACTCGCGTGCCGCGTCGGCCTGCTGGGACTGGGAGTTGACCGTCCACATCGTGCCGGAGAAGACCATGCCGTTGGGCTTGGTGCCGGCGGCGCCGCCCGGCCACGGTGCGAAGGAGACCGGGAAGCCGGCCTTCTTGACGTTGGAGACCTGCCACGCGCCCTGGAACCAGAAGGCGTTCTTGCCGGCGCTGAAGTCCTGCGGGCCCTGGGCCCAGTCGTCGACGCCGAGTTCGTTCTTCCAGTTGACGTACCCCTCGTCCTCAAGGGTCTTCAACTGCTGCAGCGGCGCCTTCCAGTCCGGGTCGAAGCCGGTCTTGCCGCCGAGGAAGTCGGCGTCCCACTGCTTGTTCTTCTGGTAGACGAGGGTCGAGCCGCTCGCCTGGAAGACGGCCTCGCCGGTCCAGCCGGACTTGTCGGGCAGTGCGATGGGGGTGATGCCGGCCTTCTTGACCTTGGCGAGGTCCTTCAGGAACGTCGGCCAGTCGGCGGGCACTTCGGTGATGCCCGCCTTCTTCAGCAGGTCCATGTTGGCGTACAGGCCGATGCCGATCAGCTCCATCGGCATGGCGAGCGTCTTGCCGTCCGCCTGCGCGAACGGCTTGGCGTCCGGGGCAATGCGGCTCGCCCAGGACTCCCCGGACAGGTCGGCGAGGTAGCCGGAGGCACCCCACTTCCCCATCTTGTCCGTGTCGGCCATGATGACGTCGCCGGCTTTGCCGCCCAGCAGTTCGGTCTGGAGCTTCTGCGTGTAGGTATCGCCGGCCGTGATGTACTCGAAGTCGACCTTGATCTTCGGGTGGGTCTTCTCGAACGCCTTGTTGATCTCCGCGACGTTCGCCGGCTCCGCGCCGCCGCCCTTCCACGCCTCAACATGGAGGGTCACCGTGCCGTCACCGGAGGCACCGGACGACCCGCCCCCGCACGCGGCCAGCGACATCGCCAGGGCGGCGACCGTGGTGGCGACCGCGAGAGTTCTCCCGGAATGCTTCATTGCATACCTCACTCATCGTCGGTGAAGAACCGACTCGTCATGATCAGAAGGATGGGGACAGGTCAGCCTGCTTCCGTGTGGGTGCAGTTTTGACATGTCCGCAAAGGGCCGGTCGACCCGGAATGCGGCGAACGGTGCTCGCCGATGGCCGGGACTGTAACGCAAAACTTGGATGACATCTATACGTAACTTTCCGTGCTCGAACGGATGGTCCAAATCACCGGTCCCCTTGGCGCGCAGACTCGGTTTCATTGACGATCGACCAGCCTTATCGTTACAGTGTCGGGACCCGACAAGCGGGTCGGAGGGGGGCAAGGGGTGGCAGGGCGAGTGACCATCGCGCAGGTGGCTGAGGAGGCCGGCGTCTCCGCGATGACGGTGTCCAACGTCATGAACGGCAAGCCGGGGGCCTCCGAGGGCACCCGGCGCCGCGTCACGGAGGTGGCCGACCGGCTCGGATACCGGCCGAATGTCGCGGCCCGCAACCTCAAGGCCGGACGCAGCGGGCTCGTCGGACTGATAGCGCTGGACCTGACCAGCCAGTACGGGCTGGAGATCCTGCGCGGCGTCGCCGACGAACTGGCCAGTGCCGAGCAGGAGCTGCTCGTCAACGCCAGCTACCACGACGCGGTGCGGGAGAAGGACCGGGTCGAGTTCCTGGGACGTGGCCTCGTCGACGGGATGCTCATGATCGCGCCGGTCCTGGAGGACGAGACGGTCGCGCTGCTGCGCCGGCAGACCGTGCCCTGCGTCATCATCGACCCACGGCGCATGGACGTACCGCTGCCCCGTCTCAGCGTCGACAACTACCACGGCATGCGCCTGGGCACCCAGCACCTGATCGACCTGGGGCACACCCGGATCGCCTACCTCCGCGGCCTCGACGAACTCGAGAGCACGTCCATCCGCTTCCAGGGCTTCCAGGACGCGATGCGGCTCGCCGGGCTGGACGTCGACGAACGGCTCGTCGCCTCGTGCGACTTCTCCTACGCCAGCGGCTTCCGCGCCGCCATGCGCCTGATCGACGATCACCAGCCGACGGCGATCGTCGCCGGCGCCGATCTGCTGGCGCTCGGCGCCGTCGACGCCGCACGGGCGCACGGCCTCAGCGTGCCCGCCGACTTCTCGGTCGTCGGCTTCGACGACCTCCCGCAGGCGGCGCAGAGCTTCCCCGGCCTGACCACCGTGCGTCAGCCGCTGCACGACATGGGCCAGAAGGCGGCCCGCGCGCTGCTGTCCCTCATCGACGGGCAGAGGCTACTCATGGAGCACATGGAGGTGGGCACCGAACTCGTGGTGCGCAACTCCACCGCCCCACCGGCGGCGGCACGGCCTGACCCTGCGATGCCGCACCGGCTCGACGCGAACCAGGCAGACCCTGAGGGCGGCGCCCGAAGGGCGTCCGCGAACAGATGACGGCCCTCCGCTCCAAACTTTCACCCGGCCGTGGCATCGGGAACGAAGGGCTCGTCCGGGCTCGTGGGCGAAGGGCGCCCCACGCGTCGGAAGTTGCCCCGCCGGCCCCAGGTGCGGCCGTTGAGCGGACGGCCGGTCACGCCCGCTTCGTCTTCGAAGCAGATGAACGCGCCGGTCGCCGCCCGGAGGGTTTACCTCCTGCCAGGTCACATCCCGCCATGCGGTGATCGCGTCTTCGTGGCGGGCCGGGCGGGCACCTACGCCTCTCGTCTACGGAGGCGCGCCGCCCGAGCCACTCTGGGTGCGAGACACCCATACAGGTCACATAGCGCCATAACCGACGGCCCGCCCGTAGGAGCGGCGGGCCGCCCCTTCCCGACACCCAAGGAACGTCATGCCACTGACAGACATGCCACTCGACGACCTCGTCGGCTACCGCCCGCAGTGCCGAGCCCCGGAGGACTTCGACGCCTTCTGGGCGGACACCCTCGCCGAGGCCCGTCGCCACGGCGAGGCCGTCAAAGCCGAGCCGGTGACGGACGGGTATCTGCTGCGCACCGTCGAGGTGGACGACGTACGCTTCCCCGGCTGGCAGGGTGAGCCGGTGGCCGCCTGGCTGATCCGGCCGCGCAGCGCCCGGGGGCCGCTGCCGGTCGTCGTCACCTACATCGGCTACAGCGGTGGCCGGGGCCTTCCCACCGACCACCTGCTCTGGTCCGCGGCCGGCTACGCACAACTCGTCGTCGACACCCGCGGCCAGGGCCACGACACCCCCGACCGCGGTGAAGGCCACGGAACACAGTGGGCCGCAGGCTTCATGACCCGCGGCATCGACTCGCCCCGGCACTACTATTACCGGCGGCTGATGACCGACTGTGTCCGCGCGGTGGACGCGGTGGCCGAACTGCCCGGCCTCGACCCTGAGCGCGTGATCGTCACCGGCGGCAGCCAAGGTGGTGGTCTTTCCCTCTCCGTAGCGGGGCTGGCGCCGGACCGGGTGGCGGCCGTCCTGCCGGACGTCCCCTTCCTGTGCCACTACCGCCGGGCCGCCGAATGCGCCGGGGACGGGCCGTACGAGGAGATCGCCGCGTATCTGCGCTGGCACAGCCGCCACGGGGTCACGGACGCCTTCGCCACCCTCGCCTACTTCGACGGCGTCCACTTCGCCCAGCGGGCCACGGCTCCCGCCCTGTTCAGCGTCGGCCTGATGGACCCCGTCTGCCCGCCCTCCACCGTCTACGCGGCCTTCAACCACTACACGGGCCAGGACCGCTCCATGACCGTCTGGCCGTTCGCGGACCACGGCGGCGGCTACGGCTCCAACCCGCCCGTCCAACTGGCCTGGCTCCGCGAGCGCGGCCTCACTCCTGGGTAGTGACCCTTCGTCCGCCGGCTGCCCATGAGCTGGTCCTCGCCACGACTTCCCACAGACCTATGAGGTATCCCAGGTGAGTTCCCCGCCTTTCAGCCAGAATCCCGGTGTCGGCGACGGGGGACTCAGCCGCCACTGAGACGAAATCCAGACGGCGAGAGACACAGCCCCACGGACCGTGCCCCTCCTGCCTTCGCGTCTCACGGACGCCCCTATGACTGGGGGGGGCGATGGATACCGTCCTGACCAGGTTGAAGACCCCTCGGGCGGCATATCGCTTGAGGCATCGGATGAGTGGCTCTAACACTGGGAACTGGCCCCGTCTGTGAGCTTGGGTTCTGTAGGTCGTTGCAAGACCTGTCCTGAGGGATGTTGCGATGACCAAGCCGCGTCGGGCTGGCTGGTGGGCCCAGAGGACCCGGTCGTAGCCAATCGTCATACGCACGCGACAACCGTTCACCACCTCAGTGCTGTCAGTGCCTGGTGGGACGATGACGGAGTGAGGTCCGAACGGCAAAGGAGGGGCTGCTGTGGCTGTTGACTGGGAGCGCATCGGGCAGCCGCAGTTCGATCGGATCGTCGAGGCGCTGGTACACCGTATGTACGACGCCACCACGACGGTCGAGGCGGTCAACGGGCGTGGCGGTGACGGCGGGATCGACATCAAGGTCACCAGCGGGCGGCGGGTGCGGATCTTCCAGCTGAAGTACTACCCGGACGGCTTCCCCACCGCCTCTTACAAGGGACGCCGCACGTCGATCCTCAAGTCGTTCGAGCGGGCCATGCTGCACGACCCCTGGGAGTGGATCCTGGTGGTGCCCTGCACATTGACCCCCGCCGAGCGGGCCCTACATCAGCGGCCTGCCCGGCGAGCGCTCCGTACGGGTGCGGGTGATGGACCGGGCGGAGCTCGACGACCGGCTCGCCGTGGACGACCACTGGACGGTGGACTTCTCCCGGCAGGGTGCGGGCCGCGGTGACGGTTGCGCTGAGGCGAATTCGCCTAAACCGTCTTGAGTATCAGGTAGATCAGCGCCATACCGGCAAGTAGGGCGACGAGCAGGACAATACTGAACGCGATCACTGTCCAGGTCACCATGGCCAAGAAGCCGAGCACGAGCAACCAGGCCAGGTAGGGAGCGAGCCGAGACACTTGGAGGAACAGGCCGGAAGGGGACTCGGTGTCCGCGCTTGGTCGCGAGCCATCACGGATGTAGCGCACGACATCCGGGAGTCGCTGGTCCGTCAGTCCGGCACCGTGGCCGCCTGCGAGGTGGAGGAACTCCACGGTGCCCTGCGGAGTGACGTCGAAACCGCTGAACCCGCCGGTCCCGATGTCTCTCATGCCAAGCCCGCGCAGACCGCTGCACAGCCAGCCCACAGGCTTGTCCTCGGCGCCGCAGGCGTTGACCAGCGTGCCGATCTGATTGCGGTCCGCGAGGTCGCGCCAGGCGAACTGCCGTGGGAGGACGCTGCCGGCGAGATAGACCCGCTCGAAGCGCAGGGTTCGTACCTGGGAGATGGATTGGCCGAGCATGTACGTGCCGTTGCTGTGCCCGACGAAATGGATGTGCGCGTCCGGATGCCGGGCCGCCAGATAGCTGTACTGGTCCTGGAACCAGCGTAGGGTCCGGCGCCTACTGATCGGGAAGGCGAAGTTGAACGCCGACAGCCATCCGTAGGAGGCCCGTAGCACCATGGTGTTGTGCGAGTCGTCGCCGTTCTGGAGCGCGTCGCCCAGGTCGGTGACCCAGGCGTTGATACCGGCACGGATCCCGTGCAACAGGAAGACGATGTCGGTGACATTCTCTTCCTCCTCGGGGAGCGGCTCCGGCTCGGTGATCTCGACGGTGCCGATGATCGCCCGGCGCAGGATTGCGTACCGCTGCCCTTTCCTGTCCTCTTTCACGCCGCTGACCCTCACGATGTCCCCGTGGGTGGCATCCGGGACATACAACCCCGCGCCCGTCACGCCGCCCTCGACGTCCCGGCTGTCCTCAGGCTCGACCAGGGGATCTGCGGAACCTCGCACCTGCACGACCAGGGGCGCCTCGGCACCGAGCTCGCGGAACAGCCGGATCCATTCCAGGCGAAGGTCTGTCATGAAGGCGGCCCCGGCCAGCAGCCCAAGCGCCGCGAACTTCCGGGCGACGCCGGCCGCGATGATCGTGACGATCCGCGTGGGCCACGGCAGCCGGGACGGTTCCACGCCACGGTTCGGCGCCGCCAGCAGCACGATGCGGCTCACGTGACGCGTCCACGCGGATTCAGACCCGCCCAGTCGGCCCTGGCCACGCAGGTAGGCGTACCGCAGCAGTACGCCGCCTGCGCTGTGTCCGACGAGAACCACCTCGTGTGGGCGCCCGCCGTCCACCCAGTAGGCATCGATGCGCTGATGGAGGGTGTCGCCCAGCGCAGCCAGAGAACCGCGTGTCAGCGGGCGCACCCGGTCCGCATACCACCACAACTTGTCGTCGGCGTGCCCTGGTTCGTTCCGCAGCTGTTCGAAGAGCTCCATGCAGTCGTCCCGCCGCTCAGTTAGCCCAGCGACGTACACGATCAACCGCCCGCTCCTGGCAGGCGCGTACTCGTCGGCCATGGCGTTCCCCACGTTCGTCCGTCCATAGATATTCCCACTGTCAAGAGTGACGCAGGTCACACCCCTCTGTCATCTCGGGCGGAGTACGGAGGGATTCCAGGTCCGTCGGCGTCAGCGCTCCACCCCGGGCCCGTGCCAGGTGGCGGGCAGGTCCGTGCGGACCGGAGGTCGAGTTTGCGGTAGATCCGGGCCAGGTGGGCCTCCACGGTCTTGCGTGACAGGAAGTGGACCGTCGCAGCCTCTCCATCGGTGAGGACTTGCCGGTCGCGCGCTGCCTGGAGCTGCCGCGCTGTCAGGAGTTCGACCCGTACTGATCCCGGTGCTCCGTGTCCCGCGGCGGCGAGATCCCCACAGGCTCGCATCCTCCACGGCCTAGAAGTGGACGATGCGGGCCACTTCTGTCCCTGAAGTCGCAACCCCTGCCCTGCGCCTCCGTAAAGCCAGGTCGACGTCATGTTGCACGACGAACCGGTCGACGCCGTTCGGCTCCGACACCGTGAACGGGTTCACCCCAGGGACCTCCGTACCAGATCTCCTGATGGGCGTGCGTCGGCTGACAGGGCGCAGTCATTTGTAGCGGTAGAGCTGGTGGAGGACGTCGGTCTGCCACTGCGAGCGGGCTGCCTGGGCCTCACCGGGCGCATCCCGGCTCCGCCGGTTCGCCACCCTCCCGTACAGGAACGGCGAGTTCGTGTCGGTGGCGGCCAGCAGCGCTGTCAGAAGCGGCTCCTCCGCCGAGGTGTTGGCGTCGACCTGAATCAAGACCTCCACCTGATCGTCCAGGTGAAGGTGATGGGGCAGGACGGAGCCGAGCTGACGGCGCAGCTGCGGCCAGGACGTCGCGTAGGCGCTCGCGGGCGGCCTTCTTCAGCGCACCGCGCACCGCGGCTGCCACCTCGGTGGCCTTCTCCTCAGTCAGCCGCTCCCGTTCCGTGCTCCTTGTACCGTCCTGTCCTTTGGCCCCGTCGGCGGCGTCACGTGGCCGGCCCGGGCTTCGGGGCCCCGCCGCCTGGGCCGGGCTCCGCTCAGGACGGGACTGCGGCGTATGCAGGCGCGCGATCCATCCGTCTGCCTGGCGCCACTGCGCCCACGTCACCTCGCCGTCGGCCTCGCAGAGTTCCTTCTCCAGCAGCGCGATCTGCCGCCGGGTTTCGCGGGTGAGTGGCCGGTCGGACAGGCGGCTCAGATGCTGAAGGGCCGTGGCGACGCGGTACTGAGCTGACGTAGGCGGTGGGTCCCGAGGTGGCCGGTGGAGCGCGTGGGTGGCCGTCACCCAGGAGTCGATCTCTTCGCGTTGCAGCGCGGTGACGTGGTCGGCGGCCTCATCGGCGGTCTTCTTCAGCTGGCCGATCATCCGGTTGACCTCACGCTCGGGCAAGCGGTTGGCCAGGCGCCGCAGATCGCCGAGCCGGTCACGCATACGACGGTGCGCAGCCGCGTCTGGATCCGACCGCAGGGAGACTGCAGCCACTCCCGGGCCACGGGAGGACGGGGTGCGGATGCGGGAGAACTTCGGTCCGCGGACGGGAGGCGCCGCATCACAATGCTCCCACCCAGCCGTCCGCTTCTGCTCCTCCAGGAACATGCCTGCGGCGCGGATGGCCTCGTCCTCCTCCCGGGAACGGTCGTGACCAACCGCGGTCTCGACCTTGACCAGCAGGGAGCACACCTTCACCGACGTGCGGTCCCGGACGGCCTGCCACAGCTGCTGCACCAACTCTCCGCGGATCTCGCGCTGCCCGAGCGAGGAAGGTGTGCGCGTCCTCCAGGGCGACGGTCAGGTCCCCGGCTCCGTCCCCCAGCGGCAGGCCAGCGTCGAGCTCCTGGCACAGGGCGGCTATGGCGGGCAGCAAACCGGCCCGCAAGGCGTCGCGTAGGCGCCGCACCCAAGCATCCTGGCCGACCGCGACGGATCCGGATCCAGCCGCCGGGATGCGAGAGAATGCCACCTGGCGGGGTGGCGGTGTGCGGTGGGAGCGGCCGATCTGTTCAACCGCCGGGGTGCGCAAGCCGTCGTCGTTCATCTCGCAGTCGTCCAGGCCGAACCATTCGGTGGGCCGCGCGAACGCCTGCGTGCCGATGCTGACCTCCCGGGTGGTGCCGACACTGTCGAACCGCACCCGCTGCACATACCAGCGCCGTACGAGCACGTCGTCATCGACGGGCACCGACATCCCCAGCACCGGCTCGATCACATCGTCACTCCACACCGGCGCGATCGCCGGATCGAGATGCACACGCAGAGCGCGACCACCCCGTTCGAAAGCGATGTCCAACAGCGACCGATCGGCACCCCACCCGGCTGCGCGAACGCGAACCGGGCACGCTCGCCGCGGCCAGCCATCCACACCTGGGCCGCCGCCTTCAGGTACAGGTGATCCGCGCTGGAGACGGGCCTTGACCAAATGCGCTGGTAAGGACCCGCCTCAAACAGATGCAGTGCCGACCCGGTCTCATCGATGGCCTCATAGTCAAGCCCGGGCTCAACCTCCAGCCCCTGTAGCCCCAGCCATTAAAGATCTCTAGCAATCTGCCCATCGGCTTCCAAACCATACTTACGCAAGCGATCGCCTTCATCATGACGCCCTATTTCCTTCAACAGATCCACCATCTCGGCGATAGCAAACGGTTCTCCCGCCAAGATTGCTTTCCTGTACCAGGAAATTGCCTCCTCGCCGTTGGCTTGTCGCGCAGTGAGGAACGCCGTGAGATAGAGCGCCGACGTGTGGCCTTGTTTGGCGAGTTTCTTCGCGCGCGACACTGCCTCGTCAACTCGCCCGAGCTGTTCAGAAAGCCCTGCCATGCGCCAGAGGGCAAAGACATGTCCTTGCTCAGCCAAGGAGCCCAGCCAACGCAGCGCCTCGTCCTGGCGCCCAGACGCGACCAGCATCTCGACGGCCGTGTGAAGCACTGCCATGTCCACACGCCTCTCGGTCTCCAGACACCAGCGCAGCGCGTCGTCAGAACGCTCTGCCTCCATGAGGATTTCGAGATATGCGGCCGAGGCGAATGGCCGACCGGCCGTCGCGAATGGCTCCAACCACGTTGCAGCTTGCTCGAGTCCTTCACATTCCACGGCCAGGTCAGCTCCGACACCGAAGGCCGTGTCGTGGCCAGCGTCGGCCGCACGCTTGAAGGCCGAGAGCGCCTCGGCCGAACGACCAGCCTGAGCAAGTGTGTTGGCCGTGACCATCAGGTCGGTGGCGCCCTCTTGAGCCAGCTCGTTCAGCCAAGCGAGGGCCCTATCAGGACCATCGGTGTTCCACACCATGCCTACGGACTGCCGGATCGCGGGTGCGTCGCCAGAAAGTGCTGCTCGCCGGTAGAACTCAAGTGCCTCTGCTAGGCGGCCTTGCTGCTGAAGCTTCTCACCGGCTTCGCGGGCGGCAGCAGCATCACCGCGGTCGGCGAGTCCGCCGAGCCAGGAGATTGTCTCATCCGTACTGCGCGAGTCCGCTGTCAGCTCGACGACCCAGGAGAGCGCGAGCTCATCTTTGTCTTCGGCCAGTCGTGTCAGCTGGTCGACTACTTTATCCTTCTGGCCGAATGCCTCGGACAGCTCGACCAGGTTCGCATAGGCGCCCTCGTCCCTGGACTCGACTGCGCGCTGATACCAGCCCAAGGCTTCCTGCGGCTGCTCGGCTCGTTCCATCAGATCGCCCGCGAGCCAGGCAGTGCCTTCGATGCCCGCCGCGTCGGCACGCAGATGGAGCTGGAACGAGTATCGAAAGTGACCGCGGTTTCGGGCTTCCCAGGCCAGCCCGACAAGGTCATTCCTCTGTCCATGTTCGGGAAGCGCACTCCAGAGCGAAGCCGCAGCAGGCCCGGTCGCCCGACTCGACCGTCCATGGTGATCGAGATAGTCGGCAAGACGAAAATGAGGTTCCGCGTGAACTGCCTGACCGGGACGGGGGCGCACCAGGCTGAGAGGACTGGTCGCACCGCGGCAGGACTGTTGAAGCGCGGAGAGGGTTTGGTCGAACCAACCCTCCCTCAGAGCAGACCATTCGTCATCGGTGAGATAGCCGACGGCAGCCAGCTCCAATAGCGTACGAGGCAGTGCTCCACTGCATCCGATCCGGCGGGCATCCATTGCTGCATGTATCACGGCCTGCGCGGGGGCCGGGGCAGTTGTATAGCGCTCCATGAGAGCGAAAGCGGCAGAGAGGTACTGGACAATCCGTCCGTCGCCGACTCGGTGAAGTGCCTCTGCCAACCGCCGGTCCTCATGGGCTGCTCTGCGCGCTTCCAACAGAGCTGGCTCATCGAACGAACGGGGGACGAGGACACTGTGGCCGCCAAGCAGCAGGCGGGCTTCTCGGTGTGCATCCGGTGCGCCCGAAGCGGGCGGCAGGGTAAGCCTTTCCCAGTGCTCCGGCCAGGCTGTTCCCAAGACCACGACCGGGCCCCGGGTGGGATCCTTGAGTAGCTCCCTCAGCGCTGCGGCCGCCTGCTCGCCCAGCTGAGGCGAAGCCAGGTAGGGCTCGATTTCGTCGAGCCAGACCACCGTCCGCGGCCCGACGGACAGCACGCCATTTAGGAGTGCCTCCGCTGGGCTTGGAGCAATCGGATACCAGAGTCGCCAGTCGCCCGGTAGCGCTTGGATAGCCTCCCAGCATGCTCGTGTCTTGCCTGTGGAGGAGTCGCCAACAAGTACGGCCAGAGCGCTCTGTTCGGCGGTGGCCCGTGCGATGAGATGGCCCACTCGCAGGTCGTGTTCCCGGCTGATGTAGGCCGGCAGCGGGGGCAGCCGGTCACCGGGTTCCCTCCCTTCGGCCTCGATGACAGGGTGCACCTCCAGAGCGAACGGATCGGTGAAGTCCCGGATCGGGGAGCCCACCACGGTATGGGGGTGCTGCGTGGCGGGATCCGGACCGTCTGTGCAGAACCCGTCTGCCGTCGCCCGCCCGAAGAAGCGGTCAACCAAGGCACGTTGCGGGAAGAGCAGGTCCGAGAGCTGCTGCCGGCCCCAGAGTTCAATGTCGAGGGGGTGATGCTCCGTACGCAGTTGATGGAGCCGATCCTCCACCGCAGTGTCACTGGTATAGGCAGTGGTGACCAGCACGAAGCGAGTGGCGTCGAAGGGGCGGGTTCCTTCGACATACATCCGAACCGCATCTGAGAGGGCATCGGCGGTGAAACGCTTCCACCGCTTGGCCTGATAGACGGTCAGACTGCCATCGTGGCAGTACCCCACGACATCGATGCCATGCTGCTTCTGCCCGTTCCTGCCGTACAACCTGGACCGGACCGCACCCTCAACTTCACGGGCCAGCGCCACGATCAGATGCTCGAGGCTCTCCCAGGACAACTGCTCGACCTGTAGGAGGAGCGGGGCTGTCACCGTGAGCGGCGGAGGGAGATCTGGAGGTGGATCTACAAGCCTGTGACCAGCATCGATCTCTTCCCAGAGTTGTTCCACGTCCTCTTCTCCAGAGTCGGTTGCGGGAATCGGCTCGGGGGGATCGTGCTGCGGGTTCGTCGTCATGCGGTCATGATGCATTCCGCCACTGACAATGGGACCAGCTCCGCGATCGGACGGCCCTGACAGCCCTCGTGTGCACGCCAGTTGAACACGCCGAACTCCGCACTGAGCCCAAAGAGACCTGCGCATGAAAATTCAATCTCAGCGCCCATCTTCAACACCGACAGCCCGGCTGATGACTCCTCAACACCTAGCGAAGCTCGTTGAGGACGTCCTCAAGCAGGTGGAACCGCACGCGTTCTTGTTCGAGCCGCACGTTCGGGCCGAACTCGCCGTCCACGAGGCTGTCGTAGACATCGGCTTCGTCGGGTGTGAGCGTGCCGAGTGGCCGGTGGGTGGGCGTATCTTCCTTCACCCACTGCCCGCGGTGCTCCAGGAGGGTGGGCCGGTTCATCAGGATCGACTGCGTGTGCGCGAAGCTCCGGCGCAGCCGGTCAAGGATGGTGAAGCCGTGGGTGTCCACATCGCCCCAGTAGACCAGGCGTACGTCATGCAGCCAGGACAGGGCGGACAGTTGGGTGACGGCGTAGCCGCCGCCGTGGATCACGATGCTGTGGGGCTGGTCGGGAAAGGCGAGGTAGGTGGTTTCGTTCTCGACGACATACACAGTCGTGATGGCGGGCGGGGGCGCGGTGAACTCGTCCGCGCGCACCGTGAGTTCACTGAAGCCCGCCAGTGACTCGCCGCCAAGCAGCCGGAACCGCAGGTAGGCGGGTTTACGCAGGAAGCGGAAGCGGGCAGCGAAGTCGTTGCGCGCGGCATCGGCCTCGATGCGGTCTTCGGGAAGGCAGTGCTCGAGCAGGGTGGTCAAGATGGCTCTGTGCTGTTCCATGAACTTGGTGTCCACGCCGGGTACGTCGAGCTGGCGCAGGTAGACGGCCGGACCGCGGTAGTCGGTGATCCAGCGGATGGTGGCTTGGAGGCGTGGCCAGTCGGCTTCCCGTTGGACAACTTTCATCGGGTTCTCGGCCATCCACGTGGCCAATGGGGGCAGGGTCTCGTTTGCGGCGGCGAGGAGGGACGCGTAGCGGTTGACCGTGTTGGTGACGCCGAGGAGTTTGAACAGGTCGTCGCGGCGCTCGATCCAGACCCGGGCGGGGGCGTTGTTCACGCCGGCGAGGCGTCCGCCGAGCCGCCGGTATTCGATGCGCAGGTGTCGGTGTGCTGCGGGAGCCCAGGACGTTGCCCAGGCGAGGACGTCGTCGTAGTGCCGGGTGATGTCGCCGGCCTTCGGGCCGCGCAGGGGGACGGCGAGGGGTTCCCAGTCGCTGCCGTCGGCGACCTGGCTGAGGAACTCGCCGCGGTCCCAGCGCTTGCGCAGGCGAGCGACGACGTCGCGGGGCGTGGTCCAGTTCGGGGTGCTGGCGGTTGCCATGTCAGCTCACCTGTCCGGATACGGGCTGCAGGGCGGCCAGGGTGTGGGCGAGGCGTTCTTGGCGGTACTGGGCGATGGTCAGGGTGCGCAGGCGGGAGTGGTGTCCGGTGGGGTTGTCGACGAAGCCGACGGCGGATACGTAGGGCTCGATGACGTGAATCTTCTGCAGGGGCGTGACGATGAGGAGTTGCAGGCCGAGACGCTTGAAGAGGTCCAGGGCGAAGCGGGCGGATTCCTCCGAGCCGCGGCCGAAGGCTTCGTCGATGACAACGAACCGGAACGTGCGGCTCCTGTTGCTGGTGGTGTCGAGCTTGAACTGGTAGGCGAGGGAGGCGGCCAGGATGGTGTAGGCGAGCTTCTCCTTCTGCCCGCCGGACTTGCCGCCGGAGTCGGAGTACACCTCGTACTCGGAGTTGTCCTCGCGGCGTCGTTCGCTGGCGCTGAAGACGAACCAGTAGCGCACGTCGGTGACGCGCTTGGTCCAGGCACGGTCCGCATCCGTGTGTCCCTCGCGGCCCTTGAAGCGTTCGATCAGGCGCTGGACCTGGTGGAACTTCTCTTCGGAGTACAGGTCGGAATCGTCGCCGGACAGGACGTCGTCGGTGCAGGCTCGCAGTTCCGCGGTGAACTCGCGGATCTCGGTGTTCGGGGTCTGCTCGGGCTTGAGCATGATGTAGCGGCCCGGGTTGTAGTCGATGCCGGCCAGCGACTCGTTGATGGTGGCGATGCGGTCGCCGATCTCATCGGCCCAGATGTTCAACTGTGCATGGAATCCTGCGACTTCGCGGATCACGTTGGTCTTCAGATACGTGCGGAACTGATCCTCAAAGCGCGGCAGGTCGTCGGCGACGAGCCGTTGGTGCAGGGCGCGGTAGCCACCGGCGGAGGCGACGGAGTCGTCGAGCTCGTTGGTCTCGGCCGGGTAGTTGGTGCGGAAGGTGCCCATCTGGGAGGCGATCGTCTGGGCGAGGCGGGTCTGCTCTTTGCCCCAGCGGCTCTTCTGAGCTGTCAGCTCCTCGCGCAGCCGGGTCTCGGTCTGGCCGCACTCCTGCGCGGTACGGCACGTCAACCGGGCGGCGGTCAGGCGCTGTTCGAGGGCCGGAAAGTGGGCCTGTGCATCGGCGGCGGCCGGTTCATCGAGTACGGCGCGGGCCGCATCGCGGGCGTGGATGGCCGTGTCCCGCTCGCCCGACACCTTCCCCCAGTTCTGGTTCGCCTTCTCGTAGGCGGCTTCCTGCTCGCCGATCTCGACGGCGATCTCTTCCAGGTGGCGGGTGAGTTCGTCCAGGTCCTTGGAGTCGGCCTGAAGGCGCTGCTTCTCCTTGGCCAGCTCGGTGATGTGCCGCACAGCGGAGGTCCAGTCGATCTCGCTGTAGTCGCGCATCGCCGCCAGCCGGTCGAGGACCTTGTCGCGGCTGATGGAGTCCTCGTGGGCGGCTTCCAGGCCGCGCTTCTTGCCGGCCAGCTCGCGCTGGGCGGCGTGGACCCGGCCCGCCTGGTCCACGAGGGCATCGATCTTCGCCTGGTTCGTCCAGCCCAGCACGTAGGTGCTGCGGTCGTCGATGCGGGTGCTGTCGTTCTTCTCGTGGCGGCCCCGCGCTCCCTTGATCAGTCCCTGTGCGGTGACGGCCAGTTCGGCATGCCGGAAGTCCTCCATGGTGAGCACGCAGGTGTGCGACGCACGGCGTTCGAGCTCACCGGCCACCCACGGGGCGAAGGATGAGTCGTCGCGTACTTCGAGTTTGGCGAACAGTGCGGCCGAAGGGGCTGCTTGGGGGCGCCGGGGCGGGAGCTTGCCGGGGACGCGGAAGTAGACCAGCTTCGTCCCCAGGTGGTGGTTGTTGATCCACTCGGAGACGCGGGCGTACTGATCGCCAGGGACGAGGAGGGACAGGGCGAAGCCGCGCAGCAGCCGCTCGGCGGCGCCGGCCCAGGCTTGTTCCCCGTCGCGCACCTGGACGAGTTCGCCGGAAAACGGCAAGGCGCTCTCCTCGATGCCGAGTTCGCGGCACAGGCGGGCGCGTACCTCCAGCTGCCGGCGAGGGACGTTGCTGCGGCGCGAGCGCAGGCTGACCAGATCCTTGTTGAGGTCCTCTGCCTGCTGGTGCAGGCGATCGGCGTCGACCGCGAGCGTCTCCAGGGCCGTGAGCGACTCCTGCTTGTCCGCGGCGACGTCGTGCTGGGCCCGGGAGATCTCCTCCAGGCGGTCGGTGAACTGGGCCTGATCAGTGACCGGGGCCAACTCGGCCTGTTCCAGCAGGCGGGCGTGCTCGCGGGCGCGCCTGTCCCGTGTCGTGCGCAGTCGCTCCGTCTCCTCGATCTGGCGCTCCAGTTCACCCAGGCGCCCACCGCCCAGGCCCTCACGCTGCAGTTCCCACCGGCGCTCCTGGCCCCGCAGCCGCTCCAGCTCGTCCTTCGCTGCCTTCATCTGACTGTCCAGGCGGGCCAGCGACCGTTCCAGGTCGGTGCGCTCGGCCTCGTGCAGGACCGAGGTGCGCTCGGCGATGAAGTACCGCAGGGCGGCCTGCTGGGCCTCGGCCTCCTCGATCCGCGCGGCCAGGCCCTCGTAGGTGTGGCAGTCCTTGAGCAGCGGGGTGAGGGCCTCGATCTGGGCGCGGGCCCGCTGAACGGATTTGTAAGTGGTGGTCAGGGCGTCGAAGTGGCTGACGATGTTGTCGGTCATGGCGGCCGCGTCGAATGGTTCGAGCATGTGGCTACGCACGAAGTCGTCCAGGCTGCCCACCGACTTCATCGACACCGTCTGGTGGAAGAGATCCAGGGCCTGCTCGGACTCGATGCCCATGCGGCGCCGGAAGTCCTTGCTGTAGGGTGGGAACGTCTTGTGCACGCGGACATCGTCGGCGTCGAGGCGCTTCTTCAGGGCCCGCACTTCGGTGCCGAAGTCGGCGAAGTCGCCGGCGACGGACAGAGCCCGGTCTGCGACGAGGAACAGCCGCTCCGGACTGGTGGCGTTGGCGTCGGCCAGCCAGAACACCTGTCCCAGCGTGACGGTCGACTCCAGCGCCGGGTTGCGGAACACCCCCAGGATGACCGAGTAGTTCCCGGGCTTGCGCAAGGCCACCGGCTTGGTGAAACCGGTCTCTTCGTTGCGTTCGGACTTGTAGTGGCCCAGGACGTAGGAGCGCAGGCTGCGTTCGCGGCTCTCCGCGCCGGCCGCCCGGTTGTAGGCGATCTTGTGGGCGGGCATGAACAGGGTGGTGATCGCATCCACCAGGGTGGACTTGCCGGAGCCGATGTCTCCGGTCAGCAGTGCGTTGGCACCGCCGAGGCCGAACGACCACACGTGTTTGTCGAACGTGCCCCAGTTGTAGACCTCCAAGCGCTCCAGCCGGAACCCGGCCGCGGCAAAATCGGTGGAGGTGGCCGTGCCGACGGAGCCGGACTGAGCGGGAATCACTGCTGCTTCTCCTGCGGGGTGTGGGAGGCCGCGTACTGGGCCAGGTTCGTTTCGAAGTCGGCGAGCCACTGCCCGTCGACGAAGGCTTTGATGATCCGCTGCACCTCGAACAGCTGCTCCTGACCGCGGGCACGCCGCAGGAACTGCAGGTCGACCACCTTGTTGATGTGGCCGTCGATCTGGTCGACCAGGCGCGCCTCGTTGGTGCCGGCCGGGAGGAACGTGCGGATCATCTCGACAATTTCGTCCCTGGTGATCATGAGCCGGGTGCCGTCGGCGCCCGCGTCGAACTCGGCGAGCCGCTTGCGCAGCAGCACGACCAACAGGCTGACCGGGTAGGAAAGCGACCGGCGGGGCATCAGCCGCGGCGGCCTCGTACGCGGATCGTGAACTTCGTCTTCGGCGTCGGGCTTCGACTGGAGGAAGGCGTAGCCCTCCACCTCGTCGATCACCACGCGCAGGCCCATGACCTCGACGTAGTCCTTGACGCGGGCACTCATGTGCAGCAGCGCGTCCCAGGCCCGCTCGTGCTGGTCGCGGAAGATCGGCCCTTTGAGTAGCTGGTTGACGGGCAAGGAAAGGGTGTGGGATGGCTGCGCGGTGAGGTTGGAAGGCGTGGTCATCGCCCCTCCTTCTTCTGGCTGGTGGCCCAGGCGACACCGGGGCTGGTGCGGGCGAAGGTGACCACGGGCACGGTGGCGACCTGCCGGACATCGTCCTCGCCGATCCAGGTGATCTCTTCTTGGCGGTGGTCGTCGAAGACTGTGGTGAACCCGTCGTCCGGGAGGGCGAAGTAGGCGACGAGTTCGGCCAGTCCCTGCTCGAGCGGGTGCTCGCGCAGCGTCTCGGCAAGGGAGACCTGGGTGCGGGTGCCAAGGGCGCGGTGGACCGCGGCCGTGAGCCGGGCGGGATCCACGTACACCGCCTCGAACAGGACGTCAGCGGCGAACTCCTCGTCGCCCGCCTGGATACCGGTACTGTCGATCGGCGCCTTGACCACCGGTGTGTACAGGGGCCGTTCCATCGGCAGCACGATGGCCGGTGCCGTGGCGTCGAGCTCAGCTATCAGATCCACACCGGGAACGTCGCGCAGGGCCAGGGCCCGGGACTCGATCCCGCGCACCAACTGCAGGACGCGGCGGTCCTCCGAGCGCACCTGGTCATCCAGGAAGCGGCGCAGCTGGTCCGAGAGCTGCCGCACCGTGCCCTGGGTGCGTTCGGCGGCCTCCAGCCAATCCCGGGGCATGCGCCGCATCCTCGGGTCGGGCTCGCCGATGGCCTCCATGGTCTCGACCTCGGCCAGCAGCGTCTTGAGTTCGTCCTGTCGGCTCGGGGCGAGCAGGAAGTCGTAGAACGCCTGGAAGGTCCGGCCCTGGTCCGACTCGGCGATGCTCTCGCGACTGCCCAGCACCTCATCGAGGAGTCCGGCCTTGGCCCCGTCCCACGCGGCGATCTTGCTCCGCAGGTCGCGGTCCAAGTCCCGGAAGTTCGCCTCGACCTCGCGGAAGTCGGCCAGCAACCCGTACGCGGTCGCAGTCATCTGCTGATAGCGGTCCCGCAGCCCCGCGCTGTCCAGCACATCTACCTCGCCGGCCTCAACCCGCTCGATCTCCTGGTCGATCTCGTGCCGACGCCGGGTGAGCTCTGCCAGCCGCGCATCGGGGTCGGTCTCGGCCCCGAACGTCATCTGCCGCAGCAGATCGAAGATCGTGTTCAAGCGTGACTCGGTACCGACGAACGAGCGCTCCTCCAGCGACCGGATCCACGAGATGGCCTTCTCCACCGCAGCCGTGGCGTCAAAGTGCGGCTCGTCCGAATCCGGCGGGTAATACTTGCGCAGCCAGCCATTTTCCGGCGCCGACCAGACATCCAGATACGCCTTCGCAGACTGGGGAAACGTGCTCCGCCCCAGCCGCTCATTGAGCGCGAACAACTCGTCGTCCAGCCGTTCAACAAGCTCCGCACCGGCAATCGAGCGCGCCCCCTGCTCGACGAACACCTTGTTGAAGAAGCTCAACATCAGCGGCGCGTTACCGGCCGTCAGCAGCCGCCACGCGGAGCTCTGCTTCCGCAACGCGACCAGACGGTCGTAGTCCAACTCCATGCATCCTGCTCCTCACTACCCCACCGCGTACGACGGTATTTCTCGCCAGCGGCGAAAACACACGCCCCACACGGCCGACGCCCACGCCCGCACAAGCCGTGCACGGACATTCCGTGGCGGCCACAAAAGAACCGTAGAGGCCACCACTGACAACGGAGCTGCGCAGGAAAGGCAGCCGGATGGGTCACACGCGGACTCAGGGAAGGAAGACAGCAGGCAGGAGGGCCTACCTACCCTGATTCCAGAACTTTTCCGATCCTCATCCCCGCAGCCCTTTCCGAACGAAATTTCGAATCCCAACCCGAAGACTCTGGCCCGCCGACCGACCTGCCAGCGTCCTGCGTCATCGCGTCTTGGGCACATGCCATCTGCCGGACGCAAGGCCACCTCATCGAATCTCGATCGCGCCCGGTCGGAGCTGGGCGGAGGGTGCCATCCATACGCCGAGACACCTGAAAGCACGGCAGGACACAGCAAGATCAGAAAGATCCCTGAGCCGGTTGGGCGCGGCCGGCGTGACGCTGCTGTCCCGCATCGCCGACTTGAAGGCGGCCGAGCGAGGAGCGACCAGGACTACGAGGCAATACCCACCTGGGCGACGTCCGGCGAGCCGAACAGGTCATCGAAGCGACGGGCTCCCTGGGCAGAGATCAGAAAGTACGGGGCGCCCGATCCCGCAATGCTGTGCGGCCCTTTCTGTCCCGCGACAAGCACGTCGTACGGCGACCACGCATCGAGGCCATCGAACACGTAGTAGACCGGCAGCTGCATCCAGGCAACGAGCTGCAAATGCGCCAGCACGGCGGCGCGTTCGACAGCATGCCGGCCCGTTCGCCTGCTGGTAACGCCGCCCTTACAGTCGATCAGTACGAGGTCTTTGGCCTTCGCCGCAATGAGATCCGGGAACCAGCGGATGGAACTGTCGGTCTTCCGGAGCGCGCATTGAAGCGCCCGGCTCAGCTGCCCTTGGCCCCAGAAGTCGACTTCCCACCCTCGCTCGGTGAGCTGCTCGGCGACGTGCCGCTCATGCGCGTCACCTATTGCTTTCCGTTGCTGAAAGCTCGTCATGGATGCAGTGTGGCCCGCGGAACAAAGCAGGTAACCCATCGTGGATTGAACCCAGCCAGTCCCATTCAATCTCAGTAGTTCTCACTGTGTTCGCGTCAGTCCGTGGACGTCCGGCTACGTCCGCACACGTTCACCGCAACTTGGCCGAAATTCGACAGCACAACTGCGCTGCGACAGGGGGAGCTACCCCAACTGGAGACCGTGGTCAACCCACGCAGACACCAGGACCGCCAGCTCGCCGGCCTCGCTGAAACAGGGCCCGGCTCCAGGAGTCAGGAGCAGCAACTGCTTACAAGCGGATCGTCGTCTTCCCAGTCAGTACGACATCGCCCCCGATCGGCCACCGGCTGGCAGCCGCCCCGGGCTCCGTCCTGGGCGAACACCGATCCGTGTCCGTTCGGCCCAGCACCACGCGCCGGGCCGGCGTCATCTCCATAAGGTCGCTGTGACGGTCGTGCAGGCCACCGAACCGAAAGGAATGACCGATGCAGATACGCACCGCGTTCGTCGCCGCAGTGACGGTTGCCCTCGCCGCCGGCCCCTTGGCGGGCCTGGCCCATGCCCAACCCGATCTGGACTGCCGCGACTTCGCCTTCCAGGAAGACGCCCAGGCAGAGCTGAACCGAGACCCCAGCGACCCCCACCGGCTGGACGAGGACCAAGGGCCGGACGACGGCATCGCCTGCGAGGTCCTGCCCCGCAGAAGCACCACCAGCACGACGACGCCCACGCCTTTGCCCACCCGCGGCGTCCAGGGCGGCGTCGGCGGCAGCACCGGCCCCGCCGACTTCGAGCGAACTCTGGGCATGGCCCTGGCCTGCACCTCCCTCGCTGCGGCAGCTGGTTACGCGGCCCGGCGACGCCGCGACGCCGGCCTACGCAGAAACTGACCGGCCACCGCAGAGACCTTCACCGACGCGAGCCGCCCCTCACCGTCGCAGAGCGTCCGGGACGAGTTTCCCCAGGCCAGCCCTGTTATCGAAAAGCGGATACGTCTCAGGTCAGGACCGCGCCAAGCTGCCCCGGACAGATCTCCGGATACGGGAGCGGTCTTGCCGGCTACGTGTGAGCTGGCTTCCTGATGGCCTCGCGGATCTGTGCATTCAACTCACTGATGCCGGCGGAAGCGCCGGGCACGGGGCACGAGGCGTGTGAGGCTCTTGGCGAGTTCGGGGTCGGCAAGGGTGGGAAAAGGTATGTCGGCGGCGTAGTGATGAGTGCGGGACTGCTGCAGTGTGCGGAGGACGTCTTGGTGCCGGCCGGCGGCGCCGTAGAGGCGGGCCAGGCGGAAGCTGGCCTGAGCGGCGCCGGCGTGGTCCCGGAAAGCGGCGAGGGCCTGTTCTGCCAGCGTGATGGCGTCGCTGAGTAGCTGTTGTCTTTCCGGGCTTGAGGACTGCGTTTTCGCTGGTCGGGCATAGGGCGGGCGTTCCCGTGGGAGTGGTGGCGTGTCGTGTCGTCGCTGCGGTGGAGGTCGTGGATGCCGTCGGTCGT
>NZ_JAAGLT010000031.1 GCF_010548275.1 Streptomyces sp. SID12488
GTTTACTACTTCAAAGGAACCTCAACCCACAGACAAAGCCTGTGAGCCGGGGTATCAACAAACTTGGCGTTGATTTTTGGCACGCTGTTGAGTTCTCAAGGAACGGACGCTTCCTTCGTACTCACCCTCTCGGGCTTTCCTCCGGGCAGTTTCCCTTCGGTCTTGCGTTACCGACTCTACCAGACCGTTTCCGTATCCGATTTCCTCGGCGCTTTCCAGGTTTCCGCTTTCGCGTTTCCCTTTCCGGCGAGTCCGACTCTACCAGACCGTTTCGGGCCTGATTCCCAGTCAGCGGGGCTTGTCTTCCCGGCTGTTGGGCCGTTCCGACGTTTCAAACCTTAGCGGATCCTCTCGGCGATTCCCAATCGGGCCGCTGAGCTCCATCGAGCCCCATTCGAATTGAATTCGGGCACACCGAAATCGACCCGGTTGGGAGATCGTGCTGATGGTTTGGGTTGCCGCTGCTGCGGCGGAGGTGCTGCCGCAGAACCGTTACGGCCCCGTGGCAACCCGAAGAACTTTACGGATCGGGCAGGGGGATGTCAAGCACCCTCTGTTCGCCCTGTCAAGATCTTTAGTCGAGGTCGCTGAGTCGCCCGCCGGCGTCCGGCTGGGCGTGCTCGACGCGGCGCAGGAGGCGGGTGAGGACGTCGCCGAGCCTGCCGCGTTCGTCCTGTGAGAGGTCCTGGAGGAGGTCTTCCTCGAAGACTGTGGCCAGGCGCATCGCCTCCAGCCACTTCTCCCGGCCCTCGTCCGTCAGCTCCACGATCACGCGGACCCGGTTGGACTCGTCGCGCTCCCTGGTGACCAGTCCCTCCGTCACCATCCGGTCGATCCGGTGGGTCATCGCGGCCGGCGTCAGGCCCAGCCGCTTCGCCAGGTCGCTCGGGCCCATGCGGTACGGAGCCCCGGAGAGCACCAACGCCTTGAGGACCTCCCACTCGGCGTTGCTGATGCCGAGTGTGGCGGTCTGGCGGCCGTACGCGACGTTCATACGGCGGTTCAGGCGGCCCAGGGCCGCGACGATCTTTTCGACCTGGGGGTCGAGATCCCTGAACTCGCGCTGGTAGGCGGCGATCTGCTCATCGAGCGTCGGCTCACCGACGGCGGGGGTGTCACCCATGTGCGGAGTATCCCATGTGGGCGCTTGGCGTCGAAGTTCTTCGAGGTGTACTGTTCAAGTCTTAACTTTAGCTTCGAAGTCTTCACTCCTAACTCTTTCAGTAGGCGTACGACTTCACGATCAAAGCAGGTGAAAGTGACCAGGGCGATGGGCGCAGCGATGCGCCGGATCCATGTGGGCAACGCACTCAGCGCGTTCGGGCTCGGCTTCACCGTCCCCTATCTGTACGTCTATGTGGCGCAGGTGCGGGGACTGGGAGCCATGACGGCGGGTCTCGTACTCGCCGTCTTTGCCGTGGCCGCGCTGGTCGTGCTGCCGTTCGCCGGGCGGGCCATCGTCCGGCACGGCCCGCTGCCGGTGCTGCTCGTCGCCCTGGTCACCGCCGCTGTCGGCGCGATGGGCCTCGGGCTCGCCGCCAACGCGACCGCCGTACTCCTTGCCGCCGTGGCGCTGGGGGCCGGGCAGGCCGTGATGCAGCCGGCGCTCGCGACGATGATCGTGAACTTCTCGTCGGCGGAGACGCGGTCGCGGGCCTTCGCCACCCAGTTCTTTCTGCAAAACCTCGGGCTCGGTGTCGGTGGGCTCATCGGTGGGCACCTCGTGGACACGACCCGGGTCGGTTCGTTCACCCTGCTGTTCGCCATCGAGGCGGCGATGTTCCTGCTGCTCGCCGTGATCATGACGACGGTACGGATGCCTCGTTCGCCGAGGATCGACGGTGCCCCCGGTCAGGCCAAGGGCAGCTGGAAGCAACTCCTCGGTAACCGGGCGATGGTCCAGCTGTGTGTGCTGGGCTTCGTGCTGTTCTTCGCCTGTTACGGGCAGTTCGAGTCGGGTCTCAGTGCGTACGGGGTCGAGGCGGCCGGGATCTCGACGTCCGCGCTCGGTTCGGCGCTGGCGGCGAACACCGCGGTGATCGTGGTCGCGCAGTTCGCGGTGCTCCGGTTCGTCGAGCGGCAGAAGCGGTCCCGGGTGATCGCGGCCGTGGGGATCCTGTGGGCCGTCGCGTGGGGCGTGGCCGGGTATGCGGGGCTCGGGCACGGCAGCCAGGCCATGGCGACCGCCGCGTTCGTGTCGACGTACGCGCTGTTCGGGCTCGGGGAGGCGATGTTGTCGCCGACCGTCGCGCCGCTGGTGGCCGATCTGGCGCCGGACGGGATGGCGGGACAGTACAACTCGGCGTTCGCGCTGGTGAAGCAGCTCGCGCTGGCTGTCGGTCCGGCGGTGGGCGGGCCGCTCGGGGCTTCGCTGCACGGGCCGTACATCGTGATGTTCCTGCTGTTCTCGCTGGGGATCAGCGTCCTCGCCGTGCGGCTGGGGCGGCAGCTGACCCCCGTACAGAATCAGCCGTCTCTGGCGCGGCGGAGTCGGGTCGTCGCTCAGGGTGGAGCTCCGGTGGAGTCCGAGTCCGTGGTGCCGGCTACGTAGTACGGGCTGAGTTCGGCAGCACGAACTCGCACCACACCGCCTTGCCGCCGCCCGGTGTCCGGCGTGAGCCCCAGCTCGTGGCGATCGTCGCGACGATGGCGATGCCCCGGCCCGATTCGTCGCCGGGTTCCGCGGTGCGGCGCAGGGGGAGATGGTCGTCGCCGTCCGTCACCTCGACGATGAGGCGGCGGTCGGTGCGGCGCAGGCGCAGGCGCATCGGGGGTGTGCCGTGCTGGAGGGAGTTCGCGACCAGTTCGCTGGCCGCCAGGACGCCCACGTCGTGCAGTTCGGTGGGGAAGCGCCAGCTCGTCAGGACGCCCGAGGCGAACGCACGCGCGCGTGGGGCCGCTTCGATGCCGCCGAGGAGTTCCAGGGCAGCGTTGCGGAACAGGTCGCTGTCGGGACCGGTGCGGGCCGGGTGCTGGAGGACCAGGACCGCCACGTCGTCGTCGTGGTCCGCGGTGACGCCCGCCGAGCGGACCAGGCGGTCGCAGACGACCTGGGGGCTGCCCGTCGCGCCGGACAGGGCGCGCTCCAGGGCGGCGATGCCCTCGTCGAGGTCCTCGTTGCGGCGTTCCACCAGGCCGTCGGTGTAGAGGACCGCCGTGGAACCCGGGGTGAGCGGGATCGAGCCCGAGGCGTGCATCCAGCCGCCCGTGCCGAGGGGTGGGCCCGTGGGTTCGTCGGCGCGCTGAACGACCCCGCTCTCGTCGCGGACGAGGATCGGGAGGTGGCCCGCAGAGGCGTACACCAGCTTGCCCTCGTTCGGGTCGTGGACGGCGTACACGCAGGTGGCGATCTGGTTGGCGTCGATCTCCATGGCGAGGCCGTCGAGGAGCTGGAGGACCTCGTGCGGGGGAAGGTCCAGGCGGGCGTACGCGCGGACCGCCGTACGGAGCTGGCCCATGACCGCCGCCGCGCGCACTCCTCGGCCCATGACGTCGCCGATGACGAGCGCTGTGCGGCCTCCGCCGAGGGTGATGACGTCGTACCAGTCGCCACCCACGGCCGCTTCCGTGCCGCCTGGATGGTAGGTGGCGGCGACTCGGAGGTCGTCGGGTTCCTCCAGTTCCTGGGGGAGGAGGGAGCGCTGGAGGGTCACCGCGGTTTCGCGCTGGCTGCGTTCGCTGGCGCGCAGGCGTTCGGCGGCCTCGGCGTGGTCGGTGACGTCGGCGGCGAAGATGAGGACACCGCCACTCCCTTCGGGAGTGGCCGTCGCCTCGACCGGGGTGCACGTGATCGTGTACGAGCGTCCGCTGTGCGCCTTGCGGGACTTGAGCGTGCGGGACTTGGAGCTGCGCCGGACCTGGTCCAGGAGGGGCAGCACGCCCAGTTCGTCGAGCTCGGGGGCCACGTCCCGCGCGGGGACGCCCTCCGCGCGTACGCCGAAGGCCGCCGTGTAGGCGTCGTTGGTGTACGCGATGCGGTGGTCCGGGCCGTGGACGATGGCGACCAGAGCCGGGATGCGGTCGAGGACCTGGCGGGTGGGCAGGTCGTCGACGGCGGGGAGGCAGGGCGCCCCACCGGCGAGCTGCTCGGCGCGGGCGGCGGGTACGGAGCCGGGTCCAGAGCCGGAGCCGGAGCCGGAGACCGTGCCCTCGCCCGGTCGGTCCGGCAGCCGGTCCGGAGTGATCGTGTGATCGGTCCGCGCTGCGGCGCGGCGCTGTGTTCCGGGAAGTCGGGCGCTCCAGCGCGTGAAGTTCACGAAACCTTGCCTCGTGTTTGTCGGCACAGGCCGGCAGCGGGTCGGCCGGAGGTGCAGGGGGCGTTCCCCGGGAGATACAGCACTTGCGGAAAGCCTCGCGGGTAGAGATGGGTGGAGACAGGTGGAGACGGGTGGAGGGATGTGCGGCAAGGGCGTGGAGAACCAGTCTGGCAGGGTGGCCGACGCGGCCGACATCCTTCAGACGCCGGCCGCCTCGGTGGAGTTCCTGGATTCGGTCAGGACTACCCCTTCGGGTCCTGATTCAGGTTCTGAGGAGGCTTCCCACCGGCCGCGAGTTCGAACTCCGCGCGGGGATGTTCGAGTGAACCGAGGGAGACGATCTCCCGCTTGAAGAGTCCCGACAGAACCCACTCGGCGAGCACCCGGGCCTTGCGGTTGAAGGTGGGCACCCGGCTCAGGTGGTAGACGCGGTGCATGAACCAGGCGGGGTAGCCCTTCAGCTTGCGTCCGTAGACGTGTGCGACGCCCTTGTGGAGTCCCAGGGAGGCTACTGAACCGACGTATTTGTGGGAGTACGTTTCGAGCGGTTCGCCCCGCAGGGAGTGGGCGATGTTGTCGCCGAGGACCTTGGCCTGGCGGACCGCGTGCTGGGCGTTCGGGGCGGTCTCCTTGCCGGGTTCCGCTGCCGTGACGTCGGGGACGGCCGCTGCGTCTCCCGCGGCCCACGCGTGCGTGGTGCCCTCGATCCGCAGCTCGGCGGTGCACTTGAGGCGCCCGCGCTCGTTCAGCGGGAGGTCGGTGGCCGCGAGCAGGGGGTGGGGTTTGACGCCGGCGGTCCACACGACCGTACGGGTGGGGAAGCGGGCGCCGTCACTGAGGACGGCGATCCGGTCCGCGCAGGAGTCGAGGCGGGTCTCCAGGCGTACGTCGATGTTGCGTCGGCGCAGCTGCGTGACCGTGTACTTGCCCATCTCCTCGCCGACCTCGGGCAGGATGCGGCCCGAGGCCTCGACGAGGATCCACTTCATGTCCTCGGCCTTGACGTTGTGGTAGTACCGCGCGGCGTAGCGGGCCATGTCCTCCAGCTCGCCGAGCGCCTCGACACCGGCGTAGCCGCCGCCCACGAAGACGAAGGTCAGGGCCGCGTCGCGGATCGCGGGATCACGGGTGGAGGAGGCGATGTCCATCTGTTCGATGACGTGGTTGCGCAGGCCGATGGCCTCCTCGACCGTCTTGAAGCCGATCGCGTGTTCGGCGAGGCCGGGGATCGGCAGGGTGCGCGAGACGGAGCCCGGGGCGAGGACCAGTTCGTCGTACGTCAGCTGCTCGGCGCCTGTTCCCTCTTCCGCGGTGGCGAGGGTGGTGACGGTCGCGGTGCGCTTGGCGTGGTCGATCGCCGTGACCTCGCCGACGACGATCCGGCACTGGTCGAGGACCCGGCGCAGTGGTACGACGACATGGCGGGGCGAGATGGAGCCCGCGGCCGCCTCCGGGAGGAACGGTTGATAGGTCATGTACGGGTCGGGAGTGACGACGGTGATGTCGACCTGGCCCCGTTTCAGCTCCTGCTGGAGCTTCCGCTGGAGGCGCAGGGCCGTGTACATACCGACGTAGCCGCCGCCGACAACGAGAATGCGCGCACGTTCCTTCACCATCCCATGACGCACCCAGCGCTCGCGTTTGTCCACAGGCCCGGCAATTTGTGTGACCTTCGGGCGGTGGGCCGCAACGTTGCCCGAATCGTCGGCCTGCAGGGCACAACCGCAGGTCAGTGGGTGTGAGCCGGGCGGCAGGAGGGGGCGCAACCGGGACGTAAGCGACGCGTACTCCGATCGGGCGGCACCCCGTGCGGAACGCGCCCCTTCTGAATTGACCCTCGCTCAACTATGTTCGTAGGTCGACGGGGTGTAGGGGGATGCGCTCTTTCGGGTCCGCTCTGCGACGCGTGGACCCGTGTTCAGTGCTTGTTCCGCACGCTCCGGCTGCCAATGGCGGGGAGTCTCCGGGGGGAGACGTCATTACCGGGGGAACATTATGCACATTCAGGATTCTCGTTGGTCATCCGCGTCCGCCATCGCACCAGGCGGACCGGTCAGCGCGGCGGCGGGCAACGGACGCGGCGAGGGATCGCGTACGGCGCCACTGCGTGTGGACGCACAGCGCAATCTGGAACACGTACTGCGGGCGGCACGTGAGGTCTTCGGCGAGCTGGGATACGGCGCGCCGATGGAGGACGTGGCACGGCGCGCGCGGGTCGGTGTCGGCACGGTGTACCGGCGTTTCCCGAGCAAGGACGTCCTGGTCCGGCGGATAGCCGAGGAGGAGACCTCCCGGCTGACCGACCAGGCTCGCGCGGCGCTCGGCCAGGAGGACGAGCCGTGGTCGGCGCTGTCGCGCTTCCTGCGGACGTCGGTGGCCTCGGGCGCCGGGCGGCTGCTGCCGCCGCAGATACTGCGGGTCGGCGTCGCGGACGACGACGGTTCCGGTGACTCCGGCAACTCCGGTGGTTCCGGCCTCGACGACGCGCGGGTGCCGCAGCAGCGGACCCAGCCGGTGGGTACCGGTCTCGGGCACGGGGAACTGCGGCTGGTGTCCGACGACGCCGTAGCCGCTGCGCTGGCGGACGACGCCGGCGCGGTGGCGCTGCTCGACGTGGTGGGCCGGCTCGTGGAGCGGGCGCGCGAGGCGGGCGCACTGCGGCCGGACGTGTCGGTGTCGGACGTACTGCTGGTGATCGCGACGGCGGCGCCCTCGCTGCCGGATCCCGCGCAGCAGGCGGCGGCCTCTTCTCGACTGCTGGACATCCTGTTGGAGGGGTTGCGGTCGCGGCCTCTGTGATCGAACAACCCGAATACAACGAACCCCAGCATTTCGAGCGGGGCGGCCAACTCCCTTGCAGGAAGGGATGGTTGAGCCTTCCCCGTTCGGGTGAACGCTAGTACCCCGGTGCGGGAAGTCCCCACGGACGAGTGGTTGGTTCGTTCCAGGTGTCCTGAACAAAAGCCAATATGGCACTCTGACCCGGTGTTCGGGACTCGATGTGCAGGCAGCTGTGCAGGCGGCGGGGGCTTTCCGCGATGAGCGTTGACGGGCGGGACGAGTCACCGGGTGACGGTGACCCGGAGGCCGGCGGCGGGCTGACCTCGCCACAGGTGCCGAACCAGGGCGGGCCGGGCGGAGTTCAAGGCGGCGGTCAGGGCAGCGTTCAGTACCTGGGCGGCTCGTTGGACGGTTCGGAATACCCCGGGTACCCCGAGAACACCGGGCACCCCGAGTACCTCGACGACCCGATGGAAGGCAGCGTCCCGCCGCAGCGTGGGGGCAGCCTGCTGCCGCCCCGCGCGGACAGTGTGCTGCCGCCGCCCATCGAACTGCCGCCCTCCGACACCGACCTGATCGGACGGATGCGCTCGGGCGACGACACGGCGTACGAGGAGTTGTACCGGCGCCACGCCGGCGCCGTACGCCGGTACGCGCGTACCTGCTGCCGTGACGGCCACACCGCCGACGATCTCACCGCCGAGGTCTTCGCCCGCATGCTCCAGGCGGTACGCGGCGGATCCGGCCCCGAGTACGCGGTACGCGCCTATCTGCTCACCACCGTCCGCCGGGTCGCCGCGAACTGGACGACGTCGGCGAGGCGTGAGCAACTGGTCGACGACTTCGCGGTGTTCGCGACGCAGGCCGCGCGAGGCTCGGAGATGTCTGCCAGGTCCATAGTGTCTGCCGACACCGACACTCTGGACCTGGGCGCCGACGTGCGCGCGATGCACGAGGCCGAGCAGTCCATGGCCATGCAGGCGTTCCGGTCGCTGCCCGAGCGCTGGCAGGCCGTGCTGTGGCACACCGAGGTCGAGGACGAGTCGCCGAGCGAGGTCGCCACCCTCTTCGGACTCGACGCCAACGGCACGCGCGTGCTCGCCAGCCGGGCTCGGGAGGGCCTCAAGCAGGCCTACCTCCAGGCCCACGTCAGCTCCACCCTCACCACCGACGAGGAGTGCTCCCGCTACGCCGACCGGCTCGGCGCCTACGCCCGCGGCGGGCTGCGCAGCCGGGCCGAACGCGGGCTGCGCAAGCACCTGGAGGAGTGCGCCAAGTGCCGGCTGGCCGCGGGCCAGATCAAGGAGGTCGCGAGCGGCATCCCCGCCGTCGTACCGATCGCGGTCATCGGCTGGTTCGGCGCCGCCGGATACGCCAAGGTGGCCGCGCTGGTCGCCGGGGGCGCCGGAGCGGGTGCGGTGGGCGTCGGCGGCGCGGCGGCAGCGGCGAGCGGCTCGTCGTCCCGCGGGGCCGGGGGCGGCGCGGCGGCCTCGGAGGGGCTGGGTGCGCCGCTGAAGGCGGGGATCGCGGCGGGGGTGGTCGCCGTCGGGATCGCGGCGGTGGTGTTCGCCCTGGCAGGCGACCAGGTCCCGAAGAAGCCGGTGGCACAGCCGGCCCCCTCCGTGCCGATGGGCCGGCCTGCGGCGCCGACACCGACCCCGACCCCGACGCCGCCCGAGCAGGAACCCGAACCGGCACCCCCGGCCGTGGTCCCGGCCCTGGCGCCCGCCCTCACACCGAGCCCCAGCCCCACCCCGACTCCGTCCCCGACACCCACCCCGAGCCCCACCCCCACCCCCACTCCGACACCCAGCCCGACCCACACACCTGCCCCCACTCCTGCCCCCACTCCCACCCCGACGCCGCCTCCTCCCCCGCCGCCGCCCCCCTCGGCCGACTACCAGTGGAACGAGCTGGAGTACGCCATCACCGGCGACGGCACCAAGCCCGAGATGCGGCTCGGCGAGAGCAGTTGGGTGTGGCAGCGGTGGGGGGTGTCGATCGGGGACCGGCAGTACGAGCACGGGGTGACCGTCCACGGCGAGTCCTCGGTCACCATCGATCTCAACCGCGACTGCGCCTCGTACGACGCCCTGGTCGGCGTCGACGACATGACGATGGGCCTCGGCCAGGTCCGTTTCTCGGTGTTCGCCGACGGGCAGCGCATGTGGCGGTCCGAGCTGGTCCAGGGCGGCCAGGAGGCGGTACCCGTCCACGTCGACCTCACCGGGCGCAGGACGATCCGCCTGGTCGTGGAACCTCACTCGGCGTTCGACTCGGTGGCACTCGCGGACTGGGCGGAGTCGAAGTTCATGTGCCGGTGACCGGGGTGCGGGCGAGTTCGTCGAGCAGCTCGAGTACATCGTCCGGGGTGAGTTCCGATCCGGTCGTACGTTCGGACTCGTACAGTTCCGGTCCCAGGGCTCCGCGGGCCGCGGCCTCCGTCTCTTGTGCCCGCGCGTGGTCCGGCATCGGGCGGGGTTGGTCGCCCCGCCAGTTGTCGGAGGCGGCGAGCAGACGGGTCGCGTGGGGCAGGTCACCGAGCTCGGCCAGCAGTCTCGCCGCGCTGTCCGCCAGCGCCGCCGTGATCACCTCGGCGCAGCGCTGGGCCACGGCCTCGCGCAGGGTGACGGTCAGTTTCACCAAGCCCTCCTCGGGCCCGCGTTCCTCAGCTGTGACCAGGGCGTCCATCGCGTTCAGCCCCGCCATGAACTGCGGCGGCGGTGTGCCGTGCGCGATCTCCACGCGGGACTGGTCGCACAGGGCACGCGCGCGGGCGACGTCCCCCTCGTCCAGCGCGATCTGCGCCCGCAGCAGCAGGACGAACGCCCGGGAGTCCGCGACCCCGTACCGCTCGGCCGCCGCGCCGGCCTCGTCCAGGGCGGTCAGCGCGCCGGCGCGGTCGCCCTCGCGGTAGGCGATCTCGGCGAGGCGCGCGATGAGGAACGGTGCTTCGGCATGGGCGCCCACCTCGTGGGCGAGCCGCAGTGCCTCCGCGTACTCCCGCTTGGCCTCCTCGAAGCCGCCGCGCGACATGGCGGCCTCCCCGGCCGCGCTGCACACCTGGGCCCGCACCCAGCGGTCGCCGACGCGTCGGCTGAGCACGCGCAGTTCCGCGAGGTCGTCGTCGACGCGCGGGCCGCGCAGGCCGCCCGCCGAGTCGACGACCAGGTGCGTACGGAACATCAGGGTCACGGCGACCTCCCAGTCGCCGCCGTGGAGACGGCAGTTGGCGATCACGGAGTCCAGGGCGGCTGCGGCGGTGGCCACGGGGTTGTTCGCCGTGTCGCCCGGGCCGTCGAGTCGGTCAAGTCCGTCGAGTCGGTCGGGGCCGTCGACGCCCAGACGGTTGGACAGAAAGGTGAACGGCCAGGCGATGCCCGGCAGCCGAGCCGCTTCCGGGCCGCCGCGCGCGAAATAGGCGCGGGCCTCGATGAGTTGGCGGTGCCAGTGCTCGTCGTGGGGGACGGTGGCCGGGTCGGCGTCGATGGTCAGGAAGATGTAGAGCATGCGGAGGTTCATGCGCCGGGCGTTCACCTTCGCCCGTTCGTCCGTCTCGGTCGATCGGTTTGATCGGTTTGATCGGGTCGATCCAGCCGGCTCTGTGCTCAGGTTCAGGACGCGGGTCAGCCATTCCATGCTCTCCCGGCGGTAGTTGCGCAGCCACCAGAACCAGCCCATCGCGAGGACCAGGGCGATGGCCTCCTCCTCGTCGCCCTCCCTGATCGTGCGGTCGAGGGCCGCTCGGATGTTGTCCAGCTCTGTCTCCAGGCGGGCGATCCACGGGAGTTGCTCGGCGGAGCGGAGCAGCGGTTCGGCCTTCTCCACCAGCGCCCGGACCCACGCGCGGTGCCGTAACTCGACGGCGGCACGCGGACCGGGGTCCTCCGCGGCACGCTCGGTGGCGTACTCGTGGATGGTCTCCAGCATGCGGTAGCGCATGCCGGGTGCACCGGCCCCACCGGTGCCGATCATGTCGTCCGCGGCGCGTTCGTGCGGGGTCGCGACTATCAGGGACTTGTCGACGAGCGCCCCCACGAGGTCGGCCACCGGGCCGGTGCAGACCGCCTCCGCGGCTGTGAGGTCCCAGCCGCCCGCGAACACGGAGACCTCGCGCAGCACCGTCCGCTCCCGCTCGTCGAGCAGGTCCCAGGACCAGTCGACGACTGCGCGCAGAGTCTGCTGGCGGGGCAGCGCCGTGCGGTTTCCGGAGGTGAGGAGGCGGAAACGGTCGTCGAGGCGGTCGGCGATCTGACGCGGGGTGAGCAGCCGCAGACGGGCGGCGGCCAGTTCGATGGCAAGGGGCAGTCCGTCGAGCCGACGGCAGATCTCCTCCACCGCCTCGGTGTCGCGGAGGGCGGTGTCCGCGTCGGGGCGTACGGCCGCCGCGCGCTCCTCGAAGAGGCGACGGGCCGAGTCGGGGAGGAGGGGCTCGACCGGGCGCACCGACTCGCCGGGGACGCCCAGGGGTTCACGGCTGGTGGCGAGGATCGTGAGCCCGGGACAGTGCGTGAGCAGGGTTTCGGCGAGTTCGGCCGCCGCGTCGATGACGTGTTCGCAGTTGTCGAGGAGCAGGAGTTGGCTGCGCGGGGCGCAGTACTCGATGAGCAGGGCGAGCGGGTCGTCCTGCGGGGTCGTGAGCTCGGTGGTCCTGAGCACGGTCTCGCGCAGACCGAGCGCGCTGACCACCGCGCCGGGCACCGCCTCCGGCCGGTCGAGCGGGGCGAGCTCGACGAGCCACGCCTGGGGGAGGCCTGCGGCGGCCTCCTCGGCGAGACGGGTCTTTCCGGAACCGCCGGGTCCGATGAGGGTGACGAGACGGGTCCTGTGCACATCCGAACGGATGGCTTCGATCTCGGGTTCCCGGCCGACGAAAGAGGTCAAACGGGGGCGGATATTGCCGTTGTTGGTGTGGCTGGTCGTGGGGCTTGTCGTGGGGCCGGTGTTCCTGTGGCTGGTGGTGTTGATGTGACTGGTGTTGCTGGTGTGTGTCAGCAACACCTTGTGCAGGGTGCGGAGTTCCGGGCCCGGGTCCGTGCCCAGGCCCTCCGCCAGGGTTCGGCGGGCCGTCTCGTACGCGGCCAGGGCGTCCGCGCTGCGGCCCGTGTCGCGCAGGGCGCGGATGAGGAGGGCGTGCAGCGGCTCGTCGTACGGGTGGGCCTCCGTCAGTTCCCGCAGCTCCGGTACGGCGTCGTGGGCGCGGCCGAGTCTCAGGTCCGCCTCCACGCGCGCGCGTGTCGCCTCGCGGCGCAGGGCCTCCGGGCGGGTCGCGGCGGTGCGGTCGGGGAGGTCGGCCAGGGCGGGGCCGCGCCACAGGGCGAGGGCCTCGGAGAGGGTGCGGGCGGCGGTCGCGGGGTCGGCACGGTCCAGGGCCGCCCTGCCCTGTCGTACGAGGTGTTCGAAGACGTGGAGGTCGATGTGGTCCTGGGGTGCCGTCAGGCGGTAGCCGCCTGGGTCCGAGGTGATGGTGTCCTTGCCGAGGGTGCGGCGCAGGCGGCCGACGAGGGCCTGCAGGGCTGCGGGGGCGTCCTTGGGCGGGGTGTCCGCCCAGACCTCGGCGATCAGGGTTTCGGGGGTGGTGGTGCGGTTGGGGCGGAGAGCCAGGGCGGTGAGGAGGGGGCGGAGGCGGGGGCCGCCGATGGGTATGGCGGTGCCGTGGTCGTCCTCGGCCTGGGTGACGCCCAGGATTCTGTACCGCACCGGCCTATTCTCGCCTCCGCCGCCCTTACCCGTCCCATCCCCGGGGGCTACCGCCCCCGGACCCCCGCTGTCGGCCCTGAACGGGCCTTGTCCTCAAACTCCCCCAGAGGGGGGACCCCCAGACGGGCTGAATTGCCTGGGCCTGGGCTGGAGTGACAGCGGGGGCGGGTGGGCGGGAAACACCGCTGGGCTGAACAGGCCTCACCCTCCGGTGCCGGACGAGCTGAGGTACCTGGGCCCGCAACTGGACACAGGCCGTAAACGGGCGGGTGGGTGGGAAACACAAGGCACCGTGAGGCGACCTCACCCCCGGCGTGCCCCCGCCCCCGCTCCCAGCGCGCCCCTCTGGGGGGTGATTCCCGACGGTACGGCTCGTTGGCGGGCTGGGGTTCCGGTCCAGCAGGTGCCTCGGCGGGAGAGCAGGCGGCGTAGCCATACCTCCAGGGAGACCAGGTCCGCCAGGCCGTCCAGGGGGAGAGGTTCACCCTCCGCGGCGCCTCGCAGGGCCTTGCGGACCACTCTCGCCTCCACCAGCCCCGCCTCCGCGAGCAGCGGCGTGTCGAACAGGGTCATCAGGGAGTCCACGGACACGCGCAGGCCCGTCCGCGACGCCGCGGTCGCCGACGCGTGGGACGGTGCGCCCCAGCCGGGGGGCAGGTCCGGGACGCCGGCGCCTTCCAGGACCGTACGGAGGATGGACGCCCGGGCGCCTGGCTGGACGCGTAGCGCTTCTGGGAGGGCTCGGCAGGCCCGTACGACCTGGTTGTCCAGGAAGGGCGTGTGCAGGCGCTGGAAGCGGATCTCGACGGCCTGCTCCAGGACGCGTACGTCCGCCGCCTGGCGGGTCAGCGCAGCCCGCGCGCGGAAGTCGCCGGGGCGTTGGCCGGGGCCCACGCCGGCGCCCGCGCGGTCCGTCGCCCAGTTCAGGCGAACCGATACTTCAGCGAGGGCCTCACCGGTCAGCCAGCGCGCGGCCGGGCCGGGTCTGGCCCAGGTGAGGGCGGCCAGCGAGGCACCCACCGCGCCGCCGGGCTCGTCGAACCGCCGCTGCATCAGGCGGTCGGCGAGGTTCTCGATGCCGGCCCGGTAGGGCGTACGGGAGAGCTTGCGGGCGGCGCCGTACACGCGTGCGGGGACCATCACCGAACCGTCGGCCTTCGCGAGGGCAGCCACCGGGCGGACCAGGTGGCGCCGTTTGCGGTCCATCAGGAGGTCGGCGAGGCGGGCGGGGTGGGCGTCCAGCACCTGCCGGGCGCCGTAGCCGGCGAAGTGGTCGGCGCTGCCCGAAGCCAGCCGGGCCCGGTGTCTGGCCGCCGTGACCAGGGACGGGCCCGGTTCGTCGGTCAGCGGGCCGTCCAGGTCGGCGTACGGGAGGACGTCCTCGCCGCCCGCCACCACCACGTGGTGCAGGCGCGGGTTCGCCGCCAGGTTCCCCGCCCGCTCCAGTTCCGCCTCGCGCCCGCCCACCACCAGGTCGTTGAACGTCACCGCCACGAGCCGCTCCCCCGCACCCGTGCCGTGCCCCAGCAGCGTCCCCGGCATGCCCGGCAGGCCCGCCGCCAGGAGCGCGAGCGTCCCCGAGGCCGGGCCGCCGGACAGGTCGGCTCCTATCCCCGGTACGGGCGTTCCGCGCGCGGCACGCCGTTCCGCGGGGCCCATGCCGGGCACGGGCCCGGGATCCATGGTCGTCTCGGGCACATGGCGAGGGGCGGAAAGCCGGACGCGTACCGCCTCCACCAGGGCGTCCCGTACGCCGTCCACCGCTCTGTCGGGGTCCACGGAGGCCGCCGCGACCGCGAGGGAGGCGACCGGCTCGTACCCGGCGATCTCCCGTGCCCCGGCGCGCAGGATCAGCGCATGCCCGGGCGGAATGCGCCGTACGCCGTCGTAGGGAGTCGAGTCGTGCAGCGCGGCCGGTACGTCCGGGGCCGCGAGGAGGGCGGCGAGGTGGCCGAAGTCGAGGTTGGCCTCGATGAGGTCGGCGAGCGGGAGGGCCGCAGTCGCGTAGGCGGTGCCGCCGGCCCAGGGGGTGTAGAACACCGGGCGCGCGCCCGCCAGGTCACCGCTGATCATGAGCCGGCGTCCCACCTGGACGATCGCCGTGTAGCTGCCCGGCCAGGCCGTCAGATGGCGAAGTGCCCCTCCGCGGGCGGCGAACAGCGCGACCCGCAGTTGCTCGTCGGTCGCTCCGCAGGTGCCCAGGACCGCGATGCGGGTCTGTTCGTCGGCCCGCACGACGCGCACCTCGTCGGGGCGCCAGTCGCCGACCGCCCAGAGCGGATCGGGGTCCCCCCAGAGGAGTTGGGAGCCGACCGGGTGCACCGTCTCGCCGTCGTAGCCGGTCGCCCCCGCCGCGTATCCGGCCCCGGACCCGGACCCGGTTCGGGTTCCGACTCCGGCGCTTTCGGCCGCGTAACCGCCGTTCCCTGTCCCGTACTTGGCGGCCACAGCTGCGGTGCTGCTCCATCCCACCAACCACCGCATCGACGCCTCCACAGGCTGTGGACAACCAGTGCACCGTACGAACTCGGCACCATGCTGCCATGAAGGGCGCGCCTTGGAGGGACGGCAGAGCCGCTCGTGCTCCCCGAAGTGCGCCCCTGCGAACTCCTGTGCACCCCCTGGAACATGCCCGCCCGGGCCCTAACGCACGCGCGGATCAAGGGACTTCGAGGTTCGGGGCAAGGGACTTCGGCGTTCGGATCGGGGGATCGCCGGACCCCGGCGGAAAGTTCACAACCCGTCGAGCAGGGAGTTCACGGCCCGACCGCGCCACGACCGCACCACGACTGCGACCTGAATGCGCCCCCGTTACGCTCCCCCAAGACGCCCCACGCGCCCTCAATTTCCATGGTGAGAGGGGTAATCGGCCCGGTTTTGCGGGGTTGGTTTTCGGCCAAGTTGGCGAAGCAGAGGCAGGCTCGCGCACGCTCCGTACAGGCTCTGCGGAGTACAGCGCCTACGCACAGTCCGGGAGGCGGAGTTCGCCTCCCGGACCGGTCCGCCGCCCGCGGGGATGTAGGCGGCGGTGTCCCCCAGCCCACTGGATCCAGTACAGCGGGCCGACCCACGCAGGATCCATGGAAGCGCTCCCGCCATGGCCGGAGAAGAGCGCACGGACAGGCGCACGGCCACACGTCGGGGGCACGTCGCAACGGTGCGTACATCCCCAGAACTTCCGTACGGACCACAATCCCGCCATCCGGAACAATGCCCCTTAACGCTTGGGATGCGGCGAACTACGCTGGGTTTACGAATGCCGCATGGTTATGCCAGCGCGGCAGCCGTCTGTGTCGAGGGGTGGCGCATGTCCAGGGAGCAACGCGGGCCGAACGAAAAACTCGGCGCCGTTCTCGCCCTCGCGGGAATCAGCAACGCAGGACTCGCACGTCGCGTCAACGACCTTGGCGCTCAACGCGGGTTGACTCTTCGCTACGACAAGACGTCGGTGGCGCGCTGGGTGTCGAAGGGCATGGTGCCGCAGGGCGCCGCGCCGCACCTCATCGCGGCCGCCATCGGCCAGAAGCTCGGCCGCCCGGTGCCGCTTCACGAGATCGGCCTGGCGGACGCGGATCCGGCGCCCGAAGTGGGCCTCGCCTTCCCCAGGGACGTCGGACAGGCCGTCCGCTCGGCCACCGACCTCTACCGTCTCGACCTCGCGGGCCGTCGCGCCGGCTCCGGCGGCATCTGGCAGTCGCTCGCCGGATCGTTCGCAGTGAGCGCATACGCAACGCCTGCCTCACGGTGGCTGATAACCCCGGCCGACAGCTCGGTGGCACGCGACGCGAACCCCTCCGAGGGCTCCGGGGCACCGTTGAAAGTCGGCCACAGCGATGTGCTGAAACTGCGGGAGGCCGCGGAGGACGCCAGGCGCTGGGACTCCAAGTACGGCGGCGGCGACTGGCGTTCCTCGATGGTGCCCGAGTGCTTAAGGGTCGAGGCCGCTCCTCTGCTGCTGGGGGCGTACTCGGACGAGGTGGGACGCGCGCTCTTCGGGGCGTCCGCCGAACTCACCCGCCTCGCCGGGTGGATGGCCTTCGACACGGGCCAGCAGGAGGCCGCGCAGCGGTACTACATCCAGGCACTGCGGCTCGCGCGGGCAGCGGCCGACGTGCCCCTGGGGGGGTACGTACTGGCGTCGATGTCGTTGCAGGCCACCTACCGGGGCTTCGGCGACGAGGGCGTCGACCTCGCCCAGGCCGCCCTGGAGCGCAACCGGGGCCTCGCGACGGCCCGCACGATGAGTTTCTTCCGGCTGGTCGAGGCACGGGCCCACGCGCGCGCGAGTGACGCCCACGCGGCCGGCGCGGCCCTGCGCTCCGCAGAGGGCTGGCTGGAGCGGGCCCGCGACGGCGACAACGACCCGTCCTGGCTGGGTTTCTACGGCTACGACCGCTTCGCCGCCGACGCCGCCGAGTGCTACCGCGATCTGAAGGCACCGCGCCAGGTCCGCCGTTTCACGGAGCAGGCGCTGTCGAAGCCGACGGAGGAGTTCGTGCGCTCGCACGGACTGCGGCTGGTCGTCTCGGCGGTCGCCGAGCTCGAGTCGGGCAACCTCGACGCGGCATGCGAGCAGGGCGTACGAGCGGTGGAGGTCGCGGGGCGCATCTCCTCGGTGCGCACCACCGAGTACGTGAGGGATCTTCTGCACCGGCTGGAGCCGTACGGGGACGAACCGCGGGTGGTGGAGCTGCGGGAACGGGCCCGGCCGCTGCTGATGGCTCCGGCGTAGAGAACTCACGGCGTCCGAGGCGTGCTCTACTCCTGCGTGCTCTACTCCTGCGTTTGAAGTGACTGCGTTTGAAGCGAGTGTCAGTGGCGCAGTGCACTATCGAAAGCAGGAGGTGGAGTGCGGTGGAGCTGTCGCGTGGATTCGCTTACGACTGTGACGTGCTGGTGATCGGTGGGGGGATCGTCGGTCTGTCGACGGCGTATGCGATCACGCGCGCCGCTCCGGGCACCCGGGTGACGGTGCTGGAGAAGGAGCTGGGCCCCGCCCGGCACCAGACGGGCCGCAACAGCGGTGTCATCCACAGCGGGATCTACTACCGGCCGGGCTCGCTCAAGGCCGAGTACGCGGTGCGGGGCGCCGCCGAGATGGTCAAGTTCTGCGCGGAGTACGGCATCGCGCACGCCGTCACCGGCAAGCTGATCGTCGCCACGGAGCGGGAGGAGCTGCCCCGGCTGCACGCCCTCGTCCAGCGCGGCCGGGAGAACGGCATTCCGGTGCGGGAGCTGGGCCCCTCCCAGATCGGGGAGTACGAGCCGGAGGTGCAGGGACTCGCCGGCATACACGTGGGGACCACCGGCGTGTGCGACTACGTGGCGGTCGCCCGGCAGCTCGCCGAGTCCTCCGGGGCGGAGATCCGGTACGGCGCGGAGGTCGTCCAGGTCGACCGGCGGCCGGAGCTCGGGGTGGCCGTGCGCACGGCGGGACCGGGCGGCGGCGAGGTCGTGCGGGGGCGGGTGCTGGTCAACTGCGCCGGGCTGTACTGCGACGAGATGGCTCGGCTGACCGGCGACGATCCCGGGATGCGCATCGTGCCGTTCCGGGGCGAGTACTTCACCCTGGCGCGGCCCGAGCTGGTGCGGGGGCTGGTGTATCCGGTGCCGGATCCGGCGTTCCCGTTCCTCGGGGTGCATCTCACCCGGGGGATCGACGGGAGCGTCCACATCGGGCCGAATGCCGTGCCCGCGCTGGCCCGGGAGGGATACGGCTGGGGGACCGTGCGGGTCCGGGAACTGGCGGCGACGATGGCGTGGCCGGGGTCGTGGCGGATAGCGGCGCGGCACTGGCGGTACGGGGGTGGGGAGCTGCGGCGGTCGGTCTCCAAGAAGGCGTTCACCCGGGCGGTACGGAGGTTGCTGCCGGTGGTGACGGAGGGGGATCTGGTGCCCGCGGCGGCAGGGGTACGGGCGCAGGCGGTGCTGCGGGACGGGACGCTGGTGGACGACTTCCTCATCCGGGAGGGCGCGAGGGCCGTGCATGTCCTGAACGCGCCGTCGCCGGCGGCGACCGCCTCACTGCCGATCGGGAGGGAAGTGGCCCGGCGGGCATTGAGCGTGCTGGGTGGGTAGGCCGACCCGGGATGCGGTGAACAGGTGGGTGGGCAGGTGAGTGGGAAACGCCCCGCGGGATAAAATCGGCCGCACTGTGTCTGACTCCATTGACTCCTCCCCCGACTCCGCCCCCTCCCCCGAGCCGACGCCCGCTGCCGTCCGGGCCAAGGGTGCGCCCCGGTTTCCCGGTGGGCCGCAGGCCGATCCCGCCGGATCCCACTTCGAGCGGCGGATCAGGAGCTTCCAGCCCCGGCGCAGCCGGGTCACCGCCGGGCAGGATGACGCGTTGCGGCGGCTGTGGCCCAAGTGGGGCCTCGACATCGACGGCCGTGCTCTCCGCCTCGGCGAGTTGTTCGGGGACGACCTGCCCGTCGTACTCGAGATCGGCTTCGGGATGGGCGAGGCCACCGCGAGGATGGCTGCCGACGATCCCCGTACCAACATCCTCGCCGTCGACGTGCACACCCCGGGCCAGGGCAACCTGCTCAACCTCGCCGACCAGCAAGGACTGACCAACATCCGCGTCGCCAACGGGGACGCCGTCATCCTGCTCCGCGAGATGCTCACCCCGGACTCCCTCGACGGCCTGCGCGTCTACTTCCCCGACCCCTGGCCCAAGAAGCGGCACCACAAGAGACGGCTGATCCAGCCCGAGTTCCTCGATCTGGTCGCCGGCCGGCTGCGCCCCGGCGGGGTCGTGCACTGCGCGACCGACTGGGAGCCGTACGCCGAACAGATGCTCGATGTGCTGAGCGCGCACCCGGAGTTCGAGAACACCCGGCCCGAGGGCGGTTACGCGCCCCGTCCGGAGTTCCGGCCGCTGACCCGTTTCGAGGGCCAGGGACTTGAGAAGGGTCATGTCGTGAACGACCTGTTGTTCCGCCGCGTACAGCACTCGTAGAGCACGCCTGGAGCACGAGCTGCAAGCGCTCGTGGAACACCCGCCGTTAGGGTCAATGCCGTGGCCACCTTTCCCCCGTACCCGACGCAGCCCAGCGGCCCCACCGACGGTCCCGTCGGCGGGGCGTTGCGGCACGCTCACTGGTGGCAGCGGCCCTGGGTGCGTTACGGCGCCCTCACCAGCCTGCTCGCGCTCTCCGGGCTCGTCATCCTCGCCCTGGTCCGCGAACAGACCGGCACCGAGGGGTTCCTGGTGGGGCTCGGACTCGCCGTGTTTCCCGTGCCGTTGCTCGTCGCCGCGTTCCGCTGGCTGGACCGGGTCGAGCCGGGGCCCTGGCGGAACCTGCTCTTCGCCTTCGCCTGGGGCGCCTGCGCGGCGGCCCTGATAGCGATCGTCGCCAACAGCTTCGCGACCAGATGGATAGCGACGGCCACCGCCGACCCGTCCGGCGCGGACACCCTCGGGGCCACGGTCATAGCGCCGATCGTCGAGGAGTCCGCCAAGGCAGCCGCCGTACTGCTCATCTATCTCTTCAGGCGGCGCGACTTCACCGGGATCGTCGACGGGGTCGTGATCGCCGGGGTCACCGCCACCGGTTTCGCCTTCACCGAGAACATCCTCTATCTCGGCACCGCCTTCGGCACCGACCAGCTCACCGGCGACAGCGGTATCGCCTCGGTCACCGCGGCGACCTTCTTCGTGCGCATCGTCATGTCGCCGTTCGCGCACCCCCTGTTCACGGTCCTCACCGGCATCGGTTTCGGGATCTCCGCGCTGTCGGGCGAGCGCCAGCACGTCCGCCGGGTGCTGCTGCCGCTGTTCGGGCTGTTGCTCGCGATGAGCATGCACGCCTTCTGGAACGGCTCGTCGACCTTCGGGGACTACGGGTTCTTCGCGGTGTACGCCGCGTTCATGGTCCCCGCGTTCGGGCTGCTGACCTGGCTGGTCATCTGGACCCGCCAGCGCGAGCTGCGTACCGTGCGCGCCGAGTTGCCGGCGTACGCGATGGCCGGCTGGCTGGCCCCGGCCGAGCCGTACGCCCTCGGCTCGATGCGCGCCCGCCGCCTGGCCCGCGAGTACGCCCGCCGCCACCTGGGCAGGCCCGCGGCGCGAGAGGTGGCGCAGTACGAGGCGTACGCCACCTCACTCGCGTTCCTGCGCCACCGGGGGCGCCTCGGCCGGGCGGGCGCCGACTTCGTCGTCCGGGAGCAGGAGCTGCTGGGCGAGCTGTGGCAACGCAGGGCGGTGGCCCGCCCGGCCCTGGACCACGCGGCACGCGCCGTCGCACCGGCTCCGGCTCCCGTCCCCCCGGTCACCTGGCCGCCGTACGGCCGACAGGGGTACGGGTACGGGTACGGACCGACGACGCCGTACCCCTCGTACAGCCAGAACCTCAGCCCCGGCCTCGGCCACATTCCGGGCCCCAGCCACAACCGGCCCGTCCACGACCCGTACCCGGCCTACAACCCGTACCGCTCGTAGCCGTCGGCCGTCAGGCGCCGCTCAGGCCGAAGCGGCCGTGAGGCTCACGATCTCCGCCTCCGTAAGTTCCAGTTCCGCGACCGCGAGCAGCGGCGGGAGCTGGTCCACCGTGCGGGCGGACGCGATCGGGGCGGCCACCGTGGGCCGGGCGGCGAGCCAGGCCAGGGCGACCGTGGCGACCTCCGCTCCCCGTGCCGCCGCCACGGCGTCCAGCGCGGCCAGGACCTTCCGGCCCCGCTCCGACTCCAGGTGCCCCAGCGCGCCCTGCGCACGCGGGCTGTCGACCGTCGTACCGGGGCGGTACTTGCCCGTGAGGAAGCCGGAGGCCAGCGCGTAGTACGGGACAGCGGCGAGGCCCGTGCGGGAGGCGATGTCGCGCCGCGGGCCCTCGTAGGTGTCGCGGGAGACCAGGTTGTAGTGGGGCTGGATGGCCACGTACTTGGCCAGGCCCTCGCGGTCGGAGAAGTCCAGGGAGTCCTGGAGCCGCTCGGGCGAGATGTTGGAGGCTGCGATGTACCGCACCTTGCCCGCGGTCACCAGTTCGTCGAGGGCGCCGATGATCTCCTCGACGGGCACCTCGGGCTGGTCGAAGTGCGTGAAGTAGAGGTCGATGTGGTCGGTGCCGAGGCGGCTCAGGGAGGCGTCGGCGGCGGCCTTGATGTTGGCGCCCGACAGGCCGGGGAAGTCGGGGTGCTGGCTGACCTTCGTGGCGACGACGATGTCCTCGCGGTTGCCGCGCGCCTTCAGCCAGTTACCGATGATGGTCTCGGACTCGCCGCCCTTGTTGCCGTCGACCCAGGCCGAATAGGCGTCGGCGGTGTCGAGGAAGTTGCCGCCGGCCGCGGCGTACGCGTCGAGCACCTCGAAGGATTGCGTCTCGTCGGCGGTCCAGCCGAAGACGTTGCCGCCGAGTGCGAGCGGGAAGACCTCTAGGTCCGATGATCCGAGCTTGCGGAGTGCAGTCATGCTCATCGTCAACGCGTGCCACGGAGGCCCTGATTCCGGCGGTTCACGAAGTTCGTGTAAAAGCCGGACCGGCAGTCCCGACGCCGAAGTGCGAGCGCCGGGACTGCCGGGGAGAGACCGGGGTACGTGTCTCCTGAGGTTCTCCTACGGGTTCAGGCCCATGCTCCGCAGCCACGCCATCGGGTCGATCCCCGCACTGTCCGAGCTGCTGGTGTGCACCTCCAGGTGGAGGTGCGCCCCGGTGACGTTGCCGGTGGCGCCGACGCGGCCGATGACGTCACCCGTGGCGACCTTCTGGCCGACGCTGACGTTGATCGACGACTGGTGGGCGAACCACAGCTCGGTGCCGTCGTCGAGGGTGAGGATGGTGCGGTAGCCGTAGGAGCCGCTCCACCCCGCCTCGGTGATGGTGCCGCTGTGGATGGCCTTGATCGGCGTGCCGGTGGGCGAGGCGAAGTCGAGGCCGGTGTGGTAGCCGGAGGACCACAGCGAGCCGGCCTGACCGAACGTCGAGGTGATCGTGTACGAGGAGGTCGGCAGCGTGTACTGCTTGGCGAGCTCGGCGAGACGAGCGGTCTCCAGCTTCGCCTTGGCCGCGTCGGCCACCTTCTTCTTCTCGGCGGCGACCTTCGCGGCGGCCTCGCGCTTCACCTTGGCGGCCTCGGCGGCGGCCTTCTTCGCGGCGGCGTCCTGGGCGGCCTGCTGGACCTTGGCCTCGGCCTGGCCCTTCTGCTGCTCGGCCTGGAGGATGATGCGGGCGCGCAGTGCCTCGCCGGCGTCGCTGGTGCCCTGCTGGGTCTCCTCGGAGGTCACGCCGACGCTGCTGAGCGCGGTGGCGGAGCCCTTGGGCTCGTCGTCCGAGTCGTCGTGCGTGAAGGGCGAGCCGACGGAGGGCAGGTCGGGGATGGAGATGGAGACCGGCGGCTTGCCGGTCTGCGCGGTGGCCATACCGGCCCCGCCGACAGCGGCTATGACGCCGACGCCGAGAACGGTGGAGCTGCGGGCGAGTCCTCCGCCGCGCTGCTTGCCTACGCGGTGCCGGCCGCGAACGGGTCGGGTGGAGTCCGCGGTGGGATTCCACTCCTCCCAGGGGCCCTCGTCGGTGCGCTTGCCGCCGAAGCCGAAGGTCGGGATCTTGCCGTCCTCGGTCTGGCTGCTGCGCTGACTCGGCACGAACGGGGCCTCTGGGGCAGCCGGGTTTGACGCCACGTGGGCGTGCTCCTTTCCTTCCTTCTCGCCTACCGGGTTAGCTGACGGGTTCGGAGCAGGAAGGTCTCCTACGCGCGTATACCGACCGTGTTGCCACGGAGGCGGACGAGCGATTCACCCCAAGGGATGGTTCCCCGGCTCCCTTGCGGGATTAGGCACGTGCGCACGGAGCCGACTCTTGTGTCGGCTGGGACTACCGCGCTGCGTTATCGAACGTTAATAGACCTGGCCACCTGATTCCAAGCTGTTCCCGTTGATCATTAATCCTTTTCCCGAGGACTTTCTGGGTCACCACCGGTGAAAATCGGGCGAGTTGACCATGACGTAAGTGACTCCTGAGTATTGACTGTGTGTCAGATGTTGTGCGGAGAGAGAGTATTTACTCACCCTCGGTGACAACCGATGAGAACTGATGAGAACCGATGCAAGAACCGACGTCACGGCCGTCGTACGGCGAGCAGCGCCATGTCGTCCGTGGTGCCGCCACCCGAGTGCCGGCGCACCTCGTCCGCGAGGGTGGCGAGCAGAGTGGCCGGGGCGCGGAAGGCGCGGCCCGCGAGGCGGTCGGCCGGGTCGAAGAAGGTGCCGTGCCCGTCGCGGGCCTCGGAGAGCCCGTCGGTGTGCAGGAGCAGCGTCGCGCCGCCGGGGAAGGGGGTCTCCTCCGTGCGGTCGGGCCAGGTGCCGAGGTCGCCCATACCGAGCGGCAGCGCGGGCGTGGACGGGTCGAGGGTGCGCAGGGTGCCGTCGGCGGCGAGGAGCAGGGGCGGGGGATGGCCGCGGTTGAGGATGCGTACGATCCCGTCACCGTGCGGGAGTTCGGCGAGGACAGCGGTGGTGAAACCCTCGGCGGCCTCGAGCCCGTCGCGCCGGGCGCCCTCACGGGCGAGGGCCCGTTCCAGCCGCTGGGCGACCGCTTCCAGGGTCGCTTCCTGTTCGGCGGCCTCCCGGAACGCCCCGATGACGACGGCGACGGCCGCCACCGCCCCCATCCCCTTGCCCCGCACGTCCCCGAGGACGACCCGCACGCCGTACGCGGTGTCCTGCACGGCGTACAGGTCGCCGCCGATGAAGGCACCCTCGTGGGCGGCCTCGTACCGGGCGGCGATCTCGAACCCGCCGATGCGCGCCTCCGGTTCGGGCAGTACGGCGCGCTGCACGGCCTCGGCGATCTCACGGGCCGAGGCGAGGCGCCGGTCGCTCCGGTGCACCACCCGGTTGATGACGGCGGCCAGGACGGCGACCATCGCCACGGTGACCGTCTCGGTGATCGAGTCGGCGTCCGCGCTCAACCCGAAGCGGAGGTGGACGACGTACTCGGCGAAGAGGGCCACGGTGCCGGTGACCACCGTTGTGCGCAGCGAGGAGAGCGGGGCGGCGATGAGCGGGGCGGCCGTGAAGAAGGGGATGGCTGTGAAGTGGCGCGGGGTGGCGTAGTCGAAGACGATCCCGGTGAGGATCAGGAGCGCGGGCAGGACACGGACGAGGGTCCGCACCAGCGAGATGACCTTTTCTTCCGGCTCGTTCGGCTCGTTCGGTTCGTCCGCTGCCGGGTCCAGGAAGTGTTCCGACCGTCCCACTCGCCTCGTCTCCCGCCGGATCACCACGGCCCGTCCGTCCCGTCCGTCCCGTCCAGGTTTCCGGGGGCGGGTGCGGCGGGCGAGTCAGGTGGACCGACCGGGCTAAGAAACGGCTCGGGGAAACGGCCCCAGGAAACGACTCAGGGCCGGAAACCAGTTTCCTGGTTTCCGGCCCTGGGCCTTTAGTAGCGGGGACAGGATTTGAACCTGCGACCTCTGGGTTATGAGCCCAGCGAGCTACCGAGCTGCTCCACCCCGCGCCGTTGAATGCAACTATACGCCATCCACGGGACCCCGATCACCACGTTTGATCGTCAGCCCGGGAGGTGGGCGTTGGGAGCCTTCGCGCGCTCCTCGCACTCGGGGAGTACGACGACCTCGACGCCCTCCTGCGTGAGCAGCCCGTTCCCGTCCGCGGCCACCACGAAGGTGTCCGGCTCGCGCCAGGCGGTCACCACCCTGCGTACGCCCGCGTCGAGGATCAGCCGAGCACAGGGCGCGGGTCGGGACGCGCGCCGGGCGCAGGGTTCGAGGCTGCTGTAGACGGTGGCCGTCCGGAGCCGGGGGTCGGCCGGGTCGAGCTTGGCGAGCGCCGCCTCCTCCGCGTGCACGACCGGGTCGCCGCCCTCCCGCGAGTACCCGCGCGCAAGTTCCGTACCGTCGGCGCCCACCACCACCGCGCCGACACTGAACGCCGTACTCGACGCCGGACACCGCTCCGCCAGTTCGCACGCCAGCGCCAGCCAGCGCCGGTCGGCGGCGGAGGCGAGGGCCCCGGCGCCGGGGGCGGTGGGCTCGTAGGTCATGAGGACGACGTCCTCGATACGTCGTGCGTGCGCGAGCCGGAGCCGGCCGCCCTGGTAGGTGCCGGGGCCGAAGAGGCGGGGGGCGCCGGAGTCGCCGACGAAGAGGGGCGCGAGGACGAGCTGGAGTTCGTCGGCGAGGCCCTGCTGGAGGAGCTGGGTGTGGACGGTGCCGCCGCCCTCGACCATCAGGCGCTGGACGCCCCGTACGTCGCGAAGGTGTTCGAGAAGCGACCGCCAGTCGAGGGAGCCCGGGCCCAGGGAGACGATGTCCACACCGGCACCGAGGCCGGCCCGCCGGGCCCGCTCGGCACCCTTGTCCGTCGTGTACACGAGCTTCTCGCCGCCCGTGTGCCAGAAGTTGGCGGCCGGGTCCAGCTCGCCCGATCCGCTCACCGTCACCTTCAGCGGGTACTCGGGCTTGCCCGCCGCCAGCCGCGCGGCCCGCCGCTCGGGCGAGTTGACCAGCAGCCGCGGATTGTCGGCGCGGATGGTGCCGGCGCCGATGAGAATCGCGTCACTGGCCGCCCGCACCTCGTCGACCCGGTCGAAGTCGGCGGGGCTGGAGAGAAGCAGCCGCTCGGGGCCGGTGTCGTCCAGGTAGCCGTCGAGGGAGACGGCGGCGGACAACAGGACGTGGGGGAGGGGCATGGGGGCACTCTCTTCCAGCGCTTCCGGGACTCCCAGAGCGTTCCAGGGCGTCCGGTGTCCATATGTTTTACGTCTTTGTAGGCGGGCTCGACCGGGCGGACTTGGTTCAAGTTTTAAACAAACCTACACTGGTCGCATGACGACCCGCTGGCTCACCCCCGAGGAGCAGCGCGCGTGGCGCGCGTACGTCGCGGCCTCGCTGCTTCTCGAGGACGCGCTCGACCGGCAGCTCCAGCAGGACGCCGGGATGCCGCACCTCTATTACACGATCCTGGCCTACCTCTCCGAGACGCCCGAGCGGCGGCTGCGGATGACCGATCTCGCCGAGAAGCTGAAGATCACGCGCAGCCGGCTGACGTACGCCGTGGCCCGGCTGGAGAAGGACGGTCACGTACGGCGCGAGGCCTGCCGGTGGGACAAGCGGAGCACCTTCGCCGCGCTGACCGAGGAGGGCATGGCCGTGCTGGAGCGCAGCGCCCCGGGCCATGTCGCCACGGTCCGCGCGGCCCTCTTCGACCATCTCACCCCGGAGCAGGTGGGCCAGCTGGAGGAGATCGGCACGCGGATCGAGCGGGCGCTCCAGGGGGACGGGGCGGAGTCGGCGCCGGAGGGTCTGCCGTGGCTGCGCAGGTCCACAAATCCGTTGCTTTAACTTTGAAGCATGAGGTAGGGTCACCATTCGAGTGAAGATCTGCTTCAAAACTGAAGCAGATCGAGGTCCAGAGGATCAGGAACCACCCGGGAGACCCGCATGCCCGACTTGACCGACTTCCCCACCGCCACCCAGCGCTCCCGTGTCCGGGTGCCGCTGCGCTTCCACGACGGCTACAGCGTCGACACCGAACTGGTGACCTTCCACGGCCTGGTCGACGGTCAGGAGCACGTGGCGATGGTCCTCGGTGAACCGGCGCCCGGCACCACCCCGTTGGTCCGGCTGCACTCCGAGTGCCTCACGGGCGACGTCTTCGGCTCGGCCCGCTGCGACTGCGGCCCCCAGCTGCGCGAGGCCGTCGAGCGCATCGCCGAGCACGGTGGCGTCCTGCTGTACCTCCGCCAGGAGGGCCGGGGCATCGGCCTCTACAACAAGCTCGACGCGTACGCCCTCCAGGACGAGGGCCTCGACACCTACGCGGCGAACGCCGCGCTGGGCCTCCCGGAGGACGCCCGCGACTACACGGCGGCGGCCCAGATGCTCCAGGCCCTCGGCATCACGTCGGTGGACCTGCTCTCCAACAACCCGGACAAGGCCAACCAGCTCCGGGCCCTGGGCACGGACGTCCACGACCGTGTCCCCACGGGCGTGTTCACCACCCCGGCCAACGTCCGCTACCTCCGCGCGAAGGTCCTGCAGACCCACCACACGCTGCCGCTGGGCGAGCTGGGCGGCGTCGGCGGCCACACCGGCCTCACGGAGTTGAGCGTCGGCTGACGACGTACGACGTCCGCCGCGGCCGTCACGAGCCGGAGGCGAGCGATGGCAGGCGGTCGCGGGCGGCTGAACCGGCTCCCCCGGCCGCAGTCCGCGGGAACGGTTGGAGTACTGCCCGACCGGATACTCGGGCGGCATGCCACGAATACTGAGACGACACGGACACGGACACGACGACGGACACGGCGGCTACGACGGACACGACGAGCCCGCCACAGCCGACCGGCCGGCCGAGCGGGCGCGGGCGCCCGAGGCCGGCCCCGACGAGCAGGTCGAGCAACGGGCCCCGGACACTCCGACCGACCTGCCCAGAAGCTCCTGGTGGGCGGTGCTGAAAGGCACCGCGAAGGAGTTCAAGAAGGACGAGCTGGCCGACCGGGCCGCCGCCCTGACCTACTACGGGATTCTGGCCCTCTTCCCGGCCCTCCTCGTACTGATCTCCCTGCTCGGGATCATGGGGCGGTCGACGACCCAGCGGGTGCTGGACAACATCCAGGACCTGGCCCCGGGCGCGGTGCAGGACGTCCTGCGCAACATGGTTCAGCAGATGCAGGGCACCGCCGGAATCGGCTCGGTCCTGGCCATCGTGGGCCTGGTGCTCGCGGTGTGGTCGGCCTCCGGCTATGTCGCCGCGTTCATCAGGAGCGCCAACGCGGTGTACGACATCCCTGAGGGCCGCCCGGTGTGGAAGGTGCTGCCCGTCCGCGTCGGCCTGACGGTGGTCCTGATGGTCCTGGCCGTGGTCAGTGCGGTGATCGTCGTGTTCACTGGCGGCCTCGCCGAGAAGGTCGGCGGCGTGTTGGGGGTGGGCGACACGGCGCTCACGGTGTGGTCGATCGCGAAGTGGCCGGTGCTGGTGATCCTGGTCACGATCATGATCGCGATCCTGTACTGGGCGACGCCGAACGCGAAGATCCGCGGCTTCCGCTGGATCACGCCGGGCAGTTTCCTGGCGCTGCTGATCTGGATGGCCGCCTCCGCCGGGTTCGCGGTGTACCTGGCGAACTTCGCCTCGTACAACAAGACGTACGGCACCTTCGCCGGCGTGATCATCTTCCTGGTGTGGCTGTGGATCACGAATCTGGCGATCCTGCTCGGCCTGGAGTGCGACGCGGAACTGGCCCGCCAGCGGGCCGTCGCGGGCGGTCACCCGGCCGACGAGGAGCCCTACGTACAGCCGCGGGACACCCGGAAGTGGGACGCGGAGGACCGCCGCCGCTTCGAGTCCTGAGCCTGCCGAGCAGCATGTGATCCGGCGCGTGATCCGTCGGGGTGACGCGGCGATGCGGGGGTACTCGCACAGCCGACCGATCCGACAAACGCGCAGAGCAGGGTCGTACAAGCGTGAACGAACGCCGACCGAGCCTGCCGCGCACGCCAACGAACTCGACCGACGCGACGAAGGACGGGTGAGCACCCATGACGACGACAGAAGGCTCCCACCGAACGGACAGCGGAACGCGGGAACCGGTGGGCGACCTGGTCCAGCGTGCCTCGCAGCAGTTGTCACAGCTGGTCCGCGACGAGATGCGGCTGGCGCAGGCGGAGATGACGGAGAAGGGCCGCCGGTACGGCAAGGGCGGCGGCCTGTTCGGCGGAGCCGGCGTGCTGGGTGTGCTCACGCTGCAGGCACTGGTGGTCACCGTGATCGCCGCGCTGTCGCTGGCCGTGGACGTGTGGGTGGCGGCGCTGATCGTCACCGGTGTCCTGGCCGTGGTCACCGCGGTGATGGCGGTGCTCGGCAGGAAGCAGTTCAGCAAGGCATCCCCGCCGACGCCCGAGCGGACGGTGGACAGCGTCAAGGCCGATGTGGCCGCTATCAAGGAGAGTGCACAGCGATGAACGAGGACAAGTCGCAGCCGGGTATCGACTCAACGCCGTCCCCCGAGGAACTGCGGATGCGGGTGGCGGCGACCCGCGAGGAGCTCGGCGAGACGGTCGAGGCGCTCGCGGCGAAGGCCGACGTCAAGGCCCGGGCCCAGGAGAAGACGACCGCCGTGAAGCAGCAGGTCACCGAGAAGACCGCCCAGGTCGGCGCCCAGCTTCGGGACAAGGCGACGTCCGCGGCCCACGCGGTGCAGGAAAGGACCCCCGAGCCGGTGCGTGCCAAGGCCGCCGCGGCCGGCGGGCAGGTCCGCGACAAGGCCGTGCACGTCGCCGAGCTGGCCCGGGACAAGGCCCCGGAGCCGGTACTGGAGAAGGCCGGCCAGGGTATGCGGGCGGCGCGCGCCAATCGCGTCCCGCTGCTCGCCGTCGGGGTGATAGTCGCGCTGCTGATGGTCCGCCGCTCGCGGAGGAACCGATGAAGGCCTCGAAGGCCGCCTACAAGCCGGTCGGCATGGCGATGGGCATCGCCGGTGGTCTCCTGGCCGGGGCGGTGTTCAAGCAGGTCTGGAAACGGCTCGCACACGAGGACGAAGCGCCTGACGCCACGGACGAGTTCCGGAGCTGGCGCGAGGTGCTCACGGCAGCGGTCGTACAGGGCGCGATCTTCGCCGGGGTCAAGGCCGCTGTCGACCGCGGCGGCGCCACCGCCGTCCGGCGCCTGACGGGCAACTGGCCGGGCTGAACCGCGCTTGGACACGGACAGACGCGAACGGACGCGGATGGACCGGGATGCACGCGGATGGACACAGACAGACGACTGGGCCGCGCGGCGTTCGCCGCGCGGCCCAGTACGTTCACGGCAATGATCAGGCGGTGGTGATGTTCTCCGCCTGGGGGCCCTTCTGGCCCTGGACGACGTCGAACGTCACGGCCTGGCCCTCCTGGAGCTCACGGAAGCCCGAGGAGTTGATCGCGGAGTAGTGCGCGAAGACGTCCGGACCGCCGCCGTCCTGGGCGATGAAGCCGAAGCCCTTCTCCGCGTTGAACCACTTCACAGTTCCAGTTGCCACAGTCATGCCTTCCAGTCGATGAAACGTCTGCCCCTTCGTGAAGCAGACGGAGGTGATCGCCCTGGTCCCTGCGGCACAGCACAGCAAAACGCCCACACCTAAGGCGTGGGCAAGGGGAAATCCGAACCACGACAGCTCACACAGACGCTACCCGTCCGCACCCGCCATCACCACAGAAAACGCCGCTCAGTATTCCAGCCATGCTCGTGGGTGATGGCCCGCCGACCTGGCGGGCACGCTCACTTCAGGTCGCGGGCCGCCGGATTGGGCAAGGGATTGGGTGATTTGTCGGAGCGACGGTACTCGGCGTTGATGCGCTGGGCTTCTTCGAGCTGGTCCTCGAGGATGATGATCCGGCAGGCGGCGTCGACCGGGGTGCCGCGGTCGACGAGTTCACGCGCGCGGGCCGCGATGCGCAGTTGGTAGCGGGAGTAGCGGCGGTGTCCGCCCTCGGAGCGCAGCGGTGTGATCAGTCGTGCTTCACCGAGGGCCCGGAGGAAACCGGGAGTGGTACCGAGCATCTCGGCGGCCCGGCCCATCGTGTAGGCGGGGTAGTCGTCGTCGTCGAGACGGCCCAGCGACTCGTCTGCTGTCATCTCACCTCTCTTTTGGAACGCGTCGAGGGGCCTTGGTGCCGTAACGGCACCAAGGCCCCGAAGGAACTGCAAACACCATCTGCCGGCCCTACTGCTGCACCGGCCTACTTTTTCCGCACTGCCGTCCGATGACGCCGACGGGGGCGCGGGGATCGCTGATTTACGACCGGAGACCACCTACCTATCGATGTCCTGCGGTACCCGGGCTCAGACTTCCGCCCCGGGCGATCCTGATGGCGCTCGACTCCTCCGTTCTTTCCCTCTGAAACCAACAACCTGTCGAACACGAACTGCGGGTCCTGCGAACTGCGCGGGTACTACGAACTGCGGGTAACGCCAACTGCTGGTACTGCCACCGCGTCAACCGCGGCCCTGCTCACCGCTCACGGCGGCCCCTGCTCACTGCGGGCCACCCGGTCCGGTCGTCAGTCCCGTCGCCGTCCTGCGCAACGCTGGCTTCGGAACTCCACCACCGCACCGTCCTACGTGTACTGCCGTCCTGCATGTGCTTCCGCCCGGCAGTTCGTGTCTGCCAGGGCCTCGCTCGATCTCGTCTACGAGAGAAACAATAATGATTCGAGCCACCAATGTCTACTCCGGCAAGCATAGATTTTGGTGGGCTCGACGATGAGGTAATCCTCCTGGGTCGACCTGCGGACGCACCTGTCGCGAAGCGTGACACCACCGCCCCAGCCGCCCGGACGTGGCGTTGCATAGAATCCGGTGTCATGCCGAAGCCTGACGACCTGATCGTTGACATCGCCTCCCTTGTGGAATCCGGGCGGAGCAATCAGATGTCCCTGACCGTGGTCACCGGTGGTGCAGTCATCACCGGTCGACTGGCTCCCGAAGCCGTGTGGCGGGAGAGGGTGTCGGAGGTCCTGACGGACTCCGCCCAACTGGGCGACTTCTCCGCCGTCTTCAAAACCCCCGCCAAGAGGGACGGGCCGCCCACGCATCTGCACTTCCATGTCGCCCGCATCCTGCAGGGCACGGTGGGGATCCCGGAGACGGGCGGGATGTACCGCATCGCCATCGAGGACGTCACCGCCTGGACCGTGGGCGACTTCCGCTACTCGGACCACTGATCCAGCGCCCCACCGCCGTGCCGGTGACGGCACGGCACAGCACGCAGTGAGGGCCCTACCGGCGCGCGCCGGTAGGGCCCTCACTGTTTGTCGGCTCGCGCCGGCCCGGTCTGTCAGACGGACACGGGGGTGCCGAGCAGCGCCGAGGCCCGGTCGAACGGGCTCTCGGTACTCACCTCCGGTTCGGCCACGGGAAGGGTGCCGCAGGTGAAGCCGAGCCGGGTCATGGCCCGTACGACTTCGCCCGCGCTGAAGTCGCGGGGGTCCTGACGGGTGACGACCTGGCCGACCTGCTTGACGGGGTAGCGGCGTCGTCCGACGATCACGGTCTCACCGGTGATCGGCTCGGGCTTGATGCCCTTCATCGACTCCAGCACACCGCTCTTGGTCAGGTCGAACGGGAAGCGTGCGATGACACAGCGCATGATGCCTCACAGGGAGAAGAAGAGACTGAAGACGGAGAGACTGGAGCGGTGAAGACGAGCGGACGGCGAAACGAAGCCGACCACGGTGAAGCGGTTCAGCCCGCGAGGGCCAGGACGCCCGGGGCACCGCCGTGTTCGGCGAAGGACCCGCTGCCGTCCGTGATGTCACTCAGGCGGATGCGGTCCGTGTAGCCGCGGCTGTTCCGGACCGCGACGAGCCGGGCCCGGGTCACCAGGCCGACGTACTGGCCGTCCTCGTCGCACAGGACCAGATGCCCCGTCCCGGCCGCAGCCGAGACGGACAGCGCCACCTCGACCGTCATGTCGTGCCAGACCTGCGGTCCGGTCACGTCCATGGCGTCGGCCGCCGTGCTGTGCACGGGATCGGCCGTTGCCGGGCGGGGCTGCATCTGGACCAGCTGCAAAGAGTGCCTCCTGCGGAGATGGGACGGCTTCCTGATCAAGAAGGTGCTACGCCGCCGCAGCGACGTTGGGCCGACGTGCGGGCGCGCGACCGGCCGCCGAGGCGGGACGGCGGCGGCCACGTGAGGTGCTGCCGCTGCCGCTGCCGCGCTTGGGGCGCTCGACAACCGGAGCCTTGATGACGACCGGGATGCCCGAGGGGGCCTGGGCACCGGTGATGCGGTGCAGGGCCTCTTCGCCGGCGCGGACCTGGGTGGTCTGCGGGACGATGCCGGCCGCCGCCATGAGGCGGGTCATTTCGCGGCGCTGGTTCGGGGTGACCAGGGTGACCACGCTGCCGGACTCACCGGCGCGGGCGGTCCTGCCGCCGCGGTGCAGGTAGTCCTTGTGGTCGGTCGGCGGGTCGACGTTGACGACGAGGTCGAGGTTGTCGACGTGAATGCCGCGCGCTGCGACGTTGGTCGCCACCAGCACGTTGACGTGCCCGCTCTTGAACTGTGTCAGCGTGCGGGTGCGCTGCGGCTGCGACTTCCCGCCGTGCAGCGCGGCGGCCCGTACCCCACTGTTCAGGAGCTGCTCGGTGAGGCGGTCGACGGCGTGCTTGGTGTCGAGGAACATGATCACGCGGCCGTCGCGGGCCGCGATCTCGACGGTGGCCGAATGCTTGTCGGCGCCGTGGACCTGCAGCACGTGGTGCTCCATCGTCGTGACCGCGCCGGCCGAGGGGTCTACGGAGTGCACGACCGGGTCGCTGAGGTAGCGGCGCACGAGCAGGTCGACGTTGCGGTCGAGGGTCGCGGAGAACAGCATGCGCTGACCCTCGGGGCGAACCTGGTCGAGCAGCGCGGTGACCTGCGGCATGAAGCCCATGTCGGCCATCTGGTCGGCCTCGTCGAGGACGGTGATGGAGACCTGGTCCAGCCGGCAGTCGCCGCGGTCGATGAGGTCCTTGAGGCGTCCCGGGGTGGCGACGACGATCTCGGCCCCGCCGCGCAGCGCGCTGGCCTGCCTGCCGATCGGCATCCCGCCCACCACAGTGGTGAGCCGCAGCCGTACGGCACGGGCATACGGGGTGAGCGCGTCGGTGACCTGCTGCGCAAGCTCACGCGTCGGTACGAGGATCAGGCCCAGCGGCTGCCTGGCCTCGGCGCGCTGCCCGACCGTACGGGCCAGCAGCGCGAGCCCGAAGGCGAGGGTCTTGCCGGAGCCGGTGCGCCCGCGGCCCAGTACGTCCCGGCCGGCGAGGGAGTTCGGCAGGGTCGCGCCCTGGATCGGGAAGGGCACGGTCACGCCCTGGGTGCCGAGCGCGGTCAGCAACTCCTTGGGCATCTCGAGATCGGCGAAGGCCTCCACGGCGGGAAGCGCGGGGGTGATCGTCTCGGGGAGAGCAAACTCACCCTGGACCGCGGCGGGCCGACGGCCGTAACCGCCGCCACCACCGGAACGCCCCTGCCCACCGGAGCGGCTCTGCCCGCCGGACCGGCCTGCGGTCGACGAACCGGATCGGCCACCACTGCGTCCGGCAGCGGCACCGCCGTTACGGGTGCGGGAGAAGCGGTCGTTCGTACGTGTGCGGTTCATGCGGAACCTTCCTCGATGCGGCTCACATCTAGGAATTTCCGCAGCAAAGAGCGGCGCGGAGAATTGCAAGAATGGGCCGAAAGAATGCGAAAGCGAATCTGGCCGGTGGTGAATTCACGCGGGCTCAGGTGCTGAATTGGGTGACTCGATAGGGAGTGATGTCCGGGGCGTTCACGCCCACAGACTCCTCGACGTCTTCGGAGTCGTCTCACAGGTGAAGCAGATGAAGCAGGTGAAACCACTGCGAAAAAATGCATGCAGCTGGGGCCCGTACCCCTAGGGATGCGGGCCCCAACTGCACAGTACGCGTCAGCGTCAGACAAGAACGATGTTCTCGGCCGTCGGGCCCTTCTGGCCCTGCGCGATGTCGAAGTTGACCTTCTGGCCTTCGAGCAGCTCGCGGAAGCCCTGGGCGGAGATGTTCGAGTAGTGGGCGAACACGTCAGGGCCGCCACCATCCTGCTCGATGAATCCGAAACCCTTTTCCGCGTTGAACCACTTCACGGTGCCAGCAGCCATGTCATATCTCCTTCAGGGGCAGTGATTACGGGCCCGCAGATCGCAGACTCCGTGTCGCCGCGATGATTACCCCGTCCGGAAAAGACCGGCGTTAAACTTTCGGGAACCACAACTGCAACTTAGATCGACAGTAGCACACTGCGACGGCCGACGAGCGTTGAATAACTCTCAGCTATTTATTAGGGTAAATAACCTGCCCGTGCGTTCCGTCAATATCTCAGCTTGCGGCCACAGATATTGGTGGGTGCCCAACGGAGGGCCTGCCTCGCGAAGCCCATCGCCGCCCGACAGCCGCGCCGCCCGGCGCGCCGTCGGCCCCCGAAACGCCGCAGTGCCCGACACCGACACTCGTGACAACGCGCCCGGCGACCTCACCCACCTGTTGCGGATGCTCCCGCAGGCCATTTAGCAGGCCACGGGCCTCGTCATGCGCACGTACGAGCACGGCCGAAGCCCCGCCACCGAGCGGGCAATGGTCGCACCCGGTACCCGTTCGTGTCACAGCAGCGCACTCCGCCCACACGGCCCCCGCACGCAACGCATGATGCTCCCCCACCGCACGCACCGTCCCTGGGGGAAACCAGCATGCGCACCCGGACCTTCGCGGCCGCACTCACCGCCGCAGCACTGCTCGCACTCGCCGGCTGCGCGAGCACCGACAACACCAGCCCCAGCAAGCCGGACGCCTCGACCCAAAACACCGACGACAAGCCGAAACAGGACACCACCACCGAGCCCGACACGGAAACGCCCGACAGCCCCACCGACGCAGATCCCGAAACGGCAGCGCTGCCCGACCTCGTCGGCCAGGACCTCCAGGCCGCCCAGGACGAGGCGCAGGCCGCCGGCTTCTACGTCCTGGACGACCAGGACGCCAGCGGCCAGGGACGGTTGCAGGTCCTGGACCGCAACTGGACGGTCTGCAGCCAGGACCCCGACCCCGGCACGCACCCCACGGACACGCCCGTGACCCTGTACGCCGTCAAGGACGACGAGACCTGCTGACACTCCTCCCAGCCGCCCGGCCCGCCCTGCCGACGCCGCGGGCACCCCGTACGACAACGGCACCAGCCCCCGAAAACGACGCGAGCCCCAGTCCAGATGTCCTCTGAACTGGGGCTTGTCCGTAGACCCTGTGGGACTCGAACCCACAACCAATGGATTAAAAGTCTGGGGACCTGACAGACCGTCTAATTCCGGCGACTGTCACTCTATGCCGGGGTCAGTCGATACGTGCTGGTCAACGTGACTTTCGGCGCCATCCCTCACTCGTCCTCGTGTCGCTCCATGCCGGTACCTGTCGACTACTTCCGGAGCGTTCGGGCCAGCAGTGGGCCAGCAGAAAGGCCCCGCCACCTGCGGTGACGAGGCCTGTTCGTTCCTCTGAAGTCTACGCCGGACCCTGCCCGTTGTCAGTGCCCGGCCCTACGGTGGGGTCATCAACATCCGCGCTCGCTGGCTGCGACGCGTCAGGCCCCGTCTCCGGTGCAGCGACCGGAGGCGGGGCCTCGCTCTGTGCCCGCCGAGCCCGCGGCACGGCCGCCGCCGCCTTCTCCGTCAGCTCTTCCTCGTACTCCTCGAACAGCTCCATGTACGTGTCGACCGTGAGCACGTAGGTCGAGTGCCGCAGCTTCACCTTCGCGTCGTTCATGTCGCCGCCGCCGGCCTTCACGAGCGCTGCCGCGCCATGCCGGAGGTCGCGAAGGTTGATGGGCGGTAGGTCCGCAGCTTCCACGATCCGCCGGAACGCCTTGCTGACGACGTCGGGATGCAGCCACTCACCCGACTCGGTCGTGAACATCTTGCCGGTGTCGACCCAGTCGGGCGTGTCCTTGCCCTGCTCCCGTTCGGCGGCGGCCCGCGTGTTCCAGGCGTCGCGCTCTGCCCGCTGCCGGGCGCGGTGCTCTTCGAGGACGGCGACCGTGCCCGCGTCGATCTTCACCGTGGACGCGGAGTCCTGCGTCTTGGGAGTCGTCTCGATCGGCGTCCACCCGTCGACCACGATCTCGGTGGCCACGAGGATCGTCTTCCTGGCCGCGCTGAAGTTCGCCCAGTCCTGGCCCACGCCCTCGCCACGGCGCAGGCCGTGATGGGCGATCAGGTGGAAGAAGGCGTACAGGCGGTCGCCCTCGGCCTCGTCGAGGAACGCGCCGAGCTGCGCGGGGTTCCACACCATCACCGGGGACGGCTTCGCACCGGTCTCCCTCCAGCGCGCGACCCGCTCGTCGGTCCACAGCAGGCCCTTCGGCCGGGCGGCCGGCGCCAGCTCGACATGCTGCGCGGCGTTGAAGGTGATGAGCTGCCCGGCGATCGCCTTGTTCAGCGCCATGCGGAGCGTGCGGCGGATGGCCTGCTTCGTGGCCGGGCCGGTGATACGGCGGAACGGCGGCATCTCTGCGAGCTTCGCCCGCTCGGCGGCGAGCTTCGCCCGTTCAGCAGCCTTCGGCGCCCCGGGCTTCCCTCTCTTGGAGCGCGCGACCTGCTCGCGGCGCGCGGCGTTCTCGGCGGCTGTCACGTCGTTGCGGTCGTCGATCGCGTCGAACATGTCCTGCACGTGGCCGACGCCGAGCCGGTCCAGGCGCAGGTGCCCGATGGCGGGCTTGAGGTGGACGCGGATGTGGCTCTCGTAGCCGTGGTTCGTGGTGGTGCGGGTCGCCTTCTTGGCCATGACCTGGTCGAGCCAGTCACCGACGGTCGTCCGGCCGTCGAGGGGAACGCCGACGCCGAGCTTGCGGGACACCTCGACCGGCTCGGGGATGTCGATGCGCCGGCGCATCACGTCCTGGAGCAGGTCGCCCACGCGGCGGGCGGCGTCCTCGTCGTCGCCGGGCAGGTCGAGGATCCCCTGGAGCTTCGTGAGGTCGCCCTGGGCGTCGGTGACCTTGGCGTAGCCGGTGCGGCGGAAGGTGCGGCGGGTGCCCTCGGCGGTCGGCGGGAGTTCCTGCCGGACGGCATGGGCGCCGTGGTTCTTCTTGGTCAGCTGTGGGCACGCGTTGCTGAGCAGCTTGCCGTCCGGGCCGCGGCACTCGCAGCGTTTACTGATGCCGCCAGCGCGGCGGGATGCAGGCATCGGTGGCGTCCTCCCTGTGCGGAATCGGCGGGTATCAGGTGGCAGGCACTTTGACGCGGTCGCGGTCGTCTGGAAGCGAGGCGGCAAGTGGATAAGTGGCATTCTGGTGACCACGTTTTCCCACCACTTGTCAATTCTGGTTCGCGAAAAATCGCAATAATTCTCTAGTCTCCCAATGGTCCTTCCATCTCGTCAACTAGCCCATCGAGTCGTTTTTCACTTTCAGTGATCGCATCTTGCAGGTCATCACCCAGCCATGGCAAAACCCAACCGGCATGCTTGATATCGGCTCGCACTTTCCACAGCTCCATCGCGTCATCAGTAACCCGCTTTTCTGCCATTCTGAGGTGATCTTCTGCATAGCGGCGCTCCATATCCCTCTGCCGCAAATGCTCCACATACGTCGACATTTCTTTAATCCGAGTCCTCCTCGCCTCCGCCTCCGGCGACGTAGAGGCCACCTCGCTCTTCACCTCACGCCGGTACTGAAGAGCTTGAGATCGCAGCATCTCAAGCTCCGCCTGAGCCAAATCTAGCTGCTCACCCGTGCCACCAACCTGCGCCAGTGCACTTTTCACTCGCGCACTCTCCCGATCGATCAGACGCTTCCGAAGGTTGTTGCTGATCGCACGATGCCGCCGATAAAGGAAGATGGCATTGTTTGCGTAAGGGCGTCCTCGAACAGGCTCAGCCCTGTTGCCGCTAAACCAGTCAATCCCTTTGAGCACGTCAAACGTTTCCCCCGGCAATACTTCACAACTCTCCGCATGCCCAAGAGGAAACACAAGAAGTACCGGCGGAATATTTAGCGCGGCAGCAAGGATCAGGACCTCGGCGATCGTCACCGTCGTCCTGCGTCCGCTTTCCAGGTTGGCCAACACTGACCGCTGGATCGGCATACCAATCTCGGCGCAACGGTCGGATAGCTGCTGGGCACTCAGACCTTGATCCTGCCTATGACGCCGAACCTCATGCGCGACCGAGAGGGCGAGACGGGCGGACCAGTCGGGTTGCGGATCTGTCATGACGGCGAGACTCCTACTTGCTCCGTGATCGAACCAACCGAACTCTTTCGGATTGTGCAGCACTAGACAGTAGCGACCGACAGTCGTTGTCAGGATTTAGCAACGATCCCACGACATCTGTGCTTGCACAAGACAGCACGGCTTGACACGGCCAAGGACGAAGGTCAGACTCGGCGTCACTTCCCCAGGAAGTAACTTCCGCAAGGAGTGACACAAATAATGACAACAGCAACACCAAACGGCACACTGAGCCGTTCCGCCCTACTGGCTCTGCCCGCCACCATCGACGTGGAGACCGCAGGCCGCGCCTTCGGGATCGGCCGTACGACGGCCTACGCCCTCGCCAAGAGCGGGGCGTTTCCCTGCAGGGTGCTCCGCGCCGGCAAGGCCTACCGCGTAGTCACGGAGGACCTGCTGCGAGTGCTGCACATCACTCCGGATAACGGCGACGGCGCCGGGGGTCCAGCCCCGACGCCGCTTGCCGAGCGCACCACCGCGACCACCTGATCAAGCAGAAGAGAGCACGCTCATGACCAGCGTAATCCCCGAGGCGTCAACGGCGACGCCGAACCCGACTGACCAGCGCACCAGCAGCAGCCCCGTGCTCTCGCGGACCTTCACGGTCACCGCCAAGGACACGCGCGAGGAACTCTCCTTCGTCTGCATGCCGGGCTGCATCATCGACCACCAGCGCATCGACTGCGGCAGTCCCACGACACCGGCCGAGGTCTGCTGCTGGACCGAGACCAACGGCGACGTCTCCCTGCCGATCGACGAAGCCGGATTCGACAAGCGGGTTCTCTGCGCGCGCATCGAGGTCGTGCCCTTCGCCGCCTCCATGCCCGGTCGCCTGCCCCACGCGCAGGTCGAGATCGTCGAGGACCACTACATCGAGGACCTGGACCCCGACGCACTCGGCGTCGTCATCACCGTGCTCTCGGAGCGGCTTACGGCCCTGCGCCGTACGCACGCCGACCTCGTCCGTGTCCGCGCCGAGTACATCGAGCGCGTCCGCATCGAGGCGGACGTCGACCAGATCCTGGCCGCCATCACCACCCCCGCAGCGGGGGTGCAGGCATGAGTGCCGAGATCGCACGCATCAGCCTGTCGAGCGGGGCCGTGGAGACAGTGATGGTCGACGGTCAGCCGCACGTCGTATTCCGTCCGGCGGTCGAGGCGATCGGCCTCGCCTACTCCGCCCAGCTCCGCAAGCTCCGTGATCGCTCATGGGCCAGTCGTGTCGATATCGACACGACTGGGGCCGACGGCAAGACCTACCGCATGGTCGCGGTCGACGTCCGCACCTTCCTGATGTGGCTCGCCACCGTCAACGAGAACAAGGTCGCCGAGGCCGCGCGCCCCACCCTCATCGCGTACCAGCAGGAGACGACCGCAGCGGTCAACGCGTACTGGACGCAGGGCGGGGCGATCAACCCGGCCGCCACCCAGGAGCAGGCCGCCGGCCTCCGCACCGAGCTGGACGGTGTGGACCGTGCCCGGCTGGCGCGGGAGCGGCTGTCCGCGATGGGCGTCGCGAAGGAGTTCGGCCTCGTCAACTCCTCCTACATGGAGGCCATGGCGCGCACCGAGCTGGCGCGGATGAACGGCACCGAGCCGGACATCGACCCGGCGGACGTGACCATCACCTGCGACGAGTTCCTCACCGAGCGCGGCGTGACCGGAACGGCCCTGCGGTCGGCGCGGGTGAAGCTCGGGCAGACCGTGGCGTCCCTCTACCGGGCGCGGTACGGGCAGGCTCCGCAGAAGGTGAAGCGGCCGATCAACGGTGTCCACCGGGACGTCGCGGTGTACACGCACCGGGACGTTGACCTGTTCGATACGGCGTGGGCCGAGCTGGCCCGCCACTACGACGTGCAGACCAGCATCGGCGGGGGTGCCCGATGACCGCACAGACGACGACCGCCGGTCCGAAGTCCTTCACCGGTCCAGCCGAGGATGCCAAGGCTGAGGCGCTGGAGTCGTGCGTCGCCGAGTTCGAGGCGATGCGTGAGGGCGCGGACGAGACCCTCAACGAGTTCATCGACCACGTGGTCCCTGTGATCCGCCAGTTCGGCGACCCTGCCGCGTTCGCGAACTGGTTCCTCACCGCCGTCGAGGAGCAACGCGAGAAGGCGGGTGCCAGCTGATGGCCGGGCAGGCCGCTGAGGTGGATGTCCGCCTGGTGCTCACGGTGGATCTGACCGGCTCGTACGGCAGCCTGCGGGAGGTCTCCGCAGCGCTGCGGGAGCAGACGCTGCGGAACGTCGACTGCCACACCGCGATCGTCCGACTAGGCGCCGACGCGGTCCGCCACAACCTGGAGTTGGGGCGATCGATCGCAGCGGTGTTCTACCTGTCCGCGCAGCGCATCGAGGTGCACGCCCTGGCGGGCAACGTGATGGGCCCGTTGATCCATGACGAGGTCGCCCGGTACGTGCGCCTGTTCACGGCCGACCACGCCCTCATGACGGCCTCTCTCACCTCCGAGAAGCCTCCGGGGTGACGTGGCCCGCGTGTGGGGTCCCAGGTGAGTCCTGGGACCCCACACACCCCTTCTGACTCTCCTGTCGGCCCCGTACGAAAAGAGCAACCGTTGATCGACAAGGGCCCGACGATCGCGCCGGCGGACGGCGCGCGGGTCACGCTGCCCTCGGCAAGCCGCTGATGGGATACGAACTGCGCCGCTGGCTGGCAGACCGGCTCCCGGCCGGTCTGTCGTCCGGCGAACGCCTGGTGGCGCTGGAGATCGCCGACCAGGCCCACGACGGCACCCGTACGGCCAACAGCCGCGACGTGCTGGAGGTCGTGGCCCGGCGTACAGGGCTGTCCGGGGTGAAGCAGGTCGGCAAGGTGCTGGGGAAGCTGTCCGTCGGCGGCATTGAGCTGCGCGTCCCGCTGAAGGACCCGCAGGGCCAGCCCTTGAAGGACAAAGCCGGACGGATCGTCTTCGCCTGCGCTGGTCACCGTACGACGTTCAGGGTGCCCAACGAGAGTGAGTGCCCAGCACTAAAGGTCCCCCCAGCGGGGGACCAAATCGACTCCGAAAGGTCCCCCGCTGAGGAGACCATCGAGCCGGAAAGGTCCCCCGGGCAGGGGACCAACCCAGGGGAAAGGTCTCCCGCTGGGGGGACCAACAGGCCGGAATGGTCCCCCGCTGGGGGGACCCTAACCACTCAAAGAACAACCTCAACAACTACAACTACTTCTCCGGCTGACGCCGCAGAGACTGACTCTCCCGGCGGGACGCTCTTCGACGAGCCGCCCCCCGTCGCTGCCGCTGCGGCTGAACCGAAGCAGCGAGGCGCAGCCAGCAGCCCGGAAGAGCCTCAGCTCCCCGATGCCTTCGAGGCCTTCTGGAAGACGTACCCGCGCCGTACGGAGAAGCGGGACGCCGCCCGGGCCTGGAACAAGGCGCTGCGGATCGGCATCCCGCCCGAACGCATCGTCCGGGCCGCCGGCCTGTATGCCGAAGCGCGGCGCGGGGAGCCGTCGAAGTTCACCAAGCACCCCGCCACCTGGCTGAACAAGGGCTGCTACGACGACGAGCCCGAGCCGGTCCGCCCGGAGCGCGGCATACCGCACGCCAACACCCAAGACCAAGATCTTTACGACAGGGGAATCTGATGACCGCCGACCAGACACCCACCTCCCGCCTCACCGTCGATTTCGAGGGCCTCGGCATCCCCGTCGGCTCGTACGCGCTGCCCACCCGTGGCGCGGTCGAGCACCTCGGCGAGGACACCGCCGCCCGGTTCGCCGAGCACTTCGCCGGGCGCCTCCCGCTTGCGGCGCTGACCGCGACCGAGACCGCGTTCCTGCGGGAGCACTTCCTCGACCAGTTCACCGAGCGGCGCGACCGCGCCCTCGAGTACTTCGGCCGCAACGTGCCGCTGCGCTACCGGGACGCGAAGCCCGACGAGCGGGCCGCCGCCTGGGCAAGAGGCGTGGCAGCCGACCCGCACGGCACGAAGTCAAAGCTGCTGCTCGGCTCGACCGGCACCGGCAAGACCCACTGGGCGTACGGGGCGCTGCGGGCCCTCGCGGACGCCGGGGCGTGGGTGCCGTGGAAGGCAGTCACGGAAGCTGACCTGTACTCCAGGCTCCGGCCGCGTCCCGGCCACGACCCTGAGGCCGAGTTCCTGACGATGGCCGGCTGTCCGCTGCTGTTCCTCGACGACCTCGGCGCGGCGAAGTTCTCCGAGTGGACCGAGGAGGTCACCTACCGGCTGGTCAACTACCGGTACGACCACTGCCTGCCCGGCATCTTCACCAGCAACGTCCTGCCGCAGGACTTCGCCGCCACGTTCGGCGACCGGATCACCTCCCGTCTCGTCGAGATGTGCGACCAGGTCGCTCTCAAGGGCGCTGACCGCCGCAGGGAGGCCCGGGCGTGAGCGCCGTCGACGAGTTCACGCGCCAGCTGCCGTTCGACGCGGACGCGGAACGGTCGGTCCTGGGCGGCATGATGCTGTCCGAGGACGCGATCGCCGACGTGGTCGAGGTCCTCGACGGCCCGGGCGACTTCCACGCCCCGGGGCACGAGCTGGTGTACGGCGCGATCCTCGGCCTCCACTCCAGCGGGCAGCCCGCCGACCCGATCACCGTCACCAACCACCTGCGCGAACAGGGCCTGCTGGCCAAGGCCGGCGGGGGACCGGCCGTGCACGCCCTCATCGGGACGGTGCCGACGGCCGCCAACGCAGAGCACTACGCGGGCATCGTGCGGGACTGCGCGATCCGCCGCCGCCTCGTCAAGGCGGGCACGATGATCGTGCAGCTCGGCTACGACGGCGCGGACGCCACCGAGTCCATGGACGCCGCGCAGGCCGAGCTGAACGAGGCAGCACAGCTCCGCGAGGACCCCGACGCGGCGCTGATCGGCGACGACCTCGACGACCTCACCAGCGAACTGGCCGACTTGCAGCAGAACGGGCACGCCACCGGTGTCCTGACCGGCTACACCGACTTCGACGGCCTCACCCACGGCCTCCACCCCGGCCAGATGGTCATCGTTGCGGGGCGTCCAGCGCTCGGGAAGTCCACTGTGGGCGTCGACATGGTCCGCCAGGCCGCGATCCGCGACGGCCGCCCCGCCGCGTTCTTCAGCCTGGAGATGTCCCGCCGGGAGGTGCAGCACCGCATCATCGCCGCCGAGGCCCGCATCGGCCTGCACCACATCCGTGGCGGCAGCATGACCGACACCGACTGGGTCCGCTTCGCCCAGCACCTACCCAGGGTGAAGGCGGCCCCGCTGACGATCGACGCCACCCCGAACCAGACCGTGACGCAGATCAAGGCCCGCTGCCGGCGTCTCAAGCAGCGCGGCGGCCTGGACCTGGTCGTCATCGACTACCTCCAGCTCCTCGGCTCCGGGTCCGGTCGCCGTACCGAGACGCGGCAGCAGGAGGTCTCCGACATGAGCCGGTCGATCAAGCTCATGGCGAAGGAACTGGAGGTGCCCGTCGTCGTCCTCGCGCAGCTCAACCGCGGACCGGAGCAGCGTACGGACAAGAAGCCGCAGGTGTCCGACCTGCGCGAGTCCGGGTCGCTGGAACAGGACGCGGACATCGTGATCCTGCTGCACCGCGAGGACGCCTACGACAAGGACTCCCCGCGCGCCGGGGAGGCGGACCTGATCGTCGGCAAGCATCGCAACGGGCCCACGGCGACGATCACGTTGGCCGCGCAGCTGCACTACTCCAGGTTCGTCGACATGGCCCGGCCGTGACCGCGCTCACCGAGGAGGACATCGCCGCCGCCCGCGCGCAGGGCGACCTGTCCGCGCTTCTGCTGATGGCGTCCGGCATGTCGACCGCCGCGCCGAAGCAGCGCGTCAAGGCGCCGCCTGTCCAGGTGTCCCGGGCGCGGCCCGGCGCGTGGCCGGACGGCTCGAGACCGCCAGGCCTGCTGCCCGAGGTCGCCGACCACCTCGCTCGACTGTGGCCCGACCGCTACCCCGGGAGGAACTCGTGACCGACTGCGGACTGTGCGAGCACGACGCCGGTACCCGGTACCTGTGCGAGCGGGACACTGTCGCCCTCGCCGGGCGCCTCGACCAGCTGCCCGCCCTCGCCGACGAGCTGGTCGACTTCCTGGTGCCGCGCCGCTCCGGGTTCGGCGAGCTGGTGACGGCACGCACGGCCGGCCCCCGGTCGCCGATCAACGAGGACGTCCTCGACGAGCTGCGGGACAACCGGGCGGGCGAGATCGTGCACTCCTGGCGGGTGGACGTGCAGCGCGAACGCTGGCCGCACCACAGTGCGCCGCCGCCCTCCGGGCTGGCAGCTGACTGCCGGTGGCTGGCGATGGAGCTGGAGTGGATCACCACCCACTACCCGCCCGTCGGGGACCTGGCGCGCGAAGTGCGCGCGCTGGAGGCCGAACTCCGCTCGCTGGTCGGGGACCCGGTGCCCCGGCGGCAGCGGCTCGGTACGTGCGTGGCGGTGACGGACGACGCAGGCACGGTGTGCGGGGCGGAGTTGTCGCGGTTGCCGGGCGGGCCGGTGCGCTGCCGGTCGTGCGGCTGCGCGTACCAGGGCGAGACGGACCTGCTTCTGCTGCTGCACTACCAACCCACGCCTGCGGCCTAAGCCTCGTCGGAGTCCTGCCGAGTCGGGCGACTGGACACGTATCGGTGCAGGGCCGACACGATCACGTCGGTGACCGTGCGGCCCTCCGCCTCAGCCTTCGCCTTTGCAGCACTCCATAGCCCGTCCGGGACCCGCACGTTCCGCAAAGGCGTCTTGCCTGTGGCTGGCCTGCCCATGGCACCTCCCCTGTAGGTACAGAAATCTACGCCCACCACCACGGATCCACTTGACACGGCTCACGCCTCACGCGTTAATGTAGGTACACAAAGTCACTGTGAACAGCAGCGACGGAGGAGCTGAACCATGTCCGATATCACGTGGCACCGCCCGGAGTTCCAGGGGAAAGACGACCAGCTCGTCAGCCTCGCCGGAGTCGCCGTGTTCGCCGGAGTCACCCGCGCGGCCGTCTCGAACTGGCGCAAGCGGCACGACTTCCCCAAGCCCGTCATGACCGCCGGCCGCACCGTCTGGGTCGTCCGTACCGAGGCGGAAACCTGGCTGGCCAGCCGTTCGACGCAGAGCGCGACAGACACCGAGACCAAGCGCGCTGCGCTGGAGGCCCGTGAGGCCCGCCAAGCCATCGCCCTGGCCACCACCCGCAAGAAGCTACGCGAGCTACGCCAGCAGCACTGAACAAAGACGGCCCCCGGCGGTGTTACGAGCACCGACCGAGGGCCTGACCGAACCCTTGATCAAGCAAGGAGAACGGCTGTCATGGATCTTCCCATGCCCGCGATCACCCCGACTCGCAGGCTCATCGCCGCGGGCATCATCCGCCGCATCGCCGGACGCACCATCAGCGTCCGCGTCACCGAGGCCGGCGTCACCGGCACCATCAAGAACGCCCGCGTCGCCGAACTGCACCGCCTCTGCCGCGAGGACTACACCAGCAGCGCCGACCGCCGCACCCAGGACCACCGCGACGACGCCTTCCTCCTCGCCCGCGCCTCCGAGGCGGTGGCCGCACGATGAGCACCCCCTACGACCCGCTGCGCGAGCCCGGCTACACCACTGCGGACTTCGGTTCCCTCGAGGCCGAGATCGCCGTCACCCGGCGGATCCTGGACGAGACGGCGCCCCTGAACATCCACAGCAACGACGACATGCTGAAGGCCGCCGTCGCCCTCGACTGCCGTGTCCGCGGACTCCTCGCCGCCCTCGACGCCAAGCGGGGTGAGGGCCAGTGAGCGAGCCCCGCACGATCACCCTGCCCACCGCCGACCACGGCCCGGTCACCGTGACCTGCCCCGCCTGGTGCATCGGCCACCCCAACCACAGGCCCGACTACCAGCGCGCCGACATCCTTCACAAGGGCCCCGACGTCAACCTCGCCTTCCACGGCACCGAGGTCATCGCCTCGTGCCTCGCCCAGTCCCCGTACGCGACGCCCGGCGACCCGAGCCTTGGCGGCCGGACACCCGGTGTCTCGGTCTACCCGCCCGGCCGGACCCTGACCCCCGTCCAGCTGTACAGCCTCGCCGCTGCCCTGGACGGATACGCAGACCGGCTGCGCGACCTCGCCGACCAGTTGCACACGCTCCTCGGGGGTGGCCAGTGAACCGCGACCCCTCGCGAGCCCTCGCCACCACCGCCGGCGCCGTCATCATCGCCCTCACCGCCGCAGCATTCTGGCTGTCGTACGCGCACCTCGCCGAGGTCGCCCTCGCCCACGGCCTCCACGACGCCGAGGTACGCGCGTGGGCATGGCCAGCCTGCCTCGACCTGTTCATCATCGCGGGCGAGGTCATGTGGCTACGGGCCGCACTCGCCCACCACGTCGACCCCTGGGCCATCGTCCTCACCGTCGTCGGATCCGGGGGATCGATCGCCCTGAACGTGGCAGGAGTCGGCGCCGACGCCCAGGCCCTCGACTACGTCGTCGCAGCGGTTCCGCCCACGGCCGCGCTCCTCGCCTTCGGAGCGCTCATGCGGCAGGTCCACCAGGCCCTCGCCGGACCGGCAGCGGCCGTGACGGAACTCCAGCCGGAACGGAGTTCCGCCCCGGCGGAACTGCCGGAACCGGCACCGGAACTCCGGGCGGAACAAGCGGAACCGATCACCGTCGAAAGAGTCCCCGAGCCGGTCGACGCCCAGCCTTCCGGGCCCGTCCTCGGCCCCTGGACGCCCGTGGCGGAACTGGTCGGCGGAACAGGCGGAACAGCCTTCGACCTGCGGCTGCCCAACGGCTACCGGGCCGCTGAGCCCCTCGGCGGAACCGTGCCGGAACCGGCACCGGAACCAGTTCCGCCCACCGGAACCGACACCGGAACCGGCGCCGACGACATCGAGGCCACCGACAGCCAGAACACCACCTTCGAGGCCCGCGTCGCCCTCGTCCGCACCTGGCTGCTCACCGAACCGGACCTCACCGGAACCGAGATCGGAACCAAGTTCCGCGTCTCCGACGGATACGGCCGGCGCCTCCTGCGGACCGCACGAGGCGACACGTGACCGTCGCCGGATGCTTCGCCGCCGCCGCCCTCCTCGCGCTGTTCGGCCTCTGCGCCATCGCGCTCCACGACGTCCCAAAGATCTCCGGGACCGTCGCCCTGATCATCACGCTGGCCGCGCTCGGCGTGGCCGTGTACCGCTGAAGGACCACCCGTGAACTTCGTAACGTTCGGCGGCGTCACCGTCGGCCTCTGCATCCTCGGCTACCAACTCGCCAACTGGTACCCCGGCTACAGGGCACTCAGGAAGAAACCTCTGCCACTCCTCGCCCGCCTCGCCCCGTTCCTCCTCGGCTGGATCTACGGCGTCCTGGCCATCCTCGGCGTCGGCGGCCTGATCGGCTGGGCAGCCGACACCGCCCTCTGGATCAGCAACTGGCTCGGGGACGCAGCACTCGTGTGGGGCGTCGGCGGCACGACCGGCCAGTCCGCGACCGGCACCGACTACCTGCCCCTCACCCGCGCCGGCGGCGGCGTCCTCCTCATCCTGACCATCGTCATGGTCGCTGCGGTGAAGAAGTCCGCGTACGGCCGGGACCTGAAGCTGGGCACGTGGTGCGGCATCTGTCTCGGCACCTCGGCGGGCATCGCCGGGTTCGCCGCCGTGCCGTTGGCGCAGGCCGCCAACTGGCTCGGTGACCGCGTGTACGGGGCGCTGTGATGGCCCGCCAGGAGAAGCCCGAGGACTCCTCGGAAGAGCCGAGCCGGACGGCCGGCGCGTGCGTGCTCGTCATCCTCGCGGGGGCCGTGACCGCCGTGGTGTTCGCCGCCTCGCCCACGGTCGGAGTGCTCGCCCTGTGGGCCGTCGGTGCCGGGCTGCTGTGGCGTACGGCCCGCCGCCGCATGTCCGATTCGTCCGCCACTCCCCCACCGCAGGAGGACCGCCCCTCCTGCGACGAATGCGCAGGTCACGAACTCGTCAGCATCACCCCTCTCGAAGGCCAGAAGGGGATGTTGATCTACACCACAGCCGTCCCGGACCGCCCTAACCACACCCACATCCACATCGCCGGAGAGGTGAACGCACCATGATCCGACACCTGTTGACCCGCGCATACGACTACTGCTCCACCTGCGGCTGGTGGGTCAAGGACTGCGGCCACCCCCAGTAGCGCATCCTGGTGAGCATGGAGTCGCAGATGATCCGGCCCGGCCACCTCACGGCACACCAGACCGCCCGCCTCCTCGGCATCGAGCTGGACGCCGTACGCCAGCTCGTCCGCCGCGGCCGACTCACCCGCTCAGGCGGCACACCACGACAGCCCTGGTACGCCGCCCACGACGTCGCCGCCCTCGCCGCCGAACGCCAGACCCGTAAGGCCGCTTGACCGCAGGTCAGACGCGTGTCACGATCCGCGTGTACAACTGTGCCCCGAAACAGGCACCACAGACGCATGACGCAGCCCCAGCCAATCCCCCCCCCGGCTGGGGCTGCGTCATGTCCCAGGGGGCGGGGTGAGCGTGGCCACCGGTGGCAGCGAACTCACCAGCTACGAGTACCGGCAGGTACGCGCCCGCATCCTCGCCGCATCCGACGTCTGCATCGTCTGCGGCCACAGCGCCTCCACCGCCGTCGACCACATCCACCCCCGCAGCAAGGGCGGCGCCAAGCTCGACCCCGACAACCTCGCCCCCATCCACGGCGTCACCGGCTGCCCCATCTGCCTCCGCAAGTGCAACAGCGAGAAGAGCAACCGGCCCCTCGCCGAGGTGGTCCAGCTGGTGACGTCGGTCGACTGGTTCGCCGGACCGTGAGGAGACGACATGCCCGTACCCTCCGAGACCGCCTACGGTCCGATCGCTGACGTTGCCGACTGGCTGCGCGCCAACGGCATCGACCCGAACGACGTGCCGCACGAGGGGCCGATCACCATCGACGGGCAGTGCATCCGGTATGCGGCCCTGCTGCGCAACGAGGACGGCCACCGCTACGTCGACCAGGCCACCGGCGATGCGGCACGCGAAGAGCGAACCGCATCACTCAAGGTCGAGCCGCCCGAGAAAGTGCAGGTCAGATCCGCTATCTGATCTGATCCGGCTCGGGATCTCCCTGGGATTTTTAGAAATCGGACATATCGCAACCCCGCGCCCAGCTTTTATTTTTCTCCCCCCGGCCCGATGGCACAGGGATGATCTTGGAAGGGGGCGCCATGGGCTCGGTCGAGGACGCCGTGCGTAGCGACGTCGAGCAGCTCGGCGACCTGGTCGGGGTCGAGCCGTCCCTGTCCGAGTTGGCGTACACGCTGGCCGTCCGGATCGACGCTGCGGCGACTGCCCAGTGCGAGACGTGTGGAGAGCCGGTGACCCAAGAGGACCGGTTGCTCCCCCAGTTGATCCGCGAGCTCCGGCAGACGCTCGCCCAGCTGCTGGAGGGGCGGGCCGCTGACGATGACGACGACCTCGGAGACCTGGGCTCCCCCGACTGAGTTCGCCGAGGATCTCCGGGAGCGGTACGGGCTGGAGTGCCCGCCGCGCTGGGGCACGCCTCGGAACCCTGAGCGGAAGTCGCTGGGGCCGAAGCTGTGGAAGGTCATGGAGAAGCTCGGCGCCCCGCCGATGCCGTGGCAGAAGTACGTCACGGACGTCGCCCTTGAGCTGGACGAGGACGGGGTGTTCGTCCACCGTGAGGCCGGCTTGTCGGTGTCGCGGCAGCAGGGCAAGACTGAGTTGATCCTAGGGCTACAGGTTCACCGGGCGATGGCGTGGCACCGGCAGAACATCATCTACGCGGCGCAGGACCGGAACATGGCGCGGCAGCGCTGGGAGGACGAGTTCTGGGAGAAGATCTCAGACTCCGACCTGGTGCGGCGGGCCCGGATCCGCAAGTCGAACGGCAACGAGAAGATCCTGTGGCCGGCGACCCGGTCGCGCATGGGCATCACCGCGAACACCGAGTCGGCCGGGCACGGGCCCGCCCTCGACCTGGGCATCATCGACGAGGCGTTCAAGCACGAGGACGACCGTCTGGAGCAGGCGTTCTCTCCAGCGATGACGACGCGGCCCATGGCTCAGCTGTGGTGGGCGTCCGCCGGTGGCACGACGAAGAGCGTGTGGCTGAACAAGAAGCGGGCCATCGGGCGGGCGCTGATCGAGGAGGCGTGGAAGACCGGTGTGTGGCCGGGCGTCTGCTACTTCGAGTGGTTCGCCCCGGAGGACATGCCGCGCGATGACCCGGCGACCTGGTACGCGACGCTGCCCGCGCTCGGCTTCACGGTCACCGAGGCGGTCATCGCTGCGGAGCTGGTGAAGCTGGATCCGGCAGAGTTCGACCGGGCGTACCTGAACCGGACCCGGAAGCCGACGCCGCCCGTCGACCCGAACGTCCCCAAGGGGAAGTGGCCGGGCCTGGTCGACGAGGCCAGCAAGCCGGTGGCGTCCAGCGTCGCTCTGGCCATCGACGTGTCACAGGACCGCAAGCGCGCGGCGATCAGTGCGGCCTCGCTCCGGCCGGACGGCAAGGTGCACCTGGAGGTCGTGGCGTACCGGACCGGTACGGACTGGGTGGTGCCCGCGGTGGCCCGGCTGCACAAGCTGTGGAAGCCAGTGGCCGTGGCGGTCGCCGCATCTGGGGCGCCGGCCAGTTCTCTGATCGACGACCTGATCGCGGCGGGCATCGACGTGCCCAAGGACAAGGAGCATCCGGATCGCGGCGACCTGGCTGTGATGCGGTCCGGGGACATCATCGAGGCGTGCGGTCAGCTGGCCGACGCCATGAACCAGGGCACGGTCGTCCACCTCGACCAGGTCCCGCTGACCGCCGCCGTCAACGGTGCCCGCACCCGCCGCAACGGCGACGCGTGGACGCTGGACCGCACGAGTTCCCTGACCGAGATCAGCCCGCTGTGCGCCGTCACGTTCGCCCGGTGGGCGCTGCTGATCCGGGGCCCGCACGTGATCGACGACTACGACATCGCGGACTCGTTCGCGTGAGGGGAGGCGCGGCATGGGTGCCTGGTCCAGGCTGAAGGGCGCGTTCACCCGCGACGCGCAGATCACGTCCGCCGAGGATCTCCTCGCGCGTTCCCGCGAGGGGCGCACCAACCGGGTGCACGTCACCAACGAGACGGCGCTGCGGAACTCGGCGGTGTGGGCGTGCCTGCGCCTGCGTGCGGACCTCATGTCGTCGTTCCCGATCGACGTGTACCGGTACGTCAACGGGATCCAGGTAGAGGTGCCGAAGCCTCCCGTCCTGGTCGCCCCGGGCGGCCTGGAGGTCGGCATCAAGGAGTGGGTGTACTCCACGGAGTTCGACCTGGACCGGGGCGGAAACTGCTTCGGAATCATCACCGAGCGGACCGGGGTCATCGGCCCGGACGGGCGCGGCCTGCCCGGGCGCATCGACCTGGTGGAGCTCGGCGCGGTCACCGTCCGGGGCAACGGTTCGACGATCACCAAGTTCGTCATCAACGGCAAGGAGTACGAGCCGTGGGAGGTCTGGCACGAGAAGCAGTACACCGTGGCCGGCTGCCCGCTCGGCCTGTCGCCGGTGGCCTACGCCGCGTGGACGATCGAGGAGACCCTGTCTGCGCAGCAGTTCGCCCGTGACTGGTTCGCCGGCGGGGCGGTGCCGCTGGCCGAGCTGAAGAACACGGCGAAGGTCGTGGACAAGGACAGTGCCCGGATCGCGCGCGAGCAGTTCCGGGCCTCCGTCGACAGCTCAGGTCTGTTCGTCCACGGCATGGACTGGGAGTACAAGCCGATCCAGGCCGTCGCCTCGCAGTCCTCGTTCCTGGAGGCCCGCCAGTACGGGGCGCAGGACATCGCCCGGTTCTTCGGTGTCCCCGGTGACCTGATCGACGTGGCCGTGTCGGGCAGCAGCATCACCTACGCCAACATGACGCAGCGCAACCTCCAGTTCCTGATCATGAATCTGGGTCCTGCGGTGGGGCGCCGCGAGGACGCGTTCAGCCGCAAGCTCGTGTCCGGGCCGCGGTTCGTGAAGCTGAACACCGACGCGCTGCTGCGCATGGACCCCGAAGCCAGGGCCCGCACGATCGGTGCGCGCATCACCAACCGGACGCTCGCCCCGTCCGAGGCCCGGGCGCTGGAGAACCTGCCGCCCTTCACCGAGGACCAGCTCGCCGAGTTCGACCGGCTGTTCGGCTCACGGTCCGTCCCCGCCCAGCCCACGACCGCCGTACCGGGAGCACCGTCATGACTACACCCGCGCTCGCCGCCGCTGCGGCCGAACGGGCACAGCACACCACCGCCCGCCGCGACCGCCCCTCACAGCGGCGCAGCGCCGAGCAGAGCGGGTCCCGCGCCGTGATGCGCGCCAGGCTGTCCGGCGTGCAGCTGCGCGAGGCCGACGGAGGTGGCGGCACGCTGGAGTTCCTCGGGCACGCCACGGTGTACGAGCAGGCCTACGAGATGTGGGACTACTTCGGCCCGTACACCGAGATCGTCAGCGAGGGCGCAGGCTCCGAGTCGCTGGCCCGCGCGGACCTCGACGTACCCCTCGTACTCGGGCACGACCAGCTGCGCCGTATGGCCCGCACCACCACCGGCACACTGCTGCTCGCCGAGGACGGCACCGGCCTGTCCGTCCACGCGCCCGCCCTCGACCCGGGCGACTACGACGTGGCGTACATCGCGCCGAAGCTCCGCGCGGGCCTGGTCGACGAGATGTCGTTCGCGTTCCGCATCGAGTCGGGCCAGTGGAGTCCGGACTACACCGAGTACCGGATCAACCGGTACGACATCCACCGCGGCGACGTCGCGATCGTCGGCTACGGCGCCAACCCCCACACCGGGGCGAGCATGCGCCAGCAGACCGCGCCGACCAACGGCCGGGCCCGGGCGCTGCTGGAGATCGCTCTCGCCCGCTGACACCCCTGATCTTCCCGCCGTCCGGCGGGAGTTACTGCCCTGCGCTCTGCGCGCACGAGACCACCCGGCGCGATGCCTCGGGTGGCCGTCTGTCTGGACACGGGGCGCCTGAATCACGACGACGAAAGGACGACGAGGATGACCCTCGCCGAGCTGATCGCCCAGGCGCGCACCGCCCTGGACACGGCGATCACCGCACGACAGCAGGAGCAGGACGCGCTGATGGCGCTGCGCTCCGACGACAACCTGACCGAGGACGCGGTCACCGCGCGGGTCGCCACCCGTGACGCGGCCGACGCCGAGGTCACCCGCCGCCAGGCCGCGCTCGATGGGCTGGAGGCCGAGCAGGTCCGCGAGGACGAGGTGACCGCTCTGCAGGCGCGCACCGTCCCGGCCGCCCACCGGGCACCGGCCTACGACCGGGTGCACCGGGTGGGTGCCGAGGAGCGCACCTACCGGCCCGACCAGGACCGGCGCGGCGCGGCGTTCGAGGGTGACGTCGCCGCCGCGTTCATGGGCGACTACGAGGCCCAGGGCCGCCTTGGCCAGCACATGGCTGAGGAGCGTGTGGAGCGTGGCGACCAGCTCGACCCGCGCACCGGGCAGCGTGCGGCGGGCACGGGCGCGTTCGCGGGCCTGGTCGTGCCGCAGTACCTGACCGACCTGTACGCCCCGGCCGCGGCTGCGCGCCGTCCGTTCGCGGACTCGTGCCGCCCGCACGACCTGCCCGCGCAGGGCATGACGGTCAACATCTCCCGCATCACGACGTCGACCAGCACCGCGCTGCAGACGGAGAACGCGGCCGTCTCCGAGACGGACATCGACGACACGCTGCTGCCCATCTCGGTGCAGACCAACGCGGGCCAGCAGACGCTGTCCCGGCAGGCCATCGAGCGGGGCGCAGGCGTGGAGCCGGTGGTCCTGGACGACCTGTTCCGGCGGTACGCGACGACGCTGGATTCCACGCTCCTCAACCAGGCCACCAACGGCCTGACCAACGTGGCCACCACCGTCGCCTACACCGACGCCACCCCGACCGTCGCCGAGGCCTACCCGAAGATCATCGAGGGGCTGTCGGGCGTCGAGGCGGCACTGCTCGACATGGCGACCGGCGACAACATCGCGGTCATGCACTCACGCCGCTGGTACTGGATGCAGAACGCCATGGCCGCGACCTGGCCCATGATCACGCAGCCGGGCATCGTGGCGCAGACCCTGGGCGCCAACTACGCCACCACCTACGGCAGCGGAGTACGCGGCGTCCTGCCCAACGGCACCCCGGTCATCGTCGACAACAACATCGCCACCACCCTCGGCGGCGGCACCGAGGACGAGATCTACCTGGTGGACCGCCAGGAATGCCACCTGTGGGAGGACCCGAACGCCCCGATGTACATCCGGGCCGAGCAGCCCAAGGCCGCCAGCCTCGGCGTCCTGATGGTCGTGTACGGCTACTTCGCGTACACCCACGCCCGCTACGCCCACGCCCGGAAGATCGCGGGCACCGGGCTCATCGCGCCGACGTTCACCGGCGTCTGATCCCTCACCGTGCGGGCCCGCCACGACTCCGGCGGGCCCGCACGGTCCACCCACGTCTGAGGGAGAGAGCATGAGCGAGGAATCGCAGACCGAGGATCCGATGGTCGCCGCCCTGCTGCGCGAGCGGGAGGGCTACGCCGTGCGCGGCATGGACGACCGGACCGACCAGGTCGACGAGCAGCTGCGCCTGCGCGGTGTCGAGCCTCCGGCCGCACAGAACACCCCCACTGCTGCGTCGCGTTCGACACCGCCGAAGGGCCGCCGGACGCGGGACAGCGAGAAGGCGTGACGTGGCCAACGAGTACGTCACCCTGGAAGACCTGAAGACCCAGCTCGGCATCGAGGCCACCGACGACACCCGCGACGCGCTGCTGGACCGGGCCCGCCGGTCCGCGTCCCGGAGCATCGACAAGACCTGTGGCCGCCGCTTCTGGCTCGACGCGACGGCTGTGCAGCGCACGTTCAACCCGCGCGGCAGCATCGTGCGCGAGGACGACGGTGACCTGTTCCTCATCGACGACATCGGCAGCGCGGCCGGGCTGATCGTCGAGACCGGATCGGGAGCGTCCTGGAGCGCGGTCACCGGATATGAGACGTCCCCCGACAACGCCCTGGCGGACGGCAAGCCGATCACCGGCCTGCTGCGGCCTCTGGCGACGTGGGGCATCGCGACGACCCGGCTTCGGGTGACCGCCCGGTTCGGCTGGCCGGCCGTTCCGGACGACATCGCCGAGGCCGCGATGATCCAGGCCTCCCGCCTCTACAAGCGCAAGGACTCCCCCGAGGGCATCATCGGGTCGGCCGAGTGGGGCGTGCGCAACCTCTCCCGCCGGGACCCGGACGTGTGGGCGCTGATCGAGCCGTACATCCTGCCGGGCTTCGGATAAGGGGGCGCACTGTGCAGATCTCCGCTGTCCGCAACGCCCTCGCCGACGCCGCCCGCGCGGTCGTCCTGCCCGCCGGTATCGGGAAGCTGACGTCCACCGGCTACGTACCGGACTCGGTGGTCGTCCCCTGTTTCTTCGTCGCCGAGGTCGACATCAACTTCGACAAGACCATGGGCCGCGGTACGGACGAGCTGATGTTCACCTGCCGCGTGCTGGCAGGCCGCGCGGATGACCGGTCGTCTCAGCGGGTCCTGGACGCGCTGCTGTCCGGGGCGGGCGTCGCCTCGCTCAAGCAGGCCCTCGAAACGGCCCGGGGCGCCCCGGGCGAGCTGGCCCTCGGGGGCGCGGCCGATGACCTGCACCTGGAACGGGTGCAGGGCTACCGCTGGTACGAGCACCAGGGATCCAGCTATGTCGGCGCCGAGCTGGCCGTCAAGGTCATCGGAGACGGGAGCACCTGATGAAGGTCCGCATCCTCGCGGGCATGCCCGCCGGCGCCGTCCTGTACGACCGCCCCTGGCCCGCCGAGGGCAGCGAGATCGACGACCTGCCCACAGCGGTCGCCGCCCACCTGGTGGCGTCCGGCGTCGCCGAGGAAGTCCTCGACCAGCCCCGGCCGCGTGCCCGTAAGAGCAGCAGGAAGGGAGACGGCAGTGAGTAAGACCGTCCTGCTCAACGTCCGTACCTTCGCGGTCGGTGTCGACCTGACCGGCGTGTCCAACAAGATCGAGTTGTCCTCCGAGGTGGAGGTCAAGGCGACCACGAACTACGGCTCTTCGGGCTACAAGGAGGTGGTGGGCGGGCTGGCCTCGGCGGAGATCTCCGGCGAGGGGCAGTGGGAGGCCGGCGACGTGACGAAGGTCGACAACGCGGCGTGGGCGCAGCTCGGCGGGGTCGGCCCCTGGTCGGTCAGCGCCAACAACGGCGCGGCCGTGGGCGATCTGGCGTACTTCACCAACGCACTGCGCGCCGACTACAAGCTGTTCGGCGAGGTCGGCGCGGTCGCGCCCTGGACGTCGTCCGCAAAGTCCGCGTGGCCCCTGGTACGCGGCCAGTTCGCCCACCCGCCCGGCACCGCGCGCACCGCCACCGGCACGGGCACCGGCCTCCAGGTCGGCGCCGTCGCCCTGAACAAGCGCATGTACGCGGCGCTGCACGTGCTGTCCGTGGCCGGCACCACCCCGTCGATCACCGCGCGCGTGGAGTCCAGCGTGGACAACACGTTCGCCTCACCGACGACCCGGCTGACGTTCACCGCGGCGACCGCTGTGGGCGGGCAGATCCTGCGCACGGACGGCACCGCCATCACGGACACCTGGTGGCGCGTCGCCTGGACGATCAGCGGCACCACGCCCAGCTTCCTGTTCGCTGCCAGCCTCGGCACCGGATAGCCCGCATCCCACCTCTGCCCGGCCGGCCTCGGTCCGGGTTCCTCGCCATGCCCGGAAAGGGGGCCAGCCGTGCCCAAGATGGTTCTGCTCGCCGAGTACCTGTCCATCAACGCCAACGTCCTCAACGAGTACACGAAGAAGGCCGAGCTGACGGTCGAGGTGGAGCAGAAGGACGTCACCACCTACGCCAGCCTCGGCTGGAAGGAAGTCATCGGCGGCCTCAAGTCCGGTGACCTCGGCTGCGAGTTCCTCAACGACTTCGCCGCGACCAAGCTGGACGCCATCATGTGGCCGCTGCTCGGCACGGTCGTGCCGTTCGAGGTGCGCTCCGACCAGGCCGCGGTCAGCACGTCCAACCCGAAGTACACCGGCTCGATTCTGATCAGCGGCTGGAACCCGATCACCGGGTCGGTCGGTGACGAGGCCACCGTGTCGCTGGGCTTCCCCACCTCGGGGGCCGTGACGAGGGCGACCGTCTGATGGCCGGCGGGCCGCCGTTCTCCCTCGCCGTGGAGAACGTCGACGGGCTGGCCGCGCTGGTGCGGGCCATCCGCGCCGAGGAAGACGGCAAGGCCCTGCGCAAAGACCTCGCGAAGAACATGCGCGACGCCCTGCGTCCCGGCGCCCAGCAGGCCAAGGACTCCATCATGGCGATGGTCTCGACGCAGGGCGCCATGCCCGCGCTGCGCTCGTCGATCGCCCGGAAGATCCGACCCGAGGTCAAGCTCGGCGGGCACTGGTCCGGCGCCCGCGTGAAGGCCTTCAAGACCAAGAACATCCGCGGCTTCCCCAACGCGCCCAAGCGCACGAACAGGGCGTCCGGCTGGCGCCACCCCGTGTACGGCAACCGGAACAACTGGGTCACCCAGCGCGGAAAGATCGAGTGGTTCGACCGCTCCTTCACCGGCCGCGAAGCCCTCTACAAACAGGCCGTCAACCAGGCCATGGAAGACATGGCCCGGCGGATCGCCGCCCGGGCCCGATAGGAGCAAGCCGTGTACCTGGTCTACCAGCCCGAGGGCAGCGAAGAACCGCAGCGCTGGAAGTACAACCCCAAGAAGCTCATGTCGGCCGAGCGAGAGATGCTGGAGCGGCGCACCGGGAAGAACTTCACCGAGTTCACCCAGGACGTCATGAAGGGCAACAGCCTGTGTCGGCGCGCGCTGCTGTTCATGTACCTCAAGCGCGTGCACCCGGGCGTGAAGTACGAGGACGTCGACTTCGCATGGGACGAACTCACTTTGGAGCACTCCAAGGGTGAGCTGCGCGAGATGCGCAAGAGCGTCGTCGACTCCGTGCCCGCCGCGCAGCTGGACGCGGTCCTGGCCAAGCTCGACGAGGAGATCGACGAGGCGTTCGAGGACCCTGACGAGCAGGGAAAAGCGAGTCTGCCGATCGCCGGATGAGGCGACTCGGCGACGCCGCGCACCTGCTCGGGATCAAGGGCAGGGACTGGGACACCTTCACCGTCGAGGAGACGGACACCTACCTGGGCTGGCTGGACGCCTACGCCGAGGCGCAGCAGAAAGCCAACGAGAAGCTCAAGTCGGGGCGATGACGCCCCCTGTCATCAGGGGGTGAGTCATGAGTGACACCTCGCTCGTGTTCAACCTGGTCGCCCGCGACCAGGCCACGGAGACGCTGGGCAAGGTCCGGGAGAAGTTCGACGCCGCGGCCACGGGCATCGCCACCGGAGTGGCGGCCGGCCTCGGGGTCGGTGTGGCCGCCGCGCTCGACATGTCGGCGGCCAACGCGAAGCTCGCCGCGCAGCTCGGCGTCGGCCCGGCCGAGGCCGCGAAGCTGTCCAAGGTGTCGGCGGACGTCTACGCCAACAACTGGGGCGACTCCACCGAGCAGGTCAACGAGGCCATCAAGGGCGTCTACCAGAACATCGGGGACGTCTCCAAGGCCAAGGGCGGCCTGGAGGGCGTCACCAGCAAGGCCCTCGCCCTGGCGCAGACGTTCGACCAAGAGGTCGGCCCGACCACGGCCGCGGTCGGCCAGATGCTCAAGACCGGCCTGGCGAAGAACGCCGACGAGGCGTTCGACATCCTCACCCGGGGCTTCCAGACCGGCGCCAACAAGGCCGACGACCTGTTGGACACCGTCAACGAGTACGGCGTGCAGTGGAAGAAGTTCGGCCTGGACGGCCAGACCGCCATGGGCCTGCTCTCCCAGGGCCTCAAGGGCGGCGCCCGGGACGCCGACCTGGTCGCCGACGCGGTCAAGGAGTTCAGCATCCGGGCCATCGACGGCTCGAAGACGACCGCGCAGGGCTTCACGGCGATCGGCCTGGACGCCCAGACCATGGCCGACCGCATCGGCAAGGGCGGCAAAGGTGCCACGCAGGCCCTGGACGAGACCCTCGACCGACTCCGCGGCATCAAGGACCCGGTCGAACAGGCGGCTGCCGCGTCCGCCCTGTTCGGTACCCAGGCCGAAGACCTTGGGTCCGCGTTGTACAAGCTGGACCCCTCCTCGGCTGTCACCGCCCTCGGCAAGGTCGGCGGCGCCGCGGACAAGATGGCCAAGACCGTCAGCGACAGCCCGTCCGCAGCCCTGGAGACCTTCAAGCGGCAGGCCATCGTCAAGCTGGCCGAAGTCGGCGGCACGTTCGTCCAGTTCGCCACTGACAACTCCGCCGCGTTCGAGCCGCTCGCCTACACCCTTGGCGGGATCGCGGGCGCCGTCCTGCTGATCAAGGGCGGGATGATGGTGTGGACCGCCGCCCAGACCGCGTGGGCCGCGGCGACCACGATCGCGACGGGCGCCCAGTGGCTGTTCAACACCGCCCTGTTCGCCTCGCCGATCACCTGGATCATCCTCGCCATCGTCGCCCTGGTCGCCGTGATCGTCATCATCGCGACGAAGACCACCTGGTTCCAGGACATCTGGTCCACCGTCTGGGGTGCCATCACCACCGCGTTCGGTGCGACCGTCTCCTGGCTGTCGGACCGCTTCAAGTGGTTCGGCACGCTGCCCGGGAAGTTCGCGGGCTGGTTCGGATCGGCAAAGGACTGGGCCATCAACAAGATGCTGGCACTGGTCCAGTGGCAGATCGGCCTGCCCGGCCGTCTCCTCAGGGCCCTGTCCAGCCTGGCCGGGAGTCTGCGCAACACGGCCTCGCGCGCCTTCCAGTCCCTCAAGGACGCAGCCGTCAGCAAGGCCGTTTCCCTGGTCGGCTGGATGTCCGGCCTGCCGGGGCGGATCGGCAGGGCGGTCGGATCCCTGGGCAGCCTGCTCTACGGCAAGGGCCAGAGCATCGTGACCGGCCTGTGGAACGGCATCAAGTCGATGGGCTCCTGGCTGCGGAGCACGCTGATCGGCTGGGCCAAGGACATGATCCCCGGCCCGATCGCCGATGCCCTCGGTATCGGCTCCCCGTCGAAGCTCATGGGCGACGAGATCGGGCACTGGCTGCCGCCCGGTATCGCCATGGGTGCCGAGGACAACCGCGGCGTCCTCGACAAGACCATGCGAGGCCTCGTCGACCCCGAACTCGCCACGCCCTCCCGGCCCCTGACCACCGGCATGGCGCCGCTGATGGGTGCGCAGGCGGGCGGCGGGGCGGTCGTGGTCCGGCTCGAATTCGCCGAGGGCGAGTTCAAGAAGCTGCTGCGCAAGACGGTCCGGGTCGACGGGCGCGGCAGCATCCAGATCCTCACCAGCTGAAAGGGGGCTCGACATGGTGTTCCCTCAGACCCCGCTGAGCGTGCTGGTCGAGCTGTGGATCGGCGGCGCGTGGGTCGACGTCACGTCGGACGTGTACGTCGCCAACAAGATCGTCATCAGCCGGGGCCGGGCCGACGAGGGCGTGCGGGTCGACCCGGGCAAGTGCACGCTCGTCTTCAACAACCGGCTCGGCAAGTACAGCCCGCGCAATCCGCTGTCGCCGTACTACCTGCTCATCGGCCGCAACACCCTCATTCGTGTCTCGGTCAAGGCAGGCACCTCGTTCCTCGAGCTGCCCGGCTCGTCCAGCGCCGTCGCGTCCACCCCGGACACGGCGGCCCTCGACATCACCGGGGACCTCGATGTACGGGTCGACGCCACCCTGTCCAACTGGACCGACTACGCGGCCGGGAGCGGGTCCACCACACAGTTGGTGGGAAAGCTGGGGTTCGCGGGCGGCTCGAAGAGCTGGTTCCTCGGCACCCGGAACAGGGCCCTGTACTTCGAGTGGTCGGCGGACGGCACCGCCACCCTGTCGGCGTCGTCGACCCTTCCCTTCCCCAACACGGCGTCCGGCCGCCTCGCCGTGCGGGTGACGCTGGACGTCGACAACGGCTCCGGCGGGCGCACCGTCACCTTCTACACCGCCCCCTCGGGGACGTCCGGGCCGTGGACCCAGTTCGGCAGTCCGGTCGTGCAGGCCGGGACGACGTCCATCTTCAACTCGGCGACCGCACTGCGGGTCGGCCGCGCCACGGACGTCGGCTTCACCCAGCCCAACGGCCGCTTCCACAAGGCGGAGATCCGCTCGGGTATCGGCGGGTCCATCGTGGCCAGCCCGGACTTCAGCGCCCCGGCCGTCGGCGCGGGCAGCTTCGTGGACAGCGCGGGCCTGACCTGGACGGTGAACGCCCCGGCGGCGATCACCAACCGCCGTACCCGGTTCATCGGAGAGATCTCGTCCTGGCCCTCCCGCTGGGACGTCTCCGGGCGGGACGTACGGGTACCGGTCGAGGCCGCCGGGATCCTGCGCCGCCTCGGCCAGGGCACCAAGGCCCTCGACTCCACGCTGCGCCGCCGCATCCCCTCCTACACCCCGCTCGCCTACTGGCCCATGGAGGAAGGCGCAGCCGCCAGCCGCGCCTACAGCCCCATCGCCGGCGTCGCCCCGCTCACCCTCACCAACGCCACCTGGGCCGGCGCCGACACCCTGCCCTCGTCCAACCCGCTGCCCGTCCTCGCCTCCAGCGGCACCAGCCTGCCCCGCATGCACGGCATCGTCCCCGCGCCCTCCCCGGCGCCCACCAGCTGGGCCGTGCGCTACATCTACCGCCTCGACACCGCGAACACGACCCTGCGCACGTTCATGCGGATCCTGTCCACCGGCACCGTGGCGGAGTGGTACATCCAGCAACGCAACAACCTCACACGCATCTTCGGCCTGGACACCGACGGAGCGACCGTCTTCACGCAGGACGTGGCCACCGGCACCGACCTCTACGGCGCCTGGATCAATGTCCGGTTCACCGCGACCCAGAACGGCGGCAACGTCGACTGGGTCATCACCTGGACGGACGTCGGCGGTGACGCCGGCAACGCCTTCGCTTCGTTCGCCGGCACCGTGGGCCGTGCGACCGGCGTGGCATCCCCGCCCGACGGCTACTCCGCAGACCTGGACGGCATGGCCATCGGCCACATCTCGGCCTGGCCCACCAACACCACCGTGGCCTACGACCGCGCCATCGACGCCTGGGCGGGAGAAACCGCCGGCGAACGCATGACCCGCCTGGCCGCCGAGGAGACCCTGCCCCTCACCCTGTACGGCGACCCGGCCGCACAGGAGCAGGTCGGCGTACAGCGCCCGGACGCTCTGCTCACCCTGTTCGAGGAGGCTGGGGACGCCGACGGCGGGATCCTCTACGAGCGGCGCGAGAGCGTCGGCCTCGCCTACCGCGACCGCAACTCCCTCTACAACCAGCCCGTCTCCCTCGCCCTCAACTACCTGACCGCCGGGCATGTGGCACCGCCGCTGGAACCCGTCGACGACGACCAGGGGGTGCGCAACGACATCACCGTGCAGCGCGCCGACGGCGCCTCCGCACGCGTCACCCTCGACACCGGCGCCCTGTCCACGGCGGCCCCGCCGAACGGCGTCGGCGTGTACGACGAATCGGTCACCCTCAACCTGTACGACGACGACCAGGCCGAACCGCAGGCCTACTGGCGTCTGCACCTGGGGACCGTCGACGAGGCCCGCTATCCGGTCCTGCGCGTCGACCTGGCCGCCGCGCCCTCACTGATCGACAGCGTCACCGGCATCGACTCCGGGGACCGCATCACGATCGCCAACCCGCCCGCCTGGCTGCCGCCCGGCCCCATCGACCTGCTCGCCCAGGGCTACACCGAGACCATCGGCCACCCCGTCGACTGGGACCTGGAGTTCAACTGCACCCCGGGATCGCCGTGGGTCGTGGGCGTCATCGGCGACGACCTGCTCGGGCACGCCGACACCAGCGGCAGCGAACTCGCCGCCGGCGTCACCTCCGGCGCGCTGTCCCTGTCCGTGAACACGACGGCCGGACCCCGGTGGACAACGGCGGCAGCCGACTTCCCCTTCGACATCCGCATGGGCGGCGAGGTCATGACCGTGTCCGCCATCTCCGGGACGTCGAATCCGCAGACGTTCACCATCAGCGCACGGTCCGTCAACGGCATCGTCAAGTCGCACCTGTCGGGCACGACTCTGGCCCTCGCCCAACCGATGATCATCGCCCTCTAGGGAGGCACCCGCGTGGCCACGTACCCCCCGGTCTACGCCGGCACGAAAGTCACCGCCGCCTTCCTGGAGTCGATGTGCCCGGTCACGGCGACCAAGACCGCCAACGAGTCCGTCACCAGCAGCACCACCCTGCAAAACGACGACCAGCTGTTCGTGCCGGTCGAGGCCAACGCCACCTACGAGGTGGCCTTGCTGCTGCTGCACGACTCCGACGCGACGGTTGCCGGAGACATCAAGGTCGGATGGACCGGCCCGGCCGGCGCCGCCATGAACTGGGGTGTCCACGGCGCCAACACCACCGCCAACTCGTCCACCGCCGTCACCAGCGTCAACATGCAGACCCGCACCATCGTCGAGGCCGCCTCGTTCGGCGGCGGCGACAGCACGGGCACTGTAGCCCTCGTCTTCGGCACCCTCACCACCGCCGGGACGGCGGGCACCCTGCAACTCCAGTGGGCCCAGGACACATCCAACGCCGTGGCCACCAACGTGCGCGCCGGATCCCGCCTCACCCTGACCCGCACCGCCTGAGGAGCACTCACCCATGCCCTTTGTCACCCCGCGCAGGGACAGCATCCGCTACGACGGCACCAACGGGACGCACATCGCGGGCGTCTGGTGCACGGCCCTCGGGTTCGTGTCCGACACCGGAACGGTCCTCACCTACACCGACCGCGACGGCTACAAGCAGACCGCGAACCTCGGCGACTGGTTCATCATCTCGGGCACCGGCGACGGATACCCGACCGTCCTCGCGCAAGCCGGATACGAGTTGTACTTCGTCGAGATCCCGCCCATGCCCGGCTGATCCCCGCCCGCCCCATCCCTGCAGCCCCGCGCCGTCCGGCCGGGGCTTTCGTCATGTCTGGAGACCTCATGGCCATACCGCTCACCGCCGACAGGCTCGTCGCAGTCCTCAAAGCCGAGGGCGTCAAGGTCGCCGAGTACCCGGGCTGGCGTACGCGCGAGCGCGACGACGAGACCGGCAAGACCTTCGGCCCCGTGCACATGGTGCTCAACCACCACACGGCAGGCTCGGACAGTCTGGCCGTCGTGGCGAAGAACGGCGTGCCGGGCCTGCCCCCTCCCCTCGCCCACATCCACCTCGCCAAGTCGGGGCTCGCCACCCTGTGCAGCGCGGGCCGGGCCAACCATGCCGGGCTGATGGCGCTCAACGCGTACACCTCGTTCCTCAACGAGGCGTCCGTGCACCCGGCCCCGTCGAAGGCGTCCGGGACGGTCGACGGGAACGACGTCGCGTACGGCATCGAGACGGAGAACCTCGGCAACGGCACGGACACGTACACGCGGGCGCAGTACGACGCGTGGGTGCGGATCAACGCCGCGTTCTGCCGCGAGTACGGATGGTCTGCCGAGTCCTGCGGAGACCACAAGGAGACGAGCATCGAGGGGAAGATCGATCCCAAGGGGCCCGTCGAGGGATACGGCACGCGCGGCAAGTTCACCTACACCGGCAAGCAGTTCCGCGCGGACGTCGCCGAGCGGCTGAAGCACCCGGCGTCGTGGTCCCCGGCCAAGCTTCCGGCGCCGGTACCCCCGAAGCCCGCGCCGACGCCGCCGAAGCCCGTACCGGTGCTGACCACCGAGCAGCGGCTCTCCGCTCTGGAGAAGACCGTCACCGCACAGGGCAAGCGGATCGCTGCCCTCGAAACGAAGTGAGGCATCCCATGAAGGACTCGACGAAGCGCACCGTGCGCACCACCCTTCAGACCACCGTGGGCGTCGCCGTGATGCTGCCGCAGATCGTCGCCGCGTCCGGCGTGCCGGAGGCCCTGCCGTGGGTGGGCGGCTCCCTCGCCGTGGCAGGCGGTCTCGCCCGCGTCATGGCACTGCCCGGGGTCCAGGCGCTGCTGCCGGGGTGGCTGCGTACCGACGACCCGGCGATCCGCCGGTGACCACGCCCGGGGCGGTCCTGGCCGACAGCACCGGGGTGCCGCTGGTCGACGCCGCGGTGGTCTGGAGTATCGCGGGCGCGGCGGTGGCCGCGGCCGTCGTCCTGATCTGGCGTGGCGTGCGCGGGATGCGCCGCGTGATTGCGCGGGTCGACACGTTCGCCGACGACTGGGCGGGTGTTCCCAGCCGTCCAGGCGTTCCCGAGCGGCCCGGCGTCATGGTCCGCCTGGACCGGATCGAGGAACACATCGAGGGCGTGCAGCACGAGCTGCGGCCCAACTCTGGCCAGTCGCTCAGGGACGCGGTCGACCGAGTTGAGAGGACTCTCGCCGCCGACACTGACACCGACACCCCCTGACTCAGCCCCCTGTACGGCCCACCACGGGCCGTGCAGGGGGCGTTTCGTCATGCCCGGGGTCAGCGCGAGTTGAGGGCCTGTCGTGCGTGGTTGATGAGGTTCTGGGCGTCGGTGCCGTACACCGCCGACTCCTGCAACGTCTTCCAGACCCGCAAGTAGGTGGCGATGCTGTCCGCATCGTCTATCCACAGCTCGGCGTGCCAGTCCTCGACGACCACAAGACGCTCGTCGTAGACCCAGAAGCTGTTGCCCGGGTAGATCTTCAGTGAGGCGCTGAAGGGGACGATGCCGAGTTCGACGGTGTCCAGGCCGATGACTCCGGCGAGGTGGTGAAGCTGTGCCGCGAGCACGGACGGCGGGCAGACCAGGGAGCGCAGGGCGCCCTCCCACATCATGATCCGGTACTTCCTGCCCTGCCTGTACAGCCCCTCCTGCCGCTGGATGCGGGCGCGTACGGCGTCCTCAGTGTCCCGTGGTGATCGCATCAGGTCGGCGTGCCGGACGAAGACGTGCCGGGCGTAGTCCGGTGTCTGGACCATGCCGGGGATCAGGCAGGGCTCCCAGATGGTGAGGACCTTCGACCTGTCGTGTTCGGGCGTGACCGCGTCCTGAACGGCCCTGTGTCCTGCGGCCAGTTGGCGGCGCCAGGAGCGGATGTGGGACTCGAACCCCCGCAGCCTGGCGAGGAGTTCCTCGTACACTTCGGGCCGACCGGTCCCGTCCGCCCACGCCCGCAGGTCCTCGACCGTCGCCGTCTGCCGGCCGTTCTCCAGCTTGCTGACCTTGACCTTGGACCAGCCGGGCCCGAGTCGTTCAGCGAGTTGTGCACCGGTGAGCCGGCCTCCAGGGGCCGTGAGCCGAAGTTCCCGGAGCCTGATCCCGAGATCCTCGCGCGCCTTCTGATAGTCCGTGCTCACCGGTCCTCACCTGCTTACTCCTCCTTCGCGGTCATGCGTGCCACGAAGTCCGTGTACGGGATGGCGTAGTGCACTGCGACGTCACGCAGCCGGTTGTACTGGTTGACGCGCGCCGGTTCCGTGATCAGCTCGGCGCCCGTCAGGTTGTCGTCCTCGTCGAAGAGGCACAGGGCGACGATATGGGAGTCGAAGATCCAGAAGTCTTCGTCGGGGAGGTTCACGCGCTTGGCGTCGTCGCGCCACATGCTGCGGACGTCCTCGCCCAAGGCGGCGTTGTGTGCCGCGTGTTCGAGGAGGTACATCTGCCCCTCGCTCGGCGGGTTGTCGACGATCCGGACCCGTCCGACGGCCGCGCCGTCCCGCGTCTTGGCGCTGATCGTGCGGGCCCACGGCGAGTCGATGTCCCACGTCGGCTTCTCGCCGCGTGCGAACTGCGCGTACGTGTCGGTCTGCTCGTCGACCGTGTAGCGGCGGCGCATCTCCAGGTGCCAGGCGCTGTGCTGGAAGTTCTCGAAGAGGCGGGCGAAGGTGTCCGGGTCGAGGATGCGCGGCTCGGTGTCCCGCGCCTTCGGCCCGAAGTCGATCAGTGTGTTGCGGGGGACGATGATCGGGATCTCGTCCTCATCGAGGTGTTGGAGCTGGGCGATGTCCTCGGGGTCGGTGAGCCGCGACCCGTGCACGATGACCTCGCCTGTGTCGAGGTCCTCATGGACGGAGGGACAGGAACCGCCGCCGCTGCCCGTGCCGTTGAAGCGCAGTCGTCGCGCCATGACCAGTTCCTTTCGTCGGGGACTGATCCGTCAAGCATCACGGAGGGCAACGCCCCGTGTACCGGGTTCGACTGGCCCTCGCGAGAAACATTGCGTAACTCCGCTGAGGCGTCAAGAAACTTCGGATAACTCGCGTAGCGGCCTCCGTCGTCCCGTCCCTACCGTCCAGGTCATGGCCACGAACGAGCAAGCGCGGGATATCGACCCGCATACGGCGGTGGAGTCGCTGAGGGCGGCACTGGACGGATCCGGGATCGTCCTGCCCTCTCTGAGCGTCGACTACGTCTCGCCGGACCTGAAGCTGATCGACCTCGGCCGCATCCGCGCCGACGTGGCCATGCGGCTGGCTGAGGCACTCCGACGAGGGGACCCCGCAGCATGAGCACGAAGCAACAGACAGACTTCCCGCCCGACATCGAGGAGATGCGCGCCAGCACGGCTTTACTCCTCGACCCGGACGGAGCGGCTGATGTCCTCCCGCCGGCCGCCGACGAACTGGCCGCGCTCACCGCGACACTGCGCCAGCACATCCAGTTACTCATCCCCGAGGTGGCGCGTGCGGCGGCGCGGGAGCCGAAGGACAGCATCCCCCGGTACTGCGCTCTCGCCTGTATCGGAGAGGCGCACAACAAGCTACGCCTGGGCGACGACGACATGCCGTCCATCCGAGTCTCGGTGGCCCGGAAGCTCGCCCGCGTCCTCAACGCCCTGTGCGACCACTGGGAGACCCTCGTCCGGGCAACACCGTGACCAAGCCCTGCATGACGTCTGCCCTCTGAACCGCCCGCCCTCGCCCCCCAGGCTCATGGGGGCGGGCGGGTCCAGGCCCCGGCCGGTATGCGTGTCCCGGGCGGGGCCGCTCCATGTCTTGATCGTCTGCCTCTCGGGCCAGCAGCGGGCCAGCTAACGATCACTCAGCCCCCGAAAACGACGCGAGCCCCAGTCCAGATGTCCTCTGAACTGGGGCTTGTCCGTAGACCCTGTGGGACTCGAACCCACAACCAATGGATTAAAAGTCCACTGCTCTGCCAATTGAGCTAAGGGTCCCCGCGATGTTGCTTCCCCGAGCATAGCCGGACCCGGCCACGACTCCGATCGGGTATCGGAGACACGGCCGGGTCGCTTCACGGACAGGGCGGCGACCCTCGGAGGAAATGGGCGTCCTCGCTACGGATCGACCGGTTCGGGCGCCCCCTTGCGAGCTGCCTCGCGTGCCCGGGTGCGCTCGTGCTCGGGGTTGAGGAACCAGTACCGCGCCGAGACCACCCACCACAGCGCCGCGAACCCCAGCACCGCCAGGACGGCGATCGGGGCGTAGTTGAAGGTCTCCCAGGTGACCGGCGCCACCTGGGGCAGCATGAACAGCACCGTGATCACGGCCACCCAGATCACCGACACCACCCCGATCGCCCGCGACCACCGGCCCAGATGCCACGGCCCCCGGTCGAACGCCTCGCCCTTGCGCAGTCGCAGCAGCGTCGGGATGACGTAGGCGATGTAGAGGCCGATCACGGCGATCGACGTCACGGCCGCGTACGCCGTCACGTTGATCAGGTAGGGCAGGCCCAGGAGCAGGGCACCGAACGCCGCCAGCCAGACCGCGGCGACGGGGGTACGGGTGCGGGGGCTGACCGTGTGCCAGAGGTGGGAGAAGGGGAGGGCGCCGTCGCGCGAGAAGGCGTAGATCATGCGGGAGTTGGCCGTGACCGACGCCATGCCGCAGAACAGCTGGGCGCCGATGACGACGAGCAGGAGCAGCTTGCCGGCGGTCGCGCCCACCGCGTCGAGCAGGATCTGTGCGGGCGGTACGCCGGTCGGGGACCCCAGGGCGCCCTCGTACGACTGGATGGCGAAGGTGAAGCCCAGGAGCAGGACGAAGCCCGCTATCCACGAGGTCCAGATGGACTGGACGATGCCCTTGGGGCCCGCCGTGGACGCGTCGTGGGTTTCCTCGGTCATATGGGCGGAGGCGTCGTAGCCGGTGAAGGTGTACTGGGCCATCAGCAGCCCGAGGGCGACCACGTAGACGCCGCTGCCCCATCCCGTGTTGTTCACGAACTTGGTGAACACGAAGGACGCCGACTGGTGTTCGTCGGGTACGAACGTCAGCGCGCCGACGATGACGGCCACGCCCACCACGTGCCACCACACGCTGACGCTGTTCAGCAGGCCCACGATGCGTACGCCGAAGGTGTTCAGGAGCCCGTGCAGGACGAGGATGCCCGCGAAGAGCAGGATCGTGCTGCCCGGGGTGACCTCGAAGTCGAACTGGAGGTTCAGGTAGGCGCCCAGGAAGGAGGCCGCCCCGAAGTCGATGCCGGCGGTCACCGCGACCTGGCCGAGCACGTTGAACCACCCCGTGAACCACGCCCAGGCGGCGGCCGTACGAGGGGGAGCGAGCCGGTGTGCCCAGAAGTACAGGCCGGCGGAGGTCGGGTAGGCCGAACAGATCTCGGCCATCGACAGCCCGACGAAGAGGGTCATGAGTCCTACGACGACCCAGCCCCACGTGATCACGGCCGGGCCGCCCGTGTTCATGCCGAACAGGTACAGGGTCAGGCAGCCCGACAGGACCGAGATGATCGTGAAGGACACCGCGTAGTTGGAGAACGCCGACATCCGGCGGGCGAGGACCTGGGTGTAACCGAGCTGGGCAAGCCGTTCCTCGTCCGACAGCCCACTCACTCTGACGTCATCTGTCATGCCCCCAGCAATGCCCTCGCTGGGAGCATGACATGCGTCACAGGCCGACCGAAAATCGTCCGCCGGTGGCCAGAACCGGCCTCTAGTACAGGCCCTTGTACCCCTGCCAGCCGCTGCCGATCTTGACCCGCGGCCCGAACGTCCCGTTCCCGAGGCCCGGATTGCGGAACAGGTTCCCGGCCGTGTCACGCACGACCAGGTCGTTCCGTCCGTCGCCGGTGATGTCGCCGACGCCGACGACCGCGTTGTAGGTGGCGCCCCAGTTGGAGAGGACCTTGGCGCGGGCGGTGAAGGTGCCGTTACCGGTGCCGTAGTAGCGGTACAGGGTGTTGGTCTTGTCCTGGGCGAGCAGGTCGCCCCGTCCGTCGCCGTTCAGGTCGCCGGCGCCGACGACCTTCTTGTACGTCTTCCAGTCGGCGTACAGCTTCACGCGCGCGGACAGCCTGCCCTCGCTCGTGCCCTTGTAGAGGTACACGGTGCCGGTGGCGGAGTTTCGGGCGATCAGGTCGGGCCGGCCGTCCTTCGTCACGTCACCGGGCGAGGTCAGAACGTCGTACTGGTTCCAGCCGCTCGTCCCGAGGGTGATGTACGGCGCAGACAGCTTCAGCGCCGTGTGACAGGCCGGCTTGTACAGGCGCAGGGCCCCACTGCTCAGCCGTACGAGGACGTCGTTGCAGCGGTCCCCGTTGAGGTCGCCGAAGGGCACAGCCGTGATACCGGCCGGCCAGCCGCTTCCGCTGACCTTTCCGGAGAACGTGCCCTTGCCCGTGCCCTGATGGAACGCCAGCGTGCCCGAGGGGGTGAGGGAGAGCAGGTCGCCGGCGCCGTCCGGGGACTGCCACCCGGGACCGCCCACGTAGTCGTGGCGCACCGCGCTGCCGCGGGACAGCCCCACGGTGCCCCGCACCTCCACCGGCCCCCCGACCCCGTCCGCCGGAGCGACGGTCAGTGTCCAGTCGTACGAGCCGTTCGGGTGGAACCCGGAACCCCCGTAGTTCCCCAGCAGGCCGCCCCAGCCCACGGTGAGTTCACCGCGCGCGGCGCCACCGTCAACGGTGTCGACGACCTTCCCCGTGGCCCGGCTGCGTACGGTCAGCCGCCAGCTCCCGGACGGCTTCGACAGCAGCACGGTGGCCACTGGATCCGGCGTCACGTTGTATCCCCGCACCTGGGCGAACGGGAAGCGCACGGCGGGCGCCAGCAGGCGCAGCGGCTGCTGCGGCACTCCGGACGGTACGAGGTGCACGCGCTCCTCGCCGTCCACGTACGCGGCGTTGGCCCCGGACTCGTCCACGGTCCAGCGCACGTCCCGCTGCGAGACGCCGGTGTCGGGCAGTTCGCCGATGATCCGGCTCGCGGGCGTGCCGTCGGCGACCGTCGTGAGGGCCAGCTTCCCGGCCTGCCGGTCGTGTGTGACGACGTATCCGTCCCCGAGCTTGGCCTCGCCGACGGGCACGGGTACGGACTTTCGCGCGGTGCGGTCGTAGACACCCGCCCTGCCGTCGCAGGTCCAGTACAACCAGCGGCCGAGCGCCTGGAGTTCGGTGGGCGTGCAGCCCGCGTCGGTGGTGAGGGTCTCGGTGGTCCTCTTCGCGGTCAGGTCGTACGCCGTGACGCTGCCCGGGGTCGCGCCGGTCGACCACAGGACGTCGCCGGAGAGGGCGGCGGGGCCAGGGGTGCGGGTGACGGCCGGGGCGCCGTCGTCGCCGATCCGGTAGACGTCCTGCCGAGTGGGTGCCGTGTAGAGCAGGTACCGGCCCGAGACATCGGTGATCTGTCCGCCCTGGGGCAGCCCGGTGCGCTCCCAGAGGCCGTTCGCACCCGCTCGGTCGACCCTGATCCGGTCGGTGGTCTCGTCGTGCGCGAGCCAGGCGATACGGCCGTCGGCCGCGCCCTGCACCTGTGCGCAGGCGACGTCCGTGGCGGCGCAGATGGCGATGGGGACATGATCGTCGAACCCAGTTTGCTCGCCGTACTCAGGGGTGCCGGACGGGGCGACCGTCCTCACCCTGGCGGCGCGTATGACGGCGTTGTACCGCTCCAGAACGACGAGCCGCCCCTGCTCCAGGGACAGGCCCTGGATCCGCATCGGCGGTTTGGGCAGAGCCTTTACCAGCGTGACTACGGGCGGGCCGCCGTCCGGGTCCGGAGTGATGCGCTGGATACCCCGGTCATCGGTGCCGGTACGGCCGATCTTCACGGCGGTGCCGCCGGGCCCTGCCGCGGTCCCGTTGGCCGAGGACCGAAGCAGGGTCACCCGCTCGCCGCCCTCGATGGGCTGCGCGGTCGTCGAGTAGGTCCCGTTGATCAGCCAGTCGCCGACGACGGCCAGGGAGAAAGTGGCGTTCGACCCGTCGTTGACGCCCTGGAGCCTGACCTCGACGGGCGCCGCCGACAGGTCGCGGGGGAACACCAGGACCGTGGCCTTGTCGGTGGCGGAGACGACGACCCTGCCGCCGGCCAGGTCCATCTTGTAATACTCGACGGGGAGCGGGCCGCTCCAGCCCCGCACCTCACCGGTCGTGCGGTCCACAGCGACCAGGCCCGTCTGCCCTTCCACGACGGCGCGGAAGTACAGCATCTCGGCATCCGCACCGGTCGCCGTCCCGAGGAGGAGGCCGGCCGGGCCACCCGCGACCGTCACGTCCCCAGTGGTCCCGTCCGGCCCCGGCGTCAGCAGATGCATGACCCGGGTGGTCGTGCCGTCCTCACCGGTCACCATCTTGTAGGCGACCGTCAGGTTGTCGTAGGACGTGAGGTGGGCGAGGCCGGCCGGGATCTGCAGGCTGCGGCTGGTGCCCTCGGTCGCGTCCCAGAAGTCGACTCGTCCGTCGGCGTGCCTGTACGCCAGGACATCCGTGCCCGTCGTCAACGGCACCGTCCCCGTGGGCGCCGTCGGAACACTCACGGACTCGCCGTCCGCGTAACGCGTCCACAGCAGGCCGGTCGCGCCCTCCAGGTTGTGGAACACACCCTGTGCCCCGGCAGCGTCGTGACCACTGTGGGTCGACGACGCCCGGAACCACGCGTCCAGGCCGTAGCCCCTGAACGCCGTCGGCACCACCGTCTCCTGCGTCGGCTGCGGCTCGTCCGCCACCGCCGACCCCGACGGCAGCAAAGGGCTCAACCCGGCCCCGAGAACAACGGACGCGGCGACGGCGACACCCGCGCGTCTCCCCGTACGGCCCATACGACCACGCGCCGAAATACCGCGCACGAAACCACGGCCCTTCACGGAACCCCCCGGCCCCTCGACCCTCGACAGCCCTCGACCTGTGCATCAGGTGGGCTTGAGATGTGCATGCCCTGAGCAGGGCAACGGGAGCCTATCAGCGGGAACTTGGGAGGCCGAAGGGGTTTCCGGGACGCCGAAGGGCCCGTACGACCGGAGTCGTACGGGCCCTCGGTGATCAGTCGGCGATCAGGTCAGCGATCAGTCGGTGACCGACCGGCGATCAGCCGTTGCGCTTCCAGCGCGGCTTCTCGTCGCGGCGGCCGAAGGAACCGGTGGCGGTGCCGGTGCCGGAGCCCGAACCCGCGCCGCGGTGGCCCTGCGGGCGCTCGTGGCCGCCGGCGCGGAAGCCGCCGCCGGTGGGACGGTCGCCCTGGCGGTCACGGTTGAAGGGGCGGTCGCTGCCCCGGTGACCGGTGGCCGGACGGTCGTCGCGGCGGAAGCCGCCACGGTCGTTGTTGTCACGGTTGAAGCCGCCCGAGGGACGGTCGTTGTCGCGGCGGAAGCCGCCACCGGAACCACCCGAGGGACGCTCGTCACGACGCTCGAAAGAACGGCCACCACGGTCGTTGTCACGGTTGAAACCACCCGACGGACGGTCATCGCGACGGAAGCCACCCGAGGGACGGTCGTTGTCGCGGCGGAAGCCGCCACCGGAACCACCCGAGGGACGCTCGTCACGACGCTCGAAAGAACGGCCACCACGGTCGTTGTCACGGTTGAAACCACCCGACGGACGGTCGTCACGACGGAAGCCACCCGAGGGGCGGTCGTCACGACGGTCATCGCGGCGGAAGCCGCCACCGGAACCACCCGAGGGGCGGTCGTCGCGGCGCTCGAAGGAACGGCCACCACGGTCGTTGTCACGGTTGAAGCCGCCCGACGGACGGTCGTCACGACGGTCGCGGCGCTCGTAGTTGCCCCGGTCGTCACGGCGCGGACGCTCCTCGCGCACCTGCGCCTCCGCGGCGGCGGTCGCCTCGGCGGCGGCCTCCGCGACGACGACGGCGGCAGCGGCCTCGGCCACCGCGGCCACGGCCTCCTCCGGGTCCTCGCCCCGCTCGCGCGCGGCACGCGCGATCAGCCTGTCGGCCTCCTCGCGCAGTTCGGCGGCACGACGCGTGGCGCGCTCCAGTTCCTTGGTGAGCTGCGAGACCTCACGCTCGGCCTGCTGCGCGGAGTTGCCCGCGGACTCGGCCTGGACCTCGGTCATCGACCGGGCGCCGGTGATCTCGGCGACGTCCGGCTCGAAGGCCGCGCCGCCCTGGATGATGTGGCGCGAGGCGTCGACGCCCGCGTCCTCCATCAGGCGGAAGATCTGGCGACGCTGGTGCGGCAGGGACAGCGACACGACCGTGCCGGAGCGCCCCGCGCGGGCCGTACGGCCGGAGCGGTGCAGGTAGTCCTTGTGGTCACCGGCCGGGTCCACGTTGAGGACCAGGTCGATACCGTCGACGTGGATGCCGCGGGCGGCGACGTCGGTGGCGACGAGGGCGTTGACGTAGCCCTTCTTGAAGTCCTCGAGCACGCGGGTACGCGCGCCCTGGGTCATACCGCCGTGCAGCGCGTCGGCCTTCACACCGGACTCGCAGAGCTGCTCGGCGATACGGTCGGCGCCCAGCTGGGTGCGGACGAAGATGATCGTGCGGCCCTTGCGGGAGGCGATCGCGGCCGTGACCGGCGCCTTGTCCTTGGGCTTCACGATGAGGATGTGGTGGGACATCGTCGTGACGTTGCCCTGCGCGCTGTCGACCTCGTGCGTGACCGGGTTGGTCAGGTAACGCTTGACCAGCGTGGAGATCTCGTTCTCCATCGTGGCCGAGAACAGCATGCGCTGGCCGCCGCCCGGGATCTGGTCGAGCAGCTCGGTGACCTCGGGCAGGAAGCCCAGGTCGGACATCTGGTCGGCCTCGTCGAGGACGGCGACCTCGACGTTCGCCAGGGAGCAGGCGCCGCGGTTGATGATGTCGCGCAGACGGCCGGGCGTGGCGACGAGGACGTCGACGCCGCGCTCCAGGGCGTACATCTGGTTGCTCATCGACGTACCGCCGCAGACGACCTTCATCTTGAGGCCGAGGACGTCGCCGTAAGGCTGGAGGGCATCCGCGACCTGCATCGCGAGCTCGCGGGTCGGCGTGAGGATGATGCCGCGGGGCTTCTTCTTCTCGGTGTGGCCGCCGGACAGCTTCGTCAGCAGCGGGAGACCGAAGGAGAGGGTCTTGCCGGAGCCGGTGCGGCCACGGCCGAGGATGTCCTTGCCGGCCAGGGCGTCCGGGATGGTCGCGGTCTGGATCGGGAAGGGGCTGGTCACACCGTTCTGCGTGAGCTTGCGCACGACGCCCTCGGGGAGACCGAGATCGGTGAAGGTGATCTCCGGCTCGCCGGGCTCGGTGTCGGCCGAGTCATCGGCGGCGTCGGTGTCGGCGGCCGTCTCAGCGAGGTCGACGTCGAGGTCGAGGCTGATGGCCTCGACGTTCTCGTTCTCGTTCTCGTTCTCGGGCACGACGATGTGATCAGTACTGGAAATGGACATGCGAATGCGAAACCTTCCGGAGTCTCGTCGGCACGCGCCCGTCAACTCCGTGATTTCGCAAATTGACCGCCTCAATGCGGTCAGCCACGGCAAGGGAGAGTACGCGCCACACGCGGCGCATCTCTTCGGCGCCAGGCAATGGGATCAAACGATCTACTACCATACGCACCCACCTCCGCTTTGGGCAAATTGAGTACCGTCGTCGCAGGTCAACCCCCTTCCGAGCCCTCGGCTGGACCACGGCTAGACCGGCACTCCGGCCTCGGGCGCCGGCTCCCGCGTCACCAGTTGCGGCTGGGCCTGCTGTGGCTGCACCGAGGAGGACGGCTCCGCGATCGTCGGTGACGGTGAGGGCGGCGGAGGCGTGGGCGACTCGGGCGGCGGCTCCGGCTCCGGCTCGGCGGACTTCGTCGGCGTGGGCTGCGGCTTCGTGGGCGTGGGCACACCGGGATCGACGGGCCGGGCGGTGCCGCCGCCACCCGGTTTCGCGGGCGCCGACGCGGGCGCGCTCTGCCCGGCGGACGGGGAGGCGCCCGGGGAAACGGGCGCCCCGCTGGCCCCCTTCGCGCCCCCCTTGTCCTTCCCGCGCCCGGACTTGCCGTCGCCCGCGAACCCGCCGGCCCACCCGGAACCGCCACCGGCGGTCCCCGCCGGTCCCCCGTCGGGGGCCTTCGCGCCCTTCTGGCCGGCGGAGTGTGAGGGCTTGACCTGGTCGGCGTCGCCGTCGCCCACGCTCATACAACCGGCGGCAGCGGCGACGGCCACAACCGTGGCGGCCAATCGGACAGGTACATGCAAGGGGCGCACGGGCAGCCACCTCCGGTGGGGAGTCGAGGAGTCAACGTGCTCAACTCCCGTCGCCCACAAGAAGACACGCGCCCCTCAACAGCCTCCGCACGCCCGGCCCCATGGTTCGACGGCCCCTTGACTCCTTGGCCCGTCAGCCGTAGCCGAGCGCGTGCAGCCGCTCGTCGTCGATCCCGAAATGGTGAGCGATCTCATGTACGACGGTCACCTCGGTCTCCGCGACCACGTCGTCCCGTGTCTCGCACATCCGCAGGGTCGGCCCCCGGTAGATCGTGATCCGGTCGGGCAGCACCCCCGCGTACCACTCCCCGCGATCGGTCAGCGGCGTCCCCTCGTAGAGCCCGAGCAGCTCGGGATCGTCCGCCGGGGGCTCGTCCTCGACGAACACCGCGACGTTGTCCATCAGCCTCGTCAGCTCCGGCGGAATCCGGTCGAGGGACTCGGCGACCAGTTCCTCGAACTCCTCGCGCGTCATCTCCAGCACACGCCCATTGTCCGGTACGAGCCGCCCGAACGGGGGTCACGGACCCGCGCTCTGCGGAAAGCCGTGCTCTGTGTCACCCCGCTTAGCCGCGTCCCGCTTTGGGCATACGGGACCAATGGCACGCGTACCCGCCAACACCCCGCGCCCCAAAAGCCCCCGCACCACCCCCGGCCGCCTCAACCGCCCCCTGACCGCCCTCACCGGCCCCTACCGCGCCCGCCGCGCGCATCCGGCCGCCGAGCTGGTTCATCAGCCGCATCCCTGGACGCGCGCCCTGGGCCTGGTCGCGGTGGTCCTTCTGGGTGCCTGGCTGGGCCTGCTGATCGTCGGCAACGTACGCGCGCCGGTCGGCCCGATGAACACCACGATGACCCTGCGCCCGTCCCTCACCGGCGGCACGAAGATCAACGTCTCCCCGCTGGGCGCCCTGGAGCTGAACAGCCACACCGCGCCGGTCCGCCTCGACGTGAACGTCGACCAGCTCGACCCGGACCGCTCCCAGGCCCTCGTCGACCACCCCGAACGCCTCTCCGGCCTCCAGGACGAGGTCGCCGAGGACGTCGGGCACGGCACCCTCGACCTGGCCGTCCGCTCCTGCGTGGCCGTCGTGTCCGGGGCCACCGCCCTCGGCCTCGCGGTCTACCGCCGCCCCCGCCGGGCCCTCGCTGCCGGTGGCCTCGCCCTCACCCTCCTGATGGCGTCGGGAGCGACGGCGTACGCGACCTGGAAACCCGAGTCGGTCCTGGAGCCGAAGTTCTCCGGGCTGCTGTCCTCGGCCCCCTCGGTGGTCGGCAACGCGCGCAGCATCGTCACCGAGTTCGACGTCTACCAGAAGGAGTTGGCGCGTCTGGTGACCAACGTGACGAAGCTGTACGACGTCACGTCCACGCTCCCGACCTACCAGCCCGACCCGGCCACGATCCGTGTCCTGCACGTCTCGGACATCCATCTCAACCCGGTCAGCTGGAAGATCATCGCGTCGCTGGTGGAGCAGTACGACATCAACGTGATCGTCGACACGGGCGACACCATGGACCACGGCACGGCGGCCGAGAACGGCTTCCTGGACCCGATCAGGGACCTCGGGGCCCCGTACGTCTGGGTGCGCGGCAACCATGACTCACAGCTCACCCAGCGCTATCTGCAGCGCATGAAGAACGTGCACGTCCTGGACGACGGTCAGTCGGTCACCGTCGGGGGACTGCGCTTCGCGGGCATCGGCGACCCCGCGTTCACCCCGGACCGCGCGGCGGGCGAGCAGGACGGCGGCCGGGACCAGGAACTGGCGGGCGACCGGCTGGCCTCGGCCATCCGCGACCAGCGGACGCTGGGCACCCCGGTCGACATCGCGATGGTCCACGAGCCGAGCGCCGCCCGCCGGACGGACGGTGTGGTCCCGCTCGTCCTGGCCGGGCACCTCCACCACGCGGAGATGGAGGTGATGAAGCAGGGCACCCGGCTGCGCATCGAGGGCTCGACGGGCGGCAGCGGACTGCGCGCACTGGAGAAGCGGAACCCGGACCAGATCGAGGCGTCCGTCCTCTACCTGGACCGCGACACGCATCGCCTGCAGGCCTGGGACGAGATCAAACTGGGCGGCCTCGGACTGACCACCGCGGAGGTGAGCCGCCATCTGCCGAAGGAGAACCAGCCGGGCGCCACGCCGGTTCCCTCACCGCCGACTTCGGCCCCGACTTCACCCTCGTCCTCGGCCCCGACTTCACCCTCCCCGTCCCCCGTTCGGAGCCCGTAAACCGTTTTGGCGAACCTCCCCGGCATCACCTATGCTTCTCACGTCCTAAGCCCCCATCGTCTAGCGGCCCAGGACGCTGCCCTTTCAAGGCGGTAGCACGGGTTCGAATCCCGTTGGGGGCACACGTAAGTACGGTTGGCGGCATCCCGCATCAGGGGTGGCCGCCATTTCGTGCGTTACGGGGTGTTGCGGGCGCTCCGGACGCTACGACCGGAAGGTCAGGCGGGCGGCTCGTCGGGGACGGGTTGCTCAGGGTGCTCACTGCCGGAGTGCGGTGCGCCCCGCTTGCCCGTGCCGGCTTCGTCCGTGTCGGGGACATCCGGGTCGGGCCGCTCGTCCGCCTCGGTGGCCGCCGGGTCGTCGTCCACCTCCCAGGGGTCGTCGTCGGCGCCCGTCTGCTGGTCGGGCATGTCCCTCGGGACGGGGTTCGGCCGGGAGTCCTGCTCCTGCCCCCCGTCTCCGTCGCCCTCGGGAGTGTTGGTGCGGTAGTCGCTCACAGCGCTGCCCCTTCGTCGACGGGCCCCGGTCGCACAGTCGAGTACCCAGGCGGGTGCCCGCTACTACTCCGGACCGCTCCGGCATGCGCCGAACCGGGGGCGCATGGGGGTGACGCCCAGGGCGTCACTGGTCGTCTTCGGAAGTCCTCGCGTGCGGAGCCGTCGACTGCAGCTCGCGCCGGCCTTCGGTGTGCGCGTCATCGTGCCGCGAGAGGAGGGACAACAACTCCGCCACGCTCAGCCCCTCGTCGGCGGGGTGCCGCAGGACGGTCCCGTCCTCGATCTGGTAAGCGTTGGAGCGTCCCTGACGGGTGTGGGTGAGATAACCGGCCGTCTCCAGATCCGCGACGATCTTCTGAACCGCCCGCTCGGTGAGCCGGCACCGCGCGGCGATGTCACGGATGCGGATGGTGGGATTCTCCGCGATCGCAGCCAGTACACGGGAGTGATTGGTGAGAAACGTCCAACCAGTATGTGACTCGGGTACTTCAGACATGATGACAGGATAGGCCGTTTGATTCACGTATTCAAAAGGCTGAACTTGGTTTCATGTATCTCTTGACGTACGAGGTGTTCTGGACCGACGCTTGAGGAGCCACGTACTGCCCGATGCCTACGGAGTGGCCGTGATGTCGGAACGTGCAGTTACCACGCAGCTCGGCGTGGCGGACGAGGTCCGCCTGGCACCCCTGCTCGGGATCGAGACACGCCCCGAGGGCTACGCGACACTCGTCGTGGTGTCGGGGGCGATCGACCTCGTCACAGAGCAGGCTCTGCACAGCGGTCTGAGCCAGGCCCTTGCCCGTTCGAAGCGCGGCATCGAGCTCGATCTGAGCGGCGTCGACTTCTGCGACTGCTCCGGACTCAACGTCCTGCTCCGCGTCCGTAAGCGCGCTCTCGACGCGGGCAAGATCATCACCATCAGGTCGTTGGGCGCCACGGTTCTCCGGCTCCTCACGATCACCGGCACACTGCCGCTGTTCGCCGGCCCGGACGACACCGACGAACCCGCCGGCGCGAGCGGGGCCGACGAATCCGGCCGGGGCCCGGACACCCGCCCCGGCGTGCCCCTCTCCCCCGGGGCGGAGATCGCGCCGCTCGGCGAGACGGACCAGGACCTGCGGATCGAGGTGGTTCAGCTGCGGCGGGCCATGCAGACGCGGCCTGTCATCGACCTCGCGCGGGGCGTCCTCATGGCCTCCTTCGGGCTGAGCGCCGAGGACGCCTGGAGCGTACTGGTCGCGGTCTCCCAGAACACCAACACCAAGCTGCACAAGGTGGCCGGCACCCTCATCGACGCCATCACCGGAGACGCGCTCCCCGAGGCGTTCCGACTCCAGATCGCCGAGACGGTCGCCGGTCTCCGGGTCCTGCCGGAGGACCCGTCGCCCTCTGGCCCCCACCCGTGATGACGTTGCGTCGAACCTGACGATGTCGCGTCGAAAGACCCAGCGGACTCGGCGGACTCAGCCACGATCCCGCTCGTCCGAGCGCACGGCCTTCGCGGCCCGCTCCTGAGCCTCTCCCCTTGCCTTCTTGGCCTCGCCGCGAGCCTGTTCCAGCTTGCCTTCGAGTTCCTGCTCGTGGTCGCTGGTGGCCTTGCCGGCCATCTCCTTGGCCTTGCCCTTGATCCTGTCGGTACGGCCCTTGTCCACCATGGCTCCTCCTGGATCGGGGTGGGGCGGTACGGGTCCGGGTGACTCGACCACCGAGGCGCCGGCGGTTTCAGGCCTCCGGCGTCGCGATCCGCAGCGGTGTGGGCCCCGCGGGCGCTGCTTCGTCCAGTTCCTGGGTGATCTCCGCCCACCACGACGCGCCGTCCTCGACGCACCGCAGCAACACTCCTTCACGGATGGCCCACGGGCAGATGGTCAGCGTCTCGATCCCCGTCAGCTTCATCGCCGTGTGCCCCACCACCGCTCCGGCCAAACTCTGCAGGGCCCGAGGCGCGGAGACGCCGGGAAGCATCGACCGCTCGGCCGCCGGCAGGGCCGCGAGGCGGGGCAGACAGGCGCGGAGATCTCCCCGGGACAGCTGCCGCGCCACGAACACACCCCGGCGACCGGGCGGGGCACCGCAGAGCCGGGCCAGCTGCTGGAAGGTCCGCGAGGTCGCCACCGCCATGTGGGGCCCCTCCCACCTGAGCCGTGCGGCCACGTCCCGCAGCTGATGGCGCACCCTGCGGCGCAGCGCCCTCAGGTCCGCCTCGGACGGCGGGTCCTGGCCGCCGAGGAACTCCCGGGTCAGCCGGCCCGCGCCGAGCGGCAGCGACGCCGCGAAGTCGGGCAGCCTGCCCCGCCCGAAGGCCACCTCCAGGGAACCGCCGCCGATGTCGAACAGCACCAGAGCCCCGGCACGCCAGCCCATCCACCGCCGGGCCCCGAGAAAGGTGAGCTCGGCCTCGACCTCTCCCGGCAGCGTGCACAGTCGTACGCCGGTCTCGTCGCGCACGGTCCGCAGCACGTCGAGCCGGTTCGGCGCGGCGCGCACGACAGCCGTCGCGAAGGCCAGCGGCCCACCCGCGCCCCACCGCTGAGCGGTCTCGTCGGCAGCCGCGACCGCCTTCACGAGCTGCCGCACGGACGCCTCGGGGATCACTCCGCCGGGTTCCACCTTCTCGGCGAGCCGCAGCTTCCACTTCGCCGTGTGTGCCGGCAGGGGAACACCGTTGTGGGTGTCCGCGACCATCAGCCGAACCGTGTTCGAACCCACGTCCAGCACGCTCATTCGCATGCGCCCCGGAGTACCCTGCGCCGCCCGCTCCACTCCCTCGGATCGACTGCGGGGGTGCTCGCGAACCGGACGGCATGGCCCTCGACCTGCACTGTCGCGTGCGCGGACCATCGCCCATGGTCTGATACGCTTTTCCAGCGACATCGGCCCGCCAGCCAGCCTCAACCGGTCACTCAGAACCACCAGATCGGCGAAGGCGAGCAGGCGGGAAATCCCGTTGGGAGCACGCGGAACGGTGTGCGAGACTTACTTCGCACAACAGCAAGGTCCTGTGGAGCAGTTTGGAGTGCTCGCCACCCTGTCAAGGTGGAGGCCGCGGGTTCAAATCCCGTCAGGACCGCTGAGGTTACATGTTTCACGTGAAACCTCGTGGCTGGGTAGCTCAGTTGGTACGAGCGATCGCCTGAAAAGCGATAGGTCGCCGGTTCGACCCCGGCCCCAGCCACAACCCGAAGGCCCCGTCCAGTTGGACGGGGCCTTCGTCGTGCCATGCCCACGCTTGGCAGGGCAGGCGGGCGGCGCTACGTTCTGGCAGGTCGGTGGAGCGTATGAGGCCAGGGGCAGGGGCGGGGACAATGGTTCGGGGCGAGTCAAGAGCGCGGCGGGATCATGACGAGCTGGAGAGGAGCCGTGCCCTGTTCGGGCTCCTGGCGGTGGTCATCAGCAACGTCGCCATAGCCGCGGTGGCGATCTTCGGCGTGTGGCGTCTGCACGGCGACTCGGCAGTGACTGTCGGTATCCTGACCTCGGCTTTCACGGCCGTCAGCACGTTGACGACCGCCTATCTGAGCATCAAGGCGGTCTCCAACACCGCGAGGTCGATCGCCCTGGGCGACACCAGCGGACGTGGGACGCCCCAGCCGGCCCCGACGGCTCCGGTACCGGCGCCGTCCACCCCGTCCGACGACTGAGGACAAGGCCGCCCGGGCCGAAGCCGGGCCCGGTGACAAAAGGGTTCGCCAGTAATTTGGCCGAGGTGAGATCCTGGACCGCGTATGTCTACGCACCCCGCCTCCGCCCCCGGCGCTCCCGCTCTCGGTGACCTCGCCCCCCGCCTGACCGAGCTGTCCCTGCGCGACGCGCACCGGCTCGGGCGCAGGCTCGAAGGTGCGCGCAGGATCCGCAAGCCCGAAGCCCGTTCCGCCGTCATCGCCGAGATCGAGGCGGAGGTCGCGAAGGCCGAGCTGCGGATGGCCGAGCGCCGCAGCCGCGTACCGGCCGTCAGCTATCCCGAGCAGCTTCCCGTCAGTCAGAAGAAGGACGAGATCGCCGCCGCCATCCGCGATCACCAGGTCGTCATCGTCGCTGGTGAGACCGGGTCCGGGAAGACCACCCAGATCCCCAAGATCTGCGTCGAACTCGGCCGGGGCGTCCGCGGCATGATCGGGCACACCCAGCCCCGTCGTATCGCCGCCCGTACCGTCGCCGAGCGGATCGCGGACGAGCTGGACACGCCTCTCGGTGAGGCCGTCGGCTGGAAGGTGCGGTTCACCGACCAGGTGAACCAGGACGCGACGGTCATCAAGCTGATGACGGACGGCATCCTGCTCGCCGAGATCCAGACCGACCGCGAGCTGCGCGCCTACGACACGATCATCATCGACGAGGCCCACGAGCGGTCCCTCAACATCGACTTCCTGCTCGGGTACCTGGCGCAACTGCTGCCCCAGCGGCCGGACCTCAAGGTCGTCATCACCTCGGCGACCATCGACCCCGAGCGCTTCTCCCGGCACTTCGGCGACGCGCCCATCGTGGAGGTCTCCGGCCGTACGTACCCCGTCGAGGTCCGCTACCGGCCGCTCCTCGAAGAGGACAGCGAGGACTCCGACCGCGACCAGATCACCGCGATCTGCGACGCCGTCGAGGAGCTCCAGAGCGAGGGCAAGGGCGACATCCTCGTCTTCCTCTCCGGCGAGCGCGAGATCCGCGACACGGCGGACGCGATCACCAAGAGGAACTACCGGTTCACCGAGGTCCTGCCGCTCTACGCCCGCCTCTCGCACGCCGAGCAGCACCGCGTCTTCCAGCAGCACACGGGGCGCAGGATCGTTCTGGCGACCAACGTCGCCGAGACCTCGCTCACCGTGCCGGGCATCAAGTACGTCATCGACCCCGGGTTCGCCCGTATCTCCCGCTACAGCCATCGCACCAAGGTCCAGCGGCTGCCCATCGAGGCGATCTCCCAGGCCAGCGCCAACCAGCGCAAGGGCCGCTGCGGCCGTACGTCGGACGGCATCTGCATCCGGCTCTACAGCGAGGACGACTTCGAGTCCCGGGTTGAGTTCACGGACGCCGAGATCCTGCGGACGAACCTCGCCTCCGTCATCCTCCAGATGACCGCGGCCGGGCTGGGCGAGATCGAGAAGTTCCCCTTCATCGACCCGCCGGACCACCGCAACATCCGCGACGGCGTCCAGCTCCTCCAGGAGCTCAACGCGCTCGACCCCACCGAGAAGGACCCCCGCAAACGGCTCACGGACACCGGCCGCAAGCTCGCCCAGCTGCCCGTCGACCCCCGGCTGGCCCGGATGGTCCTGGAGGCCGACAAGAACGGCTGTGTCCGCGAGGTCATGGTGATCGCCGCCGCGCTCTCCATCCAGGACCCGCGCGAACGCCCCGTCGAGAAACAGGCGCAGGCCGACCAGCAGCACGCCCGCTTCAAGGACGAGACGTCCGACTTCCTCGCCCTGCTCAACCTCTGGCGGTACGTGCGTGAGCAGCAGAAGGAACGGGGCTCGTCCTCGTTCCGGCGGATGTGCAAGCAGGAGTACCTGAACTTCCTGCGCATCCGCGAGTGGCAGGACATCTACACCCAACTCCGTACCGTGGCCCGCCAGATGGGCATCCACCCCAACGAGGACGACGCGCCGGAGCAGAGCGTCCACGTCTCCCTCCTGGCCGGTCTCCTCTCCCACATCGGGATGAAGGACGTACCGAAGACCACGACGTCGGGAACCGGCGCGTCCACATCGACCGGTGACAGCGCGCGGAACACCTCCGGCAAGAACGAGTACGTCGGTGCCCGCAACGCCAAGTTCGCGATCTTCCCCGGCTCCGCCCTCTTCAAGAAGCCCCCGCGCTTCGTGATGTCGGCGGAGCTTGTGGAGACCTCGCGGCTGTGGGCCCGCGTCAACGCGCGCATCGAACCCGAGTGGGTCGAGCCCCTCGCCGAGCACCTCCTCAAGCGCACGTACAGCGAGCCGCACTGGGAGAAGGACCAGGCCGCGGTGATGGCGTACGAGAAGGTGACGCTGTACGGCGTACCGATCGTCGCCCAGCGGAAGGTGAACTACGGGCGCATCGACCCGGAGGCGTCCCGCGAGCTGTTCATCCGGAACGCGCTGGTCGAGGGCGACTGGCGCACCCACCACAAGTTCTTCGCCGACAACCGCCGACTCCTCACCGAGGTCGAGGAGTTGGAGCACCGGGCCCGCCGCCGGGACATCCTCGTCGACGACGAGACCCTGTTCGACTTCTACGACGAGCGCGTCCCCGAACACGTGGTCTCCGGGGCCCACTTCGACTCCTGGTGGAAGCAGAAGAAGACCGAGGAGCCCGAACTCCTCGACTTCGAGCGGGCGATGCTCATCAACGAGCGCGCCGGGGACGTCAGCAAGGACGACTATCCGGACGCCTGGCACCAGGGACCGCTCAAGTTCCGGGTGACGTACCAGTTCGAGCCGGGCGCGGACGCCGACGGTGTGACCGTCCACATCCCGCTCCAGGTGCTGAACCAGGTCACGGACGAGAACTTCGACTGGCAGATCCCGGGCCTGCGCGAGGAGTTGGTGACAGAGCTCATCCGCTCCCTGCCCAAGCCGATCCGCCGCAACTACGTCCCGGCGCCCAACTTCGCCCAGCGGTTCCTGGCCACCGCAACACCCCTCCAGGAGCCACTGACCGTCACCATGGCCCGCGAGTTGAGGCGCATGGTCGGAGTCCCCTTCACGTCCGACGACTTCGACCTGGACCGGATCCCCGACCATCTCCGTGTCACCTTCCGGATCGTCGACGAGCGGCGCCGCAAACTGGACGAGGACAAGGACCTCGAGGTGCTGCGCCTCCGCCTCAAGCCGAAGGCGCGCCAGGCCATCTCCCAGGCCGCCGCGGCCACCGCGGAGCGCGCCGGCGGCGAGTCCCTGGAACGCACCGGCCTGACGGACTGGTCGATCGGCACCCTCACGCCGCTCTTCGAGACGCGCAGAGCCGGCCAGCCGGTGAGGGCCTACCCGGCGCTGGTCGACAACGGCGACACCGTCTCCGTACGCCTCTTCGACACCGAGGAGGAGCAGCGGCAGGCGATGTGGAAGGGCACCCGGCGGCTGATTCTGCGCAACATCCCGGTCAATCCTGCGAAGTTCGCGTCCGAGAAGTTGAGCAATGCTCAGAAGCTCGCTCTGTCGTCGAATCCGCACGGTTCGATCCAGGCCCTGTTCGACGACTGCGCGATGGCCGCGGCCGACAAACTGATCGCCGACTTCGGGGGCCCGGCGTGGGACGAGGAGTCGCACCGGAAGCTGTACGAGAAGGTGCGGGCGGAGATCGTCGACACGACGGTCCGTACGGTCAACCAGGTGCAGCAGGTGCTGGCCGCCTGGCAGGCCTGTGAGCGCCGCCTGAAGGGCGTACGCAGCGCCGTCCTCCTCCCGAACCTGACGGACGTACGGGGGCAGCTGGACGCCCTCGTACGGCCGGGCTTCGTGACCGCGACCGGGCTGCGGCGCCTGCCCGACCTGATGCGCTACCTGGTCGCCGCGGACCGGCGTCTGCAGCAGATGCCCACCAACGTCCAGCGGGACACCGCCCGCATGGAGAAGGTGCACGAGATGCAGGACGAGTACGCGTGGCTGCTGGAGCAGTTGCCGCAGGGCCGGCCGGTGCCGTCGGCGGTACTGGACATCCGCTGGATGATCGAGGAACTCCGCGTCAGCTACTTCGCCCACGCGCTGGGCACGGCGTACCCGGTGTCGGACAAGCGGATCGTGAAGGCGATCGACGCGCAGGCCCCGTAACGGCCTCCGCACGTTGGGTGAGTTCGCCCCCGGGCTCCCCCTCCTGTACAGTCTCGTTTCGCAGCACAGCGCAACATCAAGTGCCGCGAAACCTGGTCCTGTGGAGCAGTTTGGAGTGCTCGCCACCCTGTCAAGGTGGAGGCCGCGGGTTCAAATCCCGTCAGGACCGCAGTGAAGGACAAGGCCCGCATCCGGCGACGGACGCGGGCCTTTCTCGTACTGCATCACGGCCTCCGACGCGCTCGTCAGCCTGTCAAGGTGGAGGCCGCTCCCGCGGCGGAGCCGCAATCCGATGCAGCAAATCCCGTCAGGACCGCAGTAGAAGCAGTAAGAAACGAGAGGGCCCGAGTCTCACGACTCGGGCCCTCTCGCGTTGTCGCCGTATTGACGGCACCGCCCTCCCCCGGTACCCAGAGAGCAGGGCCTCGATGCCCTGTCCCCCTTCCGGAGGTGGCGTATGGCGGCGACCGTGCGACGGCACGAGACACGCGCTCTGCTTCGGGCACACCTGTCGGCCGCCAGCAGCTACCCGCATCTCACGCGACACTGTCCGATCTGCCACCGGTTACAGAGGCTCGTCATGGAGCGCTGCACCGAGACCGACGGAGACACCGACGCGGAGAGCCGGACCGAGACCGGGGCCGAGACCGGAACCGGGACCGACGAGACACCGGGTGCCAACAGCAGTTCCCTCTAGCACTTGTGGCGCATCGTCAACAAGGCGCGTGCAGTGTGACGGGTGTCACCGCATGAGTTTTCAAAATGTGGGTTCTTACCGGTCTCCTACAACTGGTCAATTTAATATGTGCAATTGCACCAGCCTCAGCAGGCTCCCACAGCGGATCCGACAGCCCTCCCCAGACTCCAACAAGCTCGCTCACAGCACCCCGTGCCACCCCCGGTTGCGGGCACAAAAAAAGATCGCGCTGGACCCGGCGGAGTCCAGCGCGATCTCTACGACGCGCCCTTGAAGCTGTGGAACTGGTGGAACTGCCTTGGGTATGGGGCCTGTTGGGGCAGGACCCGCGTCGCTTGAAGCTGTTGGTGATCAAACAGGTGACTCTGGTGACTCTGGTGTTGCGAGCCGGACAACTCGGCCGATAGTTGGGGGACCTGCCGGTTTGTCCGACTATTCAGTTGGTCAGGCCTCGGTGCGCTGCTGCGGAATGCCCGCAAGCAGGGCGCGGACCTCGGCCTCGCGGTATCGGCGGTGTCCGCCGAGCGTGCGAATGGATGTGAGCTTGCCGGCCTTCGCCCACCGCGTCACCGTCTTGGGGTCAACACGGAACATGGTGGCGACCTCAGCCGGGGTCAGCAGCGGCTCGGCATCAGGGGTGCGAGCGGTCATGAGCGGCCTCCTCGGGAGAACCGAACCTTCTCGGTTCATTCCTCTAAATTCTGCACCTTGACCCGCGTTGCCCGAAATGGCGGATGCGGGTCGAGTCGGTTATAGGACGAACGGCTTGTCCTCGGCACTACAACTACACCATCTGTCCAACCGCGTAGGCCAAACCGATGGAATTGCCCTCCCAGGTGTCCATCGGCGACGGAAGCCAATGGACCATGCCATAGCGGACAGTCACGCCACTGTGACGATCAGTCACAGTGGCATGCAGGAGTCACGAGACCCCCCATAGCGTGCAATGCTGAGATTCCACCCATAGCTGGGCAGATAGAGCCTCCCCCGGACTCCTTGTCCTATTTTGGCACGAGGAGGGGCAAGGGACGCAAGCCACCTGTACGTGCGGTCCGTCACGCTTGACACAAACGCCCGGATCGGGACCTACGTCCCACGGCAGCTCCAAGAGCGTCCCACAAAATTGGAACTCACGTTCCAGGGAGTCCTTTTTTGACGAACTGTCAGTTAAACCGTCAGTTCGCCGAGCGCCGGTCCCGCACCGCGCGCCACCGCTCCATGAGCCGCGCGTACGCCTCCCCGGCCGCCTCGCCGTCCCCGTCGCGCAGCGCCTCGATCCCCGCGGCCACGTCCGCGGCCGAGTGGTCGCCTGCCAGATCACCGGCCGGCAGCACATGCACCAGCCCGCCGTAGTCCAGCTCGACCAGTGACCGCGGGTGGAACTCCTCCAGCCAGCGCCCCACGTCCAGCAGCCCGTCGATCAGCGGCCCCTCGTCGAGGGTGTCCCGCAGGGTCCGCAGCCCGCGCGCCACACGCCGCCGCGCCTGCACCATCGGCGTCCGGTAGCGCAGCACGGGCGCCGCGCCCCCATCGGCTCCCGAGCCCTTGTCGTACTCGCGCTCCTCGTCGGTGACGAGCACGAACCAGTCCAGCGGCACCTCCCAGGTCGCCGTCCGGATCCAGGGGCGGGCGTCCGGATTCCGGGACAGCCAGCGCTCGTAGTCCTGGGCGGCCTGGTGGCGTACGAGGGGCGGCAGGACGGCGTCCAGGACCGGGACGGGCAGTTCCTCCCCCAGCGCGCCCAGCGCCTGCCAGCCGCGCAGCCGGGTGCGCCAGGGACAGACGTACAGCACACCCCCGGCCTCGGCCACGAACGCGTCGGCGCTCTCCTGCACCGGCACGGCGACCGGCGGGGTCGGCAGCAAGTCGGCCAGGGAGCGCCGCAGTTCGTCCTGGTACGAGGGCCGGTCGGGCCGTCGGGCGTAGCGCGCCCAGTGGCTTCGCTCCGGCTCCGGGAAGGCCGCCAGCGGCTCGTAGACACGCAAGTAGGACGCGTACGGGACGATCACCGCGGACACCTTGGGCACGCCTGCTCCCTCCCCCCTGGACGACCAGGAAAACCCGTACAACCAGCGGAACCGGCACACAGCAGCACGGGAAAATTATGCAAACCGTCGTACGGTCCCACATCACCGGTGGGTGATCCTTGGCACTGCGGGGACGGTTGGCATACGCGGGCCGGGGAGGAGCTTTACTCTCATGCCCACGGAGGCCCGCCACCCGTACGGGCTCCGGCCCCGACCGCCGCTACTTCCCTGGAGTCACCACAGTGACCGACGTAACCGGCGCGCCTGCTGATGTACTGCACACCCTGTTCCACTCGGAGCAGGGGGGTCATGAGCAAGTCGTGCTCTGCCAGGACCGGGCCACCGGTCTCAAGGCCGTGATCGCCATCCACTCCACCGCCCTGGGCCCCGCGCTCGGCGGTACGCGCTTCTACCCGTACGCGAGCGAGGCGGAGGCCGTCGCCGACGCGCTGAACCTCGCGCGCGGGATGTCGTACAAGAACGCCATGGCCGGTCTCGACCACGGCGGCGGCAAAGCCGTCATCATCGGCGACCCCGACATCGTCAAGAGCGAGGAACTCCTCCTCGCGTACGGCCGGTTCGTGGCCTCGCTCGGCGGGCGGTACGTCACCGCGTGCGACGTCGGTACGTATGTGGCCGACATGGACGTGGTCGCGCGCGAGTGCCGCTGGACGACCGGACGGTCCCCGGAGAACGGCGGCGCCGGCGACTCGTCGGTCCTGACCGCCTTCGGCGTCTACCAGGGCATGCGGGCGAGCGCCCAGCACCTGTGGGGCGACCCGTCGCTGCGCGGACGCCTGGTCGGCGTCGCGGGCGTCGGCAAGGTCGGGCACCACCTGGTGCGGCATCTGCGCGAGGACGGCGCCGAGGTCGTGATCACGGACGTACGGGAGGACGCTGTAAGTCGGATTCTGGCCACGCACCCGGACGGCGGGGTCACGGCCGTCGCCGACACCGCCGCGCTGATCCGGACCGAGGGACTGGACATCTACGCGCCCTGCGCGCTGGGCGGAGCGCTCAGCGACGCGACCCTGCCCGTGCTGACCGCCAAGGTGGTGTGCGGGGCGGCCAACAACCAGCTCTCGCACCCGGGCGTCGAGAAGGACCTCGCGGACCGCGGGATCCTCTACGCGCCCGACTACGTCGTGAACGCCGGTGGCGTGATCCAGGTGGCCGACGAGCTGCACGGGTTCGACTTCGAGCGGTGCAAGGCGAAGGCCGCGAAGATCTACGACACCACGCTGGCCATATTCGCACGTGCGAAGGAAGACGGTATTCCGCCGGCCGCCGCGGCCGACCGGATCGCCGAGCAGCGCATGGCGGAGGCCCGCCGGAGCCGGTAGTCCGAGGCAGCGCGGAGGTACCTGTCGGCGGGGTGTTGGAGAGAACTCTCACCCCCGTCGGCGGGTCGGCCGCCAAGAAGTGGTTAAAATCGGGGTTGACCAGCAAGGACAGGGCACCTCGCGGGTTCTGGGCACGGGCACGTCCTGCGGGCGACGTACCGTATGGGCGCGGGCTCAGGTACCGTGGAGGCCCTACGGACCGGTCTCTCCACGGAGAGCCCGTTCCAGAACATGAACGGGTGTCAAGACTCTGGGGCCACCGAGCCCCGTATCCGAGGGGGTCGAGCCATGGGGCGCGGCCGGGCAAAGGCCAAGCAGACGAAGGTCGCCCGCCAGCTGAAGTACAGCAGCGGCGGGACTGACCTCTCGCGTCTGGCCAATGAGCTGGGCGCTTCGACTTCGAGCCAGCCGCCGAATGGCGAGCCGTTCGAGGACGACGACGAGGAAGAAGACGACCCGTACGCCCAGTACGCGGATCGGTACAACGACGACGATGAGGACGAGGACGATCAGTCCTCAGGTTCCGCGTCGTCGCAACAACGCCGTGGGGCTTGACGTCTTACGTCTGCTGCGGCGCGCTGAACAGGTTGCACGTTTCCTGTAGGGCATCAGCTGCACCTCACCCGGTCGGGCGGTCAAACGCCGGACCGGGTTTCGTGCGTTGCCGTTCCACTTGGGTTGGGCGGGGGCGCCTAGTAGCTCGGGGGCTGGTGTTGTTTGGCGGGTGCGGGTGCGTTGTGGCTGGTCGCGCCGTTCCCCGCGCCCCTCGGCGGCGGCTGCGCCCGCCGCCTTGCCGTCAGGCTCGGGTGTAGTCGCCTACCAGCTCCGCGCCTGTCGCGTGGTTGGCGCGGTCGGTGATCTCGCCGGCCACCCAGGCGTCTACGCCTCGGTCCGCCAGGGTGGCGAGGGCCACGTCCGCCGAGTCCTCCGGGACGATCGCGATCATGCCGACGCCCATGTTCAGCGTCTTCTCCAGCTCCAGGCGTTCGACGGAACCCGTCTTCCCGACGAGGTCGAAGACCGGGTCCGGGGTCCAGGTGGAGCGGTCGACGATCGCGTGCAGGCTGTCCGGAATCACCCGGGCCAGGTTGGCGGCCAGCCCGCCACCGGTGACGTGCGAGTAGGCGTGCACGTCGGTGGTGCGGGTGAGGGCCAGGCAGTCCAGCGAGTAGATCTTGGTGGGGACGAGGAGTTCCTCGCCGAGGGTGCGCCCGAACTCCTCGATGTGCTTGTCCAGGGCCAGTCCGCCCTGCTTCAGGAGCACATGCCGCACGAGCGAGTACCCGTTCGAGTGAAGCCCGGAGGACGCCATGGCGATCACCGCGTCACCCGTACGGATACGATCCGCGCCGAGCAGCCGGTCGGCCTCCACGACGCCCGTACCGGCGCCGGCGACATCGAAGTCGTCCGGACCGAGCAGACCCGGGTGTTCGGCCGTCTCGCCGCCGACCAGAGCGCATCCGGCCAGCACGCAGCCCTCGGCGATGCCCTTGACGATCGCGGCGACACGCTCGGGGTGGACCTTGCCGACGCAGATGTAGTCGGTCATGAACAGCGGTTCGGCGCCGCACACCACGATGTCGTCCATGACCATGGCGACCAGGTCGTGGCCGATGGTGTCGTACACGCCGAGCTGCCGGGCGATGTCGACCTTCGTGCCGACGCCGTCGGTCGCGGAGGCGAGCAGCGGGCGCTCGAAGCGCTTGAGGGCGGAGGCGTCGAAGAGGCCGGCGAACCCGCCGAGGCCGCCGAGGACCTCGGGGCGCTGCGTCTTCTTCACCCACTCCTTCATCAGCTCGACGGCGCGGTCGCCCGCTTCGATGTCGACGCCGGCGGCCGCGTAGGAAGCGCCGGAAGCGCCAGTGGTCTCAGACATGAGGGTGAGAACTTTCGTGTCGTACTGCTCGTGGAGCAGGTTTTACGGCTGCTTACGGGCGACGGATCGCGTCGGCCGCGGCCGTGGCGGCGGGCCCTGCGGCCAGCTCGGTCTCCAGGAGCTGCTTGCCGAGCAGTTCGGGGTCCGGGAGGTCCATCGGGTACTCACCGTCGAAGCAGGCCCGGCACAGGTTCGGCTTGGCGATGGTGGTCGCCTCGATCATGCCGTCGAGGGAGATGTACGAGAGGGAGTCGGCGCCGAGCGAGGTGCCGATCTCGTCGATGGTCATGCCGTTGGCGATGAGCTCCGCGCGGGTGGCGAAATCTATGCCGAAGAAGCAGGGCCACTTGACGGGAGGCGAGGAGATCCGGATGTGGACCTCCGCCGCGCCGGCCTCCCGCAGCATGCGCACGAGCGCCCGCTGGGTGTTGCCGCGCACGATCGAGTCGTCGACGACGACCAGCCGCTTGCCCTTGATGACTTCCTTCAGCGGGTTCAGCTTCAGCCGGATACCGAGCTGCCGGATCGTCTGGGAGGGCTGGATGAACGTACGTCCGACATAGGCGTTCTTGACGAGTCCGGCCCCGAACGGGATTCCGGAAGCCTCGGCGTAGCCGATGGCGGCCGGGGTGCCGGATTCCGGAGTCGCTATCACCAGGTCGGCCTCGACGGGCGCTTCTTTGGCGAGTTTCCGACCCATCTCGACGCGCGAGAGGTACACGTTCCGGCCGGCGATGTCGGTGTCCGGGCGGGCCAGGTACACGTACTCGAAGATGCAGCCCTTGGGCTTCGCTTCCGCGAATCGTGACGTACGCAGACCGTTCTCGTCGATGGCGACGAACTCGCCCGGCTCGATCTCGCGCACATAGGCGGCGCCGCAGATGTCGAGGGCGGCGGACTCGGAGGCGACGACCCAGCCGCGCTCCAGCCGGCCCAGGACCAGGGGGCGGATGCCCTGCGGGTCACGGGCGGCGTACAGCGTGTGCTCGTCCATGAAGACGAGGGAGAAGGCGCCCTGGACCAGCGGAAGGATCCGCGCGGAGGCGTCCTCGATGGTCAGCGGGTTGCCGTCGTCGTCGGTCTGGGCGGCCAGGAGGGCCGTCAGCAGATCGGTGTCGTTGGTCGCCGCGACGCGCGGAGTGCGCCCGTCGTGCTGCTTGGGCAGGTCGGCGACCATCTCGGCGAGCTGCGCCGTGTTGACGAGGTTGCCGTTGTGGCCGAGGGCGATCGAGCCGTGGCCGGTCGCGCGGAAGGTCGGCTGGGCGTTCTCCCAGGTGGAGGCGCCAGTGGTCGAGTAGCGGGCGTGACCGACCGCGATATGACCCTTGAGCGCGCCGAGCGAGGTCTCGTCGAAGACCTGGGAGACAAGGCCCATGTCCTTGAAGACGAGGATCTTGGAGCCGTTGCTGACCGCGATACCCGCGGATTCCTGGCCTCGATGCTGTAGGGCGTAGAGCCCGAAGTAAGTGAGCTTGGCGACCTCTTCGCCGGGGGCCCAGACCCCGAAGACGCCGCAAGCGTCCTGAGGGCCTTTCTCGCCGGGGAGCAGATCATGACTGAGTCGACCGTCACCACGTGGCACGGCACCGAGTGTAGGCGAGATCGACCACTGGTCCGAATTAGGGAACGCGACTGTGACGTGCGGGCACCGTGGGGCGGTGGACTGCGGTAAAGGCTCAATCGGCGACGTTCGCGCTGACGGTCGTCCCGTTTGCGCTGGTCAGGGACAGGGAGCGGTGATCGATCCTGTACGCCGTCTTGCCGTCGAAGATCTTCAGCAGCTTCTTCTCGACCTCCATGAGTGAGCCGTCGCACATCCTTCGGGTGGTCGCCGGGCTGCCGAAAGTGATATCGCCGTTGCTGACTGTCGCCTCAGCGGAAACGTTGTTGCAACCGGCCTTGCCGCTGACGGTCCCCTTCTTCTGGTCGAAGACGAGGTAGGCGTCGGCGCCGGAGGGGAGAGGCGTGACGGCAGCACTGTCGGAGCCACTGTCTGCGCTGTTGTCACTGTCGCTACCGCTGCCGCTGTCGGTGGCACCGAGTGTCGTGATCGTCCACTTGGTGCCGTAGAGGGAGGCTGCCTTCTCTTCGGTGAGGTGAATGATCTCGCCGGTTTCGGTGGTGAGGGTGAGCTTTCGCGCGCTGTCGCCCTTGGTACCGACGGCGGCGTCGGCCTTGGCGGTGAGGGTGCCGTCGGTGAGTGCCTTGGAGAGGTTGCTCTCGAAGGTCATCCGATCACTCTGGCACCCCATGTCGGTCGAGCGCGCCTGACCGAGGTCGATGTCGTCGCCGTCGACCGTAGCGGTGGCTCCGAAGCCGTTGCAACCATAGTTGCCGCTGACCTCGCCATCCTTGTCAATCTTCAGGAAGGCGCCGGCGGGGGCCGCGCTCTTCTTACCGTCAACGGTGAGGTCGTCGATGCTCCAGTGGACGCCGGTGACCTCCGATGTTCCGGACGCCGTCCCTGTCCCGACGGTCTGGCTGCCGCCACCGCCCTTCTCGCTGCCGCACGCCACGGCGAGGGGGAGCAGGGCCAGGGTCAGGATGCTGAGGCTGACGCTCGTCAGTTGCTGCTTTTTCATGCCGGTGAGACGGAAGGGGCGGGTGGGCGGTTCCCGTCCGGCCATCACTTGTGCCTTCGCTGCGCCTTCGCCGTGCTGTCGTCGTACGGAGGCTGCCGTCAGGCCATGAGGGGCAGGAGCCCGCCGAGGTCTGCGCGTTCGCCGCTCGCGCTGACCTGTGCGTTGCCGAGGGCGTCGGCCCACTGGACCCGGCCGGTGGCCAGGCGGATCCAGGTCAGCGGGTCGGTCTCGACGACGTTGGGCGGGGTGCCACGGGTGTGCCTCGGGCCCTCGACGCACTGCACCACGGCGTACGGCGGGATACGGACCTCCGTCGAACCGCCGGGGGCCTTGGCGGCGAGGGTGTCGGCGAGGAGTCGGGTGCAGGTGGCCAGCGCCTGCCTGTCGTACGGGATGTCCAGGCCCGGGACGGCGGCGTTCAGGTCGTCGGTGTGGACGACCAGTTCGACGGTGCGGGTCACCAGGTAGTCGGTGAGGGTGACGGCGCCCACCCGCACCGCGAGGACACGGGTGTCCGCGACGCCTGTGAGGCGTTCGGTGAGGCGTTCCTCGGTGCGGGCGAGGAGGGCGTTGAGGTCGGGGGTGCGCTCGGCGAGGTCGCGGCTGCTCTCCGCGATGGCATCGGCGAAGAGTGCGGTGACAGAGGTGTAGTCGAGGACGCCGATCTCGGCTTTCGCCGGCTCGTCCCGGTCGAGGGCGAGGCTGATGCTGCCGAGGGCCATCGTGACGTGGGCGACCAGATCACGAACGGTCCAGCCGCCCAGGCGGGTGGGGAGGGCGAGTTGGTCGGAGGTGAGGGTTCGGACGGCGGTGCGGATGTTGGCGTATTGGGTGAGGACCGCGGTGCGGGTCTTGGCGGGGTCGTAGGTGCGGGTACGGGTGCGGGCGTTCGGCTTTTTGGCTGGGGGCATGGGGGCGAGTCAGCTCCGTACGTGGTCCAGCAACGCCACGAAGGCTTCTGGGGGGAGGAGGAGGGCGGGACCCTCCGGGAACTTGGAGTCACGGAGGGCTACGTGGGCCGAGGTGAGGGTGGCTATCTCGACGCAACTCCCACCCGCGTCACTGCTGTAGGAGGACTTGAACCAGGCCGATTCCAGGTCAAGTTCACAGACATCTCGGCGGGCGCTCATCTCTGTTCCATCTCTCGTGCTAGTTGTTCCAGAAACCCTGGAGTCTCCCTTGGCGCGGACGCCCCAGCTGCCATGGCCTCGAACCTGCGGGCGTAGCGCCAGAGTTCCGTGTCCTTGTCCGTCAGACTCACCGTGTCCAGGGTGTCGATGCTGACCACGCGCGGCAGCGGCGGATCGAACTCCATGAGGATGAAGTTGTCCGCAGCCCGGTAGACCGGCTGGGACATCGGCAGGATCTGCACGGTCACATGATCCAGTGCGGCAAGTTCCGCAAGGTGTACGTATTGCTCCCGCATGGTCTCCGAGCCACCGTAGACACGCCGCACTGCCGCCTCTTCGAGGATCGCGTGTACCTCGACGGGCCGCTCGCTGCGCAGAATGGCTTCCTTGCGCCGCATGCGGATCTCAACGTTCCGTTCGACAAACTCGGTTGTCCGCTCGTCGATCGGCTTGGCGATTTCGAACTGTGCCCGCGCATACGCCTCGGTCTGGAAGAGCCCGAACATCCTGTCCGGTTGGTAGACCCGGAGGATCTTGGCGTCGCCCTCCAGCCCCACGCTCATGCCGAACCCCGAAGGCATCAGGCTCCTGTACGGCGACCACCAGCCCCGGTGCAGCGAGTTCTTGTGGATCTCCAACAGGAACTCCACGTCGTCCGGGTCCGTGACCCCGTACCGGTCGAGGAGTTCCTTGAGGTCCTGGACCTTGGGCAGGCCGGTCAGCCCATTCTCGACGCGGTATAGCTTCGACTCCGTGAAGCCGAGTCCCCTCACCGCCTGCGCCAACGTCATGCCAGTGCCGTCACCGTCATCCCGAAGTGCGTTCTGCCGCAGCCTCCGCAGCTCCTGACCGAGTTGCATCCGCCGGATCGTCGGCCCTGTCTTCGTTGCCACCGTGCCCGCTCCCTCTGCGGTCATGCCCGCCAACAGTACGTCCATGCCTGCCACTTGACGCCCTGTGCCCAATAAGTCACGGGGCGTGCACCGAGTGTGGCAGCCCATGCTCACCTTGCGCAGCCACATGCCAGGTTTCCGGCACTTGCCAATTCTCGTGGAATTTCTACGTTCGATTGCCTCAGAGCTGGAGCGAAGGAACCGTTGTCCCCATGACCACTCCTCCAGTCACCGGTCCCTTCCTCGTGGGCGACCGAGTTCGCGGCACCACCTACGTCCCGCCCGACTCCCGCAAGCGCGAGGCGCCCGAGCGTTTCGAGGGCGTCGTCGTGCAGGTCGGCTCGGGGTACCCGAAGGTCGACGCCGAGGGTGACTTCCTCTGGGTGCGGCTCGCCGACTGCACCGAGCGTCAGTCACTCGTGGCCGACACGGAGCCGAGCCCGTGACCGGCGTCGAGGTGGACCCCCGCTGCGACATCTGCAAGGTCGGCCGCGCCCCGTTCCTGCGCTACGGCACCCTCGAGAACACCGGCCGCATGTGCTCGGAGTGCCTGCACCGGACCCGCCTGTGCGCCATCTGCCAACAGCCCACCAGCACCCCGCTGGTCGCACTCCCCACGGTCGACCAGGGGACGGGGCCGGGCCGGACCTCGTACGCGTGCTTGGACTGCACGGACCAGAAGGCCATGGGAACGTGACTGCCATGGCCGAGCGCACGCCCGAGATGTTGGTGAACGAGTTCGAAACGATCGCCTCCGGCGCCCCCGAGACCGTGACGTTGGAGTTCATCGGTGGACGCATCGGCGTCAAGAGAACGCCCGACGGGGACCGCAGCACCATCATCGCCTGGCTGGCCCGGCGCTGTATGCGGTCCAGGCCCGACCTGGACCTGTACCAGGGGACGGGGCTCCAGGTGGAGACGTACCGCGAGGGCAGGGCACGACCGGACGCCGTACTCGCACCCGAAGCCCACTTCGCCGGGCACGGCGACTGGGCCGACCCGGACGGGGCACTCCTGGTCGTCGAGGTCACCTCGTACGACTCGGACACCGACCGCCGGGACAGGCACGAGAAGCCGGCCGCTTACGGCCAGTCCGGCATCCCCCTGTACCTCCTGATCGACCGAGACTCCTGCACCATCACGGTGCACAGCTCCCCGGACCGCAAGGTCGGGGGCTACCGCGACATCCGCACGGCGAAGTTCGGCGAGAAGGTGCTCCTCCCCGACCCGATCGGCATCGAGCTCGACACGGAGATCCTCAAGAACTACGTGCGGTGAGCAGAAGAGGTCCCGCCCGAGCCCGGATGGGACCTCAACCTCGACCTCGTACAGCCGAAGGCGACTGGACGGACTGGACGACTACGCCAACAGCGCCGGAATCGTCGCCTCGTGCGCTTCGCGCAGTTCCGCGAGCGTCAGGGTGAACTCGCCCTGGAGCTCGATGGAGTCGCCGTCGACGACGCCGATCCGCGTCACCGGCAGCCCGCGCGCCCCGCACATGTCGTTGAAGCGCAGCTCCTCCGAGCGCGGAACCGCGACCACCGCACGGCCCGCCGACTCCGAGAACAGGAGGGTGAAGGCGTCGATCCCGTCCGGTACGACCAGACGCGCGCCCTTCCCGCCCTGCAGCGCCGACTCGACGACCGCCTGGATCAGGCCGCCGTCCGACAGGTCGTGCGCGGAGTCGATCATGCCGTCGCGGGAGGCGGAGATCAGGATCTCGGCCAGGAGACGCTCCCGCTCCAGGTCGACCTTGGGCGGCAGGCCACCCAGGTGGTCGTGCACGACCTGTGACCACGCCGAGCCGCTGAACTCCTCACGCGTGTCCCCGAGGAGGTACAGCAGCTGACCCTCCTCCTGGAACGCGACCGGCGTGCGTCGTGCCACGTCGTCGATTACGCCCAGGACCGCCACTACCGGCGTCGGGTGGATGGCGACGTCGCCGGTCTGGTTGTAGAGGGAGACGTTGCCGCCGGTCACCGGGGTGCCCAACTGCTGGCAGGCGTCGGCGAGTCCACGTACCGCCTCCGCGAACTGCCACATCACCGCCGGGTCTTCGGGCGAACCGAAGTTCAGGCAGTCGGAGACGGCCAAGGGCTTCGCGCCCGTCGTCGCCACGTTTCGATACGCCTCCGACAGCGCCAACTGCGCGCCCGCGTACGGGTCGAGCTTGGCGAAACGGCCGTTGCCGTCCGTCGCGATGGCGACACCGAGGCCGGTCGTCTCGTCGATGCGGATCATCCCGGAGTCCTCGGGCTGCGCCAACACCGTGTTGCCCTGCACGAAGTGGTCGTACTGGGAGGTGATCCAGGACTTGGAAGCCTGGTTGGGGGAGGAGACCAGCGCCACGACCTGCGCCTTCAGCTCCTCCGAAGTCCCGGGCCGGGCAAGCTTGTTGGCGTCGTCCGCCTGGAGGGCGTCCTGCCAGTCCGGGCGGGCGTAGGGGCGCTCGTAGACCGGGCCGTCGTGCGCGACCGTACGCGGGTCGACGTCGACGATCTTGCCGCCGTGCCAGAAGATCTCGAGGCGGTCGCCGTCGGTGACCTCACCGATCACCGTGGCGATGACATCCCACTTGTCGCAGATGGCCAGGAACCGGTCGACCTTCTCCGGCTCGACCACCGCGCACATGCGCTCCTGCGACTCGCTCATGAGGATTTCCTCGGGCGAGAGCGTCGAGTCGCGGAGGGGTACGTCGTCCAGGGTGACGCGCATGCCGCCGGAGCCGTTCGACGCCAGCTCGCTCGTGGCGCACGACAGGCCCGCCGCGCCCAGGTCCTGGATGCCGACGACCAGCTTCTCCTTGAAGGCTTCCAGGGTGCACTCGATGAGCAGCTTCTCCTGGAAGGGGTCACCGACCTGCACGGCAGGGCGCTTGGAGGGCTTCGCGTCGTCGAAGGTCTCAGAGGCGAGGATCGACGCGCCGCCGATGCCGTCGCCGCCCGTACGAGCCCCGTACAGGATGACCTTGTTGCCCGGGCCCGACGCCTTCGCCAGGTGGATGTCCTCGTGCCGCATGACACCGATCGCACCGGCGTTGACCAGCGGGTTCCCCTGGTAGCAGGCGTCGAAGACGACCTCGCCACCGATGTTCGGCAGGCCCAGACAGTTGCCGTAGCCGCCGATGCCCGCGACGACGCCCGGGAGGACGCGCTTGGTGTCGGGGTGGTCCGCAGCGCCGAAGCGCAGGGGGTCCACGACCGCTACCGGCCTGGCGCCCATCGCGATGATGTCGCGCACGATGCCGCCGACGCCCGTGGCCGCGCCCTGGTAGGGCTCCACGTAGGACGGGTGGTTGTGCGACTCGACCTTGAAGGTGACCGCGTAGCCCTGGCCGACGTCGACCACGCCCGCGTTCTCGCCGATACCCACGAGCAGGGCGTCGGAGTGCGGGGCCTTCTCGCCGAACTGGCGGAGGTGGACTTTGGAGGACTTGTAGGAGCAGTGCTCGGACCACATGACCGAGTACATGGCCAGCTCGGCGCCGGTCGGACGGCGGCCGAGGATCTCGACGACCTTCTCGTACTCGTCTTTCTTCATGCCGAGTTCGGCCCAGGGCAGCTCGACGTCGGGGGTCTCGGCCGCGTGCTCGACCGTGTCCAGAGGCGTCCGGCTCATACGTTGACCAGCTTCTTGAGGATCGAGGTGAAGAAGGGGAGGCCGTCGGTACGACCGCTGCCGATCAGCGGCTCCACCGCGTGCTCGGGGTGCGGCATGAGGCCCACGACGTTCCCGGCGGCGTTGCTGATGCCCGCGATGTCGCGGAGCGAGCCGTTCGGGTTGAAGTCTCGGTACCGGAACACGACCCGGCCCTCCGCCTCCAGCTCGTCGAGCGTGTGCTCGTCGGCGACGTACCGGCCGTCCATGTTCTTCAGCGGGATGTGGATCTCCTGGCCGGCCTCGTAGTCGACGGTCCAGGCCGTGTCCGCGTTCTCCACCCGCAGCTTCTGGTCGCGGCAGATGAAGTGGAGGTGGTTGTTGCCGAGCATCGCGCCCGGCAGGAGGTGCGCCTCGGTGAGAATCTGGAAGCCGTTGCAGATGCCGAGGACCGGCATGCCCGACTTCGCCTGTTCGATGACCGACTCCATCACCGGCGAGAAACGCGAGATGGCACCCGCGCGCAGATAGTCGCCGTACGAGAATCCGCCGGGCAGAACAACCGCGTCGACCTGCCCCAGATCCTTGTCCTTGTGCCAGAGAGCTACCGGCTCGGCACCCGCGAGGCGGATCGCGCGCTGGGTGTCCCGGTCGTCCAGGGAACCCGGAAAGGTGACGACTCCAATACGAGCAGTCACTTCTCTTCCCCCACCATCTCCTCCACCTTCACGGTGAAGTCCTCGATCACGGTGTTGGCGAGGAAGGATTCCGCAAGATCATGGATGCGGGCGAGCGCGGCGTCGTCCACCGGTCCGTCAACTTCCAGTTCGAATCGCTTTCCCTGACGTACGTCGGAGACGCCCTCGAAACCGAGACGCGGCAGTGCACGCTGCACCGCCTGGCCCTGGGGGTCGAGGATCTCCGGCTTGAGCATGACGTCGACTACGACGCGTGCCACTGGCACTCCCGGTGTGTGGTGCTGAGCAGGTCGCTTCAGACTACCCGTACAAAATTTCTACGCGGGTAGATTCGTAGGAATCTACGGAAACACAGGAGGGCGGCATCACGATCCGGTATCGGAGCGGTGCCATACCGAAAAATTCTGGGAAAGATCCGGGTTCGCATCCAGGATGTCTATTGCGGGGGAGACACGCGGACAGATTTAGTCGGTCTTCCCATTGCAATGCCGGGCACTGTACAAAGGAAAAGGCATTAGCCGATACTTTGCCCAATAACAGTCGGACAACCGAGATCTCCCGACACCTCCCGACGTCTTCGCACGTCGCAGCTGAGGTGTCGCACGAAGGGACCGATATTCGTGGCTCAGCGTGTCGTGGTCACACTCTCAGACGACATCGACGGCTCGGAAGCGGCGGAAACCATCGCCTTCGGACTCGACGGCAAGTCGTACGAGATCGACCTGAATCTAACCAATGCCAAGAAACTGCGTAAGGCCCTGGAGCCGTACGTGGAGGCCGGCCGCAAGCGGTCGCGCTCCGGCAAGGCGTACAAGCAGACGGAGGTCGCCCCCGACCCCTCGGCGGTCCGGGCCTGGGCCCTCGCCAACAAGTTCGACGTACCGAGCCGCGGGCGCATCCCCAAGAAGGTGTACGAGGCCTTCACCGCTGCCCAGTAGTCGCCCAGCAGCGGCTGAGCAGTACCTCCGCAGCACCCCTGCGGTCCTCCAGGAGCCCCTCGGCGCAACCGACTTGCGTTGCCCCCCTGCTGATCAGCTAGAGTTCGGAGCACGCCGAGGGGCGAGGCCGAAAGGCCCGGCTCACGGAGGCTTGCGGGTGTAGTTCAGTAGCAGAACATCCCCCTTCCAGGGGGAAGGCGCAGTGTGCAATTCCTGTCACCCGCTCTGCAGCGCCGGTCTGACCACTCTTGTGGATCAGGTAGGCTGGTGCTCGCGCCAGTCGGTGAAAGCCGACTGGAGGCAATGCGGACGTAGCTCAGTTGGTAGAGCGCAACCTTGCCAAGGTTGAGGTCGCCAGTTCGAACCTGGTCGTCCGCTCCAGATCAAGACCCCGGTCCATTGGACCGGGGTCTTCTTCGTGTTGGCCTTTCACAGGCATCACGGGTTCGGCTGCTACGGGCGTCTGACATTTGTCATGTGGGGTGATGACACCTCGCACTGCCTTCCCCACCTCCCCGCCGGGATGCTGAAGGTATGGAAACCAACGAACACGAACACGTGATTGAGGTCACTGACCTGCGGCGTGTGTACGGGGGCGGGTTCGAGGCGGTGCGCGGGGTGTCCTTCTCCGTGGGCCGCGGGGAGGTCTTCGCCCTGCTGGGCACGAACGGCGCGGGCAAGACGTCGACCGTCGAGCTGCTGGAGGGGCTGGCGCCGCCGGCCGGGGGGCGGGTCCGGGTGCTGGGCCATGATCCGTACACCGAGCGGGCCCTCGTACGGCCGCGCACCGGCGTGATGCTCCAGGAGGGCGGCTTCCCGTCCGAGCTGACCGTCGGCGAGACCGCGCGGATGTGGGCCGGGTGCACGAGCGGGGCGCGGCCCGAGGGGGAGGCGCTCGCGCTCGTCGGACTGGAGCGGCGGACCGACGTACGCGTGAAGCAGCTGTCCGGGGGTGAGCGGCGGCGCCTCGACCTCGCGCTCGCGCTCCTCGGCAACCCGGAGGTGCTGTTCCTCGACGAACCGACGACCGGTCTCGACGCCGAAGGGCGCCGGGCCACCTGGGAGTTGGTACGGGAGCTGCGCGCCGGCGGTACGACCGTGCTGCTCACCACGCACTACCTGGAGGAGGCCGAGGATCTCGCCGACCGGCTCGCCATCCTCCACGAGGGGCGCATCGCCGCCGCCGGTACGCCCGCCGAGGTGACCGCCTCGCAGCCGGCCCGGATCTCCTTCGAGCTGCCCGCCGGGTACTTCGTGGGCGACCTGCCGCCGCTCGGCCCGCTCGGCCCGCTCGGCGTGAGCGGGTACGAGGAGGAGGGACGCGTCATACGGCTGCGGACCCATGAACTCCAGCGTGCGGCAACGCGGTTGCTGGTGTGGGCCGAGGAGGCCGGGGTCACGCTGCGGGGGCTGGACGTGCGGTCGGCCTCGCTGGAGGAGGCGTTTCTGCGGATCGCGCGGGAGGCGTCGGCAGGCGTGGAGAGTTCCGCTGGTTCCGCTGTCGCCGGGGAGCGTGTCGCATGAGTGGTACGAGTGGGGTTGCCCGTACCGGTATCGGTACCGGTCGTACGACTCCCGCCGAGCGGATGCGGGCCCTGGCCCGGGCCGAGGCGACGTTGTTCCTGCGCAACAAGGGCACGCTCGTCGCCGCCCTGTTCGTGCCGCTGGTGCTGCCGTTCAGTGTGCGGTCCGCCATGTCCGATACGGACCTGACAGACGTCGGGCTCAATATCGGCACGCTCATCCTGCCCGCCTCCGTCGGTTTCTCGCTGCTCTTCGCCGTGTACGCGGCCCTCGTGGGTGTCTTCGTCGCCCGGCGCGAGGAACTCGTCCTCAAGCGGCTGCGCACCGGTGAGCTGCGCGACGTGGAGATACTCACCGGGTCGGCGCTCCCGGCGGTCGCGACAGGCCTCGTACAGTGCCTGCTGCTGGCCGTCGGCTGTACCGTCCTGCTCGATCTCGACGCGCCGCCGGCTCCCCAACTCGCCGTGATCGGGCTGCTGTTGGGCCTGCTGACGGCTGTGGCGCTGGCCGCTCTCACCGCCAGCTTCAGCCGGACCACCGAGAGCGCGCAGGTCACCTCGCTGCCGCTGATGCTCCTCTCGTTCATCGGCTCCGGGATCACCGTCCCTCTGGAGATGCTGCCCGACCGGCTCGCCTCGTTCTGCGAGTTCCTCCCGCTGACGCCCGCGATCACCCTCGTACGCGGCGCCTGGACCGGTGACCTGTCGGCGTACGAGGCCCTGGGCGCCGTACTGACCGGCCTGGCCTGGACCGTCCTGTCGGTGTTTGCTGTACGACGGTGGTTCCGCTGGGAACCGCGGCGGTAATGGGCGGCAGCGGACGTAGTGGACAGGGGATCAGGAAAATGCGCAGGCCCGGGAGCTGGTGGGGGCGCAAGAGCACGCCGGCGAAGGTGGAGACGTACACGCGCTGGTCGTTTCATCTGTTCCCCTTCGTCGAGGTCACCGCGATCGGACTGCCCGTTTTCGGGCTGGTGGGGGCAGGGCTCGCGCCCTGGCTGTTCCTGCTGGTGTGCGCGCACGCCGTGCTCTGCGGGGTGACCGCGTCCCGGGCACTGGACTGGATCCGGGGGAGCCGGGAACAGCCGCTGCGGCTGCTGGCCGTACTCGGTGCGGTGACTGCGACGATCGGGGTCGCGGCTCTCGTCCTGGCCACTCACGGGCCGGGCGGCGAGGACACGGAGACCGCCGCCGGCAGCCTGTTCGGCGGGGTGGTCGCCTTCGGCGTCGGCACCCTCACGCTCGGCCTGCGCAGCAGACTGCGGATGCTGTGGCTGGTGGCCGGGATGGCCGCGGGCTCGGTTGCCGTGGCCATCCCGCTGGGCCTCCCGGTGGCCGCGGCCCTCGGCACGGGGCTGGCCGTACTGCTCGGCGCCGGGTTCGTCACGCTCACGTTCGCCTTCTCCGTCTGGCTGCTCAAAGCCGTGTACGAACTCGATGGGGCCCGCGAGACCCGGGCCCGGCTCGCCGTCGCCGAGGAACGGCTGCGGTTCGGGCGCGATCTGCACGACGTGATGGGACGGAACCTGGCGGTGATCGCCCTCAAGAGCGAACTGGCCGTGCAACTCGCCCGGCGCGAACGGCCCGAGGCCGTCGACCAGATGATCGAGGTGCAGCGCATCGCGCGGGAGTCGCAGCGGGAGGTACGGGATGTCGTACGGGGGTACCGCGAGGCCGACCTCGGTACGGAACTCCTGGGCGCGCAAGGGGTGTTGACCGCTGCGGGGATCACTTGCGAGGTGACCGGTGAAGCGGTCGGACTGCCGGGTGAGGTGCAGTCGGCGCTCGGGTGGGTGGTCCGGGAGGCGACGACCAACGTGCTGCGGCACGGGGATGCCGGTTGGTGCGGGGTGAGGGTCCGGGTCGGTGACGGGCTGGTGGTGCTGACCGTGGAGAACGACGGGGTACGGCAGGAGGCCGGCGAGGGCACGGGGGCGGGGTCCGGGCTCGCCGGGCTGCGGGAACGGTTGTCGGCCGTCGACGGGCGGCTGGAGGCCGGGGTCGTGGGTGAGCGTGAGGAGCGGTTCCGGGTGGTCGCGACGGTGCCGCTGCCTGCGGGGGGAGGGGTGGGGTTCGGGGCGAGGTCCAGGTCGGGGTCCGGGTCCGGGTTGGTGTCAGGCGCGGGGTTCGGTTCGGGGGCGGAGGTAGGTCCGGGTCCCGGTGCGGGGGTAAGCGCGCGTTCGGATTCGGGGGCAGGTCCGGGTCGCGGTTCGGGGTCGGAGGTAGGTCCGGGTCCCGGTGCGGGGGTAGGCGCGCGTTCGGATTCGGGGGCAGGTCCGGGTCGCGGTTCGGGGTCGGAGGTAGGTCCGGGTCCCGGTGCGGGGGTAGGCGCGCGTTCGGGTTCGAGTCCCAGTGCGGGCCCGGGTCCGGGTTCGGGGGCAGGTCCGGGTCCCGGGTCAAGGTCGGAGGCAGGCGCGGGTCCCGGTGCGGGGGCAAGTCCGGGTTCGGGGTCAGGTCCGAGTTCGGGTGCCGGCGCGGGGTCGGGGTCAGGCCCGAGTTCGGGGTCGAGGTCGAGGTCGGAGTCAGGGGCAAGCGCGGGTCCCGGTGTGGGGGCAATCTCGGGGTTCGTTGTGGATGAGGTGACCTCATGAGCGCGGTACGGCTGCTGCTCGCCGATGACGAGCACCTCATCCGGGGTGCGCTGGCCGCGCTGCTCGGTCTGGAGGACGATCTCGCGGTCGTCGCCGAGGCCGCCACCGGGCCCGAGGCGCTGGCCATGGCCCTGGCGCACCGGCCCGACGTCGCGGTGCTCGACCTTGAGATGCCGGGCGCGGACGGTGTGAAGGTCGCCACATCACTGCGGGCCGAACTGCCGGAGTGCCGGGTGCTGATCGTGACCAGCCACGGCCGGCCCGGACATCTGAAGCGGGCACTTGAGGCAGGTGTGCGCGGATTCGTCCCCAAGACGGTCAGCGCCCAGCGGCTCGCCGAGATCATCCGTACCGTGCACGCCGGAAACCGTTACGTCGACCCCGAGTTGGCCGCCGACGCGATCTCCGCCGGAGACTCGCCGCTGACCGCGCGCGAGGCCGAGGTGCTCGAACTCGCCGCCGACGGCGCGCCGGTCGCGGAGATCGCCCAACGGGCCGCGCTGTCACAGGGGACCGTACGGAACTATCTGTCGTCGGCCGTCTCGAAACTCGGGGCGGAGAACCGGCATGCGGCTGTACGGCTCGCGCGGCTTCGGGGTTGGGTATAGTTGCTCTCGCGCCACGGCACGTATGACATGCACTGCATGTACGACACGTTCTGGGACGCGATGCGGACGTAGCTCAGTTGGTAGAGCGCAACCTTGCCAAGGTTGAGGTCGCCAGTTCGAACCTGGTCGTCCGCTCCAGATCAAGACCCCGGTCCACTGGACCGGGGTCTTTTTCGTGTGGTGCGCCGGGCCGGCTATGTCCAGCTCAGGCCCGTCAGACGCTCGTACGCCTCGATGTACTTCGCGCGGGTCGCGTCCGTGACGTGCTGCGGGAGCGGCGGCGGGGGCTGCTCGCTGGCACGGACCCAGCCGGACTCCGACGACGTGAGCCAGTCCCGTACGAACTGCTTGTCGAACGAGGGCTGCGCGTGGCCCGGCTCCCACTGGTCGGCCGGCCAGAAGCGGGACGAGTCCGGGGTGAGGACCTCGTCGGCGAGGATCAGGGTCTCGCCGGCTGCCGTGCTCTCGTAGCCGAACTCGAACTTCGTGTCCGCGAGGATGATGCCCCGGTCACGGGCGATGTCCCGGGCCCGGGAGTAGACGGCCAGGGTCGCCTGGCGGAGCTGGGCGGCGGACTCGGCGCCGACCTGGCGGGCGACCTCCTCGTACGACACGTTCTCGTCGTGGGCGCCGACCGCGGCCTTCGTGGCCGGGGTGAAGATCGGCGCGGGGAGCTCGGAGCCGTCGGTGAGCCCCTCGGGGAGGGCCAGGCCGCAGACCGTACGGGAGTCGTTGTACTCGGTGAGGCCGGAGCCGGTGAGGTAGCCGCGGGCCACGCACTCCACCGGCATCATGCGCAGGGACTTGCAGATCAGGGTGCGGCCCGCCCAGTCGGCGGGGGCGCCCGGCGGGAGTTCGGTGCTCAGGACGTGGTTGGGGGCCAGGTCGGCGAGCTGGTCGAACCACCAGAGCGAGAGCTGGGTCAGGACGCGGCCCTTGTCGGGGATCTCCGTCCGCAGCACCCAGTCGAAGGCGGAGATGCGGTCGCTGGCGACCATCACGAGGTCGCCCGCCTCGTTCTGGTACAGGTCGCGCACCTTGCCGGTGTGCAGATGCACCAGACCCGGAACCTGAAGGGGCTCGGGCTTTTCTACGAATCCGGACACGGTTCCTCCCCGTGGTGATGACCAAGTGGCTCGATTCTCCCGTATGCGGAGCACTCGTTTTCGCCGGGGGCAGGAGGAGGGCAGCGAGAAAGGCCGCTCAGTCCCGTTTGCAGATGCGGTCCAGGAGGTTCGCGGTGGCCCGCTGGACCCGGGCGTCCACATGGCCGGGGCGGTCCAGGGACGGGGACCAGGCGAACGTTCCGGACGCGAAGACCAGGGCGCCCGAGGGCGATCGGTAGAGGGAGGTCTCCTGGTGACGGAGGGCGCCTTCGCTGTCGGCGTACGGGGAGTGGGCGAGGAGGATGCGGTCGTCGTGCTCAGGGAGCTGGGTGCGCGGGAAGTAGCGGTCGGCCTCGCCGGCCACCATGCCGTCGATCTCGTCACCGTCGTGGGCGCCGGTCGCCTCCCAGATCCAGTGGTCGGCGTTGCGGACGACCAGGGGGGTGGGCTCGGGGACGCGGCCCGCGTACTGGATGCCGATCAACTGCTGCTCGGGGCGGTCGATTTCGCGCCACAGGGCCGGTTTTCCGGGGCCTCGGCGCTTTCGGCAGGTGAGGAGACGGTCCGGAACGCCGGACGGCGAAGCCGCCAGCTCCACCTGCCAGTACATGGTGTTGGCGGAGAGGAAGACCAGGGACGTACCGCTCTCGCGGGCGAGTTCGGTGGTGCGGCGCATCGCCGTGGACCAGTACTCGTCGTGGCCCGGGAAGACCAGGCCCCGGTAGCGGGTGGGGTCGACGCGGCCCGCGTGCAGATCGCGGGAGTCCGCGTAGGCGACGTCGTAGCCGTAGCGCTCGGCGAAGCGGATGAAGTCGTAGGCGTGGCCCACGTGGAGGGGGAGGCCGGCGCCGGCGTACGGGCGGTCGAAGGAGACGGTGGTCGCGGCGTCGGCCTCGCCGAGGAGCCGGCCGCGCTCGTCCCACGCGTGGTAGAGGCTCGCGCCGGTTCGGCCGTCCTCCGGGTAGAGGTTGTACGCCTGCCAGGTGATGTCCGGCAGGAGGAGCAGCAGGTCCGCCGGGTGGTTGTCGCGAACCGTGAAGGGGATGTGGGAGCGGTAGCCGTCGACGGTCGTGAGGACGGCGACGTACGCCCCGACGTTCCAGTACGACGGGATCTGCAGCCGCCAGGAGAGCCACCAGTGGTGGCAGGAGACCGTGCGGTCGGCGGTGAGCGGCGGGGGCTGGACGATGCCGGAGAGGCGGGGGCTGGTGGTGATCTTCGCGGCGCCGTCACCGCCGTAGTGGCCGATGCGGTAGATGTCCACGGCGAACTCCTGCGGCGGGTCGACCGTGATGTGGAAGTCGATCGCCTCGCCGGGGGAGGCGGGGCCGGTGGAGGCGAACCCCTTGATCTGACGGCGCACGTCGTCGGCGGCACGGGGGCCGCCGGTGGTGTTGGGCGCGGTGCGGGAGGTGCGGGGGGCGGGGATTCTGGTGTCCCTCGTGCGTGTGGTGGCGGTCGGCGTGGCTGTGGCGGCCGGGTCCAACGGGTCCACGTACCAGGGGACGACGTGGCCGGTGTCGTCGAAGTAGGTCTCGCTGCCTCGGAGCCAGGGAACGGGGCCCAGACCGAAGGGGTCCGTGACGGCGTGCGCGAGTGCTCCGGACTCCCAGCGGCGGATCGGCTGCGGCCCCATGACTGCGTCCTTCCCTGGCTCCCCCGGAAACTGTCCTATGTCCCGTGCGATTGCCATGTGCGCGATCGGTCCCAGCACATCACATTACGCACGCACTCCGTCACCATTCGTCGCTGATTGACCAGAAGTGGAAGGGAGGGTTCCGACCGGTTTTCCGCCTCCGGCACGGGCACTCTGGGGGGCCGCGCCCCCGAGGATTCCTCCGCGTCACACCAGGCGTACGGGCTTCTCCGGGCGTACGCCTGTCGTGCGGAGCCACGCGTCCAGGGGGGCCGGGTCGCCTGTTTCTATGAGGGTCAGGACCTTTGGGCCCAGGTCGGCCGCCCGCTCGCCGTTCAGGAGGAGCGAAGGGCCGTCGAGCCAGTCCAGGCCGGGCGCCGCCCCCGCCGTGTCCATCGCCGCACAGCACACCATCGCGGTGACGTGATCGGCGAGCAGTTCGCGACTCGTGCGCGGCGGCTGCAACGGGAACAGCGGCAGCGAGCCCTCGTCCCAGAGGGCCGTGTCCGGGCCCTGGCCGGTCAGCCCCGCCGGGGTCTGCTGTCCACCCACAGGCGCCGCCGCCTCCTCGCGGGCGACCTCCACACTCAGCCCGGCGGCGAGAGCCGCACCGCGCTCGCTTCCCACCCGCTCGTCGTCGCCGTCTCCACCCCCGTACTCGGCCGCGTACTCGTCCTTCGCCGTCTCTGCTGCCTCTTCTGCCTCTTCTGCCTCTGTCGTTGCCGCTGCGGGGGGCTGTGGGGTTGTCAGGTGGTTCATCACGCGGGACAGGGTGGGGGCGTCGGGGTTCTGGCGTGCGGCTGCGGAGGCGCGGTGGACGCCCCGTGCGTCCAGGGCGTCCAGGACCCGGTGGAGGCGTGCCGCGTCCATGCGCCACTTTCGGTCGACCACCTCCTCCGGGTACTCCTGCCAGTCCACCGGCGCCCAGTCCGGGCCGGGCTCGGCCGGGCCGCCGTGGAAGAGGCGGGCGGCCAGCAGTGAGGCCGCCTCGTCGACCAGGCCGGGCTCTTCGAGGAGGTCACAGGCCGGACGTTCACCGAGCCGGGAGGTGAAGCCCTCGGCCAGCCGGTCACGGCGGGACAGTTCCGTGAGCGCCGCGACGACGCCCGCGTCCAGCCGGGCCGGCCAGCGGCCCATCCGCCAGGCGGGGAGCGCGACCCGGGTCAGCAGCCGGTCCCAGCCCGCGTACGCCAGGCCGACCTGCTCCTGCGCGACGATCCGCAGCCCGTAGTCCACAGCCTGTGCGCGCTCGGCGGCGGCTGCCGCGACCCCGCGTTCCATCTCGGCCGCGTGCACCCGGCAGCCGCGCAGCAGCAGCCTCGCCACCCAGCCGACGCCCACGAGCGCCGCACGGGACACGGGGTCGCGCCGGTGCGCCGCGGCCACGGCCACGGCCGCGTCGAGGCCCCGTACGAAGCGCCGCGCCGCCGCGATGTCCGGGTTCGCCGACGGTCCCGTACCCGCGACGACCGGGGCGAGGACCGCGCGCAGCTCGGCGACGCGCATCCACCACAGGAACGGCGAGCCGATCACCAGGACGGGCGATGCCGTCGCCGCTGCTCGCCGGCGCTGTCCCTGGAAGACGGGGCGCAGACCTCGTACGCCCGATATCTCGTCCCGGCCCTCCGGCGGGGGCGGGGCGTTGGCGGGGTGGGTGCGGTCCTCCAGCCAGCTGTCGCAGTCCGGGGTGAGCGCTATCGCGGAGGGGGCGGGGACGCCGAGGCGATCGGCCAGGTCGCGCACCAGGTGGTAGAGGTCCAGGGCCGATTCCTCGGCGATCGGGACCGTGGGGCTCATGGCCGGGCGGGCGCGGGCGACGATCAGGGCGACGACGGCCGCGGCGAGGAGTACGACCAGTGCGGCGACGCTCGTGATCCAGCGGGCGAGGTGCCAGGTGCCGCCCACGAGGTGGCCGGTGGAGCCGCCGGCCAGCAGCACGACGGCGACGGCCGCGGGCAGCAGGGCGACGGCCAGGGCCCTGCTGCGGATGCGCAGCACGGCGAGGGCCCGGGAACGCGCGACCTGCGCGCCCGCCTCCACACCCATACCGGTCACGACCGGACGTCACCCCCTACCTTTTCCGCTCTGACCCTGACGTTGCTCACTCCCCCACTGTGGCACCCGCCACTGACATCGCAATGCCGGTGGGCCAAGTGCCGGAACGCTTGCGCCGCACCATAGTTGGGGGCCCGGTCCTCGTCAGCCGGTTGGGGGATCGGTCACCCGATGGAATGGCTTTGGGGAGAGGTGGATGACACACAGCGACGACGAAGTGGCATTTGGGAGGGGTCCAGGAGTGGCCTGGGAGCGGCCTGGAAGACCTTCGGACGCGCTGCGAAGACTCTCGGGCCCCGCATCCTTAGACGGATCCGGGGCCCGAGAGGTTCATCGACGTGTATCGGTACTACTCGTCCATCGGTAACTCGCGTGTCGGTACTACTCGCGTGTCGCTACTACTCGCGTGTTGGTACTACTCCCCTGCCGCCGCCTTCGCCGCGATGTCCGTGCGGTGCTGGGCGCCGTCCAGGTGGATGCGGCCGAGGGCGGTGTACGCGCGGTCGCGGGCCTGGCTCAGGTTCTCGCCGGTCGCTGTCACGGAGAGCACCCGGCCGCCCGCGCTGACGACCGCGTCGCCGTCGCGCTTCGTACCGGCGTGCAGGACGTACGCGTGCGGGGCGTCCTCGGCGGCCACGTCGGCGAGACCGGTGATCGGGTCGCCGGTGCGCGGGGTGCCGGGGTAGTTGTGCGAGGCGATGACCACGGTGACCGCCGCGTCGTCACTCCAGCGCAGGGGCTCCAGGTCGGCGAGGGTGCCGTTTGCCGCCGCGAGCAGGATGCCGGCCAGCGGGGTCTTCAGACGGGCCAGGACCACCTGGGTCTCCGGGTCGCCGAAGCGGGCGTTGAACTCGATCACACGGACGCCGCGCGAGGTGATCGCGAGGCCCGCGTAGAGGAGGCCGGAGAAGGGGGTGCCGCGGCGGCGCAGTTCGTCGACCGTCGGCTGCAGGACGGTCTGGAGGACCTCCTCGACCAGCTTCGGGTCGGCCCAGGGGAGCGGCGAGTAGGCGCCCATGCCGCCCGTGTTCGGGCCCTCGTCGTCGTCCAGCGCGCGCTTGAAGTCCTGGGCGGGCTGGAGCGGGAGGACCGTCACACCGTCGGTGATCGCGAAGAGGGAGACCTCGGGGCCGTCGAGGAACTCCTCGATGACGACACGGTCGCAGGAGTTCGCGTGTGCGGCGGCTTCTTCGAGGTCGGCGGTGACCACCACGCCCTTGCCGGCCGCGAGTCCGTCGTCCTTCACGACGTACGGAGCACCGAAGGCGTCGAGGGCCTCGTCGACCTCCTCAGGCGTCGTGCAGACGTACGACCGGGCCGTGGGGACACCGGCTCCCGCCATGATGTCCTTCGCGAAGGCCTTGGAACCCTCCAACTGCGCGGCCTCCCCGGAGGGACCGAAGACCGGGATGCCCGCCTCGCGCACGGCGTCGGCGACCCCGGCGACGAGCGGCGCCTCCGGCCCTACGACGACCAGGCCGGCGCCCAGCTCCAGGGCCAGCGCCGCTACGGCTCTGCCGTCGAGGGGGTCGACCTGGCGCAGCTCGGCGACCTCGGCGATGCCGGCGTTGCCGGGGGCGCAGTACAGCGCGGTGACGTCGGGGTCGAGGGACAGGGAGCGGCACAGGGCGTGTTCGCGGGCGCCGTTACCGATGAGGAGGACCTTCACGGGGGTCAGCTTAGTGGTCGGGGTGGGGAGCGCCTGCCGGTGCTGGTGGGGGCCTCGCCGGGGGCTTGTCCTCAAGCTCCTCCAGAGGAGGACCCCCGGACGGGCTGGATGCGCTCCCCTCGCCTACTCGTTGTTCGAGACCTCCTCCACCACCGTCGCCCCCAGCTCACGCACGATCAGTTCGTGGCCGGAGAGGGCGGACTCGTCGAGGTCGAGGTCGTCGTCCTCGGCGGTGTCGTCCTCGGGGGCGACGTGCGGGGGTTCCGGGGCCGAGCGCTGCGGTACCGGGGCGGAGGCCTGGGGACGGGGGGCGCCCGATGCCGACGCGGGCGCGGACGTGGGAGCTGACGCCGGGGGCGCGGCCTGCTGGTGGGAGGCCGACGTCGATGCGCCACCGCCGTAGCCACCTCCGCTTCCAGCTCCGCCTCCGTGACCACCGGGGGAACCGCCTCCGCCGTAGCCACCGGTCGCCGGGGCCGCCGGGCCGCCGCCCGTCGGGTCGACGATCGCCTCGATCCGCCACTGGACGCTGAACTGTTCCGCCAGCGCCTGCTTCAGCACTTCCTCGCTGCCGCTGCTGGAGAAGTTGTCCCGCGCGCCCGCGTTCATGAAGCCCAGTTGGAGTGTGGTGCCGTCGAAGCCGCTGACCTGGGCGTTCTGGCTGAGCAGGATCCAGGTGAATCGGCGGCGGTTCTTCACCGACTCCAGGATGTTCGGCCACAGCATGCGGGGATCGAGGCCGCCGGGCACGGGAGCGCCGGCCTGCGCGGCGGGAGCCTGGGCGGCCGGTGCCTGCGGCTGAGCCTGGGAATAGGCCGCTGCCGGCGCGGGTGCGGCGGGGCCGGGGCCGGGGCCGG
>NZ_JAAGLT010000032.1 GCF_010548275.1 Streptomyces sp. SID12488
TAGATGGGGTAAGGCTCCCAGTAGACGACTGGGTTGATAGGCCAGATCTGGAAGCCCGGTAACGGGTGGAGGTGACTGGTACTAATAGGCCGAGGGCTTGTCCTCAGTTGCTCGCGTCCACTGTGTTAGTTCTGAGACAACGACCGTTGTCGGCTTTCGAGCTAGAACATCTAACTGAAGAGTGTGCTTGTTCGCTCGAAACCAATAGGGTTTCGGTGGTCATAGCGTGAGGGAAACGCCCGGTTACATTCCGAACCCGGAAGCTAAGCCTTATAGCGCCGATGGTACTGCAGGGGGGACCCTGTGGGAGAGTAGGACGCCGCCGAACAATCTTTGGAGGACCCCTGGTCCCAGCGTTCACGCTGGGACCAGGGGTCCTTTTGTTTTTTAACAAGCGCACTGCCCGGAGCGCGCCGACTTGTCGGCTGCGCGAGAATGACTTGCGGTACCGATGACAGGAGTCACCCATCATGTCCACCAACTCTCCCGACGAGCGCCCGGAGCGCGACCAGCGCCGACGGGACAGTGGTGACCGCGGCGATCGTGGCGGGTACCGAGGGGCTCCCCGGCGCGACAACGATCGCCGCGACGACCGTGGTGCTTCTCCCGACCGTGGTGGCCGGCCAACGGGTGGCTACGGTCGTAGTGACGACCGGTCCGCAGCCCCTCGTCGTGACGACCGGGGCGATCGTCCCGCCGGCGGTGGTTTCCGCCGAGACGACAACCGTGGCGGTGGCGAGCGTGGCGGTCCTGCGCGCCGCGATGACCGCCGTGACGGAGACCGTGGTGCTCGTCCAACTTTCCGGCGTGACGACCGTTCGGACCGGCCGGAGCGCTCGGACCGTCCTGCGGGACCCCGCCGTGACGACCGTGGGGACCGTCCCGCTTTCCGGCGGGATGACAACCGTGGTGGTGGCGGTGACCGCGGTGGCTTCGTTCGGCGTGATGATGACCGTGGTGGTGGCGGTGACCGCGGTGGCTTCGTTCGGCGTGATGATGATCGTGGTGGGTTCCGTGGGCGGACGGATGACCGTGGTGGTCGTCCTGCCGGTGGTGGCTTTGCGCGTCGCGATGACCGTCAGGATGATCGTGGTGGTCGTCCGGCCAGTGGTGGTGGGTTCCGCCGCGACGACAACCGCGGTGGTGGCAGCGACCGCGGCGGTTTCCGTCGCGAAGATGACCGCGCTGGGTTCCGGGGCCGGAGTGACGACCGTGGTGGTCGTCCTGCCGGTGGTGGCTTTGCGCGTCGGGACGACCGTCAGGATGATCGTGGTGGTCGTCCGGCCGGTAGCGGCGGGTTCCGGCGGGATGACAACCGTGGTGGTGGCGGTGACCGCGGTGGCTTCGTTCGGCGTGATGATGATCGTGGCGGGTTCCGTGGGCGGACGGATGACCGTGGTGGTCGTCCTGCCAGTGGTGGCTTCCGTGGGCGTGACGATCGGCCGGCAGCTCCCCGTCGCGATGACCGACGTGATGACCGGCGGGACGGAGAGCGTTCCAGTTTCCGTCGGGATGATGATCGTGGTGGGTTCCGTGGGCGGACGGATGACCGTGGTGGTCGTCCTGCCGGTGGTGGCTTTGCGCGTCGCGACGACCGTCAGGATGATCGTGGTGGTCGTCCGGCCAGTGGTGGTGGGTTCCGCCGTGACGACAACCGCGGTGACCGTGGCGGATTCCGTCGAGACGATGACCGTGGTGGCAGTCCCGCCGGAGGTGGCGGCGGGTTCCGTGGACGCGATGACAACCGCGGTGACCGTGGTGGCTTCAAGCGTGATGACGACCGTCGTGAAGGTGACCGTGGCGGTTTCCGCCGGGACGACAGCCGTGGCCGGGACGACAGCCGGGACACCAACCGTGGTGAGCGCGGCGGCTTTGTCCGTCGGGATGATGATCGTGGTGGGTTCCGGGGCCGGAGTGACGACCGTGGTGCCCGTCCCACCGGAGCTGGCGGTGGCTTCCGGGGGCGGAGTGACGACCGTGGAGGCCGGCCCGGTGGCGGTGGCGGCGGTTACCGGGGACGTGACGACAGCCGGGGCGATGACCGGCGTGGTGGCGGGTTCCGTGACGAGCGTGACCGGGACCGGGAGCCGATCAAGCGGCTGCCGATCCCCGAGGAGGTCACGGGCGACGAGATCGACAAGGACGTACGCCAGGAGCTGATGAGCCTGCCAAAGGGGCTGGCGGAAGAGGTCTCCAAGAACCTGGTGATGGTCGCCCGGCTCATCGACGAGGACCCCGAGGGGGCCTACGGGTACTCGCGGGTGGCTCTGCGACTGGCCTCGCGTGTGGCCGCCGTACGAGAGGCGGCCGGGTTCGCCGCGTACGCGAACCAGAAGTACAGCGAGGCGCTTGCCGAGTTCCGTGCGGCTCGGCGGATGACCGGGCACGTCGAACTGTGGCCCGTCATGGCCGACTGCGAACGTGGACTCGGGCGGCCCGAGAAGGCGCTCGAGATGGCCGGCGCGCCCGAGGTGCACAAGCTGGACAAGGCCGGACAGGTCGAGATGCGGCTCGTCGCGGCCGGTGCCCGGCGTGACATGGATCAGCTCGACGCGGCCATCGTGACCCTGCAGAGTCCCGAGCTGGCCTCCAACTCCGTACAGCCGTGGACCGCGCGCCTGCGGTACGCGTACGCCGACGCTCTGCTCGCCGCCGGGCGTGAGGACGAGGCGCGGGAGTGGTTCGCCAAGGCCGTCGAGTCCGACAAGGACGGGAGTACGGACGCCGCGGACCGACTTGCCGAGCTTGAGGGCGTGGAGTTCGTCGACGCCTTTGACGAGAGCGAGGACGAGGACGGGGATGAGGGCGACCTTGATGACAAGGGCGTCGAGTCCCTCGAGGTCGAGTCTGCCGATGTCACCGAGTCTGTCGAGGTGACTGCGGTGGTCGAGGTGCCCGAGACGGTTGAAGCGGTTGAGTCCGCCGACGACAGCGACGACAGTGCTTCGGACGATGTCGAGGGTGACAAGCGCTGACCTGCGGTAAGCAGTAGATCGGTGAAGGGCGGGATCCCGGTAAGGGGTCCCGCCCTTCTGCGTTTCAGTGCGACAGCGTGCGCAGGACCAGGCCCGAGGCCGGTTTGGGGCCGAAGGACGTCGACTTGCGGGGCATCGTGACGCCCTGGCGGGCCAGGTCCCGTACGACCTCCTCGCGGACCGGGTGCATCAGGACGGCTGTACCGCCGTCCTGTTCGGCCTTCTCCACGGTGGCCGCCGTGTCGTGGATGTACGCGATGCGCGCAGGTGAGTCCTCGGGGATGCGCCAGATGTGGTCGAGGAGCGTGGCGTGCAGGACCGTCGCGTCCAGGGTGCGCCAGGCCTGCGGGCGGTCGGCCGGGATCGTACGGTCCAGAAGGGCCGGGTCCGGGCGGTCCACGAGGTGGAAGGCGCCGTCTCCGGCCAGGAGGAAGGCGTTGCCCGTAGTGGCCGCATCCGCGAGGGTGGTGAGGGCCTCTGGGAGCGCGGTCGTCAGGTGACGTACCCGGAAGTGGCCCGCCAGGGCCGCCAGGGCCTCGGAGACCGGCAGGCCGTGCAGGAGGCGGTGGATCGCACGGACGCGCAGGGGGTAGCGGGCGGTGTCCACGAGGAGTACCAGGCCGTGGTCCCAGGGGCTGGGGGACGGGTGCTCCGCGCGTAGACGCAGATACGTGGCCCAGCGGTGGTGGCCGTCGGCGATCAGGGCCTGGTGGTGTGTCAGGTCCGTCTGGATCCCTGCGAGTTCGGCGGGATCGGTGATCGCCCAGAGGCGGTGGCCGAAACCGTCCTCCGTGGTCGTCGAGAGCAGCGGAGGACGGGCGGCCGTGCGTTCGACCACCGCGCTCGTGGTGCACGGTGACGCGGTGGCGGAGTCGTCGCTGCGGTAGGTGAGGAGGAGGGGTTCCAGGTTCGCGTACGTGGCGCGCATCAGGGCCGCCCGTTCCGCGACCACGTGCGGCATGACGTCCTCGTGCGGCAGGACCACCCCCTCCGACGGCTCCGAGAGGCGCAGGGCGCCGATGACTCCGCGTTGGAGGTGGCCGGTCGTGTCGCGCTGTTCGTAGACGTACAGGGCGGGCTCGGGATCGGCGGTCAGGATGCCCTCGGCCAGCCAGTCGTCCAGGGTGTCGGCCGCCTGTTCGTTGCGGATGGACGGGGTGGCCGCCTGGGGGAGGATCAGCCGGACGATGTTGTGCGGGTCGGCCGATTCGAGGTGTATCAGGCCGTCCGGGCGCACGATGACGTCGTACGGCGGAGAGGTCACGGCGGCCAGGCTGCCGACCCGGTCGGGGTCGTAGCGCAGGCCCCGGAAGGGGGTCAGTTGAAGGCCCATGCGAGCCGGTACGTCCGCGGGACCTGCAGTGTTCATTGGTGCATCGTAGGGCTGTCAGTGGCATGGGGGATGATCGGGGGAAAGCCGGTCGAACGAGGAGCGATGCACAATGAGCCAGACCGTCAGGACGCGGCCCGAGGGCAGCGCGCGGGCCCTCAGTGAGGCGTACGACACGGCGCTGCTCGACCTCGACGGGGTGGTGTACGCGGGGGGCAACGCGATCGTGCACGCCGTCGAGTCGCTCGGTGTCGCGCGGGACGGCGGAATGCGGCTCGCTTATGTCACCAACAACGCGCTGCGGACTCCGGACGCGGTGGCCGAGCACCTCACCGAGCTGGGCATAGCGACGGAGGGGTCCGACGTCATCACCTCGGCGCAGGCCGTGGCCCGGCTGATCGCCGACCAGGTGCCTGCGGGGGCGCGGGTGCTGGTGATCGGCGGGGAGGGGCTGCGGGTCGCGCTGCGCGAGCGCGGGCTGGAGCCCGTCGAGTCGGCCGAGGACGAGCCGGTGGCGGTCGTGCAGGGGTACGGCGGGCCCGAGTTGCCCTGGGGACGGTTCGCGGAGGCGTGCTACGCCATCGCGCGCGGGGTGCCCTGGTTCGCGTCCAACACCGACCTGACGATCCCCGGCGCACGCGGGATCGCGCCGGGCAACGGGGCCGCGGTGGAGGTAGTGCGTATCGCGACCGGGGCCGAGCCCCAGGTGGCGGGCAAGCCGTTGCCACCGATGCACCGGGAGACGGTGCTGCGGACCGGCGCCGAGCGGCCACTGGTCGTCGGGGACCGGCTGGACACGGACATCGAGGGCGCGTTCAACGGGGAGGTCGACTCCCTGCTGGTGCTGACCGGTGTGGCGAACGGCGCCCAGCTGCTGGCCGCGCCGCCGCAGCACCGGCCCACCTATGTCGACGCCGACCTGAGGGGGCTGCTGACCGGGCAGCCGGAGGTGACGGAGGTGGACGCGGGCGGCGGTTTCCGCTGCGGGGGGTGGACCGCCGGCGCGGGGGAGGAGCAACTGGAGCTGACCGGGGACGGGGAGGTGCTCGACGGGCTTCGCGCGCTGTGCGCGGCGGCCTGGACGGCGGCCGGGGACGGCGTGTGCGGGCTGGACGGGGGGAAGGCGCTGGCGCGGCTGGGGCTGTGAGGGACGATCGTGCTCGGGGGGCGCTCGTGGGGACGGATGACGAGACGGTAGTCAGGGTAGGCTAACCTAACTACGTGTTTGTCGACAGTCCTCCTGAGCCGCGTGCGGAGACCGCCCCCGCGCCCCCGAAGCGTCGGACGATACGGGCAGTTGGGCTCCTCGTCTCCCTGGGGATCCTGCTTCTCGTCGCCCTCGCGAGCATCGCGATCGGCGCGAAAGAGCTGTCCCTGGAGCAGGTCTGGCACGGGCTGTTCCAGGGCTCGGGGACCTACGGGGACGTCGTCGTCGGCGAGCGCGTCTCACGCACCCTCCTCGGACTGCTCGTGGGCGCCGCGCTCGGGCTGTCCGGAGCGGTTCTCCAGGCGCTGACCCGTAATCCGTTGGCCGATCCCGGGCTGCTCGGCATCAACGCGGGCGCGTCGGCGGCCGTCGTCACCGCGATCACCTTCTTCGGCGTCACCTCGCTGGGCGGCTATGTGTGGTTCGCCTTCCTCGGGGCCGCCGCCGTCGGAGCCCTGGTCTGGTTCCTCGGGGGCAGCCGGGGTGCCACGCCTGTGCGGCTCGCGCTCGCCGGCACCGCGATCAGTGCCGCGCTCTACGGCTATCTCCAGGCCGTGATGATCACGGATGACGCCGCGCTCAGCAGGATGCGCTTCTGGACGGTCGGTTCGCTGGCCTCGGCCACGGACGACACCATCACGCAGGTCCTGCCGTTCATCGTGGTCGGCACGGTCCTCGCGCTGCTGCTCGCCCGGCCGCTCAACGCCGTGGCGATGGGCGACGACACCGCCCGCGCGCTCGGCGCGAACCTGAACCGCACCCGCGCGCTGTCCATGGCCGCCGCGACCGTACTGTGCGGGGCCGCGACCGCCGCCTGCGGTCCGATCGTCTTCGTCGGGCTGATGGTCCCGCACGTCGTACGGTCCTTCACCGGGCCCGACCTGCGCTGGATCCTGCCGTACGCGACCGTCCTCTCGCCGGTGCTGCTGCTCGGTGCCGATGTCGTCGGGCGGATGGTGGCCCGGCCCGCCGAACTCCAGGTCGGTATCGTCACCGCGGTCATCGGCGGCCCGGTCTTCATCTTTCTCGTACGACGGCGGAGGACGGCGCAGCTGTGAAGAGCAACCCCGCACTGCGAGGCCGCCGTGCCAGCCGTGTCGTACGGACCCCGGGCGGCCTCTCCCTCCGGCTGGACGTGCGCGCGCTGTTCGTCGTCGTGGCGCTGCTGCTGACCGTGCTCACCGCGAGCGTGGTGCTGATCGGCACCGGTGACTTCCCGATCCCGGCCGGGGACGTCCTCAAGACCCTGCTGGGCGACGGGAACGCGGGCCAGGAGTTCATCGTCAACGAGCTGCGGCTGCCCCGGGTCCTGGTCGGGCTGCTGGTCGGGGCCTCGCTCGGGCTGGGCGGTGCGCTGTTCCAGTCCATCTCCCGCAATCCGCTGGGCAGTCCGGACGTACTCGGCCTCAGCCAGGGCTCGACGGCCGGCGCGCTGGTCATGATCGTGCTGTTCTCCGGGAACGCCGCCCAGGTCACCGCCGGGGCGCTGGTCGGCGGACTGGTGACCGGGCTCGCCATATATCTGCTGGCCTGGAAGCAGGGCGTGCACGGGTACCGGCTGGTGCTCGTCGGCATCGGGGTCTCCGCGGTCGTCACGGCGGTCAACGGCTACCTGATCACCAAGGCCGACCTCGTCGACGCGGCCCGCGCGGTCGTGTGGATGACCGGATCCCTCAACGGGCGGGACTGGGACCAGGTCTGGCCGCTGCTGTTGCTGTGCGCGGTCCTCGTACCGGTGGTGCTCGCGAACGCGCGCGGGCTGCGGATGACAGAGATGGGCGACGACGTGTCGTACGCCCTCGGGGTGCGCGTCGAGCGCGTACGGCTGGTGCTGATGCTGGCCGCCGTACTGCTCACCGCGGCTGCCACGGCCGCAGCGGGGCCCGTGGGCTTCGTGGCGCTGACCGCGCCGCAGCTCGCCCGGCGGCTGACCCGCTCGCCGGGACCCAACCTGGTGCCGTCCATGTGTATGGGCGCCACCCTGCTGATCGTGGCCGACTGGGCCTCTCAGCGGCTCTTCGGCGCCGATCAGCTGCCCGTGGGGGTGGTGACCGGGGTGCTCGGCGGGGTGTATCTGCTGTGGCTGCTGGTTACGGAACGGAAGGCGGGGCGGATATGAGCGACTCCGCGAACGAGAACGTCAAGAAGGGCACCAACACCGTGAACCGCCTGTCCGCCGAGAGTGTGACCCTCGCCTACGACCAGCGTGTGATCGCCGAACAGCTGTCGGTGGAGATCCCTGACAACTCCTTCACTGTCATCGTCGGCCCGAACGCCTGCGGCAAGTCCACGCTGCTGCGGGCCCTGTCGCGGATGCTGAAGCCGAGCGAGGGCCGGGTGCTGCTGGACGGGCAGATCATCCAGTCGATGCCCGCGAAGAAGGTCGCGAGGACGCTCGGGCTGCTGCCGCAGTCGTCGATCGCGCCCGACGGGATCACCGTCGCCGACCTGGTGGGCCGGGGCCGTTACCCGCACCAGGGCATCCTGCGCCAGTGGTCCCACGACGACGAGCGGATCGTCCGGGAGTCCATGGAGTCGACCGGTGTCGCCGAACTCGCCGACCGATACGTCGACGAGCTGTCCGGCGGTCAGCGGCAGCGTGTGTGGATCGCGATGGCGCTCGCCCAGCAGACACCGCTGCTGCTGCTCGACGAGCCGACGACCTATCTCGACATCCAGCACCAGATCGACGTCCTCGACCTCTGCGCCGAGCTGCACGAGGAACAGGGGCGGACCCTGGTCGCCGTCCTGCACGACCTCAATCACGCCGCCCGGTACGCCACGCATCTCATCGCGCTGCGCGAGGGCTCGGTCGTCGCCGAGGGCGCGCCGGGCGACATCGTCACGGCCGGGCTGGTCGAGGAGGTGTTCGGGCTGCGCTGCCAGGTCATCGACGATCCGGAGACGGGGACGCCGCTGGTGGTGCCGGCCGCGCGCAAGGCCCGTACCAGGGCGACCGCGGAAGCCTCCTGAGGGCGGCTAGAGGAGTTTCCTGAGGCGGAGCAGGTCCCGCAGGCCCGCCTCCAGTTTGATGCGTCCGGAGCCCCACGCCTTCGCGAAGTTCAGCTCGCCGGCGACCATCGCCACCAGGTCGTCGCCGGACATGGTGAGCCGGATCTCGGCCTTCTCCGGGGGCGGGCCCTGGAGGGTGTCCTGGACCTCGATACGGCCGCCCCGCAGCCGTCCCACGAAGGTGACGTCCAGATCGGTGATACGGCAGCTCAGCGAGCGGTCCAGGGCCGCCGCCTCGCGTACGTCCCCGCTCGCGCCCGCCATGTTGTCCGAGAGCTTGTCGAGTGCGCTGCGGCACTCCTCAATCGTCGCCATCGCGAACGACGGTACCTCAGCCGTTCGCGGTAGCGTCAGGGCATGAACGACTCAGTGCGGTCGGCCGAGGGCCCGGAGGAGGCACCGGTTCCGATTTCGGATCCGGTTCCGGTCGCGGTGCCGGATGTGGATGCGGTTCCGGAGGCGGTCGTCGCGCCCGAGGCCGACCCCGACGCCCCGGCCCCGCTGAACGTCCCCCGCGCGCCCACGGGCAACGCCGACGTCGACGCCCTGCTCGACCGGCTCGGTGACGCCGACCACCTCGCCACGGACGGACACGTGGAGGTGTACGAGGATGTACACCGGGGGCTGCGCGACACGCTCACCGCGCTCGACGCCCGCCCGGGACCTCCGGCGCCCTCATCGACGTACGGCAATAGGAGCTGAACCGAACGTGGCAGGAGTGGCACGCCGCCGCCTTGACGCCGAGCTGGTGCGGCGGAAACTCGCCCGCTCGCGCGAGCACGCGAGCCAGCTGATCGCCGCCGGGCGGGTCACCGTCGGCAAGACCGTCGCGACCAAGCCCGCCACCCAGGTGGAGACCGCCGCCGCGATCGTCGTCGTGGCCGACGACAACGATCCCGAGTACGTCTCCCGGGGCGGCCACAAGCTGGCCGGCGCCCTGGAGGTCTTCGTACCGCAGGGACTGAAGGTCGGCGGACGGCGGGCGCTGGACGCCGGCGCGTCCACCGGCGGATTCACCGACGTACTGCTGCGAGCCGGTGCCGTACACGTCGTCGCCGTCGACGTGGGGTACGGACAACTCGCCTGGTCTCTCCAAAGCGATGAACGCGTCACCGTCAAGGACCGTACGAACGTACGCGAGTTGACGCTCGAAGCGATCGATGGGGAACCAGTGGATCTTGTCGTGGGGGATCTGTCCTTCATCCCGCTCGGTCTCGTGCTGCCCGCCCTTGCGCGGTGTGCGGCACCTGATGCCGATCTGGTGATGATGGTCAAACCACAGTTCGAGGTGGGGAAGGAACGGCTGGGCAGTGGAGGAGTCGTACGCAGTCCCGAACTGCGTGCCGAGGCAGTACGCGGAGTTGCCACCCGCGCCGGGCAGTTGGGGCTGGGTGTGCAGGGCGTGACCGCCAGCCCGCTGCCCGGGCCGTCGGGGAACGTCGAGTACTTTCTGTGGCTGCGGGCCGGCGCACCTGAACTCAACCCGGCCGACGTTGACCGTGCAGTGGCGGAGGGGCCTCGTTGACTCAGACCCGAGATCGTACTGTTTTCCTGCTCGCCCACACCGGGCGGCCGGCCGCGATAAGAAGCGCCGAGCTCGTGGTCCAGGGGCTGGTGCGCTCCGGACTCGGGGTGCGGGTGCTCGCGGCGGAGGCGGCCAACCTGCCCCTGCCGCCGGAAGTTGAGCTGATCGAGGAGGCCACCGCACAGTGCCTCGACGGGTGCGAGCTGCTCATCGTGCTGGGCGGTGACGGCACGCTGCTGCGTGGCGCCGAGTTCGCCCGGGCGTCCGGGGTGCCGATGCTCGGCGTCAACCTCGGTAGCGTCGGCTTCCTCGCCGAGGCCGAGCGCGACGACCTCGACAAGGTTGTCGACCGGGTGGTGACGAAGGCGTACGAGGTCGAGGAACGGATGACCATCGACGTCGTCGTCCACCAGAACGGGAACATCGTGCACACCGACTGGGCGCTGAACGAGGCGGCCGTGCAGAAGGTGTCCGCGGAGAAGTTGCTCGAGGTCGTGCTGGAGATCGACGGGCGGCCGGTCACCGGGTTCGGGTGTGACGGCATTTGCCTGTCGACGCCCACTGGATCGACCGCGTATGCCTTCTCCGCCGGTGGGCCTGTGGTGTGGCCCGAGGTCGAGGCACTGCTGATGGTGCCGATCAGTGCGCACGCGCTGTTCGCGAAGCCGCTGGTGACCTCGCCGGATTCCGTGCTCGCCGTGGAGGTTCTGCCGCACATTCCTCCGGGGGTGCTGTGGTGTGACGGGCGGCGGACCGTGGAGTTGCCTCCTGGGGCGCGGGTGGAGGTTCGGCGGGGGGCTGTGCCGGTTCGGCTGGCTCGGCTGCACCATGCGTCGTTCACTGATCGGCTGGTGGCCAAGTTCGCGTTGCCTGTTTCCGGGTGGCGGGGGGCTCCTCACTAGCGCCTGCTGTGGGGGGTGGCTCGGTCTCGTCGGTGGGTGCGGGCGCGCTGTGGTTGTTCGCGCCCACGCGGCGGAGCCGCACATCAGATACAGCCCCGCGCCCCTATCGGGGCACGTCCACTCCCCTGGGTGACATAGCGGGGCCGATCTTCTTTCGTTACCTGCGGGTTCTCTCATTCGAGGTGGGGGGCGTCGCACTTTGGTCGGCCGACCTCGTATGGTCGTGTTCGTGTTGGAGGAGATGCGGATACGGTCGCTCGGCGTCATCGACGATGCGGTCGTCGAGCTGTCGCCAGGCTTTACCGCCGTGACCGGTGAGACCGGTGCGGGTAAGACCATGGTCGTGACCAGCCTGGGGCTGCTGCTCGGTGGCCGGGCTGATGCGGCGTTGGTGCGGATCGGGGCCAAGAACGCGGTCGTGGAGGGGCGGATCACCGTGCCCCCGGGCGGTGCTGCCGTCGTACGGGCCGAGGAGGCCGGTGCGGAGCTGGACGACGGGGCGCTGCTCATCAGCCGTACCGTTTCCGCCGAGGGGCGCTCCCGGGCGCATCTGGGCGGGCGTTCCGTGCCCGTCGGTGTGCTGGCCGAGCTGGCCGACGAGCTGGTGGCCGTGCACGGGCAGACCGACCAGCAGGGGCTGCTCAAGCTGTCCCGGCAGCGGGCGGCGCTCGACCGGTACGCGGGGGACGCGGTCGCCGCGCCGCTCACCAAGTACGGGGAGGCGTACCGGAGGCTGCGGGCCGTCGCGAACGAGCTGGACGAGATCACCACGCGCGCGCGTGAGCGAGCCCAGGAAGCCGACATGCTGCGGTTCGGGCTCGACGAGATCGCCGCCGTGGAACCGCGGGCCGGTGAGGACACCGAGCTCGCCGAGGAGGCCGAGCGGCTCGGGCACGCGGAGGCGCTGGCCTCGGCCGCGACCGTCGCCCACGCCGCCCTCGCCGGTAACCCCGAGGATCCCGAGGGTGTCGACGCCGCCACGCTCGTCCACGGCGCCCATCGGGCCCTGGAGGCCGTACGGTCGCACGACTCCGCCCTGGCCGCACTCGCCGACCGGATCGGTGAGGTCGGCATCCTGCTCGGGGACGTAGCCGGGGAGCTGGCGGGATACGCCGACGACCTGGACGCCGATCCGCTGCGGCTGGCGGCCGTCGAGGAACGGCGGGCCGCGCTGACCGCGCTGACGCGGAAGTACGGCTCAGGCGTTGCCGGAGTGCTCACCTGGGCCGAGGAGGGCGCCGCGCGGCTGCTCGAACTCGACGGCGATGACGAACGGACCGGCGAGCTGACCGCCGAGCGGGACGCGCTGCGCGGCGAACTGAGCGGGATGGCGCAGGCGTTGACGGACGCGCGGACGGAGGCCGCCTCGCGGTTCGCGGACGCCGTGACCGCCGAGCTGGCCTCGCTGGCCATGCCCCACGCGCGCGTGTCGTTCGACATCCGCCAGACCGAGGACCCCGAGGGTGTCGAGGTCGACGGCCGTACGGTCGCCTACGGACCGTCCGGCGCCGACGAGGTCGAACTGCTGCTCGCCCCGCACCCGGGGGCGCCGGCCCGGCCCATCGCCAAGGGCGCGTCCGGGGGTGAGCTGTCCCGCGTGATGCTTGCCGTGGAGGTCGTCTTCGCGGGGACCGACCCGGTGCCCACCTATCTGTTCGACGAGGTCGACGCCGGGGTGGGCGGCAAGGCGGCCGTGGAGATCGGGCGCCGGCTGGCCCGGCTGGCGAAGACCGCGCAGGTCGTCGTCGTGACACACCTGCCGCAGGTCGCCGCGTTCGCCGACCGGCAGCTGTTGGTCGAGAAGACCAACGACGGGTCGGTGACCCGGTCGGGCGTGAAGGTCCTGGAGGGTGAGGACCGGATCCGGGAGCTGTCGCGGATGCTGGCCGGGCAGGAGGACTCGGAGACGGCGCGGGCACACGCGGAGGAGCTGCTGGCGACGGCTCGGGCGGACGGCTGACGTTCGAACAGCTGACGTCCTGTGGGGTCCCGCTCACCCGTGTGAGTGACCCGTCCCACCCCTCCGTGGTCCGGAACACCCGTACGTACTGGCATCCTTGAAGGAGCACGGAATACCCCCGTACACGGAGGAAGTGGCGCGGTACACCCCTTCCGCCCGAACCTTCTGTACGTTTCTCCGTGTCCTTTCTTCGTGACCGCCCGATGCCGAACCAGGAGCCCCCGGCCACGTGAGCCCCGCGAGCAGCCACTCACCGCACGGCCAGTCGCCGCTGCGCACCGTGCAGGTGCTCGGCGGCGGCAACGCCGGTAGCAGCGCGCACGTGCGTTCGCTGGCCGCGGGGCTCGTCGAGAGAGGCGTGCGCGTCACCGTGTGCGCCCCTTCCGACGCCGACAGTGCCTACGACTTCACGGGCGCCGGTGCCGAACACGTGCCCATCCCGCGCAGCAGCGACCCCGGCTCGGTGGCGGCGCTGCGCGCGGCCTGTTCGAACGCGGACCTCGTACACGCGCACGGGCTGCACGCCTCCTTCCGGGCCGCGCTCGCGCTCAGCGGGCGCCGCACTCCGCTCGTCGTCACCTGGCACAACCGCGCCTACACCGAGGGGCCCCGCGCCCAGCTGCTGAAGGTGCTGGAGCGGCGGGCCGTGAAGGCCGCCGCCGTTGTCCTCGGGACCTCCTCCGACCTGGTGGACCGGGCCCGGCGGCGCGGGGCCAGGGACGCCCGGCTGTCCGCCGTGGCGCTGCCCGCCCCGCGCGGGGCCCTGGGCCGGGACGAGTCCGACCGCTGCAAGACGCGGGCCGAACTCGGAGCCACGGACCGCCCGTTGCTCATGGCCGTCGGCACCCTCGACCGGCACCGGGGGTACGACGTCCTGCTGGACGCCGTACGCGCGTGGCGCGGTCTCGATCCCGCGCCGCTCCTTGTGATCGCCGGGGAGGGGCCGCTGCGGGCGGAGTTGCAGGGCCGCATCGAGAACGAGGGACTGCCGGTCCGGCTCATCGGGCGGCGCGACGACGTGAGCGAACTGCTCCTCGCCGCCGATCTCGCACTTCTGCCCAGCCGTTGGGAGTCGCGCTCCGTACTCGCCCAGGAGGCCCTCCACGCGCGCGTGCCGTTGATCGCGACCGCCGTGGGAGGCGTTCCGGAGCTGGTCGGGGACGCGGCCGAACTCGTTCCGTACGGCGACTCGGTGGCGCTCGGCAGGGCCGTCGTACGGCTCCTCGGGGACCCGGAGCGCCAGGAACTCCTCCGGGAGCGGGGCGTCCGGCAGATCGGCACCTGGCCCACCGAGGACGAGACCGTCGCCCAAGTGCTGAGCGTCTACGACGAGTTCACTCAGCCCCGGCCGCTGAGCTGAACGGGCTGCTGCGGATCTAGGCCACGTGCCTGCGGGCCCGTAGTGCCAGGCTCAACGCCAGTACCGTCTGCGGGTCGTCGAGGTCCGTGCCCAGCAACTCCCCGATCCGCGCGAGGCGGTTGTAGAGGGTCTGGCGGTTGAGATGGAGCTCGCGGGCTGTCTCCGCCTTGCGGCCCGCATGGGCCAGATACGTCTCCAGGGTGGGCAGCAGCGGCGGCTTGGAGCGGTCGTCGTGGGTACGCAGCGGGCCGATCGCGCGGTCCACGAAGGCCGCCAGGTCGGGCTGGTCGCGCAGGCGCCACAGCAGCAGGTCGATGTCCAGGCGACGGGCGTCGTACCAGGGGCGGTCCGGCAGGCCCTGAGCCGCCGTCGCCGTCTCCGCCGCGTGCCGCAGACCCGCCGAGGCCGCCGCCCAGCCGCCGGCGACGCCGACCACGACGACCGGCGGCCGGGCACCCGGGCGCTGCATCCCGGCGCGCTCCACACCCGCCCGCAGCGCCGCCGCGACCCGGTCGGCGACCGCCGGGCGCTCCGCCTCCGTACGCAGGCCCACCAGCAACGGCACGCGCCCCTCGACCGGCCGTACGCCCAGCAGTACCGGTACGCCCACCGACGCCAGCTCCTCAGTCACCGCCCGCGCCAGCACCGCCCAGCCGCCGCCCGGTGACACGGTGTCGCCGAGCCGCATCACCATCGGCAGGAGCAGGCCGGAACCAGGCTTGAAGCCGAGGACGCGGGCCTGCGCGGGCGCGGCCTCCGCCTCGACGCGGCCCTCGGCGAGGTCGGTGAGGAAGTCGCCGCGGCCACGCGCCGCCAGCTCCTCCTCCTGGCGGGCCTGCATCAGGACGACGGCCAGGATGCCCGCGGCCCGCTCGGCGGCCATCCGGTGCACGGGAGCAAGAGGTTCGAGGACGGGCAGCAGCACCAGGCGTGCGCGGACCGAGCCGGTGCCGGGGCCGCCCCCGGGGACGTCGACGAGTACGGAACCGGCGGACGGCGGCGCGTCCTTGTGGTGGGCGCGAAGCCCCTCCCACACCTGGAGCGGGTCGGCGCCCTCGGGACCGGCGCCGGCGGCGTACAGGAGCTGGCCGTCCGTCGTCTCCAGGAACACCGGGTTGCCGCTGAAGTCGGCCAGGATGCCCAGGACCTGCGGGATGCCGCCACCGCCGAGCAGGGCCTCCGTGCAGCGCCTGTGGACCTCCTCGGCCCGCTGGAGCAGTGCGTAGTGGCCGTTGACGATCTCGGTGTGGATCTCCTCGGTGACGGCCACGAACGGCACCTCGCGGTGCAGCTGGACCAGGGGGAGACCGGTCGAGCGGGCCGTCTCGACGAGGGCCGCGGGCAGCCGGGTGAAGCGGGGGCCCAGCTCCACGACGAGCGCCGCGATGCCCCGCTCGGCGAGGGTACGGACGAAGGCGCGTTGCTCGGCCGGACGGGTGCCGAGCCCGTACCCGGTCGTCAGGAGCAGCTCGCCGCCCTTCAGCAGCGAGGCGATGTGCGGGACCTCACCCGCGTGCACCCAGCGCACGGTCCGCCCCAGCCGGTCGGCGCCCGCCAGGATCTCCGGCAGCCCGCTGCGCAGCCCGGGCAGCTCCAGCGCCCGCCGCACGGTGATGCCGGCGCCCCGGTTCTCGAAACGGCTGTCCGCGCGGCTGTCCATGCAGCGGACGCTACCCGCACCTACGTACGGTTGACGACCCGCGCATCGGCGGCACCACCGGCTCGTCTACGCCGGAACGATGTTGTGGTTGAAGCGGAACACGTTGTCCGGGTCGTACTGGCGTTTCACCGACGCCAGCCGGCGCGTGTTCTCGGCGCCCAGGCCCGCGATCACGCGCTCCGCGCCCTCGTCCCCGATGAAGTTGAGGTAGACCGCGCCGGTGCTCCACGGCCGGACAGCGGTACGGACGTCGTGGACCCACTGGACGCAGCGCTGGTCGTCCGCCGGGTCCTCCCAGATGCCGAAGGGGTGGACGGCCCACGGGGCGTCCCGGTAGGGGACGGGGTACTCGGACGGGCCGTCGGCGACCGAGCCGCCCAGCGGGAACAGCACATGCGTGGTGCCCGTCGGCGCCGGTACGGAGTTCCCCGCGGCACAGAACACGGCCACGAAGTCGTCGGGCGCACCCGTCAGATACTCCGCCGACCAGTAGTTCCGCATGCCGGGCGGGTCGTCGAGCATGCACTGCAGGTCCGCGTACGGGATCGCGGTGACGACCGCCGCCTCGTGGGGCAGCGCCAGCAGCGGTTCGGCGAGCTTGCGCATGTCCTCCTCGGGACCCGCGTACGCCAGCAGAGCGCCGCACAGCAGTTGTCCGACCAGGTGCGGCGGTACGAACTCCTCGGGCGGGCCGGTGAGATAGATGACTCCGCCGCTCGCCTCGACCGGGCCCGCCTCGATCATGTCGCGGTAGGTGCGGGTCGCCTCCTCGCCGAACTCCGGCAGGTATAGGACCAGGGCCATGGAGAACGCGGGCAGCTCGTGCAGCTTCAGGGTCAGTGCGGTGGCGACGCCGAAGTTTCCGCCGCCGCCGTGCAGAGCCCAGAACAGCTCCGGGTTCTGCTCGGCGCTCGCGTGCACCGCGGTGCCGTCGGCGGTCACCAGGTCGACGGCGATGAGGTTGTCGACGGCGAGGCCGCAGGAACGCTCCAGCCAGCCGCTGCCGCCGCCCAGCACGAAGCCGCCGACCCCGGTCGTGGAGACCCGGCCGCCGGTGGTCGCCAGCCCGTGCGGCTGGGTCGCCCGGTCCAGGTGGCTCATCAGGGCCCCGCCCTGGACCCGTACGGAATGGGCCGCCCGATGGACGGTCACCTCGTGCATCCGGCGCAGATCGATCACCAGACCGCCGTCGTTCAAGCTCATGCCCGCCACGCTGTGGCCGCCGCCGCGCACCGCGATCGGCAGGTCCAGATCGCGGGCGAAGCGTACGGAACGGGCCACATCGGCTTCGTCCGCGCACTGCGCGATCACTGCCGGACGCCGGTCGATCATGGCGTTGAACACGGTTCGGGCATCGTCATATCCCGGATCCCCCGGGGCGAGCACGTCGCCGGTCAGATCCTCGCGCAACGCGGCGAAAGCCGCGCCGGCCTTCGAGGGGGAAGCCATGGCCGTCCCCTTCCGACGCAGGGGCAGGTGTGTGTTTCCAGCCTAGGCGCTCTGTAGGAAGGGCGCCGTTTCGAGCCGCAAATGTCAGGTTCCCGCACCCCTGGGGGGTGCGGGAACCTGATGGCAGCTGTTGTAGGTTCCGCGTCGGGCTGTCCGCCGCCGAGGTCGTTCTGACCAGCGGGTTTCGTGGAGAGCGACCGGCGGCGGTATGTCAGCTCTGTGCGGTGTCGTCGCCCGACTGTCCGGCGGCCTCGGCCGCGCCTGTCTTCTCGCGCATCTTGCGCACCAGCTCCGCCTTCTGGTCGGCCGCGCCCTGGCGGTCGAGATTGCGGTGGGGACCGTTGTTCTGCCGTTCGGCGCGGGACAGCTTCTTGCGCTTGCCGCCGCCCATGCCCACGGGGTTGTTGATGTTCTTGCTCACGGTCACGGGTTCTCCCGGTAATGATGTGAAGTGATCTACGGATTCATCGGCGGGATCCGGGATCCCACAAGGTGTTCAGCCGCCGTACGCCCCCGAAGCCGTCAGCCTCAGGGCCGTGTCGATGAGCGGGACGTGGCTGAAGGCCTGGGGGAAGTTGCCCACCTGGCGCTTGAGGCGCGGGTCCCACTCCTCGGCCAGCAGGCCCAGGTCGTTGCGGAGGGCGAGGAGCTTCTCGAAGAGCTTGCGGGCCTCGTCGACCCGGCCGATCATCGCCAGGTCGTCCGCCATCCAGAACGAACAGGCGAGGAACGCGCCCTCGTCGCCCGGCAGACCGTCGAGGTTCTCGTCGCCGCCCGAGGTCGTCGGGTAGCGCAGGATGAAGCCGTCCTCGGTGGACAGCTCGCGCTGGATGGCCTCGATGGTGCCGATGACGCGTTTGTCGTCGGGAGGCAGGAAGCCCATCTGCGGGATCAGCAGCAGGGAGGCGTCCAGTTCCTTCGAGCCGTACGACTGCGTGAAGGTGTTGCGCTCCTTGTCGTAACCCTTCTCACACACGTCCCGGTGGATGTCGTCACGCAGCTCGATCCACTTCTCCAGCGGGCCGTCCGCGTCGCCGGACTCGATGAGCTTGATCGTGCGGTCCACCGCGACCCAGGCCATGACCTTCGAGTGCACGAAGTGACGGCGCGGGCCGCGCACCTCCCAGATGCCCTCGTCGGGCTCGTCCCAGTGCTGCTCCAGGTAGCGGATCAGCTTGAGTTGGAGCAGGGAGGCGTAGTCGTTGCGGGCCAGACCCGTCATATGGGCCAGGTGCAGGGCCTCGGTGACCTCGCCGTACACATCCAGCTGGAGCTGGTGCGCGGCGCCGTTTCCGACCCGGACGGGGCCCGAGTTCTCGTAGCCGGGCAGCCAGTCCAACTCGGCTTCACCCAGCTCCCGTTCGCCCGCGATGCCGTACATGATCTGCAGGTTCTCGGGGTCGCCGGCGACGGCGCGCAGCAGCCACTCGCGCCAGGCGCGGGCCTCGTCGCGGTAGCCGGTGCGCAGGAGGGAGGAGAGGGTGATGGCCGCGTCGCGCAGCCAGGTGTAGCGGTAGTCCCAGTTGCGCACGCCGCCGATGTCCTCCGGGAGGGAGGTGGTGGGAGCGGCCACGATGCCCCCGGTCGGCGCGTACGTCAGCGCCTTCAGGGTGATGAGCGAGCGGACGACGGCCTCCCGGTAAGGGCCGTGGTACGTGCACTGATCGACCCACTCGCGCCAGAACTCCTCGGTGGCGTCGAGGGACTGCTCCGGCTCGGGCAGCGCGGGCGGCTGCTTGTGCGAGGGCTCCCAGGAGATCGTGAACGCGATCCGGTCGCCCGGCGCCACCGTGAAGTCGGCGTACGTCGTCAGGGACTTGCCGTAGGTCTCGGCGGTGGTGTCGAACCACACCGAGTCGGGGCCCGCGACGGCGACCGTCCGCCCCTCGTGCTTGTGCACCCACGGCACGACACGGCCGTACGAGAACCGCATGCGCAGGGCAGAGCGCATCGGCACCCGGCCGCTGACGCCCTCCACGATGCGGATCAACTGCGGGGCGCCGTCGCGGGGGGGCATGAAATCGGTCACTCTGACAGTGCCGCGCGGGGTGTCCCACTCGGATTCGAGGATCAGCGAGTCGCCCCGGTAGCGGCGGCGGGCCGCTACGGGCGGTGCCGCGTCCGCCGCGTGCGCGGGACCGAGGCGCCAGAAGCCGTGCTCCTCGGTTCCGAGCAGTCCCGCGAAGATGGCATGGGAGTCGAAGCGCGGGAGACACAGCCAGTCGACTGTGCCGTCCCGGCAGACCAACGCGGCGGTCTGCATGTCCCCGATGAGTGCGTAGTCCTCGATGAGCCCGGCCACGTGCAACTCCAGTCGAAAGGCCACGTCGCCCCCAAAAAAAGGAAAACGGGGGTCTCGATCTTGCGGTCAAGGGTTCGTTGTCCAGCATCGTTGAGCGGTGAAGCAAACACCAATTTTTGCTCAACGGACTGACGAGCGCTCGTTGTTCCGGGGTTACGGGCGGGGGTGGTGCCGTGTTGCCGGCCGGGCTCGGCAGCGAGTGTCCGAGGAGCATACGACGCACTCAGATGATCCGCGTGCCGCTCCGGACAACCCGGGTCCGCTGAACGAGTGAAGCTCGGGTGAGCGGACACTGTTTCGGGTGAGCGCCGGACAGGGTGATGGTGACTCGTGTACGGGATGCGTGGCCGCGTGTGCGCGGAGCGTGGCCGGAAGCCATCTCCCCGGGTCGCTGATACCCTGGTAGCCCGTGGACCGGTGGGCAGGAAACCCCCGAACCGCAGCGACGGCTCCCCAGCGAAAACCCGGAAAGCTCCGGGCCCGGGCGGCCGTACCGCACCCCAGACCGCGACCACGGGAGCCCCACCTTGGCCATGACACCCGCTGCTTTTCGAAACAGCAACGCCACGACGACCAAGCACATCTTCGTCACCGGGGGTGTCGCCTCCTCGCTCGGCAAGGGTCTGACCGCCTCCAGCCTCGGCATGCTCCTCAAGGCGCGCGGACTGCGGGTCGTCATGCAGAAGCTCGACCCCTACCTCAACGTCGACCCCGGCACGATGAACCCCTTCCAGCACGGTGAGGTGTTCGTCACCCATGACGGCGCCGAGACCGACCTGGACATCGGCCACTACGAGCGCTTCCTCGACCGCGACCTCGACGGCTCGGCCAACGTCACCACCGGCCAGATCTACTCGACGGTGATCGCGAAGGAGCGGCGCGGCGAGTACCTGGGCGACACCGTCCAGGTCATCCCGCACATCACCAACGAGATCAAGCACCGCATCCGCCGGATGGCCACCGACGAGGTCGACGTCGTCATCACCGAGGTCGGCGGCACGGTCGGCGACATCGAGTCGCTGCCCTTCCTGGAGACCGTGCGTCAGGTCCGTCACGAGGTCGGCCGTGACAACGTCTTCGTCGTCCACATCTCGCTGTTGCCCTACATCGGCCCCTCCGGCGAGCTGAAGACCAAGCCGACCCAGCACAGCGTGGCGGCCCTGCGGAACATCGGTATCCAGCCGGACGCGATCGTGCTGCGCTGCGACCGCGAGGTCCCCACCGCGATCAAGCGCAAGATCTCCCTGATGTGCGACGTCGACGAGGCCGCGGTGGTGGCCTGTCCGGACGCCCGCTCGATCTACGACATCCCCAAGACCGTGCACCGCGAGGGCCTGGACGCCTATGTCGTCCGCAAGCTGGACCTGCCCTTCCGGGACGTGGACTGGACGACCTGGGACGACCTCCTGGACCGGGTCCACAACCCCGCCCACGAGATCAACCTGGCCCTGGTGGGCAAGTACATCGACCTGCCCGACGCCTACCTCTCGGTCACCGAGGCGCTGCGCGCGGGCGGTTTCGCCAACCACGCGCGTGTGAAGATCAAGTGGGTCACCTCGGACGACTGCAAGACCCCGGCGGGTGCCAAGAAGCAGCTGGAGGACGTGGACGCGATCTGCATCCCGGGCGGCTTCGGCGACCGCGGTGTGTCCGGCAAGGTCGGCGCGATCCAGTACGCCCGCGAGCACAAGATCCCGTTGCTGGGGCTGTGCCTGGGCCTCCAGTGCATCGTCATCGAGGCGGCCCGCAACCTGGCCGGCATCGAGGACGCCAACTCCACCGAGTTCGACGCCGCCACCGCGCACCCGGTCATCTCGACGATGGCCGAGCAGCTCGACATCGTGGCGGGCGACGGCGACATGGGCGGAACGATGCGCCTGGGCATGTACCCGGCCAAGCTCGCCGAGGGCTCCATCGTGCGCGAGGTGTACGACGGCAAGGAGTACGTCGAGGAGCGCCACCGGCACCGCTACGAGGTCAACAACAGCTACCGCGCCGAACTGGAGAAGCAGACCGGTCTCCAGTTCTCCGGCACCTCGCCGGACGGCAAGCTGGTGGAGTACGTCGAGTACCCGCGCGAGGTGCACCCCTACCTGGTGGCCACGCAGGCCCACCCGGAGCTGCGCTCCCGCCCCACCCGCCCCCACCCCCTCTTCGCCGGCCTCGTCAAGGCCGCCGTCCGGCGCAAGACGGGCAAGTAACGCAAGGGCTGTACGGTGACCGGGGTGCGCGCCTTTGGGGGTGCGTGCCCCGGTTTTCTGTGCCGGCTCCGGGGCCGGTTTCTTGTGTACGGGCGGGACGCGGGATGCGGAAGGACAAGTCGACATGACCACCATCAAGGACACTCCGGAGGAGTGGGAGATCCGGGCCACGGAGACCCCCTTCGTGGGCAACAAGACCTCCGTGCGCACCGACGAGGTGGTCATGCCCGACGGCTCGGTCGTGGGCCGCGACTACCAGGTGCACCCCGGCTCCGTGGGCGTTCTCGCCCTCGACGCCGAAGGCCGGGTCCTGCTGATCCGCCAGTACCGCCACCCGGTCCGCCAACGGATGTGGGAGATCCCGGCCGGGCTGCTCGACGTACCTGGCGAGAACCCGCTGCACGCCGCGCAGCGCGAGCTGTACGAGGAGGCGCACGTCAAGGCCGAGGACTGGCGGGTGCTGACCGACGTCTACCCCACGGCGGGCGGCTGCGACGAGGCCGTACGGATCTTCCTGGCCCGGAATCTGTCCGAGGCCGAGGGACAGCGCTTCGAGGTCGAGGACGAGGAGGCCGACATGGAGCACGCGCGCGTGCCCGTCGACGAGCTCGTCCGGGGTGTCCTCGCAGGCGAACTGCACAACAACTGCCTCGTCGTGGGCGTCCTTTCGCTGGTGGCGGCCGAGAGGGGCGACGGACTCGACGCACTGCGCCCCGCCGAGGCGCCGTGGCCGGCTCGGCCGTTCGAGGCCTGAGGAGGCCTGAGGCGCTCTCAGGGGTCGTCGGCCGTGTCTGGTGTGAACATCGCCTGATCCGATCGGGCGACCTGCCAGCCGCGCTCCGCGCAGATCGTTGCAGAGCGTGAACTAGGCTCTGGAAACGCCCGAACCGGAGTCCCGGCGGGCTTGCGCGTGCAGGTGGACGGGAGTGTGGCCCGTGGCGGATCAGGCGGTGGACACAGACGGCGCGAAGCTGTCCGGAAACGATCGGCCGCCCGTTCCAACGGACAGTCAGTTTCTCGGTAGGACAAGAGAGTTGAAGGAACTGCGCGCCGACATCGAGCGCGCCGGACTCGACACTCTCGCGGGCCGGAAAGCACCCCGCGCGCGCGTGCTGCTCATCGCCGGCAAGCCCGGCTCGGGCCGCACCGCGCTCGCCGAGGAGCTGGCCCGGCAGGTCGCGGACAGTTACCCGGACGGTGTGCTGCGCGCCCGGCTCGCCGAACCCGACGGCACGCGCGTGCCGACCGAACGGACCGCTCGCGAGCTGCTGACCGCCCTGGAACTGCCCACCCCGCCCGGCGCCGACGAGGACGAGCTGTCCGAGGCGCTGCGCGACGCGCTGGCCGACCGGCGGATGCTGCTCCTGCTCGACGACGCGGCCGACGCCGAGCAGGTCGACGCGCTGCTGCCGGACAACCCCGACTGTCTGGCCGTCGCCGTCTCCGGGGGCCCGCTGACCGGGATCTCCGACGTCCGCCCGTGCACGCTGGGCGGCCTCGACACCAAGTCGGCCGTGGAACTGCTCGAAGGCTTCACCGGGTCGGTGCGCGTCACCGTGGACCCGCGCTCCGCCGAGGGGCTCGCCGAGGTGTGCCAGGGGCAGCCGGCCGCGCTGATGCTGGCCGGCGGCTGGCTCGCGGCCCGGCCCCAGGCGGCCGTCTCCGACCTCGCCAAGCAACTGCACGCAGAGGGCGACGAGGGCACCGCCCTGAGCCGCGTCTTCCGCCTCGTGTACGCCTCACTGCCTACCCCGGCCGCCCGGATACTGCGACTGCTCGCACTGGCCCCCGGCGGCCTGGTCGACCCGCAGACGGCCTCGGCGCTGGCCGGCTGCTCTGTCGGCGGCGCCCGCGCCACCCTGGACGACTTCGTCGCCCTGAGCCTCCTGACGGCCGTGGAGTCGCCGCTGCCGCAGTACGAGGTCCCAGGCTGCCTGCTGCCCCTCCTGCGCCCTCTCGCGGAGTCCCAGGACCGCCCGGCCGAGCTCCAGTTGGCCCGGGCCCGGATGCTGGAGCGGACGGTACGGCTGCTGGTGTCCTGCCGGGCGATCACCGAGACCGACAGCCCGCTGGCCCGCGAGAAGCTGCTCGGCACGCCCAGCTCGCTGCGCTTCCCGAACCCGAGGGCGGCGGCGGACTGGCTGGAGATCCGCCGGCCCGCCCTGCTCGCCGCGGCCCGCCTCGCGGTGGCCGACGGGGAGCTGGACACACTGGCCCGGCGCCTGATGTCCGCCCTGGTCAAGGCGATGGTCGCGCACGTCGGCACCCAGGCCGCCGCGCCCGACCTGTACGGCGTCCACCGCCTCGTCCTCGATGTCGCCGAGCGCCGCGAACTGCCCCGCGAGCGGGCCGCCGCCCTGCTGAACCTCGCCGACCTGGACGCGCAGACCGGCCGTACGAACGACGCGCTGGCCCGCTACCGGGCCGCTCTGGACGCCGGTCGCGAGGCGAACGACCCGTATGCGACCGGGCGCGCGATGGAATCCGTAGGGGGCGCGCACCAGGAGCTCGGGGACTACGACCGCGCCGCCGACTGGTACGGGCGTGCGCTCGCCCAGCGCCTGGCGCGCGACGAGCGCGAGGACGCCGCCCGGCTGTACGGCCGTATCGCCACCGCGCACACCTATGCGGGCCGCTACGGCGAGGCGCTGCGCAACTGGCGGGCCGCGGTGGCCGGTCACCGCAAGAACGGCGATGTGGCCGCGCACGCACGGGCGTTGAGCGAGGTGGCGCGGGTCCAGGAGTACGCGGGACGGCCCGAGGAGTCGCTGGGTACCTGCCAGGAGGCGCTGGAGTGGGCGCGCCGCGCCGACGACGTACGGCTGCAGGCGGCGCTCCAGCTCCGGTCGGCCGACACGTTGGAACACCTCGGCGATCCGGTGGCGGCCAGGCTGCACCGGGCCGCCGCCGAGCGGCTGCTGAGCGAGGAGCCGGACCCCCAGGAGAGTGAGCCGGACGCCCCCGAAGGTGATCCTGACCTGGAACACGACGCTAACGCCTACGAAATCCGTAGTACATCAGTCGAAGATTGATGCTTTGAAAGGCTAGACACCGAGAACGCCTTCATTAGACTGGCTCTACCGCGCCTTCTCCTGCGGTCTCCTGGTGTGCCCACGCACGTCCGGGTATGTATTGCTATGCCCCCGCACCCTCTGAGCCAAGGACCGTGATCGACGTGAAGGTCGGCATCCCCCGCGAGGTCAAGAACAACGAGTTCCGCGTCGCCATCACCCCCGCCGGCGTGCACGAACTGGTGCGCCACGGCCACCAGGTCGTCATCGAGCGGAACGCCGGCGTCGGCTCCTCGATCACGGACGACGAGTTCGTGGCCGCCGGCGCGCACATCCTTCCGACGGCCGACGAGGTGTGGGCCAGTGCCGACCTGCTGCTGAAGGTCAAGGAGCCCATCGCCGAGGAGTACCACCGGCTCCGCAAGGACCAGACGCTCTTCACCTACCTGCACCTGGCCGCGTCCAAGGAGTGCACCGACGCGCTCGTCGGGTCCGGCACCACGGCGATCGCCTACGAGACCGTCGAGCTGCCCGGTCGCGCCCTGCCGCTGCTCGCCCCGATGTCGGAGGTCGCCGGCCGGCTGGCCCCGCAGGTCGGCGCGTACCACCTGATGCGCTCGGTCGGCGGGCGTGGCGTGCTCCCCGGCGGCGTCCCCGGCACGCAGCCCGCGCGGGCCGTCGTCATCGGCGGCGGCGTCTCCGGCTGGAACGCCACGCAGATCGCCGTCGGCATGGGCTTCCATGTCACGTTGCTCGACCGCGACATCAACAAGCTGCGCGAGGCCGACAAGGTCTTCGGCACCAAGGTCCGGGCGATCATGTCCAACTCCTTCGAGCTGGAGAAGGCCGTCCTGGACGCCGACCTCGTCATCGGCGCGGTGCTCATCCCCGGTGCCAAGGCCCCGAAGCTGGTCACCAACGAGCTGGTGTCGCGGATGAAGCCGGGGAGCGTTCTCGTCGACATCGCGATCGACCAGGGTGGCTGCTTCGAGGACTCGCGTCCCACGACCCACGCCGAACCGACCTTCCCGGTCCACGGATCGGTCTTCTACTGCGTCGCCAACATGCCCGGCGCGGTGCCCAACACCTCGACCTACGCGCTCACCAACGCCACGCTGCCGTACATCGTGGAACTCGCCGACCGCGGCTGGGTGGCCGCGCTGCGCCGCGATCCCGCGCTCGCCAAGGGGCTCAACACTCATGACGGCAAGGTCGTCTACCGCGAGGTCGCGGAGGCGCACGGGCTGGAGCACGCCGAGTTGGACTCGCTGCTCGGCTGACCTTCCCGGCCCCTTCGTAGGTGCTCCCGGTCGACTAAACGACCAAGTCATCAGCGGGTAAAAGGCGATACGTCAACAGGGATCGTCAACACCCCGCACCCCGCCGGACCTTGGCCGACAGGGTCCGGCCGGATGTGTGTATGGTCACTTTGCGAAGCTCGTTCAACTCGCCTCGAACGTAACGCTTCAACCGATTCGCGCACCGGTGAACCCTGCCGTGCGACGGCCGTACGCCCTTGACAGAGGGATGTTTCATTGCCGACACATCGGGCCGGGTCCGGCGGATTGTGTTGCTGCGAACGGCCGACACGCCATAGAGTCGCCAACCGTCGGCATGGTGCCACGCTGACCTATCGAGAAGTTTCCTGGTCACCAAGGAGGTAAGACGACTTGTGAATGAGTCGACATTTACTCCCGGGGGTGGTCAACCAGGAATGCCGGCGCGGCAATCGGGCCCCGTAGGGCTCGCGGCGGTCGGCTCCGTCGCTGTCCGCACCTTCGCAGCCCATCAGGGTCACCAGATGTCCGGGGTGACCCAGCCAGGACACATGAGCATGGATGGCCATCACGTGAACGCCATGGCCGGCGACGGTAGTGGCGGGGTCCACAACCACTTCGCCGACTACGACGAACTGCCCGACGGGCACTTCTACGACCCCGACGCCGAGTACGAGCCCGATCCGGAGTACGCGGCCACGCTCGCGCCCGACGCGGCCCGTCAGCGCCGCGAGCGCATCGGCCCCACCGGACGCCCGCTGCCGTACTTCCCGATCCCGGGTCCGCTGACCAGTCACGGGCCCGCGACGATCGTCGCGATGTGCAACCAGAAGGGCGGCGTCGGCAAGACGACGTCGACCATCAACCTGGGTGCGGCTCTCGCGGAGTACGGACGCAGGGTCCTGCTGGTCGACTTCGACCCGCAGGGCGCCCTCTCCGTGGGCCTCGGTGTGAACCCGATGGAACTCGACCTGACGGTCTACAACCTGCTCATGGAGCGGGGGATGTCCGCGGACGAGGTCCTGCTCAAGACGGCGGTCCCGAACATGGACCTGCTGCCGAGCAACATCGACCTCTCCGCGGCCGAGGTGCAGCTGGTGTCGGAGGTCGCGCGCGAGTCGACGCTCCAGCGCGCCCTGAAGCCGCTGATGGCCGACTACGACTACATCGTGATCGACTGTCAGCCCTCGCTCGGCCTGCTCACCGTGAACGCCCTGACGGCGGCTCACAGGGTGATAGTGCCTCTGGAGTGCGAGTTCTTCGCGCTGCGCGGTGTCGCGCTGCTGACGGAGACCATCGAGAAGGTCCAGGAGCGGCTGAACCCGGAGCTGGAGCTCGACGGGATCCTCGCCACGATGTACGACTCGCGCACGGTGCACAGCCGTGAGGTGCTCGCACGTGTCGTCGAGGCCTTCGACGAGCACGTCTACCACACGGTGATCGGGCGCACGGTCCGCTTCCCGGAGACCACGGTCGCCGGCGAGCCGATCACCACGTACGCCTCGAACTCCGTCGGTGCCGCCGCCTATCGCCAGCTCGCCAGGGAGGTGCTCGCCCGGTGTCACGCCGAGTGAGTCTGCCGGGGGCCGACGAACTGTTCCGCACCACCGGGGGCATGGCGCTCCAGTCGTCCAGCCCCAGGCGACAGGCCAACGGTGAGGCCCGGGTGCCGGCTCCCGCAGGGGAGAGGGACGGGGCCGCCGCTGAGGACGCGCCGCACTCGGTGCCCGTCCAGGGCGGCGACGGCGACGGCGACGAACATGTCGCCACCGGCGCGGACCAGTCCGGCGCCGGTGAGTCGCGCAGCCGGGGGGCCGTCGCGGAGCGTCCGATGCGCCGCCAGGGCGAGCAGGAAGGTTCTGCCTCCGGGCAGCAGGGGCCGTCGCCGCAGTCGGTCTCGGCGTCCCGCAAGCGTGGAAGGGCCCCCTCGCGGCGGCCCAGCGGGCGCGAGCGGCACGACGAGAAGATCACGGTGTACGTCTCCGCCGAGGAGCTGATGGACCTGGAGCACGCGCGTCTGGTGCTGCGGGGCGAGCACGGCCTCGCGGTCGACCGCGGGCGGATCGTGCGCGAGGCGGTCGCGGTGGTGCTCGCGGATCTCGAGTCCCGTGGCGACGCGAGCATCCTCGTACGACGGTTGCGCGGGCGCTAGCGGTAGCCTGCGAGGGCCATGACCTCGAACGACGCCCCTGCCCCCGGCTCCGCCGGTCGTCGGCGTGTGCTGGGGCGGGGTCCGGGGGGCGCACCGCCGGTTTCGGCCGGATCCTCGGTCGGACCTTCGGCTGAATCCTCGGTCGAAGAGGCGGCAGAAGTAGCAGAAGTACCGGAGGCCCCGGTTCCATCGATGGAACCGGGACCCGGGCCGGAACCGTCCGCCGGGCCTGTCGAGCCCGCCGCGCCGGACGAACCCGATGACGGGGTCTTCAAGGTCCGGCTCGCCAACTTCGAGGGGCCCTTCGATCTCCTCCTCCAGCTGATCTCCAAGCACAAGCTGGACGTCACCGAGGTCGCCCTCTCCAAGGTGACCGACGAGTTCATGTCGCACATCAGAGCGATGGGTCCGGACTGGGATCTCGACCAGACGACCGAGTTCCTGGTCGTCGCGGCCACTCTGCTGGACCTGAAGGCCGCGCGGCTGCTGCCCACCGCCGAGGTCGAGGACGAGGCCGACCTGGCTCTGCTGGAGGCCCGCGACCTGCTGTTCGCGCGGCTGCTCCAGTACCGCGCGTACAAACAGGTCGCCGACATCTTCAGCCGCCGCCTCGACGACGAGGCCCGCCGCTATCCCCGTACCGTCGGACTGGAACCCCACCACGCCGAACTGTTGCCCGAGGTCGTCATCAGCATCGGGGCGGAGGGGTTCGCGAAGCTCGCCGTGAAGGCGATGCAACCCAGGCCGAGGCCGCAGGTGTACGTCGACCACATCCACGCGCCCCTGGTGAGCGTGCAGGAGCAGGCCCAGATCATGGTCGCCCGGTTGCGGGTGCTGGGCCACGCCACCTTCCAGGACCTCGTCGAGGACACCGATGACACGCTGACCGTCGTGGCGCGCTTCCTGGCCCTGCTGGAGCTGTACCGCGAGAAGGCCGTCACCCTGGACCAGGAGACTGCTCTCGGGGAGCTGGTGGTGTGCTGGACGGGCGGGGAGGGTGACCGGGAGCCGACGGTCACCGACGAGTTCGACCGGCCGCCGGAGCCGGCGAAGGAGGAGAAGAAGGCGTGAGCGAGGAGACCACCGAGGTGCCGGCCGGACTGCGGACCGTCGCCGATCTCGATCTCAGGCCCGCCCTGGAGGCCGTCCTCATGGTCGTGGACGAACCCGCGACCGAGGAACACCTCGCGAAGATCCTCCAGCGGCCCCGGCGGCAGATCGCGGACGCCCTGCGCGCGCTGGCCGACGAGTACACCGTCCAGAGGCGCGGTTTCGAGCTGCGACTCATCGCCGGCGGCTGGCGTTTCTACTCTCGGCCCGAGTACGCGGCGGCCGTCGAGGGCTTCGTCCTGGACGGGCAGCAGGCCCGGCTCACCCAGGCGGCGCTGGAGACGCTGGCGGTCGTCGCGTACCGGCAGCCGGTCAGCCGCAGCCGGGTCTCGGCGGTCCGCGGAGTCAACTGTGACGGGGTCATGCGGACCCTGTTGCAGCGCGGTCTGGTCCTGGAGGCGGGGACGGAACCCGAAACAGGTGCGATCCTGTACAGGACGACGAACTACTTCCTGGAGCGGATGGGCCTGCGAGGCCTGGACGAACTCCCGGAGCTCGCACCCTTCCTTCCGGAGGCGGACGCGATCGAGGCCGAGACGCAGGAAGGTGTTCCGTCGTTCGATCCGGATGCTCCCGATGCTCCGGGTGCAGACGACGCAGACGACCAGACGGAATTTTGATGCGAAGCAGTAGCGGCAGCGGTAGCGGTGGCGGCAAGAGTGGTGGCGGGCGCGGTAACTCCCGCGGCGCAGGCAACGGCGGGGGCGACCGGCGGGGCCAGGGCCAGGGCCAAGGGCGCGGTCAGGGCCAGGGGCGCGGTCCGGCTCAGGGGCGAGGCCAAGGCTCAGGTCAGGGCCAGGCTCAGGGACGCGGCCAAGGCCCAGTTCAGGGGCAGGGTCAGGACAAGGCCCAGGGGCGTCCCAGTAAGCCGCGTCCCGAGGAGCGCCGCTACGACGTGGGGCCGGCCGCGACTCCGGACGGCCCGAAGTCCGGGCGCGGTGCCTCCGCGCGTGGCGGTGCCAAGGGCGGGCCCAGGCAGGGCCACAACAGCACCGGACGCGGGCGCTGGGTCCCGGCGACCTCTCGCGAGTACGACGCGCGGGCCGAGGAGCGCAACCGGGAGCGGTACGCCGACAAGAAGGACGTCCAGCTGCCCAAGACGTTCCCGGGTGCCGAGCAGGAGGGCGAGCGGCTCCAGAAGATCCTGGCGCGCGCGGGCTACGGTTCCCGGCGGACCTGCGAGGAGCTGATCGAGCACGCGCGCGTGGAGGTCAACGGCGAGATCGTGCTGGAGCAGGGGCTGCGTGTCGACCCCGAGCACGACGAGATCAAGGTCGACGGGCTGACGGTGGCCACGCAGTCGTACCAGTTCTTCTCGCTGAACAAGCCCGCGGGCGTCGTCTCGACGATGGAGGACAACGAGGGCCGGCAGTGCCTCGGCGACTACGTGACGAACCGCGAGACGCGGCTCTTCCACGTCGGCAGGCTCGACACCGAGACCGAGGGCGTCATCCTGCTCACCAACCACGGTGAGCTGGCGCACCGGCTGACCCACCCCAAGTACGGCGTGAAGAAGGTCTACCTCGCGCACATCGTGGGCCCGATCCCGCGCGATCTGGGCAAGCAGCTCAAGGAGGGCATCCAGCTGGAGGACGGGTACGCGCGTGCGGACCACTTCCGGGTGGTCGAGCAGACCGGCAAGAACTACCTCGTGGAGGTCACCCTTCACGAGGGCCGTAAGCACATCGTGCGCCGCATGCTCGCTGAGGCCGGCTTCCCGGTCGACAAGCTGGTGCGCGTCTCCTTCGGTCCGATCACCCTGGGCGACCAGAAGTCGGGCTGGCTGCGCCGCCTGTCCAACACCGAGGTCGGCATGCTGATGCAGGAAGTCGATCTGTAGACGCGCGGAGGGCTCGTGGCCGGCGTCGACTGCTTGCGCCCGAGTGCTTGTGTCTGCGGCCGATCCCGGAGCTTTCCGGGGTCGGCCGTTTTCGTATGGCCAGGAAGGCCGCCGAAGCACTCCTGGTCGCCCGGGAGGGCATTGGGCACCCCTCCCGGCCTCACGGTCCTCCCGGGCGCTTGAGGGGCCACTGAGGGGCTTCTGCCGTATGGGAGTCGTCAAGAAGGGTTGTGCGGTCCGCTCGGGCTCTTTATAGTCGGTATGACTATTGGTCATGGTGACCATAAAGAGCGACCGCGAAGGGGGCGGGCGGGCATGACCGCACCTGTGAACGGAACGGCGCGGGGCCGGGCCCCCGAGGGGTACGACAAACACGCCTTCGAACCTTTCGGCGTCACCGTCGATCTGGCCGTCCTGACCCTCCGCGCGGGCGCGCTGCACGTGCTGCTCGTCGAGCGCGGTCACGAGCCCTACGCCGGCCGCTGGGCACTGCCCGGAGGCTTCGTCCTGCCCGACGAGTCCGCGGAGACGGCGGCCCGGCGTGAACTCGCCGAGGAGACCGGCCTGTCGGACGTGTCCGGGCTGCGCCTGGAGCAACTGCGCACCTACAGCGAACCCGACCGCGACCCGAGGATGCGCGTCGTGTCCGTGGCCTTCGCCGCGCTGTTGCCGCACGCGCCCGAACCGCACGGCGGCGGGGACGCGGCGCAGGCCCAGTGGCTGCGGTACAACGCCCTCGGGCCGCTCGCCTTCGACCACGACCGCATCCTGGCCGACGCCCACGACCGGGTCGGCGCCAAGCTGGAGTACTCCTGCATCGCGACCGCCTTCTGCCCGCCCGAGTTCACCCTCGGTGAGCTGCGGCAGGTCTACGAGACCGTCTGGGGCACCGCGCTCGACCCGCCCAACTTCCGCCGCAAGGTGCTCGCCACCCCCGGCTTCGTCGAACCCGTACCGGGCGGCGCACGTCTGACCGGCGGCCGGGGCAAGCCCGCCGCGCTGTACCGCGCGGGCACCGCGGACACCCTGCACCCGCCGCTGCTGCGCCCGACCACGTCGGTGTCGCGCGCCTCGCCCCCGTCGTCCTCTTCTCCCTCCTCCCCGTCCCCCTCCTCCCCTTCGTCACAGTCCCCCTCGTCACCGGAAGGACGCCCCGCATGACCACCACGACCGTCAGGAAGCGCGCCGCTAGTGGGGCGTTGATCGGGCTCGCGCTCGGCGACGCCCTGGGCTTCCCGACCGAGTTCAAGGACATCCCGTCGATCCTCGCCGCGTACGGCCCCTGGCGGCGGATGGAGCTGCCCACCCCCGCGATCGTCACCGACGACACCCAGATGACGCTGGCGCTCGCGCACGGTCTGCGCGCGGCGATGGACCGGGGGCTGCTCGCCCCGGCCGGGATGGAGCGGCCGGTGCGCGAGGAGTTCGTGAAGTGGTTCCGGTCGCCGGACAACAACCGGGCGCCCGGCCGCACCTGCCTGGTCGCCTGCGAACTGCTGGAGAACGAACGGCTGCCCTGGCAGGAGGCCAGCCAGATCGGTTCCAAGGGCTGCGGAGCCAACATGCGCGTGGCGCCCCTCGGCCTGGTCGCGGCTCTGAGCGACGAACAGCGCGCGGGCGCAGCCCAGTTGCAGGCCGCGCTCACCCACGGACACCCGACGGCGCTGGCCGCGTCCGACCTCACCGCCTACGCCGTACGGCTGCTCGCCCACGGCGCCGGCCCGGCCGAACTGGTGACCCTGCTCCGTACGCACGCGCACGAGAGCCGTAGCCGCTACTACCACCGCTGGCTGGGCGACCTGTGGACGCACAGCCACGATCCGAGCCCCGAGCACTTCATCGCCCGCGGCTGGGACGAGTGCCTGGCGATCCTGGACCGGCTCCAGTTCGCTGTCCGCACCGCCTCACCCGAGGACGACCCCTGCCTCGCCACCGGCGCCGGCTGGACGGCCGAGGAGGCCCTGGCGACCGGCCTGCTGTGCTTCCTGCTCTTCCCCGACGAGCCCCTCACGGCCCTGCGACGCGCCGCCTGCACCTCCGGCGACTCGGACTCGATCGCCTGCCTGACCGGAGCCTTCGCCGGCGCCCACCACGGCACCGACGCCTGGCCGACCCGCTGGGCGGACCGCATCGAGTACGGGGGTGACCTGCAGACCCTGGGCGCGCTCTGGGACGCTTGACGGATGAACGACGCGCTGGGCCTGGCCGACCTCCCGGATCTCGACCTGACGTCGGTGGTCGCCGAGCAGCCCGACCCCGTGCTCTTCGCCACCGTCTCGGGCGCCCACCTCTACGGCTTCCCGTCCCGCGACTCGGACGTGGACCTCCGGGGTGTCCATCTGCTGCCGACCGCCGACCTGGTCGGGCTCCGGGAGCCGGCGGAGACCCGGTCGCGGATGTGGGTGCGGGACGGCGTCGAGCTGGACCTCGTCACCCACGACCTGCGCAAGTTCGTACGGCTGATGCTGCGCCGCAACGGCTATGTGCTGGAGCAGTTGCTGTCCCCGCTGGTGGTGCACACGTCCGACGCGCACCGGGAGCTCGCCGCGCTCGCCCCCGGAGTTCTCACCGGTCACCATGCCCACCACTACCGGGGCTTCGCGGTCACACAGTGGCGGTTCTTCGAGAAGAGCGGTGAACTCAAGCCGCTGCTCTACACGTTCCGTGCGCTGCTCACCGGCATTCAGCTGATGCGCGCCGGTGAGGTGCAGGCTCATCTGCCCACCCTCGTCGAGGAGATCGGCGAGGCCCCCGCGTATCTGCCGGAGCTGGTCGCGGCCAAGGCGGAGCGGGAGCACGGGCCGGCCGGCGTCGACCACGCGCGCGTGGCGGGCGATGTGGAGGGACTGCACCGGGTGCTGGACGAGGCGCAGGCCGCCTCAACGCTGCCGGACGCCCCCGCCGCCCACGACGCCCTGCACGACTTCGTCGTACGGGTCCGGCTGGCAGGCTGAGGCGCGCCGGGTGCGGACGAGGAAGTCCTCGACGCGCCGGTGGTCCGGTTCCTCGGGGAGCGGGCTGCGGTGGGACGCGGTCTCGGCCTCCGCCGCGAGGCGGTTCATCCGGGACTCGACCTCCGGCCACGGCACCTCGCCCCGCTTCACCGCCAGCAGCGGGCCGCGTTCGTCACCGACGTCGATCGTCAGAGTGCCCGTGCGCAGCAGATCGCGGCAGCTCGTCAGGAGGCGCAGCATGTGCATCGCGTGCTTCCAGCGCGGGGCGCCGTGGACGCGGACGTCCGCCTCCAGCTTCTTGTGCTGGCCCAGTGCGTAGCGTGCGAACGTCTCGTGCGTCCGGCGGGAGAGGAACGCCCCGCGCAGGGCGAGGAGTTCGTGGCCCGTGTCGTCGGCGTACTCCACGAGGGGGGAGTGGAGGCACTCCAGGATGTTCGGGTTGGCCCGCAGAGCCAGTGCGCAGAAGCGTTCCAGCTCCCAGCTGAACTGCTCCTCCGCCGGGCCCTCCACATGCGTGGGCGGCTTCTGGAACCTCCAGAACAGGGGAGTGGGCGCGAGGAACACCCCGCGCCGGTCCGTGTCGCTGCCGTCCGTCGCCAGGCCGAAGGCGCGCGAACCCATCACACAGGCGTAGACCGTGTGGTCGCGTACCAGGGTCTCGGGGCTTTCGGAGCCGTCGGAGCCCTCGCGGCTCTCGGGGCCTTCGGGGTCGGAATGCGGGCGCATTCCGGGAGCGTACGTGGGAACCTCACGCCAGGCGGATCGAATTTCCCGCCACCGTGATCTTCTTCGCGGCCAGCGGCTGTGTCGCCGGGGGGTTGGCCACCGAACCGTCCGTGATGTTGAACTTGCTGCCGTGGCAGGTGCAGTTGATGGTGCCGCCCGTGACGTTGGCCACGGGGCACTGCTGGTGCGTGCAGATCGACGTGAAGGCCTTGAACTCGCCCTCCTTGGGCTGCGTCACCACGACCTGCTCGTCCTTGAAGATCTTCCCGCCGCCGACCGGGATGTCGGCCGTCGTGGCCAGCTCCTGTCCGGGGGAGCCGGCGGAGTCGGACGAGGACGCGGATTCGCCGCCGTACTCGCTGCATCCCGCTGTGAGCGCCGCCGCGCCCGTCGCGAGGATGACCGTGCGTCGCGTCGGGCCTTGCGTCATGTCGTCACTCCGAAGTTGCGGAAGAACCAGAGGGCGGAGGTGAGCCAGAGGATCGTCAGGGCGGTGAAGACCAGTCCGCCGACGACCGGCAGCAGCCAGCCGGGCAGCCGGTCCCAGCGAAGCAGCAGCATCTTCGCACTGAAAACACCGAAGAAGAAGCAACCCAGGAGGGAGTGCCACATCACACGTGAATCGTATGTTTGATATCCGAACGCGTACAGACAGTGCACCGCCACCGGAACCGCCACCAGGAACGCGATCCGCCCCGACCAGCGGTGCAGGGTCGCCGACCAGCTCGGGCCCGGCAGTTTCCCGTACACCATCAGCGCCGACACGACCTGGACGAGCGCGAAGCCGAACGCCGTCGTCGCGAGCCAGGACTTCACCGCGCTCGTGCTGCTGAACCCGGCCAGGTTGAAGGCGGTGCCCTCCGGGTCGTGGACCTTGCCGTACACCCCCAGGCCCACCGCGACGGCGGCGGCGACGAGCGCCGGGACGAGGTAGCGGGCGGCGCTCGGGCCGCTGGGGGCCGGCGGACGCGGAGGGAAACTCTGGGTGGCGGCGTTCGGGTCCACGGTCATTTTCGGCTCCCTGCAAGGAGTAAGGAGTGGGGTGTCAGGGGGTGACCGGGCGGGCCGTCAGCCGCTGGCCGTCGATCGTGACCGCGCCGGTCTCCGGGTCGATCCGGGGCGCGGGGGAGGGCTTGCCGTCGCGCGTGAGGATGCCGACCTGCTCCCCGGTCGACAGCACGATCCAGCCGCCGTCGACCTTGGCGTTCCGTACGGTCGCGGTCGCCCGGTAGAGCCCGGACGGCTTGACCGCCTTGTCCGCGGTGAAGGCGTAGTGCCCGCCCTCGATGTCGACCGTGCCGCGGATGCTCTTGCCCTTGAGGGTGCCGTTCAGTACGGAGCCGCCGTCGCCGGTGAGCTTCATGGAACCGTCGGCCCCGACATCGCCCTTCAGCCACGACTCCTTGTCACGCCCGTCGCAGAAGTACGCGATCGCCCTGCCGTCGCGCAGCGAGACCGACACCGCGGACGAGTCGTCGTCCGTACGGCCCGCGTAGTCGGAGTTCGGCGCGGGAGTCCTGGTGGGCGACGGGGACGGGGTCGCGGGTGGGGAAGGCGATGGAGACGCCTTCGTGGCGGAGGGCGCCGGCGACACCTTGTCGGCGGGTGAGTCGGCCTGGGACGTGGCCGCCGGTTTCGTCCCGGTCGTCGCATTGAGCGACAGCATGAACAGGGCCAACAACAGTCCCGCGAGCAGTGTGAAAAGCGGTCCGGTGCGTTTCATCGGGCCTCCCCCGAGGCGAGTTTCCTGCTATCAGAGCGGACCCGCGCCCCCGCGTCCAGAGCGCACGGGCGTGTTCGCACTCCAACTCGCGGATTGGGGCGAATCGGGTGACATTGGCAGAGCCCGGTGCGAGCCGCGCGACGCGTCTCAGCGTGCGGGCGCCGCGCGTCCCTTCCGCACCGGCTGACTAGGCTGGATGGACCAGGAGCCGATCCGTGGATCCGAACACATGGATCAGCTCCGCATACGCACATCAGCGAGGAGCATCACCGTGGCGGTACGAGCGGTCCGGGGCGCCGTCCAACTGGACCGGGACGAGGCCGGGCACATGGACGAGCGGGTCAGCGAGCTGCTCACCGCGGTCCTGGAGCGCAACAGCCTCACCGCGGACGACCTGATCAGCGTCTGGTTCACGGCCACCCCCGACCTGCACAGCGACTTCCCGGCCGCCGCGGCCCGCAAGCTCGGCATCGTCGACGTACCGCTGATCTGTGCCCAGGAGCTGGACATCGAGGGCGCGATGCCACGGGTGGTCCGGATCCTCGCGCACATCGAGTCGGACCTGCCCCGCGCCGACGTCGCGCACGTCTATCTCGGTGCCGCGGGGGCCCTGCGCAAGGACATCGCCCAGTGAGAACCGCACTCGTCATCGGCACGGGCCTCATCGGTACGTCCGCCGCGCTCGCCCTCGTCTCGCGCGGCGTCGTCGTCCACCTCGCCGACCACGACCCCGAGCAGGCCCGTACGGCGTCCGCGCTGGGCGCCGGTACGGACGAGGCGCCTCAGGGGCCGGTCGACCTCGCGATCATCGCCGCGCCGCCCGCACACGTGGCCGGCGCCCTCGCCGACGCGATGCGCCGGGGTGTCGCACGGGGCTACCTCGACGTGGCCAGCGTCAAGGGTGGCCCGCGCCGCGAGTTGGAGGCGCTGGGCCTCGACCTGGCGTCGTACATCGGCTCGCACCCCATGTCCGGCCGCGAGAAGTCCGGTCCGCTGGCCGCGACCGGCGACCTCTTCGAGGGCCGGCCCTGGGTGCTGACGCCGACCCGCGACACCGACACCGAGGTCCTGAACCTCGCCCTCGAACTGGTCTCGCACTGCCGTGCGGTTCCCGTCGTCATGGACGCGGATGCCCACGACCGTGCCGTGGCCCTCGTCTCCCACATGCCCCACCTGGTCTCCAGCATGGTCGCCGCGCGGCTGGAGAACGCGGAGGAGGCGGCCGTACGGCTGTGTGGGCAGGGCATCCGGGACGTGACCCGGATCGCAGCCTCCGATCCCGGCATGTGGATCGACATCCTCTCCGCCAACCCCGGTCCGGTCGCCGATCTCCTCACGGACGTCGCCGCCGACCTGGGTGAGACGGTCCAGGCGCTGCGGTCCCTCCAGTCCTCAGACGAGGCGAAGCGCCGCGAGGGAATCTCCGGGGTCGAGGACGTCCTGCGGCGCGGGAACGCCGGGCAGGTCCGGGTGCCCGGCAAGCACGGGTCCGCTCCGCTGGTGTACGAGGTCGTGGCCGTTCTCATCGACGACCAGCCCGGGCAGCTGGCCCGGATCTTCGCCGACGCGGGGCGGGCGGGGGTCAATATCGAGGATGTGCGTATCGAGCACGCCACGGGGCAGCAGGCGGGGCTTGTGCAGTTGATGGTGGAGCCGAAGGCCGCGCCTGTGCTTTCGGCTTCGCTGCGGGAGCGAGGGTGGGCGATCCGGCAGTAGTGAGCGGTGTTGGTGCCGGCCTTGCTGGGGACTGCGCCCCCAGACCCCCGCTTCGGCCCTGAAGGGGCCTCGTCCTCAAACGCCGGACGGGCTGAGTACGTGTGCGGCCGGACGAGTGACTCGCACCCAGTAACCTTGTCCGGGGCACCAACCGGCCCCACCCCACCACCCCGGACCAGGAAGGTGCCTCCACAGTGGATCGCGCCGCAGTGATTGTCGCCATTGACGGGCCCTCCGGCACAGGCAAGTCGAGCACGTCGAAGGCCGTTGCCGCGCAGCTCGGGCTGAGCTACCTGGACACCGGGGCCCAGTACCGGGCGATCACCTGGTGGATGGTGACCAACGGGATCGACATCACGGACCCTTCCGCGATCGCCGACGTGGTCGGCAAGGCCGAGATCGTCTCCGGTACGGACCCGGGGAACCCGACGATCACCGTGGACGGCACCGACGTCGGCGGCCCGATCCGCACCCAGGAGGTCACCTCCAAGGTCAGCGCGGTGAGCGCCGTTCCGGAGGTGCGTGCCCAGATCACCGAGTTGCAGCGTTCCATCGCCGCGTCCGCCGAGAAGGGGATCGTCGTCGAGGGACGGGACATCGGGGCGACCGTGCTGCCCGACGCCGACCTGAAGATCTTCCTCACCGCCTCCCCGGAGGCGCGTGCCGCCCGCCGCAGCGGTGAGCTGAAGGGGGCCGACGTCAACGCCACCCGTGAGGCGCTGCTGAAGAGGGACGCGGCCGACTCCAGCCGTAAGACCTCGCCGCTCGCCAAGGCGGACGACGCGGTGGAGGTCGACACCTCCGAGCTGACCCTGCAGCAGGTCATCGAGTGCGTCGTCACCCTCGTCGAGGAGAAGCGGGACGCGAAGTGAGCGACCCGTCGAACGTTCCGTCGCTGCGAAGTGCCGAGGTCGGGCGGCGCATCGGCGTCGGCCTGATGTACGGGCTGTGGAAGCCGCGCGTCCTGGGCGCCTGGAAGGTCCCGGCGACCGGTCCGGTGATCCTCGCCGTCAACCACTCGCACAACATCGACGGCCCGATGGTCATCGGCGTCGCGCCCCGGGGATCGCACTTCCTGGTCAAGAAGGAGGCGTGGATCGGCCCGCTCGCCACCTTCATGCGCGCCACCGGACAGCTGGAGGTGGACCGCTCGACCGCCGACCGCAAGGCGATCACCCAGGCCCTGGGTGTGCTGGCCAGGGGCGGGGTCCTCGGGATCTTCCCCGAGGGCAGCCGCGGCGACGGCGACTTCGCCTCGCTGCGTTCTGGGCTCGCCTACTTCGCCGTTCGCAGCGGTGCGAAGGTGGTTCCGGTGGCCGTCCTGGGAAGTACCGACCGGCGCGGACGGTTGATAAAGGGGCTGCCTCCGCTGCGCAGCCGCGTCGACGTGGTCTTCGGTGACCCGTTCGAGGCGGGGGACGGCACGGGGCGGCGTACGCGTGCGGCGCTGGACGAGGCGACCGTACGCATTCAGAAGCAGCTCACCGCGCACCTGGAGAACGCCAGACGGCTCACCGGCCGGCAGGAAAACGCCGGGCGCCCCGCTGAGCGCTGAGCGACACTTGAGTACTTGAGCGGTTTCAGTAGTGGATCACCCGATACGGGGTGGTTCCACCGATCACCACGATGAACGAGGTACGGACTTCATGAACGACCACATTCCCTCCGAGAGCTCGGGAGAGTACGAGCACGGAGAGCTTGGCGATGCCGAGTACGCGGAGTTCATGGAGCTCGCCGCGGTGGAGGGCTTCGACGCCGAGGAGATCGAGGGCGCACTCGACGAGGCGGGGCACGGGCCGCTGCCCGTCCTGGCGGTCGTGGGGCGGCCGAACGTCGGCAAGTCGACGCTCGTCAACCGCATCATCGGGCGCCGCGAGGCCGTCGTCGAGGACAAGCCCGGCGTCACCCGCGACCGCGTCACCTACGAGGCCGAATGGGCCGGACGGCGCTTCAAGATCGTCGACACCGGCGGCTGGGAGCAGGACGTCCTCGGTATCGACGCCTCCGTGGCCGCGCAGGCCGAGTACGCGATCGAGGCGGCCGACGCGGTCGTCTTCGTCGTCGACGCCAAGGTCGGCGCGACCGACACCGACGAGGCGGTCGTCCGGCTGCTGCGCAAGGCCGGCAAGCCCGTCGTCCTGTGCGCCAACAAGGTCGACGGGCTGAGCGGCGAGGCCGACGCCACGTCCCTGTGGGCCCTCGGACTCGGCGAGCCGCACCCCGTCTCCTCGCTCCACGGCCGCGGCACCGGCGACATGCTGGACGCCGTCCTGGAGGCGCTGCCCGAGGCGCCCGCGCAGACCTTCGGCGTCGGGGTCGGCGGCCCGCGCCGTATCGCCCTCATCGGGCGCCCGAACGTCGGCAAGTCCTCGCTGCTGAACAAGGTGGCGGGCCAGGAGCGCGTCGTCGTCAACGAGGTCGCGGGCACCACCCGTGACCCGGTCGACGAGCTCATCGAACTCGGCGGCGTCACCTGGAAGTTCATCGACACGGCGGGCATCCGCAAGCGCGTCCACCTCCAGCAGGGCGCCGACTACTACGCCTCGCTGCGCACGGCCGCCGCCGTGGAGAAGGCCGAGGTCGCGGTCATCCTGATCGACGGCTCCGAGAACATCTCCATCCAGGACCAGCGGATCGTCACCATGGCCGTCGACGCGGGCCGAGCGATCGTCCTCGCGTTCAACAAGTGGGACACGCTCGACGAGGAGCGCCGCTACTACCTGGAGCGGGAGATCGAGACCGAGCTCGCCCAGGTCGCGTGGGCGCCCCGCGTCAACGTCTCGGCGCGCACCGGCCGGCACATGGAGAAGCTGGTCCCGGCGATCGAGGCCGCCCTCGCGGGCTGGGAGACCCGGGTCCCGACGGGCCGGTTGAACGCCTTCCTCGGCGAACTGGTCGCCGCCCACCCGCACCCGGTCCGGGGCGGCAAGCAGCCGCGCATCCTGTTCGGCACCCAGGCGGGCACCATGCCGCCGCGGTTCGTGCTCTTCGCCTCCGGCTTCATCGAGGCGGGCTACCGCCGGTTCATCGAGCGCCGCCTGCGCGAGGAGTTCAGCTTCGAGGGCACGCCGATCCACATCTCGGTGCGGGTGCGCGAGAAGCGCGGCAGGAAGAAGTAGCAGAAGCAGCAGTCGTACGTCTCGTACGTGACTGAGGGCGGCCCCGGATGGGAGCCGCCCTCAGTCACGTGCAGGTGCCGTGGTCACACGCCCCGGCGGGGGCCCGGTGGGAGGGCTGCCGGGATGTGTGTCATCCCGGTGTAGTGCTGCTGGCGTCCGCCCGTCGGCCATACGGCGGTCGGGGTCGCCGTCTGCCCCTGCTGCGCGTCGAGTTGACCGACCCGCTGCCACACGGACTGCTGCCCGCCGCCCTGGCTGCCCTGACCGCCGTTGCGCGCGCTGAGCGCCCCCGCGCTGTAGGCGCTGTACGAGCCCGTGCCCGAGCCGTACGAGCCGCCGTACGGGGTGAGGCCGTTCGGGCTGGCCCCGAAGGCCGAGAAGTCCAGCTCGTCCTCGCCGCTGCGGTCGCCCGGCAGCGAGCGGAAGGACTTGCCGTACTCGGCGTAGAGCGAGTCGTAGATCGGCGTGGCCGATGGGCCACTGGGATAGTCCTGGGTCGACCGCGCGGACGGGATCGGCTGATAGGACTGGCGGCGGGGGACGTCATAGGTGTGCACGTACGTCCAAACGACCCCACCGCGCATCGGATGCGGCCGACGCCCGGACAATGCGGGGCGCGCGAAGCGCCCCCGAAGGGGCGCGGGGAACTGCGCGACCAGCCACACTCAACCGGAAGTCGCCACCGTGCCGAACCACTCCCGGTCTACAGCGCTCACGTCCCCGCCAGAGGCAGAGCGCTGGCGACCAGCTTGCCGATGCCCGCCGCCTTGTCCAGCGCGTCCCGCAGCAGGTCCTCGCGGGGCTGGCGGCCGATGGAGCCGACCGGCGCCGCGAACATCAGCACCTGCTGGTGCTTGTTGGCGGCGGCGCGCCAGCTCTCGGTGACCTGGAGGGGCTGGTGTGCCTGCCACCAGGCCACCGCGGAGCCGCCGTTCGGGCCCGGCTGGAGTACGGCGTGCAGCTGGCCCGCCGCGAGCAGCACCGACCAGCCGTGCAGCACGGGCGGCACCTCCGTGAGCTCGGTCAGCGGCATGAAGCCCTGCTCGATGAGGAGCGGCAGGAAGTCGTCGCCGGCGCCGGTCGCGCCGGGGCGGACGATCGGGGCGGTCGGTTCGACGACCAGGGCGGGGTGCAACTCGCCCTCGATCAGGATCAGTCCGCTGGTGACGCCCAGTACGGCCTGCTCGGGTGCGGCCATCGGGGCCTCCTCGTCGGCGTTGATGGAGCGGACCGCGCCCTGGAGCTGCTCCTCGGTGACCTGGACGACCTGCGACGGCAGGCAGCCCGCGTGGGCGAAGGCGAGGACGGCGGTCTCGTCCCCGATGAAGAGGACGGTGCTGGTGCGCTCCTGGGCGGAGTCGCCCGGCGTGCGGCAGGACGTGCAGTCGTAACTGCCCGGGGCGTTGTCGCCGGCGAGCAGGCGGTCGGCTTCTTCGTCGCCGATCTCGGCGCGGACCTCGTCGCTGACATCGAGCATGCGCGGCACGGGTGGCTCCCTCGGGATGCGGTGCGTGGCGAGGCCGGGTCGCCCCCGGCCGGTGAGCCCGGACAGTCCGGGCTCATGAAGAGGACAACGGCGATCTGTGTCAGGGGTCACGCTGCACGGCGAACGTAATCGAACCAACCTGCGCGCACGGTCACGTTGGGTGCGGAATCGGGCACTCCATGTCAAGTAACGGGCAGGTTACGGAAGTTGGTTTGGTGAACTGACTCACAGTTTGTCCGAGTAGCTGGTTGATAAATCAGGAAATGCGCGAATTAAGTGGGTGGCCGGAATTCGCCGATACCCACGGTAACTATGAACTGGCCTGGGACAACAGGGAGTTGGTTGATATCACCCCGTCAGGGTCCATAGATTCCTCCGCCGAGTGCACCTAGCACCGCTTGGGTACGTCCGTCGGCAGCGCAGAACCAGACACCGCGCAGCACCACCGCCGACGGACGGGGCGGAGGCGTGCCGACCGCGTTCACTGCGCGGCCGACGCGCCCCGGTCAGGGGGAGCCCGGGTCTGTGGAGAGGGATCTACATGTCCGAATGTGCCGATAGTTACACCCGCAGGACGCGCAAGACGGCGGTCCTCGCCGGAGCGGCACTGCTCGCTCCGCTCGGCCTGCTGGCCGCGACCGGCAACGCCGCGGCAGCGGACAGCGGGGTGTGGGACCGCATCGCCCAGTGCGAGAGCGGCGGAAACTGGCACATCAACACCGGCAACGGCTACTACGGAGGACTCCAGTTCTCCGCCGGCACCTGGCGCGCCTACGGCGGCACGGCCTACGCGGCCACCGCCGACGGGGCAAGCAGGTCCCAGCAGATCGCCGTCGCCACCAAGGTCCAGGGCTCCCAGGGCTGGGGTGCCTGGCCGACCTGTTCGGCGCGCGCCGGCGCCGGCGGGAGCGCTCCCGCGGTCTCGGGCTCCGACTCGGGCTCCGGTTCGGCCACCACCAAGTCCACCAAGCCGACGAAGAAGTCGGTCAAGCCGTCCAACGGGCAGTCGACCGGGAAGGCGAGCGGTTCCGGTGGTTCCGCCGCGTCCGAGGCTCCGTCGAAGGCACCGGAGCGTTCGACGGCCCACGTCGGTCGCAGCTCGTCCCGCGGCGACTACACCGTCCGCGCGGGCGACACCCTGAGCGGCATCGCCGCCCGGTACACGACCACCTGGCAGCACCTCTACGCCGCCAACAAGGCTGTCATCGGCGACAGTCCCGACCTGATCGTGCCTGGACAGAGGCTCGACTTCTGAGCCGCTCCCCCTGCTTCGGGCACGGTGCCCCACCCGCTCCTCGGACCGGGTGGGGCACCGGCGTCCCACGCGGCGGTCCTGCCGCCGGTCATCCGGAGGGGCCGGCCAGTTCGGCGGCCTCCCCGCTGAACACGACGGTGCCACGCCGGAGTTCGTACACGAGGGCCCGGCGGCCGTGCAGGACGGGCGGCAACCGCTGCTCGGCGACGATCACGCAGGCGTCCAGCGCGCTCAGCAGTTCGTACGTGCGCGCCGCGACCGCCGGTGACATGCCCTGCGCGGGTTCGTCGACGAGCACCACGCGTGCACGTGCCGACATGACGCGGGAGAGCGCGAGCATGCGCTGCTCACCGCCGGAGAGGGTGCCCGCGCGGCGCGACAGCAGGGGCCCCAGCTGCGGATAGGCGTCGAGCGCGGGGACGGGATCGCCCGGCCCCAGTTCCAGGTTCTCCCGGACGGTCAGCGACCCGAACACGGCCTGTCTTTCCGGCACCAGGCGCAGACCACGCCGGGCCCGCTCGTACGCCGGCATACGGGTCACGTCGGCCCCGTCCCACACCACAGCGCCCCCGGACAGCGGTACCGCTCCGGCGAGGGCGCGCAGGACGGTCGTACGGCCGGAGCCGTTGCGGCCCAGCAGGACGGTGATGCCCGGACCGGGGGCGTCGAGGGAGACGCCGTGCAGGGCCTCCAGCGGGCCGTACCGCACGCGCGCGTGCCGCAGGGAGAGGGTCATCGGCCCACCGTCGCTTCCAGGGCGGCGAGGATCTCGCCGGGCGGTCCGGACGCGACGATCCGGCCCGCCGTGAGGACGTGCACCTCGTCGGCCAGGTCGGCGACCAGGTCGAGGTCGTGCTCGACGACCAGCAGGGCGGTGCCGTCGGCGGCGAGGGCGCGCAACACCCGGGCCAACGCGCCGACTTCCGCGGTGTCGAGTCCGGCGGCGGGTTCGTCGAGGAGCAGGACGCGCGGGCTGCCGGCGAGTGCGCGGGCCAGTTCGACGCGGCGCAGGGTGCCCGTCGGCAGGCCGGCCGCGGGCAGCGCCCGTACCGCTCCGTCGAGCCCGAAGAGCCGCAACGCCCGTTCCACCGCCGACGGATCGGATACATCGGATACACAGCCCTGTTCGGCGCCCACGCGGACGTTCTCGGCGACGGTCAGCGACGGGAAGACGGCCAGCTGCTGGAAGGTCCGCGCGACACCGAGCCGGGTACGGGCATGGGCGGCGAGCCGTGTGATGTCCCGCGCTCCGAAATGCACCTCCCCGCGCGCGGGACGCACGGTTCCGGCGAGACAGTGGAACAGGGTGCTCTTGCCTGCCCCGTTGGGCCCGACGACCGCGGTGACCCGCCCCGGCCGGACGTCGAGATCCACCCCGTCGAGCGCCGTGAAACCGCTGTAACGGACGTGAAGGCCCCGCGCGCGCAGGAGCGGGGCAGGGGAGGGCGAGCCCCTGGGAGGGGCGGTCCGGCGCAGTGGTGGGGGAGGCGGCGGCTTTGGGACCGGTCGTGCGTCCTCGCTCCACAGCCGCCCCCGTACAGCGACTCCCAGGGGTGTCAGCCGCGCCATCCGCCCCGCTCGCAGGCGTTCCGTCGCCGCCCGCAGGGCCTCGTACGGGCCGCCCGGGAAGCGGCCCACCAGAGCCGCCAGAACGCCGATCAGGGCCGCCGCCATCCCACCCCGTGCCCCCGCGTCCAGCCCCACCAGCAGTGCCGCGGCGGCCAGCGCGCCCAGGGTGCTGTCGGCGCCCAGGACCACGACCGCGGCGAACCACAGCAGCCCGCGTACGGGGTCGAACGCGCCGGGGTCGAAGGCGCGCAGGCCCATGGTGAGCAGGGCGCCGCCGAGGGCGGCCAGGGCGGCGCCCGTGACGAAGGCCAGCAGTTTCAGGGACGGGACCCGCACTCCCGCCGCCGACGCGCCCGGCTCGTGGTCCCGCATCGCGGCCAGGGCCCGGCCCGTGCGGCCCGTGCGCAGGAACCGTGTCGCCAGCAGCGCGCCTGCGAGCAGAGCCAGTTCCAGGACGTAGTAGGCGCGGTCGCCCTCGAAGCCCGCCGGACGGTTCACGGTCAGGCCCGCGATGGCGTACGGCTGCGCGAGGACGAAGCGGCTCACCCCGACGCCCACCGCGAACGTGGCCAGCGCCAGTGCCAGACCGTGGCGCCGGATCGCCGGCCAGCCCGTCAGCAGGCCCAGGGGAGCCACCAGGAGCACCGCCAACGCCAGCGCGGCCAGTTCCGGCAGGCGGCGGGGCAGGCCCGGGAAGCGTCCCGCGGCCAGCAGGGCGGTGAACAGGGCGCCCAGACCCGCGTACGCCGCCTGGCCCAGCGAGATCTGGCCGCCCCGGCCGGTCACCACCACCAAGGACAGCAGCACCACGCCAAGCGCCGGCACCTGGACCGCCGTATGCAGGTCAGGGCCCGCGAAGCCCAGCGGGAGCAGGAACAGCACCCCCGCCACGATCCACGCGCCCGGCGGGGTCGGCACGCGGGCCGTCACGGTGCGTGGCAGCGCGTCGCGCGTGCCGATCCGGGGCAGCACCAGGGCCGCGACGAGCAGCGCGACCACGAAGAGGTTGCTGCCGACGGCCTGGAGCAACGGCTGTGCCCAGCCCGCCGGGTGCAGCCGGGTCAGCTGGCTCTGGGCGACTCCGAGCCCCAGGGCGACCAGTACCGCCACCGGGAGGCTGCGCATCCGGGCCGCCACGGCGACGGCGACCACCTCCATCACCAGCAGCGGCATGCCGTACGGGTCCAGCCGGACGTACGGGGCCAGTAGTACGCCGGTCAGGCCCGCGGTGAACGAGCCGAACGCCCAGCCCGCCGCGGCCACCCGGTCCGCGTCGATGCCGTTCAGCACCGCCAACCGCCGGTCGTCGACCACCGCGCGCAGCTCCCGCCCGAACCGCATCCACCGTGTGACCGCGCCCACGGCAGCCGCCAGCACCAGCGCCACCGCGAGCTGCCCCCACGGATCCGCCGACACCAGCTCCGGCGCGTCCGCGCGTGCCCCCGGCCCCCACACCAGCGCGGCCCCGCCCACCAGCAGTACGAACACGCCGATCGACGCGACCAGGGTCCGCGCCGGCTCGCCGCCCAGGACCGCGAGCGGCCGGAACACGAACCGCTCCAGGGCGATGCCGATGGCCGGGGCAAGCACGAGCAGCGTCACCAGCGCGCCCAGCCACAGCGGCCAGCCCCACTCGACCGTGCACTGCCGCAGCGCGTACGCGCACACCATCGCGATCGCGCCGTGCGCGAGGTTCAGCACGCCGGTCGCGCGGTAGGTGACGATCAGACCGATCCCGGTGAGCGCCGCCGCGCTGCCGACCGAGAGACCCGCGAGGGTGAGGTCGTACGTCAGGGAGGTCATCGGTCAGTCGTCCGCCGAGTCCGGCTCGCAGATCGGGCAGGGGGCCAGTTCGCCGGTCGCCAGGAGCTTGCCGTCCACCGGTACCGCCTCCGGCTTCCCGGCGACCAGCGGGCAGTCCGCGCGGTGCCAGAGAGTGCCGCCCGGGATCATCAGCAGACGGCCGCTGACGGCCACGGGAGCGGTGACGGGCTCTCCGGCGGCCTCGGTGGGCTCGGCGGCCACCAGGAGGCCGTACAGCTCCTCCACGCGGGCTGCTGCGAGCGCTTCACGGCCGTGGGTGAGAAGGACGGCGCCCGCGACGATCAGCGCCGCGCCGGGGACCGTGCAGGACGCGAGGTAGGGCAGCTGCCGCTCGGCGAACCGCTCGCCCGAGACGCCGTACCAGCCGAGCACGCACAGCACCGCGCCCGCCGCCAGCGCGGCCCAGCCCGTCCAGAGGACGGGATGCGCGGTCCGCAGCCGAGCCGATCGAGCTGTCCTCGTCCTGGGCGTCCTGGGCGTCCTGGGCGTGCTTGCCGTCCTTGGCATCCTTGGCTCCCACACGTCGTGTGTCCTGGCTGTGTCCGTCCGAGCCGGCCAATGGCTTGCACTATGCCCGCTGTCGGTCGACCCTGAAAGCTCCGGGCACCCATGGCCCGGACCGACACCCGGTGGTGAGCCAGATGGTTCTCGGGAGCGACCTCAGGCGGGGGAACGCACGGCGGGGTACGGCGATGACGGCCGCTCTGTTGTTCCTCCTCGGCCCCGCCCTCGCGGCGTGCAGCGACGACGGCGGTGGCGCGACGACATCCACCCCTTCCGCGTCCACGGAGCCGACGCAGACGACGGAGACGAAGGAACCGACGGAGACATCCGCGGAGCCGGGTGGCGACAGTCCGGCCGACCCCGTCGCCGCCGAGAAGGAGATCCGGCGGAACTGGGTGAAGTTCTTCGACCCGGCCGTCTCCCTCGACGACAAGAAGGCCGTCCTGGAGAACGGCGACAAACTGGGACTGCTGCTCCAGGCGTTCAGTGGCGACCAGCGGGGCGGACAGGTCGAGGCGAAGGTCGACGACGTCAAGTTCACCTCGCCGACCGCCGCGAACGTGAACTACGCGCTCCTCCTCGACGGTGCTACGGCCCTGCCCAACGCGTCCGGCACCGCCGTCGAACAGGGCGGCACCTGGAAGGTCTCCCTGAACACGCTCTGCGCGCTGGTCGGGCTGAGCGGCGATGCGACGGCGGCTCCGGGCTGCTGAGTCGGCCGCCCTGGGACTGCTGCTCCTGCTGAGCGCGGCCTGCGGCAGCCGTCTCCCGGAGAGCGACTTCGAGCACCGCGGTAGGTCGACGACACCGGCGGCCGGTACGACGCCCCTGCGTGTCGGCATCATCACCAGCGCCACCAGCCCGGTCGGCGCCGCCGCCTTCACCGGCCCCCGCGACGGCGCCAAGGCCTGGTTCGACCGTCTCAACGCGCGCGGGGGCATCGACGGCCGCCCGGTCGAGGTCCGGCTGTGCGACGACGGCGGCAGCGGCGTCGGCAACAACGAGTGCGTGCACCGGCTGATCGACGGGAACGACGGGAACGACGGGAACAAGGTCGTCGCCCTGGTCGCCACCACCGCCCTCGACTACGCGGGCGCCTCCCGCGTCTCCCACGCGCGCGTGCCCGACATCGGCGGCCAGCCCATCGGCGCGGCCTACGACACCTACCCCCACCTGTACGGCATCTACGGCAGCCTCGCGCCCCGCGACGGCACCCCGGGCTGGGGTGGGCTGCTGTACGGCGGCACGGAGGTCTACCGCTACTTCGCGCGCGTGCACGGTGCCCGCACGGCCGCCGTCGTCTCGTACAACCAGGCCGCCTCGGCCGCGTACGCCCGGCTGGTCGTCCGGGGGCTGAAGGCGGAGGGCTACGACGTGGTCGCCGAGGAGGTCGACTTCGCGCTGCCCAACTTCCGCGCGGCGGCGGCCGACCTGAAGGAACAGGGCGCCGACCTCGTCTTCGACGCCCTCGACACGCACGGCAACGCGCGACTGTGCGAGGCGCTGGACGACGTGGGCGCCGAGATCACCGCCAAGGTGACGAACGTACAGAACTGGACCTCCACCGTCCCCGAGGACTACAAGGACTCCCCGCGCTGCCGCAACGCCCTGTGGGCGACCGGGGCGAGCCGCGACTACGAGGACACGGACCAGGCGGCCGTACGGGACTTCCGCGACGGCACCGAGAAACTCGGTACGCACTCGCAGTGGCAGCTGGAGGGGTGGGCGGCGGCAATGTGGTTCACGGAGGCCGCCCGGGCCTGCGCGCAAGCCGGAACGGGCGTCACGCGCGCGTGTGTCGACGACTTCATGAACCGCAGCCAGGGATACACCGCTGACGGTCTGCTGATTCCGGTGCGGTTCGAGCGGTCGGCCGAACCGCCGCGAACGCGCCGGACGTGTCTGTCGGTGGCTCGATGGCAGGACGGCAGGGGCTGGGTCTCCCAGGGGGACATGAACGACAACTGCTTCGATGTGCCACAGCTGGCGTACCGGCCATGACCGTTGGAGAGGTTGAGAAGGCCGAGAAGGTCGAGAAGGTTGAGGACAGTGGCTGTCCGCGACCGCTGGCAGACTCGCTCCCATGTTGGAGACCTCCGCACGGCTGCTGCGACTGCTCTCGCTGCTCCAGGCCCACCGCGAATGGACGGGCCCCGACCTGGCCGACCGCCTCGGGGTGACCCCGCGTACCGTCCGCCGGGACGTGGACCGGCTGCGCGAGCTGGGCTATCCCGTGGCCGCCAGTCCGGGCACAGGTGGCGGCTACCGGCTCGGCGCCGGGGCCGAGTTGCCGCCGCTGCTGCTGGACGACGACGAGGCGGTCGCCGTGGCCGTGGGGCTGCGGACCGCCGCCGGGCAGGGCATCGAGGGCATCGGCGAGACCTCCGTACGGGCACTGGCCAAGCTCGAACAGGTGCTGCCCGACCGGCTCCGCCGACGGGTGGGGGCCCTGAACGCCTTCACCGTGCCGATGCTGCGCGGGCCACAGCTCTCCGCCGTCGACCCGGCCGTCCTCACCGAACTCGCCCACCTCTGCCGGGACACGGAACTGCTGCGCTTCGAGTACCGGGGACACGAAGGATCCGTGACCCGGCGTACCGTCGAACCGCATCGCCTGGTGTGCACCGAGCGGCGCTGGTATCTGGTCGCCTGGGACGTCGACCGCGCCGACTGGCGTACGTTCCGCGTGGACCGCGTCACGCCGAAGCCGCCGCACGGACCGCGCTTCGCTCCTCGTACGCCCCCGTCGGACGATCTCGCTGCCTATGTCTCCCGAGGCGTCTCCACGCGCGCGTACGCCTCGCACGCCGTCGTCCGGCTGCTGGTGCCCCTCGCGGAGGCCGCGGCGCGGATCTCGCCCTCCGCCGGGACGCTGGAGCCGGACGGCGAAGAGGCCTGTCTGCTGCGCACCGGGGCCGCGAACCTCGACGTGATGGTCATCCACGTCATGGTCATGGGCTTCGAGTTCGAGGTGCTGGAGCCCGCGGAACTCGTCGACGTGATCATGACCTCCCGGGACCGGCTGTCTCGCGCGGTGGAACGATCCGCGCGAACTCGGAGCAGCTCAGAGGCGCTGTAGTGAAGATGTGATGCGCGGATTATGTGGGGAAAACGTGAGTGTTTTATACGTTCTGCCGTCGGGTCGGCGGCCGAGGCGCGTGGCATCAGCACGTATGGCGTGTGTAAGACGCGCGTAAGGCGTCCTGGTGGGGGCCGCCGACGCAATTTGCTGTCTCCCAGTTGCTCTTCCGGCGATCGTGAAAGGGGTTTATCGCGGCTCGCGAAGGCTTGGCGAATTACGTTCGAATGGCCGTCGGAAGTATGGGTGACCAGCTCTCGTGTATGCCGAGCGCGTGATGATTATCGCCCGAAGTGGATGGCGTGATCTTGTGACAGAAGCGTGACCGGAGGCGTACCGAGTGATGCGTGGTGCCGGGGTCCGGGCTTCCCCGGCTGCCGGTGGGCGCCTACCGTGGCGGGCATGTCACCGATTCCCAGGACCGAAGAACCCCAGGACAGTCCGGACACCTATGTCGGCCTCGACGTGGCGGGGGCCGAGCGGCTCGCCCGGGAGCGCGGCTGGTCCGCGGTACGGTCACTGCCCCCCGGGGCGATCGTCACCATGGAGTACCGGTCGGGGCGGCTCAACTTCGAGGTCACCGACGGCAGGGTGACGCGCTGCTGGAAGGGCTGAGACCGGCCGGCACGCCCCCGGTGGCTCAGCTGTTGCCGGGCAGGGGGCGGGTCGAAGGGTTGCCGGTGGCCCGCGGGGCGCGGTCCGCGTGCGGCGGGCGGCGGCTGCCGGCCGGGGTGACCGGGCTGCGCTCCGAGCGGATCGCGTGCGTGCCCGGGGCCAGGTGCGGAGGGTGCGCGGGCGTCCGGGACGACGAACGGGCCGCCGGAGCGGTGTTCTCGCGGGCCGTGACCTCTTCCTCGGCGGTCGCGTACGGCTTGAACATCGCCGGCGAGCCCACCCGGGCCGGGACGGGCGCGGTGCTGGGACCACGGGCACGCCTGCGGTCGCGCAGGTCCAGGATCCAGGTCTCGGTGCGGGTGATCAGCGGCTCGCACCACGGCAGCGCCAGCAGGACCAGCAGGCCCGCGACCCAGCCGAGGATGACATCGCTCAGCCAGTGTGTACCCAGATAGACCGTGGTGAGGCCGACGCCGAGCGACATCAGTGCCGAACCCGCGGACAGCCAGCGCCTGGTCCACGGGGTCGAGGCCAGATAGGCCAGGATGCCCCAGGTCACCACGGCGTTCGCGGTGTGACCGCTGGGAAATATATCCCCGCCCATGCCCATCTCGTTCGAGCCGATGGTGGTCGCGTAGTGCGGTCCGAGGCGGCCCATGCCGATCTTGGCGGCACCGACCGTGACGTTGAGCAACAGCAGCGCGGCGCCGAACGTGAGCAGCGGGCGCAGGGTGTGCTGACGCCAGGCGCGCCAGCCCAGCCAGGCCGAGATCATCACGGCGGTGGGGCCGCGCTGACCGAGCACCACGTAGTAGTCGAGGAAGGCGTGGATCTCCGGCCACTGCTGGTAGGGCCGGAAGAACATGACCTGCCAGTCGAGCCGGACCAGCCATGAGGTGATCACGACGGCCCACACGGTGGCGAGATAGAAGGCCAGGGTCGCGACAAGGAGCGCGATCCTGTGCCGGCTCATCTTCGGCACATCGATGTGGGTCGGCCGTCCCGGTTCACGGTCCAGCCTCGCGAACACCCGGTCCAGACGGGCGAGGTTTCGTTCGGTACGCACCCAATCGACGTTACAGCGAGTGAGCTCGGATCTCCGCCCAATCCGCGGCTTTGTAATGACGATGTGATGTGGGATTGCTCTCAGGGCGATGTTTAATTCCCTGGAATCCCTATTCGGCGACTCCTCTTCCCCCATTTCCATTGATCATGCGGCGGTGTTGTTTTATGGCTCTTTCGAATTGGTTCACCGGATGGTTGTCCGGAATTCGCCGGGCGGTCGCTCAGGGTGGACCGGAGCCGTTCAGCCAGAACGCCCCGTAGATCGCGGAGGCCACCGCGACCACGCCCGTCACCACCACCGACCTGGTGGTACGCGGCCGGGCCAGCGCCTGGGCGAGCGGCAGCAGGAGTGGGAACGCGGGCAGCAACAGGCGTGGTTTCGAGCCGAAGTAGCTCGACGCGCACAGGGCGAGCACGGTGACGACACCCGCGTACACCAGCAGCGGCAGCGGCTGGCGCTGTCGTACGCAGCTGACGAACAGCCGGATCAGCAGGCCCACGCCGATGATCAGCCCGACCCCGGCGAGTGCCGACGGGAACGACGTGAACTTGTCGGCGACGAAGCGGGCGAACGCGACGCCGCCGTCGAAACCGTTGCGCCAGCCGGCCTGGACGTCCAGGTAGCCCAGGGGGCCCTTGCCGGTACGGTGGCCGACCCACAGGACGTAGCCGGCGGCGCCGAGCGGCGCGATCAGCATGCCGAGGGCGCGCCGCCAGACGGGCGCGCCGTGCGAGTCGGGCGCGCTTCGGTCCCCTTCGGACGAGGTACCGAACGAGGCCTTGAGCGGCGTACCGAACGACGTACTGAACGGCGTACCGAGCGACGTACTGAACGAGGCGATGGCCGTCACCCACACCGCCGCCACCACCGCGAGTCCCACCGGGCGGGTCAGGCCCGCCAGCAGGGCGAGGGTGCCCGCCGTCAGCCAGCGGCCGGTGAGGACCGCGTACAGGGACCAGGCGGCCAGGGCCGTGAACAGTGACTCGCTGTACGCCATCGACTGGACGATCCCGACCGGCAGCACCGCCCACAGCAGCACGGCGCAGACGCCGACCCGGCGGCCGTAGACGTGGTCCGCGACCGCGAACACGCCCCAGGCGGCGGCGAGTGACGCGAGGGCACTGACCACGAAGCCCGCGTCGGCGTACGACATCGGGGTGACGGACGCCAGCAGCCGCTCCAGCCAGGGCAGCAGGGGGAAGAACGCGAGGTTCGAGTGCACGTCACCGTTGGGGAGGCGCACCTCATAGCCGTAGCCGAGTTCGGCGACCCGCGTGTACCAGAGCGAATCCCAGCGGGCGGTCAGCAGCGTGTACGCGCTCTTGTCCCGCGCCGCGCTCCACACGGCCAGCGCGACCAGGCCCAGCACGCGGACGGCCGCGTACCCGAGGAGGGCGGGCGCGGCACGGCGGAGCATGGGCGGTGCGGGCAGCGAGCGGGTGCCAGGATCTGTCACCGGTCGATTATCGACGGCGTACGGGACGAGGACGGGCGCGGAGGCGGGCGGCCCGCCGGGTGCGTGGTGCACGACACACAGGTCCCGCGGACGGGTGAGAGGTCCGCCACTTTTCGCCGCCACGAACTCGCGTACGCTGTCGGACCACTCGCTTTTCGCCGTGCGGCCCCGAGGACACCTGTCACCGCTCCTCCTCGGCCGAAGCCGAAGTCCCCCGGGGAGTCCCCACCCCGCGGACCGTCGAACGCGAGGGAATCTTGGAGGTACGTACATGTCCGGGACGGCCACGGCCGCCGCTGCGCTGCGCCGTCGGGCGGCCGGGGCGAGTGCCAACCGCTGGGTCGTCCTGTTCGTCCTCTGTACGAGCCTGCTGCTCGTCGCGGTCGACGCGACCGTGCTGCACGTGGCGGTGCCCGCCGTCAGCGAGGACCTCCGGCCCGGCGCGATAGAGCTGCTCTGGATCGTCGACATCTATCCGCTGGTCTGCGCCTCGCTGCTGATCCTGTTCGGCACGCTGGGCGACCGGGTCGGCCGCAGACGGATCCTGCTCCTCGGGTACGGGCTGTTCGGCGTCGCCTCCGGCCTGGCCGCCCTCGCCGACAGCGCCCCGGTACTGATCCTGGCGCGGGCGCTGCTGGGCGTCGGCGGCGCGATGATCATGCCGGCGACGCTCTCGATCCTGCGCCAGGTCTTTCCCGAACGGCGCGAACGGGCGCTGGCGATCGGTGTCTGGAGCGCGGTGGCCGCGGTGGGCGCGGCGGTCGGTCCGCTGCTCGGCGGCTTCCTGCTGGAGCACTTCTGGTGGGGTTCGGTCTTCCTCGTCAACATCCCCCTGATGCTGGTCAGCCTGCCGATCGGCCGGCTGCTGCTGCCCGAGTCGCGCGGCGAGGGGGTCGACGGCCCGTGGGACGTGGTCGGCGCGCTGACGGCGGCGGGCGGGCTGTTCGGCGTCGTGCTGGGCGTGAAGCGGCTGGGCGGCGGCGAAGGGGCCGGGAACTTCCTGACGGTCGTGCCGCTGGTGGTGGGCGCGGTGCTGCTGGTGCTCTTCGTACGGAGGCAGCGGCGGCGTACGCATCCCTTGGTGGACCTGGGGATGTTCGCGCGGCCCGCGTTCAGTACGTCCGTCGGGTGCATCGTGCTGGCGATGCTCGCGCTGGTCGGGCTCGAACTGATCGCGGCGCAGTACTTGCAACTGGTGCTGGATCTCTCGCCGTTGCAGACGGGGCTACGACTGCTGCCGCTGACGGTGGCGGCGATGGCGGCCGGACTCGCCGGGGCGCGGCTGCTGCGGAGGTTCGGGCCCCGGACGATGGTGTGCGCCGGGTTCTGTCTCACCGCGGCGGCGGTCGTGCTGCTGACGGCGATGGGCGGCGAGGACAACGCGGGGCTGCTGCTGTCCGGGTTCGTGCTGTTGGGCTTCGGCCTGGAGACGACGCTCTTCGGGGCGTACGAATCGATGCTGAGCGAGGCTCCGGCGGCGCAGGCGGGCGGGGCGGCGGCGATCGGCGAGACGTCGTACCAGCTGGGCGCGGGGATCGGGATCGCGCTCCTGGGAAGCGTGATGAACGCGGCGTACGCGCCGGGGGTGGGGTCGGTGCCGGGGGTTCCGGCGTCGGCGTCGGCTGCGGCGGGGCGTTCGCTGGGCGAGGCGTACGAGGTTGCCGGGCGGCTCGGGGGGTCGCCTGGGGATGCCCTGCGGGCGGCGGCTCGGGACGCGTTTGTGCACGGGCTGCATGTGACGTTGCTGGTGAGTGCGGGGTTGTTGCTGCTGGGGGCGGTGATGGCGTTGCGGTTGCCGCGGGCGATGCAGTGTGGCGGCGCCGCTGAGCCGGTGGCCGTGCCTGGCCCCCGGGAGGTCGCGGGGTCCCGCGTGTCGGTGTGAACGCCGGGGGTCTCCCACCCACGCACCACCCGTGACGGTCACTTGAGGGGTGGACGTTTCCCGTGGGGGTGCGGGAGCGTCGGCGGGTGGCGGGTGGCGAGTGCGGGATGCGGTGGGTTGGACGGGGGCGGGGTGTTGCCTTGGGCTGGTGGATCGCTGGGGCCGGCTGCCGCCGTCGGCGCGCGTACCCCTACCAGCGACGCCTGCCTTGGCAGGTCTCAGCCACGGGTGGTGGTGGGGTGCGGGGGAGGGAAAGGCAGTGACCGCCTGTCGACCGGGTCCGCAGGGGTGGGCGGGGTGCGGAAAGCTGTCACGGGCAGCCGTCGACGATAGGTTCGTCTCGCGGGCCACGGGGACCTGTCGTCAGGGCCGCGCGGGCGTGGGCGGGCGTTCGCTGGACGTGCGGCACACTCCGTCGTACCGTCGGGATCAGCGTCGTAACTAGCGGTGCTAGTTTAACCGAGTTGTCGGAGGGCTCCCTGTGGCCGCGTTCGTGAACCTCCCCCCGTTCGACCCCGCCGACCCGCTCGGCCTCGACGACCAGTTGGACGCCGAGGACCTGGCGGTCAGGGACACCGTGCGGACCTGGGCGGCCGACCGTGTGCTGCCGTATGTCGCCGGGTGGTTCGAGGAGGGTGAGCTGCCGGACATCAGAGGGCTCGCCCGTGAACTGGGCGGCATCGGCGCCCTGGGGATGTCCCTCACCGGGTACGGCTGCGCCGGCGCGTCCGCCGTGCAGTACGGCCTCGCCTGCCTGGAGCTGGAGGCCGCCGACTCCGGAATCCGCTCCCTCGTCTCCGTGCAGGGCTCGCTCGCCATGTACGCCATCCACGCCTTCGGCAGCGAGGAGCAGAAGCAGCACTGGCTGCCGAACATGGCCTCCGGTGACGTCATCGGCTGCTTCGGGCTGACCGAGCCCGACCACGGCTCCGACCCCGCCGGAATGCGCACGTACGCCAAGCGGGACGGCAGCGGCGGCGACTGGGTGCTCAACGGCCGGAAGATGTGGATCACCAACGGATCCGTCGCCGGCGTGGCCGTCGTGTGGGCGCAGACCGACGACGGCATCCGCGGGTTCGTCGTGCCCACCGACACCCCCGGGTTCTCCGCGCCCGAGATCAAGCACAAGTGGTCGCTGCGCGCCTCCGTCACCAGCGAACTGGTGCTCGACGACGTGAGGCTGCCCGCCGACGCCGTACTGCCCGAGGTCACCGGACTCCGTGGTCCCCTGAGCTGTCTCTCCCACGCCCGCTACGGGATCGTCTGGGGTGCCATGGGCGCTGCCCGCTCCTGTTTCGAGGCCGCTGTCGACTACGCGAAGACGCGCGAGCAGTTCGGGCGGCCCATCGGCGGGTTCCAGCTCACCCAGGCCAAGCTCGCCGACATGGCGGTCGAGCTCCACAAGGGGATTCTGCTCGCCCACCATCTGGGGCGGCGCATGGACGCCGGCCGCCTGCGTCCCGAGCAGGTCAGCTTCGGCAAGCTCAACAACGTACGAGAGGCCATCGACATCTGTCGTACGGCCCGGACGATCCTCGGCGCCAACGGGATCTCGCTCGAATACCCCGTGATGCGGCACGCGACGAACCTCGAGTCGGTGCTCACGTACGAGGGCACCGTCGAGATGCACCAGCTGGTGCTGGGCAAGGCGCTCACCGGACTTGACGCCTTCCGCTGACCTGAACAACGGACGGCGGGGCCGGTGAGCGGCCTTGCTCAGCTCTGGTTGAAGAAACCGTCCGCGCGGTGCGGCTGGGCCTCCCCGCTGACGATCTCCGTGTCGGCGGGGGTCAGCAGGAACACGCGGTTGGACACCCGCTCGATGGAGCCGCGCAGGCCGAAGATGAGGCCTGCGGCGAAGTCGACGACGCGCTTGGCGTCGGCGGCATCCATGGCGGTGAGGTTCATGATGACCGGAACGCCGTCCCGGAAGAGCTCGCCGATGGCACGGGCGTCCCGGAAGCTGTCCGGGGTGACCGTGCCGATCCGGCGGCCCTTCTCCTCGGCCACCTCGCCGGCGACCTTGACCCGGGGGTCCGTGACCCAGGCATCCCCGGGCTGCTCGGTCCCCTCGGAGTAGTCGTCGTCGTAGTAACGCTCGTCATCGTTGTTGTCGTCGACGAGGCCAAGCCAGGCACTCGCCTTGCGTACCGATCCCATGGACGCCTCCTCTCACAGCGGTCTCTCATGCATTCCGCATCCCTATGGTCATCCATGATGCGGATGGCGCGCCAAGTGAATAGACGCCGCGCGGGGGTTTCGTGACGGTACTGGTGCACAACCATTTCGTCGAGAGGCCCCACGCCGCAAGGGTCTTGCTGTGTCCGGCTGCTGACTGAGAGTGAAATATGATTCTTCGTGGCGTATGGGTGACCGTTGGGACGTATGGGTGAATGGGCGTCCTGCCCGCTTTCCTGACGGATGCTCAGTCACGGTCAGCGGGTGCCCAGTCACGTCCGGATCACACCTGACGTCGGGTCAGCCCTTGATCTCCGGCGGGGAGATCGGCGAGCCCGAGCCGTGCGCGGCGATCGGATGAGCGGATGTACAGGTGAGCGGCAGCGCGTTCCTGAGGTGGTCTTCTGAGACGGTCTCCCGGGGGCAGACAGAGGCCAAGGGCAAAAGGCAAAGGGAAGGGAAGGGGCGGGGCCGGGAAAAGAAAAACGCGGTGCTTGAGGGGAGGGGTGTGCGCGAGTGTGAAGGCGCGGATGAGGCGTGAGATGTGCGGGAGAAACGCGAAAAGGCGCCCGGGCGAGCGGGCGCGCAGGGGGTCAGCTCAACAGGACGAGGACCACACTCGACCGAGGTCGATGTGGGAGCGTTTGACCAGCCACTGCTGTGGATGCATGGGGCAAGTGGAACAGGCATTCGATGTGGCGTCAACGACGTGAGATGAACCGCTCACAGTTCGGACAACCTTGACAGTGAGGGGAAACGTCCCCGTACAGTCGGTGGACGGCCCTGCTGAGGGGCTCGGCCGTACCGTGCGCATTGACGGCTGTATCGCGTCCTGCGGCACCCGTGTGAAGGCATCACCGTGTTCGACCTATCGCGTCGCGGAGCCTTTGCATGTCCTCAGACACCCTGGCCGGATCGGCCCCACCCGCAGACCCGGAACAGCCGCGTGACGCGGCGCTGTCGCCGACTCTCGTCATCGTCGGGGCCGGTCCGCGGGGGACCGGCCTCCTGGAGCGGATCGCGGCCAACGCGCCCGAGCTGTACGGGGACTCCGGCCTCGACATCCATCTCGTCGACCCCTATCCGCCGGGCGGCGGCCGGATCTGGCGCGAGGAGCAGTCCCCGCTGCTGTGGATGAACTCGCAGGCCCAGGACGTCACCATGTTCACCGACGAGACGGTGGCCATGGCGGGCCCGGTGCGTCCCGGCCCCACGCTGCACGAGTGGGCGGACATCGACGGCCGCGTCTTCTCGGACCGCCGGCGCCTCGGCGCCTACCTGAACTGGGTGTACGAGGACACGCTGGCCGCCCTGCCGCCCGGCATCCGCGTCCAGCACCATGTCGGGCGCGCCCTGCGGGTCGACGGACCGCGCGAGGGACGCCAGCAGGTGTGGCTGGAGGGGCGCGCCCGGCCCCTGGTCGCCGACCTCGTCGTACTTACGCTCGGGCACCTCGACGCCGAACTCGACGACGAGCAGAGCGAGTTGGCTGCCTACGCGCGGGCCAACGGCCTGGTTCATCTGCCGCCCGACTTCACCGCCGACAGCGACCTGTCCGCGCTGCGGCCCGGTGAACCCGTCCTCGTGCGGGGTTTCGGGCTCGCCTTCGTCGACCTGATGGTGCTCCTCACGGAGGGGCGCGGCGGGCGCTATGAGGAGGACGGCGAGGGGGAGTTGGTCTACCGGCCGTCCGGGCGCGAGCCCGTGCTCTACGTCGGTTCGCGGCGCGGGGTGCCGTACCACTCGAAGATCGGCTACGACTGGACCGGCGAACGGCCGCCCCTGCCAAGGTTCTTCGGGCCCGGCGAGGTGGACGCCCTGCTCGCCCGTCCGGACGGCTTCGACTTCCGGCGGGACGTATGGCCGCTGGTGGAGAAGGAGTTGGGGTTCGCGCACTACCACCGGCTGTTCACCGTCCACCCGGAGCGCACCGGCGGAGCCTGGACGGACTTCGAGGAGAAGTACGCAGCCGCGGACCGGGCGGAGCGCGAGGTGCTGATCGCCTCCGCCGTGCCCGATCCGGCCGACCGGCTCGACCTCGGCGCCCTCGACCGTCCGCTGGAGGGGGTTAGCCATCCGTCGTACGAAGCGCTCCAGGAAGGGCTGCGAGGGTACATACGGGACGATCTGACCCGACGTCACGACCCTTCGTGCAGCCCGGACCTGGCTGTCTTTCTCGGGCTGCTCTCCGTCTACGGGCAGCTGGTGCGGCTCGGCGACATCGGGTCCTGGTGGCACGGCTTCTTCAGCTATCTCGCCTCCGGGCCGCCCGGACCCCGGCTGCGGCAGATGCTCGCGCTGTCCCGGGCCGGCTTTCTCGACTTCCTCGGCGCCGACACGACCGTCACCGCCGAGGACGGGGTCTTCCGGGCGAGCGGCGCCAGTGTGCCCGGTGCCTCGGTGGAGGCCCGCGCGCTCGTCGAGGCGCGGCTGCCGGAACCCACCCTGGAGCGCGCCCGCGACACCCTGCTGCGCGAGCTGTACAACGACGGGGCCGGTGTGACCCCCGAGGGGCTGCTCGCCGTGGACGCCGGTGACGGGCGGCTCCTGGACCGGGACGGCCGGCCGCATCCACGCCGCTTCGCGCTCGGGCCGCACACCGAGGCTCGGGGCTCGGGCGCGTTCACCCGGCCGCGCACCGGCGGCCCCGCCTTCCGGCAGAACGACGCGACGGCGCGCGCTGCACTGACCTTCCTGGGGGCGCTGGACGTTCGCCGGCGCGGTGCCGAGGACCGCGAGTACGGCGAGTACGGCGAGTACGGCGAGGACCGCGATGCCGAACACCTCGACGATGGCGATGCCGAGCACCGTGACGAGCGGGTTGCCGGTCGTGTTTCCGTGCGCGATGCCCAACCGGTGGCCGATCACGGCACCGCCGCATGAAGCCTCCCTCACGACGCGGGTGCTGTGACGCACCGACGAAAGGTTCAACCTCATGACCTCAACGCACGGCCGGGGGCTGCTGCACCTGGCCGCCGCCGTCGATCAGCCCGTGGCCGGTCACCAGGCTCTGCTCGACGCCGACCTGTACGTCGAGTCGGCGCGGCTCGCCGAGAGCGGCGGCCTCGACTTCGTGACGCTCGGCGACTCCTTCGCGCGCCCCGGTCCTGACGCGCTCGGCGTGCTCGCCCGGGTCGCGCCCGCCACCGCGCGGATCGGTCTGGTCCCCACCGTGACCACCACGCACACCGAGCCCTTCCACGTCCAGGCGGCCGTGGCGACCCTCGACTGGGTCAGCGGCGGCCGGGCCGGCTGGCAGCTCGACGTGTCGGCGACCGAGGCCGAGGCCCGGCTCTTCGGCCGTCGCCGCGCCGCACCCGGCGACGAACTGTGGCGGGAGGCCGGTGAAGTCGCCGACGTGGCGGCCCGGTTGTGGGACAGCCGGGAGGACGACGCCGAGACATGGGACGTGGCGGCCGGTAGCTTCGTCGACCGGGACAAGCTGCACCAAGTCGACTTCGACGGTGCCACCTTCTCGGTCAAGGGCCCGTCCGTCGTGCCCCGGCCACCGCAGGGCCACCCCGTCCGCGTCGTCGACGCCACCGAGGGACAGGCCCGGCAGACCGCGGCCCGGTACGCCGACGTGGTGCTCGTCCGGGCGGTGAGCGCCGAGCAGGCGGGGGCCGTACGGGACGAACTGCGGGTTGCCGCGAAGGACCTGGGACGTGACCCGGACGAGCTGCGGGTCCTCGCGAGCCTTGTCGTCGACCTGGGCGGCGGCGAGCACGCGGCCGAGCCGGGGCACGGGGGCGGTGGTCCCCGGCCGAGCGCGCACGGCCCGCTGTACCGGGGCGGGCCCGTCGACCTCGCCGACCTGATCACCGCCTGGCACACGTCCGGAGTCGTCGACGGCTTCCATCTGGTCCCCGTCGAGCCGCGCCGCGACCTGGAACGGCTGGTCAACGGAACGGTGGCACTGCTCCAGCACCGCAGCCTGTTCCGCACCTTCTACCCGGGCCGCACGCTCCGGGAACACCTGGGGCTGGCCCGGCCGGCCAACCAGTACGCGGGCCGGTCGTGACCGCCGGGGGCGCGCCGTGACCGTACGGGCGCCGGGGCGGGGGCAGATGCACCTCGCGGCGTGTTTTCCGGGCGTCGACGGCACCGCCGTGCGGGCCGGCCCGGGGGCGGGGCCGCAGGCCGGGTTCTCCTCGTTCTCCTCCTTCGAGCGGCTCGCCAGGACCGCCGAGCGTGGGATGTTCGACTTCTTGCTCCTCGCGGAGGGGCTGTGGCCGCACGAAAACCTGGGCCGGGTCCATGACCTGGACGTGGTCGGGCAGCCCGAGCCGATCACCGTCCTGGACGCGCTCGCCGCCGTCACCGAGCGGATCGGGCTCGCCGCCACGGCCGACGCGGCCTTCAACGAACCGTACGAACTGGCCCGTGGATTCGCCACGTTGGACTATCTCAGCGATGGCCGGACCGCCTGGCACGTGGTGACCTCCTCCCGCGCCTCCATCGGCGAGAACTTCCGGCGCGGCGACTTCCTCGACCCGGCCGAGCGGTACCCGCGCGCGGCCGAGTTCCTCGATGCGGCGTGGGAGTTGTGGGACTCCTGGATGCCGGACGGGGTGACCAGGCCCTTCGCCTACCGGGGTCAACACTTCGACATCGCGGGTGAGTTCGGCGTACCGCGCTCGCCGCAGGGGCATCCGGTGGTGATCCAGGCGGGGGACTCGGAGCAGGGGCGGGAGTTCGCCGCGTCGTCCGCCGACGTGGTCCTCACGCGGCACGGGAGCCCGGAAGCCGGCCGAGCCTTTTACACCGACGTCAAGGGGCGGCTCGCGAAGTACGGGCGGGCGCCCGGGGACCTGAAGATCATGCCCGGGGTGACCTTCGTGCTCGGGGACACCGCCGCCGAGGCGCGGGAGAAGGCCGCCGGGATCCGCCGGCAACAGGTCTCGCCCGAGCACGCCATCCTCGCCGCGGAGCAGGTCTGGGGCACCGATCTCTCCTCCTACGACCCCGACGGTCCGCTTCCCGACTTCGACCCGGTGCCGGAGCCCGCCCTGGCGCAGGGGCGGGTCAGGGCCGCCGATCCGGTGAAGGTGGCCGAACAGTGGCGGGCCCTGTCCCGGACCAGGGGGCTGTCGATCCGGCAGACCGTCGCCGAGGTGAGCGGCCGGGACTCCTTCGTCGGGACCCCGAGGTCGGTCGCCGACGCCCTTGAGATGTTCGTGCGGGAGGGCGCGGCCGACGGGTTCGTCCTCGTCCCGCATCTCGTCCCGCGTCTCGCCCCGGGCGGCCTGGACGAGTTCGTGGACCGGGTCGTGCCGCTGCTCCAGGAACGTGGCGCGTTCCGTACGCAATACGCAGGGGTCACGCTGCGCTCGCACCTCGGGCTGGGCGAACCCGTATGGCCGGGCTGACTGAGCGCCGCACTTACAAAGATGACATACAGGTTGTGTACGGGCCGCGCGCGGACCGCGTGGTCCGGGGCGTGTGCCGAAGGCGGCGCATGGTGGGTTTCCAGGGAGTGAGCTGGCGTGCGTTCTGGAGTGGGTTCATGACGGCGGACGGGGCCGAGGCGTGGCAGAAGTGGCACGAACGGCGCATCGAGACGGTGTCGGCTTCCTACGGGCCCCTCGCGCTCGTCGGTACGCACTGGCTCGAGGACTTTCCGGACGGTCGACTTCCGGCCATCCCCGGCCGTTGGACGGCCGACGGTGACGGGATCGTCCTGGACGCCGGGGCCGAGGACGGGCTGACGCTCGACGGCGAGCCCTTCGCCGGGGAGGTCCGGCTGACCGCCGACGCAGGTCCGGCGGGCGTGGCCCGGGTCGGGCTCGGCGAACGACGCCTGGTCGTACTGGTGCGCGAGGGCAGCTGGGGTGTACGCGACTTCGACCCCGCCGCGGAGACGCGCACGGTGTTCAAGGGCATCGAGGCGACCCCGTACGACCCGCGCTGGTCGGTACCCGGCCGGTTCGCGCCGTACGACGGGCGGTGCACTGTGCGCGTCGCGAACGCGGACGGGCGCGAGCGTGGGCTCGGGCTCGGCGGTGAACTGACATTCTCGCTCGGCGGGCAGGAGCAGGCGCTGCGCGTGAGCGTCGAGGAGGACGGCACGCTGTGGGCCGTCTTCGCCGACTCGACCAGTGGTGACGGCAGTTATCGCTTCCGGTTCCTGCGCCCCCGCGGCTCCGGACGCCGAGGGGCGCACAACGGTGGACTTCAACCGGTCCCTGCTCCCACCGTGTGCGTTCGCCGACCATTTCGTCTGCCCCTTTCCGCCGCCGGGCAATACGCTGGGCGTCGCGATAGCCGCAGGGGAGCGAAACCTTCGTCAGAACGCCGTGGTTCCTTGATCAACTCCTGCGGACTGTACGGGGGTTGAACAGCGTGCGGCCGAAAGGCGCCCTTGCGTCGATCGGTTGAATGGCCGAATACTCCCACTCAGCGCTTGTCAGGGTCACAGCAAGTTCGGAATCCGGACGGAACAGACCCTGACTGCGCCTCACGGGCCCCGACCCCACGCGGGCCCCCGACTTCCCATGTGGAGGAACGACAAGTGAGGATCAAGCGCACCACCCCCCGCAGTGGCATCACGAGACGGACCCGGCTGATCGCCGTCAGCACCGGACTCGTTGCCGCAGCCGCCATCGCGATCCCCAACGCGACCGCCGCCGACGTCAACACCTTCAGCACCGCCCAGCTCACCAAGGCGAGCGGCTCGGTGCTCAAGGCCGATATCCCGGGCACCGCCTGGGCCGTCGACGCCAAGACGAACCGCGTCGTCGTCACCGTCGACAGCACGGTCTCCAAAGCGGAGATCGCGAAGATCAAGCGCCAGGCGGGCACCACCGCCGACGCCATCACCATCAAGAAGACCCCGGGCAAGTTCAGCAAACTGATCTCCGGCGGCGACGCAATCTATGCGAGTAGCTGGCGCTGCTCCCTGGGATTCAACGTTCGCAGCGGCTCCACCTACTACTTCCTGACCGCCGGTCACTGCACCGACGGTGCGGGCAACTGGTGGTCCAACTCCGGTCGTACGACTCTGCTCGGTGCGACCTCGGGCTCCAGCTTCCCGACGAACGACTACGGGATCGTCAAGTACGCGAGCAGCTACCCCGTCAGCTCGATCTCGGGCAGCGTCGGCAGCGTCGACATCACCAGCGCCGCCACCCCGTCCGTGAACACCACGGTCTACCGCCGCGGTTCCACCACCGGCATCCACAGCGGCCGGGTCACCGCGCTGAACGCGACCGTGAACTACGGCGGCGGCGACGTCGTCTACGGCATGATCCAGACCACGGTCTGCGCCGAGCCCGGCGACTCCGGCGGCCCGCTCTACTCCAACGGCGGCGTCGCCTACGGTCTGACCTCGGGCGGCAGTGGCAACTGCTCCTCCGGTGGTACGACCTTCTTCCAGCCCGTCACGGAGGCCCTGAGCGCCTACGGCGTCAGCGTCTTCTAGGGCAAGGCCACGGCACCATCGGTTTCCGCACGGCCTGACCTGCAGCCGGCAGCAGCAGGAGAGCCCTCGTACGCGACTCGCGTTCGAGGGCTCGCCCTTGTCCGCCCGACGGAGTTACCTTCGGAGTGCGGGAAGAAGCGCGGGAACAAGTACGGGAAGTATCGGCAGCACAGGAAGTCTCCCCTGCATACGCCCACTTCGGACCCTGGGGGCCGGCATGGTCGAGGAGCTGGTGACGGCGGGAGTCGCTGTCGCGTCCGTCGGAGCGCTGTATGTGGCGGCTGCGGCGCGGGTCGTCAAACAGTACGAGCGGGGTGTGGTGTTCCGGCTCGGGCGGCTCTCGTCGAATGTGCGCGGGCCGGGGTTCACCGTGATCGTGCCCTTCGTGGACAAGATCCGCAAAGTCAACATGCAGATCGTGACGATGCCCGTGCCCGCGCAGGAGGGCATCACACGGGACAACGTCACGGTCCGGGTCGACGCGGTCGTCTACTTCAAGGTGGTCGACGCGGCCGAGGCGGTCATCCAGGTCGAGGACTACCGGTTCGCGGTCTCCCAGATGGCGCAGACCTCGCTGCGCTCGATCATCGGCAAGAGCGACCTGGACGAGCTGCTGTCCAACCGCGAAAAGCTCAACCAGGGCCTGGAGTTGATGATCGACAGCCCGGCGATCGGCTGGGGTGTGCAGATCGACCGGGTCGAGATCAAGGACGTCTCCCTGCCGGAGACCATGAAGCGCTCGATGGCCCGGCAGGCCGAGGCCGACCGTGAACGCCGGGCGCGGATCATCAACGCGGACGCGGAGTTGCAGGCCTCGAAGAAGCTCGCGGAGGCCGCCGAGGTGATGTCCGAGCAGCCCGCCGCACTCCAACTCCGCCTGCTCCAGACGGTGGTGGCGGTCGCGGCCGAGAAGAACTCGACACTCGTCCTGCCCTTCCCGGTGGAACTGCTCCGCTTCCTGGAACGAGCCCAGCAGCCGGTCGCGCCGCCGGCCGCACCAGTGGCGGCACAGCCGGTCGCGCCCTCTGCGAGGCTGACACAGGTGGCGCGGGCGTCGCAGGAAGGGGCGCCGCCGGAGATCGCCGAGCGGGCAGAGCAATCGGTGCGGGAGCAACTGCCGTCCGCCGAGTCCCTGTTGGAATTGAACCCCGAGAGGGCGAATTCAAGACAGGACTAGACCTTACGGTCTGCCTATTCGTTACTCACACGTAGTGTTTGCAGTGCGAATATTTGTGAAGCAATCGTGAGATGACCGTGGACGGTCAAGGTGGGTCTGCGGATGGGGGCGCGCGCTCGTTTGTCTACGCGCGTCCTGAAGTCGACCTTGTGTGCTCCCCGGACGCCTCGGAATAGTGGGTGGCGTTCAACCGGCAAGGAAGGTCCCCACAACCTCCCTGCCGAACCCCCCACAGGAGGACGCAAGTTGAAGCATCGACGCATATCCAGGCGCCGTGCCACCGTGGTGGGTGCGGGCATCACCGCACTCGTCGCCGCGGGAGTGACCTTCCAGAGTGCGAACGCGAGTGAGGTCATCAAGGCCCCCGAACCCAGAGTCCTTTCGGTTCTGGCGGCCGGAAAGGTCGCCTCGACGCTCGGCAAGGACCTCGGCGCCGACGTCGCGGGAACGTACTACGACGCGAAGACGAAGAACCTCGTCGTCAACGTGCTCGACGAAGCGGCGGCCCGGACGGTCGAGTCGGCAGGCGCCCGGGCCCGGCTCGTCGAGAACTCGGTCGCCGAACTCGATAGCGCCCGTACGACCCTGAAGCAGGACGCGACCATCCCCGGCACCTCGTGGGCGGTCGACCCGACGGCCAACAAGGTCGTCGTCACCGCCGACCGCACGGTCTCCGCGGCCGAGTGGACCAAGCTCACCAAGGTCGTCGACGACCTCGGTGGCACGGCCGAACTCCAGCGTACGAAGGGGGAGTTCAGGACCTTCGTCGCCGGCGGCGACGCGATCACCGGTGGCGGTGGCCGCTGCTCGCTCGGCTTCAACGTGGTCAAGGGCGGCGAGCCGTACTTCCTGACCGCCGGGCACTGCACCGAGTCGATCTCGACGTGGTCCGACTCGTCCGGTGTGATCGGCCAGAACGAGTCGTCCAGCTTCCCCGGCAACGACTACGGCCTGGTCAAGTACACGGCCGGCGTCGCTCACCCGAGCCAGGTCAACCTCTACAACGGCAGCTCCCAGCGGATCACCGGCGCCGCCTCGGCCACTGTCGGCCAGTCTGTGACCCGCAGCGGCTCCACGACCCAGGTGCACTCCGGCACGGTCACCGGTCTGAACGCGACCGTGAACTACGGCAACGGCGACATCGTCAACGGGCTCATCCAGACCGACGTCTGCGCCGAGCCCGGTGACAGCGGTGGCTCGCTCTTCTCGGGCAGCAGCGCGATCGGCCTCACCTCCGGTGGCAGCGGTGACTGCAGCGCGGGCGGGGAGACCTTCTTCCAGCCGGTCACGGAGGCGCTGTCGGCCACCGGTACGCAGATCGGCTGAGGCCTCTCCTGGCACGCGTCATCCCTTTCGCGGGCCGATCGGTCCGCGACGGTCCCGCCCCTGGTTTCCAGGGGCGGGATTTCGTCGTTCGCGAGGCCCTGCGGAGCGGGCGGTGACGGCGCCGACGACCTTTGATCGCCCGCAGTCGACCTTGATCAGGTCGCTGACCGGGGCCGATGGGGCTAGAGTGAACGAATCAATCGAACGGAAGTGCGAATAAGCGTGAGTCGAGTATCGAACTGGTGATCGATTGAGTGGCTGAAAAGGGGTGGAGTGATGGAGGTGCGGCATGACGGGCTTCGCCCATCTGCACGTCGCGTCCGGTTACTCCGCCCGCTACGGCGCCTCCCATCCCGAGCAGCTCGCCCGGCGGGCCGCCGAACGCGGCATGGGGGCGCTGGCCCTCACTGACCGGGACACGGTCACCGGTGCCGTACGGTTCGCCCGGGCCTGTAAGAAGGAAGAGGTGCGGCCGATCTTCGGCGTCGACCTAGCGGTGGCCGCCCTCGCGCCGCCGCCCCCGGACCGGCGGCGCCGTACCCCGGTGCGCGGCGGCGCCCATGTGGTCGAGCCGCCGCTGCGCTTCACGCTGCTCGCACAGGACCGGGCCGGATGGGCGCGGCTGTGCCGGATCACCTCGGCCGCGCATGTCGGTACGGCGTCCGGCGCGGCGCCGGTGATGGTGCCGTGGGAGGCGCTGCGTGAGTACGGCGGCCCGGGTCTGACCGTGCTGCTCGGCCCGCTCTCGGAGCCGGTGCGGGCGCTGGCGGTGGGCCGGGAGGATGTCGCGGTGCGGTTGCTGGCGCCGTGGAAGGAGATCTTCGGGAGGGGGGTCCGGTTGGAAGCCGTTGCACAGAAACGTTTCGGCACAGGTTCGGGATCCCTCCGTCTGGCCGCCCGCACCCTCGCCCTGGCCGACCGCACCCGTACCCCCGCCGTCCTAACCAACGCCGTCCGCTACGCCGATCCCGGCCAGCACCGCCTCGCCGACGTTCTGGACGCCGCCCGGCTGCTGCGGCCCATCGACCCGCGTCGCCTCGACACCGGGCAGCGGTGGCTCAAGGACGAGAGAGGGATGGCGGTCGTCGCGCGGATGGTCGCCGAGTGCGCCGGAGCGGACGTCCGAAGAGCCCGCCGACTGATGGCGGACACCACGGACACGGCGGCCTCGTGCCGCCTCGACCCGGTGTCGGACCTCGGGCTCGGCACCCGGCACTTCCCGGAACCCTCGCTCTTCGGCGCCGAGCATCGAACGCATCAGGTGCATCGGGCGAGCGGAGCGAACGGAGTGGGCAGAGCGGATAGAGCGGACGGAGCCGCACAGTTGCTGCGCAGGCAGTGCGAGGAAGGCCTGGCCCGACGCGGCCTCGACCGAGACCGTGAGGCGCTCGACCGGCTGGACCAGGAGCTCGCCGTGATCTCCCACCTGGACTACGACTCGTACTTCCTCGCCGTCGGCCAGGTCGTCGCCGACATCCGGGCCAAGGGCATCCGGGTCGCAGCCCGCGGCTCGGGCGCCGGCTCACTGGTCTGCCACGCCCTGGACATCGCCACCGCGAACCCGCTCGACCACCGCCTGCTGTTCGAACGCTTCCTCAGCGTGCGCCGCGCCTCGCTGCCCGACATCGACATCGACGTGGAGTCCGCCCGGCGTCTGGAGTGCTACGACACGATCTTCGAACGGTTCGGCAAGGAACGGGTCGCCGTCACCGCGATGCCCGAGACCTACCGGGCACGCAGGGCGCTCAGGGATGTCGGTCTCGCCCTCGGTATCGCCCCGGCGGACGTCGACCGGATCGCCAAGAGCTTTCCGCACCTGCGCGCCTCCGACATCACCGGCGCCCTCGCCGAGCTGCCCGAGCTGCGTCAACTGGCAGCCGAGGCGCACCGGTTCGGACCACTGTGGGAGCTGGCGGAAGGCCTCGACTCCCTGGTCCACGGCATGGCCATGCACCCCTGCGGCGTCGTCATCAGCGACGCCACCCTCCTGGACCGGCTGCCGGTGCAGCCCACCCCGCAGGGTGACTACCCCATGGCCATGGCGGCAAAGGGGGAGATCGAGGCGCTGGGCAATATCAAACTGGACGTCTTGGGCGTCCGGATGTTGTCCTCGATGGCTCATGCGATCACCGAGATCGAACGGACCACCGGCAACCGCATCGACCTCGACGACCCTCGGCAGGTGCCGCTCGACGACGTCTTCGCGTTCAAGCTCATCCAGGAGAGCCGGACCCTGGGTCTCTTCCAGCTGGAGTCGCCCGGCCAGCAGGACCTCCTGTCTCGGCTTCAGCCTCGCGACCCGCAGGACGTGATCGCCGACATCAGCCTCTTCCGCCCCGGCCCGGTCGCGGGCGGCATGCCCGAGCGGTACATCGCGGCCCGGCACGGCGGCACACCGGTGTACGCCCATCCGGATCTGGAGCCGGTGCTCGCCGACACCTACGGCGTGACCATCTGGCACGAGCAGATCATCGAGACCTTCGCGGTGATGACCGGCTGCGACCGCGCACTGGCGGAGATCGCCCGAAGGGCACTTGGCGACAAGGGCCGACTGCCGAGGATCAAGGAGTGGTTCCACGGCCTGGCACGCGCGCGTGGCTATAGCGCGGCCGTGCGGGACGAGGTCTGGAAGACCGTCGAGGCCTTCGGTGCGTACGGTTTCTGCCGGGCCCACGCGGTCGCCTTCGCCGTACCGGCCCTGCAGAGCGCCTGGCTCAAGGCCCACTACCCGGCGTTCCTGCTGGCAGGCCTGCTCGAACACGACCCCGGGATGTGGCCCAAGCGCGTCCTGGTCGCCGACGCCCGCCGGGGCGGCGTGCAGGTTCTGCCCGTCGACATCAACCGCTCCCGGGTGAGGCACACCGTGGAGAAGGACGACGGGGAGCGGTGGGGTGTGCGGCTCGCGCTGTCCGGGGTGCACGGCATCGGCGAGGAGGAGTGCGCCCGGATCGAGGAGGGTCAGCCGTACGGATCGCTGTCGGACTTCTGGCAGCGGGGCAGGCCCAGCAGGCCGGTCGCCGAACGCCTCGCCGAGATCGGCGCCCTGAACTGTCTCCACGACGGCCGCCTCACCCGGCGCGATCTGCTGCTCCAGATCGCCGAGTTGCACCGGCAGTCCCGCAGCCGGACCACGGGTTCGGGTCAACTGCCCATCGACGCAGGGGCTGTTGGTGGAGTGGAACCGAGCGGGTTGCCCGAGATGACCGGACGCGAGGCCCTCAGCGCCGAGTTGAACACCCTCGGCATCGACGTCTCGAGGCATCTGATGGAGCACCATCACCGGCTGTTGCGGGAGATCGGCGCGACCGACGCGGCCCATCTGGCCGGGCTGCGTGCCGGTCAACAGGTGCTCGTCGCCGGGGTACGGGCCTCCACCCAGACCCCGCCGATCGCCAGCGGCAAGAGGGTCATCTTCGTGACGCTGGAGGACGGCTCGGGCCTGGTCGACCTGGCCTTCTTCGAGGATTCGCATCCGGCGTGCGCGTACACCGTCTTCCACAGCGGGCTGCTGCTGGTGCGCGGCACGGTCCAGGTGCGCGGCACCCGTCGTACCGTCGTCGGCTCCATGGCCTGGGACCTGGACGAGATCGCCGCCGCCCGCCGCGACAACGGTCCCCAGGCGGCCCTCGCCCTCCTCGGCGCCAGCCACCCGCACCCGACCCCTGTACAGCCGCAGCGGACCCTGGCCAACGGCAGCACCGGCGCCCGGCTGCACCCGTACGCCGACCTCCAGCCCGCGGGAACCCGCTCGGCCGACCTGAAGAAGTTCGGTCACCGCAGCCCCGGGAGCGCGGGATGAACGGGGTGATCATGCGGCAGCGCCATATTGCCCACCTTTACCTGCACGCTGTGCTGACCGGGAATCAGTACGCCGATGTAATCGAACTGATGTCTGGTGTCACGCCTCATGTCCAGGCCGTCCCGCCCAACGCCGTGCAATTGGAGCTGACATCGGCGCTCCGGTACTTCGATCTGTCTCCCTACAACGTGGTCCAGTTGGCGAAGATGAGGCTGAAGGCGCTGTACGGCATCGACAGCAGTGCCGGGCTCGCGGGCAACCGCATGCTGGCGGCCATGGCCGCCGACGCCTCTGCACCGGGAGACACCACCTGGGTGCCCACCAGCCACGTGGCCGACTGGCTGTATCCGCGGCCGGTCACTGCTCTGCCCGGGATCGGCCGCACCACAGCGGAGACGCTACGCAGATACGGCCTGCACACCATCGGGCAGGTCGGCGATCTGCCCGCCGGAACCCTGCAGCGACTGCTCGGTGCAGGTCCCGCCCGGCTGCTGGCCGAGCGCGCCCGTGGACACGACCCACGCCCGGTCACCTCGGTGGAACCTGCGGCGAATCTGGTCGCCGACCTGGCGCTGGAGCGGGACTGTCTCGACCCGGCACAGCATCACCGAGCAGTCTTGGGGCTCGCCGACCAGATAGGCCAACGCCTGCGCGGCGAACGCCAGATCACCAGTCGGCTCACCCTCACCGTGCGGTACGCCGACAGCAGTTCCACCACGCGTACGCGCACGCTGTCGGAACCCACCAGCCATTCACCCGCCCTCGCGGTAACCGCCCTGGGTCTGCTGAACGCCCTTGGGCTGCAACGGGCGAGAGTTCGCGCCTTCGTGATCCGTGCCGACGTCCTGCTGCCGGCCGACAGCGCCTACCGCCAACTCTCCATGGATCCGGGCGACGATCGCGCCCACGCCGTCGAAGCCGCCGCGGACCGTGCCCGGCGGCGCTTCGGGCCGGAGGCCGTACGTCCGGCGGCGCTGGCCGACTGACACCGACGCGACTCAGGCCGGGCGTACCAGGCCCGCGTCGTACGCGAAGATCACCGCTTGTACGCGGTCCCGGGCGCCGATCTTGGCGAGGATACGGCTGAGGTGGGACTTCACGGTGGACTCGGCGAGGTGCAGGCTCTCGGCGATCTCCGTGTTGTTGGAGCCGCCAGCCATGGCGGGCGGCTCCTCGCGTTCGGCTTCGGTGAGGTCGGCGCGCCGGAGTTCGTGCCCGGGTGCGGGACCGGCCCGCCGGCTGGGGAAGGTGTCGATCAGCTTGCGGGTGATACCGGGGGAGATCGCGGAGTCCCCGGCGGCCACCGCGCGGATGCCGACTCGGCCGGCCAGGTGTAGCCGGTCGGGTTGGCCCCGTACCCGCACGCGTGCGGGGTGCCCTGCCGGTCGAGGCGGGACGTGCCCACGCGCAGCCTGCGGCCGGGGCGGCCGTCCGAGCCGTACGTCATGTCGAGGAGGAAGTCGGGGCCGCCCTTCCAGGCCGACCGGTTCACGCAGCGCCTGCCCGGTGCTCTTGAGGCCGCTGCCGGTGCCGTGCCGCCTGACGGAAGCCTGGCGGGACGGTGTGGGCGGAGGCCGGGTTGGCCGACACGGGTCCCCGGCCCACGTCTGGCCACTGCAGCCGACAGGGCGTCAGCTTCCGCCGCGTCCGGCGGGGTCGATGTCTCCGAAGTCTCAAATGCGACGGGACCCGCGAGTGGGATGCGGGCCGAGTCGCATTTCGAACGGATAACGATGCGCTGGGTGGGGTGTAGTGACCCACTATCACAGTTTCTGGTTGTGGTGGAAATCTTTTACCGACGCGTAACTTCCCCGTTGCGCTACTCGCCCGTAACTTGACGAGTGAACGACATCCAGTGATCCGGATCACAGGGCGTAGAGCCGTCGCAACTCCCTTGAGCCGCAAGGAGATCACTCGATGCTGCCCTGGAAACGTGCGCTCAGACCTCTTGCCGCACTGCTGCTGGCCGCCGCGGCCACCGCCGTGCCCGTCGCCACCGCGCAGGCCGAATCGCAGACCGCAACGCAGACCGAGACGCAAGCCGAATCCGCCTCCAGCAGGGGCTGGAACGACTACTCCTGCAAGCCGTCCGCCGCACATCCCCGCCCCGTCGTCCTCGTCCACGGCACCTTCGCCAACGGAGTGGACAACTGGCTCACCCTCGCACCGTACCTGGTGAACCGCGGCTACTGCGTGTTCTCGCTCGACTACGGTCAACTGCCCGGCGTACCCCTCTTCTACGGCCTCGGCCCCATCGACAGGTCGGCCGAGCAGCTCGCCGCCTTCGTCGACAAGGTGCTTGCCGCGACCGGCGCCGCCGAGACCGACCTCGTCGGCCACTCGCAGGGCGGCATGATGCCCCGCTACTACCTCAAGTTCCTCGGCGGCGCCGCCGAGGTGCACACCTTCGTCGGTATCGCGCCCAGCAACCACGGCACCACCCTGAGCGGTCTCACCAACCTGCTGAAGTACTTCCCAGGGGCCGACGACCTCCTCACCACGGCCACCCCCGCTCTCGCCGAACAGGTGGCCGGGTCCGCCTTCCTCGCCAAGCTCAACGCGGGCGGTGACACCGTCCCGGGGGTCAGCTACACGGTCCTCGCGACCCGGTACGACGAGGTGGTCACGCCGTACCGCAGCCAGTTCCTGAGCGGCTCCGACGTACACAACGTCCTGATCCAGGACCTGTGCCCGCTGGATCTCTCCGAGCATGCCGCCATCGGGCTGCTCGACCGGATCGCGTTCCACGAGGTGACGAACGCACTCGACCCGGCGCACGCCACCGCCACCACCTGTCTGTCGGCGGTCGGCTGACTCCGGTCGGGGATCGTCCGCCGGGGCATGGCAGGCCTGAGCCGCCGGCCATGCCCCGGCGAACGGAGTGACAGGTCAGCGGCCGGATCGTCCGCCGCCGCCCACCGCGCGTCGGCGGACCGAGAGGAACAGGGCGGCGGCGCCCACCGCCAGGGCGCCCGCGCCGCCCACTGCGAGGTACGAGGTGCCGGAAGTGCCGCCGGTCTCGGCGAGGTTCACCGCGGCGCCCGCTGCCTTCGGCTGCGCGACCGGCGCGCTGACGGACGTGGCGGATGGTGTGCCGGGGGATGAGTTGGCGGGGGATGGGTCGGGGGAGGCGTCCGCGGACGTACTGCCCTCCGCCTTCGCCTCCGCATGCCCCGTGTGTCCGACCGTCGACTCGTCGGCACCGTCCGCGATCTGCTCCTCGGAGGGTGCGGAGGCGCCGCTCGACGCACCGGTTCCTGCCCCCTCGCCCGCCCCTTCGCCCGCACCCGAACTCGCGCCGAACGTCACGTCGGAGCACGAGTAGAACGCCTCCGGGCTGTCCGAGCGCTGCCAGATCGCGTACGGGAGCTCTCTGCCGGAACGTTGCGGCAGAGTGCCGGAGAACGTGTAGAAGCCACCCGCAGCGACCGGGTCCGTCGCCGTCGCGACCGGGTGGTCGAGGTCCAGGTCGGCCCAGGACAAGGGCTGGGCCGGGTCGTAGCCCGTTTTGGTGAGGTACACCACGAAGGTGCCCTTGTGCGGGGCGGTCACGCGATACCTGAAGGTGTACGACCCGCCGCGCACGCCCGTCGCAGGCCAGTCGGCGCGGGCCAGGTCGAGGCCCCTGAACTCGTCGTTGCCCGCGCTGCACAGTTCGCCGTCCGGAATCAGCGCCTGGTGCCGCCCGCCCGCGTCACCGATGCGGATGCCGTTCCAGTCGTAGAGCGCCTGTGTACCGCCTGCCGCGACCGCCGCCCGGCACGCGGCCGACGCGGGATGCTCGGGGCCCTCCGCGTAGCACTGGGCGACCCTGCTGACCGGATCGCCCATGGAGCCGTGCGCGGACGCGGGCGTGGCGCCCAGGGCGAGCGCGGCGACACCGAGGGTGGTGACGGTGGTGATCGCGGCGGCCGTGCGGCGGCGTGCGGGCATGCGGGATCTCCTCGCAACGGTCGATCGGGGGCGCTCAGCAAACTAGCCCCAGGAAACCGCTGAATCGCCTGCTGGAGGCGGGTGGGGGAGATCCTTATGGTCGACTTAAGGAAGGGTTCGGACTGCGCTCAGGTAGGGCGCCCCGACTCAGCCGTCCGGCCACCAGGTGCGGGCGATGTCCTTGCGGACCTCGGGACGCTCGGTGGTGCGCTCGTCGGCCTCTTTCCGCACCCGCCGGGTGTCGGACTTCTTCAGGGGCTTCTGCACGGTTACGCGGCGCATGGCTGCCTCCTTCGGTCCACCGGGTTCCGCGTTTTCGCGGAGATAGACCATTTCCGGGAGGGTGACTCATCGGCGCCGGTCTGTCAGTGGCGGCCGTCACGATTCGATTGTCAGTGGCGGGTGTCACTCTGGGCCCATGACCTACACCGACTGGGACGCCGAGGCGGCCACTTTCGACGACGAGCCCGACCACGGCCTGCGCGACCCGCTCGTGCGTGAGGCCTGGGCGGTCCGGCTGCGCTCCTGGCTGCCGGACCGCCCGGCCGACGTCCTCGACCTGGGCTGCGGCACCGGCAGCCTGTCGCTCCTCGCCTCCGAACAGGGACACCGCGTCACCGGCGTGGACGCGTCCGAGGCCATGGTCGAGCACGCCCGGAGCAAGCTGGCCGGCCGCGCCGCGGTGTTCCTCGTCGGCGACGCGGCGGCTCCTCCGGTCGGGGAGGAGCGCTTCGACGTCGTGCTCGTACGGCACGTCCTGTGGACGCTGCCCGACCCCGCACGCGCGCTGCGCCACTGGCAGGGGCTGCTCAGGGCCGGCGGGCGGCTGGTGCTCGTCGAGGGCGTGTGGGGGACGGTCAGCCCGGCAGGCATACCCGCCGACACGCTCAGCGCACTGCTCGTGCCCCTCGCCACGGACGTCCGCGTGGAGCGGCTGTCCGGCGACGCCCGGCTGTGGGGACGCGAGGTCGAGGACGAGCGGTACGCGGTGCTGGCCCAGCTGTAGGCACGCGAGGAGGCTCCGACGAACAGGTTCGGACGAGCGGCTTCAGGCGAGCAGTGCCTCGAAGCCGCCCTCGCGTGCCAGCGACTCCAGCTCGTCGAGGGCCGACACGGCGGCGGACGCGGCCCGCGGGTCCGACCGCGCCAGACCGCTCTCCTCGAACTCGTCCTCGTCCAGCCGTCGTACGTCCGTGCCGTCGGCGGAGAGCCACAGGTCCAGGTCGAGATCCTCGACGACCAGTTCGGTGCCGGCGAGCGTCGCCGGGCGGGCGATGTCGCAGTACCAGCCCTTCAGCGTGCCCGTCGCGGCACGGACCTCCTTCACGGAGTACCAGCGGTCCCGCCAGTAGTACTCCGTGAACACGTCACCGGGCTCGAAGCGGACGAAGCCGAAGTCACGGACTCCGTCGCCGGCCCAGGGGGCGCGTACGGCGAGGCGTGTGCCGTCGTCGTGGAGCAGCTCGGCGGGGTAACTGATCTTCGTGCGACCGGCCTTGACCAGGACGACGTTCACCCTGGGTGCGGACTGGGCTGTGGCCTCAGTCGAGTTCGCGGACATACCGCACCTCCGTGGCGCAGATCTCGTATCCGAACCAGTTGTTGATGGCGATCATCGGGCCGTTCCCGGCGTCGTTGCCGGTGAGGGCCTCCGTGTACCCGGCTGCGCGGGCTCGGTGCAGGGAGTCGTTCTTGGCGAGCTTCGCGAGGCCGCGGCCACGGAAGTCGCGGGCGGTGCCGGTCATCACGGTGCCGTAGCGGGTGGCGCCGTCGGTACGGGCCGCGCTGAAGGCGGCGGGGCGGCCGTCGACGACGGCGACCGAGGTCAGCTCGTGGCTGAGCAGCGGGTGCTGCCAGGTCTCGCGGAGCCAGGCCTCGTAGTCCGTGAACTCGTAGTCCACATCGCTCGGTTCGTCCAGTGTCGTCTCTGCGTCCAGGGTGAACAGAGGACGTGGATCGGCGGCGAAGTCGGCAGCCGTACGGAGTTCGACGCCGGGCGGGGGGTCCTGGAGCGGGGGCAGCTCGCCGTTCGCCAGGTCCAGGCGGAGGAAGTGCGCGTTGCGGCTGGAGCGGTAGCCGTGACGTTCGGCGAAGGCGCGGTTGCCGGGGGCGTCCAGCACCCAGGAGAAGGACCTCGTCACCCCCGCCGCGGCGAGGTGCCCCTCGGCGGTACGGACGAGGAGCTCGCCGGCGCCACGACGGGTCCGCTCCGGGTGCACGTACACGTTGACGTATCCCTGGCCGGGCTCCGGGCTGTCGTGGACGACCGCGGTCTGGGCGGTGCCGATGACCTCGCCATCCTCCTCGGCGACGAGTGCCCGGTAGTGGGCGTCGGGGTGGGCGTGCGCGATGTCGTACGCGACGGCCTCCGGCGTGAACAGGAGGAAGGGGAGCGCGATGCGCCGGACGTGGGCGAACGCCTCGACGCCGGGCCGGTCTTCGGTGCGGAGGGCACGCACGGTCACTGTCATGAGCTCGGACGTTACGCGGGGAGATACGGCGGGTGCCTCTCATTTTCCGGCCGGTACGGGACAATCGCAGCGTGACCTTGAAGATCCGCGTCGACGACAGCGCGCCGCCCTACGAGCAGGTGCGCGCCCAGATCTCCGAGCAGGCCCGGGCCGGGACACTGCCGGTGGGATACCGGTTGCCCACCGTGCGAGGGCTTGCCGAGTCGCTCGGCCTCGCCGCGAACACGGTCGCGAAGGCGTATCGGGCGCTGGAGTCGGACGGGGTGATCGAGACGCGGGGGCGCAACGGAACGTACATCGCTGCCGCGGGCTCGGCTGCGGAGCGGGGTGCGGCGGTTGCCGCGCAGGAGTATGCGGAGCGGGTTCGGCGGCTGGGGCTGGGGGAGGGGGCGGCACTCGACGCCGTCAGGGATGCCCTGCGGGCGGCCTATCAGGGGTGAGAGGGCGTGGTTCTTTGGCTGCGGCGCCGTGGGGGCTTGTCGCGCCCACGCGGCGGAGCCGCAGATCGACACAGCCCCGCGCCCCTCAAAGGCCTGCGGTTCCCGGCGTGTTCAACGCGGCGCAGTTCCCCGCGCCCCTCAAAAGCCTGCGGTTCGCCGCGCCTCTGAAAGGCCTGCGGATTGCTGCGCCCCTGTGCACGCCCCGGTGACTACAGGTACAGGCCCGCGTCCGCTCCCTCTCTCTGGTCCGGGACTGTTGTCGGGGATGTGCCTCTGCGCAGGGCGTACAGCTCGGCCAGGGTTGCGCCCTCGCGGCCCACTCCCTCCTCCGCGCCCAGCCACGTCGTTGCCTCCCGGCGGGTCAGGGGGCCCACCTCGATGCGGGCCAGGCAGCGGCCGGGGCGGACGACGGCTGGGTGGAGGCGTTCCAGGTCCTCGTTGGTGGTGACGCCCACCAGGACGTTGCGGCCCTGGCCGAGGAGACCGTCCGTCAGGTTCAGGAGACGGGAGAGGGCCTGACCCGCCGTGTGCTTCGCCTCGCCCCTGATCAGTTCGTCGCAGTCCTCCAGGAGGAGCAGACGCCAGCGGCCCTTGCCCGTGCCGTCCTCCTCGCCGATCGCGATGTCCATCAGATAGCCGACGTCGGAGAAGAGACGCTCGGGGTCCAGTACGCAGTCCACCTGGCACCAGTCCCGCCAGGAGCGGGCCAGCGTGCGCAGCGCGGACGTCTTGCCGGTGCCCGGCGGGCCGTGGAGCAGCAGCAGGCGGCCCGCGATGTCCTCCGGCGTCGTCTTCATCAGGCCGTCCATCGCGTCAGCGACCGGCGCGGTGTAGTTGGCGCGCACCTCGTCCCACGTGCCCGCCGAGATCTGGCGGGTCGTGCGGTGCGGGCCCCGGCGCGGGGACACGTACCAGAAGCCCATCGTCACGTTCTCCGGCTGGGGTTCGGGCTCGTCCGCCGCGCCGTCCGTCGCCTGGTCGAGGACCTTCGCGGCCAGCTCGGCGGTGGTCGCCGTCACCGTCACGTCGGCACCCCGGTTCCAGCGGGACACCAGGAGGGTCCAGCCGTCGCCCTCCGCCAGGGTCGCGCTGCGGTCGTCGTCACGGGCGCTGCGCAGGACGCGGGCGCCCGGTGGGAGGAGCGTCGCCCCGGACCGTACGCGGTCGATGTTCGCCGCGTGGGAGTACGGCTGCTCGCCCGTCGCGAAGCGGCCGAGGAACAGCGCGTCGACGACGTCGGACGGGGAGTCACTGTCGTCGACGTTGAGCCGGATCGGCAGCGCGTCGTACGGGTTCGCGGACATGCCGCCATGATCCGGCACCCGGACGCCGAGTGCACCCGGTTTCCGTGGTGCGCGCCGAGTGTCACCCAATGCGACGCCTTCGGCCCGTACATCCGATACATCCGTGTTCTGTTACCCGGCTGTGTGCTGCGGAGGTCTGCCCTCCGCCCGTACCCCGCCGTTACTGTTGCCCTTGATGGGACGTCATGGGTGGAATTCGGGGGCTCGGCGGTGGCAGCTCACCGCCCTGCTCGGTGTGGGGGCCGCCGCACTGGCCCTGGTCCTGACCCTGCTCAACACACTGCCGTCGAACGGTGGCAGCACCGCGGGAACCTCCCGAGACGGCGACAAGGTGCACGGCACACCGTCCGTGTCCTCGCCCGGGTCGTCGGACCCGGACGTCGGATGGGGCTTCACCCACACCCAGTTCAGCGCCGACGAGGGCAGCGGGGCGGCCGTCGAACGGGTCGAGGGACTGCTGTCGAAGGACCCTGGGCTGCCGCAGAACCAGCACATCATGGGCTGGGGCGCCGGCAACCCCGAGCCGGTCAAGGGGCGTTACGACTTCACGGAGATGGACCGCCGCATCGACTTCATGCGCGCCTCCGGCGCCACCCCGGTGGTTACCCTGTGCTGCGCCCCGGACTGGATGAAGGGCGGCAGGTCCGGCTCCGACAAGACCGACTGGAGCCAGTCCGCCCTGGAGACCGCCCCGGAGCGCGCGCACTACAAGGACTTCGCCGCGCTCGCCGCGACTGTCGCCAAGCGCTATCCCGACGTACGCCACTTCATCGTGTGGAACGAGTTCAAGGGCTTCTGGAACAACACCGAGGCGCGCTGGGACTACGAGGGCTACACCGAGCTGTACAACCTGGTCCACAAGGCGCTGAAGAAGGTCGACAAGGACATCATGGTGGGCGGTCCGTACCTCGTCATGGACAGCCTCGACCCACGCCAGAAGCCGGACGCCTCCACGACCGTCAAGGGGCCCTGGGGCGCCATGGATCAGCGGATCCTCGACGCCTTCGACTACTGGAACGCCCACAGGGCGGGCGCCGACTTCGTCGTCGTGGACGGCTCCAGCTACACCAAGGACGACGAACTGCAGCCCGACGAGTTCGCGGCGACCGACAAGTTCACGGCCGTCGGCAAGTGGGTGCGCGCACGGACGGGCGGGCTGCCGCTGTGGTGGGCCGAGTACTACGTCGAGCCCGCCGACGGCAACGACGACCGCACCGGCTGGTCCGAGACCCGCCGCGAGGCCGTCCAGGCCGCCGGCCTGATCGCGATGGCCAAGGGCGGCGCCTCCTCCGGCTTCTACTGGAACCCCGAGGAGGAACAGGGCGCTGGTTGCGCCGGCTGCCTGTGGACTCCCACCTCGAGTGGCAGCGGGGGAGCGGCACTTCCCATGTACGACCTCGTCTCCCGCTTCGGTGCCGCGTTCCCGCCGGGTACGGAGTACCGGACCGTCCCGGTGGCCCCGGACGACCGGTCCAACGTGCGCGTACTCGCCGACGACAAGGCCGTCCTCGTCGTCAACGTCCTGGACCGGCCGATCGACGCGCAGGTCGACGGGAAGCGGTTCGGGATGGGCGCGTACGAGGTGAAGTGGCTCAGCCGCTGAGCCACTCGGTCAGTTGGCCGGTGAGCCAGTCAGTGGCTGAGCCACTCGGTCACTCGGTCACTCGGTCGGGTCGGTCGGTGGCTGAGCCACTCAACCACCCAGCGGGTGAGCCGCTCGCCGGCCGAACCACTCGGCCGCTCAGTGGTTGAACCACTCGGCCGCTCAGTGGTTGAACCACTCGGCCTCTCGGTGGCTGAGCCACCCAGCCACCCAGCCACCGAGACGCTGAGCCAGTCACCGGCCCAGCCACCTCACCCCAGCCGCCACGCCCCGCGATCACGCCCGTCATCGCACCCCCTCACTTCATGGTCAGGAACCGCTGCACCAGCGAGGCCAGCAGCAACGCCAGCAGCGGCAGCGAGAACCAGAAGCTGCTCTGCAGCCACCGCAGTTGCCGAACCCCCGGGCGCACCGCGACCCGTACGGCCTCCCGGGCTGTGAGCAGCAGGATCAGGGCGACGGCCGCCAGGCCGCCCACCACCGACCATGGTGTCCACGTCACCTGGGGACCGATCGGGCCGGGATCGGCCTTCGCGACCCTGCCCTCCGGTTGCTGCCGCAGCGCGTACATCGTGACGTCGGAGTTGACGAACACCTTCTTCAACTCGTCCCGGCCGTCCAGGTTCTGGAGCAGCCGGTGCTCCCAGGCGGCCGAGTAGCCCACGTCCAGCTGGAGATAGACGACCTGGCTGCGGTTGACCATCAGGTACGAGTTGGGGCCCGCGTCCTTGAGCGCCTTCACCAGCCCCGACACCAGCACCGGGTCGGCCGGTGCGAGCGTCGGCTCGTACCGCACCTTCTCCATGTCCCGGGCGCCCCACGGCAGGGCCGGCGTCACGTTGTCGACGAGGTCGTTGCTCAGCCACAGCAGCCGTACGGTCGGATCGTCGTGGGCGTACACGTAGTTCATCGCGGCGACCTCGCCGGGGCGGGTCCGTTCGAACGACTCGTTGCCCCAACGGGCCACCAGGAAGCCGCCCATGAGGAGCAGGCCCGCCATCAGGGCCGCCAGCGGGGCGAGGCTGATCCGGTCCCGCTCCTGTTCCTTCGGGGTGACACCGGTGCGCGGGAAGAGTGCGAGCGCGGCGAGCAGGGCCGCGCCGGGCAGGGCGAACATGAAGACGCGCAGGGCCATCTCGCCGCCGTACGACTGCATGCCGAAGCCCAGGAACGGGACGAAGGTGAGGACGAGCAGGGAGCGTTCGCGGTACTTGTGGTCCCGGCGGCGCCACCAGCCGTAGCAGGCGAGGGTCATGACCCCGCCGGCCAGCAGGACGCGCGTGTAGAGGACGAGTTTGTGGGCCGAACTGCCGCCCTCGATACGGCCGGAGACGCTCGACGACACATTGCCGCCCACTCCGCCCATCCCGCCGAAGAGTTCGTCGAAGTGCCCCGACCAGTACGGCTCGGCCATGAAACCGACCCAGGCCGCGACGATCACGCCGAACAGGATGGGCAGGCCCCGCAGTTCGGACCTGCCGATCAGGACCAGGACCGCCAGCACGCCCAGCATCACGAACGGCGTCAGCTGGTGCGCCGGGACCGTCGCCGCGAACAGGACGATCAACACGGCCAGCAGTACGGCCTGTTGGCGGCGGTCCGTCGGCTCGACCTCCGCCTCGCCGGGCCGCACCTTCGCCCACAGCACCCGCGGCGCCCGGAACCACACCAGCAGGATCGCCACGAAGACCAGATACAGGAGGTAGGTGAAGCCCTGCGGGGAGAAGTAGTCCTGGCCCACCCAGCCGCTCAGGACGAAGATCCACACGCCGGTCCACTTGGCGCGCCAGCTCGCCCGCAGTGAGCGCGTCAGCAGGAACAGCGGTGCGAGGTACAGGAGTTGCATGGTCAGGGGCCACCAGCGGATGACCTCGGTGAGATCACCGACCCCGCAGGCCTTCGCCACGAACGCGGCCCCCGCGAAGAAGCCCGGCCAGCTCCAGCGCGCGTCCAGGTCCGGTACGGCGGTCCCGGTCCGGTCGATGTAGTCGATGAACCCGAGGTGCTGCCAGGCCGTCGCGAACCGCGGTTCGGCCTCGATCACCGCGGGCAGCGCGTGCAGCGACACGACGGTCGCGAGCAGCGTGAGAGCCAGCAGCGTGCGGTGTTCCCGGTTCCCCCACAGCAGCGACGAGAACACCACGACCAGCAGCGCGGCCCCGATCAGCGTCGGCAGCGGCAGTACGGAGACCAGCCCGAGCCCGCCCATCCGGTCCAGGTCGGCCTCGCCGAGGCGGGACGCGGGCACCCAGTAGAGCAGGAGCGCGGCGATCAGCAGACCGCCGAGGACCAGTCCGCCCCGGGTGGGCAGCAGACGTGCGCGCAGGGAGGGCAGAGGCGGTGTCGTCGCGCCGGGTGGGGTGTGCGGGGTGCGCAACTCCCGTACGAGGGAAGCCTGTACGGCGTGTGCGAGTTCGGCGTCCGCGCCCGCCGGCACGGCGAGGTCCCGGGAGGCGCCCTCCACCGGCAGTCCCAGGGCCTCCGGCCCCACCTGTTTCAGTGCCCAGGCCGGCCGGTGGTCCGCACGTGGAGCCGGTGTCCCCGTGGGCGGGGTCCCCGGCCCCGGGCGGACGTCCGGGCGGCGTTCCAGGTGGTCGAAGTCGAGGCGGACGCCGAGCGCGAGGGTGTCCGAGTCCCGTGCCCAACCCTGTCCGCGCCTGCGGGAGTTGGCCGCCAGGACATCGCGTGTACCCAGGTCGGCGAGGTCCCCGTCCGGTGCCGGGCCCTCGGGTACGGCGTCTGCCGGCGCCGCCATGACCGTCCGGTACAGCCTGGGTGCGGCGAGCGCGACGATCACCGCGAGGGACGAGATCTCCGCGACGCCCGCGCCGGTCAGACCCATCCGGGGGAGCAGCAGCAGCGTCAGTCCGAGCACGAGGACGCACAACAGGCCCTGCATCCAGGCGAGTGGGCCGGTACGGCTCTGGGCGCGCAGCACCGCGAAGTACGTCTCCATGACGACCCGCAGCACCGCGCCGACCGCGAACCAGCGCAGCAGCGGGGTCGCCGCGTCCGCGTAGCCCGAGCCGAAGACGCCCAAGATCCGGGGCGCCCCGAAGAACAGCACACCGGCGACCGGCAGCATGATCCGTGCCATGCGTCTGAGGGCGGCCCGGGTGTTGGCGGCCAGCCGGGCCGGATCGTGCGAGCCCTCGACGGTCAGTGAGGCGCCCATGTTGATGGCGAGCAGGTTGACCGTGCCGCCGATGGTGGTGGTGATGTAGAAGTACGCGTTGTCGGTGGAGCTGACCTGCGAGGCGACGATCACCGGCACCAGGTAGACCACCGCGAGGGAGAACAGGGACCCGGTGTAGTCGCCGGCCAGGAACCGGCCGATCTCCTTCGGCGTCGGCGGGTTCGCCTTCGCGTGCTCCTCGGTCGCCTTGACGTGCCGGGGCACCAGCCGACGGAACACCAGCCAGCCCAGCGGCAGTACCGACATGGCGATCGCCGCGACCCACGACACGAAGACACCGCTCGTCGGGATCGCCGCCGCGAAGGCGACCAGCAGCCCCAGCTTGACCGCCGAGAACGCCGTGTTGCCGACGGGTACCCACAGCGCGCTGCGCAGCCCGGTCAGCACCCCGTCCTGGAGGGTGAGCAGGTTCCACAGGACGACGGCGCCGACGAACCCCAGGGCGGGCACCGGCCCGTGCAGGAACCGGTATGACGGCCCCCAGCTGTTCAGCGTGAGCAGGAAGACACCGCCTGCCAGTGCGACGATCATCGAACTGCCCACGTACGTACGGAAGATGAACCGTCCGGTTTCGCGGCCCGCGACTGGGATGAAGCGGGCCAGGGCACCCGTCAGCGTCACCGCGGTGAGACCGGCGAGGAGCTTCATGGCGGCGATCGCGGCGGAGCTCTGGCCGACTGCCGACTCCGAGTAGTAGCGGGCGGCGGCCAGCCAGAATCCGAGCCCGAGCACGGCGGAGATACCGGTGTTGAGCATCAGCGCGTAGGCGTTGCGGAACAGCTGGCTGCCGCCCCCCTGGCCCCCGCCCAAGCCGGGTAGCCGCAGCCGCCGCCCAGGACGCTGCTCGGGTGTCTGGGCCCCGGGAGTGCCGGCGGCCTCGGTCGTGGGTGTGGTCGTCGTGTCAGACACGGGAACGGATGGCCTTCCGGCGGACCTGACGTGCTCTGCGGGCCAGGGCGTACCCCTTGGTGAGGGCGCGGTCCCGGGCGAAGTTCCGGGCGATCTCACGGCCTTCGATCAGCCGCTCGAACTCCTGGACACTGGTGCCGTGACGCACGGTGACGCGTTTCAGGGCGTACGGACCCTGCGCCCGGCGTGCCAGACCGTTGCCGACGGCGAGCGCCTGCGCGAACCCCGCCTCGCGGACAGCGGTACGCACCCGGCGGCTGGAGTAGCCGTAGGGATAGGCGAACGACACGGGTACGGCGCCCAGTTCGTCCGCGACGATCTCCCTGCAACGCGTCACTTCGAAGCGCAGCGCGTCGTCGTCGAGCTGGTCCAGCTCCGGGTGCGTGTGGCTGTGGCCGCCGATCTCGACGCCCACGGCCGCGAGTTCGCGCACCTGGGCCCAGTCGAGCATGGTGTCGAGAGCGCCACCGGTGCGGTGCGCGCCCCGGAGCCAGCCCGTCGAGACGAACAGCGAGGCGGAGAAGCCGTGTTCGGCCAGCACCGGCAGCGCGTGCCGGTGCACCCCCTCGTAGCCGTCGTCGAAGGTGATCAGGACCGGCTGCGGGGGCAGCACCCGCTCCGTCGAGAACGGGCGGCGCCAGGAGTCGGCCAGCTGGGCCGTGGTGACCGGATGGAAGTCCCGGTTCGCGAGCAGCGCCATCTGCTCGGCGAACGCCTCAGGCGTCACGGAGAGGGCACGAGTGGGGGGATTGGGCGTCCGGGTGACCGAGTGGTACATCAGGACGGGTACGGGCGCGTTCATGCCGTCCCCCCTTCGACGCTCCGCTCGATCTCCACCACCGTGAACGTGGCCCCGCCCCGGCGCGCCCGCAGGCTCCCGAGGACGTACCCGCCCGCCGCCGTCAGCACACCGACGACGATCGCGCCCGCCCGGCCCGCGCCGCCCGGCCTGGCCAGCAGGGCGTCGCGCAGACCGCGTGCGATCCCTCCGGGCAGCACCCGGGTGGTGTAGCGGCGTTCCGACTCAAGTCCCTTGTCCGCGCCCACACTTCGGGCGACCAGAGCCTTCGACAGGCCCTCGGCGTAGGTGCGGGTGCGGAAGTAGCCGAAGTGCTCGCGGACCTCGGGCACCCGATGGTGGATCACCGCACGGTCGTCGATCAGCAGCACCGCGTCGGGCCTGGCCCGGGCGAGCCGGATGCACAGTTCCGTCTCCTCACAGCCCAACGGCCGCTTGTCGCCGTCCCGTCCGATACCGGTGGCGAAACCGCCGGCCGCGTCGAAGGCCGTACGCCGGAAGGAGGCGTTCCCGCCCAGCACGTTGCGGACCCTGACGCGTCCCCCGGGCAGCCCCTTGTAGGTACAGCCGACCACCCAGTCGAACTCCTCGGGGAACCAGGCCGGCCGTCGGCCCGACGCCCAGATCGGCATCGTCCGGCCGCCGACGGCCATCACCCGGGGGTCCGCGTAGCCCTCGGCCAAGTGACGCAGCCAGTCGCGTTCGGCCACGGCGTCGTCGTCGAGGAAGGCGATGATCCCGCCGTACGAGGCGGCGATCCCGGTGTTGCGGCCGGCCGACAGGCCGCGCGGGCCCGCGTTGGCGAGCACCCGTACCTCGTCGGTCTCCTTGTACTCCTTGGCCAGCCGCGCCAGGAGTGCCTGGTTGTGGTCGACGACCAGGAGGGTCTCCAGGGCCGGCCGTGACTGCGCCCGCACCGAGGCGACCGCCGCGAGGATGTCCTCCCAGCGGTCCTCGGTGTAGACGCAGACGACCACCGAGACGGCCGGCTCGTTCAAGACGACTCTCCCCGGCTCGTGCTGAGAACGCGGGAGTGCGAACGGCTGCGCAGCGCACGCCGGTTGGAGCGCTCCTTCAGGATCACCCGCAGGACCCGCAGCCCGTCGTGCACGGCCCGCAGATTGCTCGCGCCGTGAATACGGAGGTACTCGTGGCTCGGGATCTCCTGCACCTTGAGCCCCGCCTTGACGACCCGGATGTTGATCAGGGTCTCGATCTCGAAGCCGGTGCAGTCGAGGTCGATCTTGTCGAGGCAGTGTCGCCAGAACGCGTTGTAGCCGTAGCAGAGGTCGGTGTAGCGGGCGCCGAACTTCTTGTTGACGACCGTGCACAGCGCCCAGTTGCCGAGCTTGCGGATCGGCGTCATGTCGTCGGTGCCGCCGCCGTTGGCGAAGCGCGAGCCCTTGGCGAAGTCGGCGCCCGAGACGAGCGCGGACACGTACGACACGATCTCGTTGCCGTCCGCCGACCCGTCCGCGTCGACCATCACGATGATGTCGCCGGTGCAGGCCTCGAACCCGGTGATCAGGGCATCCCCCTTGCCCTTGCCCTGCTGCTCGACCACCTTGACGCCGGGCCACAGGTCGCGGGCGACCTGGACGGTGTCGTCGGTGGAGTTGCCGTCGACCAGGATCACCTCGTGGATCCAGTCGGGCAGGGTCTTGAAGACGTACGGCAGGTTCTCCGCCTCGTTCATGGCGGGGATCACCACGCTCACCGGCGGCGTGATCGCCAGGTGGGAGGAGATCGGCCGGTACACGTCGGCCGTGATCGGTTGCTGATCGGCGATCGCGGGCTCCTGGCCCGGTATCGCCGGTCGCAGAACGGAACTCATGAGTCTGGTCCCTCTCGTCCGGTAGACCGCCCGCCCCTGGGCAGCCCGGTTTTTTGTCCGGTTCGAAAGGGGGGTTCTCACTTACGGCATGCCGAATGGACTCTCCGTATCAGTTGCTAGCTGTTTACGAACATGCCGGGTGAGCTGGCAAAGCTGGCCGAACACCGTGACCCGGTGGTCGGTTTCGCGGCACGGCCCGGCGGGACGTACGTCCACCGAGCACGGCACCCCCCTACCGCGTCCCGCTCCGACGGTCGTCGTGGACCCTGAGCCCTCCCCTGAGTCACAGGACGACGTACCGATGCGGGTGAGAGTACGACGGTATTGAGGATTGTGCCCTTATGGCAAGACCTGGAACGAGGTCTCACGTTTTTGTTGGTTTGACCGTTACGCAACTACTTTGATCGATTTCTGGAACGGATTTGTCCCATCCGCTTCAGTGCCCGGTCCGCCGGTTCGAAGAGCTCCGGCCGTGACAGCACCACGTTGCGCAGCGCGCGTACCGGAGCGCGCCGCGCCCGATGTCCGGCCGCCACCGGGTGACGACGTGTCACCCACCCCTCGGACACCAGGAGTTCACGTGTTTTCAGGGAGTCCTTGTACTCCTTCTGGCCCCGGCCCAGATCCAGGTACGCGATACCGTCGGCGGCTGCCGCCTCGGCCATCCGCAGATGCAGGATCAGCCCCGGCGAGTACTTCGAGTACGCCGGGTCGTATGCCGGGAACCAGCAGGCCAGTACGCGTTCGGTGCGCAGTCCGAAGTGGGCGGCGATCGGCTTCCCATCGGCGTAGAGCACCGAAAGGATGCCTGCGAACGGGTCGGAACGGGTGTGGAAGAGCTGCTGTACGAGCCGGGTGATCCAGGGGTGCGCGAACCGGTCGCTGCGGCCGGTCCTGCGGTACTGGGCGGACTTCCACGCCATCAGCCTGGTCAGCGCCTCGGGATCGCGCTCGTCGTGCACGTAGTGGACCTCGCCGGCGTCCCGGCCGAGTCTGCGCTCCTTGGCGAGCGTCGTGCGCGTGAACTTCGGGGAGCGCGCCCGGAGTCCGGCGAGATAGGTCTCGTACCCCTGGTCGACGTCCATCACCGGGGACGGGAAGGTGCCGGAGGCTCCGGCCTCGAACGGCGTCTGGCCGCCCACCAGATGGTCGAACTCCCACACCGCGAGCCCGCAGGCCCGCAGCAACTCCCTTGCGTCCCAGTCGAATCCGGGGCGGTGCACCAGCCCCTGGCAGTCGGAGACACCGAGCCCGATCGCCCGGCCGACTCCGGCGGCGGATCTCTGGAACGGGAAGAACGCGGCCGGTTCCCCGCCCTCGTGGAGCACCGCGATGCGTACGCCGCGTCTGCAACGGCCGATCGCGAGCGCGAACTCCGGGGACAGGAAGGGGTTCGCCAGTTCGGGCGAGCCGTGCAGATGGGCCTTGGCCTGCAACGCCGTCCAGGCGGCCCGGTCGGCGGCGGTCAGTTCGCCGGGCCGGTGCACGGTGAGGGTCACGTCGGGAGTCAGATTACGAGCCACGTCACCAACCACGTCAGGGGGTCCGTCTTCTCGCCGTACGGCCGCGCTGTCGCCCTGCCAGAACCAGCAGGAGGATCAGCGCGCTGATCACGGTCACGGCCACGACTGCACCGCGGACCGACCACCGGTGCGTCGCCAGCATGCCCTGGGCGACCAGGAGATCGAGTGCGACCGCCGCCGCCACGGATGTGACGACCCGGCCGAACGGCTCCAGCCCGCGCAGCGCGGCTCCCACGGCGACCGCCGGCGCGGCGAGGAGGAGGAACAGCGTGAGGGGGCCGCGCAACGGCGAGACGGTGGCGGTCAGCGCGAGGGCCGCACCGACGGCCGCGAGGGCCACGAACACGCCCGTGAGCAGCGGCAACAGGTCCTTTCCCGGCCCCTGTTCCGGCGGCTCACCGCCGCCCGATCCGCTCCCGGATGAAGATGGCTTGATACGTATGGTCTGCATTGGCGACTTTGCCCCCCGACGCGCCGGATGCCGGGCTTCAATGTCGCGCAGCGGGCCGGACGAGTCAAGATGCGCAACCCTCGCGACAACTGGTCCGAATGCGTACACGACGTTCCCAGGAGGGGAACGAAGGGGTGGACGGACGAGTTCCCCGGAGGTGCCGGCTGCCTCCGGGGAACTGCCGTTCAGGTCGGGCGGGTTACTGGTGCGGGACGGGTGTTACGAGACGAGCTTCAGCAGGCGGTTCGGGGAACCGGTGCCCGGGCTGGTGACCACGCCGGTGGTGGCGCCGCCTGTGAGAGCGGTGGCTACCTGGGCCGGGGTGGCCGAGGTGTGGCCCGCGAGGTAGACCGCCACCGCACCCGCGACATGCGGGGTGGCCATCGACGTACCCGAGATCGTGTTCGTCGCGGTGTCGCCGGTGTTCCAGCCCGCCGTGATCGAGGAACCCGGGGCGAAGATGTCCAGCACCGATCCGTAGTTGGAGTAGCTGGCCCGGGCGTCCGTGCTGGTCGTGGCGCCGACCGTGATGGCCGCCGCGACCCGCGCGGGGGAGTAGGAGGAGGCGTTGGCGCTGCTGTTGCCGGCCGCGATCGCGTAGGTCACGCCGCTGGCTATGGAGTTGGAGACCGCGGTGTCCAGCGAGGTGGAGGCGCCGCCGCCGAGCGACATGTTGGCGACGGAGGGGCCGCTGTGGTTCGCGGTCACCCAGTCGATACCCGCGATGACGCCGGCAGTGGTGCCGGAGCCGGCGTTGTCGAGCACGCGGACCGCCACGATCTTCGCCGCCTTGGCGACACCGTAGGTCGAGCCCGCGATGGTGGTGGCGACGTGGGTGCCGTGGCCGTTGCCGTCCTGCGCGACGTTGTCACCGTCCACGGCGTCGTAGCCGTTGGCGGCCCGGCCGCTGATCTGGGAGTGCGTGATGCGTACGCCGGTGTCGATGACGTACGCCGTCACCCCGGCGCCGGCCGTGTCCGGGTAGGTGTAGGTGCCGGACAGCGGCAGAGCGGCCTGGTCGATGCGGTCGAGGCCCCAGGGGGCGCTGGACTGTGTGGCGTCGACGTGCACCGTCTGGTTCTGCTCGACGGCTGCCACCGCGGGGTCGGCGGCGAGTCTGCGGGCCTCGGTCGCGGAGAGGGTCGCCGTGTAGCCGTTCAGCGCGGTGCTGAACGTCTTCTTCACCGTGCCGCCGTACTCCTTGATCAGGCCCTTGCCGGCGCTCGACGCGGACTTGAGGCCCGCCGTCTTCTTGAGCGTGACGATGTAGCTGTCCTTGACGGCTGTGGGGGAGCCGGCGGCCAGCACGTTGCCCTCGGCGGGTGCCGGGGCTGCCTGGGCGGGGAGCGCGGTGAATCCGCCGACGAGAGCGGCGGCTGCCACGACGGTGGTCGCGGCGGTCCTGATCTTCTTGCTGCGCAGTTGTGCCATTACGAGGGAGTCCTCCTCTTAGGCAGCACACGCCTGGATACGGGCGCGTCTGTGGGGGGTGCCCGCTGGTGCGGACACAACCCGGAGCGTCGCGTTCCGCCCGGGCTGAGGTAAAGACTCGGTCATGGACGGGAGTTGCTCAAGGGTCTGGCTCGCTTGTCACATGCATGTCATAAGCAGGCAATCGAAGGCGCCGTGAGCGCGGGTGATCCGGCCCTTTAGCGGCGGAAAAGTCTTGGCATGGACACTTCCGGTCAACACGCGTAGTTGATACGAACGTTGTGGCAGAGATCCTGCTAATGGAGGTTTCATGAGACATTCCCGATTCACGGCATGCATGATCTCGCTCCTCCTCGCCGGCGCCGCCGCCCTCACCGGGGCAACATCGGTGCAGGCGTCCCAACTCGCCGCCCCCACCGGCTATGTGGCCCTCGGCGACTCCTACTCCTCGGGGGTCGGCTCGGGCAGCTACATCGGCTCCAGCGGCGACTGCAAGCGCAGCACGAAGGCGTATCCGTACCTCTGGGCCGCCGCTCATTCACCCTCGAGCTTCAACTTCACGGCCTGCTCGGGCGCTCGAACGGGTGATGTTCTGGCGAACCAGCTGACCCCGCTCGGCGCCTCCACGGGCCTCGTCTCGATCAGTGTCGGCGGCAACGACGCGGGCTTCGCCGACGTCATGTCGACCTGTGTGCTCCAGTCCGACAGTTCCTGTCTCGCCCGTATCAACACCGCGCGGGCGTACGTCGACTCGACCCTCCCCGGCCGGCTCGACACCGTGTACGACGCCATCAGCTCCCGGGCGCCCGACGCCCACGTGGTCGTCCTGGGCTACCCCCGCTTCTACCAGCTCGGCCAGGCCTGCCTCGGACTCTCCGAGACCAAGCGGTCCGCGATCAACGGCGCGTCCGAATACCTGAACAGCGCGATCGCCAAGAGGGCCGCCGACCACGGCTTCACCTTCGGTGACGTCAAGCCGGCCTTCACCGGTCACGAACTCTGCTCGGGCAGCTCGTGGCTGCACAGCCTCAACCTGCTCAACATCGGCGAGTCCTACCACCCGACGGCCGCCGGCCAGTCGGGCGGCTATCTGCCGGCGTTCAACAGCGCCGCCTGACCGCCTGACTGTCCGATCGCCCGACCGGCGTCCGTTCAGGGCGTGGCGGCGGGAGTGCCCGTGGGAGAGGAGACCCCGTCCGTCGGGGTCTCCGTCTCGCAAGTCACCGAGAACGGCACGGAGTTGGACTTCACGCTCACCGGGTCGCGGACCTCCACGCCGATCGCGTTCTCGATCGTCCCACTCTTGTCGTACGTCGTCACGAAGACCTTGTTCTCCTTGGTCTTCCCGCCGCCCGAGGGGAACGACAGCGTCCGCCAGCCCTGCTCCGGCGCCTCGCCCGTCTCCGTCACCCAGCGGTAGGAGATCTTCGTGGGCACGTTGCCCACCGTGAACGTCGCCGTGAAGCCGGGCGCCTGGGCCTCGGGCGGCGGACAGGCCCCCGAGTAGTCGGTGCCCGAACCGGCGACGTGGACCTCCACTGTCTGCGCCGGCTGTGAGGTCCTGCCGCTGTCGCTGCTGCTCGGAGTGGGGCTCGTCTTCTCGTCGCCGGAGTCGCTGGGGCTGTTCTTCGGTGAACTCGCCCCGCCCGTACCATCATTGCTCTGCTGTGTGCTGCTGTCGGCGCCGGCGTCGGTGCCGTCATCGCCGTTGTCGTGGTTGAGCAGCGCGTATGTCAGTCCGGCGAGCGCCAGTGCGATGGCGGCGAGGCCCGCGACCAGGGCGACGGCCGCCCGGCGGTTGCGATCCGGTTCGGCCGGGCGAGTGGTCGCGCGGGTGTCCGGGGGAGGCGGCACGGGCCCGGTCGCGGCCGTGGGAACGGGCATCGGCTGCGGGGGCGTAGCCGGGTGCTGCGGGAAGGCCGCCGCGATCGGCGGCGTGTACGGGGCCGTCCGGACGGTGTCCGCGCTCAGGGTGCCTCCCGCCCCGATGATCCGCAGATCGTGCTCGGCCCGCTCGGCGGGAAGACGTTCGGCCGGATCCTTGCGCAGCAGCCCCTCGATGACGGGCGTCAGCGGCCCCGCCCGGAGCGGCGGCGGCAACTCCTCGTCCACGATGGCGCGCAGGGTGCTGAGCGGGGTGTTCTGCCGGAAGGGCGAGTTGCCCTCGACCGCCGCGTACAGCAGCACGCCCAGCGACCACAGGTCGGACTCGGGGCCGGGGGTGCGCCCCAACGCCCGTTCGGGCGCGAGGAACTCGGGGGAGCCGATGAGTTCGCCGGTCATGGTGAGGGCCGAGCTGCCCTCGACCGTTGCGATTCCGAAGTCGGTGAGCACCACCCGGCCGTCGTTGGACAGCAGTACGTTGGCCGGCTTCACGTCCCGGTGCAGCACCCCGGCCTCGTGCGCGGCCCGCAGCGCGGCGAGTACCTCGGCGCCGATGTGCGCGGCCCGCTGCGGGGACAACGGGCCCTCGGCGTCCAGCTGATCGGCGAGCGAGAGCCCGCGGACCACCTCCATGACGATCCAGGGCCGGCCCCCGTCGGTCGCCACGTCGTACACCGTCACGACGTTCCGGTTGGAGACGCGGGCCGCGGCCCAGGCCTCGCGCTCCAGTCGGGCATACAGCCGTTCGACCTCCGAGGTGGCCAGTCCGGCGGGCGCGCGCACCTCCTTGACGGCGACCTCGCGGTGCAGCACCTCGTCCCGGGCCAGCCACACCGTGCCCATACCGCCCTCGCCGAGCGGTGAGAGCAGTCGGTAGCGGCCCGCGATCACCCGTTCACTGCCCGGTTCCTCGGACACGGACGTCCCCCCATCGCAGCCGCGCGTTCACGGATCCGGTCTCATTGCACGCCGATTTTCTGCACTCCGCCTGATTTCTTACCAAACGTAGCTCAGCCGAGTGCGGATGCCGCCCCCTTGAGCACCAATCCGGCTCCCAGCGCGACAACGAGGAACGCGGACGCCAGCGGCGCGGTACGCCGGACGAGCGCGAGCATCGGGCCGCCGGCCAGCCCCGGACGCCGGTCCAGCAGCCGGTTGGCCCCGCTGCCCAGCCGTACGACGAGGAACCCGGCCCCGGTGAGGGTGAGCGCGAGCCCGACCCCGTACGCCAGCACGAGCAGGAACCCGAACCACGCCTTGCCCAGCGCGGCGGCCCCGACCAGCACGACCACGGCCGACGGACTCGGCACCAGCCCACCGGCGAACCCGAGCAGGATCGTGCCGCGCAGGGTGGGCGCGATGTCGTGCGTGTGGGTGAAGCCGCCGTGGGTGTGTTCGAGGGTGGTGCGGTCGTGCTTGTGCTTGCCGTCGTGGTGCTCGTGGTGCTCGTGGGTGTGGCCGTGATCGTGCTCATGCCCGTGGTCGTGCTGGTGGCCGTGGTCATGGTCATGCGTATGTGCGGGAGCCGCGGCGGGTGCGGGTGCGAGCGCGGTGTCCGAGTGCGCGTGGGCGTGCGATGCGTGGGCGAGGACCAGTTCGCGTTCCGGCGCCTTGTCGGCGGCGTGAGTGTGGCTGTGGGGGTGCTCGTGCTCATGGTCATGGTCATGGGAGTGACCGTGCTCGTGGTCATGCGGATGGGGGTGCGGACGGGAGGCGAGGTGGGTGCGCTCGTGTGCGCGCTGGCGCCAGGCCCGGCGAGTGAGGGTCAGGCCCGCCCCCGTCACCAGCACACCGCTCGCCACGCCGAGCCAGGCGATCACCGAGGGCGCCGCCGCCGAACCGGCCGTCACCAGCAGGCCCAGGGCGACCACGCCCAGCGTGTGGGTGACCGTCACCGAGGCGGCCAGCGGCATGACGTCGCGCAGCCGGGCCTTGCCGCCCCGGGCTGCCGCCGTGGCCGCCATCAGGGTCTTGCCGTGGCCCGGGGCGAGCGCGTGCATCGCGCCGAGGAAGATCGCGATGACCAGGGCCAGCGCGGCGAAGCCGACCGTGAGGTCGTGCCGGGCCACCAGGGAGTCCAGCGCGCGCGTCCACCGGTCGGCGCCGCGCGGCAGTACGGAGGACGCCGGTGCCGCCTTCTCGCCGCTCTCGGCGAGGGCCGGGCCGCCCGGGCGCACCTGGACGGCGGCCGTCGCGGTGTCGGCCGGCGAGGAGAGCAACTCCTGCGGATAGCTGGTCAGTTCACCGGATACCGACTTCTGCGGTACGTCGGACTCGGCGAGGGTCATCCGGTCGCCGCGCGCGGTGATCTCGCGCCAGCCGGGCCCCGACTCGGTGCCCGCACTGTGGAACCCGAGGGCGAGGGTGTCCCCGTCGGCGACCTCGGGGAGGGCGGCCGTGAGTTCGCACTCCACGCGCAGGGTGTCGAGGCCGGCCTGACCGGGGCGCGCGCTCGCCTTGGCACTGCCGACGGAGAGCGGGACCGTACGGCCGGCGACGGTGACCTTGCTGCCCTGCGCGGCGGTCGAGCACCGCTGCGCTGCCCAGTCGGTCAGGCCCAGCTTCTCGATGTCGGGTTTGGCCTGGGTGGCCGGGATCTCGGCGAGGTCCTCGACATGGGCGACCCGCAGCTGGCCGGGGGCGACGACGAGACCGTCGTACCGGTTGACGGTGAAGTTGCCGAGCGGATGCGCGCTCGCGGCGGAGGCGGGGACCAGGACGAGCGCGCAGGCGGCCGTGAACACGGCGGCACCGGCGGCGGCCGAACGACGGGGCTTCACTTCGCCGCCTCCAGGGACTTGAGAGCCGTACGGGCCTTGCGGGCGCCCAACGGGGAGAAACCGGGGTTGAGTTCGAGGGCGGCGGAGAGCGAGGCGCGGGCTTCCTTCGGGTGGCCCGTGCCCTGCTCGATCATGCCGCGATGGTAGAGGAACGAGGCGTTGCGGTAGCCGGTCGCGGTGGCTCGGCGGGCGTACGGGAGAGCTTCCTCGTCCTTGCCGTTGACGTGCAGTGCCCACGCGAGGGCGTCAGCCGTGTGCACGGTCTCGCGACGGTCCCACTCGGCGCGGGCCGCGCGCAGCGCCGACTTCCGGTCGCCGTGGTCGGCGGCGGCCAGCGCGGTGTCCAGGTCGGCGTTGACGCCGTTGGCGCGGGCGATGGCCGTCCACGCGTTGACGAGCGCGTACTGGGCGCGGGCCTTCGCCAAGTCACCGTCGCCGCCCCGGACTTCGTACAGCTCGCCGAGTTCGACGAGCGGACCGGGCAGCGGATAGCGGGAGACGACGTCCTCCATGCCCTTGATCGCGCCGGCCCGGTCGCCGTCGGCGGACTGGGCGCGGGCACGGCCCTCGAGCGCCGGAAGGTAGTTGTCGTCGGCGGCGAGGGCGCGGGCGTAGTGCTCCAGGGCGGACTTGTACTCGCCCTGGTTCCAGGCGAGTTGCCCGAGTGCGGTGGACACGTACGCGATGTCCCCGCGCGAGGTGGCGGAGTCGAGCGCCTGCTCCAGCACACGCCGGGCGGTGCTGACATCGCCGCGCAGCTCACGCACGTACGCGTACCGGGTGAAGACAGGAACCCCGGGCCGCTTGGCGTCGGCCTCGTCGGTGGCCTTCAACGCCTCGTCGTAGCGCCCGAGTTCGACCAGGGCGTCGATACGGGTGGACAGGGCGCGCTCGCTGTAGGGGTTCTGCGCGAGGGCCTGGTCCGAGTACTTGAGGGCGCCGGGAAAGTCGTGGCGAGCGGCGGCGAGAGCGGCACGCCCGGCGAGAGCGGGATCGTTGTCGGGCTCCAGCTCGAGGGACCGCGCCAAGGCCTGCTGAGCCTGCGGATACCGGGAGGGATCGCCCTTGGTGCGGGCCTGCTCGACATACGCGAGCCCGAGAGTGGCCCAGCTGCCGAAGTCCTTGGGCTGCGCCCGGAGATGGGCCTGAAGAGAGGCGATGCTCGCGCCGATGTCCCCGCTCGCGAGCAGCGCGGGGGACATCGCGGCCGGCGCCGACGAGACGGTGGCGGTCCCGGCCCCGTCCCGAACGGCCCCCAGCACCACGGCACCGGCGGTGAACGCCACCGCCAACGCGGCGGCACAGGCACCGAGTTGCACCGCCCGCCACCGTCGCGACGACTCGCCGAGCCGCCGGACAGCGGCGACCCGCTCGTCGGGGGCGGGGGCGGGGGCGGCGCCGCCGGTGGCGGTGAGGGACGACTGGTCGGGGGAGACGTGCGGCGCGTCCTCGGCAGCCACGCCGCCCACGCCTGCGGGCGAGGCTTCGGGGCTGGGGGCCGCGGCTTCTTCGCGGCTGCTGGGCAGGCCGTCGGCCTCCGGCACATCCCGGGTCTCTGGAGCGACTTCGGCCGTCGGGGTCTTCCGGCTGTCGCCGGACGCGGCGTGGTCGTCGGCGCCCTGCGCGGAGCTGTTCCGCTCGGGGGCGGACGTGTCACGCGGCGCGTGCGTCCGGTGGGCGTCCGGCCCGGCCGTGTCCGTCCCGCCCGGTACGGGCAGGGCCGTGTCGGCGTGTTCATCGGTGACCCCGGCCCTCACCGTGCCGAGGATGTCGGCCGCCCCCGCCGTGTCGGTCGGCCGGCTGCCGAGCTCACGGCCCGGTCGCGTGAGTGGCGGCTGTGGCGCCTGCTCGCGATCCGGTGCGCTGTCGTTCATACGCGGGGGCATGCCCTCTCCTCAAGGTTCCTGGGCGGGTCATCTGCGGGGGAATCGGGGGTCGACCGCCCGGGTGGGGCCGGGAGTCGACGGGAGTGCGGCGCGGCCCGCGCCGTGGGGATGGAAACGGGCCGCGCCAGCTGGTGGGGGTGGGAACTGACCGCGGGTCAGTACGCCCGGTTCCCCATGTTCCGGCGCCACCACACGAAGCCGGCGGTGAGCAGCAGGAACCCGGCCGCACCGGCCGCCGCCGAACCGGCGATCAGCATGGTGTCGGTGCCACCGGAGGTGCCGGCGGGCTGCAGTGCGTCACCGAGCTGGCTGCGGACGTCGTTGGTGCCGGTCGTGCCCTTGGCGAGCGGACCGCGCGAACCCTCGGTCGGCAGAGCCACGTACGGGAAGTACTTCTCGAAGTTCTTGTCGTTCTTGTCGACCGCGTCACCGAGGTCGTTCTTCGCGCCGAGCAGTTCACCCTCGACGACCTGGAGCGAGGCGTCGATCACGTCGTCCGTCAGACGACGGCCGTTCGGGAAGCCCGCGGTGTCACCGTCGAGGACACCGAGACGCTTGGGGTGCGCGGACGGGGCGATCGAGGTGTTGAGACGCAGTTCCTCGGCCGGAGTGACGTACGGCGGCTGGTTGAGACCCTTCACACCCTTGAGGAAGACGTCCACCAGGTCGTTGCGCGGCTCCTTGGGCGCGGGGATCTTGTAGATCGCCTCGATGAGCTTCGGCAGCTCGGGGTTGGTCACGTTCTTCAGGAACTGGGCGTCGCCGTACGGCGAGGACGCGTTGAACTTGTCCTTGTCCTTGATCGGGTTGACGACCTCGTTGACGAGCGGCATGCCCAGTCGCGAGACCTGGGAGTAGTAGCCGCTGGCGTTCTTGCGCTGGGTCGTCGACCAGATACCGACGACCGGCTGCTTCGACGACTGCACGATCATGTGCGTCGGCACCTGGAGCGCGATCGAGTTGACGTTGTAGCCCTTGAGCGTGTCGTTGCCGACCTCGGAGAGGTTCCCGCCGTACAGCAGGTCGAAGACCCGCAGGTCCGCGAAGAACGGGTCGTCGGCCTGGCCGGCGAACGTGGTCGAACCGTTCGTCAGCTTGTGGATGGCCTGGTCGCGCAGCTTCTTGTAGTTCGGCATCGACGCCTTGCCGACGTTCGACGGGGCGACCGGGACGTCGTCGGCGATCTTCGTCTTGTACATCTCGTGCTTGTTCTTGAGCTTGATCAGCTCGATGTCGTACGTCTGCGTGACGTTGAGGTCCGGGTCGTACAGGCTGTCGACCGCACCCGTGTTGTACAGGAACGTCTTCTTGTTCTTCACATGCGTCTTGAAGGTGTAGCGGAACAGGAGGTCGTCCTGCGCGTCACCGTCGTTGTCGATGTGAAGGTCGTACTGGGCGTCCTCGGCGAACTGGTAGAAGTTCGGGCCGCCGCCCGGCTCCTCGAACGGGATCCAGTTCGCGACGATCGTCGTCGTGTCCTTCTTGTCCGGGCTCACGAACGCGTACAGGTCCGTGTTGTCGAACTGCGGGGTGCCCGAGATCAGCGGCGCCTCGCGGTGGCTGGAGGCGGCGGCCGTACCCGGTACGAGCGCGGTGACGCCGGCGGCCGCGAGCCCACCGGCAGCCAGCGCACCACAAATCATGGTCGCGATGCTCCTGCGCCGCGCGCCGCCCTTGGAGATGGTTGTCGTCATACCGTCCGTCCTCACCGTGTCAACTTGCCTGACGAGGAGGATTCGGAGCCCTCCCGGATGCGGATTGGTCGAATCTGAAAAGTGTCTTGAAAACGTTTGGGAGGCGGCCGGCCCGCGTTCCGGGCCGGCAGATCCGTACCCATCCGGACGCGGGTTCGCTTCGAATGCCTAAGGTGACGGTGACAAGCGTGATGGAGCGGGGAGGGGCCGTGTGCGGCCATAGAGAGGGGACGCGGGTGGGAGCGGACGAGCTTCTGGTTCTCGTGGCCGGTGGAGACCAGAAAGCCTTCGAAGAGCTGTACGGGATCGTGTCGGGGCCGGTGTTCGGACTGGTGCGGCGCGTGGTGCGGGACCCGGCGCAGTCGGAGGAGGTGTCACAGGAGGTACTGCTCGAACTCTGGCGCTCCTCACCCCGGTTCGACCCCAGGAAGGGCAGCGCCCTGTCCTGGATACTCACGCTCGCGCACCGCCGGGCCGTCGACCGGGTGCGCAGTGCCCGCGCGGCCGGTGAGCGCGAGCAGCGCGACGCCGAGCGCTCCCACCGTCCCGCCTTCGACCATGTGGCCGAGGAGGTCGAGGCCGGGCTCGAACGCGAATGGGTGCGCCACTGCCTGGACCGGCTCACCACCCTGCAACGCCAGTCGGTCACCCTCGCCTACTACGACGGCTACACATACCGTGAAGTGGCGGAGCGGCTCTCGCTCCCGCTGGGCACGGTGAAGACACGGATGCGCGACGGACTGACCCGGCTGCGCGAATGCCTGGGAGGTGTCGCATGAGCGTGCTCGGCAGACTGTTCCGCCGCGAGGATCTCCATTCGCTCGCCGCCCCCTACGCCCTCGACGCCCTGGATCCCGACGAGCGGCGCCGCTTCGGCAAGCACCTGGCCGGCTGCGACGCCTGTACCGCCGAGGTGCGCATGCTGTCCGAGGACACGGTCCGGCTGGCCTGGTCCACGGCCGCGCCGCCCCCGTTCGCCATGCGCGACCGGGTCCTGTCCGCCGTACGCGCGACTCCGCAGGAGTTCCCGGGCCAGTCCCCGGCGCGCGCCCCCGGCCGCTCCGCCGAGGCGCCCCGCAGGCGGAGCCATCAGCTGCCGGCGCACGTCTGGGGCACCGAACCGCCGCCGGTCCGCCGTGCGCCCCGCATGCGCCCCATGTTCGCCCCGCTGGCCACGCTCACGGCGGCAGCCGCCCTCGTGGTCGCCGCGCTGTTCGCCGTGCAGAACACGCAGACCCAGGACAAGCTGGACACCGCGCAGGCCCAGGCACGTGAGATTGCCGACGTTCTGTCGGCTCCCGACGCGCGGGCGACCGCCGACCGGGACGCGCGGGGCCAGGGGATCACCGCGATCGCCTCCGCCTCCGAGGGGCGCGCGGTGGTGACCCTCAGTGGGTACGGGGAGTTGCCGAGCGACCGCGTGCACCAACTGTGGCTCATGCGCCCTGATGTGCAACCGCGCTCCCTGGGACTCTTCAAGGGCGACACGCCCTTGGTCGCGACCGGTCTCGACAAGTCGGCCACATCACTCGCTGTGACCGTCGAACCCGACGGGGGTTCAGAGCAGCCCACCAGCGCACCAGTTGTCCAACTCGCCCTGGAATCGGTTGGATTCGGAGAGTAATCGTCAACACCCTTGTGGGGAAGGTGAATCCTGTGACCGAGATACACGAGTGCCCCGGGGGAGCGATAGGGTTAACCTGCCCGGGCCGGGTGGACTTGTACGGGTGGGGAGTGACATGGAACAGATAACGATGCACAGCAGGGCACGCGTCCCTGCGATCACGTGCGGAAGCAGTGCGACCAAGGCGCGCCTCGACCGCCACCTCTCGGTGCTGTCGGGACCCGCGGTTCCTCAGCGTGAGACGGCGGAGGCGACCTCGCTGATGCGCGAACTCACTTCGCGGGACAGGGTGAAGCAGCGCAGTGACCTCGGTACGAGGGTCAGCAGGCTTTCGCTCTTCGCCCCGCTGCGCCGTCTGAGCCGCACCCTGTTCGGCGGGCGCTGAGCGGGCTGAGCGGACCGTATCGGCGCCCCCGCGCCGTCCACGGTCAACCGACTCCGTCCACTGTCCGGTCGTTCGCCCAGTCGTTCCCTGCCCGTGCTCAGGCGGCCACACCGTCCCGGCGCAGCGCTGCGATCTCCTCGCCCGTCATCCCCACGGCGCGCAGCAGCGCTTCGGTGTGCTCCCCGAGCGCGGGCACATCACCCATCCGTGCCTCGCCCCCGCCCGGCAGATTGATCGGGGGCAGCATCGCGCGCAACGGCCCCGCCGGTGACCCCACCTGTCGCCATCGGTCCCGCGCCGCGAACTGCGGATGCTCCGCCACCTCCTGTACGTCCCTGAGTCGCGCGCACGCGATCCCGGCGCCCTCCAGCCGCACCAGGGCCTCGTCGACCTCCAGCCCGCCGAGGGCCTCGGCCACGAGAGCGTCGGTCCGCCCCCGGTTCCCGACCCGCGCCGCGTTCGTCGCGTACGCCGGATCGGACCCCAACTCGGGCCGCCCCAGCACCTGTTCGGCCAGCCGCCGCCACTCACGGTCGTTCTGTACAGACAGCAGCACCCGGCCGCCGTCCCTCGTGCTGTAGGCGTCGTACGGGGCGATGACGGCGTGCGCGAGGCCGGTGCGCGCCGGGGGAGTGCCGTCGTGCATCGCATGGTGGAGGGGGTGCCCCATCCACTCGGCCAGCGCGTCCAGCATCGACACCTCCACCGGCCCGCCCCGCCCGGTCACACCCCGCCGTACGAGCGCCGCCAGCACCCCGGAGAACGCGTACATGCCGGCCGCGATGTCCGCCGCCGGAATCCCGGCCTTCACCGGCTGCTCCGGTGTCCCGGTCACCGACACCAGCCCGGCCTCGCACTGCACGAGCATGTCGTAGGCCCGTTTGCCGGCGTACGGTCCCGAGGGCCCGTATCCCGAGATGTCCACGGCGATCAGCCGGGGGTGCGCGGCGCAGAGGGTGGCCGCGTCGAGGCCGAGGCGGGCGGCGGCGCCGTGGGCGAGGTTCTGGACGAACACGTCGGCGTCGGCGATCAGTCGCTGGACGACGGCGAGCCCGCGAGGGTCCTTGACGTCGAGGGCGAGGGACTCCTTCCCGCGGTTGCACCACACGAAGTGCGAGGCGAGGCCGTGGGCGGCGGTGTCGTACGCCCGTGCGAAGTCGCCGCCGTCGACGCGCTCGATCTTGATGACCCGGGCGCCGAGGTCGGCGAGCTGGCGGGTGGCGAAGGGGGCGGCGACGGCTTGTTCGAGGGCGACGACGGTGAGGCCGGTGAGGGGGAGGGGTTCCATGCGGGGGATCATGTCGGGTTTTCGCCCCCGCCGCCCCTACCCGTCCCGTCCTGTCCCTGGGGGCTGCGCCCCCAGACCCCGCTGTCGGCCCTGAAGGGGCCTCGTCCTCAAACGCCGGACGGGCTGGAAATGTCGGTCGGCGTTGGTATTTCAGCCCCTCCGGCGTTTGAGGAGCGGGGGTTCGGGGGCGGCGCCCCCGAGGATGGAACGACCTGAGCGGTCAGCCTTCGCCGTCCGCGTGCCGTCGTACAGCCAGCGGCAGGAACACCGCGATCAGTACCCCGCACCACGCCAGCGACCCGGCGACAGGGTGGACGACCGGCCACGCCCCGTCCACCGGGACCGGAGCGTTGCCGAACAGACCCCGCATCGCCGTCGCGACCGCGCTGATCGGGTTCCACTCGGCCAGGGTCCGCAACCACCCGGGCAGACCGTCCGTCGGGATGTACGCGTTCGACAGCAACGGCAGGAGAAACGTCGCGCCCCCCAGTTGACCGGCCGCCTCCTCGCTCCGGGAGAGCAGCCCGAGGTAGATCCCGATCCACGTCGTCGCGAACCGGAAGAGCAGCAGCAACCCCACCGCACCCAGCGCCCGCAGCGCCGACCCCTCGATCCGCCACCCCACCGCGAGCCCGACGAGGAGCAGGGGAACCGTCCCCGCTGCGGTCACCACGAGGTCCGCGAGGGCCTGCCCCAGTGGTACGGCGGCCCGGCTGATCGGCAACGTACGCAGCCGGTCGGTCACGCCCCGGTGGGTGTCCTGGGCCGCCTGGAACATCCCGGTCATGATGCCGTTGGCGGCGGTCGCCACCAGCAACCCCGGTACGAGGAAGGCCCGGTAGTCCTCGCCGGGCATCGCGAGGGCGCTGCCGAAGACGTACCCGAAGAACAGCAGCATCGTGACCGGCATGGACTGGGTGAGGATCAGCAGTCCCGGGTTGTGCCGCAGCCGCCGCAGATGCCGGCCGAGCATGGCCGTGCCGTCGTACGCCAGGGCCGAGGTCGCGGACGTCGCGGATGTCAACGTACTCACGCGGCAAGCTCCTTACGTTCCGTCAGGCGGAGGAACACGTCGTCGAGGGTCGGGGGGCGCAGGCTCACGTCGAGCAACGCCACGCCCGCGGCGTCCAGTTCACGCACCAGCCGGGGAAGGGTGAGCGTCGGGTCCGTGGTGACCGCGCCGACGGTGAGCCGGTCCCGGTCCAACACCGGTTCGGATCCGGTGAGTCGGTCGAGGATCCCGGCGGCGCCGAGCAGCGCGCCGGCATCCGCGACCACGACCTCGGCGTACGAGCCGATGAGCGCCTTGAGTTGGGCCGGTGAACCGGTGTGGGCGACCCTGCCGTGCTCCACGAGGGCGATCTCGTCGGCGAGTTGGTCGGCCTCCTCCAGATACTGGGTGGTCAGGAGGACCGTTGTGCCCTCGTTCTTCAGCTCACGTACCGCCGCCCAGATCTGGTTGCGGGCAGCGGGGTCGAGCCCCGTCGTCGGCTCGTCCAGGAAGAGCACCGCGGGCCGCTCCACCAGGCTCGCCGCGAGGTCGAGGCGGCGGCGCATGCCGCCCGAGTAGGTGGACGCGGGCCGGTCGGCGGCTTCCGCCAGCCCGAAGCGGTCGAGCAGCTCGTCGGCGCGCGGGACGGGCCCCCTGATTCGGTGCAGCCGGGCGAAGAGCCGTAGGTTCTCGCGGCCGGTGAGGTCCCCGTCCACCGACGCGTTCTGCCCCGTGACGCCGATCCGGCGCCGTACGGCAGCCGCCTCCCGTACGAGGTCGTGCCCCGCGACGCGGGCCGAGCCCGCGTCGGGCCGCAGCAGCGTGGTGAGCAGCCGTACGGCCGTGGTCTTGCCTGCGCCGTTCGGCCCCAGCAGTCCGCACACGGACCCCTCGGCCACGGCCAGGTCCAGTCCGCGTACGGCATGGACCTTCCCGAAGGACTTCTCCAGTCCTTCACTAAGTACAGCGTACGTAGTGGTCATGAGGTGACCATAGCGCACTACGTACGCCGTACGTAACTACGATGGGTGGTCGAGGTGATGATCAATGGCCGGCCGAGCCGCCGTACCCGAAGTGATCTGGACGCGTCCCGAACGTGCGGGCCGGGGTCCGAAGGCCGCGTACAGCCGTGCGGACATCGCGGCTGCCGCGGTGCGGATCGCGGACGCGGAGGGGCTCGATGCGGCCTCGATGCGGCATGTCGCGGCCGAACTCGGCTGCGGCACGATGTCGCTGTACAACTACGTCCCCCGCAAGGAGGACCTGTACGAGTTGATGGTTGACGCGATCAGTGGCGAGCACGAGTTGTGGGAGCCGTCGGGCGACTGGCGCGCCGACATGCTCCGGGTGGCCCGTCAGACACGCGCTCTCATGCGGCGCCATCCCTGGCTGCCGCGTCTGATGTCCCCGGTCCACGGCTTCAGCCCCAACGCCCTGCGCTATCTCGAACACTGTCTGAGCTGCCTCGACTCGTTCGACGCCACCTATGGCACGAAGTTCGAGCTGATCGCGATGCTCAACGGCCTGGTCACCACGTACGTCGGCAACGAGTTGGCGACGGCCGAGCGGGCGCGGTCCCTGCCCTGGTCCGAGGAGCAGGAGAACGCGATGCGGATCGGGTATCTCGGGGGGCAGGTGGCGAGCGGGGCGTATCCGCGGATGGCGGCGGCGTTCATGGAGGACGCGGGGCCGATCGATCTGGAGGCGGTGTTCGAGCGGATGCTTCTGCGGGTGCTTGATGGCTTCGCGCCGCGTCAGTGAGCTTTCGTTGCCGGGTGCGGGTCCGTTGTGGTTGCTCGCGCCCACGCGGCGGAGCCGCACAATGTCACAGCCCCGCCCCCCTGAAAACCTGAAGGCGGGTCGGTCAGAGCAGCGTGAACTGGCCTTCTGGGCCTTCCTCGTGGTGGTCCAGCACCGACGCGGGCCTGCGTGCCGTATCCGGTACCGGGAGTACGCCGGTCTCCCGCAGCTCTGCTGCAGTGATCGGGTTCGTCACCGTCAACTCGGCTTGCTGTGGGCGTAGTTCAGCGAGCAGCGCCAGGACGGTGATCAGCTCCAGCAGCTCCGACGTCCAGGTCTGCTGCCATGTCGCCGGGCGGATCGCCTCCAGAGTTCCGGGCTCGGCGGGGCCGGGCATCCGCGCCGCGAACCACCCCTCAAGCACCCGTACCCCGCCCGCCTCGAAGTCCCAGGCCTCGGGCGGCACCGGGGAGATGCGGCCGTCGTCGAGCTGGAGGGTCTCCTCGGTGCGGTCGTAGTGGAGGGCGACCGGGCGGGAGGGCAGTGGGGCCCGTACGTACGGGCGTCGGCCGCCGGGCAGCTTGGGCCGTTCTCCGTCCCGGCGCATCAGCCAGAGCACCCGGCGGCCCAACTCGACCCCCCGGGACCAGAGTTCGGGGTCGGCGGTGAGCGGGACACTCAGCCCCGGGCGTACGGCGACCAGGGCCCAGGCGAGCACGTCGAGCGGGTCGGGGCGATGGCCCAGGCGGTCGGTGAGGTGGTCCGACAGGCCCGGGGCGAGGTTGGGTTCGGTGCCGCCGGGGCGCCGGTACAGGGGGCGGATCCGGCCCGGGCGGACCAGCGGCAGCACGCCCGAGGCGAGCAGCAGGGGCCCGCCGGAGTCCGCCGGCGCGATCGCCGCCTCGACGACGAACACCTGCCGTTCGTCCGCCACCCGCCACAACTCCGGACGCGCCGCGTCGATCAGCCGGTGGTCCGGGATCAGCCACTGCTCGTCGTAGGGCGCCCGCAGGACCCGTACCGGCTCCGCGCAGGGGCCGGTGGCGCGGGCGAGCTTCTCCGTGCCGCCGTGCCGGCCGGGCAGCTGTCCCACCGCCGACTGCGGGGTGCGTGAGCGCGTCGGCTCGAACAGGGCCTCGCGGTCCGGCCCTTCGGCCTTCAGAAGGGCGTCCCAGCGTGCCTTCAGGGATGCGGCGTCGGGGGCCGCCGGCCACCCCCGGCCCAGCCGTGGCGGTGCGACGGACCACGGCATGAGGTCCGCGAGCAGCGGAGCGTCGTCGGGCGTCACGCTGGGCATCGTACGACGACGTCCGGCAGCCTCTGCCTCGGACGAGCCATCGCGCGTGCGGACGGTGTGCCCGGGAACGCGGGCAGGGCGTCCGGGGTCGTTGTGCGACGAACATCCCGGACGCCCTTGGCGACGCCGACCGGAGTGCCACGGGCCCGGTTCTCCCGGAGCGGGGGCCCGCGGTCAGATGAGGCCGGCGCGTATGGCGTAGGAGACGGCGTGGGCGCGGTTGCGCAGGCGCATGCGCTTCATCACGCCGTAGAGGATGTATTTGACGGTGCGTTCCGAGTAGGAGAGCCTCGTCGCGATCTCCGCGAACTCCTTGCCCTCGGCGACCAGGCGCAGCACGTCCACCTCGCGCGCGCCGATCCCCGACGCCGCCAGGCTTCGGGGGGCGAGGACCTCCCGTTGCACCCACTGGATCTGTTGCATCAAAGTGCCCTGGAGGGTGGGCGGGAGGCTGCCACCGCCCTCCGCGAGGGTGAGCAGGGTTCGGATGAAGTTCGCGACGGTGAAGGAGTTCCGCCAGAGCACGGCACGGACCCCGAGGTCGACCGCCGCCGCGATGTCGGTCTGCCACTGCCCTCCCACCACCAGGGCGAACCGGGCGTCGGGCTTGTCGCTCAGGGTGCGCATCAGGTCCAGGGTGGCGGCGTCGGCGTTCTCCACGGCGAGGACGATGACATCGGCTTCCTGGATCCTGTCCGGGGGGACCTCGTGAATGCGACGGTCGTCCCGAAGGCAGCTGACCAGCCCGGCGTGGATGATGGGGTCGGACGCGTGGATCGCCACCCGCACAGTGTCCGTGAGTACCTGCTGAGGCACTGGCCCCCCAATCGGGAACTCGAAGTGGTCCATGTGGTTGAGGAGTTGATCGTGACAGGTGCGGTTGCTCCGCCTCGGGCACGGAAGCCCCGCGTCCGTTAATGACAGGGGAATCTGGCACGAGTGGCCGGACCGGCGCGTGGGGGAGGTCAGCGGTCGTCAGCCGTGAGCGGACCGCCCGTGAGAACGGCTGTCACGACCTCCGTGCGGGAGCGCATACCCGTGCGTGCGAACAGCCTGGACACACGGTTCGCGACCGCGTCCTCGCTGAGCCGCAGTACATGGGCGATCTGACGGTTGGTGAGGCCCTCCGCCAGCAGGATGCCCAGCAGGTGCTCGTTCTCCGCCGTGGCCTGCCCCCGACCGGGTACGGCGATGCCCGCCTCGCGCATCGCGGACCTGGTGCGGAAACGCCACAGCGCGGCACCGGTCTCCCCGAACAGGTCGTACGCCTCGCGCAGCAGTGTCGCCGGGCCCGCGTTCGCGCGCACCGCGGCCAGGAGTGCGACCGCCGTTTCGAACGGCTGGCTGCGCGAGCGGGCCAGCTCGACCGCTTCGGGCAGGTGCCTGCCGGCAGCCGCGGAGTCCGGCCGGACTCCGGCGGACGTCAGCAGGTACAGCAGACGTGTCCGTCCGCTGTTCATCTGCTCGGCCAGCAGATCGAGGCGCTCCAGACAGGCCGCCGCCCGACCGGTGTGTCCCGCTTCCGCGTGCACCTCGGCGAGAGAGGCCCACAACTCGTCGGTGCCGTAGACGGATCCACGCTCCTGGGCCGCCCGCAGGCCGCGCCGCAGTGTCTCCTCGGCCCGGCCGAGTTCGCCGAGAGTGCGCAGCACCTCGGCCTCGGCGTGGTCCAGGAAGAGTTCGAGCGGTCCGTGCGCCCGCCCGCGCACGCTGCTGACCAGACGGTCGGCGCTGGTGATGCGCCCGCGCGCGAGGAGGATGGCCGCCGTCCGGGCCGGGAGCAGATGGTGCGTGGGGACCGCGGTCAGCACCCCGCCGTTGACCATGAGCCGCCGGGCCAGCGCGAGCGCCTCGTCCCACTGCCCCCGGAGGTGGTGGAGGAGAAACCGGCTGGACTCGGGCAGCAGCTCAGCCGACAGCTCCCGGGCGGACAGCAGGGCCGTGGCCCCCGGCAGGTCGCCGGTGCCGAGCAGCAGGTCGAACTGGGCGATGGTCCTCGCGAACACCTTGTCGCGGGACATGCCCGGCACCTCCGGCAGGGCCAGCGCGCGGGTGAGTCTCTCCGGTCGGCCGAGCACGAACTCCGCGACATTCCGGAACAACTCCAGCAACGCCCGGCTGTCGGGGGTGGACTGCCACACCGGTTCGGTCCGTGACAGCAGGGTCAGTGCCTCCTGCCACTTCTCCAGCTGCCACAGGGCCTGGACGCGGCCGGACACGGCGGCCATGGCGGGCAGGCGAAGTCCGTCCCACCACGGTGCGGTGCCCATCCGGTCCAGCGCCGGCCAGTCCCGCTCGACACCCGCTGACGCCACCAGGAGGGTGGCGGCGTCGTAGAGCGTCAGCGGGTCGAGGCCCTCGGCCGGGTCGCACACGATCCGCTCGGCCACCGCCCGGGCCGTCCGGTAGTCACCGCAGCCGAAGGCGGCCTGGCCGCACCGCAGTATCGCGAGGTCGCGCGCGATCGGTTCCTCGATGAGACGGACGGCTCTCAGATGCCACCGCACCATCCCCCGGCGCTCGTGATCGGGATACAGAGCCCTTGCGGCAGCTGTCAGTTCCGCCACCGCGCGGTCGCGGTCGACCAGGACGCCCGCGTCGGCTATCCGGTCCGGCAGATAGGTCTCCGCGTCCGCCTCGGCGAGGATCACCGCCACCGGCGCAGTCCGCTGGTCCTGTCGGACCGGCGGGTCCTCCGGGGCCCCGCCCGCCCACAGCGCCTCCACCGCGGCGGCGGACAGACGACCGCGCTCCAGCGGACCCAGCCGCTCCCGTACGGCGTCTTCCATCAGCGGTACGCGGAACGTCCAGCCGCGCGGTGCGTCGCCGGTCTGCCCGGGCAGTTCGTCCACGACGCCCTCGTCCACCAGCGTGCGGATGCCGTCGCGGACGGCCTCGGCGGACAACTCGGTCGAGGCCGCGGCCAACTCCTCGGCCGACCGGCCCAGCGGCCACAGGATGCTCAGCGCCGCGGCCACCGTCCAGCAGGGCTCCCCCAGAGCCCGCAGCGCCTCGACGAACCGGTCACCGTCCGGCAGCACCGGCACCGGCGCCCCGAGGGCCAGGAAGGCCTGTCTGTCGACCATGCGTATCGCGTCCTGGCCGGCCCACCCGAGGAGCAGGGCGTCGAGTGCCCCGGGGATCCCCTGGCTCAGCCGGTGGGCCCGCCGTGCGAGGCCGGCATCCGGCGCCGCCCGCAAGCGCTGTGCCACCGCGGCGGTGACGTCCTCCGCCCCGAGGCGCGGCAGCACGATCGTGTGCGCACCCCGGCTGCGAGCCAGCTGTTCCAGGGCGCGGCCGGACCCGGGAGACGGCTCCGTACTGTCCGGCCCGGTGTGCTGGACCGCTGTGACCAGCAGCCGGACCCCGGGCTGCGACGGCCGGAAGTCGACCTCGCCGAGCAGGGCGAGGGATTCGGCGTCGGCATGCTGGGCGTCCTCGACGACCACGGTCGCGGGCGTCGGCTGTGCCAGCGAGCCGGCGAGCACCTCGGCCAGCGACGCCCGGTCGCCCCGCCGCGTCGCGGACAGCGCCTGCGCGGCGGCCCGGCGCGCCGTACCCGGTCTCGCCGCGGTGGACCGGTGCTCCTCCAGAGCCATGACCAGGCGCAGCGCCAGGAGCAGCGGGCGTTCGCCGTCACCGGGAACGCAGTCCACCCGCAGGACCGCGATGCCTTCCGCGCGCAGTCGCTCGGCGGCGGCACGCGTGAACGCGCTGCGCCCGATGCCCCGTTCACCCCGGACCAGCACCAGACGCGGGCCGTCCGGGTCGCGCAGGCCGCGGTCGATCGCGTCCGACTCGCGCTCCCGGCCGAACAGGCGCGCGCCCGTCCGGTCGAAACGCGCGGCTGTGCCGCCGAGGACCAACTCGGCGTCCGCCCGGGCAGCCACTGTCCTCACCACAACCTTCGACGACGAATGTGACGACCCGTGTACGGGACGGCGTCCGCCTCGGTCCGACCCGGTCCGACCCGGCGGACCTGGCCGGTCCCAGTATTTGCCATCATTGCGGACCCGGCAAAGAAACAGGTGGCCCGCTCTCGGGACATCGGGCCGAACTTCGCCTATCCTGCGTCCCGTTCGGAGCGGGGAGAACGGGGAGGACGGGGGCAACGAGGAGTCGTCGTGCAGCAGGACCGTTCGCCTCTTGTCGCCAGGGACGGCGAAGTCGGGGACGTGGCAGAGGTGTTGCGTACGACCGGTGCCGAGGCGCGGACCGTGCTGGTCACCGGTGGGGCCGGAACCGGCAAGACCGCCGTGGTGGAGCAGGCGCGGCGGGCGGTGGTCCAGGAGGGCGCCAGGGTCCTGCGGCTCGGCTGGGAGGCCGCCGAGGGCCCGGCCGGCGCGGACGCCCTCGCGGACACCGTCTGCGGAGTACTCGCCAGGATCCACGACGGCCGGCTCCCGGTGCGCGTCACCGCCGTACGCCGGGTGCAACTGCGGACCGCCGGCCCCGGCGCCGAGGTGGCTCTGCTGTCGACCTTGGGGGAGGTACTGGCGGACGCCGCCCGGCATGTTCCCTTCGCGCTGGTCCTCGACAACGCCCAGCGGATGCCGGCGCGGACGGCCTCGGCCCTGGGGCTGCTGCTGCGCGTGTTCCGTCCCGTGGGTGTGCCGGTGGTGATGGCAGGCCGGCCGATGAGCCCGGGGCACATCGCCGGAGCGCAACTGGTCGCGGCGGCGGACCAGGTGCTCGAACTGCGGCCGCTGACGCCGGCCGACGCCGGAGCGCTCATCGTGCGGCGGCTGGGCCGCCCCGTCGAACCCGACCTGGTGTCGGCGGTGTCGCGTGCGCTGGGCCCGCTGGCGGGGAGCCCGGGGGCCGTGCTGTCGGTGCTCGCCTCGCTGGAGGAGTGCGGCGGCCTGCTCGAACTCGACGGTCAGGTCTGTCTGGCCGTGCCGGAGGGCGGGCTGCGGCTCACGGCGGACGTCGCGGAGCTGGGCCGGCTCGGCTGGCCGGACGCTTCACCGGACGCCGACACGGTCGCGACGGCGGTCGCACTCGCCCGCCTGGCGGAACAGGGCGAACTCCGGCTCGACGATCTGCGTGGAGTGCGGTTGCCGGGAGGGCGGCTGGGTCCGCGTGGTGTGCGATCGCCGGACGGGCGGTTGGATCCGCGTGGCGTGGAGGCGTCGGACGGGTTGCTCGGCCCTGGTGGCGTGGAGCGGTCGGACGGGACGGTGGAAGCTGTCGGCCGACGGGTGGACGGCCTGGTCAGGGACCGGGTCGTGACCGTCGACCCGGACGGGCGGACCTCGTTCGCCGTTCCGGCGCTCGCGGCGGCGCTGCGGACGCTGCCCGATCCCGGGAGCCCGTGGCCGCCGTACGCCACGATCAGCGGAACGCCGACCGACCGGCCGGGCACCGGGTCGGCGTGGCCGGGCGGCCACGAGGCAGCGGCGGGCCCGACGCCGGACGGCCCTCTCGC
>NZ_JAAGLT010000033.1 GCF_010548275.1 Streptomyces sp. SID12488
CTCTTCCGATCTCAGCCGCCGGACCCCGCCTGGCCGTCCGCCGCGGTGTCGCCGGACGGCGCCCCGGCGCTGTGGCTGGAGCGGACGGGGGCACCCAGCGTCGTCGACGCGGTGATCCTGGAGCGCGCGGCGGCTGCCATCCGGGGCGTCCTCGACCGCACCCGTGGTCGTGCACCGACGGCCCCCGCCGACGACCCGGCACTCGTCGAGACCCTTCTCGACGCCACCGCACCGGAGCAGGTACGGCTGCACGCGGCCCGGCGGCTGGGCCTGGACCCGGCCGCCCCGGCCCACGCGGTCGCCCCGTTCGACGGCCCGCCCCGTGTCCTGGCCGCCTCCGCCCTGCGCGGGCCGACCCCCGCCGGAGGCAGACCGCCGGCCCCGGAAAACCCGGCCCGCGCCAGGCCGGCCGACACCGACACCGGATCCGCCGGCCTCACCCTCCCGTCCGGCCGGGTCGGTGTCGGCCCCGCCGTGCCCGTGCTCGAACTGCCGGGCTCCTGGGCAGCGGCCCGCACCGCGCTCCGCTTCACCGCCGACGGCACCCCGCACGCCCCGGGACCACTCGTCGTGTACGCCGACGAACTCGGCGGTATCGGACTGCTCGCCGAGCTCGTCGTGCCGGGAGCGGATCCGCCACCCGACGTACAGGCGCTGGAGGCCGCGGTCGCGGACGCGCCCTGGATGCTGACGACGCTGCATGCCGTCGCCTCGACGGCGAGCCTGCGGGGCGCCGCCGTCGAGGTCAACGTCCACCACTCCACGCTCCAGGACCGGTTGGGCCACGCCGAGGCGCTCCTCGGCTGGCCCGTCCGTACTCCGCAGGGTCGGCTCAGGCTCCAACTGGCCCTGACCATGCGGCACTTGGGGCGTCAGTAATTGCGATGGCGGCAGGCCGTGGCTTACGCCCAGGCCGTCACCGGGACGAAGGAGCTGTCCTGGCGGAAGGTGTCCGTGCCGTCTGTCACGTCCACGCGCAGCTGGTAGTTGTAGTGGCGCAGGAAGTAGCCCGGGTAGTTGTACGACTCGAAGCGCACCGACCCCGACGCCGTGCCCGTCCGGGCGATGAACGTGGCGTCCCTCGCGAAGGTCGACGTACCGTCGTTGGCGTCGAAGCGGGCGCGGAAGTCCCAGTGGCGGAGGTAGTTGCCGGAGCTGTCGCGGAACGAGTAGCCGTTGCTGTCGGCCAGTCCCGCGACGACCGTGAAGGTGGACGCCTGCTTGAGCGCGGTGGTGCTGGAGCTGCTCACCACGGGGAGGTTGAGCAGGGAGGACTGCACCTGCCAGTAACGCGTCGAGTAGTTGACCGACTGGAAGGAGCGCGTGACGCCCTTCGACAGGGTCGGGCCGCCGCTGACCGTCTCCTTGACCACCGTGAAGTGACGGGCCGTTCCGGAGATGGAGGGCAGTGCCTTCGCGGCGCTCCAGGTGGCGAACGTGTCGTAGCTGTCGCTGTAGTAGTACTTCCCGTCGCCGTAGCCGTCGAAGAAGATCCGCCAGCCGCCGTTGTCCAGCTGGATCACGGACGGGCCTTCGCGGTAGCTGCCCCAGCCGGCCCAGTCGCCGGTCTTCTTGATGGTGTAGGGACCGGCGAGGCTGGTGGCGGTGGCGTACTCGATGTACTTCGTCGTCTCGTTCTTCGGGAAGGCGTGGTAGGTCGAGCCGATCTTCACGATGCAGGTGTCGATGTGGTTCGATCCGATGCCCGACAGCGCCACCGGTGAACTCCACGCCGTGAGCGCGGAATTGGTCGCCTTCAGCAGATACGGCGTGAAGATCCACTCGTCGCTGGTGACCGAGCAGGACACGATGATGTTCACGCTGCCGTCGCTGTCGACGAACCACTCGGGTGCCCATGCGCGGGACAGGTTGGCGATCGGGACCGTGTAGTCATACAGGAAGGTCCAGTTGACGCGGTCCGAACTGCGGGCGAAGCCGATGGTGGTGCTGGTGTCCTGCCAGGTGTGCGTGGTGTAGGTGACGTAGTAGTAGCCGTTGGTGTGCTTGAGGACGCTCGCGTCGCGGATGCGGTTGCTCGGCGGGGTGTAGGCCGAGGACTGCACCAGCCGGAAGTCGGTGGCGTCGTCGGACTGGTAGACGTTCACCGTGCCGTCGTTGCTGTTGAGGAACGGCACGATGGTGTAGCGCGTGGCGGAGCCGCTGGGCGGGGCCGCCGCGGCGGCGGTGCCGAGCAGTCCGGGCAGTTCGCCCAGGACGAGCGCCGAGGCGGGCAGGACGGCCAGCGCGCGCAGCAGACTGCGACGGGAGGGAGTGGGGCGGGAACTGGTCACGTGCGGCTCCTTGGTGATCCAACCGACGGCTCTCTACGTTCGACATTGCGAACGCAGTTCGGTAAATCGGTCAGACCGTAAATCCGAGTCGTGCGCACGTCAATACTTCGGACACGCTCCGGACCTGTGAACTTCCGCCCTGACGCACCACATTCGACATCCCGCACCGCACCACCCCCTCAGCGGTTACCCCGCGGTAGTGAAGCTGTGCAATCACTATGGGGAACACACCGGCGCGGCGCGACAGAGGTGTCTGGCCGCGCAGTTGGAGGCCGACCTGCGCCGGCACCAGCGGTGGCCGCCGTTCGAAGCCGTCGCCGACTCGACGGCGGCATAAGGGGGCTTGGACCCGTACGCTGTGACCATGGACGACGCGGCGATGGTCGGCTTGATGGGGCGGGTGACAGGCACGATCGGGCCGGGGCTGGTCGGCGAGGTGATCGTCCGGGTGCGCGGCGGCGCCGAGCACTTCCTGGCGTACGCCTCCGCGGCCCAGGATCGTATCGAGCGGGGGACGGTGGTCATGGTCGTCGAGTACCTGCCGCCACGCACCGTGTACGTCACCTCCGCGTACGACGGCTGAGCCCGGCGGACGCGCGGTCGTGGGGTCCGTACGTCTGCGGATGATCACGTGTGCGTCAAGCTTGCAACAAGGATTCCTCAGCGGCTGTACCCAGGCCTCGCACAGGAGCACCCTTGCGTCGTTCGGTGCCGAAAGGGCACCAGGCAAAGGGGGCGTATGCCGATGTTCGTCGGCGTCGTTGCGGGGGTCGCGGTAGTAGCCGTCCTCGCACTAATCGGTATTTTCAAGATGATGTGGCGGGTCGCTGAACCCAACGAGGCACTCATCATCTCCGGTTCCAAGCACAGGACCGAAGGCCTTGAGGCAGGCATGGGGTTCCGTATCGTCACCGGGCGGGGCACCCTCGTACTGCCCGGGGTCCAGGCGGTGCGCAAGATCTCGCTCGACCTGAACGAGACCGAACTGCATGTGGACTGTGTGACCACCCAGGGGATTCCGCTCAAGGTGCGGGGCGTGGTCATCTTCAAGGTGGGCGACGACTTCGTGTCGATCGCCAACGCGGGCCGCCGTTTCCTCGACCAGCAGAAGATGATGGCCGAGCGCGTGCACAACGTGTTCGCCGGTCATCTGCGGTCCATCGTCGGCGGGTTGACCGTCGAGGAGATGATCCGCGACCGCGAGAAGCTCACCGGGCAGACCCGGGCCGCGTGCGGCACGGAGATGGAGAAGCTCGGCCTGATCGTCGACTCCCTCCAGATCCACGAGATCGAGGACCCGACCGGGTACATCAAGAACCTCGCCATGCCGCACGCCGCCGCCGTCCAGCGGGACGCGCGCATCGCGCAGGCCGAGGCGAACCGGCTCGCCACCGAGGCCGAGCAGAAGGCCGCGGCGCGGATGTCGGAGGCCACCCGGGACAGCGAGATCCTCCAGGCCGGCTACCAGGCCGAGCGCGACAAGGCGGGCGCGAAGGCCCGGCAGGCCGGACCGCTCGCCGACGCCGCCGCCCGGCAGGACGTCGTCATCCAGGAGACGCGCATCGCCGAACTCGACGCCCTGCGCCGGGAACAGCAGCTCCAGGCGGACGTCCGCAAGCCGGCCGACGCGCAGGCCTACGAGACGCGGGCGCGGGCCGAGGCCGAGCGTGACGCGCGTATCTCGGCGGCGCAGGCCAAGGCCAAGGAGACCGAACTCGCGGCCCTGGCCGAGGCGAACCGGGTCAAGACGGCCGCGAACGCCGAGGCCGAGGCGACCAAGGCACGGGGTACGGCCGTCGCCATGGCGACCAGGGCCACCGGTGAGGCCGAGGCCGCCGCGTCCCAGGCCAAGGGCCTCGCCGCCGCCGAGGCGACGCGGGCGAAGGGGCTCGCGGAGGCGGAGACCATCAAGGCGCGGGCCGCCGCGCTCGCCGAGAACCAGGAGGCGGTGGTCGCCCAGCAACTCGCCGAGAACTGGCCGGAGATCGTGAAGGCCGGTGCGTCCGCGTTCGGCAGCGTGGACAACATGGTGGTGCTCAACGGCGCGGACGGCATGGCGGAGATGCTCGCCAAGGCACTCACCATGGGCGGTACGGGGCTGGGGCTGGCGCGGCAACTGCTCACGTCCATGAACCAGAACGGGCAGACACCGAACGGGACTTCGGCGCTGAACGGACTGGCGGCGCCGACAGTCCAGAAGGTGCCGGTGGAGAAGGACGAGGGGTGATGCGGTGAGTCACGGGGCTCAGGCTCTAACGTGAGCCCCGTGACTGCCTTCACCGATGCCGATGTTCCGGGGCGTTATGGCCCCTCCGCCACCACCGAGGCCGATCCTCGCGACGTCGGGCGGGTGCGTACGGAGTACTCGCCCGCCCACGACGGCGATCCCGATCCGGGCGAGATCGTGTGGACCTGGGTGCCGTTCGAGGAGAACGACGGGCGGGGCAAGGACCGGCCCGTACTTGTTGTCGCCCGCGAGGCCGCCGGGACGTTTCTCGCCGTGCAGTTGTCCAGCAAGCGGCACGACGGGGACCGGGAGTGGGTTCCGATCGGGAGCGGGCCGTGGGATCGCACCGGGCGGGACTCCTGGGTGGATGTGGACCGGGTGCTGCGGTTGTTCGAGGGCGGGATGCGGCGGGAGGCGTGTGCGTTGGACCGGATGCGGTTCAACTCCGTTGTGCGGCGGTTGCAAGAGCTGTACGGGTGGCGCTGAGGCTGTTTTCGCGGTTCGGGTGCGTGGGGGCTTGTCTCGCCCACGCGGCGGAGCCGCAAATGTCACAGCCCCGCGCCCCTACAGAGTGAACGTTCGCTCGAAAGCTGACCGTGTTGCCGCGTTCCTGGTGCGGTCCAGGATCGCGAACACGACCTTCTCGAATGTGCCCTCGAAACGGCCGGTCACCAGTAGGTCTCTGAACGTGGTCGCCACCGTCGCCGGGTCGTTCTGGAAGACTCCGCAGCCCCAGGCTCCCAGGACCAGGCGGCGGTAGCCCTCTGCCGCCGCCGTTTCGAGGACCCGCTCCGCGCGCGATGCCAGGGCCTGGGGGATGTCCGCCGCCCGCTCGGGGGCCGTTCGTCGTACGACGCCCGCGTTCGGGGCCGCCGAGGTGAGGAAGCCCGCCGTGTACGGATCGTCCAGCAGGCGGCCCCGGTCGTCGCGGAAGACCGGCACCCCGGGTGAGTGGATGACGCGGTCCGTGTAGAACGGGTCGCGGTGGGTGCGGTGGTGGTCGTAGAACTCGCGCACCTCTGTCAGGCAGGCGTAGAGCGCGGAGGCCCGGCACAGGGCTTCTTCCTGGGCCTGGGCGCCGTTCAGGTAGCCGCCGCCCGGGTTGCGGGCCGAGGAGAAGTTCAGGACCGCGACGGGGCCGGGGAGGCGACGGGCGGCCTCCAGGCTGCTCTCGCCGGTGACCTCGAAGGCGGTGTCCAGCGGTGAGGCCGCCTGAGGTACCTCCACCGGGCCAGGTCCGTACATGCGTGTGCCTGCCCGGGCGGCCTTGATCGCCGCGGCGAGTCGCACCGCGCGTCCGTCGGACGCGCGGTAGGAACCGGCCGCGACGATCTCCTCCGTCCCACGTGCGAGGTCGCGCAGGCGGGCGCTCATGGCGCCACCCCCGTGTGCTCCATGACCGTGCCTGGTACTCGCTCCCCCGCCGTGCTCATACAGGCATCGTGGGTGATGCTGGACACGCGGTGCAACAGAGTTTCCCGGGTATACGAACGGCTCACAAACGCCATGGAAACGGAGATCCATCGTCCTGAAAGTGCCCATGTGCACCCTTGTGCGATTCGGCGCGAGGGGTTTGGGTGGGACGAGCGTTGCCTGTCCGGCCCACCCGAAGCCGGGCCGGCGGCATGGTGGAATCTCAGGAGGATCCCGACATGTCCGATTCGGTAAGCGGCTGTACAAAGCGCCGCACCGCCCTCTCCGAGGCCGAGGTCGAAGCCCTGGTCCGGGGGATCTGCTTCAAGACCGGACCACCCCGCACCCTCGGTGTCGAGGTGGAATGGATCGTCCACGAGCTGCGGCAACCACAGCTCCCCGTGACACCCGAACGGCTCGAGGCGGCCTACGCCGCTCTGCGGACCCTGCCTCTCAGGTCGGCGCTCACCGTCGAACCGGGCGGTCAGCTGGAGCTCAGCTCCGCTCCCGCCGACTCCCTGATGGAGTGCGTCGGGTCCGTCTCCGCCGACCTGGACGCCGTACGCGCGGAACTGCGTGAGCACGGTCTCGGTATCGTCGGAATCGGCCAGGATCCCTGGCACCCGCCCCGTCGTTTCCTGCACGAGCCGCGCTACGACGCCCTGGAGCGGTCCCTCGACCTCACGGGCCCGGCCGGCCGCGCCATGATGTGCACCTCGGCCTCCGTGCAGGTGTGCCTCGACGCCGGTCACGAGGAGCCGGGCCCTCTCGGGCACGGACGGCGCTGGTGGCTCGCGCACCAGCTCGGCGCGGTCCTGGTGGCCGCCTTCGCCAACTCCCCGCTCGCCGTGGGCAGCCCCACCGGCTGGCGTTCCACCCGGCAGGTGCTGTGGATGGAGATCGGCGCCGGGAGGGCGGGGGCCCAGCCGCTGGACGCCGAGCCGCGGCAGGCCTGGGCCCGGCATGTGCTCGACGCCCCGGTGATGTGCGTACGGCGGGACAGCGGACCGTGGGACGTGCCGGAGGACGGGCTGACGTTCCGGGAGTGGATCCGGTCCGGGGCGCCCCGGCCGCCGACCCGGGAGGATCTCGACTACCACCTGACGACCCTGTTTCCGCCGGTCCGGCCGCGCGGGCATCTCGAACTGCGCATGATCGACGCCCAGCCCGGCGAGGACGGCTGGATCGTCCCGCTCGCCGTCACGGCCGCGCTCTTCGACGACCCCGAGGCCGCCGAGGTGGCCTACCGGGCGGTGAAACCGCTCGCCGAGCGCACCGGGTCAGTGCCCGCCCCGCACAATCCGCTGTGGTCCGACGCGGCCCGTTACGGCCTGGCCGACCCCGAGCTGCACGAGGTCGCCCTCGTCTGCTTCACGGCCGCCCTGGACGCCCTGCCCCGGCTCGGTGCGAGCCAGGAGGTCGTCGACGCCGTCGCCGCGTACCTCGACCGCTATGTCGTTCCGGGCCGTTGCCCCGCCGACGACCTGCTCGACAGCCTGCGCGACACGGATCCGCGTGCGCACGGGACTTCGTACGGAAGGAATTCGCGCACATGACCGACCCCGCCCTGGACCCGGAGACGCTCCGGGAGCGGGCCCTTGCCGCGCTCACCACCGCGCGGGAGCGGACCACGCTCCTCACCTCCGTGGCCGATCCCGAACTCACCGCCCAGCACTCGCCGTTGATGTCCCCGCTGGTGTGGGACCTCGCGCACATCGGCAACCAGGAGGAGATGTGGCTGCTGCGCGCGGTCGCCGGGCGGGAGGCGATGCGGCCCGAGATCGACGGTCTGTACGACGCCTTCGAGCACTCCCGCGCCGAGCGGCCCTCGCTGCCACTGCTGCCGCCCGCCGAGGCCCGTAAGTACGCGGCGGAGGTACGCGGCAGGGCCCTGGACGTGCTGGAGAGCGCCGCGTTCGAGGGTACGGGCGCTCGGCTGACGGAGGCCGGGTTCGCCTTCGGGATGATCGCCCAGCACGAACAGCAGCACGACGAGACGATGCTGATCACCCATCAGCTGCGGAAGGGGCCTGCGGCTCTCCATGCTCCCGACCCCGCGCCCGCTCCCCCGTTCACCGGTCCGGCCGAAGTCCTGGTCCCCGGTGGCCCGTTCACGATGGGCACCTCGACCGAGCCGTGGTCCCTGGACAACGAACGGCCCGCGCACCGGCGCGAGGTGGCACCCTTCCTCATCGACACGACCCCGGTGACGAACGCCGCCTACCAGGCGTTCATCTCGGACGGCGGCTACGACGATCCGCGCTGGTGGACGCCGGACGGCTGGGCGCATGTGCGGCAGAACTCCCTGTACGCACCGCTGTTCTGGTTCCGGGAGGACGGGCAGTGGCTGCGGCGGCGGTTCGGGGTCACCGAGGTGGTGCCGCCCGAGGAGCCCGTCGTGCACGTCTGCTGGTACGAGGCGGACGCGTACGCCCGCTGGGCCGGGCGCCGGCTGCCCACCGAGGCGGAGTGGGAGAAGGCCGCCCGGCACGACCCGGTGAACGACCGCTCGACACGCTACCCGTGGGGCGACGCCGACCCCACGCCCGAGCACGCCAACCTCGGCCAGCGGCATCTGCGTCCGGCGCCCGCCGGAAGCTATCCGGCCGGTGAATCGCCGCTCGGGGTACGGCAGTTGATCGGTGACGTGTGGGAGTGGACGGCGAGCGATCTGCTGCCGTACCCGGGGTTCAGCATGTTCCCGTACAAGGAGTACTCGGAGGTGTTCTTCGGCCCCGAGTACAAGGTGCTGCGCGGCGGTTCGTTCGCCGTGGACGCGGTGGCCTGCCGGGGGACGTTCCGCAACTGGGACTATCCGATCCGGCGGCAGATCTTCTCCGGGTTCCGCACCGCCCGTACCCCGGAGGCTGTCTGATGTGCCGTCAACTGGCCTTCCTGGGGCCCCCGGAGGCGATCGGCAGCGTAGTGACGGAGCCGCCGCACGGGCTGTACCGGCAGTCGTGGGCGCCCCGGCACCAGCGGCACGGTACCGTCAACGCCGATGGTTTCGGCGTCGGTTGGTACGCGGAGGGCGATCCGGTGCCGGCCCGCTACCGGCGCGCCGGGCCCGTCTGGGGGGACGCGTCGTTCGCCGACCTCGCCCGGGTCGTACGGACCACCGCGCTGCTCGCCGCCGTACGGGACGCGACGCTGGCCGGCGCCGACGGAGAGGCCGCCGCGGCGCCCTTCGCCGCCGGTGCCTGGCTGTTCGGGCACAACGGGGCGGTCAGAGGCTGGCCGGGGTCCCTCGCGCCTCTCGTACAGGCCCTGCCCGGCGAGGAGTTGCTGTCGATGGAGGCGCGCTCCGACTCGGCGTTCCTGTGGGCGCTGGTGCTGCACCGGCTGCACGCCGGTGACGACGTCGGCCGGGCGTTGGCCCGCACCGTCCTGGAGGTCGACGCGGCGGCCCCCGGTTCCCGGCTCAACCTGCTGCTCACCGACGGCACGACGATCGCCGCGACCACCTGGGGCGACACCCTGTTCCACCTGACCGGGCCCGGCCCCCGCACGGTGGTGGCGTCCGAGCCGTACGACGACGATCCCCGCTGGCAGGAGGTACCCGACCGCACCCTCGTCATCGCGAGCCGCACCGAGGTCCGGCTCACCCCGCTCCGGGACATGAGCGACGACCTGGCATCCGTACCACCCGAGGAGCTTCGTACGTGAGTCCGTTCCTGGTCACCCGCACCCTGCCCGAGGACGCCACGGAGGCCGCCCTGCGTGCCGACGTACTCCACGGGCTCACCCGCACGCCCAAGACCCTCCCGCCGAAGTGGTTCTACGACGCCCACGGCAGTGAACTCTTCGACGAGATAACCGAGTTGCCCGAGTACTACCCGACCCGGGCCGAGCGCGAGATCCTGCTCGCCCGGGCCGGGGAGATCGCCGCCGCGACCGGTGCGCGCACGCTGGTCGAGCTGGGCTCCGGCTCGTCGGAGAAGACACGGCACCTGCTGGACGCGCTGCCGGACCTGGAGACGTATGTCCCGGTCGACGTCAGTGAGAGCGCGCTGCGGCAGGCGGGCGAGGCATTGATCGCCGAGCGGCCCGGGCTCGGCGTGCACGCGCTGATCGCCGACTTCACCGGCGGTCTGGCGCTGCCGGGCACTCCCGGGCCCCGGCTGCTGGCGTTCCTCGGCGGCACGATCGGCAATCTGCTGCCCACCGAGCGGGCCGCGTTCCTGTCCTCGGTCCGATCCCTGCTGTCGCCCGGCGACGCGCTGCTGCTCGGCACGGACCTGGTCAAGGACGAGTCGGTGCTGGTCCCGGCGTACGACGACGCGGCGGGCGTGACGGCTGCCTTCAACAAGAACGTGCTGACCGTCGTCAACCGCGAACTGGGCGCCGACTTCGACCCGGACGCGTTCGATCATGTGGCTTTGTGGGACTCGGACAACGAGTGGATCGAGATGCGGCTGCGCTCGCTCGCCGAGCAGACCGTGAAGATCCCCGTACTCGATCTCGCCGTCGACTTCGCGGTGGGCGAGGAGTTGCGCACGGAGGTGTCGGCGAAGTTCCGGAAGGAGGGTGTGGGCGCCGAACTGGCCGCCGCCGGGCTGGAGCCGACCCGCTGGTGGACGGACGAGCGGGGCTTTTTCGCCCTGTCGCTGAGCGTCGCCCGTTAGCGACACCTCGCGAACCACCGCCACATGGGGCACGGTGGAACGTGGAACGCCGCCAGGAAGATCCATCGCACCCAGTATCTCCAGTACCGCGAACCAGTACATCCAGTACCGCGAAGAGGAGCACCCGCATGTCGAACCACACCTATCGGGTCACCGAGATCGTCGGCACCTCGCACGAGGGCGTCGACCAGGCCGTCCGCAACGGCATCAGCCGGGCCTCGCAGACCCTGCGCAACCTGGACTGGTTCGAGATCACGCAGGTCAGGGGCCAGATCGTGGACGGGCAGGTCGAGCACTACCAGGTCGGCCTGAAGGTCGGCTTCCGGCTGGACGACGGCGAGTGACAGCCGCAGGCCACCTGCTCAGGTCCGTCCCTCGTCCTCCTGCGCCTCCTTCAGCGCGGCCGACTCGGCCGTCCAGCGGGCCCGTACGACCCTGAATCCCGCGCGTTCCGCGTCCTGGCAGACGAGTTCGTCGTCGTCCACCAGGACGCGGATCTCGCGGTCGCGGGCCAGCCGGCGCAGGATCTCCAGTTTGGTGCTGCGGGCGGGCCGGCGGTCGTCGTTGCGCCGCATCCAGACACGGCCCTCGGGCAGTCCGTGCGCGGCCAGCCAGGCGAGCGTGTCCCGGCGGCAGCGCTCGGGCCGTCCGGTGAGGTAGACGACCTCGCACTCCCGCGCGCTCTCCAGGGCCAGCGCGACGCCCTCGGTCAGGGGCGGGTCGTGCGGCGCGGCGGCGAAGAAGGCCGCCCAGTCACGCGGCTTGCGTTCCAGGAACCGCTGCCGGTGCGCGGTGTCGGCGAGCGTGTTGTCGAGGTCGAACACGGCGAGCGGTCTGCTGCCGCTCGGGTTGCTGTTCTGCGTCACGATCCCTGACCCTAGTCAGCCGGACCCGGCAACCTCCACGGCGTCGGCGCCCACTCCTTGGCGACACAGCCGAGGCAGAGGCGGGAGCCGTACATGCGCAACGCAGCGATCCGGACGGGAACGGCGGTCCTGGGCACCGCGTTAATGACAGCGGGGATGCTCGTGGGCGTTGCCGAGGGGGCGAGTGCCGCGACGACGCTCGTCGTGGCGACGGGCGGCGACGACTCGGCGCCGGGCACCCTCGCACGCCCTCTGAAGACCATCCAGAAGGCCGTCGACCTGGCGAAACCGGGCGACACGATCACCGTGCGCGGGGGCACCTACGTCCTCACCGACAACATCACCATCGCCACCTCCGGCACCGCGTCCCAGCCCATCACCCTGGGCACCTACGCGGGCGAGCGGGTCGTCGTCGACGGTGAGCGCCTCCCTGCCAGTCACACACCGGTCGGCGGCAGCATCCCGCGCGCCGAGCGCGGCGCCGTCCACCAGGAGGCGTCGTACTGGCGGATCTCGGGCCTTGAGATCGTGAACGGGCCGTACGGCGTGTACTGCGACGGCTGCAACAACAACGTCTTCGCCCGCCTGATCACACACGACAACTACGAGTCCGGTTTCCAGCTCCAGGGTTCCTCCAGCAACAACCAGATCCTGGACCTGGACAGTTACGGCAACCGCGATCCGCGCAAGAACGGCGAGAGCGCGGACGGGCTGGCCGTCAAGGAGGGCAGCGGAACCGGCAACGTGGTGCGGGGCGCGCGGTTGTGGAACAACGTCGACGACGGCTTCGACGCCTGGAAGTTCACCTCGCCGGTCACGATCGAGAACACCGTCACGTACGGCAACGGCTACAACCGCTGGAACTTCCCCGACTTCGCGGGCGACGGCAACGGCTTCAAGCTCGGCGGGGGCACCCCGGCGCCCGCCGTGGCGCATGTCCTGCGCAACACGGCCTCGTTCAAGAACGCGGCGCACGGCTTCACGGACAACGGCAATCCGGGCGCCATCGGCGTCAACCGCTGTACCGCGTACGGAAATGCGGGCACCGGCTTCGACTTCGACGGCTCCGGGGGACGCGCCACCCTCACCGCCAACCTGTCGGTCGCCGACGGTCGTGCCGTCGCCGTCGGCTCCGCCACTGTCTCGACCGGCAACTCCTGGAATCTGGGCGGCACTTGGAACGCCACTTCGGTACTGAGCACCGACCCGGCGGCCATCACGGGCACGCGTCGCGCGGACGGTTCGCTGCCCGCCGCCCCCAACTTCCTTGTGCCGCGCGCCGGAACGAACATCGGAGCACGCTTCTAGGCGATCTCCGGAGGGTTGCCGAGGGGCGCATCCGGGGGCGTGAGCGATCAACCGGAATTCAATCTGTCGGAAACATTGACTCGCTCACGCCCCATACCTATCTTTCGGTCGAACCTCCGTACGTCGTTCCATATATCGAACAATGTCGGCCCGGGAACAGGCCGCTGAAGGAGACTCGCCGTGGACCGCCCCCGCAGCAGCTCGACCAGCCGACGCACGCTCCTCAAGGCCTGCACGGCGCTGGTCGTCGCCGTGACCGTGCCCGTCGTCGTCGGCACCCCGGCGTTCGCCGCCGTTCCGGCCTCCCCGGCCGTCACCTTCACCAACCCGGTCGCCGAGCAGCGCGCCGACCCGCACATCTACCGGCACACCGACGGCTACTACTACTTCACCGCCACGGTCCCCGCGTACGACCGGATCGTGCTACGCCGGGCCACCACGCTCCAGGGCCTGGCGACCGCCGCCGAGACGACCATCTGGACCAAGCACGCCACCGGTGACATGGGCGCCCACATCTGGGCTCCGGAGATCCACTTCATCGACGGCAAGTGGTACGTGTACTTCGCGGCCGGCGCCTCGAACGACATCTGGAAGATCCGCCCGTACGTCCTGGAGTCCTCGGCCGCCAATCCGATCACCGGAACCTGGACCGAGAAGGGCCGGATCGCGCTGCCGCTGGACACCTTCTCGCTCGACGCGACGACCTTCGTGGTGAACGGCACCCGCTATCTGAGCTGGGCGCAGAACGACCCGGCCGTCGGCGACGGCACCAACATCTACCTCGCGAAGATGTCCAACCCCTGGACCATCAGCGGCACTCCGGCGATGATCTCCCGGCCCACGCTGTCCTGGGAGATCATCGGGCACACGGTGAACGAGGGTCCGTCGGTCATCGAGCGCAACGGGAAGCTCTTCATGGCCTTCTCGGCGAGCGCCACCGACGCCAACTACTGCCTGGGTCTGCTGACCGCGTCCACCTCCGCCGACCTGCTCGACCCGGCCTCCTGGACGAAGAGTTCGCAGCCGGTGTTCACGAGCAACGCCTCGACCGGGCAGTACGGGCCGGGCCACAACACCTTCACGGTCTCCGAGGACGGCAAGTCCGACGTCCTCGTCTACCACGACCGCAACTACAAGGACATCAGCGGCGATCCGCTCAACGACCCCAACCGGCGCACCCGTTACCAGAAGCTGTACTGGAACGCCGACGGCACCCCGAACTTCGGCATCCCGGTCTCCGACGGGCTCACCCCGGTCCGCTTCTCGTCGTTCAACTACCCGGACCGGTACATCCGGCACTGGGAGTACCGGGCGAAGCTGGAGGCGAACGTCACCAACCTCGCCGACTCGCAGTTCCGGATCGTCACCGGACTGACCGGCTCCGGGACCGTCTCGCTGGAGTCGGCGAACTTCCCCGGCTACTACCTCCGGCACAAGAACTACGAGCTGTGGGTGGAGAAGAACAGCGGCACGGCCACCTTCCTGGCCGACGCGTCCTTCACCCGGCGGGCGGGCCTCGCCGACCCGGCCGGGGTGTCCTTCGAGTCGTACAACTTCCCGGGCCGTTACATCCGGCACTACAACGGCCTGATCCAGCTCCAGCCGCTGAGCACCTCCCTGGACCAGCAGGACGCGACCTACTACGCCGAGTAGACCGCCGGGCGAAAACCCGTACAGATCAAGGGACTTCAGAGCTCAACCACGTCAGTCACCTCAGAGACGAGGCACATGTGACACCCCACCTGTCGAGACGGTTTCTGCTCCAGAGCGCGATCCTCGCCGCCGCCGCGCCGACGTTCGCCTCCGCCGCCTCCGGCCGGGCCGCCGCCGCTGCCCTGCCCGCGCCGTCCGCCTGGACGCTCCGTCCGTTCGAGCTGAAGGACGTCTCGCTCGGCCAGGGCGTCTTCGCGAGCAAGCGCCAGCTGATGCTGGACCACGGGCGCGGTTACGACGTGAACCGGCTGCTCCAGGTGTTCCGCGCCAACGCCGGCCTGTCCACCGGCGGGGCGGTCGCCCCGGGCGGCTGGGAGGGCCTGGACGGCGAGGCCAACGGCAACCTGCGCGGCCACTACACCGGCCACTTCCTGAGCATGCTGTCGCAGGCGTACGCGAGCACCGGGGAGCAGGCCTACGCCGACAAGATCGGGACGATGGTCGGCGCGCTGACCGACGTGCGCGCGGCGCTGCGCACCGACCCGCGCATGCTCACCGTCACCGGGAAGTGGGGCGGCGCGCACGAGAACGTGCGGGGCTCCTACCAGTACGTGGACCTCCCGGCGGCCGTACTGGGCGGTGCCGCGGCGATCACCCTGTCGGTCTGGGTCAAGCCCACGCACGACGCCAACTGGCAGCGGGTCTTCGACTTCGGCAACGACACCACCCGGTACATGTACCTGGCCTCCCGCAACGGCAGCGGGGTCCCGCGGTTCGCCATCACCACCAACGGTGCCGGCGGCGAACAGGGCCTCAACGGCACCTCCGCACTGCCGCTGAACCAGTGGAGCCACCTCGCGGTGACCATCACCGGCACCACGGGCACCCTCTACGTCAACGGCACCGCCGTCGCCACGAACACCGCGATGACCGTCAACCCGTCCGCCCTGGGCACCCTCACGAACAACTGGCTCGGCCGCTCGAACTACTCAGGCGACCCCGTCTACTCGGGAGCCTTCGACGAGTTCAACGTCTACTCGCGCGCCCTGGCCGCCGCCGACATCACCTCACTGCAGAGCAACGAGGCCAAGAAGTCCACCGCGGGGCTCGGCAACCTCGCCTCGTACTACTTCTCCGCCACCTCCGGCGGCACGTTCGGCGATGCCTCCGGGCGCGGGCTGACCGCCACCCTGCGCCGCACCTGGGGCGGCCCGAGCCACGCCGGGTTCCTCGCCGCCTACCCGGAGACGCAGTTCATCGCACTGGAGTCGATGACGAGCGGCGACTACACGAAGGTGTGGGCGCCCTACTACACGGCGCACAAGATCCTCAAGGGTCTGCTGGACGCCTACCTCGCGACGGACGACACCCGGGCGCTGGACCTCGCGTCGGGCATGTGCGACTGGATGTACTCCCGGCTGTCCAAGCTGCCCGACGCCACCCTGCAGCGGATGTGGGGCATCTTCTCCAGCGGCGAGTTCGGCGGCATCGTCGAGACCATCGTCGACCTGTACACGATCACCGCCAAGGCCGATCACCTCGCCCTGGCCAAGCTGTTCGACCTCGACACGCTCATCGACGCGTGCGCGGCCAACACCGACACCCTGAACGGCCTGCACGCCAACCAGCACATCCCGATCTTCACCGGATACGTACGGCTGTACGACGCGACGGGTGAGACGCGCTATCTGACCGCCGCGAAGAACTTCTGGGGCATGGTCGTCCCGCAGCGCATGTACGGGATCGGCGGCACGAGCACGGGTGAGTTCTGGAAGGCGCGCGGGGTGATCGCGGGGACGGTCAGCGACACCAACGCGGAGACCTGCTGCGCGTACAACCTGCTCAAGCTGAGCCGGACGCTGTTCTTCCACGAACAGGATCCGAAGTACATGGACTACTACGAGCGGGCCCTCTACAACCAGGTGCTCGGCTCCAAGCAGGACAAGGCCGACGCCGAGAAGCCGCTCGTCACGTACTTCATCGGGCTCACGCCCGCGCATGTGCGCGACTACACGCCCAAGCAGGGCACCACCTGCTGCGAGGGCACGGGCATGGAGAGCGCCACGAAGTACCAGGACTCGGTGTACTTCAAGGCGGCCGACGGCGCCTCCCTGTACGTCAACCTGTACAGCCCCTCCACCCTGAACTGGGCCGAGAAGGGCGTCACGGTCACCCAGACCACCGAGTACCCGAAGGAGCAGGGCACCACGCTCACGATCGGGGGCGGCAGCGCGGCCTTCGCACTGCGGCTGCGGGTGCCGGTCTGGGCGACGGCCGGGTTCCAGGTGACCGTCAACGGGCAGGCGGTGAGCGGGACTCCGGTCGCCGGTAGTTACTTCGCGGTGTCGCGGACCTGGCAGAGCGGCGATGTCGTCCGGATCAGTGTGCCGTTCCGGCTGCGGGTCGAGAAGGCGCTCGACGACCCGTCGCTCCAGGCCCTGTTCTACGGGCCGGTGAACCTGGTCGCGCGGAGTTCGAGCACCAGCTATCTGTCCGTCGGGCTGTACCGCAACGCCGCGCTCTCGGGCGATCTGCTGCCCTCCCTGACCCCGGTGAGCGGCAAGCCGCTGCATTACACACTGAACGGCACCGAGTTCGCCCCCTTCTCCGAGGGGACCGAGGACCCGACGCACGCCTATGTCCGGCGCGCCGAACCCACGGTCGTGTTCGGGACCGTCTCCTCCGGGGTCGCCAACCCGGCGAAGACCGACGGCACCACACTGCTCGACGAGATCTGGGCGGGGGCGCCCTTCGCGAACAAGGCCGCGCTCGTAGCCCGGGTGCGGTCGACCACGGCGGCCTGGGTGACGGCGGGGCTGCTGACGCAGGCGGCGGCCGACACGGTGGTGAGCACGGCGCAGGCGGCCTCGTACGTGGCCTGACCGTCGTACGTCTGCTGATCATCGCTGGCGGTACCCCTGACCCGAGGGGTGCCGCCAGTCCTGCGTACGGACGACCGTCGAGGGCGCCTGTACTGCGTTCTCAGTAGTCGCGATTGTCGGCAGGCGCACGACGACGGGAGGGGGTCGGTCCCGGGAACCTTGTCGGGTACCCGAGATCCGATGATGTGGAGACCTCCCCCTCGTGGCCACCTTCCTGTACAAGCTGGGCCGACTGGCCTTCCGGCGGCGCTGGTACGTCGCCCTGATGTGGCTGGCGGTGCTCGCCGCCGTCGGTGCCGGTGCCGCGACCGCGCCCGCCGCTCCCGACGCGGACAACACGATGCCGGGAATCGAGTCCCAGAAGGCCTTCGACCTGATGGACCAGCGGTTCCCCGGCTCCAACGCGCACGGCGCGAACGCCCGGGTGGTGTTCGTGGCGCCGGGCGGCGAGAAGGTCACCGCCACCGAGAACAGGGCGGCGATCGAGAAGTTCGTGGGCGAGATGGCCGACGGTTCACAGGTCGCGTCCGCCACGGACCCCTTCCAGGCACAGGCGGTCAGCGAAAACGCCTCGACGGCGTACGCCACCGTCAGCTACAAGGCGAAGCCCGACGATCTCACCGACGCCACCAAGACCCGTCTCAAGGACGCCGTCAAGGAGGCACAGAGCTCGGGGCTGACCGTCGAGGTCGGCGGTACGGCGCTGGCGACGACGCCCTCGGCGGGCGGCGCCGCGGAGGCGATCGGTATCGCCATCGCGGCCCTCGTCCTGATCGTCACCTTCGGTTCACTGGCCGCCGCCGGGCTGCCGCTGCTGACCGCGGTCATCGGGGTGGGCGTCAGCATGGCGTCGATCCTGGCGCTGAGCAGCACGCTCGGTCTGTCCTCGACGACCGGGACGCTCGCCAGCATGCTGGGGCTGGCCTGCGGTATCGACTACGCCGTGTTCATCGTCTCCCGGTACCGGGAGGAGCGCGGCAAGGGGCACGGCCCGCAGGAAGCGGCGGCTCTGGCGACCGGTACCGCCGGTTCGGCGGTCGTCTTCGCCGGTCTCACCGTCGTCATCGCGCTGGCCGGGCTGATGGTGGTCGGCGTGCCGATGCTGACGAAGATGGGGCTCGCGGCAGCCGGCGCTGTCGGCGTGGGCGTGCTCATCGCGCTGACACTGGTGCCGGCCCTGGTCGGGTTCTGGCCGAATGCCCTGCTCTCGCGCTCCACCAGGAAGACCGGGCAGATCAAGGAGGCCGACGAGCACAACGGCGGCACCCGCTGGGCCCGGTTCGTGCTGCGCCGCCCGATCCCGGTACTGATCGCCTCGGTGGCCGGTCTCGGCGCCCTCGCGATACCCGTGATGGACCTCCAGCTGGGCACGTCCGGCGACGAGGCCAAGCCGACCTCCACCACCGAGCGCCGCGCCTACGACGACCTCGCGACGGCCTTCGGCCCCGGCTTCAACGGGCCCCTGACGATCGTCGTGGACGCCGAGGGGGCTGCCGACGCCAAGGGCGCGGTGGCGACGATCTCCGAGAAGATCGCCGCCACGAAGGGGGTCGTGTCCGTCTCGCCGGCCCGCTTCAATCCCGCCGGCGACACGGCGATCTTCTCCGCCGTCCCGGCCGACGCGCCGACCAGCACGAAGACCCAGGATCTCGTCAAAAGCATCCGGTCCGAGCGGGCGGCCACGGTGTCCGGCACGGACGCGGAGTTCAGCGTCACCGGCAGCACGGCGGCGAACATCGACGTCGCCCAGAAGATGCAGGACGCGCTGGTCCCGTATCTGATCGTGGTCGTGGGTCTGGCCATCGTGCTGCTCCTGCTGGTCTTCCGGTCGATCCTGGTCCCCGTCAAGGCGGCCCTCGGATTCCTCCTTTCGGTGCTGGCGGCGCTCGGCTCCGTCATCGCGGTGTTCCAGTGGGGCTGGGGCGCCTCGCTCCTGGGCGTCGAGACGACCGGTCCGATCATGAGCATGATGCCGATCTTCCTGGTGGGCATCGTCTTCGGCCTCGCGATGGACTACGAGGTGTTCCTGGTCGCCCGGATGCGGGAGGCGTACGTCCACGGTGACGGGCCCGCGCAGGCGGTCGTCACCGGGTTCCGGTACAGCGCGCGGGTCGTGGTCGCCGCCGCGCTGATCATGATGGCCGTCTTCTCCGGGTTCATCGGGGCCGGCGAGTCCATCATCAAGATGATCGGCTTCGGACTTGCCGTGGCCGTCCTGTTCGACGCCTTCGTGGTCCGGATGGCGTTCGTCCCCGCCGTACTGGCCCTGCTCGGCAAGGCCGCCTGGTGGATGCCGGGCTGGCTGGACAAGGTGCTGCCCAAGGTCGACGTGGAGGGCGAGGCACTCGCCCACCGGGCGGCCACACCCGAGAACGGGGCGGACGGAACGGCAGACCGGGAGGCGGTCCGGGTCTGACATTCGGCCGTACGCCCTGAGGGCCGCCCGTGCTGGACACACGGGCGGCCCTCGCCGGACGTCGTGACGCGCTGTCGTGGACCATGGGTCCACACCCTTCGACCGGAGAGAGCCGATGAGCATCGACATCGAGCGTCACATCGCGGACCATCCCCGTGTCGTCGACACGGTGACCGTCGTGACGCTGTTCGTCCTCTTCCTGGTCGGCGCCCGGATCAGCCTGCCCGGCGCCACCCAGCGCGAGGCCCTGTGGCCCGCCGTTGTCATCGCCGTCAACGCGTGCGCGGGCGTGCTGCTGCGCCGCAGCCATCCGCGTACGGCCGTCGTCGTGACCACGGTCTGTGCCATGACGGCGAGTGCGCTGGGCTATCTGCTCACCGTGCTGATGCTGGCCCCCGCCATGGTGGCGATCTACTGGCTGGCGGTCCTCACCGACCGGCGGACGACCCGCTACTACTGCGTCGGAGTGATCGTCATGCTGGTGGCCACGGCCACGATCCTCGACCCGGTCGACCACCCGCTCGTCCTCAAGACGGTCGCCCCCGTCGCCTATGTACTCCTCCCGGTCGCCACCGGCAGTGCGCGACGCATGCGCCGCGCCTATCTGGACGCCGTGCACGCCCGGGCCGAGCACGCCGAGCGGACCCGCGAGGAGGAGGCCCGCCACCGGGTGACCGAGGAGCGCATGCGCATCGCCCGGGAGCTGCACGACGTCGTCGCCCACCATCTGGCCCTGGCCAACGCCCAGGCGACCACCGCCGCGCATCTCGCGCGCAGCAACCCCGAGCAGACCCGCCGGATGCTCAACGACCTCACCGGCACCACCTCCTCGGCGCTGCGCGAGCTCAAGGCCACCGTCGGTCTGCTGCGCCACGCCGACGACGTCGACACCCCCCTGGAACCGGCCCCCGGGCTCTCCCGGCTCCCCGAGCTGATCGACACGGTCCAGTCCGCCGGGGTCGGTGTCACCCTCACCACGCAGGGCAAGGAGCGCCCGCTGTCCCCGGGGGTGGACCTGACGGCGTTCCGGATCGTGCAGGAAGCGCTCACCAACATCACCAAGCACGCCGTCGGAGCGACGGCATGCGTGCGGCTCGCGTACTCGGCGGACCGGCTGAGCATCACGGTCACCAACAACGCCATCGCCACCGCCACGGTCCTCGCCGGCCCCGCCGTAGCAGTGCCGGCGCGCGGTTTCGGTCTCATCGGGATGCGGGAGCGCGCCCAGTCCGTCGGCGGCGACCTGGAGGCAGGACACCGCCCGGAGGGCGGCTTCGAGGTCTCCACCGCGCTGCCCCTCTACCCCCAGCCCTCGGAAGAAGAAGAGCGCACCCCATGACCATTCGCGTCCTGCTCGCCGACGACCAGGCACTGCTCCGGGCGACGTTCCGGATCCTGATCGACTCCGAGGCCGACATGACGGTGATCGGTGAGGCCACCGACGGCCGGGAGGCGGTCGAGGCGACCCGCGCCCACCTCCCCGACGTGGTCCTCATGGACATCCGGATGCCCGGCACCGACGGGCTGGCCGCCACCGCCGCGATCTGCGCCGACCCGGAACTGTCCGCGACGCGTGTGCTGATCCTGACGACGTTCGAGACGGACGAGTACGTGGCCCAGGCGCTGCGGGCCGGCGCCAGCGGTTTCCTCGGCAAGGACGTCACCGCAGAGGCGCTGCTCGCCGGCATCCGCACGGTGGCCTCCGGTGAGTCCCTCCTCTCCCCCAACGCCACCCGCACCCTCATCACCCGCTTCCTCAACTCCCCTGCTCCGGGAATGCAGTTGGCGACCCCGGAGGCGCTCGCCGCGCTCACCACCCGGGAACGGGAGGTGATGTGCCTGGCGGCCGAGGGCGGGTCGAACGACGAGATCGCGGAGAAGCTGTACGTCAGCCCACTGACCGTCCGTACTCACGTACACCGCGCGATGACGAAGCTGGGCGCCCGCGACCGGGCCCAACTGGTCGTCATCGCCTACCAGTCGGGGCTGGTGCGGGCCCTGCCGCCGCAGGCGTCGTGAGACGCGGGACGACAGGGTCCCCGTTCCGGTTCGCTCCGCTGGGCCGCGGCGACGGAGTCCGCCGGTTGCCTCCCCCTGCCACGGCGGGCGGCGAACCGACCGGCCGTGGCCGTCCCCACGGCGCGGACGCCGATCACAACGAGGCTGCCGCCGGGCTGGGCGGCTTCGCCGGGATGCCCGTCAGTCGCCGACAGCCGTCGGCTGCACCGTCTCGTCCGTCGGTGCCGTGGCCGCCCCCACGGCGCGGACGCCGATCACAACGAGGCTGCCGCCGGGCTGGGCGGCTTCGCCGGGATGCCCGTCAGTCGCCGACAGCCGTCGGCTGCACCGTCTCGTCCGTCGGTGCCGTGGCCGCCGCCCCTGGGCGGGCGCGGCCGGCTCGCCACGCGCCGACCCTTGCGGCCAGCGGCTCGGTCCAGCGGGCGGTGAGCGGGCCGGCGACGACCAGGATCAGGACGTACGCCGTGGCCAGCGGGCCGAGGTCGGACTCGATGCCGGCGGTGACCGCGAGGCCCGCGATGACGATGGAGAACTCACCGCGGGCGACGAGCGCGCCGCCCGCCCGCCAGCGGCCCTTGACCGAGACTCCGGCGCGGCGGGCCGCCCAGTAACCGGTGGCGATCTTGGTGCCCGCCGTGACGACGGCCAGGGCGAGGGCAGGCAGCAGCACGGGCGGGATGCTGGCCGGGTCGGTGTGCAGCCCGAAGAAGACGAAGAAGATGGCCGCGAACAGGTCCCTGAGCGGACTGAGCAGGGTGTGCGCGCCCTCCGCGACCTCCCCCGACAGTGCGATCCCGACGAGGAACGCCCCGACGGCGGCGGACACCTGGAGCTCCTGGGCGATGCCCGCGACGAGGATGGTCAGGCCGAGGACGACCAGCAGCAGCTTCTCGGGGTCGTCGCTGGAGACGAAGCGGGAGATGACCCGGCCGAAGCGGACGGCCACGAACAGCACCAGTCCGGCGGCGCCCAGCGCGATCGCCAGCGTCACACTGCCCGCCGCGAGCGAGACACCGGCCACCAGCGCGGTGACGATCGGCAGGTAGACCGCCATCGCCAGGTCTTCCAGGACCAGGATGCTGAGGATCACCGGGGTCTCGCGGTTGCCGACGCGGCCCAGGTCGCCCAGCACCTTGGCGATGACACCGGAGGACGAGATCCAGGTGACCCCGGCGAGCACGACGGCGGCGACCGGGCCCCAGCCCAGCAGCAGTGCGGCGGCGGCACCCGGGAGCGCGTTCAGGGTGAAGTCCACCAGGCCGGACGGGTAGTGGGACTTGAGGTTGGAGACGAGGTCGCTGGCCGTGTACTCGAGGCCGAGCATCAGCAGCAGCAGGATGACGCCGATCTCGGCGCCGGTGGCGATGAACTCCTCGCTCGCGCCGAGCGGCAGCAGCCCGCCCTTGCCGAAGGCGAGACCGGCGAGCAGATAGAGGGGAATCGGGGAGAAGCTGAGCCGGGCGGCCATCCGGCCGAGCAGCCCGAGAGCGAGGATGACGGCGCCGAACTCGATCAGCAGGACCTGGGAGTGCATGGCGCTCTCACTCCCGTCCGAGTATCGCCGCGGCGGCGTCGACGCCCTCACGGGTGCCGATCACGATGATGACGTCCCCGCCGGCCAGCCGGAAGGCGGGCGTCGGGGAGGGGATCGCCTCGGCCCGCCGCAGCACGGCGACCACGGAAGCGCCGGTCTCCGTCCGCATTTTCGTCTCCCCGAGCACCCGTCCGTTCCAGCGCGAGCCGGCGGCCACCTCCACCCGCTCCGCCACCAGCCCCAGCGGCGTCGTGGACAGCAGACTGGAGCTGTGGTGCGAGGGACTCAGCGCGTCGATCAGCGAGGCGGCCTCGGGCGCGGTCAGCCGCAGCGACTGGGCGCACGAGTCCGGATCGTCGTCCCGGTACAGGCTCACGGTTCGGCCGCCGTCGCGGTGGGCCACCACCGACAGATGCCGTTGCTCACGCGTGACGAGGTCGTACTGAACTCCTATGCCCGGCAACGGAGTAGCCCGCAGGCGTGGCGCAGACACGTTGAATCCCCTTACTGGTCGGTTGACTCGAACCCTTGCGGGGCTCAGGCCCCGGTGGCCCCGTCGACGAGTTCGCGCAGGAGGTCGGCGTGGCCGTTGTGGCGGGCGTACTCCTCGATCATGTGCACCATGATCCAGCGCAGCGACAGCCCCTGGGTGCCCGCCAGGGCCGCCTCCGCCTCCGACAGGCGGCCGGCCTCGTCCAGTGAGGCAGCGGCGGCGACCAGCTCCCTGCTCCGCGCGACCTCGGCCCGCCAGACGGCCAGCGCCTCGTCGAGCCCGCGCCCGGGGACGAGGGTGAATCCGTCGCCCTTGCCCTCAGCGTGGACGAGGGGCATGTCGAGGCCCGCAAACACCCGCTGGAACCAGTTCCGTTCCACCTCGGCCAGGTGCTGGACGAGCCCGAGCAGCGTCATCTCCGAGGGAGCCGCCGAGGCGAGCCTGGCCTGCCGGTCGTCGAGGCCCTCGCACTTGAGGGCGAGGGTGGCGCGGTGGAAGTCGAGCCAGGCGCTCAGCATGGCTCGTTCGTCGGCGTTCGCGGGAGGTATGGGGCGGCCGTCCGGTGTAGTCGACATGTACTGCACCCTTCCACAGGTGCCCGGTGGGCCGCGAGGAATACCGGCGTCCGGGAGATCGCTGACAAGGTCACAGCCGAGGACGTCCGGAGCAGCCATGCCGAGCACAGCAGATCAACCGGAGCGATCACAGCGACCGGGGCCGGAGTCAGGATCAGGATCGGTGCTGTCCGCGACCCGGTTCTCCGTGCTCGACCGGTCCCGTACCCGGGAGGGCCGCCCGGACGCCGAGGCCCTGCGGGACACGGTCGTGCTGGCCCGGGAGGCGGAACGGCTCGGCTTCCACCGGTTCTGGGTCTCCGAGCACCACGGCGTGCCCGGGGTCGCCGGTTCCGCGCCCACCGTGCTGGCCGCTGCCGTGGCAGCCGCGACCAGCACAATCCGGGTCGGCACGGGTGGAGTGATGCTGCCCAATCACCAACCCCTGGTCGTGGCCGAGCAGTTCGGGGTGCTGGAGTCCCTGTTCCCGGGCCGGATCGACATGGGGCTCGGTCGTTCGGTCGGCTTCACCGACGGGGTACGCCGGGCGCTGGGCCGCGACAAGGACGTGGCCGACGACTTCTCGGCCCAGCTCGACGAACTGCTCGGCTGGTTCGGCGGCACCTCCCCGACGGGGGTGCGTGCCCGCCCCGCCGACGGCCTCGCCGTACCGCCCTTCGTGCTCGCCATGGGCGAGGGCGCCACGATCGCCGCCCGGGCGGGCCTGCCCATGGTGATCGGCGACCTGCGCTCCCGTGAGCGGATGCTGCGCGGCATCGACACCTACCGTGCCGGTTTCCGGCCCTCGGCCTGGGCGGTCGAACCGTACGTCGTCATCTCAGGGACGGTCGCGGTGGCCGCCACCCCGGAGGAGGCCCGACGGCTCCTCGTCCCCGAGGCCTGGTCGATGGCGTACTCCCGCACCCACGGCACCTTCCCGCCGCTGCCGCCCGCCGAACGGGTCGAGTCCCGCACGATGACCGCCAAGGAACGCGGCTTCTACGAGTCCGGGCTCGCGGGCCAGCTCGCCGGTACGGCGGACGAGGTGGCCCACGAACTGGAGACGGTGATCAAGGAGACGAGCGCGCAGGAGGTCCTGGTGACGACCAGCACGTACGACCGACCTGCCCTGCTGGACTCCTACCGCCGGCTGGCGAGGCTGCTGCGCCCCTGAGAAGAGGCGGCGCAGCCCGCCCTTCTCAGGGGCGCGGGGCTGTATCGATCTGCGGCTCCGCCGCGGGGCGCGACCAGCCACGACGGACCCGCAGCCGGAAACGCACCCCTAGTTGCAGGGCGCGACCGGCCGCCTCCGGCCCTCGGCCAGCGCCAGCTGGTGTGGGCCGAGGAGCGGCGGCTGGGCCGCCCGGGCCAGGGCACGCCGGTCCCGATGGCTCCCCGGCGCTATCGCATCCCGCACCTCCACCTCCGCCACCAACCCCCGCGCCGACACCACCCGCCACACCGACGTGAGCAACGAGTCCTCGCCGACGAAGGCGGGCGCCGTGCTGGCCGCTCCTCCGGCGAGCCGGTAGTGCAGGTGCACCGGCTGGACGGGCACGCCGGCGTCCAGCGCGGCCTGGAACACCGCCCGGCGGAAGTGGCCCTGTGCCTTGCCGCACCAGGTGCTGCCCTCCGGGAAGGCGACCACCGCCGTACCCTGCCGCAGGGCGTCGGCGATCTTCGCGACGGTCACCGGCAGCGCCCGCAGCCGGTCGCGCTCGATGAACAGTGCACCGCTGCTCGCGGTCAGCACACCAGCCACCGGCCACCGCCGGATCTCGGCCTTGGCGAGCATCCTCGCCGGTCGTACGGCGGCCAGCAGCGGGATGTCCAGCCACGAGATGTGGTTGGCGACCAGCAGTACGCCCCCGGTGGGCGCGGTGGGGCCGCTCACCCGGAGCCGGACTCCCGCGGCCCGCACGATCGTGCGGGCCCACCGCCGTACCCACCCGGCGGGGATCCGCCTGCCGAGGGGGCACAGCATGATGCCGGCGAGCAGGACGACCAGGACGGTCACCAGTCGCAGCACGGCCAGGGGTACGGCCGTCACGGATCCCGTCGTCTCCACGCACGCCCTGGGGGTGCAGGGCGCGCTGGGCAGCCAGACGCTCATCAGGCCGGGACGAGGGAGAGGAAGTGCCGCAGATAGCGCTGGTTGATCCGGCGCATCGACAGCAGCACGTACAGGTCGGCGACCCCGAAGTCCGGGTCGTGGGCGGGCTCCCCGCAGACCCAGGCGCCCAGGCGGACGTAGCCGCGCAGGAGCGGGGGCAGTTCGGTGCGGCCGGCGGGACGGGGCACGCCCTCGGCGGACCAGGGCAGCAGCGGGCGCACCCGGAACTCCTCCGGGGCCAGGTGCTTGGTCCGGACGCGGTCCCAGGTGCCGGCGGCGAGGGCGCCGCCGTCGGAGAGCGGGATGGAGCAGCAGCCGGCCAGCCATTCGTGGCCCCGGTCGACCATGTAGCGGGCGATACCGGCCCAGATGAGGCCGATGACCGCGCCGTCCCGGTGGTCGGGGTGGACGCAGGAACGGCCGACCTCGACGAGGCCGGGGCGGATCGCGTCGAGCGGGGAGATGTCGAACTCGCCCTCGGAGTACAGGCGTCCGGCGATCGCAGCCCGCTCCGGGGGCAGCAGCCGGTAGGTGCCGACGACCTGGCCGGTGAACGTGTCACGGACCAGCAGGTGGTCGCAGTACGCGTCGAAGGGGTCGATGTCGAGGCCGGGCTGCGGGGAGGACAGCAGGGCGCCGAGCTCACCGGCGAAGACGTCGTGGCGCAGCCGCTGCGCGGCTCGTACGTCGTCCTCGTCGCGGGCGAGGGTGACGGTGTAGCGGGTGGGTGTGGCGGGGAGCGGAGGACGTTCGATGGTGGAAACGCCGGTCATGGCTCTCTCCTGGTCACGGGCCGGGGACGGCGAGGACTGAACTGGCCGGTCCCGTTACGTCCGGCCGTATCAGTTCTTCCGACTGCGGCTGTCCGGCGCGTGACTCTCGAAGAGCGATCGGATGTGAGCTTGTTGAATGCCAGGGGTGCCTGGCGGGACCGGGGCAGAGCACCACTCCGGTCCCGCCCGTCCGCACCTCGCCGGCGAACGTCGTGGGGTCAGCGTCCGGACACTTTGCGCGTCGCTCGCAGCCACTCCTTGTTCATCCCGGTGATGGAGACGAGGGGGATGCCCTTCGGGCAGGCGGTGGCGCACTCCCCGGCGAGGGTGCAGCCGCCGAACCCCTCCTCGTCCATCTGCGCGACCATGTCGAGCACCCGGGTCTCCCGCTCGGGCGCCCCCTGCGGCAGCACGTTCAGGTGGTTGACCTTGGCGGAGGTGAAGAGCATCGCCGCCCCGTTCGGGCAGGCGGCCACGCACGCCCCGCAGCCGATGCACTCGGCGTGCTCGAAGGCGAAGTCGGCGTCCGGTTTCGGTACGGGGGTGGCGTGGGCCTCGGGGGCGGCTCCGGTGGGGGCGGTGACGTAGCCGCCGGCCTGGATGATCCGGTCGAAGGCCGAGCGGTCGACGACGAGATCCTTCACCACCGGGAAGGCTGCGGCGCGCCACGGTTCGACGTCGATGGTGTCGCCGTCGGCGAAGGACCGCATGTGGAGCTGGCAGGTGGTGGTGCGCTCGGGCCCGTGCGCGTCGCCGTTGATGACGAGCGAGCACGCGCCGCAGATGCCCTCGCGGCAGTCGTGGTCGAAGGCGACCGGGTCGTCGCCCTTGAGGATGAGCTCCTCGTTGAGGGTGTCGAGCATCTCCAGGAAGGACATGTCGGCCGAGATGCCGTCCACCTCGTACGTGGACATGGCGCCGTCGGCGTCGGCGGCGCGCTGCCGCCAGACGCGCAGGGTGAGCTTCATGCGTAGCTCCGCTGGGTGGGGTGGACGTACTCGAAGACGAGTTCTTCCTTGTGGAGGACGGGGGCCGAGCCCGTACTTGTGAACTCCCAGGCGGCGGCGTACGAGAACTCGTCGTCCCTGCGCTCCGCCTCGCCGTCCGGGGTCTGGGACTCGTCGCGGAAGTGGCCGCCGCAGGACTCCGCGCGGTGCAGCGCGTCGAGGCACATCAGCTCGGCGAGTTCGAGGTAGTCGACGACTCGGTTGGCCTTCTCCAGCGACTGGTTGAACTCCTCGCCAGTGCCCGGGACCTTGATCCGCCGCCAGAACTCCTCGCGGATCTGCGGGATGCGGCTCAGGGCCTTGCGCAGCCCGCTGTCGCTGCGGGCCATTCCGCAGAACTCCCACATCAGTTCGCCGAGTTCACGGTGGAAGGAGTCGGGGGTGCGGTCGCCGTCGACGGAGAGGAGGAGGTTCAGCCGGTCCTCGGTCTCCGCCAACACCTCCTGTACGACCGGATGTCGGTCGTCCACGGGATCGCGGCCGGGGTGGCGGGCCAGGTAGTCGTTGATGGTGGCCGGGAGGACGAAGTAGCCGTCGGCGAGGCCCTGCATCAGCGCGGAGGCGCCGAGCCGGTTCGCGCCGTGGTCGGAGAAGTTGGCCTCGCCGATCGCGAACAGGCCGGGGACGGTGGTCTGAAGGTCGTAGTCGACCCAGAGTCCGCCCATCGTGTAGTGCACGGCGGGATAGATCCGCATGGGGACCGTGTAGGGGTCTTCGGCGGTGATCCGCGCGTACATGTCGAAGAGGTTGCCGTACTTCTCCTCGACCGCTTTCCGCCCCATCCGCCGGACGGCGTCGGCGAAGTCGAGGTAGACGCCCTGGCCGCCGGGTCCGACGCCGCGCCCCTCGTCGCAGACGTTCTTGGCGGCGCGGGAGGCGATGTCGCGCGGGACCAGGTTGCCGAAGGAGGGGTAGATACGCTCCAAGTAGTAGTCGCGCTCGTCCTCGGGGATCTCGTTCGCGGACCGTGTGTCCCCCTTGGCCTTCGGCACCCAGATCCGGCCGTCGTTGCGCAGCGACTCGCTCATCAGGGTGAGCTTGGACTGGTGGTCGCCGGTGCGCGGGATGCAGGTCGGATGGATCTGCGTGAAGCAGGGGTTGGCGAAGTGGGCGCCGCGCCGGTGGGCCCGCCAGACAGCGGTGGCGTTGGAGTTCATGGCGTTCGTGGAGAGGTAGAAGACGTTGCCGTAGCCGCCGGTGGCGAGGACGACGGCGTCCGCGAAGTGGCTGGAGATCTCCCCGGTGATCAGGTCACGGGCGACGATCCCCCGGGCCCGCCCGTCGACGACGATCAGGTCGAGCATCTCGGTGCGCGCGTGCATCTCGATGTTCCCGGCGGCGATCTGCCGACTGAGGGCCTGGTAGGCGCCGAGCAGCAGTTGCTGTCCGGTCTGGCCGCGGGCGTAGAAGGTGCGCGAGACCTGGACGCCGCCGAAGGAGCGGGTGTCGAGCAGCCCGCCGTACTCGCGGGCGAAGGGAACGCCCTGGGCGACGCACTGGTCGATGATCTCGACGGAGATCTGTGCGAGCCGGTGCACGTTGGACTCGCGCGCCCTGAAGTCGCCGCCCTTGACGGTGTCGTAGAACAGCCGGTGGACGGAGTCGCCGTCATTGCGGTAGTTCTTCGCCGCGTTGATGCCGCCCTGGGCGGCGATCGAGTGGGCGCGACGCGGGGAGTCCTGGTAGCAGAACTGGACGACGTGGTAGCCCTGTTCGGCGAGCGTGGCGCCCGCGGCACCCCCTGCCAGCCCGGTGCCCACGACGATGACGGTGTGCCCCCGCCGGTTGGCGGGGTTGACCAGCTTGGCCTCGAAACGGCGCCTGTCCCAGCGTTCGTTGACCGGTCCGGCGGGCGCCCTGTGGTCGACGAGGGGCTCACCGGTCGTGAACTCGTTGTATTCAGCGTGTTCAGCGGTCATTTCAGCTCACCACTCCGGTCATGACGCCCACGGGGACGGCGAGGAAACCGGCCGTGAGCAGCAGCGCGAGGACGTTCGCGACGGTCTTTAGGGCGCGGTCGCGGGTGCGGCTGCCGACGCCGAGGGTCTGGGCCGCGCTCCAGAAGCCGTGCCGGATGTGCAGGCCGAGGGCGAGCATCGCGACGATGTAGATGACGTTGCCGTACCAGGTGGAGAAGGTGTCGACGACGTTCTGGTAGGGGTGGCCCGGCTGGAAGCCGCCCGAGTGGACGCTGCCGGTGGTCAGGTCGAGGACGTGCCAGACGATGAACAGGCCGAGGATGGTCCCGCCCCAGCGCATGGTGCGCGTCGCGTAGCTCGTCCGCGCTTTCCTGTGGATGTACTTGCTCGGCCGGGCCCGGATGTCCCGGCGGCTGAGCTGGTAGGCGGAGGTGGCGTGGGCGACGACGGCGGCCACGAGCACGACACGAATGAGCCAGAGCGTCCACTCGTAGTGCATGAAGGGCTCGCCGACTGTGCGCAGCCAGTGGGCGTAGTGGTTGAACTCGCCGGGCCCGAAGAAGATCTTCAGGTTGCCGATCATGTGGGCGACGAGATACAGCAGCATGATCAGACCGCTCACGGCCATCACGGTCTTCTTGCCGACGGAGCTGTCCCACACCGTGCGTGCCATGGACGACCGTCGGTCCGTCCGCGTTGCCAGAGCCATGGATCTGACGCTAGGCGGCGGGACCACGATCGGTCCAAGACATGGTCCGGCTTGTTTCCATAGTCAGAGCCTATGAACCCCTTACCCTGGACGCATGCAGTTCCAGCAGCTCCAGTACTTCGTGGCGGTCGCCGAGACCCGGCACTTCACCCGCGCCGCCGATCTCGTCCATGTGGCGCAGCCGTCGCTCTCCCAGCAGATCAAGTCGCTGGAACGGGAGTTGGGGGCCGAACTGTTCCTGCGAGCGCGCGGCAACATCACCCTCACGGACGCCGGCGAGGCGCTCCTGCCACTGGCCCGGCGCATCCTGGCCGACGCGGACACGGCCCGGCACGAGGTGCAGGAGCTGGTCCAGCTCCGGTCCGGGCGGATCCGGCTGGGCGCGACGCCGAGCCTGTGCACCGGTCTGCTGCCGGACGTGCTGCGCGCCTTCCACGACCGTTATCCCGGCATCCGGCTGCTGATCGAGGAGGGCGGCTCGCACGACCTCGTACGGGAGCTGGCGCGGGGCGCCCTGGATCTGGCCCTGGTCGTCCTGCCGCTGCCGACCCCGTCCCCGGCGCTGACCACGGTGGAGATCCTGCGCGAGGATCTGGTGGTTGTGTCGTCGCCGGACGCGCCCGCGCCCGGCCGGGGCCGGCGGACCGTCCGCGTCGCCGACCTGGAGGGTGAGCGTCTGGTGATGTTCCGGCACGGCTACGACCTGCGTGAACTGACCGTGGCCGCATGCCGCTCCGCCGGGTTCGAGCCGGACTTCGCGGTGGAGGGCGGGGAGATGGACGCGGTGTTGGGGTTCGTGCGGGCGGGGCTGGGCGTGGCCGTCGTACCCCGCATGGTGGCAAGCCGGTCGGGACACGGGCTACGGGTGACGCCCCTGGCCCGGCCGGGGCTGTTCCGGGCGATCGCCCTGGCTCATCGCAGCGATGTGGCTCCGCCTCGGGCCGCTCGGGAGTTGCAGCGGATGCTGTTGGAGCGCTGACCGACGGCGTCAGCCGGTCAGCCCCCGGACCGGCACGTGACCCCAGGCCCGGTGGGCGCGTCGCGATACCGGAGGACGTGGGCCTTCTGGGCATCGACGCGGCCAGCCGCAGGGGTTGCAACTGCTCGCCAAGGAGTGCACACGAGGTCGAATTAGCTCGATCGTGTGATGGTCGGCTCCTTGGCTTGCGACGCTCTGGGCCGTTCGGGTTAGCGTGATCATGCGACCTGGGACACCGGGTACGGCGTCAGCGCGCGGGGCCCCTGCTCCACCAGAGGATGGTTCAGGGCCTCCCCGTCGCCTCTGGCCGTACCCACTCGGCCAGGTCGTGAGGGAACTGGCCTCCCGGGCCCGGACCACGCACAGGATGCGTGTCGCCACCCGGGGTCGAGTACGCCGGGGACCAGTACGCCCAAGACCGTTCGGGGCGCGCGACTGAACGGACTCACCCCCGCTAAGTCCACAGGAACGGTACGACCCTCAGCCAACGGCGGAAGACGGTCTGCGGAAATCGGTGCACCCGCCACATCCACGGAGTGGCGGGCCCGTACCAGATGTCTGGCGCGGGCGGCACCGGCCGCGAAGGCACCGTCAGCCCGTCGCGTCCACCAGCGCCAGGTCGTACAGGCGGTCCGGAGGGCCGGGGCGGGCGTAGTACCAGCCCTGGGCCGTGTCGCAGCCCAGTATGCGGAGTTGCTCTGCCTGGGCGCCCGTTTCCACGCCCTCGACCGTGACCGTGAGGTTCAGGCTGTGGGCGAGGGAGACGATTCCCTCGACGATCTTGAGGTCGACGCGGTCCGCCGGGAACTGCTGCATCCCCTGGGTGAAGGAGCGGTCGAGCTTGAGGATGCTCACCGGGAGGCGGCGCAGGTTGGCGAGATTCGAATAGCCGGTGCCGAAGTCGTCCAGGGCGATGTCGACGCCCATCTCGGCGAGGCGGCGCAGCGGTTTGAGGAGGTCGTCGTCGGCGCCGATCAACGCCGACTCCGTCACCTCCAGGCACAGGGCCTCGGGTTCGAGTCCCGCGCGTTCCAGGATGTCGACGGTGTCCTGCACCAGGCCGGGATGGGTGAGCTGGCACGGGGACAGGTTGACGTTGATGCGCAGCGGGCCCCCGGCCGGATGTCCCCCGTACTGTTCCTGCCAGGCGCGGGCCTGGCGCACCGACTCTTCCAGGACCCAGCGGCCGAGCGGGACGATCAGGCCGGTGTGTTCGGCGAGCGGGATGAAGCGGTCGGGGCCGAGGACGCCGTGCTGCGGATGCAGCCAGCGCACCAGGGCCTCGGCGCCGCGGACGCTGCCGTCACCGAGGTTCACCAGCGGCTGGTACTCGATGAAGAACTCTTTCCGGTCCAGGGCGGCCGGCAGTGCCGTGGTCAGCCCGTGGCGGGTGATCGCCCTCAAGTCGGCCTCGGGGTCGGCCAGTTCGAAGCGGTTGCCGCCCGCCGACTTCGCCCGGTACATGGTGATGTCGGCGCTGCGCAGCACTTCCGCCGGGCCGCGCTCCCCCGCCGGGCCCTCGACGATGCCGATGCTGCCGCGCACGGTCAGTTCACGGCCGTCGACGCTGACCGGCGCGATCATCGCGTTCATGATGCGGGCGGCGAGTTCGTCGACCTCGCGTTCGGTGTCGGGGCCGGTGGTCAGCGCCACGAACTCGTCGCCGCCCAGCCGGGCCACCATCTCCCCCGGCGCGGTGGCGCAGGACTGCAGCCGGTCGGCGACCTCGACGAGCAGCCGGTCGCCGGCCGCGTGGCCGAGGCTGTCGTTGATGGTCTTGAAGCCGTCGAGGTCGAGGTAGCACAGGCCGAAGCGCTGGCCCTCGCCCGCCGACAGCGCCTTCTCCAGTCGTTCGAAGAACAGTGTGCGGTTGGGCAGCCCGGTGAGCGCGTCGTGCGTGGCCTCGTACCGCAGCCGGAGGTTGAGGAGCCGGCGCTCGGTGGTGTCCTCCATCAGGGCCAGCTGGTACTGCGGCCGGCCGTCGGCGTCGCGCAGCAGGGAGACCGTGAGGTTGGTCCACAGGACCGTGCCGTCGGGGCGGTAGAACGCCTTCTCGACGTGGTAGTGCTCACGATCGCCGCGGACGAGTTCCTCGTACAGCCGCCAGACCTGTGGGGCGTCGTCCGGGTGGGTCCAGTCCGTGACCCTGCGGCCTCGTACGGTCTGCTCCGAGCCGCCGAACATGCGTTGCAGTGCGCCGTTGATCTGGAGGATGTTCCCGTCGAGGTCGGCGATGCCGATCCCTATGGCCGCGCCCTCGAAGACCGCCCGGAAGCGGGCCTCGCTGTCGTGCAGCGCCTCGGCGACCGCGCTGCGCGCGCTCTGCGCGGCCCATGCGATCGCCTCCTGCTCGGCCAGTGTCCGGTCGCGCAGCGCGCCTGCGTATCCGGCGGCCATGGCGTGCTGGAGCCTCGCCGAACGGGCGCGCAGGTCCTCCTGCGGGCCGTCCCCGCCGCAGTACAGCACCAGATAGGCGTCCACGCAGTCGAGCGAGCGGCTGAGCGCCTCGGGGTCGGTGCAGTGTGCGGAGACCAGCGCGGCGCCGACCGCCCGGCCCTCCTCGGCGTCGAATGTCCTCGCCAGCAGGGCCTCGCTCAACCGTCCTGCGAGCGGCAGGAGTTGCTCCTCGAACTCCACCCGGGTGAGTGACGTGGAGGTCACCTGGTAGACCGCTCGGCTCCAGATGGTCGCGAACCTGCGGAGTCTGTCCTGAGGGCCGTCCGGCTCGGCGGTCACGCCTTGCGCCCCACGCCGGCGAATCCGGAGAAGGAGTACGCGTCCTCGTCCTCCGGTGCCGTCTCCGGCCGCCACCGCGGCATGGGCACCAGTCCCGGTTCCACCATGTCGTACCCCTCGAAGAACCGCGCGACCGCTTCGCGCGAGCGCATGACCAGTGGGTTGCGAATGCCCTTGTACACGTCGACCGTGCCGTCGGCCCGCTCCGGCGACAGCGGGATTCCCTCGTACGAGGCATGCGTCAGGACGAGCAGGCTGCCGGGCGCGAGCGCGTCGCGTAGTTCGGCGACCGCCGCGTACGGGTCGTCCATGTCTTCCACGAAATGCAGTATGGCAACGAGAAGCAGGGCCACTGGCCGGTTCTGATCGATCAGGGCCCGCACCTGGGGGCTGTCCAGGATCTCCCGGGGCTTGCGCAGATCGGCGGCGAGGACGTCCGCGTGCTCGTCGCCGGCCAGCACCGCCTGACTGTGTGCGACGGCAACCGGGTCGTGGTCGACGTACATCACCCGCGCCTCGGGGCTGACCGCCCGGGCCACTTCGTGGACGCTGCCGAAGGTGGGAATGCCGGAGCCGATGTCCAGGAACTGGGTGATGCCCTCGGCGGCGGCGTAGCTGACGGCCCGGCGCATGAACGCGCGGTTCGCCTGCATGATCTTCGGAAGACCCGGCATGAACTCCATGGCCCTGCGGGCCGCTTCCCGGTCGACCTCGAAGTTGTGCGAACCGCCCAGGTAGAAGTCGTAGATCCGGGAAACGCTCGGCACCGAGATGTCGATGCCCCGGGGGGCCCAGGCAGGACGCTCCATCTATCTCTCTCCCAGGAGTTGGCAGGCGTGGCGCTCGAGTGTTCGAGCTGAGGTTACTGATCGCCTGCCAAAGGGGCGAGCCTAAACGGAAATTGACCATCCGTTCCCGGTCACTGCCTGCGGCACGTGCTGAATTGACGTATCGCGAGCTTCCTCCGAAAAGTATCCGGAGCATTCCAAAGAGTTCTCAAGGGTTACGAAGTGTCGCCACCCGACTCCTGGTGGGAATACGGCGAGTCGGGGACGATTCACCGGCAAATCGCCCTGTCCACCGATGAGTTCCGGACATGCCGAAGCGGCCTGCTCCCTCCGCCCCGCACGGACTGTGCGAGGCGGAGGGAGCAGGCCCGGGGAAGTCGGTCTCCCCTGTCGCCTGTTCGGCTGTTACTGGTTCGGCGCGCCGACCAGCTTGCCGTCGGGGGCCACGGCGTACCAGGTGCCGCCGACGCCCTGGCCGTTGGTGTCGCCGGGCTTCTTGTCGTTGATGAAGGTGTAGATGGGCGAGCAGTTGAGCGTCTGCTGCTTGGCACCGTCGGGCCGGGTGAAGTTCATGTAGCCCTTCTCCTTGATGCCCTTGGTGTCGTTGAAGGCGACCGGCTCGACGACCGGCCACTTGTCGAGGCAGGCGCCGACACAGGCGGAGACCGGCTTCGGCCAGGCCTCGTCCTTCAGGAAGCGGTAGACCGTCATGCCCTTCTTGTCGACGACGATCGTCCCGAGCTTGGGGTCGTTGCGGGTGGACAGGCCGGGCAGCGCGGCCAGCGTGGCCTTCTTGCCGTCGGGGGCGAGGCCGTACCACTTGCCGCCCACACCCTGGCCCTTGATGTCACCGGCCGCGGTGTCCTTGGCGTAGTAGTAGGCCGCCCAGCCACCGACAGTGAGCTGCTTGGTGCCGTCGGAACGGGTCACCTCGCCGAGCAGCGCCGCATCGACACCGACACCGGCCGTGACATCGTCGGCCGGAACCGGCGGCCAGGTGGTGGCGCAGTCGCCGTCACAGTTGGACTTCGGCGGTTCGGCCGTGTCCTGGTCGAACCGGTAGAGCGTACGGCCACTGTTGCTGGCCAGCACCTTGCCGACCTCCGCGCTGGTGACCACGTTCAACTGGCCCGCAGTGGCCGAGTTACCGGCGGCGGCCTGCTCTCCGTTGGCCTCCGTACCTGTGTCGGTACCGGTGTCGGTACCCGTACCGGTGCCCGCCGTGCTCGTGCCGGCCGCGGACCCGTATCCACCGGCGGCCGGAGCCGCCGCGCCGACGTTCTGGCTGCTTGTGTCGGTGGCCTTGTCCTGACCGCACGCCGTCGTCAGCGCCAGGACGGCCGCAGCTGACGCTACGAGTGAGGCGCTCCGCCAGGAGGTCTTCATTACGTACTCCCCGTAATCATTAGGGTGTTGCGACGACCTGCTGGCCCGCCGCACGGTCCTAGGTACGGGCGGGGACGGTCACTGTGTTCAACCACCGCACAAAATTCTTTCCGAACCCTGTGTCCACACCCGTCCCACCCGCCACATCTCGCACATGAGGACGACCACCGGCCGCGCCTGGAACGCGTGATCCAAACCGCCGCACCACATGCGTCACTCGTTCGGGGCAATCTCCTCGCGCTCCCGCGCGCGCGGGAGCGTCCAGCACACATGATCTTCGTCGTGTATGGACCCACACGGAACCGATTCGCCCTCGCCATACGGGTATTGGCGCTGCTGGCTCTGACCTGGCTGCTCGTCGGCGTGCCGGTCGGCACAGCCGACGCGACGACCTGCGTCTCCGTCGCCACCGGCTCGGGCAGCGGCACCTCGGTGACGGTCACCGGGCACGGCGCCACGGTCACGGTCGGCACCGGTGTGCCGGTCGCCACCGGAGACGGCTGGTCGGTCAGCACGGGCAACGGTGGAACGGCCGTCACCGGAAACGGTACGGCGGTCGTCGTCGGAACCGGCTCCTGGTGCCCGAGCCCGACACCCACGCCCCCCTGCCCCACACCAACGCCCACCCCGACACCCACGCCCACTCCCCCACCGACGCCCACACCCACGCCGGAACCGCCACCACCACCGAAACCGAGGCCCACCCCCACACCCACTCCGACCCCGACGCCCACTCCCCCGCGCAAACCGACGCCGGCACCGAAGCCACCGCCGGCCCCGGCCCCGCGGCCGACCCCGAGTCCGCCGCCGCCTCCCGCTCCCGCTCCCCTGCACACACCGACGCGCACCCCGAAGCCGAGCCCGAGCCCGACCGCGTCACCAATTCCGGCTCCGGTCAGTTATCCGCCGTACCACGTGTCCGCCCGCAAACGGGCCGTCCGCAGCGGCCCGTCGCTGGTCTCGTTCACCCTGCTCATCACGGTGCCCGCCGTGATCGCCGTCGCCGCACTGCGTCCGCGCTGACCCCTTGGAGGCATCCCCTTGTCGGAATGGCTTGTTCTCGCCGTCGCGATCGCGGCCGCGTGCGCGGTCGTCATCCTCATCACCTTCGTACGGGACCGCAGGGCCCCGGAGGACGAGGATCCGTCCGACACCCCGGACGTGATCGAGTACATGACGATGTGGATCGGCGTGGTGTACGCCATCGTGCTGGGTCTGGCCATCGCGGGCGTCTGGGAGGCGCGCGGCGTCGCCCAGGACCACGTCGGGACCGAGGCCCACGCGCTGCACGAGATCTCGGAGCGGGTCCGGGTCTATCCGCCGGACGTCCGTGACCGTATTCGGGACGACGTCAACGCCTATGTCGGACACGTCGTCAAAACCGAGTGGCAGGAGATGGCCGACAACGGCCGGGTCACCAAGCGCGGCGACCAGTTGCTGCAGCGCGTCCGCGTCGACGTCACCGACTACGAGCCGAAGACGGACTTCGAGGCACAGGCCTACCAGCCGCTCCTCGACCAGGTGACCACGGCGGACCAGGCACGCACGGCCCGAGCCGACTCGACCGGGCCGACCATGCCCGGGGTCGTCTGGTTCGGTCTGATCGCGGGGGCCACGATCACGATCGGCATGATCTTCGCCCTCCAGATCCGCCGCACACCCCGTGAACTGATCCTCGCCGGGCTCTTCTCGACCCTGATCGCCTTCCTGCTCTTCCTGATCTGGGACTTCGACGCGCCCTACAGCCGTGGCATCACGGCCACGGCCGATCCGTTCCTGATGCTCTTTCCGGGCTCGGGCCGCTGACCGACCGCCGTCCGGTGGGAACCGGCTGACGGTTCCTCACCGGACGCGTCCACGGGGGACACCCGCCACGCGCGCGTGTCCCCCGGCTTGCTCAACAAGATCCCCTGAGCGGCCCACACCTGTGCCCCATTCGCACGACACCGATCGCGCGTACGCACGTGTGTTCCTAGCGTTTCGGTCATCGAGGTGCATTTCTGGCGCGACCGGTACGGCGCGAGCGGAAAAGGTCCGCAGTTGCTCCTCGGGGAACCCGGAGGACTCACTATGCGCGCGATACGCGTCGCCTCGGCCGCACTGCTGGGCGTCACCGCCCTCGTCTGCACCGCGCCCGCCGCTCAGGCGGCCGTCACGAACAACAGCGTCACGTCGTTCGGCTTCGGTGTCGCGCCCTCGACCGTCGCGGCGGGCGGCCAGGTCACCCTGCGCGTGGACAGCTGCAACGACGACACCCGGGTGTCCTCCGGTGTCTTCGATCCGGTCACCATCCCCAAGGGGCACTCGTCGGCGACGGCGAAGGTCGACTGGGACGCCAAGCCTGGGGCCGCGTACCGGGTGACGTTCACCTGCGGCGGCGAGAGCGGCCACACCGACCTCACCATCGCCATCGGGCACCCCAGCGACCCGACGCACTACCCCCTGCCTGTCCAGCGGGGCGTGCACGCGGGCGAGGGCGGCAGCGTCGCCGGCTTCGACCTCAGGGAGATCGGCCTCGGAGCCGCGCTCATCACGGGGTCACTGGCGGTGGCGTACCACTTCTCGCGCCGCCGCCCGAGCGACGACAGCGCCTGACCCGGCAGCACCCGCACAGCCCTTCGCCCCGGACCCTGACGGGTTCCGGGGCGAAGGGCTGTTGACGTGCGGTCCGCGCTCAGAAGGGGATGAGCGTCAGATCCGGCTCTCGGACCGGCGGCGCATCCAGAACACACCACCACCGACGAGCGCGGCGGCCACCAGCCCGCCCCCGATCGCCATGTCGGTCGGGGTGGCCCCGGTGGTGCTGCTACCACCGAGACCGCCTTGGACACCGCCGATGACCGTGAACACGCTGGTGAAGGTCTTGCGCTGGTTTTCACAGGTGGTGGTGACGCTGTACGAACCACCAGTGGCGTTCGAGTTGACGGTCACCGTCGCCGTCGCCGTCGCCGGGTTGCCGCCCATGGACCTGAACCTGGCCGTCGGGAAGGCGTTGGAGCTGATGGTGCTGTCTTTCATGGCGCAGGCGGAGCCGTTGGCCGTAAGAACCAGCTGCCCTCCCGGGGCGATGACGCTCGGTGCGGCCGTGACGCTGGACGGCTGGTCCCAGGCCGAGGCCGCCGGGGCGGCGAGCCCCACCGCGGCAGCCGTGGCAGCAGACACCACCAGGGCACGAGTTGTACGCATGTGAACCTCCGCGGAAGGCGCCCCGGGACCCGTCCCCGGTCGATCGGCGAGAAAACGCCTCCCAGACGAACCCTCAGATGCCTTGCGCGCAGCCGCATTTCGGGAATGGTCCGTCCTGGTGAGAGGACACGCCGACGGAAGACCGCACAATCAGATATTGCCGCAGGTCACGGACCGTCAGAAAAATACTTTCGGCGCCGACTCGGATGGCTCACCAACAACACGTCCACCACCCGTTCGCCGCTGCCCCGTCGCCGGTTTCCCGCCGGGCACTTAGCGTTCTCGTATGCGCGATTGACACGGCGACGGCCGGGTCGAGAGGGGATGGCGAATGTCTGCGTCCGAGCTGGCGGAAGAAGAGGAGCGGCGGAAGAAGCGCGCTCCGTGGGGCGTGATAGCGCTTGTTCTGCTGACCGGCCTCGCTCTCATTCGGAACGGTTCCGGAGAGTTCGACATGGGTCCGCCACAGCCCGCGTCGGCGGCGGCAGCGGACAGCCGCCTCCCCGGCGGCACCTTCTCGAGCGTCCCGGCCGCACTGCCGTACTCCGTGGTCGACCGGGTGCGGATCCCGGCAATCTCGGTCGACGCGCCGGTGCTGCCGGTGGGTCTGGACGCGGCCGGATGGGTGGACGCCCCGCCGCCGGAGGACCCGAACCTGGCCGGCTGGTTCACCGGCGGCGTGTCGCCCGGCGAGAAGGGCACCGCGGTTGTCGTCGGCCATGTCGACAACAAACAGGGCCCCGCCGTGTTCTACGGACTCGGGGCCCTCAAGAAGGGGCATCGAGTCGAGGTGCAGCGCCAGGACGGAAAGGTCGCCGTTTTCGAGATCTACGGCATCGAGGTCTTCGAGAAGGACAACTTTCCCGGCGATCGCGTCTACGGCAGCAGGAACACCCCCGAATTGCGGGTCATCACCTGCGGGGGCGGTTTCTCCAAGCAGAACGGCTACAACGGGAACGTGGTGGTGTTCGCCCGCCTGGTCGAGGTTCGCTGAGCGTTCCCCGACCGGGCGGGCGAAAGCCCGTTGTCGGCGATTCGGTTATGTGTAATGCCGGGTCGGTACGGTGATGTGGTATCCGGAATCCAGCAGTTCCGGCAGATAGTCGCGCAGCGCCCGGACACTCTGCGAACGGTCGCCGCCCGCATCGTGGGAGAGCACCACGACACCCGGGGCGGCGCCGCGCTCGACCCGGTCGGCGATGGTGCGGACGCCGGGGGTCATCCAGTCGAGGGTGTCGACGGTCCAGGCGAGCGGCTCCATGCCGAGTTCGGCGCCGAGTTGGAAGGCGGTCCGGTTCCAGGCGCCGTAAGGGGCGCGGAACCAGACGGGCGGCTCACCGCAGGCGTCCTCGACGACGTCGCTGGTGCGCTCCATCTGGGAGCGGATCTCGGAGCGCGTGAGGCGGGTGAGCAGCGGGTGGGACCAGGTGTGGTTGCCGACGACGTGCCCGTCGTCGGTCATCTCGGCGAGCAGGTCCTTGTTGTCGACCGCCATCTCCCCGCACACGAAGAACATCGCGCGGACGTCGTGCTCGCGCAGGGTCCGCAGGATGTCCGGGGTGTAGCGGGGGTCCGGGCCGTCGTCGAAGGTCAGCACCATGGTGCGGCCCCGTCCGGACACGCGCAGCAGCGGCTCGTGGCGGACCAGGGTGCGCCCGTGGGCGGCGGCGCGCGGTGGACCGTATCCGGTGAGGGGTTCGAGGCGGTACGCGGAGGGCTTGAGCGCGCGGTGCGCCGGGGGGCCCGCGGCGGGGGCGGCGGGCCGGGCGGCCGGGGTCGTGTCCTGGCCGGCGGTGAGCAGCGCGGCCGTACCGGCCGCTCCCACGGCGGCGGCTCCGCCGATCATCAACGCCCGGCGCCGTGTGAGCAACTGATCCTTCGTCATGACTCATCAGTCGCCCGGTCCGGTCCTGACGCCCCGCATCGGCACCGGTGCGGCGGCAGGAAAGCACCCGCCTGGACCAGTACGCGGGTTTGATCACGGCCGCCCCGCGTGCCCTGTGGACCCCCTGCTCCCGATAGCCTCGCAGCGTGACGGAACACCTGCACTCATCCCGGGGCGGCCATCAGTTCGAGCGGGGCACGGACGGTCCGAAGGTCATCGTGGTCGGCGTCGACGGCTCCGACTCCTCGCTCCGTGCCGCCGCCTACGCCGCGGGGCTGGCCCGGCGCCAGCACGCGCTGCTCGCCCTGGTGTACGTGCAGCCGGTGATGACGGCGGGCGCCGCGTTCGGGGCGCCCGTGGCGGAGGCGACGGACGGTATCGCGGAGGATCTCATCGCGCAGATCCGGGAGTCGACCGAGCAGGTCAGGGGGATCTTCGATGTCCGTTGGGAGTTCCACACCCTCCGCGGGGACCCGTACACGGGCCTGGTGAAGGCCGCCGACGACCTCAAGGCGGACGCGGTGGTCGTCGGCACGTCCGAGCAGGCGGGCCACCGGATCATCGGCTCGGTCGCCGTCCGGCTGGTGAAGGCGGGGCGCTGGCCGGTCACCGTCGTGCCGTAGCGGGAGCGGGCAACCGTTGGTGTCAGAGGTGCGGGCGGGGTGGGCGGCCCGGGCGCCGCCCGCGCGCAGCGGCGTGACCGCACCCGCCTCGCCCGCCGTGCGCGCCGATCCCGCGAGCCGTCCGGCCGGTGAGGAACGCGCCGTTCCGACCGTTCGTCGCACCGTTCGTCGACGGGTCCGACCGTCCGCCGCACACTCCGGTCCACGCTCTGTCCCGAATCGGGACGCTGCGATGCCATACGGCCATGACGGCCGGAACCACCATCACCCACGGGACGACGACCGCCGAGCACGAGCTGGCCGCGCTGCAGCGCGAGCACGGCCGACCGCTCTTCGCCCTGCTGCTGCGCCTGTGCGACGGCGACCGGCAGCGCGCCGAGGACCTGGTGCAGGAGACCCTCGTACGCGCCTGGCAGCACCCCGAGGCGTTGCGCGCCGACGACTTCACCTCCGTACGGCCGTGGCTGCTGACCGTCGGGCGGCGGCTCGCCATCGACGCGCGGCGGGCCCGGCAGGCGCGGCCCGCCGAGGTCGGGGACGCGATCCTGGAGAACGCTCGGGTGTGTGCCGATCACGCGGAACGGTCCGCGGCGACGCTCGATGTGCGCGAGGCTGTGAAGACACTCACTCCGGAGCACCGTGAAGTCCTGGTGCTGGTGTATTTCCACGGGGCGAGTGTTGCGGAGGCCGCCTCGGCGCTCGGAATCCCGCCCGGTACGGTGAAGTCGCGCGCTTATTACGCGCTGCGCGCCCTGCGCCGAGTCCTTCCGGGTTATGCGGCCGACCTGCGGTGAAACCAATGGTCAGGTCAAACCTCGGTAAAGTGCCTTGCTGAGGACCATGGTTGAGCAATCAGCTGTCTTCTATCCGTGTGCGGACCGGGCGAGTCCCGGAGGCCCGGGGTCGGGCGACGCGCACGCACCGGAGGAAGGCAGGAAGGAATGCTGCACAGAGGTCAAGAGAGCACCGACGGCACCGGCGGGGGCGAACTCAGCGTTCCCATGGCCTGGTTGTACGCCGAGTACATCGCCGACGAACTGTTGCGGACGGGCGACCTGATGCCGTCCACGTCCTTCGAGTTCCGCGCGGGGCGGGACGCGCTGGCACTCACCATCTTCCTGTCCGACACCAGCGGTGAACTCTCGGGCATCCGGGTCATCACTCAACTGGAGAAGTGGCTTTCGCTGACGGCGTACGACCAGCCCTGGCAGGACTGGGTTCGGACACGTATTTCAAGGTTGGCGGCCGACGCACTCGAATCGAGGGCGCCGGCACCGGACTTGGACATGGCCGCTGCCGCTTGGCGCTGGCTGGAGGAGACCGAGCTGCTCGCCCCGGACCTGGACGCCGTGCCGGGAGGCGGGCCCGTGCTCGGTGAGGACGACGGACCGAAGGTGTGGACCCCGGCCTGGCGGCTGGGACTGCCTCTCGGGCATCTGGCGATCCATCTTTTTTAGAATCCGACCAATCCGCGCTCTCCTCCGCTCCGAACATCTTTGGTCTCGATTCGGTATGGGGCTTGAGTGATTCCGTAGTCCGGTGCGTACCGGTGGTAGCAACAACACCCCACCCGTACCATCGGCACAAGGATTCGTCATGAGGTCCCTGGAACGGCATCGCGACGTCGGCGCATACGCGCTCGGCGTGCTCGACGAGGCGGACGCGTTCCGCTTCGAGGACCACCTCATGGAGTGCCCTGAGTGCGCGGCCCATGTGACCGAATTCGGTCCCGCCACACGGCAGTTGCTGCTGTACCGGCGAGCCACGCCGCGCTCCGTGCACCCCATGGCCCAACCCGGTCCCAGGCTTCTGGACCGGCTGCTCGGCGAAGTCGCGACCCGTCAGCGGGCCGGCCGTCGGCGCTGGCTGTACGCCGTGGCCGCCTCGGTGGTCTTCGCCGTGGCCGGGCCCGGTATCGCCATCATGGCGAGCGGCAACGCGGACCCGACGCAGCAGGTCACCGCGACCGACGAGCGGTCCGGCGTCTGGGCGCAGGTCACCAGTGAGAACACGGTCTGGGGCAGCCAGATCGAACTGAAGGTCAAGGACGGCGCCGGCCCCCGTGCCTGCCATCTCGTCGCCATCGCGGACGACGGCACGGAAGAGACGCTGACCAACTGGAACGTGCCCGAGCACGACGCCCGTGAGAGCACGATGATGGGCGCCTCGACCCTCCACCCGGACCAGATCGACAAGTACGAGCTGCGCACCACCGACGGCCTGCACCTGGTCACGCTGGATGCCCCCTGAGTAAGCGCCATGTGCTGTCGGTCGACTGCGGCGCCGTCGTGGCTGGTCGCGCCCACGCGCGGAGCCGCATATCGATACGGCCCCACGCCCCTTCAGAGCGCTACTTCAGCAGGCGTGACATACGGCGGTCCGCGAGTGGTCTGCCGCCCGTCTGGCAGGTGGGGCAGTACTGGAGCGAGGAGTCGCTGAAGGAGACCTCGCGGACGGTGTCCCCGCAAACCGGGCAGGGTTCGCCGGTCCGGCCGTGCACCCTCAGGCCGCTCTTCTTCTCCGCCTTCAGTCGTCCGGCCGCGAGGCCCCGGGAGCGCTCGACCGCCTCGGTGAGCGTCGTGCGCAGTGCCTCGTACAGCCGCCGGTTCTCCTCCGGTGCGAGTGAGGCGGCGAGCTTGAACGGGGACATCCGCGCGGCGTGCAGGATCTCGTCGCTGTAGGCGTTGCCCACCCCCGCGATCAGGCTCTGGTCGCGCAGCGCGCCCTTGAGTTGTCGCCGCTCCCCCGCCAGCAGACCGGCGAGGCGCGCCTCGTCGAAGTCGTCGGCGAGTGGGTCGGGACCGAGGCGGGCCACGCCGGGCACCTCCTGCGGATCGTGTACGACGTACACCGCGAGGCGCTTTTGGGTACCGGCCTCGGTGAGGTCGAAGCCCTCGCCCGTCTCCAGGGCGACACGCAGCGCGAGCGGGCCCTTTCCGGGCTTCGGCGGGCCGTCGGGGAGACGGTCGCGCCAGTGCAGCCAGCCCGCGCGGGCCAGGTGGGTCACGAAGTGCAGGCCGCCGTCCGTCGTCAGGTCGAGGAACTTGCCGTGCCGGTGCACGGCGGTGACCTCGCGGCCCTCCAGAGCGGTGAGCGGTGGGTCGTACGTCTTCAGGACGCTGATCGCGACGGGCAGCACGCGGACCATCTCATGGCCCACGAGCCGGTCGGTCAGGAAGTCCCTGAGCGCTTCGACCTCGGGAAGTTCCGGCATACGTCCAGAGTGCCACCGCGCGCCCCGGCGCTCAGCTCCTGGGCGGCACCACGAACTCGCACCACACGACCTTGCCGCCGCCCCTCGCCTCGACGCCCCAGTCGTCCGTGAGGAGATCGACCAGCAGCAGACCGCGCCCGGAGACCCCGGACTCCCCCGCGTCGCGTCGGCGCGGCAACGCGCTGGAGGAGTCCTCGACCTCGACGCGCAGCCGGCGTTCGGCGCCGTTGAGCACGCGCAGGGTGACGACCGCCGCTCCCTCGGTGTGCATCAGGGCATTGGTGATCAGTTCGTCGGCCACCAGTTCGACCTCGTCGGCACGCTCGCGGGCGCCCCAGGCCCGGACCGCCGCGCCGATCATGTGCCGGGCCTCCCTCAGCGCGTCGGGGTCGGCGGGCCCGACGTGCTGCTGGAGCCGGCCGCCGGACTGTACGGCGGTCAGACCCCGGCGGCGCAGGAGCAGCAGGGCCACGTCGTCGTCCCCGCTTCGTTCGTCGGCCACCTCGATGAGGCAGTCGGCGAGTTCCCAGACGCTCTCCGGGCCCGCTGCGATGAGCGCCCGGAGGGTCCGCAGCCCGTCGTCGAGGTCGGCGCCGGGCTGCTCGATGAGCCCGTCCGTGCACAGCACCAGGGTCTCGCCGGGGTCCAGTTCGAGGGTGGTCACCGGGTAGGTGAGGCGCCCGAACTCGGCGGAGAGGCCGAGCGGCAGCCCGCCGTCGACCGGGACGCGGCGGCAGCTGCCGTCGGCGCGCCGCACCAGCGGGTCGAGGTGGCCGGCGCGGACCGCCTGGACCACCCCGGTGGACAGGTCGGCCTCCGCGTACAGACAGGTCGCGAAGCGGTCGGTGTCGAGTTCGTGCAGGAAGACGGAGGCGCGGGCCATCACCGTGGCGGGCGGGTGCCCCTCGGCCGCGTAGGCCTTCAGGACGATCCGCAGCTGGCCCATGACGGCCGCCGCGTGCGTGTCGTGGCCCTGTACGTCCCCGATGACCGCGCCGACCCGGCCGCCCGGCAGCGGGATCACGTCGTACCAGTCGCCGCCGATGTCCCGGCCGAGCTGACCGCCGGAGGAGGCGGCGCGGTAGCGGACGGCGATGTCGGCGCCCGGCACATTCGGGATGCTGCGCGGCAGCATGGCCTGCTGGAGGCCCTGGGCGAGGTCCTTTTCCTGCTCGAACAGCATGGCCCGCTGGAGGCTCTGCGCGATGCTGGTGCCGAGCGCGACGAGTACGGCCCGGTCCTCCGCCGAGAAGCCGTACCGGTCGTTGTAGAGCAGGCCCATCGCGCCGATCGGCCGGGCCTGCGCGATGAGCGGCAGATAGGCGGCCGAGGTGATCTTCAGGTCGGTGAGGTGCGGCCACAGGATCGGGTACCCGTCCGCGAACTCCTCCGGCGACTCGATGAAACGCGGGCTGAGGGTCCGTACGACGTCGCCCATCGGGTAGGGCTCGTCGATACGGGTGATGCGGGTGCCGGGCACGGAGGCGCCCGCCGGGCCCTCGGCGACCAGCCGGATGCGGCCGGCCTCCACCAGACCCATGACCAGGCTTGCCGCCCCGAGGTGGGGCACGTCGTGGGAGTCGGTGAGGACGTCGATGACGTCCTCCACGGTGCGGGCGTGCGCGAGGGCCGCCGTGATGACCTGTACGACGTTGGTCTGGCGGCGCCGGACCTCGTCCTGTGCGGCCTGTTCGGTACGGGCCTGGCTGTCCCGCAGCTCCTGCGTGGCGTCGCGGACGAGGCCGATGATCCGGCGCGGGCGGCCTGTCTCGTCGCGGCGGATGTAGCCCTGGGTGTGGGTCCACTGCAGGACGCCGTCGCGGCGGCGGAGACGGAAGTAGGCACCGTAGTTCTCGCTGCCGTCCTTCATCGCCTCGGCGACGACGGAATCGAGCCGCAGGCCCTCCATCCGGGGCACCCGCACGCCCAGGCTCTCCGGGTGGCCGTCGTATTCGTCGGGGCTCAGATCGAAGATCTCGTGCGCCAGGGCGTCCATGTGGAACAGGCCTGCGTCCAGGTCCCAGTCGAACGTCCCCATGCGGTTGAGCGCCAGAACCGGGTCCGGGTGGGCGGGCCATTCGTCCGGGAGTGACGGGGCGCTCGCTCCCCGATCAGCCATGGGCCCACCCTGTCAGCATTTGGCTGATTATTCGACTTGTCCGACGTCTTTTGCGGGGCGTTTCTCACTCCCCCAAGCCCTCGCAGGGGTCGTACGGGACATAGGAGCCGTAGGCGGTGGTGGTCTCGTCGGGAATCAGGCCACCGCCGTCAGGGAGGTCGGGGATCTCCGGGACCCTGTCGGGGCCGATGTCGCCGCAGGTGCCCTGGGCGGTGCCGATTCCGACGTCGTCCGGGGACACGACCTCCTCGCCCGGCGGGTCGCCGTCCCAGCCGCCGACGAGCAGAGTCGCGGAGAGTGCGCAGGCCGTGACAAGGGTTCGGTGCATCTCTCATTGTCTGCGTCACCCGCTCGGCGAACGCAAGCCGAGAACGGTCACCCACGGTCACGGCGGAGGGAAAACCCAGAGGGAGGGCGGGTCAGAGTCCGTAGACGCGGGCCGCGGTGCCCGTGAAGACCTGCTCGCGTTCGTCCGCGCCGAGGGAGGCGGTCAACTCCTCGGCCAGGGAGATCACTTGGCCGTACGACGCGGCGAGCGTGCACACCGGCCAGTCCGAGCCGAACATCAGCCGGCCGGGACCGAAGGTGTCCAGGGCCGTGTCCGCGTACGGGCGCAGGCCGTCGGGCGTCCAGGAGGCGTGGTCCGCCTCGGTGACCAGGCCGGAGAGCTTACCCACCACGTTGGGCAGGGCGGCCAGGAAGCGCAGGTCCGAGGCCCAGGGTTCCATCGCGCCGGAGGCGACCGGCGGCTTGCCCAGGTGGTCCAGGACGAAGGTGAGTTGCGGCAGCGACTCGGCCGCCCTGACGCACGCGGGCAGCTGGTGCGGAAGGACGACCAGGTCGTACACCAGGCCCGCTTCGGCGACGGCGGCAAGGCCGCGGCGTACGTCCGGGCGCAACAGCCACTCCGGATCCGGCTCGCCCTGGACCTGGTGGCGGATGCCCTTCAGGTACTCGCCGCCGGGGAGTTCACGCAGCCTGGCGAGCTCGTCGGCGATATCGGAACGGGTCAGGTCCCTCCAGCCGACGACGCCCGCGATCAGTTCGTGCTCCGCCGCGAGCGCCAGGAACTCCGGGGTCTCCTCGGGCACGGTGATCGTCTGGACGAGGATCGTGCGGTCGACGCCGGCCGCGCGTGCCTCAGGCCGGAGATCCTCCACCGTGAAGTCCCGGCGCAGTGGACTGTCCTCGGCGATCCAGTCCTGGTCCCGGACCGACAGGTCCCACATGTGGTGGTGCGCGTCGACGACCGTCACGGCAGCTCCCAGACCACCGGCAGGCCCGACTCCGTGCCCTCGGCGGAATAGTCGTGCACCACGTCGAGGAGTTCGGCCATCCGGGCCTGCCAGGCCACGTTGACCGGCAGTTTCTCCAACTCGGCGAGGAGCAGGGCGTAGTCGGCGCACTCCAGGACGTGGAAGAGGTCGGTGCCACTGCGCCAGATCGTCCAGGAGGTGGCACCGGCGGCACGGATGGCGTCGGTCAGCTCGACGGGGACCTCGCGGTGGGCGGCGTCGTACTCGGCGACGCGGTCGGCGCGGACCTTGGTGTGCAGGGCCACTCTCATGACGGTTCCTCCGACGGCTCTTCGGTGGACAGCAGGCCGGTGTCCCTGAGTTCCTGCCAGAAGGCCTCGGGCACGGGGGTGGCGAACTGCTGGGCGCAGTCCCGGACTTCGGCCGCCGAACGGGTGCCGACGAGGACTCCGGCGACGGCCGGGTGGGCCGCGCAGAAGGCGAGCGCGGCGGCCCGCAGGGTGATGCCGTGCCGGTCGGCGGCAGCCTTCATGCGCAGGGCGCGGTCCAGCAACTCACCCGGCGCCGTCGCGTAGTTGTACGTCGCTCCGGGCCTCGGGTCGGCCAGCAGACCGGAGTTGAAGGCGCCGCCGATCACCACGGAGGTACCGCGCGCCACGGCGGCGGGCAGCAGTTCGGTGAGCGCGCTCTGGTCGAGGAGCGTGTAGCGGCCGGCGCACAGGACCACGTCGACGTCCGTGTCCCGGACGAAGCGGGTGAGCATCTCCGCCTGGTTCATACCCGCGCCGATCGCCCGCACGACGCGTTCCGAGCGGAGCTTCTCCAGCGCCGGGTAGGCCTCGCGGAAGGCCTCCTCGGCGTGGTCGTCGGGGTCGTGGAGGTAGACGACGTCGACATGGTCGACGCCGAGCCGCTCCAGGCTCGCCTCCAGGGTTCGGCGTACGCCGTCGGCGCTGAAGTCCCAGACCCGGTGGTGGGTGGCGGGGACCGCGAAGCCGTCGGCGAGGTCGTCGCCGACCGGGGACTCGGTGGGTTCGAGGCGGCGGCCGACCTTCGTGGAGATCGTGTACGCCGACCGCGGGTGCTCGCGCAGGGCCGCGCCGAGGCGGCGTTCGGAGAGGCCGATGCCGTAGTGCGGCGCGGTGTCGAAGTAGCGGATGCCCGCGCCCCAGGCGGCGGACACGGCGTCGTGCGCCTGCTCGTCGGTGACCTCGGTGAAGAGGTTGCCGATGGCGGCGGCGCCGAAGCCCAGGCCGGTGACCTCGACGCCACTGCGGCCGAGCGCGTGCACCGGCATGGGCACCGGTACAGACACCGGGAAACCCGCAGGGGTGTTGTCCGGGGTGTTCACCGGGCCGCCGGACGCAGTCGCAGGCCCTGCATACCGCCGTCGACGGCGAGCGAGGTGCCGGTGGTCGCGCCGGACAACGGACTCGCCAAGTAGGCGACGGCGCCCGCGACTTCGGCGGCCGAGACCAGACGGCCGGAGGGCTGGCGAGCCTCCAGGGCGGCACGTTCGGCGGCGGGGTCGGAGGCCGAGTCGAGGAGGCGGCCGACCCACGGGGTGTCGGCGGTGCCCGGGTTGACGCAGTTCACGCGGACGCCCTCGCGGACATGGTCGGCGGCCATCGCCAGGGTCAGCGAGTACACGGCACCCTTGGTGGCGCTGTACAGGGCGCGCTGCGGCAGGCCGGCCGTGGCCGCGATCGAGCAGGTGTTCACGATGGCGGCGTGCGCCGAGTTCCGCAGGTGCGGCAGCGCGGCGCGGGCGACACGGACCATACCGAGCACGTTGACGTCGAAGACGCGGTGCCACTGCTCGTCGTCGTTGTCCTCGACGGTGCCCTGGGCGCCGATCCCGGCGTTGTTGACGACGATGTCGAGTCCGCCGAGGTCGGCTACGACGGCGGCCACCGCCTCCCGTACGGACGCGTCGTCGGTGACGTCGGCCCGGTAGCCGAGCAGGGGTTTCTCGACCGACGACGGGTCCAGGTCGAGGACGGCGACCTGTGCGCCGCGCGCCGCCAGCAGTTCCGCGGTGGCCCGGCCGATGCCGGACGCGCCGCCCGTGACCAGCGCCTTGAGACCCTCGAAGTCGGTCATGCGGCCTGCCCCTTCTCCTTAGCCAGGTCGGCGGCCCAGAAGCCGCCGCCGGGGAACGTGAACTCCGCGATGGACTCCGGCCGCATGGTCGCGGAGAAGCCCGGCGCGGTCGGTGCCAGGTAATGACCTTGCCTGATCACCACGGGGTCGAGGAAGTGGCCGTGCAGATGATCGACGTACTCGATGACCCGGTTCTCGGTCGTGCCGGCCAGGGCGACATAGTCGAACATCGACAGGTGCTGGACGAGTTCGCACAGGCCGACGCCGCCCGCGTGCGGGCAGACGGGAACGCCGAACTTGGTCGCGAGCAGCAGGATGGCGAGGTTCTCGTTGACGCCTCCGACTCGGGCCGCGTCGATCTGCACGATGTCCAGGGCGTCTGCCTGCAGGAGCTGCTTGAAGACGACACGGTTCTGGACGTGCTCGCCGGTGGCGACCTTGACGGGGGCCACCGCCCGGCGGATCGCCGCGTGGCCGAGGATGTCGTCGGGGCTGGTGGGCTCCTCGATCCAGTAGGGGTCGAACTCGGCGAGGGCCTTGGTCCAGCGGATCGCCTCGTCGACGTCCCAGCGCTGGTTGGCGTCGATGGCCATACGGATGTCGGGCCCGACGACGCTGCGGGCGACCCGACAGCGGCGGATGTCGTCCTCGAGGTCCGCTCCGACCTTGAGCTTGATCTGCTTGAAGCCGTCGGCGACGGCCTCGGCGGCGAGCCGGGTGAGCTTCTCGTCGTCGTAGCCGAGCCAGCCGGCGGAGGTGGTGTAGGCGGGGAAGCCCTTCGCCAGCAGTTCGGCGGTGCGTTCGGCGGCGCCCTCCCGGCCCCGGCGCAGCAGGTCGAGGGCCTCCTCGGGGGTGAGCGCGTCGGTGAGGTAGCGGAAGTCGATCTGCTGGACGAGCCACTCGGGTTCAGCCTCGGCGAGCAGCTGCCACAAGGGCTGGCCCGCACGCTTGGCGGCGAGATCCCATACGGCGTTGACGACCGCGCCGATCGCCATGTGCATCACGCCCTTCTCGGGTCCGAGCCAGCGCAGTTGGCTGTCGCCGATCAGGTCGCCGTTCAGGGTGCCCGGGTTCGCGCACAACTCGTTGACGGACCGGCCGACCACATGACCGCGCAGCGCGTCGATCGCGGCGACCTGGACCTCGTTGCCCCGCCCGATGGTGAAGGTGAATCCATGCCCCTCGTGCCCGTCGGCCGCGTCGGTACGCAGCACGACGTAGGCCGCCGAGTAGTCGGGGTCGGGGTTCATCGCGTCGGAGCCGTCGAGCTCACGCGAGGTGGGGAACCGGATGTCGTAGGTGTCGACCGCGATGATGCGGGCGGAGGTCGGTGACACGGAGTGCCTTTCGGTCAGGGGCAGAGGTACAGATGGCTTTCGGGACGGCTCAATGCCGGGTGCGGTGTCGCGCTCCTAAGTGGCGCGGGGCTGTATCGATCAGCGGCTCCGCCGCGGGGCGCGACCAGCCCCCCACCGCCCGCAGGCGACAAACCACATATCCAGCCGAGCTCTTGGTCATTAGTCCTGAGCACGCCCCGTCGTCACACGCGCGATCATCAGCGCCACGAGGATGATTCCGCCGTAGATCGCCTGGATCCAGAACGACGGCACCTGGGCCAGGGTCAGCAGGTTCTGGACGACGCCCAGCAGGAGTACGCCGGTGAGGGCGCCGAACATGGTGCCCTTGCCGCCGTCGAGGCTGATGCCGCCGATGACGGCCGCCGCGAACACGGTGAAGATCATGTTGTTGCCCTGGTTGGCGCTGATCGCGCCGACGTACCCGGTCTGCATGACCCCGCCGACGGCCGCGAGGACACCGGCGACGACGAACACGCCGAGCATCACCCGTTCGACCCGGATACCGGCGGCCCGGGCCGCGTCCGCGTTGCCGCCGATCGCGTACAGGGCACGGCCGACGCGGTGGTACTTGAGGACGAGCCCGGCGACGGCGAAGCAGGCCCCGGCCACCCACACGGACATGGGCACGTTCAGGAAGGTGGTGGTGGCGAGGGAGTAGAAGGAGTCGGGCATGCCGAACAGGGTCTTGCCCTTGGTCGAGCCGACCAGCAGTCCACGCAGCACGATCAGCATCGCGAGCGTCACGATGAACGCGTTGAGCTTGAGCTTGACGACCAGGAGTCCGTTGAACGCGCCGACCAGGCCGCCGACGACGAGGATCGCCAACAGGGCGAGTACGGCGGGGAATTCGGTTCCCCACCCGGACTGCGCCACCGGCAGCACCAGCAGCGCGCCGATGGCCGGGGCGATACCGACGACCGATTCCAGGGAGAGGTCGAACTTGCCGGTGATGAGGACGAGTGACTCGGCCAGCACGACCATCGCGAGTGCGGCGGAAGCACCGAGGATCGAGATCAGGTTGCGCTCGGTGAGGAACGAGTCGTTGACCACCGTACCGAGCACCATGAGCAGCAACAGGGCTGGTACTAGGGCGAGTTCGCGGGCGCGGCGGAGCAGTACGGTCTTGGCCGAACGCGGGTCCGGGGCCCGCAGGGAGGCGAGCGGCGACGCCTGTGTCTCAGTCACCCTGGGCCCGCTCTCCTCGGCCGGGGGTCCGGGGGTCGTCCCCCGGGGAGACGCAGTAGCCATGGTCCACTCCTTCGATGGAGGCGATCAGCTCGTGGTCGCGCCAGCCCGCCGGATGCTCGGCGACGACGCGGCCGTGGAAGAGGACGAGGACTCGGTCGCAGCGGCGCAGGTCGTCGAGTTCGTCGGAGACGACCAGCACGGCGGTGCCGTCCTCGCGGGCGCTGTCCATGCGCGCGAGGAGGGACTCCTTGGACTTCACGTCGACGCCCGCGGTGGGGTTGATGAGGACGAGCAGTTTGGGGTCGGAGGCGAGGGCGCGGGCCATGACGACCTTCTGCGCGTTGCCGCCGGACAGGTCCGAGACGGGCTGGTCGGGGCCCTCGGTGTGGATGTCGAGGCGTTCGATGAGCGCGGTGGCGAAGTCCTGTTTGCGGCTCCCGGAGACGAATCCGTACCGTCCGAGCCTGCGCAGGACGCTCATGGTGGCGTTGTCGCCGACGGTCATGCCGGACACCAGCCCCTGTTCGTGCCGGTCGCGCGGCACACAGGCGACGCCCGCCGTCAGCGCCGCCTGCACGTCCCCGAACGGCAGCCGCTTGTCGTCGAGTCGGGCCGATCCACCGGTCGGGGTGTGCAGCCCGGCGAAGGACTCGGCCAGCTCGATCTTGCCGCTGCCGCTGGACCCGGCGAGTCCGACGACCTCACCGCGGCGAACGGTCAGGTCGATGTTCTCGTACGCCGGTGAGGTGAGCCCCTCGGCGGCCAGCAGCACCGGCTGCCCCGGGTCGACTCCCTTGAGGGTGACGGCCTGTTCGGCGATCGACTCCCCGGCCATGGCCTCGATCAGGGCCTGGCGCGGGAGGTCTGCGACGGGGGCTGTGGTGATCCAGCGGGCGTCGCGCAGGACGGTCACCGTCTGGCACACCTCGTACACCTCCTGGAGGTGGTGCGAGATGAACAGGAAGGTGACGCCGGAGTCCTGGAGTGCGCGCATCCGGGTGAAGAGCCGCTCGATCTCCCGGCTGTCGAGCTGGGCGGTCGGTTCGTCGAGAACGATGAACCGGGCGCCGAAGCTCAACGCCCGTGCGATCTCCACCATTTGGCGGTCCTCGACCTTGAGGTCGGCGGTGCGGGCCTCCGGGTCGACGTGTACGTCCCAGGTCCCGAGGAGTTCGGCGGCCTCGGTACGCAGCCGGCGCCAGCTGATGACTCCGCCACGGCCGGTCGGCTGCCGGTTGATGAAGAGGTTCTCGGCGACCGTCAACTCGGGGACGACCGTGGGCTTCTGGTAGACGCAGGCCACCTTGGAGCGCCAGGCGTCGCGGTCGGTGAGCGGGGGTGCGGGCCGGCCGTCGAAGCGGACCGTGCCCTCGTCAGGCGCCTGGAGACCGGTCAGGATGGTGACCAGGGTGGACTTTCCGGCGCCGTTGCGGCCCACGAGCGCGTGCGACTCACCGGCCAGGACGGTGAGTTGGCCGTCCTGGAGCGCGGTGGTCGGACCGTACCGCTTGGCGATGCCGTGTGCCTCGACAAGCGGTACGAGAGAGGTGTCCGGGTTTTCCCGTTGCTGGCTGCTCATCCGACCGAGTTGCCCCAGAGGTTGGGGTCGTCGACGTTCTCCTTGGTGACCAGGGGCGCGGGCAGCTGGTCCTCCAGGATGCCGCTGGGCAGCTTGACGATCTCGGAGTCGTGGTCGGTGGGACCCGGCTTGAACGTCTTCCCGGCCATCGCCGCCTTGATGTAGTACATGCCGTACTTGGCGTAGAGGTCGGCGGGCTGCGAGACGGTCGCGTCGATCTCGCCCTTGCGGATGGCGTCGAACTCCTGCGGGATGCCGTCGTTCGAGACGATCGCGATATGACCGGCCTCGCCCGTCTTCTTCAGCATCCCCTTGGACTTCAGGGTCTGCAGCGTGGGCGCGAGGTAGACGCCACCGGCCTGCATGTAGATGCCCTTGATGTCCGGGTTGGCGTTGAGGAGCGTGTCGAGCTTGGAGGCCGCGGCGTCCGACTCCCACTTGGCCGGGATCTCCAGCACCTTGAGCTTCGGGAACTTCTCCTTCACACAGGCCCGGAACGCCTCCGACCGGTCCCGGCCGTTCACCGACGCGAGATCGCCCATGATCTGGACCACCTTGCCCGAGGTGATGTGCTTGCCGAGGTAGTCGCAGGCCTGCTCGCCGTACGCGACGTTGTTGGCGCGTACGACCATGGCGACCTTGCCCTTCTCGGGCGCCACGTCGACGGCCACCACGGGCACGCCCTTGCGCTCGGCCTGGTCGAGGCCGGCCTCGATGGCGGCGCTGTCCAGCGGCGCGACCACCAGGCCCTTCACGCCCTGGTTGAGCTGGTTGTTGATGTCGGTGATCTGCTGCGAGGGGTCGCTGTTGGAGTTGACGGTCTTCAGCGCGTCGACGCCCTCGGACTTCGCCATCTTCGGCACGTAGTCGTTGTACGACTGCCAGAACGGCGAGGTCAGCAGCGGCAGGATCACTCCGACCTTGCCCGTACCGTCGCCGCCACCGTCCGAGGAGACGGTGTCCTTGGTGCTGCCGCAGGCGCTGAGCACCAGGCCGGTACAGGCGGCCAGCGCCACCACACCGAGGCTCCGCGCTCTGCCGCGCTTCTTCGGTGTCCCCATTGTTCGGTCGAACATCTGGTAGCTCCTCGTTGAGCGTGATCGAGCGGATGCCGCATATTTATCAGACCACTTCCGGGTTGGAACACCCCACAGAGCCAAATTTTCCTAGATTCGGGCCGTAGTGGTCCGACCAACCCTCTGGTTAGACTGCGGCGGACCCGGCGACAGGAGGACACGGCGTGGACGAGATCCCGGCCAGGAACAGCGAGGCCGCCCCGCAGAAGGGCACCGTGACGCAGCGCGCCATCGACCAGATCAAGGCACTGATCGGCGAGGGCCGGCTGGAACCGGGTGAGCGGCTGCCCACCGAGCGCGATCTCGCCGCGCGGCTGGGTATCTCGCGCAGCTCGATGCGGGAGGCGATCCGGGCGCTCACCGTGATGGGCGTACTGGAGGCCCGGCACGGCTCGGGCATCTACGTGACCCAGCTGGAGGCCGGCGATCTGCTGGAGACCTTCGGTGTGGTCGCGGACCTGTCGCGCGGCCCTCAGCTGGCCGAGCTGCTCGAGGTCCGGCGCATCCTGGAGTCGACGGCGGCCGCGCTGGCCGCCGCCCGGATCACCCCGGACCAGCTCGCGGAGGTGGAGAAACACCTCACGGCGATGAACGCCACCGACGATCCCGAGGAGATCCTCGCCCACGACCTGGCCTTCCATCGCGAGATCACCGCCGCGGCCGGCAATGACAGCATGGCGGCGATTTTGGAGGGGCTCTCCTCACGTACGTTCCGCGCCCGCGTCTGGCGCGCCTACCAGGAGGAAGGCGCCTTCGCCCGCACCCGCCGTGAGCACGCGGCGATCCACCGCGCGCTCGTCGCCCACGACCCGGAGGCGGCCCGGGCGGCAGCCGCGGCCCACGTCGGCGAGGTGGAACAGTGGCTGCGGGGCCAGCCTGACGTTCCGCGGTAGGGCCGTGATGTGGCTGCGGGCCGGTGGGGGCTGATCGCGCCCGCCCGGTGGAGCCGCGTCACAGCCCCGCGCGTCCCGCGCGTCCTGAGGGTCCCGCCCTCGGACGTCAGCCCGCCGCCGACCGGTACAGCCCGAACTCCGCGATCGGCACCTCCGCGCGGGCCCGTGTCACCCGCACCCGCCACCGCCGGGCCCGGACAGGAGCCGCCAGCAGCAGGATCCGGCTCGCGCCGACCGTGCCCGCCCCCGCCACCCGGGTCCAGCGGCCCCCGGCGAACGCCTCGACGACGAAGGCCTCGACCTGCTGCCCGTGCCGGATGTCCTCCGCCAGCCGGACCCGGTCCACCTCGCGCTCCCTGCCGAGGTCGACGGTGACGACACCCGGACTCCGGGTGACCATGGCCCCGACGGTCAGGTCGGCCGGCAGTTCCCGGTCGACGCGCTCCCGGAACTCCCGCAGCCTGGTCACGTCGGAAGCGGCGAGCAGGCCGTCCGTGTCCGGCGGGACATTGAGCAGGAGGACGGCGTTGCGGCCGACCGAGCCGAAGTAGATCTCGGTCAACTGGTCGACGGTCTTGGGCTGTTGGTCCGCGTGGTAGAACCAGCCGTCCCGGATCGACACATCGCACTCGGCCGGCCACCACTGCACGTAGTCGGCGATGTCACGAGCCGCGACGAGCGCGTCCCGGCCGCCCATGTCCGCGGCGTCGTACGAGAGCGCGAAGTCGGTCTTCCCGTAGTCCTTCTCGGTGACCGGTACGACGCTCCACTCGTTCTCGCGCGCCAGCCCGCCCTCGTTGCCGACCCAGCGGACATCGGGGCCGGAGACGGCGACAGCGGCGTCCGGGGCGAGGGTGCGAACAAGGGTGTACCAGCTGTCCCAGTCGTACTTCTCGACCTTGTCCGGCGGGATGCGCCCCTGGGCGCCGTCGAACCAGACCTCGTCGACGGGTCCGTACTCGGTGAGGACCTCGTAGAGCTGGTCGAGCATATGGGCGCCGTAGTCGGTGGCGGGGAACGTGAACGTCGGGCCGTCCGGACGGTCGTCGTCAGCGACCGGGGTCGGGATGGTGTGCTCGGTGCGCGGGCTGCCGTTGGCGTACACGCCGTGGAGGTACTGGTTCTCGTCGGCCGGCGAGATGTACACGCCGACCTTCAGCCCGTACCGCCGCATGGAGTCGGCGAAGGAACGCAGTACGTCGCCCTGCCCGCCGCGCCAACTGCTCGATGCCACCGAGTGGTCGGTGTAGCGGGAGGGGTAGAGGACAAAGCCGTCGTGATGCTTGACGGTGAGGATGGCGAGCCTGAAGCCGCCGTCGCGCAGGGCCCGCGCCCACTGGTCGGTGTCGAGGCCGGCCGGCTGGAAGACCTCCGGGTCCTCGTCGCCGGTGCCCCATTCCAGGCCGGTGAAGGTGTTGACGCCGAAGTGCAGGAACGCGGTCCTCTCCAGCCGCTGCCAGGCGATCTGCCGTGCGGTGGGCCGGACTTGGGAGGCCTTGCGGACGAGGACCTCGGCGGAGTCGCTGGAGCTGACGGGGATACGCCAGTTCGGCTCCTCCGCGATCGAAGGCGCGGCCCGACCTGGGGCGGCCAGGGCGGCTGAGGTGCCCCTGGAGGCGACGATCGCGGCGGCTGCCGTGACGAAGAGACGTCTGGAGACTGTCATGGGGAACGGGCTCCTCGGATCGGTCGGTTCGGTTCGGTTCGGTCCGGTCCGGATCAGTGGAAGCTGGTCAAGTGCCAGTCAGCGGGCGGGCGTTGGTCCGGCGGGTACTGCCCGAGACGGCCGTCGTCGGTCACGACCACGGCCATCCGCGTGATCGCGCTGACGAGTCTGAAGCCGCCCGCTGACTGCTCCAACTCCCAGCGCTGCAAGGTGTTTCCGGCATCGCAGGTCTGCGCGGTGATCTCGACGCCGGGCTGGAGGGGGGTGTTGAGCGTGAGCTTTCCGCCGCGCACCTCCAGACAGCCGTCCGCGGTCCGCAGGGTGACGTATCCGTCGGGTGTGCGCCGCACGTCGGCGGTGAGGGAGGCGGCGTCCGCCCGCAAGGTGTACGTCCCGTCCGTGACCGGTATCCGGGTAAGGTCCCGTCGGCCGGGCGCGTGCCCGACGGCGGTCGCCCTCGCGGTGAACCGGGAGTAGGTGGCGTCGGGATGCGGATCGCCCCAGGTGGCCTGCGCGAGCTGCCGCAGCGCGGGGTCGGTGTCGACAGCGACCTCGTTCTCGGTCTCGCCGCGCCCGTTGTCCGGCCAGAGGCTGATCTTCGCACCGGTGATGCCCTCGCTGGAGACGAGCTTCTCGCCCTCGAAGCTGCGCGGGTCCCAACTCTGGTCGTACAGACCCTTGGTGTCGCTGCGGAAGCCGCCCCGGACGAGGTAGAGCGCATAGGCCGCGTTCATCAACGAGTACCCCTGGGCACGGAGTTGGCTCGGCTTCACGGCCACGTTCAGCCAGTGCTCGACCGTCGTGCCCGCCGTCACAGGCACGGTGTTGGCGCCGGTGAGCCCGTCGTTCCAGATGCGCACCTTCTTGCCCTTGGCGGCCAGGTAGGCCTGGATTCGGTTGACGAAGTCGATGAAGGCGTCCTGCGGTGTGGCGTTCGCCCCGTACTTCTCCCGGGCGTACCGGAGCATCTGCGGGTACTTGGCGAAGTCGGAGCCGAGCATGTACTCGTCGGCGCCCATGTGCCAGGAGCCACCGGTGAACACCTGCGCGTACTCGTCGATCAGGCTCGTGTAGTAGTCGAAGGCGGCAGGCTGGGTGATGTCGAGCCTGCTGGGCTGCTTGTTGCCGTCGGAGTCGGTGAGCTGCAGACCGGGGCGGTTCTCGATCCAGGGGTCCATGTGGCCCGGGGAGTTGATCTCCGGAACGATCTCGACGTGGTACTTGTCGCCGAGGGCCACGAGCCGCCGTATCTCGTCCTTGGTGTAGTAGCCCCAGGTGTTGGCCTCGGGGTGGGCGTCGCTCTTCACCTTGAGTTCCAGGAGCAGCTGGTTGAGCTTGTGGTACGCCATGTCGCGTACGAGGTTCTCCAGCCACGGCGTCGAGATGTGGATGTAGCAGGCGCACACGCCGACGCCCCGTTCCGCGTACCGGGGTACGTCGACCGTGCGTCCGGCGGGGATCCGGTCGCCCTGGGCGAGGAGCTGGAGGACGGTTCGGGTGCCGTAGAACGCGCCTGTCTCGGTCGCGCCGGTCACCGACAGCCTTGCGCCCGACCGGAGTTCGTACCCCTCGGCGCCGAGTGCGGCCCGCCCCGGGGACACGTCGATAACGATGTCACCGGTCCGCGCGCCGCCGCTCACCACGGGGACGATGCCGTGGCCCGCGTCGCGCAGATCGTCGGCGAGAGTGTCCGCGACCCTGCGCTCGGGCGTGGAGTCGGCGACCAGTCGGGCAGAGCCGGTGAACTGGTACCTCCCTTGCTCCGCAGTCCAGTTGGCGAGTGCTGGCACGGTGACCGGGGTACTCGCCGCCGCTGTGCGCGCGACGGCCGGGACCGGGGCGGCCAGCAGCAGGAGGGTCACCAGCGCACCCAGAAGCCGACGTCTTGGATACCTGCTCATCTGGAAGCTCCCATTCATCGGAGGTGTGATGATTGAGCGCGCCCTGGACACTGTCAATGGGCTCTGGGGTCAGACGAGTTCGGCCAGTGATCGGATGACCAGCGAGTCTACGACGGGAGCCGGATGCCCCGGCGCCAGAAAAGTCCAAGAGACACGGGCCGAATGTCCAAGCTCGACGACACCGGACGACACTCGACGCTTCTCCGTACTCGCGAGTAGCCTCATCGCCTCACGCGTTGCACGATGTGTCGCATCCACCCCGAGGAGCCCCCGTGACCAGCTGGGTCGGCCGAACCGCTGCCGAGATCGCCGCCGCCGTACGCGAGAAGCGCGTCACCCCGCGTGAAGTCGTGGCCGAGCATCTCGCGCACATCGAACTGCTGGACGCCCGGGTCGGCGCGTTCCGCCGGGTGCGGGCCCAGGAGGCGCTGGCCGAGGCGGACGAGGTGGCCGGCCGCGCAGACCTGGCGGACCTTCCGCTCGCGGGCGTACCCATCGCGGTGAAGGACAACCTGGGCGTGCGCGGCGAGTCGACCCGGCACGGTTCCCCCGCGACGCCGGACACCCCCGCCGACCAAGACCACGTCACCGTGGCCCGGCTCCGTGCGGCGGGCGCGATCGTCGTCGGGGTCACCAATGTGCCCGAGCTGTGCATCTGGGGCACCACGGAGGGTCCTCTCGGCACGGCCCGCAACCCGTGGGACACCACCCGCACGGCGGGCGGTTCCTCGGGCGGCAGCGCGGCGGCCGTCGGCGCCGGGATGGTGCCTGTCGCGCTGGGCAACGACGGCATGGGTTCACTGCGCATCCCCGCCGCCAACTGCGGTGTCGTCACCATCAAGCCGGGCCTCGGGGTCGTCCCGGCGGGCATCGGCAACGGCGACTGGTTCGGCATGTCGGAGAACGGCCCGCTGGCGACGACGGTCGAGGACGCCCGCCTACTGCTGTCGGTCCTCGCGGACACCCCGTTCGTACGGTCCGATGCGCACGCCGGCCGCAAGATCGCCCTCTCCGTCCGCAGCCCCATCACCGGCGTCACCATCGGCAGGCCGTACGCGTCCGCCGCCCGCGAGGCCGCAGCACTGCTGGACGGTGCCGGTCACGAGGTGCGGCCCGCCGATCCGCCGTACCCGCTGTCGATCGGCGTGACCTCGTTCACCCACTGGACGGCGGGCACGGCACGGGACGCGGAGGGCATCGACCGGAGCGGGCTGAGCCGGCGCACCCGGGTCCACGCGGCCGTCGGGCGCCGGTTCGTCGGCTATGTCGAGCGGGGGCAGCACAAGGAACAGCTGCGCCGGCGCCTCGAACCGTTCTTCGCCGACCACGACGTGCTGCTCACCCCGGCACTCGCCCGGCGCTCACCCGCCGCCGCGGCCTGGCACGAGCGGGGCTGGCTGCGCAACGTCCTCGCCAACACGAACTACTCGCCGATGACGCCCCCGTGGAACCTGACGGGCTGGCCGGCGATGGCGGTGCCGTTCGGCACCCTGCCCTCGGGCGCGCCCTGCGCCGTACAACTGGTGGGCCGCCCGGGCTCGGAGTCCGTGCTCCTCGACGTGGCCCAGCAGCTGGAGGAGTTGCACCCCTGGCAGCGGACGGCTCCGCTCGTCTGACCACGGCTTGCCGGGTCTCTTCGGCCGAGATCGCCGTCGGCATGGGCGTGAGTCCGGCGCGCCCATGCCGACGGCGATCTCGGCAGGTCCTGTCGGGGCGTCAGTCGACGCTGGGCAGGATGTGGGGCTCGGCGAGGTCGTCCTCGTAGCCCGCCAGGCGGATCGGGGCCGACCTGGCCCACACGTCGAGGCTGCCGAGCCGGTCGCTCCGGTCGACCAGGGCCGCCGTGCGTTCTTCAGGGCCTTGTTCGAGATTCGTCTTCTCCGGTGTCACCGCGCACTCCTTATGTGTCGGGTCACCCTCAGGACATTCGGGACCAGTCCGACGCCGGTCGCTCCACGTCCACTCGGGTCTGGGTCAAGAGCAGTAAGGACGCGGTGGCGCCGGTAACGGACCGTGGGTGTGGGTGGAACCCAGTCGTGCTGCCCGTCCGCTCCAGTATTAACCAAATGAGCGGGCGCCCGCTCGATGGGGTGAAAACAAGGAGTAAAGAACTCGAGTCGCCCAGTGTTCATTCAGCCCTAATCTGCGGTTGTTTGTCACGTTGGGAGCGGTTTGCGCATCACCCGTACGGCCCAATCGACGCACCCGCGTACGCCATTGCCGGAACACGTCCGGCAGTTCAGCTCCCGTTGGTCCGCGCGCAAGTCGGCCATGGTGTCCTGACCGACGGCAACGGCTGGTCCCGCGGTAGGACTCGGGAGGACTGACGTATGGAGCTGCGCGGTGTCGAGGAGCTGATGGATCTGCTGCACGCCTGCCGGGGCACCCCCGGGCACGGCGGCGGCCCGGTCGGTCCGGTCGGTCCGGTCGATCTGCACCAGCACGCCCTCCAGACGGCCGCCCTGCTCCGCCGAAGTCGCCCCGCCGACAAGGAACTACAGGTGGCAGGCCTGGTCCACGTCATCGGCAGGCTCCTCGTGCCCGGCACCCCCACCCGGCACGCCCGGGTCGCGGCGGACGCCGTCCGGCACCTGCTCGGCGAACGGGTCGCCCGCCTCGTGCACGACAGCCCGTACGCCACGGACCTGGACCCGCGCGTCGTGGACGCCGACGCGCTTGCCCTGCGTCAGGCGGACGAGGCCGGCCGGGCCCCGGGGTTCGACGCGGGCGTCCTGGAGGACTGGCGCACTCTGCTGGAACTGGTCGCGCAGCAGCACTCCAGGCTGGGCGCCGTCGACTGAACCCCCTTACCCCCCAGGGGCTGTTGGCTGACGGTTCGTCATGAGACGGTACGCGGATGACGTCGCCGTACGGACTGGACGGGCGGGTCGCCCTGGTCACCGGGGGCACGCGCGGGATCGGGCTGGCCGTCGCCGGGGCGCTCGTGCGGGCGGGGGCGAGGGTGTGTGTGACGGCCCGTGACCCGGAGGGCGTGCGGCGAGCCGCCGAGACGCTCGGCGGGGTCGGGCTGGCGGGCAGTGTCGCTGATCCGGCACATCTCTCGGCGTTGACCGAGTTCACACTCGACACGTTCGGACGGCTCGACATCGTGGTGAACAACGCGGCCACCAACCAACCCTACGGTCCGCTCATGGACGCCGACCCGGACGCGTGGCGCGAGGCGTTCACCATGAACGTCGAGGCTCCGCTGCGGCTGACGCAGTGCGCGTGGCGGGCGTGGATGCGCGACCACGGGGGCACCGTGGTCAACATCTGCACGGAGGGCGCCACGCACGTCGGCCCCAACATCGGCGCGTACGGCACCAGCAAGGCCGCACTGCTCCACCTGACACAACAGCTCGCGGGCGAACTGGCCCCAAAAGTAAGGGTCAACTCGGTCTCCCCCGGCCTTGTACGGACGGAGATGGCCCGCTTCGTCTGGGAGCACGGCGAGGACGCCGTCGCCGCCGGTCTCCCTCTCGGCAGGATCGGCGAACCCGAGGACATCGCCCGCGCGGTGCTCTGGCTGGCGTCGGACGCGGCGGAGTGGGTAACGGGGACAGACCTGCTGGTGGACGGCGGAACCCGAGTACGCCCAGCGCAAACGGAGACGGCATACGCGGTTCATGAACACTTGCGGCTGCACGAACCCGCTCAGGGGCGCGGGGAACTGCGCGCCCAGCCCCCCACAACCCGCAGACAACCACCGGCATGACGTCACCTCATGCCCGGCGCACAGCCGCTACCACTTACCGGGCGCGTAATCCTTCATGAAGACCCCGTACAGATCCTCCCCCGCCTCACCCCGCACGATCGGGTCGTATACCCGAGCCGCACCGTCCACGAGGTCGAGCGGCGCATGGAACCCCTCATCGGCCAGCCGCAGCTTGTCGTAGTGCGGGCGCTCGTCCGTGATCCACCCGGTGTCGACCGAGGTCATCAGAATCCCGTCGGACTGGAACATCTCCTGCGCACTGGTCCGCGTCACCATGTTCATCGCGGCCTTCGCGGCGTTCGTGTTCGGATGCCCCGCACCCTTGTATCCGCGCCCGAACACCCCCTCCATCGCCGAGACGTTGACGACATACGCGCGCTTGCTCACCGCGTCGCGCGCCGCCCCGGCCATGGCAGGCCTCAGCTTGCTGATCAGGATGAACGGCGCCGTGTAGTTGCACAGCTGGGTCTCGAGAAGCTCCACCGGGGAGATCTGCTCGATGGTCTGCACCCACGTGTTGGTGTCGACGACGTCGGGGACCAGGCCGCCCGCGTCGATGGCGGTGCCGTCGAGGTGCCGGGCGATGCTGGCGTTGCCCGCGACCAGAGCGAGATCGGCGACCTTCTGGGCGTCGAGGCCGCTGATGCCGACGGGCAGCGCGGCCAGTCCGTCGACCGCGCCGGAGTTGAAGGCGCCGATGACGTGGTGGGCGGGCAGCTCACCGGCCGGCAGCGGAGCGCTCTCCGCCTCGACGAGCGCGGCGTACGCGGAGGGCAGCCGGCGTACCGTCTGCGTCGCGTTGTTGATCAGGATGTCGAGCGGACCCTGCTCGGCGACCCGGTCGGCCAGGGCCACGACCTGCGCGGGGTCGCGCAGGTCGGTGCCGACGACCTCCAGGCGGTGGAGCCAGTCCGCGGAGTCGTCCATGGCCTTGAAGCGGCGGATGGCGTCCTTCGGGAAGCGCGTGGTGATCGTGGTGTGCGCGCCGTCGCGCAGCAGCCGCAGCGCGATGTACATGCCGATCTTGGCCCGGCCGCCCGTGAGGAGCGCGCGCTTGCCGGTGAGGTCGGTGCGGGCGTCGCGGCGGGATCGGTTCTCGGCGGCGCAGTTCGGGCAGAGCTGGTGGTAGAAGTAGTCGACCTCGACGTAGCGGGCCTTGCAGGTGTAGCAGGAGCGCGGGCGCTGGAGTATCCCCGCGATCTTGCCCTCCTCGGTCACCGACGACGGCAGGATGCCCTCGGTCTCGTCGTCGATGCGCTGGGCGGAGCCGGTCGCCGTGGACTCGGTGACCGCCTTGTCGTGGGCGGTCTTGGAGGCCCGGCGTTCCTGCCGGCGGCGCTGCTTGACCGTGCGGTAGACGCCGGCGGTGGCACGGCGCACGGCGATGGCGTCGGGGTGGTCGACGTCGATCTTGTCGAGTTCTTCGAGCACGGCGAGGCAGACGGCCATGCGCTCGGGGTCGATGCCGGGACCGTGGGAGACGTCTGCCACGTCGTCCAGGCCGTCCACGGCCATTGGGCCGTCCTCTGTCACCGTCATCGCGCTGCCGTTCCCTGGGTCGCCTTCGCGGCGCTCAGACCGCGCCCGCTCTCGAACAGGCGATTTTACGGAAGCCCGGGCCAAGTCACCAAACCCGCGACGATCATGACGCGGGTCACAGGGCGCAGGCGGCGACCAGCGTCTCCACCTCCGCGGTCAGCGCGGCGGCGAACCGGTCGAGGTCCGGGACGGCTTCCGCGTCGGCGACGAGCCCGAAGTGGACCTGCCCCCGGTAGGTCGAGATGGCGACCGCCAGCGACTGGCCCTGGGCGAGCGGGGCGAAGGGGTAGACCTCGGTGAGCGGGTTCCCGCCGAGCCTCAGGCCGAGGCTGGGCAGCGGCACGCTGGTGACGAGGATGTCGAACCAGAGCCGGGCGGCCTGCTTGACCAGCGGTCCGCCGAACCGGTGCCCGAGCGGCGGCACATGGTCGGCGAGCAGCGCCACCGCGCCGGCGCCCCGCCCGGGACCCGCGTCCTTGTTGCGGTCCATGGCCGTCCGTACGCGGGCCAGACGCCGGAGCGGGTCCGGGTCGTCGACGGGCAGCCGCATCAGATACCCGGAGAGCCGGTTGCCCTGCGGATGAGCGGTGCGCGGTCGCCGTTTGGAGACGGGGATCAGCGCGCGCGGAGCGACTCCCTCGGTCCCGTCGCCCCGCTCGTCGAGCCAGCGGCGCAGGGCTCCGGCGACGACGGCGATGAGTACGTCGTTCACGGTGCCGCCGACGGTCTTGCGCACACGGTGGACGTCGTCGAGGTCGACGGCGACTCCGGCCGTACGGCGGGTTCCGGTCGGTTCGGCGACGAGCGCGGCCGACGAGCGGTTGCTGAGGTTGTCCAGACCGGAGCGGGCGACCGAGGCGCCGATATCCAGGGCGCGGCCCACGTCGGAGAGGGCGCCGCGCACCAGCCCAGGCAGTTTGCGCACGTCCGGGAAGAGGCCGGCGGTGGGCTGTTCGGGGCGCGGGCGCGGCTTGGGCAGGTCGAGGGGGTCCATGACGCCGGCGGCGAGGGTCAGTGCGCGCAGCCCGTCGGCCAGGGCGTGGTGGAACTTGAAGAGCACGGCGAAGGAGGTGCCGTCCTCGCCGGGCAGCACATGGGCCTCCCACGGCGGCCGGCCGCGTTCGAGCGAGCGTTCCATGAGCCGTCCGGCCTCGGCGTGGAAGTCCGAGGTCGGGGCGTGCAGCCGGACGTGGTCGAGCGGGTCGAAGTCCGGTGCTGTCTCGCGGGTGGCGCCCCCGAAGGCCAGCGGGAGCAGGGGCTGCCAGACGTCCCGGATACGCATGCGCAGTCCGGGTACGCCGGCGGCGCGGGCGGCGAGCAGGTCGGCCGCGTGGGCTCCGGCGGTGGGCGAGTGGGCCGAGAAGACACCGAGGGCGCCCAAGTGCATGGGGTGCAGATCGGAGTCGATGTGCCAGAACGCCAGGTCGAGGGGGGCGAGCAGGTCCGAGGTCTCAGAGGTCAAGGGATCGCTCTCGCGTCGACGACGGGTGAACCAGCAGTCAATCGCCTACGAGCGATTACGGTCAAGCACGATCAAGCTACGCTCAGTTAACAACGGATTAAGTCCCACCGCTTCGGGAGCGGTGGGACTTAAGTGATTTATGAGCCTACGTCAGGGTGAGAGGGGGCTATTTCAGAGCGAGCGGCGCCGCATCCGCACCGGTTCCCCACCCGGACGGCTCCGGGCCGACCGTGAAGTCGAGCGAGCGGGCACCCCGCAACGTCCCGCTCGTCACGTACGTACGGCTGTACGACGCCCCGTCGACGGCCACGGACTGGACGTACCGTCGGCTGTCCGACGTACCCGGTGCCGTGACCGTGAGGGCGCCGAGCGGGTAGTAGCGGGGGTCGAGGGTGAGGTCGACCCGGTCGAAGACCGGGGTGGAGAGGCCCCAGGTGTCGTAGCCGGGCTGCACCGGGAAGATCCCGATCGCGGACAGGACGTGCCAGGCGGACATGGTGCCCATGTCGTCGTTGCCGGTCATCCCGGTCGGGCCGTCCGTGTAGAGGGTCAGCGCGGCGTGCACGACCTCGGTCGTCTTCCAGGGCTGCCCGGTGGAGAGGTAGGTGTACGGGGCGGTGAGGTCGACTTCGTTCTGCGGGTTGTACTTGTCCGCGTTGTAGTAGGCGTACGGGCCGTTCACCCACACCTCGCGGGCTGTCCCGGCCGGGTCCGCCTTCATCCGGTCGTAGGCGAAGAAGGCGTCGAGCCGCTCGTTGGCCGCCTGCCTGCCGCCGAGCAGGTCCACCAGGCCCGGCAGGTCCTGCGGGACCAGCCACTGGTACTGCCAGGCCGTGCCCTCGTGGAACCCCTCGCCCTTGGCCGGATCGGGGTCACCAGCGAAGGCACCCGAGCCGTCCCGGGGCCGGAAGAAGCCGGTCGAGGGGTCGTACACCTCGCGGTAGCTCTGCGACCTGGCCGCGTAGCGGTCGGCGTCGGCCTCGTGGCCCAGCTCGCGTGCCATCTGCGCCAGCATCGCGTCGGACAGGGCGTACTCGAGAGTGACGGACGCGCCCCAGTGGTAGTCCGAATCGCCCAGCTTGGTGCGCGGGCGGCCCTTGAGATAGGGCGCGAAGCCGTTCTCGATGTACTCCCGGTTCGCCTCACGCCCCAGCATGGGCAGCGCCGCGGGCGGCACACCGTCGGCGTTCTTCTTCAGGGCACGGTAGGCCCGCTCCTCGTGGCCGTGCAGCAGCCCCTGCTGGTAGGCGTGGGTGAGGAACGGGGTGACCGGGTCGCCGGTCATGATGTTGGTCTCGACCGTGCCGTACCCCCATCTGGGCAGCCAGCCGCCCTCCTCGTCGATCTTCAGCACCGACAGCGCCATGTCCCGGGCCTCACGGGGCGCGAGCAGCGACAGGAGCTGCGCCTGGGTGCGGTAGGTGTCCCACAGGGACCAGTTCTGGTAGTACGTGAAGTCCCGCGCGCGGTGGATCTTCAGGTCCCAGCCGGTGTAGCGGCCGTCGGCGTCACTGCCGATGTTCGGCGCGAGGAAGCTGCGGTAGAGGGACGAGTAGAAGGTCCGGCGCAGCGTGTCCGAGCCGCCGGTCACACCGACGTCGTCGAGGCGCGCCTCCCAGGCTTCCCCGGCCTCCTCCCGCACTTCGTCGAACATCCGTCCGCCCTCGGCGCGCAGGTTGCCGGCCGCACCGTCCGCGTCGACATACGACAGGGCGGTGGTCGCCTCGACGGTGCGGTCCCCGTCCGTCGTGTCGAAGCGGACGTAGGCGCCGTCGCCCCCGGTCCGGGAGCCGCCGGTGACCGTGGCGCCGTCCCAGGTGCCGTACGCGGTGAAGGGCCGGTCGAAGCGGGTGACCGTGTGGACGGTGTACGGCTTGGTCCCCCGGCAGAAGCCGGAGCCGGTGATCGTCGTGCGCACGGTCCGGTCGTCGAGGATCTCGACCCGGTTCGCCACCTTCGTGTGCAGCGACTGGCCCGCGTTGAGCAGCACGTTGGCCTTCGTGGTCGCCGGGAAGGTGTAGCGCTGGACGCCGGTGCGGGCGGTCGCCGTCAGCTCGGCGTCGATGCCCGACTTCAGGCCCACCTTGTAGTAGCCGGGGTTCGCGCTCTCGGTGTCGTGGCTGAACTCGGCGGCGTAGGACGCGTAGTCGGTGCTCGTGATGTCGCCGGTCGTGGGCAGGACCGGGAGGTCGCCGCCAATGCGGCAGCCGACGCCGGAGAGGTGGACGAGGGAGAAGCCCCGGATGCGGGTCTGGGAGTAGCGGTAGCCGGTCTTGTGCCCGGTGTCGGGCGAGAGCTGCACCATGCCGAAGGGCACGGTCGCGCCGGGGAAGGTGTTGCCCTCGTTCTCCGTGCCGATGAACGGGTTGACGAGGCCGGTGAGCCGCTCTACACGTGCATGGGCGGCCGGTGCGGCGAGCCCGCCGGTGAACAGGGCGGCGGCCGTCACCGCTCCCGCGGTGCGCAGCGTCCATCTCACAGGGAAGACCTCCGTCGGCTCGGGCAGATGTCGGGGCGGCCCCCGGGAGGCGCCCGGGTCCGTGTCCCGGATCCGTTCCTCGCCGGGCGTCCCGATCCGCGCCGCGCCCGGCACGATCACCTCGCGGCCGTACGGCAACAGCCCGTTCGGCTCACACATCGGGCCCTGGACACGCCGACGGCCCCGGTGAGCACGGGCTCACCGGGGCCGTCAGTGTGGGTGTACCTGCCTACGACACGCGCTGGCCCTTCCCGAGGCCGATCACGCCCCCCTTGGAAACGGTGTACAGGTCGGCGTCCCGCTCCGGGTTGACGCCGATGGTCGCGCCCGGCGGGACCTCGACGTTCTTGTCCAGGACGGCCCCGCGCACGATCGCGCCCCGGCCGATGCGCACGTTGTCGTGCAGGATCGACCCCTGCACGACGGCACCGGGATCGACCCGGACGCCGGGCGAGAGCACCGAGCGCGTCACCTGGCCCCGGATCAGGCACCCGGCGCTGATGATCGACTCGCTGGCGATGCCGCCGGCGTTGAAGCGGGCTGGCGACAACTGTCCGGAGTGGGTGTAGACGGGCCAGTTGCGGTTGTAGAGGTTGAAGGCGGGCCGCTCGGCGATCAGGTCCATATGAGCGTCGTAGTACGCGTCGAGCGTCCCGACGTCCCGCCAGTAACCCTGGTCGCGGGTTGTCTCGCCGGGCACGTGGTTCTGGCTGAAGTCGTACACCTGGGCCTCGCCCCGGTCAGTGAGCGCCGGCAGGATCGAGCCGCCCATGTCGTGCACGGAGTCGCCGTCCTCGGCGTCCCGCTGAAGAGCCTCGATGAGGGCCTTGGTGGTGAAGATGTAGTTGCCCATCGAGGCGAAGACGCACCCGGGGTCGCCGGGCAGGCCGGGCGGGTCGGCGGGCTTCTCCAGGAAGCCCTGCACGGTCTGGCCGTCCGAGCCGGGACTGATCACCCCGAATGACGACGACTCGGCGCGCGGCACCTTGATGCCCGCGACCGTGACCCCGGCACCGCTCTCGATGTGCTGGTTGAGCATCTGGCGCGGATCCATGCGGTAGACGTGGTCGGCACCGAACACCGCGACGTAGTCGGGCTGCTCGTCGTGCACGAGGTTGAGCGACTGGAGGATGGCGTCGGCACTGCCCAGATACCAGCGCGGACCGAGGCGCTGCTGGGCGGGGACCGGAGTGACGTAGTTGCCGAGCAGGCTGGACATCCGCCAGGTGGTCGTGATGTGCCGGTCCAGCGAATGCGACTTGTACTGCGTGAGCACGCAGATGCGCATGATGTCGGCGTTGACGAGGTTGGACAGGACGAAGTCGACCAGGCGATACGTTCCGCCGAAGGTCACCGCTGGTTTCGCGCGGTCCGCGGTCAAGGGCATCAGGCGTTTGCCCTCTCCGCCCGCCAGCACGATCCCGAGCACAGAAGGCCCACCACGACGCATCGCCGCTCCCCTCACCGTGGTTGTGCACGTTGCTTTCCCGTACGCCGGTCGGGCTAAGCCTGTTGACCTTGTTTGAGGGTCTCCTCATAAAGCCTCACCGTCCGTCTGGCCACGGCGTCCCAGCCGAACTCCTCCACCGCACGCTCCCGTCCGGCGTCTCCCATGCGGCGCGCGGCCTCCGGATCACCGATGACGGAGTCCAGGGCCCGCGCGAGGTCCGCCTCGAAGACACCCGGGTCCTCGTCCAGGGACACCAATACCCCGGTTCTCCCGTCATCCACCACCTCGGGAATGCCTCCGACCCGAGAGGCCACGACGGGAGTTCCGCAGGCCATGGCCTCCAGGTTGACGATACCCAAGGGTTCGTACACCGAAGGACAGACGAACACGGCGGCGTGTGTGAGGAGCTGGATGACGTCCGGGCGCGGCAGCATCTGCGGGATCCAGAAGACGCCCTCGCGTACGGCGCTCAGCTCCTGGAAGAGTTCGCGGAACTCCCGGTCGATCTCCGGAGTGTCCGGGGCGCCCGCGCACAGCACCACCTGGGCCGCCGGGTCGATGTCCCGTACCGCGCGCAACAGGTGGGGCACACCCTTCTGGCGGGTGATCCGGCCGACGAACAGGACGTACGGACGGTTCGGGTCGACACCGATCCGGGTGAGGGCGTCCGTGCCGTGGTCGGGGCGGTAGAGGCTGGTGTCGATGCCGTTGTGGACGACATGGACGGTGGCCGGGTCGAGGGCCGGGTAGCAGGCGAGGATGTCCTCGCGCATGGCCCCGGACACGGCGATCACGGCGTCGGCGGCCTCGACGGCGGTGCGCTCGGCCCAGCTCGACAGGGCGTATCCGCCGCCGAGCTGCTCGGCCTTCCAGGGGCGCAGGGGCTCGAGGGAGTGCGCGGTCATCACGTGCGGGATGCCGTACAGCAGCTTGGCGAAGTGGCCGGCGAGGTTGGCGTACCAGGTGTGGGAGTGGACGAGTTCGCGGCCTTCGAGGGCGGCGGCGATGGAGAGGTCTGTGGAGAAGGTGCGCAGCGCGTCGTTGCTCCCGTCCAGCGCCGGCCAGGACCGGTGCCGGACGACGCCGACTCCGCGGCCCTCGCCCCAGCAATGCACCTCCAGGTCGGTGAGGGCGCCCAGCTCCCGGGCGAGGAACTCGACATGGACACCCGCGCCGCCGTACACATCCGGCGGATACTCCCGGGTCAGCAGGCCCACACGCACCCAAAACTCCCTGTCTCGGCGATTGGTTCCCACATGGTCACCCAGATGCGGCGTTCGGGGAAGACCATGGAGCCCTGGTGAAGCAACAGTCGCCGCAGATCCCGCCGCCGGGCACCCGGTAGTACAGGCAGCAGCTGCGCCGCCGGAAGGCGCTGCCGGTGAGGGTGCCGGTCGGGGCCAGGCTGGGGTGGGTGAACAGTTCGGCGGCGAGGACGTGGGCACGCACACCTGCGTCCGTGCCCGCCCCGCCTGCTCCGCGCGCCCAGCGGTCGAGCTCGCGGGCCGCGCCGGCCAGCGCCGAGCCCGCGTTGCCCCACAGCAGGCCCTCGGCGACGCCGTAGCGGGCGTGCAGGGCGGCCGTGAGGGGCTCCAGATGCCCTCGTACGACGAGGTCCGCGATCGTCGCCGGGTCGGCCGGCCGGGGACGCACCTCGGCCAGCGAGAGGTCGTCCGGGGCGCTCTCGGCGGGGTCCCAGTGGAGCAGGCGGGGATCGAGGTCGGGGACGCCGCCGTACAGGACGGCGCAGCCGAGGGCGATGGACCACAGGCGGGCCGCGAGGGCCTGCTGGGCGATCGACGCGGAAACCCGCAGCTCAGAGGTATAGATACGGTCCGCCACCGTTTGGACACGAAAAGTTATGGAATCCACGTAAACCTCCTCGCCGCGATGGGCGTACGCCTGCGCGAGTGTCGGCGGTGGATCGGCGGGGGCTCCGGCCGTGCGTAGTACGAAGAAGCCGCCGAGCGGTCGAAGCGCCGCGAGATCGGGGTCGAGGTCCACGAGAGGCAGTAGTACCACTTCGGGCAGTGACCCGAGAGCAGCAGCTCCGTCCCCGCGTCACCCACCCTGGGGAGGACGTCGGGCCCGGCGTACTCCATCGGCAGTAGGACCCAATGGATGCTCTGGTACGACGCGGCGGCGCCCGCGAGGGGGGATCGTAGTCACCATGGAAGCCGATCGTTCGCCGCGCCGGGCCCCGCGCCCACGCTGCACGCAGAGGAGTTGCTCATGAGCGCCCTCGCGTTGTCCATCCTGCTGTCGCTCGTCTCCGCTGTCGCCTACGCGGGCGGGGCGATCGTGCAGGAGCGGGTCGCGGACTCCGGACACGGCCCGTCCTACGCGCCGATGCGCAGGCCGGTCTGGTGGGCCGCCGTGGCACTGAACGGCTTCGGCGGAGTGCTCCACGTGGTGGCGCTGGCGTTCGGGCCGCTGAGCGTCGTCCAGCCGATGGGCGCCCTGACCATCGTGTTCGCGCTGCCGATGGCGGCCCTGTTCGTGCGCCGCAAGGCCGGGGCGGCGGCCTGGCGGGGCGCGATCATGGCGACGCTCGGACTCGCGGGTCTGCTGTCCCTGGTCGGCACGTCCGAGGCTCAGTCCCTGGGTACCACCGAGCGGGTACTGCTGGCCGTGGTCACCGGCTCCGCGGTGGTGGCGCTGATGGTGGCGGGGCGCGCGGCGCACCGGCACCCGGCGGTGCGCAGCACCCTGCTCGCGATCGCGTCCGGTATCGCCTTCGGGATGTCGTCGGTGTTCACGAAGGTGGTCGCCGTGGACTGGTCCGGCGGCCTCACTGCCGCGGATGTGCCCTCACTGGCGTTGATCGCGATCCTCGGTGTCTCCGGTCTGCTGCTCTCGCAGGCGGCCTACCGGGGCGGCGGCCTCACGGCGCCGCTCGCGACGCTGACGGTCGTGAACCCGGTGGTGGCGGCGGCGGTCGGCATCACGATGTTCGGCGAGACGTTCCGGTACGGCACCACGGGCACCATCCTCGCGCTGAGCTGCGGCGTGGTCGCGGCGGGCGGCCTGATCCTCCTCACCACGGAGCGGCTGCAGCACGCCACACACACCGAAGCGTCACCCTCCGCCTTTCCTTCCCCTGCTTCATCTGCTTCACCTGTTCCCGTCGCTGCGACAATCTCGGTACCGGAACAGGCCGGATCCGGGAACGAGGAGCACGAGGAGACGCCGCCGGTGAGCGAGAAGCCCGTCGCCCAGCCGACGCCGGTCACCGCGGCGGCACCCGCACCGGTGACCGCGCGGGACCTGCTGGACGACGTGCTCAATGACGCGCTCGACGAGGAGCCCATTCCCTACGCGGCCTTCTACGGCATCCCCTACGTGGCGATCCCGATCCCGATGTCCGCCCGCGACCGGCACCGTATGCGGGTCAAATCCTGACGCCGCCGGCCCTGAGATAGGCCAGCGGGTCGATGTCGCTGCCGAAGCCGGGTCCCGTCCGCACCTCGAAGTGCAGATGCGGGCCCGTGCTGTTGCCCGTGGAGCCCGAGCGCCCGATGCGCTGCCCGACGGACACAGACTGCCCCGCCCGCACGGAGATCGCGGACAGATGGGCGTACTGCGAGTAGCGCCCGTCGGCGTGCCGGATCACCACCTGGTAACCGAAGGAGCCGCCCCAGCCCGCGTCGACGACCTCGCCCACGCCGATCGCCTTCACGGAGGTACCGGTGGGCACCGGGAAGTCGACGCCCGTGTGGTAGCCCTTCGACCAGGAGGAACCCGCCTTGTGGTAGGGCGTCCCGGTCGTGGCGCTCACAGGCGCGGTGCGCGTGGTCGTCGTGGTCCGGGGGGCCTTGGTGGCCGCCTTCTCGGGCGCGCGCGAGGGGGCTTTCTCCGTCCGGGACTTGCGGGCGGGTTCGGCGGTGGCGGGGGCGTGCGGTGCGGCCTTCGTACGGAGGTTCAGCCGCTGGCCGGGGACGATCAGGTCCGGATCCGTGCCGATCGTCGTGCGGTTGCCCGCGTAGAGGCGCTGCCAGCCGCCCCGGACGTCACGGTCGTCGGCGATGCCTGAAAGGGTGTCGCCGTGCACGACGGTGTACATCTGGGCGGTACCCGCCTGGGACTGGGGCGTGGTCTGCGGCTTCACGTCACGGACGGTCCGCTGGGACTTCCGTTCCGGGTTGCTCGCCTTGCCCGAGTTGCCGGAGGGATTGATGTCGGGGGTGTCGCCACCCCGGGTGAGGCCGGCGCGGACCGAGCAGGTGGGCCAGGCGCCGGGGCCCTGTGCCTTGAGCACCTTCTCGGCCACGGCTATCTGCTGGTCCTTGGTGGCCAGATCCGCACGCCCCGCGTAGACGGTGCCGCCGTACGCCTCCCAGGTGGACTGGCTGAACTGGAGCCCGCCGTAGTACCCGTTGCCGGTGTTGATGTTCCAGTCGTTCGTGGACTCGCAGGCGGCGACCTTGTTCCAGGTCGCCATGTCCGCCGCGTCCGCCACTCCGGCGCCGACCAGCGGGAGCGCGATACCGGCGCTGCCCGCGGTGACGGTGAGAGAGGCCCGGTTGATCCGGTTCGGCTGGTACCGGCGATGCTTGCCGCGTACGGCCATGGCAGAGCCCCCTCATCCGTTGCCAGGAACCGCAAAAGTAAACGCTGCGAACTGGCCACGACAAGACCACAAACCAGCCTCTGTGCGGCCGAAGTTCGCCTGGGGCGAAACCGGGGGGAGACCGAAGTGGCCAGGAATACAGGTCGATTGCGTTAATGCTGAGGCAGGTGGGGGTCCTGGTCCGTATCTGCGTACGCAGGAACGGCAGCCCGGATGTGCGGTCGGCGTACCGGCACGTCAGGATGGCCCGAAAGGCAATACTGGCGAGCAGGAACAGCACCACCGATTCCAGGACCTACCGGCACCACCGTTTTCCAGGACCCACTAGGAGCCATCCGCATGAGCAACTCAGCCCAGATCGGCGTCACGGGACTCGCGGTGATGGGCCGCAACCTCGCCCGCAACTTCGCGCGCAACGGCTACACGGTCGCGCTGCACAACCGGACGGCGGCGCGCACGCATGCTCTGGTCGAGGAGTTCGGTACCGAGGGCGACTTCGTCGCGGCCGACACCGCCAAGGAGTTCGTGGCCGCGCTGGAACGGCCGCGCCGCCTGGTCGTCATGGTGAAGGCCGGTGAGCCGACCGACGCGGTGATCCAGGAGTTCGCCCCGCTCCTGGAGCCCGGCGACATGATCATCGACGGCGGCAACGCGCACTTCGCGGACACCCGGCGCCGGGAGCGCGACCTCCGCGCGCAGGGCATCCACTTCGTCGGCATGGGCGTCTCGGGCGGCGAGGAGGGCGCGCTGCTCGGCCCGAGCATCATGCCCGGCGGCCCGGCCGAGTCGTACGACTCGCTCGGTCCGATGCTGGAGAAGATCTCCGCGAAGGCCGAGGACGGCACCCCCTGTGTGTCGCATGTGGGGCCGGACGGCGCCGGGCACTTCGTGAAGATGGTCCACAACGGCATCGAGTACGCCGACATGCAGCTGATCGGTGAGGCGTACCAGCTGCTGCGCGATGTCGCCGGGTACTCCCCCGCGCAGATCGCCGACATCTTCCGCACCTGGAACACGGGCCGTCTCGACTCCTACCTGATCGAGATCACCGCCGAGGTGCTGTCGCACGTGGACGCGGCGACGGGCAAGCCGTTCGTGGACGTGGTGGTGGACCAGGCCGAGCAGAAGGGCACCGGCCGCTGGACCGTGCAGATCGCCCTGGACCTGGGCGTTCCGGTGTCGGGCATCGCCGAGGCCGTCTTCGCCCGCTCTCTCTCCGGCCACGCGGCGCTGCGTGAGGCGTCGCGCGGGCTGGCCGGCCCGAAGGCGACCCCGCTGAGCGAGTCGGATGCGGCGGCCTTCGCCGACCGCGTCGAGCAGGCGCTGTACGCGTCGAAGATCGTGTCGTACACGCAGGGCTTCCACGAGATCGCGGCGGGCGGCGCGGAGTACGGCTGGGACATCGACCTCGGTGCCGTATCCGCCCTCTGGCGCGGCGGCTGCATCATCCGGGCGGCCTTCCTGGACCGTATCCGCGCCGCTTACGACGCGCGGGCGGACCTGCCCAGCCTGCTGTCCGACGACACGTTCGCGCAGGAGATCGCTGCGGCGCAGGACGACTGGCGCGAGGTGCTGGTCGCCGCGACCCGCCAGGGTGTCCCGACGCCGGGCTTCGGCGCGGCCCTCGCGTACTACGACGCGCTGCGCGCGGAGCGGCTGCCTGCGGCGCTCACCCAGGGGCAGCGGGACTTCTTCGGTGCGCACACCTACCGGCGCACGGACCGTGAGGGCTCGTTCCACACCCTGTGGGGCGGCGACCGGTCCGAGATCGCCGGCTGAGGGTCGCTCCGCGGGATCGGCGGTTCTTTGGATCGGCGGTTCTTTGGCCGCGGGGGCGTGGGGGCTGGTCGCGCCCACGCGGCGGAGCCGCATATTGACACAGCCCCGCGCTCCTCAGGGCGCGGTTCCGCACCCGGTGTGACGGTGGGCGGTCGGGGTTTTCCGACCGCCCACCTGGTTTTTTCCGGTCTGTCTCGGTTCAGTACAGCGGTGGGCCCGGTTCGGGGCTGGGCACCGGCTCGGGGCCCGGGGGCTGTGGGATGGGCGACGGGTCCGGGCCCGGTGGTGTCGGAGTCGGCCCGGGGACGGGCGGTTCCGGGTCGGGGCCCGGCGGGGGACCCGGAGTCGGGTCCGGGAAGGGGCCGGGGGTGGGGGTGGGGCCCGGCGGTACTGGGTAGGGATGCGGATCCGGTTGCGTCACTGTGCCCTCCAGCCTGTGGGTTCGTCGGCTCTGGACTTCTCCCCCGCGTACCCGGCACACGCGCCCCCACTCACTCCGATCACTCAGACGCGCTACGCCGGCGGGACCACTCCCGTGCCGCCGCCGCACCCGCCGCCAGTCCCGGCCGGGGGCTGGACAGCACCGGCACCGTGGTCGTCGTCAGCACCTGCGCCGGGGTCATGGAGGCCTGGGCGAGGATGATCGCGTCGGCGCTGTCACCGGGGACCGAGTCCACCGCGTCGGCCACCGAACGGACGTAGCCCTCCGTGTCGCCCGCCTGGAAGAGGGCCCAGGCGCCGTCCACGAACAGCTTCCGCACGTCGGCGGGGAGGCCGGCGCGGCGCGCCTCCTCCTCGACGAGGGCCACCGTGGGCCCGAACGTGCTCTCCGAGGTCGCGACGACGACCACCCTCGGGCCGATGGCCACCGCCGCGGCGGCCATCGGCCGGTCGACCCGCAGCACGGGCACCCCGACCTCCCCGGCGGCAGCCTCCGCGACACCTCCGATGGATGAGCAGGTGCAGAGCACGGCGACAGCGCCGCCGGCGACTGCCCGCTCCAGGGCGGCCCGGACGTCACCGGCCACGGCGTCGGACCCCTCCGCCCGGGCCCTGGCCAGCAGGTCCTCGTTGACGACGTGGGCGAGTTCCAGGCCCTGGTGGTCCTCGTCGCGCAGGGCGTCGAACACCGGGACATGCAGGGGCGAGGTGTGCAGAAGGGCGAGCACGGTGCGCGGAGTCCCCTTGTCGTTCCCGTTCTCGTTCTCGGACGTCAGAAGCGGTCAGGGTTCGCTACGAGCCACTCCTTGGCCTCGCGGAGAAGTTCGGGGTCCGCCGCCGGGGCCTCGGCGGGGTGACGCTCGGCCCACTTCACGACGTACGGGCACAGCGGGGCCACGACGATGCCCTCACGGGCCGCCATGAGGTAGAGCTCGCGGGCCAGTGAGCCCGCGATGCCCTTTCCCTCATGCTCCGGCTCGACGATCGTGTGGACCGGGACCAGGGCGCGTCCCCGTGCGGCCAGCACGAAGTACTGGATGTGGCCGACGACCTCCCCCGCCAGTACCGCCTCCAGACGGCCTGCCGTCCGGTCGTCGCGGATCTCGATGTCGCTCATGGACACACTCCTCATCGGGTCCTCGGGTCACCGGCCGGGTGGGTCGGCTCGCCGGAGGGTCAGACCGTGACCGCCTGCGGGCTGCGCTCCTGGTCCGACCCCGGCACCGGCTCGGCCGGGTCTGCGCCCAGCGCCACGACGCGGTTGCCTTGGTCCACATGAACCACCTTCGGCCGCAACGCCCGCGCCTCGGCGTCGGTCACCTGAGCGTAACTGATGATGATCACCAGATCTCCGGGATGGACGAGGTGGGCCGCCGCCCCGTTGATCCCGACGACACCGGACCCGCGCTCGCCCTCGATGACGTACGTCTCCAGCCGTGCGCCGTTGGTGATGTCGACGATGTGCACGAGCTCGCCGGGCAGCAGGTCGGCGGCGTCGAGGAGGTCGGCGTCGATGGTCACGGAGCCGACGTAGTGCAGGTCGGCCTGGGTGACGGTGGCACGGTGGATCTTGGACTTGAACATGGTGCGCAGCATTTTGGACTCCTGGAAGTCGGCTCCCTGCCTGCTTTCTGCAGGTCAAGGGCGGCGCTCACGGTACACCGGCACGCGCCGGACTCGAAGACCTGAGGAATATCGGTTCGCTCCGAGGAGACGCCGTGCCACCGACTTGCCGGCCACTGCGGGGCTCTGCGACAAGAGGGAACAGCACCTGCACGCTTCTCAGGCCGGGATCGCCGGCAGTCAGATCGTCCCGTGGGGCCGTCACCCCTCCCTTCACCTCCTTCCGGACGGACCGGAGCGAATTTATTCGCGTGCGCCCGCTCGCCTCACCGACTAGCGTGCCTGTTCGACGCCTTCCGATGCGCTGTGCCCCGGTTACTTCCTGACGAGACGCAACACCACCCCGGTGCCACTACTGATCTCGGAAGGCGTCCCTCTTTCTTTCTTCAAGGACGTCTCCCAAGGGACCTTCTGCATGCCCAATTTCAACCGTCAGCGGGCCAAGTCCGAAGCCAGGAACGAGATCCAGGCGGAAATACCGGGCCTGACCGCAGGCGGAGCGACGTCGTCGCTCTCCACCCACGGCCGGTGGCCGCTCCCGCCGGCCACCACCACACGACCCCTGCGGCACCCCGGCGCCCTCCGGCTCCACAGCCGCACCCACCAGGGCGGCGCCGGCTACGCCCGCACCCCGAAGGCGGAGCTCTTCCTGCTGGCCATGGCCAACATGGTTGGCCACCACAGCTTCTACGAGGACGCCACCGCCCGCGACGCGCGCTACGAGCAACTGGTGCGCACGCTCGCCGTCAGCGACCCCGAGTGGACCCTCGGGCTGCTGCGCTGGCTGCGCACCGAGGCCCACATGCGCACCGCCTCCCTGGTGGGCGCGGCCGAGTTCGTGCGGGCCAGGCTGGACGCCGAGGCCGTCGGCTTCTCCCGGCAGGCCGTGTCCACCGTGCTCCAACGGGCCGATGAACCCGGCGAGTTGATCGCCTACTGGACCGCCAGATACGGGCGCAGGCTCCCGCAGCCGCTCAAGCGCGGGATCGCCGACGCCGTACGACGCCTCTACACCGGGCGCGCTCTCCTCAAGTACGACACCGCCTCGCGCGCCTACCGCTTCGGCGACGTCATCGAACTCACCCACCCCGCACCCGACCCCCAACGACCTTGGCAGGGCGGCCTGTTCAGGTACGCGATCGACCGCCGCCACCGCCCCGGCCGTGCCCTGCCTCCCCCCGGCGAGACCCTGCTCGCCGCACACCGGGAGTTGCTGGCCGTACCGGTGGAGCGGCGGCACGCCCTGGTCACCGCACGCGGCGGCGCCGAGCGGCTGAACTCGGCCGGAATGACCTGGGAGTCGGTGGCAGGCTGGCTGCAGGGACCGCTCGACGCGGCGGTGTGGGAGGCCCTGGTCCCCTCGATGGGCGCGATGGCCCTCGTACGCAACCTGCGCAACCTCGACCTGGCCGGCGTGAGCGACCGGGTTGCCGCCGAGGTGGCCGCACGGATCTCCGATCCGGACGAGGTGCGCCGCTCCCGCCAGTTCCCCTTCCGCTATCTCGCCGCACACCGCAACGCGCCCTCACGCCGCTGGGAGGAAGCCCTGGAGACGGCCCTCGGGCACTCCCTCACCAACGTCCCCGAACTGCCCGGGCGCACGCTGGTCCTGGTGGACCGGTCGGGTTCGATGTTCGACCGGCCCAGCGAGCACACCCAGCTCAACCGGGCGGATTCCGCGGCCATTTTCGGTACGGCACTGGCACTGCGGGCCGAGCGGGCCGACCTGGTCGAGTTCGGGACCGACAGCCGTCACGTCGAACTCGCCCCGGGCGAGCCCGTACTGCGCGTCCTGGACCGCTTCCACGACCTCGGCGGCACCAACACGGCCGCGGCGCTCAGGCGGCACTACGACCGGCACGACCGAGTGGTCGTGGTGACCGACGAACAGACCGGGCCGACCGGGTGGTCCAACCCGCTCCAGACGGTCCCCGTTCGTATCCCCTTCTACACCTGGAACCTGGCCGGCTACTCCCCGGCCCACGCCCCGTCCGGCCCGCACCGCCACACCTTCGGCGGCCTGAGCGACGCCGCGTTCCGGCTGATCCCGCTCATAGAGGCCGGCCGGGACGCCAACTGGCCGTGGGAGACGGGCACGTAGGCACAGTCGGCCGTGGCGTGCGCCGCAGGTCGGATCGGTTGTCCTGCGCCACGGCTGCGTACATGTCGACCTCGCCACGTACGAGGGCGCGTCCTCCGCCGACCTGTGGAGTACGCGCCCGTGGCGGCCGAGCCGGCGGGGGCACGCGATGGCGGCGGCTGCCGGGCCTCTTCCTCACTTCCTCACTGTTCCAGCGACGCCTTCAACCGCCCCAGGGTCGCCCGCATCCCCGCGGTGTTCGCCTTGTGCCGTACCGCCGGCTTGGTGCCCGTGAAGAATCCGAGCAGTTCGGCCGGCCGGCCCTTGCGTCCCCTGCGCAGGTCCTCCCAGTACTCGGTGACCCGGGTGCCGTCCTCCTCGGCCGCGAAGCGGTAGCCCCAGAGCGCGATCGGCAGGCCGAAGCTGGTGACGCGGAAGGCGAAGTCGCGGCCCTCCTCGGCGCGGACGACACGGCAGTCGGTGAACCAGAGCCAGAGGCCCTTGCGGTTGAAGCCGGTGAACCTGGTGCCCTGCGTGACCGGACCACGGGAGTGCACCCAGACCCCGATGCACTCCGGGGAGAACGTGCCCATCTTCCGTACATCGCTGATCGTGCGGTAGGTCCGCTCGGGAGTGGCGTGCACCAGCACGCTCTCCTCGACCTGCCATCTGCGTTCCTCGGACACGTCCCACGACTCCCGTTCGCTCGCTGTCAGGCCTTGTTGAAGACGAGTACGGCGTTCTGGCCGCCGAACCCTCAGGAGTTGCTCACCGTGACCTCGACCGGCAGCTGTGTGACCGACCACCCCCTTGATGGATGTTACCGCCGGGTGTTGTCCGACGACCCTGCGGATCACGCGTGCCTCGGCCCCGTCGTTGAGCGGCGTGGAGGTGCCGTGCGCCTTGACGTGAGTGACGTCCGCGCCGGTGACTCCGGCGTCCGACAGGGCGCTGCGGACGGCGAGTTCGGCACCGGCGCCCTGTGGGTCGGGTGCCGTGGCGTGGTGGGCGTCGGACGAGGCTCCGTATCCGCTGACCATGGTCCCTGTCCGGGCGCCGGAGGGGATCACGAAGAGGGCCGGTTCAGGGTTCGACCGTCGGAGCGGTGGCACGGGAGGGCGACCACTGGCGCCGCACCTCCCAGCCGCCACCTTTTGAAGCCAGGCTCCCCGCCCGCGTCGATGCGGTTCAAGGGCTGTTTCTTCACGCGCGCCGGGTGGCGTGTACGCCGGACCGCGAGGGATGCAGGGCGTGTACGCCACGGCTCCGACCCCGTGCTGCACGGTGCGGAGGCGGTCGGCACCGGCGGCCGTACGGTGATCAACAGCACCGCTGCGGCCGGCGCGATGCCGATGATCTCGGCCACGCCACTGGGCCCGCCTCCGCTGTCCGTCGCGTCGCCGCCGGCCTCGACGGTCAGGCCCGCGTCCCGCGCCCGGTCTGCGGCCTTCTCCAGGGCCGTGCGGCTGGCGTCGGTGACATCGGCGGCCTTCACCTTGTAGGTGACGGTGGCGTACGCCATCGACGCGTTCTCGCTGACCGCACCCAGGCCCACGCAGACCGGCACGCCCACCCACAGGAGGACGACGTACCAGCGCCGCCGGAAGGACAGACGGCCCAGTCGATACAGGAAAGCAGCCACGGCAGGGAACCTCACCTCGGGTCGGACGTACCTGCCAAGGCTGTCCCGGAGAGGGCCTTCCGGTCGTCGTCCCGCTGGTGTCGACCCGCCCTACCGGAACGGGAGGAGCATTGACAGGAACCGCAGTATGTCCGTGCCGTCTTCGAGGGCCGTTCCCCCGCGCCTACACGGCCTCCGTCACCTCTGTCCGCTCGCCGGGCCGCTGCGCGAACTGCGTCCGGTACAGCTCCGCGTACCGCCCGTCCAGGGCCAGCAGTTCGTCGTGCGTGCCGCGTTCCTGGATCTGTCCGGCCTCGATCACGAGGATCAGGTCGGCCGCCCGGATCGTGGACAGGCGGTGGGCGATCACCACTGCCGTGCGGTCGGACAGGGCCTCCGCCAGGGCCTCCTGGACCGCCGCCTCCGAGGTGTTGTCCAGGTGGGCCGTCGCCTCGTCGAGGATGACGACGCGCTGGCGGGCCAGCAGCAGCCGGGCGATGGTCATGCGCTGACGTTCCCCGCCGGAGAGACGGTAGCCGCGCTCACCGACCACCGTGTCGAGACCGTCGGGCAGCTCGCGGACCAGGTCGTCGAGGCGGGCCCGGCTCAGCGCTGCCCACAGCTCGTCGTCCGTCGCCGTGGGGCGGGCCAGCACCAGGTTGGCGCGAACGGAGTCGTGGAAGAGGTGGCCGTCCTGGGTGACCATGCCGAGGGTCGCTCGCAGGGAGGCGGCGCTCAGGTCGCGGACGTCGACACCGCCGATGCGTACTGCGCCCTCGTCGGTGTCGTACAGGCGAGGCAGGAGTTGTCCGATGGTCGACTTTCCGGCGCCGGAGGTGCCCACGAGGGCGATCGTCTGGCCGGGTTCGGCGCGGAAACTGACTCCGTGGAGGACCTCCGTGCCGCCCCTGGTGTCAAGTGCGGCCACCTCCTCCAGGGAGGCGAGGGAGACGCGGTCGGCGGCGGGGTAAGCGAAGCGGACGTTGTCGAACTCCACCGCGACCGGACCCTCGGGAACCTCGCGGGCATCCGGTTTCTCCTCGATGAGGGGCTTCAGGTCGAGCACCTCGAAGACGCGCTCGAAGCTCACCAGGGCGCTCATCACCTCGACGCGCGCCCCTGCGAGCGACGTGAGCGGCGCGTACATCCGGGTCAGGAGCAGGGCGAGTGAGACGACCGCGCCCGGTTCCAGGCTGCCGCGCAGCGCGAACCAGCCGCCGAGCCCGTACACCAGGGCCAGCGCCAGAGCCGACACCAGAGTGAGGGCGGTGATGAAGACCGACTGCGCGAGGGCCGTCCGTACGCCGATGTCGCGTACCCGGCGGGCGCGGGCCGCGAACTGGGCGGACTCCTCGTCGGGCCGTCCGAAGAGCTTGACGAGGGTGGCGCCGGGGGCCGAGAAACGCTCGGTCATCCGGGTGCCCATCGACGCGTTGAGGTCGGCGGCCTCGCGCTGGAGTCTGGCCATCCGGCTGCCCATCCGCCGGGCGGGGATCACGAACACCGGCAGCAGCACCAGGGCGAGCAGGGTGATCTGCCAGGACAGGGTGAGCATCACGGCGAGCGTGAGCACCAGGGTGACCAGATTGCTCACCACACCGGACAGGGTGTTGCTGAACGCGCGCTGCGCGCCGATGACGTCGTTGTTGAGCCGGGACACCAGCGCTCCCGTACGGGTGCGGGTGAAGAACGCGACCGGCATGCGCTGCACATGATCGAACACAGCCGTCCGCAGATCGAGGATCAGCCCCTCCCCGAGCGTCGACGAGAGCCAGCGGCCGAGGATCCCGAGGACCGCCTCGGCCACCGCGATGACCGCGATGAGCAGCGCGAACCGAATGACAGTGCTCTCGTCGCCCCCCGACACGATCGTGTCGACGACGCGGCCCGCGAGGACGGGGGTCGCAACGGCGAGCAGCGCGGTGAGCACGCTCAGGACGACGAAGCGGATGATGCGGCGGCGGTGCGGGCGTGCGAACTCCGCGATGCGGCGCAACGTGGCGCGGGCGAAGGGGCGCCGGTCCTGCTGGGAATTCATGACGCTGTGCAACTGCATCCAGGCCGTGGTCTCCATACTCATGCTGTGACCGTACGACCTCAAGCGACCTTGAGGTCAAGGACGGCAAAAGGCGTGCGCACCATGCTCCCTCGTGCCGTTGCCCGACGCGTCGACCGGTGGCCGTGCGCCCGCAACCCGGTGTTGGTGCGGTACGGAGAACCTCTCCGGTTGTGACAGCGGTTCTCCCTCCCCCGGTCCGGCACCGGCGCATACCGGTGCGGCAGGTCCTGTGCCTGCTCCCGCTCCTTCTGGTCGCCGTGGTCGCGGTGCGCCACCGGCAGGTGCTTGCCGACGGCTTCGGCCAGCTGGCGACGGCCAAGTGGCCCTGGCTGCTGGCCGCGGCCGGGGCGACCTGCCTGACCTGGGTGGCCGCCGCCGTCAGCCGGCAGGGAGCCGTCGTCGAGCGGCTGCCCAGGCTGCGGCTGCTCGCCACGCAGTTCGCGGCCGGTTCGGCCAACCACCTGCTGCCGACGGGGCTCGGCGCGGGCGCGGTCAATCTGCGCTTCATGACGGTGTGCGGTCTGCCGCTGGCTCGTTCCTCGGCGGCGCTCGCCCTGTATCTGCTCGCGGAGGTCGTCGGCCGGCTGGGCCTACTGGCCGCCCTGCTGATCGCGTTTCCGCATGCCCTGCGGCTCGGCAGTCTCGTTCCCGGCACAGCGCTCGGCCCGCTGCTCGTCGGCATCTGTGTGGTGCTGCCGGCGGCGGTCGGCGCGCTGGTGTGCGTACGGCGGCTGCGCACGACCGCCGTCTCCTTCCTTCGCACGGCGCTCGGCGAGGCCCGTTCCGTGCACATGCGGCCGTCCCGGGCGCTGGCGCTGTGGGGCGGTTCGCTGGCGTTCCCGGCGTTGCAGGCAGCCGGACTGGCCGCGGTGGGGACGGCGTTGCGGCTGCCGGTGCCGGCCTGGCACGTGGCACTCGCGTACCTCGCCGCGACGGTCGCCGTCGCGCTGATCCCCACGCCCGGCGGCATCGGCTCCGTCGAGGCGGCGCTGATCGTGGCCCTCGTCGCGGTGGGCGGGCCGGTGGCCGTCGCGACGGCGGTGGTGCTCGCGTTCCGGATCATCACCGTCTGGGTGCCGCTGCTGCCGGGGGCGTTGACGCTGGGTGCGCTGGTGCGGCTGAAGGTGATCTGAAGCCGTCCCGACAGTCGCTTGTGAAAATGGTTTCCAATAAGCTAGCGTCCGGAGGCATGCCCACCACTTCCACCGACCCCCGCCTGCCCGTGACCGTGCTCTCCGGCTTCCTCGGCGCCGGAAAGACGACGCTGCTCAACCACGTTCTCGGCAACCGTCAGGGCCTGCGGGTCGCGGTCATCGTGAACGACATGAGTGAGATCAACATCGACGCATCCCTCGTCCGGGACGGTGGCACCCTCTCCCGCACGGAGGAGCGGCTGGTCGAGATGACCAACGGCTGCATCTGCTGCACCCTCCGCGATGACCTCCTGGAGGAGGTCGACAAGCTGGCCCGCGCGGGCCGCTTCGACTACCTGCTCATCGAATCGTCCGGAATCTCCGAGCCCATGCCCGTCGCCGCGACCTTCGCCTTCGCCCGTGACGACGGCGCGAGCCTGCTGGACGTCTCGCGTCTGGACACCATGGTCACGGTCGTGGACGCGGTGAACTTCCTCCCGGAACTGGACCGCGGCGACGACCTGCTGGAACGCGGGATCACCCCGGTCGAGGGCGACGAACGCACGGTGAGCGATCTCCTCATCGACCAGATCGAGTTCGCCGACGTCATCCTCCTCAACAAGACGGACCTGGTCCCCGAGGAGACGGCCGACCGGCTGGAGGCGACCCTGCGACGCCTCAACCCGGCCGCCCGCATCCACCGCACCGTCCGCGGCACGATCGACCCGGCCGAACTCCTCGGCACGGGCCTGTTCGACTTGGAGAAGGCCGAACAGGCGCCGGGCTGGGTGGCCGAGTTGAACGGGGACCACGTACCGGAGACCGAGGAGTACGGCATCTCCTCGCTCGTGCTGCGCGACCCGCGCCCCTTCCATCCGGGCCGTCTCTGGGACCTGCTCACCGGTCCGCTCGACGCGGGCCACTTCGGCCAAGTCCTGCGTTCCAAGGGGTTCTTCACCCTCGCCTCCCGCCCCGGCACCACGGGCCTGTGGTCGCAGGCGGGCTCGGTGGCCCGCTTCGAGCCGATCGCCTCAGGTGGGGCCATGGATGCCGAATCCCCCGTACAGGGGCAGGAGTTGGTGTTCATCGGCACCGATCTGCGCCGTCAGTCGCTGCGACTGGCGCTGTCGTGCTGCCTGTTGACGGAGGAGGAACTGGCCACGTACGCAGCGGACTTCGTGCACACGGCGTACGAGGACCCCTTCCCCGCGTGGGAGGTGCACCCGGCGGACGTCTGCGACGCGCTCCCCGTCTGAGCTGCTCAATGGCGGGTTTGCCACTGCTCGGTGACGATCGGTCGGCCGGATGCGGCAGGATGAGCGGTCGCCGGATGTCGTACAGACGTCCGGTCATTGATCGCGTATCCAGGACTTTTCGCACACTCGAACAGGTGGCAAGTGACGAGACTTCACATCCGGCCGTCGGTGGCGCGGGGCGCCGCGGAACCACTCCTCGGAGGTGAGCGGTGAAGCGAGACCTCACCGTGGACGATCTGGTCGTCGCGGGCATCGCCCTCGCCGTGGGCCTGCTGGCGGCCTTCCTGCTGCGCATGCTGCTGCGCTGGCTGGGCCGGCATGCGGACCGCACCCGCTGGAGCGGGGACGACGTCATCGTGGACGCGGTACGTACGGTGGTGCCGTGGTCGGCGTTCACCGGGGGCGTGGCGGTCGCCGCCGCGGCGCTGCCGTTGACGAGAACCGTCGGGCACAACGTCAACCAGACACTGACCGTGCTTTTGATCGGCGTCACGACGCTCACGGTGGCCAGAGTGGTCGCCCGTCTGATGAGTGCCGTCACCCAGTCCCGGTCGGCGGTCGCCGGCTCGGCGACGATCTTTGTCAACATCATCCGGGCCGTCATCCTGGCCCTGGGTTTCCTGGTCGTGCTCCAGACGCTGGGCGTCTCCATAGCGCCGATGCTCACCGCCCTGGGAGTCGGCGGTCTGGCCGTCGCTCTCGCCCTCCAGGACACTCTCGCCAACCTCTTCGCGGGTATCCACATCCTCGCCTCGAAGACCGTCCAGCCCGGTGACTACATCAAGCTGAGCAGCGGCGAGGAGGGCTACGTCGTCGACATCAACTGGCGTCAGACGACAATCCGCCAGCTCTCCAACAACCTGGTCATCATCCCGAACGGGCAGCTCGCCGGGACGAACATGACCAACTTCAACCGCCCGGAGCAGATGCTGACGATCCTGGTCCAGGTCGGCGTCGCCTACGACAGCGACCTGGAGCAGGTCGAGCGGGTCACCTGCGAGGTCGTCGCCGAGGTGATGACGGAGATCACCGGCGCCGTCCCGGAGCACGAGCCGCTGGTGCGCTTCCACACCTTCGGCGACTCACGGATCGGCTTCACGGTGATCCTGGGGGTCGGCGAGTTCAGCGACCAGTTCCGGATCAAGCACGAGTTCATCAAGCGCCTGCACAAGCGCTACCGGTCGGAGGGCATCAGCATCCCTGCGCCCGCGCGGACGGTGGCCCTGCAGCAGGGCGCGGTGGTCATTCCGCAGCAGCGGGGCGGCCGTACGGAACCCGACCTGGGGCTCGGCGTCGAGCAGGGCGGACCGGCGTCCACCCTGCTCGACAGACTTGACCAACTCAACAAACTCGACAGATGAGACCCAGGTCCCAGCCGGCGGACTCGGCTCAGAGGGTCGCCGAGTTGTCGTGATGGCCGGCCGTGCGGTTCTGCGGCGCGACCAGTGACGTGGTCACCGGGGTGACCGTCCAGTCCGGGTGATTGGGCATCCGCGGTGTCGTCGTGCCGTACAGCCAGTCCCGCAGGAAGCCGGAGAGATCCTGGCCGGCGATCTCGGAGGCGACCGAGATGTAGTTCTCGGTCGTCGCCGAGGCGTTGCGGTAGCGGTCGAGGAAGGTGCGCTCGATCGCGCCGAAAGTGGCCTCGCCGACGAACTCGCGCAGCGCGTAGAGGACGAGGACGCCGCCCAGATAGCGCTGGCTGTCGAACAGGTTGGCCTCGTTGGGGGCCGCGACCGGTCCGGAGGTGCGGCGCCACTGGTCGCCGCGCGCGTACGTGTTCTTCATACGCGCTTCCATGGTGGTCAGGCCGAGGGAGTCGGTCCAGCCGCGCTCGTAGCGGTAGAGCAGTCCGTAGAAGTCGGCATGGCCCTCGTTGAGCCACAGGTCGGCCCAGGTGCCGGGGCTGACGCTGTTGCCGAAGTAGGAGTGGACCAGCTCGTGCATCATGTGCGAGCCGATGAACCTCTCCGCCTGGAGCAGGTAGTTCGGCTTGTAGAGCGTGAGGGTCTGCGTCTCCAGGCCCGTGAAGTCGAAGGCGGCCGGGTCGTCGGAGTTGCACGGCAGCAGACCGTACGTCTCGAACGGGTAGGCCCCGAGCCGCTGTTCGAGCCACGTCACCAGGCCCGGGGTGAGCGCCAGCGCCGGTTCGAGGGCCTCGGCGCGCGCGACCGGGACGACGTCCCGCAGCGGCAGCCCGTTCGGGCCCTGCCGGTCCTTCACCACGTAGTCGCCGACGGTTATCTGGACGAGCTCGGTGGCGATCGGCGAGCGCGAGCGGTAGGAGTACGCGGTCCGGTCACCGTCCAGGGTCTCCGTGCGCACGAGGGTGCCGCTCGCGACTCCGCGCAGGGTGCTCGGCACGGTGATCCGGAACGTGAAGTCGGCCTTGTCGACCGGGTGGTCGTTGCACGGGAAGACGGTGTGCGCGGAGTTGGGCTGCGGGCACACCGCGAAGCCGTCGGTGGTGGGGACCCAGGCGGTGTGGGTCAGGGCGCGGCGCGGGTCGGCGCCGTACTCGACGCAGATGGTCGTCCGGGTCTGTGCCGGCAGCGTCCGGGAGGGCGTGATCCGCAGTTTCTCGTCGACCAGCTCGTACGTGGCCGCACGGCCGCCGACGCGGACGGAGCGGATGTCCAGGCCGAGGGCGTCGAGGGAGAGGCGGCTCAGGTCCTGGGTGGTGCGGATGCGCAGCGTCGCCGTGCCGTCGACCAGCTTGGTCGTGGCGTCGTACGCGAGGTCGAGGTGGTAGGCGTCGACGCGGTAGCCGTCGTTGCCGAGACTCGGGTAGACGGGGTCACCGAGGGTCTCGGGGCCCGGGGCTGCGGCGTCTTTCACGGAAGCCGTTCCGGACGTCCCCCCGGACGCCGCGTGGGCGGCGGGGGCCAGGGTGGTGGCCGCCGCCGTACCGAGCAGGGCTGCCGCAGGGGCCGTCAGTCTGGTGCGATATCTCATGGGTCGCTTTCACTCGGGCGCCCGGGTGGTCAGGTCCGGCCGTCGATCAGGTGCGGGGTCTACCCCCTAGACCACAAGATCGGCCGAGTCGGTTGCCTGAATCCGTACGGAATTTCGACCGGGTTCCGTACCGGATCCGATCGGTTTCCGTACCGGCCCGTGTCGAGTTCCGTACCGGTCCGTGTCGAGTTCCGTGCGGACCCCTGTCGAGTGAGAGCCGAGCAGGAGATATCTTGATGTCGAGCAATGTTGCAGACGTGGAGCGGAGCACCCGGTGACTGACTCGACCATCATCTACACGCACACTGACGAGGCGCCCGCACTGGCGACCCACTCGTTCCTGCCCGTGATCCAGGCGTACGCCTCGCAGGCCGGGGTGAACGTCGAGACCCGGGACATCTCGCTGGCCGGCCGCATCATCGCCGTCTTCCCCGAGTTCCTGGAGGAGGGCCAGCGCATCGCGGACGCCCTCGCCGAGCTCGGTGAGCTGGCGAAGACGCCCGAGGCGAACATCATCAAGCTGCCGAACGTGTCGGCCTCGATCCCGCAGCTCAAGGTGGCGGTCGCCGAGCTGCAGAGCCAGGGCTACGCACTGCCGGACTACCCGGACGACCCGAAGTCGGACGCGGAGCGCGACATCCGCGCCCGCTACGACAAGATCAAGGGTTCCGCCGTGAACCCGGTGCTGCGCGAGGGCAACTCCGACCGTCGCGCCCCCGCCTCAGTCAAGAACTACGCCAAGAACCACCCGCACCGCATGGGCGCCTGGACCTCGGAGTCCAAGACGAACGTGGCGACCATGGGCGCGGACGACTTCCGCTCCACCGAGAAGTCCGCGGTGATCTCCGAGGCCGGCTCGCTGCGCATCGAGCTGCTGGGCGAGGACGGCTCGACCAGCGTCCTGCGCGAGTCCGTACCCGTCCTCGCGGACGAGGTCGTCGACGCCTCCGTCCTGCACGTCGCCGCGCTGCGCGAGTTCCTCACCGCGCAGATCGCCCGCGCCAAGGCCGAGGGTGTGCTGTTCTCCGTGCACCTCAAGGCCACGATGATGAAGGTCTCGGACCCGATCGTCTTCGGCCACGTCGTGCGGGCGTTCTTCCCGAAGACGTTCGCGCAGTACGGCGAGACGCTCGCGGCGGCCGGTCTGTCCCCGAACGACGGCCTCGGCGGCATCTACAAGGGCCTGGAGGCGCTGCCCGAGGGCGCCGCGATCAAAGCGTCCTTCGACGCCGAGCTGGCCGAGGGCCCGGCGCTGGCCATGGTCGACTCCGACAAGGGCATCACCAACCTGCACGTCCCGTCCGACGTCATCGTCGACGCCTCGATGCCGGCCATGATCCGCAGCTCCGGCCACATGTGGGGCCCGGACGGCCAGGAGGCCGACACCCTCGCGGTCCTCCCGGACTCCTCGTACGCCGGTGTCTACCAGGTCGCGATCGACGACTGCCGTGCCAACGGCGCCTACGACCCGTCGACCATGGGCTCGGTCCCGAACGTCGGTCTGATGGCGCAGAAGGCCGAGGAGTACGGCAGCCACGACAAGACCTTCGAGATCCCGGCCGCCGGTACGGTCCGTCTCGTCGACCAGGCCGGCAACGTGGTGATCGAGCAGCCGGTCGCCGCCGGTGACATCTTCCGCGCCTGCCAGACCAAGGACGCCCCGATCAGGGACTGGGTGAAGCTGGCCGTCACCCGAGCCCGCGCGACCGGCTCACCGGCCGTGTTCTGGCTGGACGAGACCCGCGCGCACGACGCCAACCTGATCGCCAAGGTCAACGCGTACCTGCCGGAGCACGACACCGAGGGCCTGGACATCCGGATCCTGAACCCGGTCGAGGCGACCAAGCTGTCGGTGGAGCGCATCCGGCGCGGCGAGGACACCATCTCCGTCACCGGCAACGTGCTGCGCGACTACCTGACCGACCTGTTCCCGATCCTGGAGCTGGGCACCAGCGCCAAGATGCTGTCGGTCGTCCCGCTGATGGCGGGCGGCGGCCTGTTCGAGACGGGCGCCGGCGGCTCCGCCCCGAAGCACGTCCAGCAGCTCGTCAAGGAGAACTACCTGCGCTGGGACAGCCTGGGCGAGTTCTTCGCGCTGGCGGCCAGCTTCGAACACCTCGCCACGACCACGGGCAACGCGCGTGCGCAGGTCCTCGCGGACACGCTCGACCGGGCGACGGCGACCTTCCTCAACGAGGACAAGTCGCCGACCCGCCGCGTCGGCGGCATCGACAACCGGGGCAGCCACTTCTTCCTGTCCCTGTACTGGGCGCAGGAGCTGGCGGCGCAGAGCGAGGACGCGGACCTGGCGAAGTCGTTCGCTTCGTTCGCCGAGGCGCTCACCGCCAACGCCGACGCGATTGTCGGAGAGCTGATCGCGGTTCAGGGCAAGCCGGTTGACATCGGCGGGTACTACCAGCCGGACGTCGAGAAGGCGAAGACGGTCATGCGTCCGTCGGCCACGTGGAACTCGACGTTGGCGACTCTCGTATAAGGCGGGTTGTCGGCTGCCGGCCGGTGGGGGCTGGTCGCGCCCCGCGGCGGAGCCGCTGATCGATACAGCCCCGCGCCCCTTGAGGGGCGCGGTTCCGCACCGGAGTTCAAGAGCGCACCGATCGGCCCCCGGGACCCTGCGTCCCGGGGGCCGATTGTCATGAAGGGCCGGCGTTTCTGACTCTCGCCAGTACGTCGCGGATCATGTCCGCGCTGATGGTGAAGTGGTCCCGGGCGATCTTCTCCGCCCGCTCCGGCTCGCCGGCCGCTACCGCCTCGTAGAGGGCCTTGTGGTCCTCGCCGCCGCGGTGGAAGTGGGTGCGTTCACCCCTGCCCCAGGGTTCGACCGGGAAGCCGAGGCTGGCGCGGGCCAGCAGGTCGCGGCTGAGCATGGCGATCTGGGGGTTGTGCGTGGCGTCGCAGATCGCGCGGTGGAAGGCGCTGTCGGCGGCGTGTTCCTCGCGCGGGTCGCGCGCGGACAGGTAGGCGGTCAGGGCGTCGCGCATGGGTACGAGGTCCTCGGGGCGTCGGCGTCGGGCCGCCGTCGCCGCCACCATCCCCTCCACCAGCCCACGCAGGTCGAAGAGCTGCTCGAACTCCGCCCAGCGCGGCACCAGGGTGCGTCGGACGGCCGCGCCGGAGGACTCGGTCCAGCTGTCGCGGACGTAGGCACCGCCGTTGCGGCCCCGGCGGATCTCGATGACACCCACCGCCTGGAGCCGGCCGACCGCCTCACGCACCGTGGGACGGCTCACCCCCAGCAGCGTGATCAGCTCGCGCTCGACCGGCAGCCGCTCGCCCGGCAGGAAGTCGCCCACGGCGATCGCGGTGAGCAGCCGGTCGGAGACCTCGTCGACCGCCGAGGCCACGCGCACCGGGCGCAGTTCGGGCGAGGGGGCACCGCCGCCGGACAGCGCACGGTCGAGCACCCGCGAGAACTCGTCCCCGGCACCTGACCGTTCCGGCCGTTCAGGCAGTTGTGGTGACTCCGATACGGCGGTCAGCGGTCCTCCCCGGTCGGTCGCGGGTTCCGGGCGCGTAAACGCGCAGTTACTTCTGCCGGGCCCCCGCTAAAAGGTCTTAAAAGGTCTTGTGGACTGAGCATTTACCCAAACAGTATGTCAGCCATCCCCGGACACCAATCTTTTTCAGACGCCGACTGGCTTGATTCTGCCCGTCCACGGAGGCTCCTCAGTGGCGATTCCCGAACCGAACCACACCGGGACCATCGACTTCAACGGCTGGTCCACCTGGTACCGCATCACCGGCGAACCCGGCAGGACACCGCTGGTGGTCCTGCACGGCGGCCCCGGCGCCGGTCACGACTACACGCTGCGCATCGCCGGCATCGCCCAGCAGGGCCGCCCGGTGGTGCACTACGACCAGCTCGGTATCGGACGGTCCACCCATCTGCCCGACGAGGGCGCCGACTTCTGGACCGTCCAGCTCTTTCTCGACGAACTCGACAACCTGCTGGGGAAGTTGGGTATCGCAGACGCCTACCACCTGCTCGGCCAGTCGTGGGGCGGCATGCTCGCGGCCGAGCACGCCGTGCGCCGTCCGGCCGGGCTGCGCGGTCTGGTCATCGCCAACTCCCCCGCCTCCATGGAGCTCTGGCTGGCGGGCGCCGCCGAACTCCGCTCCGCGCTCCCGCCCGAGGTCCAGGAGACCCTGCTCGCCCACGAGGCGGCCGGGACCACCGACCACCCCGACTACCACGCCGCCGAGCAGGTCTTCTACGAGCGCCATGTGTGCCGTACGGTCCCTGCACCCGCCGAGGTCCAGGCGACCTGGGACAACATCGCGGCCGACCCGACCGTCTACCACACGATGAACGGGCCGAACGAGTTCCATGTCATCGGGACCATGAAGGACTGGTCGGTCGTCGACCGGCTGCACCTGATCGACGTGCCGACCCTGCTGGTGTCCGGCCGCTACGACGAGGCCACGCCCGACACGCTCCGGCCCTTCGCCGACCTCATCCCCGATGTGCGCTGGCACATGTTCGAGCACTCCAGCCATATGCCGCACGTCGAGGAGGAGGAGCTCTACCTCCGGATCGTCGGCGACTTCCTCGACTCCACCGACTGAGTTCCCGACCCGGTCCCCTCAGCCCTCGCCTCTCTTCACGTTCAACACCCGCTCCATCGACGGGAGTTCCCGATGACCCGGATCACCAGACGTACCGCCCTCGCCGCCGTGACCGCCGCGCTCGCCCTCACCGCGACCGCCTGTTCGTCCTCCGACGACGGCGGCGACGGCACGTCGAACCCGACCTCCACCGCCAACGGCGGCACCGAGTCGGCCGCGTTCCAGCCCGCGCACAAGGGCGGCACGCTGAAGCTGGTCGCCCACGCAGCCGCCGGAACCTTCGATCCGCAGGTCAACTACACGCTCCAGTACTGGCAGTTGTACCAGTCGATGTACGACGGTCTGCTGGCGTTCAAGAAGACCGGCGGGCAGCAGTCGTTCACCGTCGTACCGGATCTGGCGGCGGCCATGCCGGTGGTCAGCAACGGCGGGAAGACGTACACCTTCACACTCCGCAAGGGGATCAAGTTCTCCACCGGGAAGGCGGTGACCACAGACGACGTGGTGGCGTCCTTCCAGCGCATCTTCAAGGTGTCCAGCCCGACCGCGGGCACCTTCTACAACGGGATCGTCGGCGCGGACGCCTGTCTCAAGACCCCGGCGTCCTGCACCCTCGCCAAGGGCGTCGTCGGTGACGCGGCGGCCGGCACGGTCACCGTCAACCTGACGGCGCCGGACCCGGAGTTCCCGTACAAGCTGGCCGTTCCGCACGCGAGCATCGTGCCGAAGGACTCGCCGACGAAGGACGCGGGCACCGAGCCGCTCCCGACGACCGGCCCGTACATGGCGGCCTCGTACGACCCGAACCGGGCGCTCAAGCTGGTCCGCAACCCGTACTTCAAGGAGTGGTCGAGTCAGGCGCAGCCCCAGGCCTACGCCGACAACGTCGACTACACCTTCGGGCAGACCGTCGAGTCCGAGGTGACCGCCGTCCAGAACGGCTCTGCGGACTGGATGTTCGACCCGCCGCCCGCCGACCGGCTGAACGAGATCGGCACACAGTACGCCTCCCAGGCGCACGTCAATCCGCTGACCGCTTTCTGGTACGTCACGCTGAACGTCAACTCGGCCCCGTTCAACAACAAGTTGGCGCGCCAGGCCATCAACTGGGCGGTCGACCGGGACGCGGTGGTCGGGCTGTACGGCGGCAAGAACCTGGCCTCGCCCGCGTGCACGATCCTGCCGCCGGGCTTCCCGGGGCACGTCGACAATTGCCAGTACACCAAGGGCGGCGGGAAGACCTGGTCGGCGCCCGACTTCGCCAAGGCAAAGGCGCTGGTCAAGCAGTCGGGGACGGCCGGGCAGGAGGTCGGCATCGTTGTCAGCGACGACGAGGTCAACAAGTCGATCGGGCAGTACCTGCAGAGCCTGCTGACCCAGCTCGGCTACAAGGCGACCCTCAAGCCGCTGTCCGCGAACATCCAGTTCACGTACATCCAGAACACCAAGAACAAGGTGCAGTTGGCGCTGACGTCCTGGTACCAGGACTATCCGGCCGCCTCCGACTTCCTCAACGTGCTGCTGTCCTGCGCGTCGTTCCACCCGGGCAGCGACTCCAGCATCAACATCGCCGGGTTCTGCGACAAGGGGATCGACGCCCGGATGCAGACCGCGCTGAAGACCGGGCAGACCGACCAGAAGGCCGCCGACCAGCAGTGGGGCACGATCGACCAGGACATCATGGCCCAGTCCCCGGTGGTCCCGGTGATCAACCCGAAGATCATCGACTTCACGTCGAAGCGGGTCGGCAACTACCGGTTCAGCAAGCAGTTCTACATGCTCGTCGGGCAGCTGTGGGTCAAGTGAGCGGCGCAGAAACCCAGTTGGCCTCCCCAACGGCCCGGCGACGCTCGCCGGGCCCCTGGCGGACCGCCGCCGCCGACCTGTTGCGCAACAGGTCGGCGGTGGCCGCGGCCCTCGTGCTGCTCGCCGTCGTCACGGTGACCCTGTTGGCCCCGCTGTACGCCGACCACATCGCGCACAGCGACCCGTTCCAGTCCCATGTCTCCGGGACGACCGTCGTGGGCGGGAAGACCGTGCCGGTGCTCACCCCGAGCAGTACCGGGCTCGGTCTCGGCGTCACGCCCATCGGCCCCACCTGGGACTTCGGCCACTACTTCCTCGGCGCCGACAACCAGGGCCGGGACGTCATGGCCCGACTCCTGTACGGCGGCCGTACCAGTCTGTTCATCGGGGTCACGGCGGCACTGCTGTGCTGTGTCCTCGGTACGGCCGTCGGGGTCCTCGCCGGGTACGCGGGCGGCGTCGTCGACGCGGTCATCTCCCGCGTACTGGACGTCATTTGGGCCTTTCCCGTGTATCTGCTGGCCATCTGTCTGTCCGTCGTCCTGCTCACCGACGGGCTCAGCCTCGGGCCGGTCACCGTGGAAGCCGGGAGCCTGTGGCTGCCGGTCGTGATCATCGCGGCGATCTACGTCCCGTACGTGGCCCGGCCGATGCGCGGGCAGGTGCTGGTGCTGCGGAACAAGGAGTTCATCCAGGCGTCCATCGGGTCGGGCGCGCCCGCGCTGAGGGTGATGCGCCGGGAGGTGCTGCCGAACGTGCTGCCCACCGCGATCGTGTTCCTGCCGCTGATGACCGCGCTGGCGATGCTCACGGAGTCGGCGCTGTCCTTCCTGTCGGTCGGGGTCCAGCCGCCCGACGCCAGTTGGGGCACGATCATCGAGGACGGCCTCGGACTGCTGTACACCCGCCCGACCGTGACCATCGCCCCCGGCCTGCTCATCGCGCTGACGACAGCCGCCCTCAACGTCCTCGGCGACGGGGTGCGCGACGCCCTCGACCCGAACGCCCGACTGCGCGGAGGGATGTGATCCGATGCTGTACTTCGCGCTCCGGCGCTTCCTCTCCGCGCTGCTGGTGATGTTCGCGATCAGTGTGCTGGTGTTCCTGATCTTCTTCGCCACCCCGGGAGTCGACCCCGCCGCCCGGATCGCGGGCCGCAACGCCGACCCGGCCACCCTCGCCCAGGTACGGCACTCCTTCGGCCTCGACCGGCCGCTGCCCGTCCGCTATCTGCTGATGATGCGGCACCTGTTGATCGACCGGGACCTGGAGTCGTTCGTCAACCGCGGCTCGAAGGTCATCCCGCAGATCGTGCAGGCCATGCCGGTGACGCTGTCGCTGGTGATCGGGGCGGCGGTCATCTGGATGACGGTCGGCATCCTCATGGGCACGGTGGCCGCCGCACTGCGCGGCACCGCCGCCGACCCGCTGATCATGCTGGTCGGGGTGGTCGGCGTCTCACTGCCCGCCTACTGGCTCGGCGAGGTCGTCAACCTCCTCACCCAGAAGCGTCTGCACGACTCGGTGTTCTCCTGGGTGCCGCCGCCTGGCTACGTCGAGCTGGGCAAGGATCCCGGTCAGTGGGCGCTGCACCTGCTCTTCCCGTGGCTGACGCTGGCACTGCTGTACGCCGGTATCTACGCCCGGCTGCTGCGCGGCGAGGTCGTCAGCGCGCTCGGCGAGGACTACGTACGCACCGCTCGGGCCAAGGGGCTGTCCGAGCGTCGGATCCTCGTCCGGCACGCGCTGCGCTGCTCGCTCATCCCGATCGTGTCGCTGTTCGGCCTGGACTTCGGCGCGCTGGTGGGCGGCGCGGCCCTGCTCACCGAGGTCGTCTTCGGCCTGCCCGGCGTCGGCAAGCTCACCTTCGACGCGCTGCAGAACCTGGACCTGCCCGTGATCATGGGGACGGTCATGTACGCGGCGTTCTTCGTGGTCCTCGCCAACGCCCTGGTCGACATCCTGTACGCGCGACTCGATCCGAGGGCCCGCCATGCCTGAGCCCATTCTCCCTGAACCTCTTCTCGATGTACGGGATCTACGGATCGCCTTCCGTACCCGCACCGGCACGGTCACGGCCGTCGACGGGCTCTCCTTCTCGGTCGCCCCCGGCGAGATCCTGGGCGTGGTCGGCGAGTCGGGCTCCGGCAAGAGCGTCTCGATGCTGGCCGTGCTGCGGCTGCTGACCAGCCCGAACGTCACCGTGACAGGCAAAGTCCTCTTCCGCGGGCGGGACTTGCTGACTCTCCCCGACAAGGAGATGCGGTCGGTGCGCGGCCGGGAGATCTCGATGGTCTTCCAGGACCCGATGACCGCGCTGACGCCGGTCTACACGGTCGGCTGGCAGATCGCCGAGCAGATCCGGGCTCACGAGAAGGTGTCCAGGAAGGAAGCGCTCGCGCGGGCCGTCGGGCTGCTGTCGGACGTGGGCATCCCGGACGCCGGTTCGCGCGTCCACGCCTACCCGCACGAGTTCTCGGGCGGTATGCGGCAGCGGGCGGTCATCGCGATGGCCCTCGCCTGTGGTCCGGCGCTGCTGATCGCCGACGAGCCGACCACCGCGCTCGATGTGACGATCCAGGCCCAGATCCTCGACCTGATGCGGGAGTTGAACGCGCGTGGTTCGGCGGTCGTGCTCATCACGCACGACATGGGTGTGGTGTCCGAGATCGCCGACCGGGTGCTCGTCATGTACGGCGGGCGGGCGGCCGAGGAGGGCCCGCGCCAGGCCGTGTTCCACGGCCCCCGGCATCCGTACACCTGGGGGCTGCTCGACTCGGTGCCCCGGGTCGGCGGGCCGCGGCTGCGCCGGCTGCCCACCATCGCGGGCCTGCCCGTGTCGCCGGACAGTCTGCCGGAGGGGTGCGCGTTCGCGCCGCGCTGCCCGGCGCGGCACGACCTGTGCGACGAACTCCCGGAACTGAGCGGCGAGTCGGGACACCTCGACGCCTGCTGGCTGCCGGGCGAGGGGCGCGCATCCGCCCGTACGGCGCACTCGACACCGGACGACAGAAAGGCGGCGCCGTGACCACGGACCCGCAGACCGGAACCGGTGACGCCGACGTGCTGTTGCGCGCCACCGACGTCACCAAGCACTACCCCCTGCGCGGCGACTCCCTCACCCGGCGCCGCAAGGTGCTGCGGGCCGTGGACGGGGTCTCGCTGGAGGTGCGCGGGGGTGAGACCCTCGGCATCGTCGGCGAGTCCGGCTGCGGCAAGTCGACGCTCGGCCGCTGTCTGGTTCGGCTCACCGACATCACGGGCGGGCGGGTCGAGTTCGACGGGCAGGACATCACCACGCTGTCCGCGCGCCGGCTGCGTCCCGTACGACCGGGGATGCAGCTCGTCTTCCAGGATCCGCAGGCCTCCCTGAACCCGCGCCGCCGCGCCGGGGACATCGTCGCCGAGCCACTGCTCATCCACCGGTACGGGGATGCCGCCGCCGTCCGGCGCCGGGTGGCCGAACTGTTCGACGTGGTGGGGCTGGCGGCGGCCCATCTGGACCGGTACCCGCACGAGTTCTCCGGCGGCCAGCGTCAACGCATCGGTATCGCCCGGGCGTTGGCGACCTCCCCGAAGCTGATCGTGGCCGACGAACCGGTGTCCGCGCTCGATGTGTCGATCCAGGCGCAGGTGCTGAACCTGTTCGCCGATCTCCAGGACGAGTTCGGGCTGACGTACGTCTTCATCGCGCACGACCTCGGCGTGGTCCGTCATGTCTCGGACCGGATCGCGGTCATGTATCTCGGTGAGATCGTCGAACTCGCCGACACGGAGACGCTGTACGGGGCTCCCGCGCACCCCTACACCGAGGCGCTGATGTCAGCGGTCCCGGAGATCGACGACGGGACCGGCGCCCCGGACGCGCCGCGCCGGGAGCGGATCGTGCTCACCGGGGACGTGCCCAACCCGGTGGCCAAACCGGCCGGTTGCACCTTCCACACGCGGTGTCCGTACGCGCGGGAGGTGTGCGCGGTGGAGCGGCCCCGGCTGGTCAGGGCGGCGGCGGGGAGTGCGGTCGCCTGCCACTACCCGCTGGTGGCGGTGAGTTGACGGCGGCGTTCGGGGGCGGGTCCGCAGCGGATCCGCCCCCGGCAGCCGTGCGTCGCGTCAGACGCGGAGCCACTCCGTCATGACGACCTCCGCGTCCGTCCGCAGCCGGAGCGCGAACGGGCCGCTGACGTGCAGGTCACCGGCGAAGCGGCCCATGTCGTCGGCGGAGAGGGTGGGCGGCGAGGCGAGCTGCGGACCGCTCAGCACCTCGATCCTGGCCTCCTGCGGCGGCAGCACCTGCCCCATCAGACCCTGCGGTGTCACCTCGATGTCGACCGTCAGTTCATCCGTGTGGAAGGTCAGCATGCGGGGTGGGTCCTCAGCGCCTCTGACGGGGATGCCGTGGACGAGCGAGTCGAAGGTCAGCTCGGCCAGTCGGGTGTCGAGCGAGTACAGGGCGTAGGCCTCCACGGCGGTCTGCTGAAGCTGCGCCGGAACCGGATCCATGATCGCGGCGGCCTGGCGAAGCGTCTCTTCCAGGAGGTCGTTGTCCAGCGAGTCGTCGCCCTCTGACTCCGCCAAGTCAGTTGGTTCGGCGTCCAGTTCGTCGTCGAAGCCGTCCGTGCCGTCAGTACCCTCGGTGCCGTTCATCTCGGACGTGTCGTCCCTGTCGTCGGAGTCGTGGGGAACTCGGGGATCGCGGGGTGAACCGTCGTTGTCGTGCGCGTTGTTCACAGCACCCCCCGGGCGGCGAGCCGTACCCGCAGCCGGCGCAGGCAGCGCTGGCGCAGGGGGCCGATGCTGCCGACCGCGATGCCGAGGCCGGCGGAGATCTCCTGGTAGCTCGGTGGCGGCGTGGCCATCAGGATGCGCAGCAACTGCCTGCAGCGGGCGCCGAGTTCCTCGAACTCCTGCCATAACTGCCGGATGCGCTCCGCCTCGGCGGATGCCTCCTCGGACTCGATCACCCGCTGCTCGGGCGTACGGTCGTCGCTGATCCGGTCGAGCAGCTGGGCGTCGTCCGTCGGTGTCATCCGGTGGCTGCTCTTGATGACCTTGAGGCACTCGTGCCGTGCGGTGCTCGCGAGCCACGAACCGGCCTTCTCCGGTTCACGGATACGGCCCAGGTGCTGGGCGAAGCGGAACCAGACGGTCGAGTACACCTCGTGCGCGTCCGCGTCGGACAGCCGGTGGGCGCGCGCCACCGACCACACCAGTGGGCTCAGCCCCTCCACCAGCGCTTTCCAGCCCGCCGCGTCGCCGTCGACGGCGGACTGGACCAACGCGCCGACCGCAGCTCGGTCCACGTCCCCACCCCTCGTGTACGGCCAGTCATCGTACGCCGTGGAAGGGGGTGCTCCACTCGTCCTGCGCATGGTCCTCACTCGATTTGTCCTTGTGCGGAGGCCTGTTGACCTCATATGGCGGGCGGGATGTTCACGACCGGCACCGGGCTCCAGGTGGGCGGGATCAGCGCGGGTACGACCGCGCCCCGGACCTCCGCGAACTCGGTGTTCGCCGCGAGGAGTTGTTGCCGGGCGACACGCGGGTCGGCCTCCTTGTGGGCGGTCATGTGGGCGGCGATCATCGCGGCGACCACCGGGGTGGCGAACGAGGTGCCGCTCCACTGCGCGAACCCCTCGAACACCACCTGGTCCGGGGTGCCCGAGGTCGTCTCGTGGTCCCCCGAGAGCACCCCGAGGTGCTGGGGGTCCTGGCAGGTGCAGGCGTAGGTGAAGTGGTGGCGGCAGGTGCCGTACGTGCTGTGCTGGTAGATGTACGGCACCGGGGCCTGGAATCCGGTGAGCGCGCCGGTGAGACGCTCGCCGGGGGCGTAGACCTTCACCCACGCGCCGTGGTTGGTGAAGCAGGCGCCGAACTCGCCGTCGCTGCGCAGGGCGCCGACGGAGATCACCGACTGGGCGTACTCGGGCTTGTCGGCGTAGGCGGCGGGCCAGAAGGGGGTGGCGCTGGCGTTGTTGCCCGCGGCGGCGACCAGCAGGGTGCGCGGCTGCTCGCGCAAGGCCTCCATGAACGCGGCGAGGCCGAGCAGGCCTTCCGTGCTGCCGTTCGACGTGCCCGCGGACAGGCTGATGATGGCCGGCCAGCCGTCACGCTCGACGGCTTCGAAGAGCTTGTCGCCGAACTCGGACTCCAGGATCGCGCCGGCGTCGTTGAGGGTGTTGCGGGAGACGATGTCCGTGTTGGGGGCGACGGCCGCGACGAGCCCCGAGATGAACGTGCCGTGCCCCGCGTACTGCTGGAGCACTCCGTTCGCGTCGCACTCGTCGATCTGGGGGTCGCCCTGGACGTGGGCCATCGCCGGGTAGGACGCGTAGTCGTTCATGAGGCCGGTGTCGATGACCAGGACGCCGACGGCGCTGTCCGCGTCGTAACCGCTCTCCGCCACCGCCGGGTTGGGTCCCGCGGTGTACGGGACGGGCACGGGCTCGTCGCCGGGGCAGGCGTTGACGGGGGCGATGTGCACCACGTGGTTGCGGCTGACCAGACGGCGCCCCGCGTTGCCCTCCGTCTGCCTGAGCGCGCGCAGCGCGCCCGCCACCGCGCGGTCGCCACGCCGGTCGCCCTCGGCCGGGTCGCCGACCCGGATCCGGGTGATGCCCGACCGGTTGGTCTCCGGGCTCGCCCGGCGCACGTCGTCGGCGATCAGGCCGGCGGACGCGGTGAAGTGCGCGCGCACGGCGTCCTCGACGATCCGCGCCTCCTCGCCGTCGCGGGCGAGGACGACGCCCTTCTCGTAGATGAACTCGGCGGCGTCGTCCGGCCCCATCGCCAGTTCGACGCCGGGCATGGAGCGCTGGATCTGGTCGAACTGCTCCTGGAAACGCTGAGGTGCCATGGAATGTCCCCCCTTGAACCGATCCCCTGTTGCCTCTATTGAGAGCCACCGCACGGCCGCGTGATACAGGGGCCGCAACACGTTCGTTGATACAGGGATCGATCAGGGATGGACAGCGAGTTATCCATGGCCAAACCTGTGTGACACGGGGCGCGGAGCACTACCATCCGTTGGGTGACAGCGGGAAGCGACACGGTTCTCGAACTACTGCCGATGGTGTTCGCCCGCCCGAAGGACGCCCTCGCGCGCGCGGAGAACGTTCTCGGCAGCGATCCGACACCGTTGCACGCCTCGGTCGCCCACCAGGTGATCGGTCTGTGGCAGCGGGACTTCGGCGACATGCGTGTCGCCCTGCGTCACCTGCGGCGCGCCCGCGATCTCGCGGCGGACGCCGGGTCGGCGGAGCGCGAGGCGGACGTCCTCGGCACACTCGGCGTGGCACTGGTCCACGCGGGCCGTACCCGGCAGGGCCTGGAGGCGTTCGAGCAGGGCGTCGACCGGGGTACGGGGCATACCCGCGCGCGCGTGCTGTACCGGCGGGCGTACGCGTGGTGGGTGCTGGGGCATCATCGCGAGGCGCTGGAGGACGTACGGCGGGCCATTCCCGTGCTGCGGCAGGCGGACGACACCATCTGGACGGCGCGGGCGCTGACCCTGCGGGCCACCGTGCATCTGGCGCTCGGCCGGCCCGAGCGGGCCGACGCCGACTTCACCGCCGCCGAAGAACTGTGGGACACCACCGGCCAGGAACACGACAAAGCCGACGTCGTGGAGAGCCGGGCGCTGGCCGCGTACCGGGCGGGTGACATCCCGGCGGCGCTGCGCCTGTTCGACGAGGCGGCCGAGCGGTACGACCGGCTGGGCACGCCGATCTTCATGTTCTACATCCGCCGCTGCGAAGTGCTGATGGCCGCCGGGCTGGCCCGCGAGGCGGTCGCGGAGGCCGACGCGGCGCTCGGTGTGCTCGACGGCATCGGCGGGCAGAGCACCCGCAAGGCGGAGCTGCTGCTGACGGCCGCGAAGGCCGCCCGGCTCGCGGACGATCCGCACACCGCGATCGCCCGCGCGGCCGTGGCCGTACGCCTGTTCGCCGGGCAGCGGCGCAGCTGGTGGGAGGTGCACGCCCGGCTGGTGCTGCTGGAGGCGCGGGTCGCGACCGGGCGGACCTCGGGCCG
>NZ_JAAGLT010000034.1 GCF_010548275.1 Streptomyces sp. SID12488
GCGCCGGTGCAGGACCCGGCCCCCGAGGCCACGGAGAGGTCGCGCCGCCGCCGCACCCGCAGGACCGCGGAGCCCGCACCGGTCACCCCGGTCGAGGTCGTCCCGGTCGAGGCGCCGGCCGTCCCCGCGGCCGAGGCCCCGGAGGAGCAGCCGCGTCGTCGCCGTACCCGCAAGGCGGCGGAGCCGGTCGTCGACACCGTCGAGGCCCCGGTAGTCACAGAGACCAAGCCGCGCCGTGCGCCCCGCACGGTCACGGCAACGGCCGCGCCGGTGACTGCCGAAGCCGTCGTGGACACGGCGGAGGGTGTCGAGGCCAAGCCCGCGCGCCGGACCGCCACCCGCAAGGCGACCGCAGCCGCACCGGCCGCGGAAGCAGCCGTCGACACCGCCGAGGCGACCGAGGCCAAGCCCCGCCGCCGCACGGCACGCAAGGCCGCCGAGCCTGTCGTGGCCGTGGTCGAGGCCACCCCGGAGTCTCCGGTGGCCGAGGCCACGAAGCCCCGCCGGACGCGCAAGGCCGCGGTTGCCGCCGTGGAAACGGCCGAGGCGACCGAGGTCAAGCCGCGTCGGGCGACCCGCAAGGCCACGACAGCGACCGCAGCCGCCCCGGCCGCCGAGGCGGCTCTCGACACCGCCGAGGCGGTCGAGGCGAAGCCGCGTCGCCGCGTCCGCAAGGCCGCCGAACCGGCAGTCGTGACGGAGACGACGGACATCCCGGCCCAGCCGACGTCGGCCGAGACCCCGGAGCCGAAGCGCCGTGCGACTCGCAAGGCGACGGCACCGGCCGCGGAAGCCGCCGTGGACACCGCCGAAGGCGTCGAGGCCAAGCCCCGCCGCCGGGTGACCCGTAAGGCCGCTGAGGCCCCGGTGGTCGCCGAGTCGGAGGCCACCGAGCCGAAGCCGCGGCGCACGGCCCGCAAGGCGACGGCGACGGCCGTGGAGGCCGTTGTCGACACCGTCGAGGCCAAGCCGGCGCGCCGGACCGCCACTCGCAAGGCGACCGCAGCCGCACCGGCCGCGGAAGCAGCCGTCGACACCGCCGAGGCGACCGAGGCCAAGCCCCGCCGCCGCACGGCACGCAAGGCGGTCGAGGTCGTCGCCGACATCCCCGCCCAGGCGGCGGACGAGGCTGAGGCCAAGCCGCGTCGCCGGACGGCCCGCAAGGCCGCCGAACCGGCGGTTGTAGTAGAGACGGCTCCGGAGGCCGCCGAGGCGAAGCCCAGGCGCCGCGCCACCCGCAAGGCCACGGTCAGCGCCCCGGTCACGGACTCCGTGGAGGCCTGACCACCTCGAGGGCCCCGGCCCTCAGCACCACCGGCCACACCCAGACGGCCCGGCCCACCCCACCAGGTGGCCGGGCCGTCGGCGTTCCCCTGGAGCCTGCCCGAGCGGCTGTGCCGGAAGACGCTGCGCATGGGCACGCCCCGCCCGTCACCCGCCCCGGGACGGCCAGACCGTCGGCGTTCCCCGGGGGCCTGCCAGAGCGGAGCAGGCCGGAGACGTCGGGCATGGCGGTACTCCACCACCGGCGAGGGACGCCCCCCACACCACTCTCCCGCCCGAGCCGACGCCCTCCCTCTCAGGTGCGCCGGATAACCTCGGCACATGAGCAGGCCTTCGACCTTCGCCCCGCCCCCCGGTGCCCATGCGTACGCCCTGCGTACCGCGCGTGGTGAGTTCGCCGTCATCGATGCCTCCGTGGCGGTCGGCGTCGAGCCGAAGGGGACCGTTCTGCTGCTGCCCGGGTTCACCGGCAGCAAGGAGGACTTCATCTCGACGCACGAGCCGCTGGCCGCGCGCGGGTACCGTACCGTCGCCGTCGACGGGCGCGGGCAGTTCGAGTCACCCGGCCCCCGGGACGACGAATCGGCTTACGCACAGGCCGAGTTGGCACAGGACGTGCTCGCTCAGGCGGCGGCCGTCGGCGCCCCCGTACACCTCGTGGGGCACTCGCTCGGTGGCCAGGTCGCCCGGGCCGCCGTCCTGCTGGACCACTCCCCGTTCCTGTCGCTGACCCTCATCTCCTCGGGCCCCGCCGAGATCTCCGAGGCCCAGCAGCAGCGCGCGAAACTGCTGCGGGACGCACTCGCCGTGATGAGCATGGCCGCCGTCTGGGAGGCCATCCAGGCCATGGACGACCCGCAGGCCGGCGGCGGCGACCTCGACCCGGTGGACGCCCTGGACACCGGACTCGACGACCGCGAGGACCTGCGCCGCCGCTGGATGGGCACCAGCCCGGCCCAACTCGTGGCCACCGGGCGCCAGTTGCGCTCCGAGCCGGACCGCGTGGCGGAACTCGCCACCGTACCGATGCCCTTCCACGTGCTGTCCGGCGCGGAGGACGGCACCTGGGCCGTCCCCCTCCTCGACGACATGGCCGTACGACTGCGCGCGCACCGGACCGTCATCGCGGGAGCCGAGCACTCCCCCAACACGGACCGCCCACTGGAGACGGCCCGCGCCCTGGGCGACTTCTGGGACACCCTCGCGCACTGACTCGCGTACCGACTCGCTTACCGATCTGTTCAGTACCGCGTCTGTCAGTACCGCGTCTGTCAGTACTGCGTCTGCAGGTGCTCCCAGAAGCCGTCCCGCAGCGCCCGCCGCAGCTCGGCCTGTCCGCGCAGCGAGTACTGGAGCAGCCCCTCCGCCTCCACCAGCAGGTCCTGGTCGACGGAGCCGGGCAGATACGGATGCCCGGGCAGCAGCTCGACCAGTGCCTCGCGCCCCCGCGCGGCCAGCCACTTCGCCGCGATCTGCGCGCCCACGAACCGCACGTCCTCGCGCGTGGGGCGTGTCCCCGACGACGACTCGTAGGACGCGGCCGTGCGCCGGGCGACGTACGGCTTGAAGAAGTCGAGGTCGAACGTGCGCTGGCTGTCGACCTCCCAGAGCAGGGGCTCGGCCTGGTTGCGGCCCTCGGGCGCCTCGATGCCCCACAGGTGGACGCGTGCCCCGTACCCCTGCGCGGCCTCGACCGCCGACACCAGGTCCTCGTCGCCGCCGATGAGCGCGGCGTCGTTGATCGCACGATGCCGGGCCAGCGACTCCAGGTCGGAACGGATCAGGGAGTCGACGCCCTTCTGCTGGTTGTTGGCGTTGAGGTTGCCCAGGCGGACCTTCACATCGGGGAGTTCCGCGATGGACTGCTGCTCGATGGTGTGGATGCGGCGCCTGGCACCGTCGTACCAGTAGACCCGCAGCAGCCGGCTGTCCGCGAAGATCGTGCGAGCCTTGTCGATGAGCGCTTCGATGAGGCCTTCCGCGTCCAGCTCGTAGGAGCGGCGGTCCTCGGTTCCGGCGACGAGCCGTCCCGCCGCCGCGTACAGATACCCCGCGTCGACGAAGATCGCATGTGTCGAGGGTGTCTTCGCCACCTCGGCAAGCATGCGGTGGAGCAGTTCGTTCGTGCGGTCGATGCGGGCGCTCAGCTCCGCGAGGTCGTCGTTGTTCATATACCTCCATTGTCTCGGCGGTCACGCTTCGAACACAACCGGCCCCGGTCAGTCTCCTGCGCAACCTTCCGCACACCCTCGTTAACAGGGCGGTAGTTAGACGCGCGAAAAATTTCCTTAGCGTAGGGAATGTTTGTAACATGCGGGTAGTTGACTAGATACGTAACCAAGTAGTTCTCCTCAGGAGGATGACCAGACGAAGGGAGAAGCCCATGCGCTTCGAAATCATGCGTCTTGACGACGTCGACGGGACCCCCGTGGACAGTACGGTCGTGGACGCCGCCTCCGTCAACCGGATCGTGCAGCAAGCAGCCTCGATAGGGCAGCGTCTCTGGATCCGCCCGGCCGACACCTCGGCCTCATAACGCGCGGACGACGCTCGCCCACGACGAGCAGACTTCAGAACCCCCGTACGGCATCGATGCCGTACGGGGGTTCTGCTTATGTGCCCTCACGCAAGCCCTGCGCGTGAGCCCCGCGCGTGAGCCACAGCCGTCAGCTCTGCCGGATCACCTGGGTGACGCCGTTGATGATCTGCTGCACGGCGATCGCGGACAGCATCATCCCCGCGAGCCGGGTCACCAGGACCACACCGCCGTCCTTGATGACGCGGATGATCAGCAGCGAGTACCGCATGACCACCCACAGCACGACGTGGACGGCCAGGATCGCCGCCCACACCGACACCTGCATGGCCACGCCGTCCGCCTTCTGCACGGCCAGGATGACCGAGACGATCGCACCGGGCCCGGCGAGCAGGGGCATGCCGAGCGGTACGAGGGCGACGTTCACGTCCTTGGTCTGCTTGGGCTCGTCCGTCTTGCCGGTGAGCAGGTCGAGGGCGATCAGCAGGAGCAGCAGTCCGCCGGCGATCATCAGGGCGGGCACGGAGACGTGCAGATAGTCCAGGATCTGGTGCCCGAGCAGCCCGAACACGGTGATCACACCGCCGGCCACACAGACCGCCTGGAACGCCATCCGCTTCTGGACACGGGCCGGGCGACCGGCAGTGAGGGCGAGAAAGATCGGGGTGATCCCCGGGGGATCCATGATCACGAAGAGGGTGAGAAAGAGCGAACCGAAGACAGCGACGTCGAACATGGGTGAGCGAGCCTTGCGTAGATACGGGGAAGGGCGGAGGACGAGCGGGGAGGGGCCTGAACCGAGGCCTCAGACTCCGCCGGTCCCCGGCACCGGGAACGCCCCGGTGGCCCGCCGCGTGATCTCGCCGTACACCTCGGGGTCTGTCGTGTACTCCCCGAGGACACAGGTCTTGCGACTGCCGTGGTAGTCGGAGGAGCCGGTGCCCAGCAGCCCCAGCTCCGCCGCGAGGCCGCGAAGGCGTGCCCGGGTCGCCGGTTCGTGGTCCATGTGGTCGACCTCGATGCCGTCGAGCCCTGCGGCGGCCAGCTCCGCGATCGCGGACTCCGGAACGGTCCGCCCCCGCTTGCTCGCGGCCGGGTGCGCGAACACGGCCACTCCGCCGGCCCCCTTGATCAGCCGCAGCGCCTCGAAGGGGTCGGTCTCGTGCTTCGGTACGTAGGCCCGGGCGCCGTCGGCCAGCCAGTCCCCGGTGAAGGCGTCGTTCACGGTCGGTACGACGCCCAGCTCGACCAGCGCGGTGGCGACATGGGGTCGGCCCACGGATCCGTCACCGGCGATCCGCGCGACCCGCTCCCAGGTGATGGGCACGCCCATTTCCCGGAGCTTGGCCACCATCCCCTGGGCCCTCGGCACCCGGTCGTCCCGGACCAGCTCGCGCTCGGCGAACAGCGCGGGCTCCTCGGGGTCGAACAGGTAGGCCAGGATGTGCATGCTGACCCCGTCGAGCCGGCAGGACAGTTCGGCCCCGGTGACCAGCGTGAGCCCGGCGGGCAACGCGGCGATCGCCTCGGCGTACCCACGGGTCGTGTCGTGATCGGTCAGCGCGACAACGTCGAGCCCGGCCGCAGCGGCGTTGCGCACCAGCTCGGCGGGCGTGTCCGTACCGTCGGAGGCGGTGGAGTGGCAGTGCAGATCGATGCGCACGGTGCGGACTCCAGGCGACGACGGGAACGGGAACGGGGACGAACAAGACGCGCCAAGCATAACGGGCCTCCAGCCTCGCCCGTCACACCTGAACATTCCAAACGCCCCTTACAGTCGCGGCCCCACAAGGGGCGCGGGGAACTGCGCGACCAGCCCCCACGGCCCCGCACACAACAACGAACCGCACACCCCCGACCCAGCAGAGCGCTACGGCTGGAGCAACCGGGGCGACAACGCCCCACAAGGCACCAACTCCAGCTCGGCCCCCGCGTCCCGCAGATCCGTGAGCACCAGCTCGTCGTACATCAGCAACCCGGACTGCTCGGGCCACACCACCGCCCACAACCACAACCCGAGCGCCTCACCCGCGAACACCGCACGGTCGTCGGGCCCACCCGTGACATGCCACAGCGGAGTCGGCCGCCCAGCCGCCAGCACCTTGGCCTCGGCAGGCTTCTCGACGTTCATGTACGGCCCCGGATCGGGCCCGTCGATGCCCGCGTACCGCGCACCGAGGCCGACACCGAGCTCCTCGGCGACCAGGATCAGCTCACCCATGCCACCGAGCGGACCGGGACCCGTGCAGGCCACCGCCGTCGCACGGCCGCCGCTGCGGTCGTCGCCCGCGCAGCCCACGCCCGTGAACAGCCAGCCGACCGGCAGCGGCCACGGCATCCACACCGGTACCTGCGTGCGGTGCACCACGACACCGAGGGCCTCGACGCTGGGCGGGATCACAGGCTGCAGCGGATGCACCGTCCCGTGCACATCGCACTGCCAGGAGTCGGCAAAGAGTCCGGGAGCCCTGACCCGGCCACCACACTTCGGGCAACTGGGTTCGCCCCTCATAGAACTCCACGGTCCTCCCCGTCCTTCCTCCCGTCAAGGACGATCACCCGTCCGGAGTGACAGGTTTCCACCTCTCCACCAGGCGCCCATCGGACAGATTTAGATGTAGCTTGCATTAATTAGCTGCGCTAACTTACTATGTGCATACACCAACGATCTCCTCGCAGGTCGCACCCGCGAGTCGTGAAGGAGAAGGAGCAGGCATGCACAGCAGTACGGAAAGCACGGAAGGACTCCTCCGGCAGCCGAAGGCCGTCTGGGCGACCGCCGGCGCGTCCGTCGTCGCCTTCATGGGCATCGGACTCGTCGACCCGATCCTCCCGTCCATCGCCAAGGGCCTGGACGCCACGGCCGGCCAGGTCTCCCTGCTCTTCACGTCGTACTTCCTGATCACCGCCGTTGCGATGCTGGTCACCGGCTTCGTCTCCAGCCGGATCGGCGGCAAGAAGACCCTGCTGCTCGGTCTCGCGTTCGTCGTGGTCTTCGCGGGTCTGGCCGGCACCTCGGGCTCGGTCGCCGAACTGGTCGGCTTCCGGGCCGGCTGGGGCCTCGGCAACGCGCTCTTCGTCTCGACGGCCCTCGCGGTCATCGTCGGGGCAGCGGCAGGCGGCAGCTCGGCGGCTATCCTGCTGTACGAATCCGCGCTGGGCCTCGGTATGGCGTGCGGCCCCCTGCTGGGCGCGCTGCTGGGCAACGCCAGCTGGCGCTATCCCTTCTTCGGCACCGCGTTCCTGATGGCCGTCGGCTTCCTCTGCATCACGGTGTTCCTGAAGGAGCAGCCGAAGCTGGCCCGGAAGACCTCGCTGCTCGACCCGATCAAGGCGCTCGGCCACGGCGGCCTGGCCTCCGCCGCCATCTCCTCCTTCTTCTACAACTACACGTTCTTCACCGTGCTGGCCTTCACCCCGTTCGTGCTCGACATGACTCCCTACAAGTCCGGGGCCGTGTTCTTCGCCTGGGGTCTGCTGCTCGCCGTCTCCTCCGTGCTCGTGGCACCGCGCCTCCAGCGGCGGTTCGGCTCACTGACGGTGCTCGGCGGCTCACTGGTACTGCTCGCCGTCGACGTCCTGGTCCTCGGTTACGGCAGCCACACCACCGCCGTCGTCTGCACGATCCTGTCCGGCGCGTTCATCGGCGTGAACAACACGGTCTACACCGAGCTGGCGCTGGGTGTCTCGGACGCGCCGCGCCCGGTGGCGAGCGCCGGCTACAACTTCGTGCGCTGGTTCGCGGCGGCAGCGGCCCCGTACTTCGCGCCGAAGATCGAGGAGTGGAGCGACATCCACATGCCGTTCGTGGTCGCCGCGGTCACGGCTGTGCTCGGCGCTGTGGTGGTGGTCGTACGGCGGAAGTCCCTCACTCACGAGGCCGAGGAACTGGAGACGCGGCACGCGACCGAGGACAGTGTCGCCGTCTTCGCGAGCTGAGCGCTCCGCGGGTATCACGGCAACCAACCCGCGGGCCGGTGGGCGCCGATCGCGCCCGCGGCGGAGCCGCACGTCGACACCGCCCCGCACCCCTTCCGGGGCCGGGGAAACCGCGCCGGTCTTCGCCAAGGCCGCTCAGCGGCCGTGTGCCTGCCGCAAGCTGTGGCCAACTCGCGCTCGCCAGGCGCCCGTTGGTGACATCGGTCACTCCGGTGCGGGTACTGAGGTCAGTCCAGCGGGACGGATCTGCGGGCGGGGTCCCGTAGGTCCGTCCCGTTCGTGAGCCAGCGTTCCTGGAGGGCCTGGGCGCCGTGGACTCGCTTCCAGGCCGCCTCGTTCGCGGTCATCGGGAGCAGCGGCAGGAAACGCACCGGGTCCAGGGGCTCGTCGAGCTCCAGGTCCTCGACCAGGCCGCCCGGCTCCGCGACCAGGACCGAGGTGAAGGGCGCGCCGGGCCACAGCGGCTCCCCGACGTCGAGCGAGGCACCGGGGGCCACGATCACACCCTCGACCTGCGGGGACGCGGCGAGAACCGCGAGCGGTCGCAGCACCTTGTCGGTGTCGGCGAGGCCGGCCCGGACGGAGATGACCAGTTCGGCGCGCGGCCCCTTCACCGGGTCGGCGAGCACCGCGGTGGGGTCCGCCATCGGCAGCGCGGACATGCCGAGGGTGGCGTAGCGGACGATCTCCCCGTCCTGGTCCCGGCCGGGGAAACGCAGCACCTCGACGCGGTCCGTACCGAGGAAGGTGACCGCGGCGCGCGCGTCCGGTTCGCCCAGCGTCGTACGCAGCCGGGCCTCGACCAGAGGAAGAACATCAGACATGCGCCGAGCATAGAACTCGTCGGTTAGGGGCAAACGCGCACCTTGACAGTTCAGGCGACTGTTACCCTAGGCCGGGTTCGGGGCAGCACGCAGAGCGTAGCGATCGAGTCCCGGCACCGCTGAAGTTCCCCCTCGGGGGCTCCCCTTGAAGGGGAATGGATCGTCCCTCACGAGGGACCGGCCGGAGGAGGTGGGGCTGCAATGGATCGAAGTCATCCGTGCAGTAGCACCCGCTCTTCCGCCCGCTGATGTAGTTGTTCCGGACTTCTCCGGCTGGCTGTCACCTCTCGCATTCGCGTCATCGCGGAAGAGCACTTGGTTTCGTTTTGCCTGATCCATGTGATCTGCGTCAGTTCTGAATCAGTAGCGAAGCTCACCACCGCGACGGTGCGGTGCTCCCCGCTTTGTGGACGTGCCAAACATCCTCAGTCAGGACGTCCCCATTCCGGGTAGTTCCAACCGTTGTCGGCGGTCTTTCGTTGCCTGTAGCGAAGGAACCTGCCAATGTCGATGATCAACAACCTGCGTGCCGCCGTCCGCCCGTCCCGTCCCTCCCCGCGCAAGGACGGCAGCGGCTACGACACCACCCGTGACCCCTCGACGCCCTCCGCGGTCGTCGACTGCGCCGTCTACCGTGACGGCGCCCGGGTCGAGACCCCGAAGGCGCTGACCCCGCACGAGGCGATGCGCAAGGTGCGCCGCGACGGCGGCTTCGTGTGGATCGGGCTGCACGAGCCGACGGAGGGTGAGTTCTCCGGTATCGCCAGCGAGTTCGGGCTCCACCCGCTCGCCGTCGAGGACGCGATCCAGGCCCACCAGCGGCCCAAGCTGGAGCGGTACGACGACACGCTCTTCACCGTCTTCAAGACCATCCACTACGTCGACCACACCGAACTCACCGCGAACAGCGAGGTCGTGGAGACCGGCGAGGTGATGTGCTTCACCGGGCGGGACTTCTTCATCACCGTCCGGCACGGCGGCCAGGGCTCCCTGCGCGCGCTGCGCCACCGCCTCCAGGACGACCCGGAGCTGCTCGCCAAGGGCCCCTCCGCCGTGCTGCACGCCATCGCCGACCACGTCGTCGACGGCTATGTCGCGGTCGCGGACGCCATGCAGGACGACATCGACGAGGTCGAGACGGAGGTGTTCTCGCCGGGCCGCAAGGGCACCCCGCGCGGCACGGACGCCGGCCGGATCTACCAGCTCAAGCGTGAGGTCCTGGAGTTCAAGCGGGCCGTCTCGCCGCTCCTGCGGCCCATGCAGCTGCTGAGCGAGCGCCCCATGCGGCTGATCGACCCCGACATCCAGAAGTACTTCCGTGACGTCGCCGACCACCTCGCCCGGGTCCAGGAGCAGGTGATCGGCTTCGACGAGCTGCTCAACTCGATCCTCCAGGCCAACCTCGCGCAGGCGTCCGTCGCGCAGAACGAGGACATGCGGAAGATCACGTCCTGGGCGGCGATCATCGCCGTACCGACGATGGTGTGCGGCGTCTACGGCATGAACTTCGACTACATGCCGGAGCTGCACTGGAAGTTCGGCTACCCCGTGGTCATGACGGCCATGGTGGGCATGTGTGTGGGCATCCACCGCACGCTGAAGCGCAACGGCTGGCTCTGACGGCGACCGGGGTGGCGGACGGCATCGCTACCCTTCTGCCCATGACTGACACGCTGCTCGACCGGGCCCTCGTCGAGGAGGCCACCAAGAAGTCCGGGCTCATCTGGGTGAAGGGCAACGGCGTGCCGGCGCAGCACGTCGCCGGCCATGGCATCCCGGCTCGTGCGATGTGGCACGTCTGGCACGAGGGGGCGGCCGTCCTGGTCGGCGACGGGCCCGGTGAGCAGCCGTTGCCCGGCCTGATCGAGGGGGCCGACGCGGAGGTCACCGTCCGCAGCAAGGACAAGGGCGGGCGACTCGTCACCTGGCAGGCGACGGTCGTGGAGCTGGCCCCGCGCTCCCCGGAGTGGGAGGCCGCGGTCGCCGAGCTGAAGGGGAAGCGGTTGAACGCGCCGGACGGGGAGGCGATGACGGATCGGTGGGCGCGGGAATGCAGGGTTGTGCGGTTGGTGCCGCGCGCTGGGGTTGCGCGCCCTCTGCCGGACGGGTCGCTGTCGGCTCCTCCACTGCCGAGCCCGGCGACAACCAGGGAACCGATCCCGGCGGGGTTGCCGCGGCTGCTTTTCAAGAAACGCAGGCGGTCTGTGGGGTAGGTGGTTCGTTCCACCGCGGGCCTGTGGGGGCTGGTCGCGCAGTTCCCCGCGCCCCTGAAGGACTCAGGACGACGGCAGTTGCTGGCCGTAGTCGACCGTCTCGTTCTTCGCCGGTTCCTTCAGGGGGAAGTCCTTGCCCCAGTCGCTCAGCAGCAGTGTGCCCGCACCGCCCGCGCGGACCAGGCGCAGGGGGTACGGGGATCCTTCCAGGGAGACGTCCAAGGTGCCGCCATCGCCCTTGTCGCCGGTGATGCGGATCGTGCGGACGCCCGACTGCTTGTGGTGGCCGTCCGTGGCGAGGCTGCCGTGCAGGGTGAGCAGGCCGTCGAGGAGCACGTCCTTGTCGGTGAAGCCGCTGAACTTCTTGTACGAGGGGTCGCCCGTCGGCACCTTCACGAAGAGGCCCCCGAGCTTCGCTGCGGCTGCCGCGTCCGACTCGCCGCCCTTCCCCTTGCCGCCGTCCTCGTGGCTCCAGAACGCGGCGTCGGCCTTCAGGAACAGGTGCTCCCCGACCCGCAGCAGCCGGAACGTCGACCCCTTCGCGGTGACCGAGCCGGTGCCGCCGTCGTCCTTGAGGCTCATGTCGAGGGTGTACGTGGTCCCGCTGGTCACCACGGTCCCGGAGAGGCGTACGGCGTCGGCGGACCCGGCTGCCGTACGGGTCTTCGTCTGGATTTTGTCGGCGGGCAGCTTGCCGACCCCGTTCGTGCCCTCGTCCGGGTCGGCGCCGCAGCCCGTCAGCCCTGCTCCCGTCACGAGCAGTGCGCACATCGCGCTCACCAGGCCGACGCTGCGGGTACGGCCACGGGGGATCGCAGACACAGGTGGGGCTGCCTCTCGTACGAGTGTCCTGAGTGGTGTGGACGGCAGCGTACCGGTGCCGTCGGGCCCCGGCGGAGCCAGTCCGTCCGGACCCCCCACCAAGGCGTGGCCGAACCGGACGGGCTAGCCTGAAGCGCACCCGAGCAGGCAATTCGGAACCCCCGGACGCAATCCGACGCGCTCCCCGCAGCGCGCACCGAAGCAGGAGGCGTGGCATGGCGGCAGGCTCATCCCGTGTCTTCGTCTCGCACCTCGCCGGTATGGCCGTCTTCGACCCGAACGGCGACCAGGTGGGCCGCGTGCGCGACCTCATCGCGATGCTGCGCGTCGGTAACCGTCCGCCCCGGCTGCTCGGCCTCGTCGTCGAACTCACCACCCGGCGCCGCGTGTTCATGCCCATGACCCGCGTCACCGGCATCGAGTCCGGCCAGGTGATCACGACGGGCGTGCTGAATGTCCGGCGCTTCGAGCAGCGCCCCACCGAGCGGCTGGTCCTCGGCGAACTCCTCGACCGGCGCGTCACCCTCGGCGAGACCGGCGAGGAGGTCACCGTCCTGGATGTGGCGGTACGACAGCTGCCGGCCCGCCGCGACTGGGAGATCGAGCGGATCTTCGTACGGAAGAAGGGCCGCGGCGGAGCCTTCCGGCGCAACACCGGAGAGACGCTGACCGTCGACTGGTCCGCCGTCACCGGGTTCTCGCTGGAGGAGGACGGGCAGGGCGCTGAGAGCCTCCTGGCCACCTTCGAGCAGCTGCGCCCCGCCGACCTGGCGAACGTCCTGCACCATCTCTCCCCCAAGCGGCGCGCGGAAGTCGCCGCCGCCCGCGACGACGACCGGCTGGCCGACGTCCTCGAGGAGCTGCCCGAGGACGACCAGATCGAGATCCTCGGCAAGCTCAAGGAGGAGCGTGCCGCCGACGTCCTGGAGGCGATGGACCCGGACGACGCCGCCGACCTGCTCGGTGAGCTGCCCGAGGACGACCAGGAGCGGCTGCTGAACCTGATGCAGCCCTCCGACGCCGCCGACATGCGCCGGCTGATGGCGTACCGGGAGGACACGGCGGGCGGTCTGATGACGACCGAGCCGATCGTGCTGCGCCCCGACGCGACCGTCGCCGACGCGCTGGCCCGGGTCCGCAACCCCGACCTCTCCCCCGCGCTCGCCGCCCAGGTGTACGTGTGCCGTCCGCCGGACGAGACTCCGACGGGCAAGTACCTGGGCGCCGTCCACTTCCAGCGGCTGCTGCGCGACCCGCCGTACACCCTGGTCGGCTCGCTCGTCGACGACGACCTGCAACCGCTCTCGCCGGACGCCGAACTGCCGGTCGTCGCCGGTTTCTTCGCGACGTACGACATGGTGGCGGCGCCGGTGGTCGACGAAAGCGGATCGCTGCTCGGCGCGGTGACCGTGGACGACGTACTCGACCACATGCTGCCCGAGGACTGGCGGGAGACGGAGTTCCACCTCGCCGAGGGCGACACCGACATCAACGCCGATAGCGATGACGATGACGATCACGACGCTTACGGCGATGACGAGAACGAGTCCGAGAGAGCGGGTGGTCATGACTCCTGAGCGTGAGCCCGGCACCCGCGAGCGCGCTGCCGGTGGCTCCACGGCGGCCTCCCGCCCCCGGGTGCGTCTCGACCAGCCGCGCGCGCCCAGGCGTCGGCTGCTGCCCGAGTACGACCCGGAGGCGTTCGGGCGGCTGTCCGAACGCATCGCGCGTTTTCTCGGCACCGGGCGGTTCATCGTCTGGATGACGGTCGTCATCGTCGTGTGGGTGGTGTGGAACGTCTCCGCGCCGGCCGACCTGCGCTTCGACCACTACCCGTTCATCTTCCTGACCTTCGCGCTGTCGCTCCAGGCCTCCTACGCGGCCCCGCTGATCCTGCTCGCGCAGAACCGGCAGGACGACCGCGACAAGGTCAACCTCGAACAGGACCGCAAGCAGAACGAGCGGTCGATCGCCGACACCGAGTATCTGACCCGCGAGGTCGCCTCCCTGCGCGCCGGACTCGGCGAGGTCGCGACCCGGGACTGGATCCGCTCCGAGCTCCAGGACCTGGTCAAAGAGCTGGACGAGCGGCGCGCGGAGCGGAACGAGGGTGGGCGCCAATCCGACAAAACGATCACATTCCCGACAGAACGGCCGCGGGGGCGTGACACAGAAGACCGGTGACGGGCTTTCCGGGGGCCGTGTGCGGCCCCGTACCATCGGGGTCATGGCTACGGAAGACGCGGTGCGTGAAGCACTGGCGACGGTGAACGACCCCGAGATCCATCGACCCATCACCGAGCTGGGGATGGTGAAGTCGGTGACAATCGGCGCGGACGGGGCGGTCGCGGTCGCCGTGTACCTGACGGTCTCCGGCTGCCCGATGCGCGACACGATCACGAAGAACGTGACGGAGGCGGTCTCGCGGGTCGAGGGTGTCACCCGCGTCGACGTCGAGCTGGACGTCATGAGCGACAACCAGCGCAAGGAGCTGGCGTCCGCCCTGCGCGGCGGCCAGGCCGACCGCGAGGTCCCCTTCGCGAAACCGGGCTCCCTCACCCGCGTGTACGCGGTCGCGTCCGGCAAGGGCGGCGTCGGCAAGTCGTCGGTGACCGTCAACCTGGCGGCGGCGATGGCGGCCGACGGTCTCAAGGTGGGCGTGGTCGACGCCGACATCTACGGCCACAGCGTGCCGCGCATGCTGGGCGTCGAGGGGCTTCCGACCCAGGTCGAGAACATGATCATGCCGCCGTCCTCGCACGGCGTGAAGGTCATCTCCATCGGCATGTTCACCCCGGGCAACGCCCCGGTCGTCTGGCGCGGCCCGATGCTCCACAGGGCCCTCCAGCAGTTCCTGTCGGACGTGTACTGGGGCGACCTGGACGTGCTCCTGCTGGACCTGCCGCCGGGCACGGGCGACATCGCGATCTCGGTGGCCCAGCTGGTCCCGAACGCCGAGATCCTCGTCGTGACGACGCCTCAGCAGGCGGCGGCAGAGGTGGCCGAGCGGGCGGGCGCCATCGCCGTCCAGACCCACCAGAAGATCGTCGGCGTGGTCGAGAACATGGCGGGGCTGCCCTGTCCGCACTGCGGCGACATGGTCGACATCTTCGGCACGGGCGGCGGCCAGAGCGTCGCGGACGGCCTCACGAGGACGACAGGGGCGACGGTCCCGGTCCTCGGCTCCATCCCGATCGACGTCCGCCTGCGCGAGGGCGGCGACGACGGCAGGCCGGTCGTCCTGACGGACCCGGACTCCCCGGCGGGCACTGCGCTGCGCGCCATCGCGGGCAAGCTGGGCGGCAGGGCACGAGGCCTGTCGGGCATGTCCCTGGGAATCACCCCGAGGAACAAGTTCTAACGGACGTCAGCAGGGGCCTTTGAGTGGCGCGGGGAACTGCGCGACAAGCCACAACGGCGCAGCACCCGCGACAAGACCTCATGCCCCACGGCGAAAGGGCGCCGCACACAAACGGCGGCGCCCCTCTCTCACGCGTACACGCCAATATCCTTGATCACGGCGAAGCCCAGCCCGTACGCGCTCATCCCCCGCCCGTACGCGCCCACGTGCACGCCCTCCTGGGTCGACCCGGCGAGGACCCAGCCGAACTCGGACTCCCGGTAGTGGAAGGGCGTAGGCACCCCGTCGACCGGGAGGGAGAGGGTGGACCAGTCGTCGCCGCCGAGATCGTCGGCGAGGACCCACGCCGTCTCCGTCTGCTGGTCGAGCCAGTCGTCGCGCAGGCTGTGGTCCATCTGGCCGGGCCAGGTGAAGGACAGCAGCCCCACACCGGCCAGCCAGGCCGCCGACGAGACCGAGGTGGCCTCCAGCAGCCCCGTGCCGTCCGCGCTGCGCCGTACGGGGTTGGCGGCCACGGTGACCACCACCGCGAACCGCTCCTTGTCATCCCCCATGGCCTCGTGCCGTACGGAGGGTTCGTCGCCGTGCCCGATCGAACCGTGCTCGACGGCGCCGTCGGCCGCCGTACCCACCTGCATCAGCCAGCGCGGTCCCGTGAAGGCCTCGTCGAGGCCGTACCAAGGGAAGGGCGCCAGCAGATAGCCGTCGACCGTACGCCGGGCGAAGGGGACCTGTTGTCCGCCCTCCGCGGCCGGCGCCTGCGCGCCCACCCGACTTGTCGTCTCCATGTACCCGGACGCCTCCTCGTTCTCGTCGGACCGGAGCGGCCCGCCCCCCTGCGGGCGGCGTTGTTCGCCCATGAACGGCCCCACAACAACTCGGCAGCATAGCCACACCGCTCCGAGCAGCAGGGAAAGCGCCCGGCGCGCGGGCCACGCAGACGTCCGGATCGGGCCCTCAGAGGCCCGGTCGGAGTATGAGACACGTCACGTGCGGACCTGTGACGGTCAGGTGGCGTCCGCGTCGAAGGGCGGGCGCTCGTCCGGCTCGGGCTTCTTCGTCATGTCGACGGTGCCACCGGAGGAACCCGACGAAGTGGAGGAACCCGAGGACGAGGAGGACGACGACGTGTCGGACTCGCGGCCGTGGACCGCGTCCGTGACCTCGGCCATCTCCTTCTTCAGGTCGAAGCCGTTGCGGATCTCCTTGAGCCCCAGCTCGTCGTTGTCCAGGTGCTTGCGGATGAACGTCTTGGGGTTCAGGTCCTCGAACTCGAAGTCCTTGAACTCGGGGCCCAGCTCCGAGCGGATGTCTTCCTTCGCGCCCTCCGAGAACTCCCGGATCTTGCGAATGGTGCGCGTGACGTCCTGGATCATCTTCGGAAGCTTCTCCGGACCGAAGACGAGCACGGCGAGCAGCACGAGCGTCACCAGTTCGAGCGGTCCTACGTCATTGAACACCTGAAGCTCCTTGCGATGTCCTCGGTCCTCGGCCCTCGGTGGTCCGTGCGGTCTTCGCGGTCTTCCGTGGTCCGGGCCGGATCCAAGGTACCCGGCCATCCCGTCCCACCGGTACCGTCCGGGGGCCCAAGAATGGGTGTACGCGACCGGTTTTCCGCGATGTTTGCCTTGTGGGAGCCGGTAGGGGCCCGCCACCTGTGACGTTTCTGTCAGTTGCCGCCGGAGGAGCCCAGGACGAGGGAGATCGTCCGTTGCCCGCCACCGCGCAGCAGGGACAGTTCCAGTCGGTCGCCGGGGCGGTGGGCGCGGATCCTGACGATCAGTTCCTCGCCGGAGTGGACGCGCCGGCCGTCGACCGCGGTGACGATGTCGCCGGCTCGCAGTCCCGCCCGGTCGCCGGGGCCGCCCTTGGTAACCGGAGGCTCGCCGTCGTTGCCCTGCGTGCCCACGCGGGCGCCGTCGCCGTCGTAGTCCATGTCGAGGGTGACGCCGATGACGGGGTGGGTCGCCCTGCCGGTGTTGATCAGTTCCTCGGCGACGCGCTTGCCCTGGTTGACGGGGATGGCGAACCCGAGCCCGATCGAACCGGCCTGTGTGCCGTCCAGCCCCGAACCGCCGTCGGCGGAACGGATCGCGGAGTTGATCCCGACGACTCTGGCCTCGGCGTCGAGCAGCGGCCCGCCGGAGTTGCCCGGGTTGATGGACGCGTCGGTCTGGAGCGCGTCGACGTACGACACGTCGCTCCCGTCCCCGCTCCCGCCCCCGGCGGTGATGGGCCGTTCCTTGGCGCTGATGATCCCGGAGGTGACGGTGTTGGCGAGGTCGAAGGGGGCCCCGATGGCGACGACGGGATCGCCGACCGCCACGTTGTCGGAGTTTCCGAGGACCACGGGCCGGAGCCCGTCGACGCCGCTCACCCTGACGACGGCGAGGTCGTATCCGCTGTCCCGTCCGACGACCTCGGCCTCGGCACTCTCGCCGCCGCTGAACGTCACCGTCACCTTGCCGTCCGCACCGGCGGCCTCGACGACGTGGTTGTTGGTGAGGATGTGTCCCCGGCCGTCGAGCACGAACCCCGTTCCGGTGCCTTCGGCGCCGCCGCCGCGCACATGCAGTGTCACCACGCTGGGCAGCGCCCGCGCGGCGATCCCGGCCACGCTGTCCGGGGCCCGCCCGACGGAGGCGTCCCTCCCGGCCTGCGACAGCTGAATGCGGTCGCCGTCGCCGTCATGGCGTTCCAGATAGGTCCCGACGGCGCCACCGATGCCCCCGGAGAACAGGGCGAGCACCAAGGCCCCGGCGACCAGCCCACGCTTCCGCGCCCCCGGTCGGCCGCCGACGGAGGCGGCTCCGTTCCGCTGGAGGGCGGAAGGGGCCACGGGCGCCCAGGGGTCGTAGCGGCGCCAGGGGTCTTCGGTGGGCGTCAGCGGCTCCGGTACGGCCGTACCGTGCGCCGGGGTCACCACGGGGTGCTGGACCGGCGGAGCGGGCGCCCAGGGGCCGGGATGGCCGTACGGCGGGGTGCTGTAGGGATCGGGGTCGTGCAGGGGCGCGGGGTCCGCCTCGACGGCCGGTACGGGCTCGGGCGTCGCTATGGGCAGCGGCAGTTCGAAGTCCCCGTCCTCACCGGCGTCCTCTTCGGCTCCACCCTCGGCAGGATCGGGCACCGTTCGGGGCCGCTCGAGTTGGAAGTCACCCCCGAAGTCAGCTCCGGCTCCCGCTCCGGCCGAGCTCGCCCCGGACTCTCCCTCACCGGGAGCCGGAGCGGAGGCCGGAGCCTCCTGGCCGGAGGTCGAAGCGTCCTGACCGGGCGCCGATTGCCCGCTGGGCCGGTTCCACCAGTTGGCCTTCGCGGGCTTCCCCTCGTCCATGCTCTCCCCACACCTGGCCCGCCTGACGGCTCGTCGGCGGTTACCGAGGGCCGCTGTCGCGCGAACCACCGCTCCGCCGACCGCCGTTGAGCGGACCGCCGATGCGCGGTCCGCTCCTCGGATTCAACCAGGTTCGTGGGGTCAGCGGACGGTGTCCGACGGGGACGTGGACGCGGACGGTGAGGGGGACGCGTCGGGCGCCGGTGTCGTGAGCAGGCCCCGCACCGCCGTCTCGGGCGCCGTCGACCAGGAGGTCAGGGTGATCTCCGGGGACGCCGGCGGGCGTATGAGCGGGGACAGCACCGCGGCGGCGGCCACGACCGGCGCGGTCAGCTGATGCATGGCCGCCCGCTCCCGCTCGCGGACCCCTGAGGAGGGTGCCGGGATGCCCGGCAGCAGTGGCGCGGACACCTCCGTCGGCGCCGCCGGCGTCCGTCCGAACGTCCCCTGCCCCAGTCCCTGCGAGAACAGTGGACCGACCGAACGGCGCCGCTGGCTGTCAGGAGCCGTCGAGGTCCCACCACCCTGCGGACGCATCGGCGTCACATTGCTGCCCCCGGAAGTGCCCCGGGCGTCCGTCGTGTCACCGGGAACGCCCGTCGACACCCCGCCCAGCGCGATGGCGGCGATCGACACCGCACCGGCGGCGGCGAACGCGAACCGCAGGCCGCGCGAGGACGACCGGTCGGCATAGTGACGCCCGACCTCGTGGATACGGAAGCCCCGGCCCGGAGCGGGCGGGAGTACGGAGGTGTGGGGCCGGGCGGGAACGTATCCGAACCCCTCCCCCCTCACCCCGAAGGCTCCTGAGCCGATTCCTGGGCTGCCGGGGAATCCGGAGAGTCCGTCGGTGAATCCTCCCCCGCCCAGCGGGGAGTCGCCGGAGTCGGAATCGCCTCCTCCGGGCAGGCCCTGGAGGCGGGCCAGGAAGCTCTCGGAGGGCGGTGGCGGGGCCATCTCCGCGAAGACGTTCTTCAGACGGCGCTGTGCGTCGGCCTCGGCCTTGCACTTCGCGCAGGTGGCCAGGTGCGCCAGGACGCGTTCACGCGTCTCATGACCGAGTTCTCCGTCCACGAGGGCGGAGAGCCGGTCTCCCAGATGCTGCTCGGCGAGGCGACGCTCGGCAGAGGCAGAGTACGGCTGTGATGCGCTCACGCGGTCGCGCCCCCTCCTCCCAGCGCGGCCACCCGTGGCACCGCGAAGCGGCGCTCGGCACGGGCCTCCGGAGAGCGGTGCGCGAGGGCCTTGCGGAGCTGGGAGCGGCCTCGGTGGATACGGGAGCGGACGGTGCCGAGCTTCACGCCGAGAGTCGCGGCGATCTCCTCGTACGACAGTCCCTCGATGTCGCACAGGACGACGGCGGCGCGGAACTCCGGCGCCAGCGTGTCCAGCGCCTGCTGGACGTCCGCGTCGAAGTGCGCGTCGTTGAAGACCTGCTGCGGGGACGGCTCACGGCTGGGCAGGCGCTCGGCCGCGTCGTCGCCGAGGGCGTCGAAGCGGATGCGCTGCTTGCGGCGGACCATGTCCAGGAAGAGGTTGGTAGTGATGCGGTGCAGCCAGCCCTCGAAGGTGCCGGGCGTGTACGTCGACAGCGAGCGGAAGACGCGGACGAAGACCTCCTGCGTGAGGTCCTCGGCGTCGTGCTGGTTGCCCGTCAGGCGGTATGCCAGGCGGTAGACGCGGCCGCTGTGCGTGCTGACGATCTCCTCCCACGAGGGCGGAGTCCACGCCTGCCCGTCCGCGTCGGTGGAGAAGGTCGCGGTCTGGGCTCGGTCAGCGGCATGGCTCGGGTCAGCAGCAGTCTTGTTCACGGATCTCGGCCTACCCGCTGATCCGAGAAGGCGCCGCAGCGCTCCTCCCCGATCCACAGGTGCAGCCGCACCTCCCCTGTCGGCTCTGGCGGTGTCCAGTGGAGTCCCTACCATAGCCACCTCGCCCGTTAGCTCCGGATAAGCGGTTTTCTGAGAAATTGATGTGCGCCGATCCGGCTCCCACGGCCGCTCAAGCACCTGCACCGACTCCGTATTAACCGTGTACTCCGTGTGCCGGCCCATCCGCTGATCCCCCATGTCGTCGTCCCGCTCCGCACCACCTCGTCCCGCACCCCTCTAAACGACTGGTCCCATCAGCGGGTTCCCGGGCGCAACGGATACAGTCACGCCCAGGCAACCGCGGGGACAGGAGAGGGTCATTACCGGCAACCGGCAGACGAGCTGGGCGTTCGCCGACGCCTTTGTCGCCGAGGACGAAGCACTGCGCTGGGCCCGTGACCGGGCCCGCGAGGCAGGGCTGCGCTCAGTGGCGCCCAGCACGGGCGCCGCGCTACGGCTGCTGGCCGCCTCGGTGGACGCGAAGTCGGTGGCGGAGATCGGGACCGGGACGGGCGTCTCGGGGATGTATCTCCTGCAGGGCATGCGCCCGGACGGGGTCCTGACGACCGTCGACCCCGAGCCGGACCACCAGCAGTTCGCCCGCCAGGCCTTCCGGGCGTCCGGCTTCGCCAGCAACCGCGCCCGCTTCATCCCCGGCCGCGCCCTGGACGTGCTGCCCAGGCTCGCGGACGCGGGCTACGACCTCGTCTTCTGCGACGGCGACCGGCTGGAGTGCCTCGACTATCTAGCTGAATCGTTGCGTCTGCTCCGTACGGGTGGCCTGGTGGTTTTCGAGGGCGTGTTCGCCAACGGCAGGACCGTCGACGCGGGGCCCCAGCCCACCGAGGTCATACGACTGCGGGAGCTGCTGCGCGCGGTGCGCGAGAGCCAGGAACTGGTGCCGTCCCTGCTGCCCGTGGGCGACGGCCTGCTGTGCGCGGTCAAGCGCTGAGCCCTTGCGGCCCGCAGCGTACGGACGGCGGAACGGACGCCGGAAACGGACGGCAGAACAGTGCCCCGGCACCGTACGTTCACGATGCCGGGGCAGCTGAAAGGGTATGGACGCGTCCGCGCGTCAGCCGACGACCTTCTTGAGGGCATCGCCCAGCGCGTCGGCCTCGTCAGGGGTCAGCTCGACGACGAGTCGACCGCCGCCTTCGAGCGGAACTCGCATGACAATGCCCCGCCCCTCCTTTGTCACCTCGAGCGGGCCATCGCCCGTCCGCGGCTTCATGGCCGCCATGCTCGTTCCCCTTCCTGAAACCAGCTCATCGTCGCCGACGGCCCCTTAGGAGGGCACGCGCTTCCCCCAATGAGAGGCACGTCACCGGCATCGAACACATTGCTTCCCAGCCATTATCCCGCATCTCAGGACCCTATGACCAACATCAGTCGGCATCGCTTGGGCAACGCGCGCGATCAAAACCACTCAATTCGGCGATGTGACTGCGATACTTCGCCGCCGCGCGCACTTCTCGGCCGACCACGACCGATCCGGAATTCTTTGACGCAGGTCACATGACCGGTCCTCTCCTGGGCGCATGATCTCCGCCATGCTGTCATGGGACGACTGCGTACTGATCAGTACGCAGGCCGACGCAGCCGCGACACCGGAGGGGACCCCCATGGCCGACACCGTGCTCTACGAGGTGCACGACGGGCTGGCGACGATCACGCTGAACCGCCCCGAGGCGATGAACGCGCTGAGCATCGCGACCAAGGTCGCACTCCGCGAGGCGGTCCAGGCGGCGGCCACGGACGACGCCGTACGGGCCGTACTGCTGACCGCCGCCGGTGACCGGGCGTTCTGTGTCGGCCAGGACCTCAAGGAGCACATCGGGCTGCTGGCCGCCGACCGCGAGGCCGGCACGGGCCAGACCATGACGACGGTCCGCGAGCACTACAACCCCATCGTGCGGGCTCTGACGAGCATGCCCAAGCCGGTGGTGGCGGGCGTGAACGGCGTCGCGGCCGGGGCCGGTTTCGGCTTCGCGCTCGCCGCGGACTACCGGGTCGTCGCGGACACGGCGGCCTTCAACACGTCGTTCGCGGGCGTGGCGCTGACCGCCGACTCGGGCGTCTCCTGGACTCTCCCGCGCGTGGTGGGTCCCGGGCGTGCCGCCGACCTGCTCCTGTTCCCGCGCAGCATCAAGGCGCAGGAGGCGTACGAGCTGGGCATCGCGAACCGGGTCGTCCCCTCGGCGGAGCTGCGGGCCGAGGCCGAGAAGACGGCACGGGCCCTGGCCCACGGCCCCACGGTGGCCTACGCGGCCCTCAAGGAGGCCGTGGCCTACGGGTTCACCCACACCCTGGCCCAGACGCTGGAGAAGGAGGACGAACTCCAGGCACGCGCGGGCGCGTCGGAGGACCACGCGATCGCGGTGCAGGCGTTCGTCAACAAGGAGAAGCCGAAGTACCTGGGCCGTTAGTCCGGGGCGGGAGCACTGCCGGAGGCGTCCCTCACGGGGCGCTTCTCGCCGCGCACGTCTCCAGGTGGTCGTCCACCAACCCGCACGCCTGCATCAGCGCGTACGCCGTCGTCGGGCCCACGAAGCGCAGGCCCCGCTTCTTCAGGGCCTTCGACAGGGCCGTCGACTCCGGAGTGACCGCGGGGACGTCGGACAGGGTCCTGGGGACCGGACGGGTGACGGCGTCCGGGGCGTGGGACCAGATCAGCTCGTCCAGCTCCCCCGGGGCCCACCCGGTCAGCACGCGCGCGTTGGCGATCGTCGCGTCGACCTTCGCGCGGTTGCGGATGATGCCGGCGTCGGCGAGGAGCCGTTCGCGGTCGGCGTCCGTGAAGACCGCGACGGACGAGATCTTGAAGTCGGCGAAGGCGGTACGGAAGCCTTCCCGGCGGCGCAGGATGGTGATCCAGGAGAGGCCGGACTGGAAGGCCTCCAGGGAGAGCCGCTCGAAGAGGGCGTCGTCGCCGTGGACCGGGCGGCCCCACTCCTCGTCGTGGTACGCCACGTAGTCCTCCGTGGACAGCGCCCAGGGGCAACGCAGCGCGCCGTCGGGGCCGGCCAGGGCCACGCCGACGGCGTCACTCACTGCTCGTTCCCCTCGACCGGCTTGTCCATGATGACCCGCGGCGCGGCCTGGGCACCGGCCAGCGCGGACTCCAGGTCGTTGATACGGGCGTCCCGCTCGGCGAGTTCGGCACCGAGGCGGGTGAGCGCGTCGTCGACGTCCGACATGCGGTAGCCGCGGGCCGTGACCGGGAACCTGAGGGACTCGACATCGCCGCGGCCGACGGGACGGTCGGGCGGCAGCAGGTCCTGGAGCCGCTCGGGCGCGACCTCCGGCAGAACGGCGCTCTCGCCGCCGCCCACCACTGCCAGCGTCACCGCGGTGACCACGACGGCGAGCGCGACGACCAGGAACAAGAACATCAACATCGCTGGGTCCCCACGGGATTCGGACGGATCGGGTTGATCGGGTTGATCGGGTTGATCGGGTTGATCGAAGTACCTGTGCCGATTGCGGCAGGGTCCGATCGTGCCATGCGAGTCTGGCAGTTATGGTCGCAGGCGGCCGAATACAGGGCTGATTGCCGGGCCGGGCACAGGAACGTACTGGGAGACGCACACGGTGAGGTCACAGCGGATGCTCAGGCTGGGCAGGCGTGAGTTCGACACGCACGAGCCGGTGATCATGGCGATCGTGAACCGGACCCCGGACTCCTTCTACGACCAGGGAGCCACCTTCCGCGACGAGCCGGCGCTCGCGCGCGTCGAGCAGGCGGTGTCGGAGGGTGCCGCCATCATCGACATCGGCGGGGTGAAGGCGGGGCCGGGCGAAGAGGTGACGGCGGCGGAGGAGGCGCGGCGGACGGTCGGCTTCGTGGCGGAGGTGCGGCGCCGTTTCCCCGACGTGATCATCAGCGTGGACACCTGGCGGGCCGAGGTGGGCGAGGCCGTGTGCGAGGCCGGCGCGGATCTGCTGAACGACGCGTGGGGAGGCGTCGATCCGCGGCTCGCGGAGGTCGCGGGGCGGTATGGGGTGGGGCTGGTGTGCACGCACGCGGGCGGTGCGGAGCCTCGGACGCGTCCGCATCGGGTGGCGTACGAGGATGTCATGGCCGACATCCTGCGGGTGACCGTCGAGCTGGCCGAGCGGGCGGTCGCGCTGGGGGTGCCGCGGGAGTCGGTGATGATCGATCCCGGGCACGACTTCGGGAAGAACACGCGGCACAGCCTGGAGGCGACGCGGCGGCTGGGGGAGATGGTGGAGACGGGCTGGCCGGTGCTGGTGTCGCTGTCCAACAAGGACTTCGTGGGCGAGACGCTGGACAGGCCGGTGAAGGAACGCCTGGTGGGGACGCTGGCGACGACGGCGGTGTCAATGTGGCTGGGCGCGCGGGTGTACCGCGTCCACGAGGTCGCGGAGACCCGGCAGGTCCTGGACATGGTGACATCGATCGCGGGCCACCGTCCCCCGACTGTGGCCCGCCGGGGGCTGGCGTAGGAGTTCTTCACCCCCGCCGCCCCTACCCGTCCCGTCCTCGGGGGCTCCGCCCCCGAACCCCCGCTCCTCAAACGCCGGAGAGGCTGATTTTCAGCCCGTCCGGCGTTTGAGGACGAGGCCCCTTCAGGGCCGAAGCGGGGGTCTGGGGGCTGCAGGCCCCCAGACACGGCGAGAACCCATACCGCTCAAGCCCAGCGCTTAGCGCCCCGCCTCCTTCGACACCAACGCCACCGCCTCGTCCACGTCGTCCGTGACGTGGAACAGCATCAGGTCCTTCTCCGACGCCTTGCCCTGGGCGATCAGCGTGTTCTTCAGCCAGTCGATCAGGCCGCCCCAGTACTCGCTGCCGAAGAGGACGATCGGGAAGCGCGTGACCTTCTGCGTCTGGACCAGGGTCAGCGCCTCGAAGAGCTCGTCCAGGGTGCCGAGGCCCCCGGGCAGGACCACGAAGCCCTGCGCGTACTTCACGAACATCATCTTGCGGACGAAGAAGTAGCGGAAGTTCAGGCCGATGTCGACGTAGGCGTTGAGCCCCTGCTCGAAGGGGAGCTCGATACCCAGCCCCACCGAGACGCCCTTCGCCTCGCACGCGCCCTTGTTCGCCGCCTCCATCGCCCCCGGGCCGCCACCCGTGATCACCGCGAACCCGGCCTCCACCAGGCCCCGGCCGAGGCGGACACCCGCCTCGTACTCCGGTGAGTCCGCCTTCGTCCGCGCCGAGCCGAACACGCTGATCGCGGGCGGGAGTTCGGCCAGTGTGCCGAAGCCCTCGATGAACTCCGACTGGATGCGCAGCACCCGCCAGGGGTCCGTGTGGACCCAGTCGGAAGGGCCGCCCGCGTCGAGGAGACGCTGGTCGGTGGTGCTCGCCTGGACCTGCTCGCGCCTGCGAAGCACCGGTCCGAGCCGCTGCTCCTCCGGTGGCTGCTTCCTGTCCTCGGGGTTGCCGTTGCTCATGGCCGCTCCCTTTCTCCACCTACTGTCGTTCCACCTCAGCGTAGATCTCCGCCGGTTACGGACGGGGGACGTGAGCATGTCCGCCATGAAGCGGCGCCGCGTCCCCTTGCCGGGTCATGACGTCAGCCAGGCCCGCAGCCGTTCCTCACCCGCGAGAATCTTCCCGATTTCGACCCGTTCATCCCGCTTGTGCGCCAAGTGCGGGTTCCCGGGGCCGTAGTTGACCGCCGGGATACCGAGCGCACTGAAGCGCGACACGTCCGTCCAGCCGTACTTGGGCTGCGGGGTGCCGCCCACCGCCTCGATGAAGGCCGCCGCCGCCGGGTGGGAGAGACCGGGGAGGGCGGCGCCGCTGTGGTCGTCGACGACCAACTCCGTCACTCCACAGTCCGCGAAGACCTCCCGTACGTGCGCGAGGGCCTCGGCCTCCGAACGGTCGGGCGCGTAGCGGAAGTTGACCGTCACCACACACTCGTCGGGGATGACGTTGCCCGCCACTCCGCCCCCGATACGGACCGCGTTGAGGCCCTCCCGGTACTCCAGGCCGTCGATCACCGGGTAACGCGGCTCGTACGAGGCCAACTTGGCCAGGATCGGGGCCGCCGCGTGGATCGCGTTGGAGCCCATCCAGCTGCGCGCCGAGTGGGCCCGCTCGCCCGCCGTCTTCAGCAACACCCTCAGCGTGCCCTGGCAGCCGCCCTCGACCTGCCCGTCGGACGGCTCCAGCAGGACCGCGAAGTCGCCCTCCAGCCACTCCGGGTGCGCCTCGGCCACATGCTTGAGGCCGTTCAGGTCGGCCGCGACCTCTTCCTGGTCGTAGAAGACGAACGTGAGGTCCCTGTTCGGTTCCGGCACCGTGGCCGCGATCCGCAGCTGCACCGCGACCCCCGACTTCATGTCGCAGGTGCCGCAGCCCCACAGGACCCCGTCGCCGTCCAGCCGCGACGGCACGTTGTCGGCGATCGGGACCGTGTCGATGTGGCCCGCCAGGATCACGCGCTGCGCTCGGCCCAGGTTCGTCCGGGCGACGACGTTGTTGCCGTACCGCTCGACCGTGAGGTGCGGCAGTCCACGCAGAGCCGTCTCGATCGCGTCCGCGAGCGGTTTCTCGCTGCCGCTCTCCGAGGGGAAGTCGACGAGCCACGCGGTCAGGCGAGCGGCGTCCAACGTGAGGTCAAGCGGGGTATCGGCCATGGCGACGACCCTAACGCGCCGCCTCACCGGGCCACCGCACACCGTCCCCTCACCCTCTTCCGACCCCTCTCCTCACCCGACACGCGGGCCGCACTCCCTACTCTCCAGTACCTTGTACGGATGCCGGAGTCGTCCCCCACCCAGACGCGTCGTGGCCGCCTCCTCCGTCGTGGGGCGTCCTTCCTGGTCCTGCTCGCCGTCGCGGGTTATCTCGCGGTGCAGTACGTCACTGGCGGCACCGGGGATCCGGCCTGCGAGGTCGTCTCGGCGGGCGGCGACGGAGCCTCGTACGAGTTCACCCCCGAGCAGGCGGTCAACGCGGCGACGATCACCGCGGTCGGTACCGCGCGCGGCCTGCCCGAACGGGCCGTGGCCATCGCGCTGGCGACCGCCCTCCAGGAGTCAGGGCTGCGCAACATCACCCATGGCGACCGGGATTCACTGGGCCTGTTCCAGCAGCGGCCCTCGCAGGGCTGGGGCACGGCCAAGGAGATCCAGGACCCGGCCTACGCGGCGGGCGAGTTCTACGACCATCTCGTCAAGGTCTCCGGCTATTCGCGCCTCCCCCTCACCGTGGCCGCGCAGCGCGTCCAGCGCAGCGGCTACCCGGAGGCGTACGCCAAGCACGAGCAGGACGCCACGCTGCTGGCCGCGGCCCTGACCGGGCACGCGGCGGCCACCCTGACCTGCGAGGGCCGCCAGGACGCCACCCCGACCGGCGGCCCGGACGCCGTACGGGCAGCGCTCGTACGGGACTTCGGCCGCGAGGTGCTCACCGCGGCCGGCGCCACAGTGACCCTCAAGGCCCCCGCCACCCCCGCCCCCTCGCCCACGGCTACGTCCGTCGCCCGCCGGACCGTGACGCTTCCCGTGCCTGCGGACACCGACACGGCCGCCGGGACGACGGCTCGGCAGCGCGGCTGGCAGCTGGCGCACTGGGCGGTGGCCAACGCCTCCGCGCTGCACATCGAGAACGTCTCGTATGCGGGGCTCCGCTGGACGGCCGGCAACACCGACAGCGAGTGGCGCCCGATCGCGACGGCCAAGGGCACGGCGAAGGGCACGGACGCGGTCCGGATCGTCACCGCCCAGTAGTACGGACAGGAGTACGGGACGTCACCCGGGAGGGTTACTCCTGACGGGTCCCGACCGAAGTCCGGGCGGGTTTTCGCCGAGTCACTCCGCCATCCGCGCACTGTCCGTCAAAACCCTTGCGAACAAAGGGCTGCAACCCGTCACAAGGATTCACCCGACTTTCGGACCGGGTGGCTTTTGCCCGTTTTTATCCGCAGCCGATAATGCGACGCATTGCCAACTCTTTACATTGGGGCGCCGCAACTTCAGGGCCCTTCGAGCGGTAGTCACTGCGTCCGAGTCCGGACGATCACAGTCAACCGACACTCAGGAGCATCATGTCCCTCCCCCTGACCCGCCGGATCGCCCGTGCAGCGCTGCTCGTCGCAGCGGGAGCGGCAGCCGGGGTCGGTGCGGCCGGCGCCGCCAGCGCGGCGCCCGCCGGGCTGCCCGCCACCCCGAACCTGGGCGGTCTGACCGCCCTGGACGGGGCGAACGTCGGCAACACCGTCGACGGCGCGGCTCAGAACGTCTCCGGGCTGGCGGGCCAGACCGGCGGCGAAGCGGTCAAGAAGTCCGTGCCGACGGCGGGCGCGACCGGCGGCCAGGTCGCCAAGAAGGCCACACCCGCCGCGCAGAAGGCGGCAGGCGGAGCGGCGGGCGACGCGGGTGCCCTCCTCGGCGACACCGCGGCGACGGCCACGAAGGGCGGCCTGCCGACGGACGCGCTCCCCACGAAGGGCCTGCCGGGCGCCGGTCAGCTGCCCCTGCAGGGCCTGCCGCTGGGCTGACCGAGCAGCGGTGACCAGGTGATGGCGGAGGGGCCCGGGGATCTTCCCCGGGCCCCTCCGTCGTACAGCTTGAGAAAAGAGGTGAAGCGGTGATCGCCTACAGGCGGGCGACCGCCGCCGCCACCCGCTCGTCCGTCGCCGTCAGGGCCACGCGCACGAACGTCTCGCCCGCCGTGCCGTAGAAGTCGCCCGGCGCCACCAGGATGCCCAGGTCGGCGAGGTGGGCGACGGTGTCCCAGCAGGACTCGTCCCGGGTGGCCCACAGGTAGAGGCTGGCCTCGCTGTGCTCGATGCGGAAGCCGTGCCGCACCAGGGCCTCGCGCAGGGCCGTACGCCGGGCCGCGTACCGTTCGCGCTGCTCGCTCACGTGTGTGTCGTCGCCGAGCGCGGCCACGGCCGCCGCCTGGGTGGGCGCCGAGGTCATCATGCCGCCGTGCTTGCGGATCTGCAGGAGCGGGCCGAGGACCTCAGGGTCACCGGCGAGGAAGGCGGCGCGGTAGCCGGCGAGGTTGGAGCGCTTGGAGAGGGAGTGGACGGACACGATCCCCTCGTACGAGCCACCGCACACGTCCGGGTGGAGCACGGAGACCGGGTCGGCCTCCCAGCCCAGCTCGATGTAGCACTCGTCGGAGAAGATCAGCACACCGTGCTCGCGGGCCCAGGCAACCGTCCGCCTGAGTTCCTCCTTGCTCAGCACCCGGCCCGTGGGGTTCGAGGGCGAGTTGAGCCAGAGCAGCTTCAGGTTCGTCGGGTCCAGCTCGGTGGGGTCGTCGTAGACCTCGTACTCCGCGCGGGCCAGGCGGGCGCCGACCTCGTACGTCGGGTAGGCGAGGCGGGGGTAGGCGACCTTGTCCCCCGGGCCGAGGCCCAGCTGCGTCGGGAGCCAGGCGACCAGTTCCTTGGAGCCGACGATCGGGAGAACGTGGCGGTGGGTGATGCCCCGGGCGCCTAGGCGCCGTTCGACCCAGGCGGTGAGCGCGTCGCGCAGTTCCGGTGTGCCCCAGACCGTCGGATACCCCGGCGAGTCGGCCGCGGCCACCAGCGCTTTCTGGATCAGCTCGGGGACCGGGTCGACCGGCGTGCCGACCGACAGGTCGACGATGCCGTCCGGGTGCGTGGCGGCCGTCTTCTTGTACGGCTCCAGCTTGTCCCAGGGGAAGGTGGGGAGGCGGTCGGAGACTGCGGAGGACACGGTTACTGGCTCACTTTCGTACGTGCGGCAAACGCCTCGGTCCCGTACGGCGACACGATCGAGGTGATCGGGCCGTACGGGACCGGGGCGGCACAGACTCTGCGGGCCGCTCTCAGCCGGTCTGGTTCTGCGGCGGCAGCGCGGCGATGAAGGGGTGATCGCGCTCGATCAGTCCCAGCTTGCTGGCGCCACCGGGCGAGCCGAGCTCGTCGAAGTACTCGACGTTCGCCTTGTAGTAGTCCTTCCACTCCTCCGGAGTGTCGTCCTCGTAGAAGATCGCTTCGACCGGGCAGACCGGCTCACAGGCTCCGCAGTCGACGCATTCGTCCGGGTGGATGTACAAGGACCGGGAGCCCTCGTAGATGCAGTCGACCGGGCACTCTTCGATGCACGCCTTGTCCTTGACGTCGACACAAGGCTGCGCGATGACGTAGGTCACGCTGTCGTTCCTCCTCGATAGGGCGCTGGCGAGCCGTTCAGGCTCCGCCACCTGGCGCGCGGGAGCGCGGCGTCGTCGATGCCCGCACCTAGTATCTCCGTTCCACGGCATGATCCATACAGGAGGGGTGAACTGACCTGTGGAAATCTCCGCGGCCGGCCGTCTCGAGGTCCGCATCACCGCTGCTGACGTGGGCAAACGTGTCTCTGTTCGACGGCTGAACGAAGAACCCCCAGGTGGTGAGCGGTTCACCGACACGGTCGGTGTTCTCACATCATGGGACGAAGACGCTGGTGTGCTTCTGATCACACGGCGGAACGGCGAGCGTGTCCGGGTCACGGAAGCGTCCCTGGTGGCGGGCAAGGTCGTCCCCGCGGCCCCCGCCCGGCGTCGCGGTCCCGCCGCCTCGTACGAGGAACTGGCGCGGGTCTCCGCGCGGTCCTGGCAGCCGGTGGAGAGCGAGCGGCTGGGCGACTGGGAGCTGCGGGCCGCCGCCGGGTTCACCCGGCGGGCCAACTCTGTGCTGCCGGTCGGCGACCCCGGCCTCCCGCTCGACGAGGCGCTGACCGTCGTACGGCGCTGGTACGGCGAGCGCGGCCTGCCCGCCTACGTCCAGACGGCCACCGGCGCCGAGGGCACGCAGGAGTTGCTGTGCGCGCAGTTGGAGGCGCGCGGCTGGACGCGTGAGGTGACGGCCGAGCTGTGGGTCGGGGGGCTGGCGCCCGTCGCCGACCAGGAGGACACGGCTGGTGTGGTGCTGTCGCGGGAGGCCGATGAGGCGTGGCTCGCGCGGTATCAGCGCAAGGGTGTGAGTGAGGTGGCCCTGGCGGTGCTGGGGAGCGGCCCGTCGGTGTGGTTCGCGACCGTGCCGGGCGGTGAGGGCGAACCGCCGGCCGCCATCGGACGGTGTGTCGTGGACGGGCGGTGGGCCGGGTTCGGCGCCGTCGAGGTGGATCCCGCCCAGCGGCGGCGGGGGCTGGCGACGGCTGTCATGGCCGCATTGGCCGGGCAGGCGCTGGAGGAGGGGGCGTCGGCCGCCTGGCTCCAGGTGGAGGCCGACAACTCGGGTGCAAGGGCTTTGTACGCCAGGATGGGGTTCGCAGCGCATCACTCCTACCACCACTATCGATCGGTGTGAGAGGGCACGGGCCTGTTATGCGTTTCCCGCATCCCCCGCCTTATCCCCCGGAGCCCGGCCGGTCCGCCGAGTTGCGGCGGCTGTTCGCCGACGAGGCCCGGTCCGAGCGGCCCGATCTGACGACGCTGTGCCTGCTGATGGGCGCGGTCGCGGACCGGGCGCTCGACGAGGCCGGCATCGACGCCGTACAGATGGAACTCGACCGACTGGCAGGGCAGTTGCCGTTCCGGCCGGGCGGGCCGCGCGCCTGGGCGACGGCCATGCGCGAACTCCTGGGCGAGCGCCACGGGTTCGGTGGCAGCCCCGCCGACTATCAGCGGCTGGAGTCCTCGCTGCTGCACGAAGTGCTGGTGCGGCGGCGGGGGTTGCCGATTCTGCTGTCCGTGGTGTGGATGGAGGTCGCACGGCGGGCGGGGGCGCCGGTGTACGGGGTCGCACTGCCCGGGCACTTCGTCGTCGGGTTCGGCCCGGTCGACGAGCAGGTGCTTGCCGATCCCTTCGACGGGGGGCGGGTGTTGAGCGGGGACGACGCGGAGTTGCTGGTGGCCGGGGCCACGGGGGAGGCGCTGGATCCGTCGATGCTGGCGCCCGCGGATCCGCTGGATGTGGTGTTGCGGGTGCTGAACAACGTCCGGGCGTGGGGGGCGGCGCGGCCGGAGCGGTCGGAAGTGTCCTTGTGGGCGGTGGAGTTGGCGCTGCTGCTGCCCTCGCATCCGGCTCGGTTGCGTTACGAGCGGGCTCAGTTGCTGGTGCGGAGGGGGGAGTTCCTGGCGGGGGCGGCTGAGCTTGAGGGGTATGCGGAGGTTGTTTCGGCGTTTGACCTGGCGTCGGCCGAGAGGATGCGGGGGCAGGCCCGAGCGGCTCGGGCGCGGCTGAACTGAGCAGATCGCCCAGGCGCCGTAGGGGTTCATGTTCGTGGGCGAGTGCGGGTGCGTTGTGGCTTGTCGCGCCCACGCGGCGGAGCCGCAAATGGATACAGCCCCGCGCCCCTAGGTCGGTCGCCGCAGCCCTTGTTGGTAAGTGACCGTGCCACCAGCCCGACGAAAGACCTCTACAGCCAGCCCTTCTCCCTCGCTATCCGCACTGCCTCCGTCCGGTTCCGTGCCGTCAGTTTCTGGATCGCTGTGGAGAGGTAGTTGCGGACCGTGCCCTGGGAGAGGTGGAGGGTGGTCGCCAGTTCCGCGTTCGTCGCGCCGTCCGCTGCCGCGCGCAGGACCTCGCGTTCGCGGTCCGTCAGAGGGTTGGCGCCGTCCGCCAGGGCTGCTGCCGCCAGGGTGGGGTCGATGACCCGCTCCCCGGCCAGTACCTTGCGTACCGCTTCGGCGAGTTGGGCGGCCGGGGCGTCCTTGACGAGGAAGGCGTCCGCGCCGGCCTCCATGGCGGTGCGGAGGTAGCCGGGGCGGCCGAAGGTCGTGAGGACGACCAGCTTCAGGGACGGGAACTCCCGGTGGAGCTGGCCCGCCGCCTCGATGCCCGTGGCGCCCGGCATCTCGATGTCCAGGAGGGCCACGTCCAGGTCGGCGTGGGCCCGGGCGGCCGGCAACACCTCGTCGCCGCGCGCCACTTGGACCACGACCTCGATGTCGGGCTCCAGGCCGAGCAGCGCGGCCAGCGCCTCGCGGACCATCGACTGGTCCTCCGCCAACAGGACCTTGATCATGCGGCTCATGAACCGGATCCTACGTCCGCCGGGGCTGACGCTGTGCCCTGCGGCACCCTCGCCACCAGGCGGAAGCCGTGTTTCGTACGGGACGTCTCCAGGGAGCCGCCCGCCTTCTCCAGGCGTTCCGCGAGGCCGGTGAGACCGTTGCCCGGGGTACCGGCCGAGCCGTCGCCCGAGCCGTCGTCCTCGACCGAGAGTTCCAGGACCGGGCCGCCCAGGGTCTGGCGGCTCAGCACCTCCACCGTGCAGCGCCGGGCCCCGCTGTGCCGTACGACGTTCGTCACCGCCTCGCGCAGCGCCCAGGCGAGGGCGGACTCCGCCTCCTCGTCGGCGTCGGCCGGGACCGGGTCAAGGTCCGGGGGCAGGGCGGCCGTGATGCCCGCCGCCGTCAACGCGACCTGCGCGCCCGCCAGTTCACCGGCGAGCCGGGGGCGCCGGTAGCCGCTCACCGCCTCGCGTACGTCCACCAGGGCCTGGCGGCTCACCTGCTCGATGTCCGCCACCTGCTGGGCAGCCTTCTCGGGGTGGTCGGGAAGCATCCGGCCGGCCAGCTCGCTCTTCAGGGTGATCAGGGAGAGGGAGTGGCCCAGCAGGTCGTGCAGGTCCCTCGCCAGCCGCAGACGTTCCTCGTTCGCCGCCAGTTGGGCGACCGTGGCCCGGGCCTCGCGCAACTCGATGGTCGTGCGCACGAGTTGTCGTACGCCCGCCATGGCCGCGCCGCCGAGCAGGGCCGGGACGAGGAGCGAGGCCAGGTAGGAGTGGCCGCCGGGGAGGGTCAGCGCGACGGCCGTCATCAGGGCCGACGTGGCGGCGATCGCCCAGCGGGACATGCGCAGCGGCAGGGCGGCGCCGGACGAGGTGGAGACGTACACGAACAGGACGAGCCACTCGCGGCCCAGGCTGAGAGCCAGGAGGGTCGCCTGGGCGGCGAGGAGCGCCAGGGAGGCCACCACCAGCCGGGTGGTCTCGCCGCGGCCCGTACGGAAGACCAGGGCCGCGTACCAGGCGACGAAGACCGCAAGGCCCAGCCAGCCGAGGACCCGTACGCCCGTGCTGTGGCCGCCGTGGAGGAGGTCGCTGACGGGGGCGCCCAGGTAGACCAGCCAGACGCCGATCCACAGGGACTTCATGACCCGCCGTTTGGGGGTCGTCGGGCGCTGCCCGATGCCGACGCTGCTCACGCCTTCAGCGTGTCCTTCCGGTACAGCCAGGCCGCGCCGCCCGCGAAGAGCACGAACGAGACGGCCAGGATCGCCACGTCCTTCGCCTGCGGGGCGTCGCCGAGCTCGATGGACCGCCCCAGGGCAGCGTACGCGTGCGTGGGCAGCCACTTCGCGATGTCCTGGAGCCAGTCGGGGAAGGTCGTCGTCGGCATCCACAGACCGCCGAGCATGGACAGGCCGAAGTACACGATCATCGTGATCGGGCGGACCGCGTCCCCGCTCGCCAGATAGCCGATGGCGACACCCAGGGCCGCGAAGACCAGGCTGCCCACCCAGATCGCGCCGGTGAGCGCCAGCCACTTCCAGGCGTCCAGGCGTACGTCCTTCACCGCCGCCGCGACGACGAAGACGATCACGATCGACGGGAGGCTGATCACGGCCGCGCTCGCGGTCTTCGCCAGCACATAGCCCCGGCCCGGCAGCGGGGTCAGCCGCAACTGCCGTACCCAGCCGCTCTCGCGCTCCTTGGCGATGCGCTCGCTGTTGCCCATCAGGACGGCGGTGAGGGCGCCGAAGGAGGCCATGGAGACCATGAAGAAGGTCGGGAGGCTGAGATCGGATCCCGGCACCTTCGTGGTGCTGTCGGCGCTGCCCGCGATCAGCAGGAACAGCGCGGAGGGGTAGATCACCGAGAAGAACAGGAACTTGCGGTTGCGCAGGGCCCGGGTGATCTCGAGCCGGATGAGGTCGTTCATGAGGTGCGTGCCTCCTCGGCTGCGGCGGTGAGCGTGACGAACGCCTGTTCAAGGCCCAGTCCGGCCACTTCGAGGTTGCGCGGGTAGAGGCCGAGCCCGTACAGGGCGTGGACGGTCGCGTCGGCGTCGGAGGACTGGATACGGACCGTATGACCGGATATGTCGAGGGAGGTGAGGAAGGGAAGGGTCCGCAGGACCGCCTCCCCCGCCGGGGCCTCCCCGTTCTCCCCGGTCTCCAGGTCGAAGGAGATGCGGCGCGCGCCCGCCTTCGCCTTGATCTCGGCGGCCGTGCCGTCGGCCAGCAGGCGGCCCCGGTGCAGGACGAGGACGCGGTCAGCTATCGCGTCCGCCTCCTCCAGGTAGTGGGTGGCGAACAGGACCGTCCGGCCCTGGTCCGCCTGCTCGCGCATGGTCGCCCAGAAGGCCTGGCGGGCGGTGACGTCCATGCCGGTCGTGGGTTCGTCCAGGACGATCAGGGCGCTGTCCCCGGCCGTGGCGAGCGCGAACCGGACGCGCTGCTCCTGGCCGCCGGACAGCTTGTTGACCTTGCGGTCGGCGAGCTGGGTGATCCCGGCCCGGGAGAGGACCTCGCCGACCGGGAAGGGGCGCGGGTGCAGGGCGCAGACCAGCGACACGAGCTCGCGGACGGTGACCTCGTCCATCAGGCCGCCGCTCTGGAGCATGGCGCCGACGTGCCCGCCGACGATGGCGTCCCGGGGACTGCGGCCGAGGACGCGGACCGTGCCGCTGTCGGGCTGCTTCAGACCGAGGAGCAGGTCCAGGGCGGTCGACTTGCCGGCGCCGTTGGGGCCCAGCAGGGCCACGGTCTCGCCGGGCCGGAGGGTGAGCGAGAGCCCGTCGACGGCCCGGACCTCGCCGTAGCTCTTCGTGACCTGGTCGAACTCGACCACGGAGGTGGTTTCCATGGGGTCCATCGTGGCCGCGGGCCCGGCCCGCCCGGCAGTGCCGGTGATCCTGACTCGCGGATGACAGATGTCATGGACGGCATCGAGCGGGACGGGCGAGATCGGGCGGGAGCAGCGTACGAGGGTGACCTGCCCATACGTCAGGAGGGGCGCCCGGTGTTCCCGGGCGCCCCTCCTGACCTGCGTTGCCGTGCTGCCGAGCGCTTACGACGGGTTGGTGTCGATGACGCCGACCCGGTCGGTCGTGCTGATCAGGGCCGGGCGCAGGGCGCCGATGACGTCCTCGACGGTGACGGGAGTCTTGTTGCCGTTACCGCGCGGGATCAGGACCTGGCTGAAGAGGCCGCCGTACAGCTCCTTGAGCGCTTCCTTGTCGTACGCCTCGACGAGGGTGCCGTTGACCGGCTTCACCTGGAGGAACTTCCACAGGGAGTTCTTCGGGCTGAGTTCCAGCGTCGGCGCACCGGTGTCCACTCGGACGGTGACGTTGGCGGACATCGCCGGGGTGGCGAACTTCTTCATCATCCGGTCGACCTCGGCGTTGGTGATCGTCGGCTCCTGCGCCTTGGTGGGCACCTGGACCGGCGTACTCGTGCCGCTCTCCACCTGGCTGCGGTAGGCGTTCTCGACGGACTCGGCCGCCGCGGCGGCGTTGATGCCCTTGCCCGCCTTGCCGTAGACGGCGACCGCCTTGCCGGACACGAACTTGATCGTGCCGTCGCTCGCCGAACTGGCCCCGCCTGCCACCCGCTGGAGTGCGGCGGCGAGCTTCTCCTCGTCGACCGGCATGTCGGGTTCGACGACCCGCTGCTGTCCGAAGAGCGAGCCGATCACCGACACCGGGTTGTAGTCGCTGCCGGCCGCCGCCCGGACCGTGGCCTGGGTGTCGAACTGGAGCCCCGCCTGGTCCGGCTTGAGCTCGACCGTCTTTCCGTCGACCGACAGCTTCAGCGACTGCGTCATCCGGTCGTCGAAGGCCTCGTCGAGCTTCTTGACCGCGTCGTCCCGGGTACCGCCGCCGATGTCGACACCGAACACGGTGGTGCCCTTGGGCACGTCGGAGTGGTTCATCAGCAGCCCGGCGCCGTACGCGCCACCGCCGATGAGGAAGACGGCCACGACCAGCAACGTCAGCTTGCTGCGGCCCTTCTTCTTCGCCTTCTTGCCCTTGGGCGCGGCAGCGGCGGCGGGCGTGCTCGGCGACACCGGCTCGGGCAGCTTGGGCGGGGTGTGCGGAAGCGGTCCGTCGGAGTGCGTGCCCGGCGCGAACGGGGAGTTCCGGTCGGTCGGGACGACGGGCATGCCGCTGGTGAGGGTGGAGCTGGAGACGTTGTCCACGGAGCCGCCGTAGCCGCCGTAGCCGTCGGCGCCCGGGGCGGGGACGTGGACCTGCGGGGTCAGGATCGCGGTGTCGTCGCTGAGCCCGGCGGCGAACCCGCCCGTGCCGGAGCCACCGGGGGCCATGGTGCCGTCACCGACGAAGGGCGGGACGACCGGGCCGTCTCCGGTGACGGGACCGCCGGTCGGGCCTGCGGGGCCGCGTCCGCCCGGGCCGCCGGGCCCACCGAAGCCGTTCTGGCCGTTCGGACCGCCGCCGAAGTCACCGAAGTCGTTGGGCGCCGTGAAGTCGTTGGGCGCCGTGAAGTCGTTCTGCGGGCCGAACCCGTTGTTCTGGCCGCCGAAGCCGTTCGGGCCGCCTTGGCTGCCATGGCTGCCTTGGCCGTTCGGACCACCCTGGCCGATTTGACCATTCTGGCCGTTCTGGCCGGACTGCCCGTTGTCCGAGAAGTACGGCAGGTCGTCGCGGCGCGGCTCGCCACGGCCGTCGGGGGCTCCGGCCGCAGCGCCAGGACCACCCTGGTTACGGGAGTTGCCGCCTGGCGGGTAGGCAGTTGCGCCCGGCGACGACGGGGCCGCCCCGGCCGCCAGCGCGGACACGTCGAAGGAACCGGTGCCGCCGCCGTGCCCCGGCGCCACGGGACCGGCGCCTGTGGCACCGCCGAGCCCGGCACCCTTCGTACCGCCGCCGCTGCCGCCACCGGCGGCGCGTGGGCCGCCCGCGTTGCCCGCGGCGCCCATGACGCCCAGACCGGGGCGCGAGCCCGAGGAACCCACACCGTTGGGAAGACCGGGGCGCGAGCCCGAGGAACCCACACCGTTGGGAACGCGGGGGGATGAAGCACCCGCCGGTCCGGTGCCGTTGGGAACGCCGGGGCGTGAACCGCCCGCAGGTCCCGTGCCGTTGGAGCCGCCCGGAGGGGCGCCCGTGGGCGCGGAGCCCGAAACACCGGGCAGACCCGCACCGTTGCTCGCGCCGCCGCCCGGACCGCCATTGGGCGCACCGGACTTGCGCGGCGCGAACCAGTCGCTGGTCTTCTCCCCGGGCTGGCCCGGGGATTCGGCGGACGGCTCGGCAGCGCCGTTGGACATGGGCGCGCCCGGCGTTCTGCCGTCGCCTCCCGTCCCGGGCCGCGCATGCGTCCCGGTGGTCTCGGCGGACTCGGTGTCCGCGACGGGCGTCCGGAGGACGACCGGCGGAATCGGCCGGGATCCGGGGATGTTGATCCGGATCCGGGTCGTCAGCGTGGTCTCGGTCTTGGGCCCGTCCGGCTCCGCGGCCGAACGGCCCGCGTCCGGACCGCCGTCGGACGCCATGGGCGTGCCGTACGGCGGTGTCCCCGAGGGGTAGGCGGCACCTCCGCGCCCGTTGGGCCCGGAGGACGGACTGTCAGTTTCACGACTCAAGGCAGGTTCTCCCGGTTGGCTCCGCCGCCCGACGCGACCTCACGCGGGCAGCTCGGCGGCGCGCACCACCATACTGGCCACGTCTGGCGCGTATCCCACGACCGCCGGAGAAACCGTCACCGGACCCCCACGCGGTTGCGGCGGCGAAGTAGTACGTCACTTGCCAAGTCGGACAGCGGGGCTGTCCGGTTGCCGCGTCAGGGCGAGCGTGGCGGACATCACAGCGACCGCCATCCCACCGAGGAGGAAGAGGTACGAGCCGACTCCTGCGGCGAACAGGAAGTCCCCCTCCGGGCGGCTTGCGGTGAGCAGGATGACGGCGACCATCCAGCCGGCCGCGGGCGCGACCGCCCCGGCGCGCGTGCCGACAACACGCGCCCCGCCGAGGAACAACCCGGCAGCCCCGCCCAGCGCGAGCAGCAGCCCGCCCGGGAACCACGCACCCTGGAGGAGCGCACCCGCGGCCCCCACGACGGCCCCGAGGACGAAGAGCCCCAAGTAGCCCGCCGCCCGCCCCGGAGAGGGCCCGACGAGCGGCTGCGCCAGCAGACCGCCCCCGGCCACGGCCTTCCCACGGGCTTCGCCCGCAGGGGCCTTCCCGTTCGCACTCATCCCGCACCACCCTCCGCAGTGACTGCAGTGACTGCAGTCACTGCGATCCCGTCGAACAGATCGGTCTCACGCACAGAAATACGCTCAACACCCTCGCCACGCTCAATACGCTCACCACGCACCAACTCGTAGTACTCGTCGGTGAAGAGCGGCTGGGCCTGCTGGTTGGAGAGGGCGAACCAGGGCTCGGCCACCTCGACCTGCGTGGCGTGGGCGCGCATCGCGGCGGCCTTGGCGGCGGCGTACGCGGTCCCGTCGACGACCGTGGTGATGCGCTCCTCGTCCACGACACCCGGTACGTCGTCGATGACACCGGCCTTGGCGAAGGGCAGCCCGGGCAGCGCCTCCCGCAGACGCGCGAAGCCCTCCTCGGCGACAGGACGCGGCACCCGGTTCCAGTACACCTTGGGGACGCTCCAACCGGCATCGGCGGCCAGCTCGACGGCGCGCATGGCGACACGGTGGGCCTGGATGTGGTCGGGGTGGCCGTAGCCGCCGTCCGGGTCGTAGGTCACCACGACCTGCGGGCGGACCTCGAGAATCACCTCGACGAGGTACCCGGCCGCCTCGTCGACGTCCGCCTGCCAGAAGCAGCCGGGGTCGTCGTTGTCGGCGAGCCCCATCATCCCGGAGTCCCCGTACCTGCCGGCTCCGCCGAGCAGCCGGTGGTCGGCGACGCCGAGGGCACGCATGGCCGCGTCCAGCTCACCCTGCCGGTACGCGCCGAGGGCGGCCCCGCCGAGATGCGCGAGCTCGGGCGGAATGACCTCACCGCGCTCACCGAGGGTGCAGGTGACAAGAGTCACCCGGGCCCCCTCGGCCGCGTACCTGGCCATGGTCGCGCCGTTGTTGATCGACTCGTCGTCCGGGTGCGCGTGCACCAGAAGAAGACGCCGGGCGGGTGGTTCCGTCATGGGGTCAGCCTACGAGGCGGCGGTGGTCGGGCCACTCTCAGGAGGCATCGTCCCGGTAACGCGGCAGGTCAGTTGTCGCGATCGTCCACTCGGCGATGGTGACGTCCTCGCCGTAGACGAAGTCCTTGCGGGTGGCGTATCGGGGGCCGCCGGGGGTGGGGTGGATGTCGGTGAGGACGGCGCCGGTTCCGGTACGGGGGTCGAAGATCGCGTAGACCGGGATGCCGATCAGGGGGTAGTCGCGCATCTTGGTGACCCAGTCGTTCTCGGGGTTGGACTTGGAGACCACTTCGATGGCGGCGATGACCGTACGGGGATCAATGGAGCCCTCAACGTTCAGATCGGTCCACGCGATCACCATGACGTCGGGGTGGCGCATGATGCCCTCAGGCTCGTCCTCCACATCGGGCGTGCCGTTGTGGGCCAGCAACTCGTCCGGCATGGACTTCTCCAGGCGGCGACTGACGTGCGCTGCCGTCACCTCGTGAGGCCCTCCCGGCGACATCATGTCGTGAACGATCCCTTCCTTGGTGATCTCGAATTTCCCGGGGAGGGTGTCGTCCGTCGACTGAACGAAGTCCCGCATGGTCCGGTACAGGCGGGAGGCGGCCTGTCGCGCGTCGTCCGGGGCGATGGTCATGGCGCTCGCTCCTCGTCGTCTGTGCCCGGGGGCAAGGATCGTCGCTTTCATGCTAGGCGGCCTCCAGGAGATCGGATCGGCAGTCGCGACAGCGACCGGGCTCGGGGGAACGGAAGGCCCGGTCGCAGCCGCTGTAGGCGGGCTGCGGTACGGCGGGGAGGGGCTTGCGTGGGGTGCGCTTCTTGGGCGGTGCAGGGGCGGCGGGGTGTGCGGGACGAGTGAGCTCGGAGGCCCTCTGTTCAGGGGCTGGTGCGTGGTGAGTGGGGCGCCCCGGGTTGGGCTCGGGCTCGACAAGGCGCTCAGCGTGCCCCTCGCTGCGGCGTCCGGGCTGGTTGCAGGAGACCGTGCGGGTGACGATGTTGCCGCCGGGGGTGCGTTCGCGCGTTCGGCGGAGGTAGCCGTGGGTTTCCAGTTCGCGCAGGGCGGCGGCGATACGGGCCGGGCTCTCCGGGAACTTCCTGGCGAGGGTCTTGATGTCGACGAGGGCCCCTGCGGGCAGTGACTGGATGTGGGTGCCCAGGCCGATCGCGAGCAGGGACAGCTCGGGGTGCTGGGCGAGGTGGTTGCCGATCACCGTGAAGCGGGTGGTGTGGCGGGCGTTGTCGTGGACGACGCCGGAGACACCGGAACTCGGCCGCCCGTGGGGATGGTTCTTGCCCGGGGTACGGGACTGGGCGTGCGAGGGCACGCTAAGGTTTTTCGTGTCCATCGGGAAGCCTCTATCTTCCTCGGTGGTCAGGCCCTCGCATTGGGACTGCAATCCCGGCGAGGGCCGTCTCATCTCTGCGGTTCTCTGCGAAGTTGCTGGTGGTGCTGCGCTGAGCGTAGGGCAGGCAACCGGGCACAAATCCAGCCGAGTTGGTGATATTCACTCGCGCGAGTGAGTTTGCGCGGCGGCGGCAGTACGGGCCGTGGGTGGCCGTCCCGGCGGGCGGGAGGGGTGGGGTTTGGTTGGGGTTCTTTCTCTCTGGTTGTTTCTTTCAAAGAAGACCGCTGGTCTCACCGGAACACGGGGAATCGAGTTCCGGTGAGACATCGATTTCCGCCCACACCGTCTTGCGAGGCCGAAGCCCCGGACCCCACCCCCACCGATCGGCAAGCCCCTCCACCAAGACGAGTCCCCGCCCGGACTCCGCATCGTCGGACGGAGGTTGAGGACACGGCGGGCGGTCACCACGCGTGTCGGTCACCTCGATGCGCAGGGTGGTGCCGATGACGTACACGGTGAGCCTGAAGTCGCGGCCCGGGACGCGTCCGTGGGTGACCGCGTTCGCCGCCAGCTCGGCGACGATCTGGCGGGCCGGGTGCACCGGCAGTCCCCAGGAGCGGAGTTGCTCGGCGGTGAGCAGCCGGGCCAGGCGGGCGCCACGAGGCGTGGGTGACAGACGCACGCTGAAGTTGCGGAAGGCGTGCTCGGGTTGGGCCGCGGGGGCGGCGATTTGTTGGTTCACGTCACTCACAGTGGCCGCACACATCTACCGTGATTAGTGACTCCGCCGTTGCGTACGGTGACTGTCCGGAGCTTGTCCGGTCGTGTCCGGGCTGTCGGGACGGGGCGTACGGGTAGGGCGGGGGCAACGTACAGCGCGGTACGACGGAGGGGCGCGGCATGAGCGTGGACAGTGACGCGGGGCAGCTCAAGGGCGAGGCGGACGAGCCGGGTTGGGAGGTGGACCCGGACGACGAGTGGGGGGTGGCGGTCGTGGCGACCGTCGGACGCCAGCTGAAGCTGCGCCGGGAGGCGGCGGGAATGCGGGCCGCCGACTTCGGCAGGGCACTGGGGTACGGCGAGGACATGGTCTACAAGATCGAGGGCGGGAAGCGCATCCCCCGGCCCGAGTACCTGGTGGAGGCCGACGAACTGCTGGGGGCGGACGGCCTCATCTCCGCCATGAACGAGGACCTGGAGAAGGTCCAGTACCCGAAGAAGGTACGGGCCATCGCGAAGATGGAGGCCCAGGCGGTAGAGATCGGCGTATACGTCGGACTCAGCCTCCACGGCCTGTTGCAGACGCCTGAGCATGCACGAGCCTTGTTCGAGGCGCGGCAACCGCCGTATTCAGAAGAGGAAGTTGAGCGCCTCGTGGCCGCCCGTATGGCCCGGAAATCGGTCTTCGGCAAGTCACCCGTGATCGCGCTGAGCTTCGTGCAGGAAGAGGCAGCACTGCGTCGACGTATCGGCGGCACAATGGTGCGACGCCGGCAGCTCGAACACTTGCTGGAGGTGGCGCACCTGCGCAACGTAACGTTCCAGGTGATGCCAACGGAGAGCGGCGCCCACCCTGGGGTGGATGGCAAGATCGAGTTGCTGAAGTTCGCGGACGGTACGGCTGTGGGGCGCTCCGACGGGGCGTTCAGCGGCCGTCCGACAACAGAGCCGAAGGAACTGCGCATCCTGGAGTTGCGCTACAGCACCATCAGGGCCGAGGCCCTCACCTCCAGGGAGTCACTCGCCTTCATCGAGCAACTACTGGGAGAGACATGATCCGCAAGCACCTCGCCGGAGACCCCTCCGAACTTGCGTGGTTCAAGAGCAGCTACAGCGACGGCACAGAGGGCGACTCCTGCGTCGAGATCGCCACCGCTCCCGGAACCATCCACGTGCGCGACTCCAAGAACACAGAGCACGGCCCTCGCCTGGCCTTCGCGCCCGCCGCCTGGTCGGCCTTCGTGCCGTACCCGACCGAACGCTGAGCGGCTGGTCGCGTGGACGCGTCGAGCCCACGCCAAGCCCGCTTCCCTGCGGTTCGGCGACGTGTCGGCCTCTGCATCGGGAGACGGGTTTACACGGCTTGCGGTCCTGGTGGTCAACAGCCCTGGGATGCCAACTGTCCCACCCGTAAGATCTTTACTCATTCCAGCCGATCGGCTGATTCCTTCAGATCAAAACAACGGGGGTGCCATGTCAGGCGAAGGCGAGCGCGCTCGGCTCGATCTCGACGTGATCAGAGGAATGGGTACGGGGCTCAACAACGTGAAGAAAGCATTCGACGGAATCGAAAAGCTTGGGCAATACCTGGAGGATTTCGGTGACGGCGATCTCGCCGATAAATTCGATGACTTCGTGGACAACTGGGAGATCAGTCGCGGGAAGCTGACGGAAGAGGTCGGCGCCATGGCCGAGATCGCCAAGGCGGCGGCGCAGGCGTACGAAGATATTGATCACCAGCTGGCTGAGGCGATCCGAGGTGCCCAGAGCTCCAAGAAAAAGGGGAAGTAGTTCATGGTGGGACGACCTCGCGATTGGCATCCGGTGGCGGAAAGTGATCCCATTCCTGGAGATCCCGACCAGATGGCGTCGTTGGGCAGGAAACTACGCAAGACTGCAGATGAACTTGAGCGTCAGATCAAGAATCTGAAAGCTATTACTGAAGTTGACGCCTGGGACAGCAAGGCCGGCAAGGAGTTCCGGGAGAGGGCCAAAGGCAACACCAAAAAACTCGAAGCCGCCTTCAAGAGGTACGACACAGCGGCTGATGCCATCGGTGCCGAGGTGACAGAAGTCGGCGGTGGCTACCAGGACAGGTTGCACGCCAGGCCCAAGAACTACGCTTCCGACCTGAACCGCGCCCAGGAGATCGCCGACGCAGCGCTGAAGGATGCGCAGGACGCGGAAGAACGCAAGGGCACCGCACAGAAGACCCTGGCCAACCTGTCCGACAAGGACGGGAAGAAGGACGACGACAGCGCCAAGGACCAGCGCAAGAAGCTGGAGTCCCAACTGGATGCCGCCGGGGGCGAGATCGAGGCGGCTCGGGAGAAGATCAGCGAAGCCAGGCGAATCCGGGATGATGCGGCGAAGCGTGCCCGCGACTCCCTCGATGCCGTCATCAACCACGACTCCCTGAAGGACGGCTTCTGGGAAACGTTGGTCAAGACGATCGCCGACGTCACGTCTGTCATCGCCACGGTGTGCGGGATTCTCTCACTGGTTGTCGGCTGGATCCCCGTGATCGGGCAGGCACTGGCCGGAGTCCTGGGCGCCATCGCGATGATCGCCACATTGATCAATTTCTTGGCGACCTTCGTGATGGTCCTCCAAGGAAACGCCGAATGGCTGGATCTGGGAATTTCCGCGCTCGGATTCATGATGATGGGTGTGGGTAAGGGGTTCTCCAAAGTCGCCGGAAAGTTTGCGAAGGGGGCGCTCGGCAAGTTGGGTAAGGCCGGAACTGCCAGAACCGCCCGCCAGGTGAGCCGAGCCAACAAGAACCTCAGGAGACTCTCCGGGAAGTCGTCGAAGCTCGGCAAAGGCGATGTATGGAAGTCGATTAAGGAACCATTCAGCGAGCCGTTCTCGAAGAGTTCATGGAGTAACAATCTCAAGACCCTGAAGCCTGGAAGCGGCAACTTCGTCGCGGCACGCAACGAAATCATGGCACGTGGCGGGGGAAGCGTCTTCAAAGGGCTGGGTAAGTCGTTCTCCATCGCCGATCCCGGTGTAGCCTCCGACCTCAAGTCCATCAAAATGGGCACCTCGGCACTCGGAGCTCAATTCGATTCCAACGCTGTAAATACGATCTCCAAAACGGCCAGCCGAATGTCTTTGGTCGGAGCTGGCATTACGCTGGGTGGCTTGGGTCTGGACGGTAACCTCAACCCGCTCCTGGGCTAAGCCCAGCGACCACGCCAAGGCGCGAAAGGAACAACATGACCACACCGGACAGTGGCGCTCCCCTGATCGAAGGCTTCGAGTGTCAAATCGACTTTCAGCCTGGATGGATCGACCTGACACTCAAAGAGGGCACGAAGGCCGAAGCCAAGGCGCTGGCCACAGAAGTTGTCAACAGACTCAATCCACTCGCACTGGAGATCGAGAATAGCGCGGTCTTCGATGACATGGTCGAGCGGGCCGTGAACCTGAACGACGATGTCCCAACCCTTGCTGCGGCGTACTACACCGAGAGCGGCGAGGCTCTCGCCAATCTGATGGTCGACTCCTACGGCGACGAGGGTGTGGATCGCCCCACCCGGGAAGAAGTTCAGCCGCTGCTCCTGGAGTGGGAGAACGCCGAGCCCAAAGGTGAACCACAGGTGACATATCTGGAGTTGCCTGCCGGACCAGCCGTTCGTGTGCAGTCGATGCTTCAGGTGAAGCGCATGTTCGGATTCGGACGGAAGTTGACCGAATTCATCAAGTACGCTGTTTTCCCACCCGGAATGAAGAGTCTCATTGTCGTGACGGTGACGTGGGAGGCGATCGCTCGCACGGAGGAAATCACGGAGCTGGCCGACGAGGCGGTCCAGACTCTGCGGATCACCCCGCTCGCCTCAGGAGACACCGAGTGAAGACAGCCGACGAGTTCACCTCACCTCCCCAGGACTACAACGTCGTCGTGCCGGACGGCTGGTTCCAGCTCGCACTGGATCCCGACGACCGGGATCGGGGCATCGTCGCCCTGGCTGATCGGCAGTTCCGCGGTGTGGACAACGCTCCTCATTTGAAGGAGCAGTTCATGCGGAATCTGCAGAAGCAGGCGAAAAACGCGTACAAGGTCGGCGGCACCGAGCTCTATATCTCCACCCTCGCTGTCGGACCTGTGCCGCTGGCATCGTCCCTGCTGATCAGTGTTCCGGCACCTGACGAGTGGCCCAAGTGCTCGGATGCCGAGGAACTCGCGGAACATCTGGCCGACCAGAACGACGATGACACCCAAGTAGGCGTTGTCGAGCTGGCCGTGGCGGGCAAGGCGGTGCGCCAGCGTCGCAGGGCGGCTGCTGCTCCTGAGGCACAGATGGGCAACACCCTCCCGACCACGACGCTCACGTACTACGTGCCCATTCCCGCCACCAGTCGCTGGCTGATGTTGAACTTCTCCACACCGATAGATCCTCTTGCGGACCAGATGGTGGCACTGTTCGACACGGTGGCAGGGACGTTGCATTGGGGCTGAGCCGATGACGGAGAAACAGAGCGAAGGGTTCCGGTTGCGTGAAGGACTCGGGATCGCCGGGTTCGTGATCACTCTGGTGGGTGCCGGTGCTGTTCTTGTGTTCGTCCTGGGCGCCTGGAAGGCATTCGTGCGGAATACGGCACCTACGTTGCTGGACCTGCCTGGTGGGCCCTGGACCTTTGGGATTCTCTGCGGTCTGATCTCGGTCTTCGGGGTGTTCTCCGGGCACCGCCTCCTCGTGGCCGACCCGTATGGAGAGGCGTGGATTCCACGCGTGGCTCGCTCCACCGCGACGGCTGTCTGCTGGGGCGGGGCACTGGCATCCCTGAGCTACGTACTGGGCTCTCTACCTGGCAGGAACTGCCCGTCGTACAGGGCATGCGCCTACATCCCCGGTACAGGCAGCGCACTCATTGCGTACGCGGGCACCACGGCCGTCGTCGGGTGGCTCGTCCACCGCGTGAGCAACGCGCGAGTCGAGAAGCGTCGGGCGCTCGAGCGCGAACGTGTACGCAAGATGCGCAAAAAGGGGAAGGGCAAGAGCCGGGCGGCGGCACGGCGCGGGTAGTCAGTTGCGGGACTCGGCGTACCCGACCGAACACTGACCGGCTCGCCGCACGGACGCGGCGAGCCCGGCCTCACAGGTTGACGCGCTTGACGTATACGCGCTTGCGGTACTCGACGACCTGGTACCAGACGAGGATTGTTCCGGTGCTGTAGGTGCGTAGCCGCATCGGGTTCTGGTCCTCGTCGAGGCGGCCCTCCGGGCCGAGACCGTATGCGGCCAGGTCTGCCAGCGCGGAGGCGATGACAGCGACCGCCTCCCGGTCCGGGGCCTTCATGCCGCCGACAACCCACTCGGGGTCAGGGTCATACTCCCAGGCCCACCCTGTGATGTCGTCCTCAATGCCTTCTTGCCGATCGTTCACCGCAGCGCGACTCCGGCCTCCTCGGATGCCGTGTCGAGTATGCGGGTGACCACGGCTTGGGCCTGCCGGAAGGCGGCCTCCGGAGCGCTCGGATCGGAGATGGTCCGCTCGGCCTCGCGCATCATGCCCGCCTGCTCAGGGTGGCGCTCGATGGCGACGAGCGTTGCCCACTTCTCCAGGAACAGCCGCATGGGTGTGATGGACGAGAGCTGGATGGCCTGGTCGAAGGCCTCACCGAGGTCGCGGTCGAACTCGGGAAGCCGGGCGAGCGCGATCTGCTTGACGGCTTCACGCAGGGCATCGCGAGTGGTCGGCGGCTGCGGGATGAGCGGTGGCCGTGTCTCGGCGTGCTGTGCACTCATACGTGTTCCCTTCGACGCTGCTCGCCACGACCCTAGCCGCCCTCGCATGCAGAGGGCGAGTTGTTCAGGGCCCGGCGCCCAGCACGTCGAGGGCCTGAACGGCGCACCACGTGTCAGTGCGTCGCGAGCGATCATGTCCCCGTAGGCCCTATGGTCACGGGCGCGCCAGGGAAGCGGAACGTGTCCGCCGAATTCGGGCTCCGGTCACCCACCCACCGGAGCCCACCGGCAACCACCCCAACCCACCGACAGCCCGCCCAAAGGCGCCGCCCAGCAGACCAGGGTCAGAACTTCAGGTCGCCGATCATGCCCGCGATGCTTGTCGTCAGGTCGCTGATCGTCGGGGCGAAGGTTGATGAGGCCATGTAGAACCCCAGCAGCATGCACACCACCGCATGCCCTCCCTTGAGACCCGACTTCTTGATCAGCAAGAAGACGATGATCGCCAGCAGCACTACCGCCGAAATCGAGAGCGCCACGGCGGCTCACCTCCAAAGGGCCCAGGGACCGGGGGTCGGACTATGGGGGCAGTAAATCCATACAGTGGCCAGCAGGTTCATACCCACTCGCCGCCAGTGATCATAACTATTCGCCCGCGCGCATCGGTCGGCGCACTGCCGCACAAGGGGGCGCATGGCCAATATGGTCGGGGCATGACGACCGAGCCTGTGTCCTTCCCCCGCCGGCACGCCCGCACCCAGCGATTCACACTCGGCGCGCCTCGCGCGTTCGCCGTGGCGCCCGACGGTTCGCGGGTCGCCTACCTGCGGTCCTCCGCCGGTACCGACCGGGCCAACAAGCTGTGGGTGCTCGATCTCCCGGACGGTGGTGAGCGCGTCGTCGCCGACCCGTTCGTGCTTCTTGGCGGGGCCGGCGAGAAGCTGTCCGCCGAGGAGCGGGCGCGTCGGGAGCGCAGCCGTGAGGGCAGTGCCGGGATCGTCGGATACGCCACCGACTCGGCCGTCGAACTGGCCGCCTTCGCCTTGTCCGGGCGGCTTTTCGTGGCCGAACTACAGGCCGGGACAGTGCGCGAGATCCCCGCCCGGGGGCAGGTGATCGACCCGCGCCCCTCCCCCGACGGACGCCTCGTCGCATACGTCGCGGACGGTGCCCTGTGTCTCACCGACCTGGCCGGCGAGCAGGCTCACGCGATCGCGGAGCCCGAGTCGGAGACGGTGACGTACGGGCTGGCCGAGTTCATCGCGGCCGAGGAGATGGACCGTTCGCGCGGCTTCTGGTGGTCCCCGGAGTCCGACCGGCTGCTGGTCGCGCGGGCCGACGACGCGCCCGTGAACCGCTGGTGGATCGCCGATCCGGCCCATCCGGAACGGGAGCCGCAACAGGTCGCGTATCCGGCGGCGGGCACCCTGAACGCGGAGGTGCGGCTCTTCGTACTCACCCTCGAAGGGGTGCGCACCGAGGTCGTCTGGGATCGGAAGAAGTACCCCTATCTGGCGCGTGTGCACTGGTCAGGGGCGGGTGCGCCGCTGATTCTGGTGCAGTCGCGGGACCAGCGCGGGCAGCTTTTCCTGGCTGTGGACCCGGACAACGGGACGACCCGGATGGTGCATGCGGAGGAAGATCCACATTGGCTGGATCTTTTCCCCGGCGTGCCCTGCTGGAGCCCCTCCGGACAGCTCGTGCGTATCGCCGACGAGGGTGGCGCCAGGGTGCTGGCGGTCGGTGAACGGCCCCTGACGGGAGCCCAGTTGCACATCCGGGCGGTGCTGGACGTGACGGCCGACGACGTGCTCGTGTCGGCGTCTGCAGGTGAGGCGGCGGTCGGTTCCGAGATCGGCGAAGTACACGTCTATCGAGTGAATGAGCTCGGACTGGAGCGAGTCTCGCAAGAGCCCGGCGTGCACTCGGCGGTTCGCGCCGGGGGCGTGACCGTGCTCGTGTCGGCGGTGCCGGACCGGCCGGGGGCCCAGGTGCAGGTGCTGCGCGACGGGAAGAGGGCGGCGACCGTCACCTCGTATGCCGAAGACCCCGGTTTGTCCCCGCGCGTGACCTTCACCGAGGGGGGCGCACGCCGAATTCCATGCGCCCTGCTTATGCCGACCGACTACGACGGCGTCACTCGCCTCCCTGTCCTCATGGACCCCTACGGCGGTCCGCACGGCCCCCGCGTGGTCGCCGCGCACAACGCGCACCTCACCTCGCAGTGGTTCGCCGACCAGGGGTTCGCGGTGGTCGTGGCCGACGGGCGAGGTACGCCGGGGCGGTCGCCCGCCTGGGAGAAGGCCGTCCACGGCGACTTCACGGTGTCGCTGGACGACCAGGTCGACGCCCTGCTCGACCTCGCCGAGCGTTACCCGCTCGATCTCTCCCGGGTGGCGATCCGGGGCTGGTCGTACGGCGGCTGGCTCGCGGGTCTTGCGGTGCTGCGGCGCCCGGACGTCTTCCACGCGGGTATCGCGGGCGCCCCGGTGACCGACTGGCGGCTGTACGACACGCACTACACGGAGCGGTATCTCGGCGACCCGGCCGCGGCCCCGGAGGCGTACGCGAACAGTTCGCTCGTCACCGATGAGGGTCTGTCGTCCCCCGCCGAGCCGCACCGGCCGCTGATGGTCGTCCACGGCACCGCCGACGACAACGTGGTCTTCGCCCACGCCCTGCGACTGTCCTCGGCCCTGCTGGCCGCGGGCCGCCCGCACGAACTGCTCCCGCTGTCGGGCGTCACCCACATGACCCCGCAGGAACAGGTCGCGGAGAACCTGCTGCTGCTTCAGGTGGACTTCCTGAAGCGGGCGTTGGGGATGGCGTAAGTCTCGCGCAGGCCTCACGCAGGTCCTCGTGCGGGCACGGCAACGGGCTGGGGCTACATGGCGAGCCCCAGCCCGTTTACGGCACCCGCACGGCCGTACGTTCCTCAGAGTGGACCGTCCATATATCGAGACCGGGTCAGCCAAGTTGCCTGCGTGTAAACGCGGTTCGTGCATATTTATGCACTTATTTCACCCCGTTGGCAAGATCGTCCACAGCATCCGAAGGAGGCTCCCCCGTCGGCACCACCCGCTTCTCCTCCGCGAAATGGCAGGCCGAGGCATGCGCGGCCGGCCCCGTCGTCAGCCGGAACTCCGCGGGGACCGCCAGCAGCGGCACCTCCATGGCACACCGCTCCCGCGCCTTCCAGCAGCGGGTGCGGAAGCGGCAACCGGAGGGCGGGTTGGCCGGGGAGGGCACGTCACCGGTGAGGATGATGCGCTCCCGGTGTTCGCGGGCCTCGGGGTCGGGGACGGGCACGGCGGACAGGAGTGCCTGGGTGTAGGGGTGCGTCGGGTGGTCGTAGATCTCGGCGTCCCGGCCCGTCTCCACGATCCGGCCGAGGTACATCACCCCGACCCGGTCCGAGATGTGCCGCACGATCGACAGGTCGTGGGCGATGAAGACGTACGAGAGGGCGAACTCGCTCTGGAGCCGGTCCAGGAGGTTGATCACCTGTGCCTGCACCGAGACGTCGAGCGCCGACACCGGTTCGTCGGCCACGATGATCTCGGGGCGCAGCGCCAACCCCCTCGCGATACCGATGCGTTGACGCTGGCCGCCGGAGAACTGGTGGGGATAGCGGTTGATGTACTCGGGGTTGAGACCGACCACGTCCAGCAGTTCCTGGACCTTGCGGCGCCGGTCGCCCTTGGGCGCGACCTCGGGGTGGATCTCGTAGGGCTCCCCGATGATGTCGCCGACCGTCATACGGGGGTTGAGGGAGGTGTACGGGTCCTGGAAGACCATCTGGATGTTGCGGCGTACGGCCTTCAGGGCGCGGCCGGACATCCTGGTGATGTCCTCGCCCTTGTACTTGATGACGCCTGCCGTCGGTTTCTCCAGGTTGACCAGCATCTTGGCGACCGTCGACTTGCCGCAGCCCGACTCGCCCACGATGCCCAGGGTTTCGCCGGCGCCGAGCGCGAAGTCGACGCCGTCGACCGCCCGGACGGCGCCCACCTGCTTTCTGAAGAGGATGCCCTGGGTGAGCGGGTAGTGCTTGACCAGCCCGGTCACTTCGAGAATCGGCTCGCGAATCGGCTCAGTGGCCGCGACGGCCTCAGTGGTCGTGGGCATCGAGCGTCTCCTTCCAGAAGAAGCAGGCGCTTCTGCGGACCCCGTCCGCCGAGTCCACCTCGTACAGCGGGGGTACGTCCGTGCGGCAGATGTCCTGGGCCATCGGGCAGCGCGGGTTGAAGGCGCAGCCCGGCGGGATGTGCATCAGGTTCGGCGGGAGGCCCTTGATGGCGTACAGCTCGCGGCCCTTCTGGTCGAGGCGCGGGATCGACTCCAGCAGGCCCTTGGTGTACGGGTGGGCGGGCGCCTTGTAGATGTCGTGGACCGGCGCCGACTCGATGATCCGGCCCGCGTACATGACCGCGATCCTGTCGGCCACGTCCGCGACGACTCCGAGGTCGTGGGTGATGAGGATCAGGCCCATGTTCAGCTCACGCCGCAACTCGGCGAGCAGGTCCATGACCTGGGCCTGGACGGTGACGTCGAGGGCCGTCGTCGGTTCGTCGGCGATGATCAGGGCCGGTTCCAGGGCCAGCGCCATGGCGATCATGATGCGCTGGCGCATGCCCCCGGAGAACTGGTGCGGATAGTCCCGTACGCGCTGGGCGGCGGCCGGGATACGGACCCGGTCCATCAGCTCGATCGCCTTGGTACGGGCGTCCTTTCGGGACATTCCGCGGTGCACGGTGAACATCTCGCCGAGCTGGTCACCGACGGAGAGGACCGGGTTGAGGGAGGACAGGGCGTCCTGGAAGATCATCGCCATCTGGGCGCCCCGGACCTTGCGGCGCTCCTCCTCCTTGAAGGTGAGCAGGTCCTTGCCCTGGAAGAGGATCTCGCCGCCGGTGATCTTCCCGGGCGGGGTGTCGAGGATGCCCATGACCGCCTGGGCCGTCACCGACTTGCCGGAGCCGGACTCGCCCAGCACGGCGAGGGTCTCGCCCTCGTCCACGGCGTAGGTGACACCGTTGACGGCCTTGGCGACCCCGTCCCGGGTTCTGAACTCCACGTGGAGGTCGCGTACTTCGAGGAGCATGACGCCGGTCACCTCAGCTTCGGGTCGAGGGCGTCGCGCACCGCGTCGCCGAGCATGATGAACGCGAGCACGGTGACCGCGAGCGCTCCGGAGGGCCACAGGAGGGCGTGCGGGGCGTTGCGGATGTACGGGGAGGCCGCGCTGATGTCGATGCCCCAGGAGACGGTGGGCGGCTTCAGACCGACGCCCAGGTACGACAGGGTGGCCTCCAGGGCGATGTACGTGCCGAGCGCGATGGTCGCCACGACGATCACGGGTGCCACGGCGTTGGGCGCGATGTGGCGCAGCAGCATGCGGGAGTTGGAGGCGCCCAGCGCGCGGGCGGCCTGGACGTAGTCGTTCTGTTTGACGGTGATGACCGAGCCGCGGGCGATACGGGAGAGCTGCGGCCAGCCGAGCAGCACCATGAACCCGATGACCGGCCAGACCGTCGAGCTGGTCACCACGGAGAGCAGGACCAGACCGCCGAGGACGACGGGGATCGCGAAGAAGACGTCGGTGATGCGGGACAGCACCGAGTCCCAGACCCCGCCGAAGAACCCGGCGAGGCCGCCGAGGACGGACCCGAGGATCGCGACCCCGAGCGTGGCGCAGACGCCGACCGTGACGGACGTACGGGCGCCGTAGACCGTGCGCGTGTAGACGTCGCAGCCCTGGCCGTCGTAGCCGAAGGGATGGCCGGGCCCGGAGCTCTTCTGGGCGTTGGCGAGGTCGCACTTCAGCGGGTTGCCGGAGGCGATCAGCGAGGGCCAGACGGAGATGACGACCAGGAAGAGGATGACGAGCGCGGAGATGATGAAGACGGGGTTGCGGCGCAGGTCCAGCCAGGCGTCCGACCAGAGGGAACGGGGTTTGTCGGTGGGGTCCCCGCCCCGCCCGGAGCCCGGGCCCTTCTCCAGGGTCTCCGCCTCGCTCGCGGCGAGGTCCATGGCGCCGCCCATGCCGGTCGCGGCGATGGCCCCCTCGGTTGCGCCCGTGGCGCCCGTGGACCGGTGTTCAGGCATAGCGGATCCTCGGGTCGAGTACGGCGTACAGGAGGTCGACGAGCAGGTTGGCGACCAGGAAGACGAGGACGAGGACGGTCACGAAGCCGACGACCGTCTGGGTGTTCTGGCGGAGGATGCCCTGGTAGAGCTGGAAGCCGACGCCGTGGATGTTGAAGATCCGCTCGGTGACGATCGCCCCGCCCATCAGCGCGCCGACGTCCGTGCCGATGAAGGTGACCACGGGGATCAGGGAGTTGCGGAGCAGGTGGCGGGTGATCACCCGGCGCCTGGGCAGGCCCTTGGCGACCGCTGTACGGACGTAGTCGGAGCGTCTGTTCTCAGCGATGGACGTACGGGTCAGGCGGGTCACGTAGGCCAGCGAGACCGAGGCCAGGACCAGGCCCGGCACGATCAGTTCGTCGAAGGGGGCGTCCGTCGACACCGAGGGCTTGATCCAGCCCCACTCGACGCCCAGCAGCAGCTGGAGCAGCAGACCGGTGACGAAGGTCGGCACCGAGATGACGACCAGGGTGACCAGGAGGACGCCGCTGTCGACGGGCCTGCCCCGGCGCAGGCCCGTGATCACGCCCAGGGTGATGCCGATGACGACCTCGAAGACGACCGCCACGATCGTGAGCCGAATGGTCACGGGGAACGCCGTCGACATCAGCTCGGTGACCTTCTGGCCGTTGAAGGCGGTGCCGAAGTCGCCGGTGAAGACGTTGCCCATGTAGGTCAGGTACTGCTGCCACACGGGCTTGTCGAGGCCGAACTCCTTGCGGAGCTGGGCGGCCGTGGCCGGGTCGCACTGCCGGTCGCCGCAGAGGCCCGCGACGGGGTCGCCCATCACGTTCACCATCAGGAAGATCAACAGTGTGGCGCCGATGAAGACCGGGATCATCTGCAGCAGACGCCGGATTACGTACCGTCCCATGAGGGCTCCGGAGGTAGTGGGGGCGGGCGCTTGCGTGGGCCCGCCCCCGGCGGCTCAGCCGGTCAGCTGACCTTGATCTCGCTGTACACGGGCAGGCTGAACGGGCTCAGGGCCACGTTGGAGAGGCGCTCCGAGTAGCCGGCGCTGCCGTTCTGGTACCAGAGCGGGATGGCGCCCATGTCGTCCCGCAGGACCTCCTCGGCCTGCTGGAACAGGCCGACGGCCTTGGCCCGGTCGGTCTCCGCGTTGGCCTGGTCGACGAGCTTGTCGAACTCCTTGCTGGTCCACTTGCCGTCGTTGGAGGAGGCGTTGGTGTAGTAGAGCGGCTGGAGGAAGTTCTGGATGAGCGGGTAGTCCATCTGCCAGCCTGCCCGGAAGGGACCCGACATCTTCGACTGGGTGATCTGGTTGCGGTAGTCGGCGAAGGTGCCGACGGGGTTGCCGACGCAGGCCTTGTCGTTGCCGAGCGCGTTGTTGACGCTGTTGCAGACCGCGTCGACCCACTGCTTGTGCGAGCCGGTGTCCGCGTTGTACGAGATCTTGACCTGGCCGCCGGGCAGGCCGCCGCCCTCCTCGATGAGCTTCTTGGCCGCCTTGGGGTCGTATTCGCAGGCGTCGCCGCACAGACCTTCCTTGAAGCCGCCCGCCACGCCGAGGACGGGTGAGGTCCAGTCGGAGGCGGGGGTGCGGGTCTTCTGGAAGATCGTGTCGGTGATCTGCTCGCGGTTGATCGCGCGGGAGAGCCCGGTGCGGACCTTCTCCATGCCGGCCTTGTCCCAGTCCTTGTCGTAGAACGGGAAGGCGAGGGTCTGGATGATGCCGGCGGGGGTGTTGATGTACCGGTCGCCGAGGTCGCTCTTGGCGTTCGCCAGCTGGGCGGCGGGCACGTCGTCGACGAGGTCGAGGTTGCCGGCCATCAGGTCGGTGTAGGCGGTGTTGTTGTCGGTGTAGACCTTGAGGTCGACGCCGCCGTTCTGGGCCTTGTCCGTGCCGGAGTAGGCGTCCCATTTGCGCAGGGACATCTGGGAGCCCTTGGTGTACGAGTCGATCGAGTACGGGCCGTTGCCGACGGGCTTGCTCACCCAGGCCGCGTGGTCCTTGAAGAAGGCCTGGGGCAGCGGCGAGTAGGCCGCGTAGCCGAGGGTGTCGGGGAAGGTCGAGAATTTCTGGTTGAGCTTGACGGTGAAGGTGTCGGTGCCGGTCACCTTGAGCCCGGAGAGGGTGTCGGCGGTCTGCTTGCTGCCGTCCTCGGGGTGCGCCTTGTCGTAGCCGTCGATGTAGCCGAAGAAGTACGCGTTCTTCTGGTTGTTCTTCAGGCTCGCGCCGTAGTTCCAGGCGTCGACGAACGACTTGGCGGTGACGGTCTCGCCGTTGCTGAACTTCCAGCCGCTCTTGATGGTGACGGTGAAGTTCTGCGAGTCGGTCGTCTCGATCTTCTCGGCCATCATGTTGTCGGCCTTGCCGGTCTTGGCGTCGTACCGCTTCAGACCGCGGAAGATCATGTCGAGCACCTTGCCGCCCTGCACCTCGTTCGTGTTGGCCGGCTCCAGCGGGTTCTGCGGGTCGCCCCAGGACGAGCTGAGGATGCCGGAGCCGTCACCGCTGCCGCTGCCGCCGCCGCTGTCGTCGTCACCGCCCCCGCAGGCGGTCGCCGTGAGGGCTACCGCCACCGCGCATGCGGCCCATCGGGCGTGCGTGGCTCCACGCATGGAGTGCCTCCAGTTCAGTGCGCCGTACCGTTACCGGCAAATATCGGTGCACAGCACCCATACCGCACGTCTACTCGGCCCGTCCGGGTTTCCCTCCCGCTTTGGTCATGGCCGTCCAAAGCCGACCCAAGTGACGCACCACCCTCGGGTCAAAGGACAAAAGTCCAGATCAAAGGCGTCAACGAAGCATTGACGCCGACTGAACCGGCGCTGAAAAGTCGCATTCAGCCCGCTGTTCTGCTGTACGCGGGATCCCTCACCACTCCGGGCCTGGAGCACCATGACCTCGCCTATGCCTTCCGCCACCGCACCCCAGGTGACGGCCGATTCCGGTGCCGCAGGGCCGACGCCATCCGCGCCTGCCCGCGGCGGCACCGGCCGCTCGCCGGGGCGGATCGCCTGGCTGCGCTTCCGGCGCGACCGCACCGGGGTCGTCTCGGCCGTCGTGGTCGTGCTGTTCTTCGCGGCGGGTATCGGCGCCCCGCTGATCTCCAAGCTCTACGGCAAGGACCCGTACACGACGTACGGCCAGAACGGCACCGGTCTGCTCAACGAGTTCGGGTTCCCGATCCGGCCCAACGGCGGCATCAGCGGCGGCTTCTGGTTCGGGGTCGAGCCGCAGCTCGGCCGGGACGTCTTCACCCTGCTGATCTACGGCATCCGCAACTCGCTGCTCATCGCCACGGTGACGACAGCGCTGGTCACCCTGTTCGGCATCGCCGTCGGTCTCACCGCCGGCTATCTGGGCGGGCGGATCGACAGCTTCGTCGGCCGGGTCATCGACATCCTGCTGGCGTTCCCCTCCACCCTGTTCTTCATCGCCTTCTGGCCGGTGATGATCTCGATCCTCGTGTCGCCGGAGGAGAACACCCCGACCTGGCTGACCGTCGTCAGCCTCATCTCCGTGATGACCGCGTTCGGCTGGGCGCCCCTGGCCCGGCTGCTGCGCGGTGAGGTACTCGCCCTGCGCGAACGGGAGTTCGTCGAGTCCGCCAAGGTCACCGGCGCCTCACCGGCCCGGATCGTGTTCCGGGAACTGCTGCCCAACCTGTGGACCCCGATCCTCATCCAGGCCACCCTCGCGCTGCCCATGTACGTCACCACCGAGGCGGCGCTCGCCTTCCTCGGGGTCGGGCTCAGCGACCCCACACCCGACTGGGGCGTGATGATCCAGCGCGGGGCGCAGGTCTACCAGAACGACATCACCTACATGCTCTTCCCCGGCCTGTCGATGGTGATCTTCGTGATCGCCTTCAACCTTCTCGGCGACTCCGTACGCGACGCACTGGACCCGAAGACCAGGCGCTGAACAACGGCGCCGGCCTCCTCCCCCGCACGGGAACCACCCCTTCTCCCTGATTCAGGCAGGACACCCCATGTCTCTCTCCCGCAGAAACTTCGTCATCGCCACCTCGGTAGCCGCCGGCGGCTCCATGGCCCTGTCCGCGTGCAGCAGCGGTGGGGGAGGCGGTGGCGGTACGTCCGGGGGCGGCGCGGCCGGGACGAGCAAGTTCGCGACGGTCAGCATCGGCACCAAGACGGACTCCACCGGGCCCGCCCCGGAGATCCCGGGGGCGAAGAAGGGCGGCACGATCCGGCCGATCGGCCCGCAGGACTTCTCGCACCTCGACCCGCAGCGCATCTACTACTCGTGGAACTCCGAGGTCGGCAACCTCTACATCCGCTGTCTGACCGGCTACCGCGTCGACGGCGGCGCGATGAAGCTCGTCGGCGACCTCGCCACCGACACCGGCACCATGGCGGACGGCGGCAAGACCTGGACCTTCACCCTGAAGGACGGGCTGAAGTGGGAGGACGGCAGCGAACTGACCGTCGAGGACGTCCGGCACGGCATCGAGCGCGGCTTCGCCACCTTCACCACCGAGGGCGCCACCTACCTCCAGGCCGCGCTGACCGGCACCAACGACTTCCGCTCGGTCTACAAGGGCCCGTACAGCGGCAAGCACCTCGACTCGGTCGTCACGGACACCGCGAAGAAGACGATCACCTTCCACCTCAAGACGGCCCGCCCGGACCTCAACTGGACGCTGGCCATGCAGTCGTACGGAGCGGTGCCCGCCAAGCACGACACCAAGGAGAAGTACGACAAAGACCCCTTCTCCTGCGGGCCCTACCGGCTCTCCCAGCACTCCGTCGACAAGTCGCTGACGATGGTCCGCAACACCCACTGGGACCCGGCGACCGACCCGATCCGCAACGCCTACCCGGACTCGTTCGCCTTCGAGTTCGGCCCCGAGGCGCTCCAGAGCACCGACCGGCTGATCGCGGACTCCGGGACCGACCAGTACGCGGTGATGGCGTACAGCGGAGTGCCCGCCGAGCGCATCCAGAAGGTGCTGACGACGCCCGCGCTGAAGAGCCGTACCGTCGACGGACTGCTGACGGGCCTGTACTACTACGCCATCAACTGCAAGCGGATCACCGACCTGAAGGTCCGTCAGGCGCTCAACTACGCCTGGCCGTTGCAGCAGATCCGGACCATCTACGGCGGCCCGTCAGCCGGCGACTACGCCACCACGATCCTCGGCCCGGACATGGCGGGCCGGGTGAAGTTCGACGTCTACGGCAAGCTGACGAAGCCGCAGGGCGACACCGCGAAGGCGAAGGCGCTGCTGAAGGAGGCCGGCAAGCTCGGCCAGAAGATCGTCTACACCTACCCGCAGGGCGGCAACGACGCCTACGAGAAGACCAAGGTCGTCATCGCCAACGCCCTGAAGGAGGCGGGCTTCGACCCGGTGATCAAGCCGGTGGAGTCGACCAGCTACTACGACCAGATCCAGCAGGTCGACAACTCCTTCGACGTGATGTGGTTCGGCTGGTCCCCCGACTGGCCGACCGGCTACACGATGCTCCAGCCCCTCTTCGACGGCCGGGTCATCGCCAACGGCGCGAACAACGTCTCGCAGCTGAAGGTGAACTGGGTCGACGCGGCGATCGACAAGGCCGCGGCCATCACCGACCCGACGAAGGCCGACGCGGCGTGGGCGGCACTGGACAAGGAGCTCATGGAGAAGGAGGCGCCGATCATCCCCGAGACGTACCAGCGCCGCTTCTACCTGTACGGCAGCAAGGTGGGTGGCACGGAGTACGACCCCCTGAACTCGTCGTTCGTCCTCTACAAGCTGTACGCCAAGGCATAGGCCGGTTCATTTACTGCGGGCCGGTGGGGGCTGGTCGCGCAGTTCCCCGCGCCCCTTGACGGGGCGCCCCCGCCCCGCACAACCCGACCACCCCGGCACCGGTCCCGCCCACCAGGGACCGGTGCCGGGGGTTCCGCCAGGGAATCCGATCGCCATGTTCCGCTTCATCCTCCGCCGGACACTCAGCGCGCTGATGATCCTCCTCGTCATCAGCGCGATCACCTTCGTCCTCTTCTACGTCGCCCCGCGCGACCCGGCCCGCAGCGCCTGCGGCAAGCTCTGCACCCCGGAGACGCTCGCGCTCGTCCGGCGCAACCTGGGCATCGACGACCCGCTGCCGGTGCAGTACTGGCACTGGCTGGCAGGCGTGTTCGTGGGCCGCGACTACACCGGCCTCGGCCACTGCGCGGCGCCCTGCCTCGGCTACTCCTTCACCAACCACGAGCCGGTCCTCGGCCTGATCACCAACCGCTTCCCCACCACGCTCTCCCTCACCCTGGGCAGCACGGTGGTCTTCGTGGTCCTCGGTGTCGGTACGGGCATGCTCGCGGCGGTGAAGCAGGGCCGGGCCCTGGACAAGATCGCGTCGTCGCTCTCGCTGATCGGCTCGTCCCTGCAGATCTACATCGTCGGCGTGGTGGCCATGTACTACCTCTCCGACCAGTGGGGCATCCTCCCCCGCCCCCAGGACAGCGTCGGCTTCTCCCAGGACCCGGTCGCCTGGTTCAAGGGCCTGCTGCTGCCCTGGTTCGTCCTCGCGATCATCTTCACCGCCAACTACACCCGGATGACCCGCTCCCAGCTCGTGGAGACCCTCGCCGAGGACTACGTCCGTACGGCCCGCGCGAAGGGCCTGTCCCGCCGCACGGTGTTCTTCCGGTTCGCCTGGCGGGGCGCGATGGGCCCGATCGTCACGATCCTGGGCCTCGACATCGGCTATCTGCTCGGCGGCGCGATCATCACCGAGGAGACCTTCGGCCTGCACGGCATCGGCGCCCTGTCCATCAAGGCGGTACGGGACAACGACCTGCCGCTGCTGCTGGGGGTCGTCCTGGTGGCCGCGGCGGCGATCGTCGTGGCGAACATCGTGGTGGACGCGGTGTACGCGCTGATCGACCCGCGGATCAGGCTGGCGTAGGGGGACTCGATGACCTCACCGCACGCCCCGCCGCCGGCCGAGCCCTTCCTCTCCGTGCGGGACCTGAAGGTGCACTTCACCACCGACGACGGTGTGGTGCGGGCGGTGGACGGGCTGTCCTTCGACGTCGAACGGGGCAGGACCCTGGGCATCGTCGGCGAGTCCGGCTCGGGCAAGTCGGTGACGAACCTGGCGATCCTGGGCCTGCACGACCGTACGCGCACGACACTGTCCGGCGAGATCCTGCTGGACGGCAAGGAGTTGCTGACGGCGCGGGAGCGGGAACTGGAGAAGCTGCGAGGCAGCAGGATGGCGATGATCTTCCAGGACGCGCTGACGTCCCTGTCGCCGTTCCACACGGTGGGCCGCCAGATCGCGGAGACATACACCAAGCACACGGGCGCGTCCCGACGGGAATCAAGGGCCCGTGCAGTGGAGATGCTGAGGCGCGTCGGCATCCCGCAACCGGCACTCCGCGCCGACGACTACCCCCACCAGTTCTCCGGCGGTATGCGCCAACGGGCGATGATCGCCATGGCGTTGGTGTGCGACCCCGAACTCCTGATCGCCGACGAGCCGACGACATCCCTGGACGTCACGGTCCAGGCCCAGATCATGGACCTGCTGGGGGACCTCCAGCAGGAGTTCGGCACGTCGATCGTCTTCATCACGCACGACCTCGGGGTCATCTCCCGTATGGCTGACGACATCCTGGTGATGTACGCGGGCCGGGCGGTGGAGCGAGGCACCCGGGCCGAGGTACTGAGGACGCCTGAACACCCTTACACCTGGGGCCTGTTGGGCTCGATGCCGACGCTGCGCGCCCCGGTGGACGTGCCGCTGTCCCCGATCCCGGGCACTCCCCCGTCACTCCTCGACCCGCTCCCGGGCTGCCGCTTCGAGCCGCGCTGCGCGTTCACGGAGCAGGTCCCGGAGGGCCACTGCGCGAGCCGACGCCCCCTCCTGCCCCGTACGGCAGCCCACGGCGCGGCCTGCCATCTGACGCCGGTCCAGCGTGGGGAGTACTACCTGGACTACGTGGGTGCGGACACAAGATGACACGAAGGACCTGATCGCTACTCTTTGGGTATGGACTACGCGAAGATGCGCGCGATCGCCGAGGAGCTGACGGCCTACGCCGAAGAGCTCGAAGGGACCTGGAACGTCGAGATCGGCCCTTCGGGCCCCTTCCTGGCCATGATGAGCCCGTCGAAGCGTCACGAGGGCACGATCCGCCGTATCTGCAAGCAGCTGGACGAGCAGCTCCTCACCACGCACCCCGGTTACATCTGCGCGACCGGCCCCGAGATCGAGCACCCGGCCATAAGCCGTATGCGCCGCCCGGATGCCGTCGTCATCCCCGAGGACGTCCTCGACGAGGAGGGACTCGCCGTCGACGCGACCCAGGTGCTTGCGGTCATCGAAATCGTCTCGCCGTCCAACCCGAACAACGACTACGGCGAGAAGCTGACCGAGTACCCCGCGATGGGCATCGCCCACTACATGATCGTCGATCCCCGCACGGGCACCATCGAGGTGCACTCCGACCCGTGCAAGGGCCGCTACGAGCGCAAGGACCCCTACATCTTCGGCGACCCGGTGCCGGTCGGCCCCTGGACCGTGCAGACCCACGCGTTCCGCCGCTACGGGAAGGCCGGGAACGACCCGAGCTGAACGCCACCGACGGTCAGCCCAGTTCCCCGCGCTCCACGCAGAACTCGTTGCCCTCCGGGTCGGCCATGAGCACCCATCCGCCGCCGTCGGGCCTGCGGTGGTCAGCGACGACCCGGGCCCCGAGGGAGACCACCCGCTCGACCTCCTCGTCCCGGGTGCGCCCGTGCGGTCGCAGGTCGAGATGCAGGCGGTTCTTCACCGCCTTGCCCTCCGGCACCTGGATGAACAGCAGCGTGGGGCCACCGTCCGGGTCCTGGAGCACCGCCTCCGGGTCGCCGGGCTTGTCGTCGTCGGCGAGCGGGCGGCCGAACACCGCGCTCCAGAACAGGCCGAGATCGTAGGGGTCACCGGTGGTGTCGAAGGTGATGTTGTGGATCGTCGGGAAAGACAACGAGGCCTCCAGGCCATGTGAGGGATACCGCCTCGCAGCGTCCCCGACCCTGCGCCCGCGTGTCGAACGAATAAAAACCGGGGGTGAGGAGCTGCTGCTCCTCACCCCCGGCCGACTCCACGTCTGGGAGCCTCAGTCCTGCGTGGCGTCCGCCTCCAGCGCCTTCAGCGCCGGGTCCAGGACGACGTCCTCGTCGCGGGCCTCCGTCGTCGGGTCCTCCGGGAAGTGGCAGGCCGTCAGGTGGTTCTCACGGTTGCCGGAGATCTGGACCAGCGGGGGCTCCTCGCTCGCGCACTTGTCCTGGGCCTTCCAGCAGCGCGTACGGAAACGGCAGCCGGACGGCGGGTGGATCGGCGAGGGGACGTCACCGGCGAGGCGGATGCGCTCGCGTCCCTCCGACTCGTCGTCCATGGCCACCTCGGGGACGGCCGACAGGAGAGCGTGCGTGTACGGGTGACGCGGGCGGTTGTAGATCGAGTCCCGGTCGCCGACCTCGACGATCTTGCCGAGGTACATCACCGCGACCCGCTGCGAGAAGTGCCGCACGATGGCCAGGTCGTGGGCGATGAACAGGAACGCGATGCCCATCTCCTCCTGGACCTTCTTGAGGAGGTTCACCACCTGGGCCTGGATGGAGACGTCCAGCGCGGAGACTGGCTCGTCCGCCACGATCAGCTTCGGCTTCAGGGCGAGCGCGCGAGCCACCCCGATGCGCTGACGCTGACCGCCGGAGAACTCGTGCGGGAAGCGGTTGTAGTGCTCGGGGTTGAGCCCGACCAGCTCCAGCAGCTCCCGGACCCGGTTCTCCCGGCCGCCCGCGGGCGAGATCCCGTTGACCTCCATCGGCGACTTGATGATCGTACCGACGGTCTGCCGCGGGTTCAGGGAGCTGTACGGGTCCTGGAAGATCATCTGGATCTCGGAGCGGACCGGCGCCAGCTGCCTGCGCGAGGCGTGCGTGATGTCCTGGCCGGAGTACGTGATCTTGCCGCTGGTCGGCTCCAGGAGACGGGTGAGGAGCCGGCCCGCGGTCGACTTGCCGCAGCCGGACTCGCCCACCATGCCGACGCTCTCGGCGACACCGATGGTCAGATCGATGCCGTCGACCGCCTGTACGGCGCCGACCTTCCGTTTGATCGGGAAGCCGCCGTAGATCGGGAAGTGCTTCGTAAGGCCCTCGACCTTGAGCAGTTCCTCGGTCGACGTACCGGTGGAACCCTGCTGTGTGGGGAGGGTGAGGTTGTCACTCATGTCTCGGTGCTCCCTAGCGCAGCCGGGGCTGGATCTTGTCGATGAAGATGGTCTGCTTCTGCTCCGCCGACAGATGGCACGCGGAGGCGCGCCCGTCCGGCAGCGACGGCCGTACGTCGGTGCAGCGGCTGCCCGACACCTCGCCGGTGAAGGCGCAGCGCGGGTGGAAGGCACAGCCCGAGGGCGGGTTGAGCAGCGAGGGCGGCGAGCCGGGGATCGGCGTCAGCGCCTCGTTGATGTCGCCGTCCAGGCGCGGCATGGAGGTGAGCAGGCCCCAGGTGTACGGGTGCTTCGGCGTGCGGAGCACTTCCTTGACGCTGCCGCGTTCCACGGCCCGGCCCGCGTACATCACCAGCAGGTCGTCGGCCATGTTCGAGATGACACCGAGGTCGTGCGTGATGAAGATGATCGCGGAGCCGAACTCCTGCTGGAGGTCCTTGAGCAGGTCCAGGATCTGGGCCTGCACCGTCACATCCAGCGCGGTGGTGGGCTCGTCGGCGATCAGCAGGTCGGGGTCGCACATCAGCGACATGGCGATCATGGCGCGCTGGCGCATACCGCCGGAGAACTGGTGCGGATAGTCGTCGAAGCGCGTCTTGGGCTGCGGGATGCCGACCTTCTCCAGCATCTGCACGGCCCGGTCCTTCGCCTCCTTCTTGGAGGCGCCCCGGTGCTTCATGTACGGCTCGGACAGCTGGCGGCCCACCGTGTAGTACGGGGAGAGCGCGGTCAGCGGGTCCTGGAAGATCATCGCCATCTTGTTGCCGCGGAGCTGTTCGAGCTCCTTCTCCGTGGCGGTGACGAGTTCCTTGCCGTCGAGGACGATCTCGCCGTCGACGGTCGTGCTCATCGGGTTGTGCAGACCGAGGATCGTCAGGTTCGTGACGGACTTGCCAGATCCGGACTCGCCCACGATGCCCAGGGTCTTGCCGCGCTCGACGTCGAAGGAGAGTCCGTCGACCGCCTTGACGATGCCGTCCTCGGTGGAGAACTGCACCTTGAGATCGCGGACCGAGAGGAAGCTGTCCGGACCGGTCGGGGCCGGTGCGCCCTCGGGCTTGGTCAGTGTGGTCACGGTGGTTCGTTTCTTCCTAGGAGAGCCGGACGCGCGGGTCGATATAGGCGTACACGATGTCGGTAAGGATGTTCAGGATCAGGATGAAGAAGGCCCCGAACAGCATGATGCCCATCGTCAGCGGGAGGTCCTTTTGGACCGCGCCGTCCACGGCCAGGCGGCCGATCCCCTGAAGGGAGAAGGTCAGTTCGGTGACGACACCGCCGCCGAGCAGGGCGCTGATGTCGATGCCGAGCACAGTGACGATCGGGATGAGCGACCCGCGCCAGGCGTAGCGGAAGAAGACGTACCTCTGTGACATGCCCTTGGCCCGCGCGGTGCGGACGTGTTCCTCGGCGAGCTGCTCGATCATCGAGGCGCGCGCCATACGCGTGTACTGCGCGGTGAAGATGGTTGCCATGACGACCATCGGGATGGACAGTCCGACGAGCCAGCCGACCGGGTCCTCGGTGAACGGCACGTACTGCGGGTTCTCCATCCAGCCGGTGCTGTAGACGAGGACCGTCAGCGCGATCGGGCCGAGGAAGTAGATCTGGAACGAGCTGAGCACCATGGACGAACCGGTGGCGACCTTGTCCACCAGGGAGCCTCGCTTGTAGGCGGCGAGCATGCCGGCGCCGAGACCCACGACCAGGAAGACGACCAACGCGCCGAGCGTCAGCGACAGGGTCGTCGGGAAGCGGTCCTTGATGAGGTTCCAGACCATGTCGTTGTAGTAGAACGACTGTCCGAGACAGGGGGCGCTGCAGTGACCCTCGGGGAAGTCGCGGCCCATCAGGATGCCGGACATGAAATCCCAGAACTGCTGCGCGATGGGCAGGTTGAGCCCAAGAGCGGTGCGGATGTCCTCGAGTCTCGCGGGCGAGCAGTCCTTGCCACAGGCCAGTGAGGCGTAGTCGGAGGGCGCGGCGACGAACAGGAAGAAGGTGGCCGCACCGATCAGGAACAGGGTGACGACGGCACCGACCGTGCGCCGGAGAATGAACTGAAACATGGCGGGAGGGCTGCTCTCTGCGGAGACGGTGTGGGGCAAGGTTCACGGAACCGCGGGGGTGCGCTCCGCCTGGTGCGCACCCCCGCGATCAGCCGTACAGAGTTACGACTTCAGGAACAGTCGGGTGACGTCGATGTAGCTCGACTCGGTGCTGTAGCGGGCACCGCCGATGTTCGAACCGTAGAGCTGGAACTGCTTGGTGTACCAGAGCGGAGCCGCCGGGTTCACGTTCTGCAGGATGTAGTGGTGCGCTTCCGTCCAGGTCTTGGCGGCCTCGGTCGGCTCCTGGGTCAGAGCCTTCTTGATGAGCTCCTGGACCTTCGGGTCGTTGATGTGCGAGTAGTTCGGCGAACCGTCGGCGACCTGGTCACCGTCGTAGACCGGGGTGACGACCGTGCCCGGCGACGGCCAGTCCTGGCCCCAGCCGGAGATGTACATGTCGTACGGGTTCTTGACCTTGCCGATCTGCTCGTAGTAGCTCGCGGAGTCGACCTCCTTGGCCACCACGTCGATGCCGATCTTGGTCAGCGCGTCCTCGATGGCGACCTTGCGCTTCTGGCCGGCCGAGCTGTTCGAGTAGGCGAAGACGAGCTTCTTCTCGGCGGCCGGAACGTCCTTGAGGAGCTCCTTGGCCTTCGCGATGTTGCCCGCCGGCGTCTTCAGACGGCCGTAGGGGTCGTACGTGGCCTCGTAGCCCGGCAGGGTCGGGGCGAACAGGTTCGCGGCCGGGTCACCACCGTAGGCGCCACCCTCACCGGCGATGAGCGACTTGGAGTTCACACCGTAGGTGATCGCGTCGCGGACCTTCTTGTTCTTCACCCGGTCCAGGTTGAACGTCAGCGTCATGACGTAGGGCTGGTAGCCCTTGATCGTGCGCTTGTTGACCGCGGGGTTGCTGATGACGTCTTCGATCTGGGTGGCGTCGACGGATCCGGTGAACTGGATCGCGTTCTTCGAGCTGCCCTGGTCGGCGATCAGACGGCTCGTCTGGGTCGCCTCGGTGACACCGAAGTCGAAGTTCCAGCCGTCCAGGTACTGGTGGCGCACCGAGTCGGTCTTGGCGTCCCAGTTCTCGTTCTTGACAAGCTTCAGGGACTTGCCAGCCTTGTACGAGGCGATCTTGTAGGGGCCGGTCGAGACAGGCGCCGTGTCGTACTTCGCCTTCGTGTCGGTCTTCTCGGGGACGACCGAGTAGCCCGGCATGGCCAGCGTCTGCGGAAGGTCCGGACGCGGGGTGTCGAAGTGGAAGATGACGGTCTTGGCGTCCGGGGTGTCCAGGACGGTGGCCGGCAGGTGCTTGGAACCGAAGCCGCCGTCCTTCAGCGCGTCGCGGTACTTCGGGCCGCTCAGCCAGGTCTGCAGGTAGCTCGGGCCGTCGAAGATGAACGGCGCGTACTGGCGCTCGATCGTGTGACGGATGTCGGCGGACGTGATCACGTTGCCGTTCTGGTCCTTCACGCCGTCCTTCAGCGTGTAGGTCCAGGTCTTGCCGCCGTCCGAGGACTTGCCCGAGTCGGTCGCGAGGTCACCGACGACCGAGGTGCCGCCCTTGCCGTCCTCCTCGAAGTTGGTCAGCCCGCGGAAGAGCAGGTTGGCGAGCTGGCCGGCGTCCGAGACGTAGATCTGACCCGGGTCCAGGTGCGTGAGCCCCGACTCCTGGTAGACGTCGACGGTGCCGCCGCTCTTGGCGCCGGCAACCTCCTCCGCAGGACCGGTCGACGCGGCGGCGTCGGCGTAGACGACCGCCTTCGACTGCTTGGAGGCCTCCGCCTGGTCCTCCTTGGAGCCCTTGCTGCCGGAGCCGCCGCCCTTGTTCTCGGAGCAGCCGGTGAGCGCGAGGGAGCCGGCCGCGATGGCGACCACGATGGCCCGAGTTCTGCGCGAGTTGAACGACTTCATGAGGCTGAAGCACCTACCTGTCGGTTTGTTATCCATGAGTACTGCCTGACGCCCGGCTGGTAGGCCGACGCGGGGGCGGCAGTCACCCCCCACCAATGGACGATCAGCGCCCGGACTTGGGGTCGAACGCGTCCCGAACAGAGTCCCCGAGAAGGTTGAAGCACAGGACGAAGATCACCAGTGCCGTGCCCGGGAAGAACATGAACGCCGGATCCTGCTTGGCGTAGTCGGAGGCGGCGGCGAACAGCCGCCCCCAGTCCGGAGTCGGTTCGACGAACCCGACGCCGGCGAAGGAAAGGAACGCGATGGTGAGAATGGTGCTGGGCAGCTGGTACGTGAACTGCACCAGGATCGGCGAGACCACGTTCGGCAGGATCTCCTTGCGGACGATCCGCCACGGCGAGGCGCCCGAGACCTTCGCGGCCTCGACGAACTCGCGCTCACGCAGCGACAGCACGGTCGAACGGACCAGTCGGGCCATGCCCATCCAGCCCAGCACCCAGAGCACGATCAGCATCGCCAGCGCACGGAAATATGTGGGGGTTTCTTCCCGTGGGTCGACGAAGAACGCGGTGACCACCGGCATGAACGCGATGAAGAACAGCTGCGACGGGAAGGAGAGGAAGAAGTCCGTGACCCGGCCGACCCAGTAGTCGACACGCCCGCCGAAGTAGCCACCGATCAGGCCGATGAGAACACCGGTGATCATCACCAGCACAGTCACGGCCACCGCCATGAACAGCGAGGTGCGCATGCCGTACATCAGCATGGCGAACAGGTCGCGGCCGTACTGCGGCTCCACACCGAACCAGTGGGTTCCCGACACGCCGCCGAAGTAGCCGAGCGGCAGCCCGAAGTCGTCGAGGACGGGGCTGTCGGCATACGTGGGGTCCTGGCCGTACAGCGTGTAGGGGTTCGTCCCGCTCAGCTTGACGAGCAGGGGTGCCGCGAGGGAGACGACGAAGTACAAAATCACTACCACGGCGCAGATGACACCGGTACGGTCACGCTTGAAGCGCTGCCACATCAACTGCCCGGGAGAACGGCCCTCGAGCGTCTTCGGGCCCTTGGCCGGCTCAGGGTTCGTATCGAGCTCGGGGTCCAAGGCGATCGAGGGCCCGGCGCCTTCGGCCTTGGCTGGACTGGTCATGTGTGTTCTTCCCCCGGGGGGTTGGAGAGTTGTGCGCAGCACAGATACCGGCGGGTTCTGTGGTTTGGGGGAACTTTCGCCAAGTAAGTCAACGCGCGTCAAGGCCGGAAGGCATAGGGATCTCCCTACTGTCGAAATTTTGAGCAAAAATTGCAAAGATTGACACCTGGTCGCGCTTGACACGCCAAACAGGAAATACACCAAACGGACATAAAGGGATGGTTTTCTGTTTACATGTCCGAAACTTGATCGTTGGTTCACCGGTATCCGAACAGCGTCGCACAGCGCGCGGACAGAGATGCGGGCAGAGGTACGCCCAGGGGAGTGAACCCATTTCCGGCGAGGTATCGCGGACATGCCGAAGGCCCGGTCCCCTCCGGTGGGGAACCGGGTCCTCGTGACGTCGGATCAGACCTGGATCACAGCCGTATCAGAGCCTGACCACAGCCGGATCAGAGCCTGATCAGCCGTGCTTGGCGCGGCTGGCGGAACGGGCGCGCTCGCGGGCGTCCAGCCTCACCTTGCGGATGCGAACCGCCTCCGGGGTGACCTCGACACACTCGTCGTCGCGGCAGAACTCCAGGGACTGCTCCAGGGAGAGCTTGCGCGGCGGGACGATCGCCTCGAACGAGTCGGCCGCGGCCGACCGCATGTTCGTGAGCTTCTTCTCCTTGGTGATGTTCACGTCCATGTCGTCGGAGCGCGAGTTCTCGCCGACGATCATGCCCTCGTACACCTCGGTGCCGGGGTCGGTGAACAGCACACCGCGCTCCTGGAGGTTCGTCATCGCGAAGGCGGTGACGGCACCGGCGCGGTCGGCGACCAGCGAGCCGTTGTTACGGGTCGTGAGCACACCGAACCAGGGCTCGTGGCCCTCGTGGATGGAGTGCGCGATGCCCGTGCCACGGGTACCGGTCAGGAACTCGGTCCGGAAGCCGATGAGCCCGCGCGAAGGCACGACGAACTCCAGCCGCACCCATCCCGAGCCGTGGTTGGACATGTTGTCCATCCGGCCCTTGCGGACGCCCATGAGCTGCGTGACCGCGCCCATGTGCTCCTCGGGCACGTCGATCGTCATGCGCTCGACGGGCTCGTGGACCTTGCCGTCGATCTCCTGGGTGACCACCTGCGGCTTGCCGATGGTCAGCTCGAAGCCCTCGCGGCGCATCTGCTCGACCAGGATGGCCAGCGCCAGCTCACCACGGCCCTGGACCTCCCAGGCGTCGGGACGCTCGGTCTCGAGGACACGCAGCGAGACGTTACCGATCAGCTCGCGGTCGAGACGGTCCTTGACCTGGCGGGCGGTGACCTTGCGGTCCTTGACCACGGCCTTGTTCTCGGCACCCTTGCCGGTGCCGCCGCGGCCGACCATCGGCGAGGTGTTCGTACCGATGGTCATGGAGATCGCCGGCTCGTCGACCGTGATGAGCGGCAGCGCGATCGGGTTCTCGGGGTCGGCGAGGGTCTCGCCGATCATGATGTCCGGGATACCGGCGACGGCACAGATGTCACCCGGGCCGGCCATCTCGGCAGGCCTGCGGGTGAGCGCCTCGGTCATCATCAGCTCGGTGATGCGGACGTTGGACATCGTGCCGTCACGCTTGATCCACGTGACGGTCTGGCCCTTGCGCAGCTCGCCCTGCTCGACACGGAGCAGCGCGATACGGCCGAGGAAGTTGTCGGCGTCCAGGTTGGTGACGTGCGCCTGGAGCGGCGCCTCCACGTCGAACTCCGGGGCCGGGACGTGGGACAGGATCGTGGAGAAGAACGGCTCCAGGCTGTCACTGTCGGCCGGGACCGTGCCGTTCTCCGGCTTGGTCAGCGAGGCGACACCGTCACGCGCACACGCGTAGACGATGGGGAACTCGATCTGCTCCTCGTCGGCGTCCAGGTCCAGGAAGAGGTCGTACGTCTCGTTGACGACCTCGTCGATCCGGGAGTCCGGGCGGTCAGTCTTGTTGATGCAGAGGATGACCGGCAGGCGCTGCTGGAGCGCCTTGCGCAGCACGAAGCGGGTCTGCGGCAACGGCCCCTCGGAGGCGTCGACGAGCAGCACCACGGCGTCCACCATCGACAGACCGCGCTCGACCTCACCACCGAAGTCGGCGTGGCCCGGGGTGTCGATGATGTTGATGGTGATGACGTCCCCCCCGTCCTTCGGGTGGTACTTCACCGCCGTGTTCTTGGCGAGGATCGTGATGCCCTTCTCACGTTCCAGGTCGTTCGAGTCCATCATGCGGTCGTCGAGCGACTCGGCGGCGTGCGCGGCGAAGGCACCGGCCTGCTTCAGCATGGCGTCGACCAGTGTCGTCTTCCCGTGGTCGACGTGGGCGACGATGGCGACGTTGCGGATGTCGTGGCGCGTGGCCATAGTGCGGCGTACTCCCGGAGTTGAGGACGGCCTGCGCGTACGACTGCGTCACGCGGGCCCTGCCGGGCTGAACATGCCACGGCCTTACCCCATGGTACGGGCCCGGCGCGGTAGGGGCTCGCCGGGCCGTACCGATGAGGCGACCGTCACGGTCGGGACGACGCCTTGCTGCCCGGCGTGGCGCTCTTCTTCAGGAAGCCCATGTCCTCGTAGAGGGGGGTCTGGAAACCGAAGGCGCCCAGGTTGGCGACGGTCTTCTTCACTGCCGTGAGCTGGGGCCGCTGGAAGAGCGGGATGGACCCGCCGGCCGCCCAGATCCGGGCGTCGGCCTTCCGGACCAGGGAGGCCGACCTGCTCTCGTCCAGGGTGGCGATGGCCTGGTCGAAAAGCTGGTCCACCTGGTCGGTGCCGACGCGGGTGTAGTTCTGCTCGACGTTCAGCGACCCGTCGGCGGCGGGCACCGGCTTGGCGTAGATGGGCCGCGCGTCGGTGGCGGGGAAGGCGGACGCGGGCCACGAGTACAGCGCCAGGTCGTACTGCCCGCTGGCGATGTGGTCCTTGAAGTAGCTGTCGTCGGACACCTTGGTGATCGCGGTACGGATACCGACCCGGTCCAGCATCCGCGCGATCCGCTCGCCCACGGCCCGCAGCGTGGCCGAGCCCGGCCCCGAGGGAAGCACGAACCTCAAGGTCAGCGGCTTGCCGTCCTTGGCGAGCGCTCCGGCGGCGGCCCCGGCGGGAGCAGGGGTCCCCTTGGGCGCGTAGGCACCGGGCGCTCCGCCCCGCTCCGGGTGCTTGTGCAGGGACTGCTTGCCGTCCTGAGCGAGATTCTTCTTCCCGGAACCGCCCCGGTGATCGCGGGGGTTCTGGTGGTCCTCGCGGACGGGCTCGCCGTACGGCTTGTCGTCGTCCCCGACGACATAGGTCCCGTCGTCGTCGCCACTGCCCTTACGCGCCTTACCGGCCTTGGCGGACGCTTTCGGGGACGCTTTCGGGGAGGTTTTCGGGGAGGTTTTCGGCGCGGCGGACTTGCCGCCGGCCTTCTTGCCCTCGCCCCCGGCGACCTTCTCCGCGTCGCCGTCCTTCTTCTTCGGCTTCCCGAGCGGGCCGCCGGGCACCCATCCGGCGTCGGCGAGGAGTTCCTCGGCCTCGTCGGTGTCCTGGCCGCCGAGCGCGTCGCTGCTGTCGGCGTAGGCGGCCTGCCCGGAGAGCGCGAGGTGACTGCCGACGGGTACGGCGGGCAGCCCCAGCGGCTTGAGAACGAGGCCGGCGATCTCCTCGCGGTCCAGCGCACGGGCGACCGCGCGGCGGACACGCTCGTCGGCGAGGGGCCCGTCGGCGCCGTTGAGGGCGAGCTGGGTGTACGCCGGTTCGAGGGATCTGCGCACCTCGAACGCGCTGAGCGACTGCTGCTGCCCGGCGTACTTGGTGGCCGCTTCACGCTGCTTGCGCCGGGCGCCGACCGCCTTCTCGGCGGCCTCGTCGTCGGAACCGTGCGCGAGGGCCCAGGAACGCAGGGCGCGGGCCGGGGTGAGCGCGGCGCCGGGGCCCTGGAGGGGGGTGGACTTGCCGCGCGCCGCGAGAACGATGCGCTCGGCCTCGGCGGGGTCGATCTCGGCCACGTCCACCTTGCCGGCGGCGAGCGCCTCGGCACGCTTGTCGCGCGGTACGGCGTGCAGCACGATCCCGTCGAGCAGGGGGGTACGCCCCCACCAGCGCGGATTGCGGACGAGGACGACGTCGCCCTCCGCCTTGGCGACCTTCTTGAGGCCGAAGGGCCCGGCGGTGACCTTGAGCTTGCGCCGTGCCCCGTCGTTGAAGGAGTCCGGGGTGCCCATGACGGCCTTGGGGTACAGGGGCGAGAACAGTGACTTCCAGTCGGCGTAGGGCCGACTGAAGGTGACCTTGACCTCGAGGTCGTTCGCGCCGCGCTGCACCTTCTCGATGCGGTCGTACCCGGCGTTGCGGGCGGTCCAGTACGCGGAGTCCTTGCCTGACAGGGCACGCCACTGAGCGGCGAAGTCGGCGGCGCCGATCTCCCGGCCGTCGCTCCAGACGGCCTGCTGGTGCAGCTTGTAGAGGACGACCTGCTTGGGCTCGGTCTCGACGACCTTGGCGGACTCCAGGAAGTCGGAGTTGCGCTGGGGCCGCCCGTTCACGTCGAGCCGGTACATCGACGGCAGCACGGCCTGCGCGACACGGGTGGTCGTCGCGTCGGCGTCCGCCTGGAAGGTGTTGAGCGTCTCCGGAACGGAGTCCACGGCCCAGCGCAGGGTGCCGCCGTCCGCGAGCCGGTCGCGGGCGGCGGGCGCGATGTCCTGCCCGGCGAGCGGCTTGCTCTGTTCGTCCTGGTCACCGCCGCACGCGGTGACCAGGGGCACAGCGAGCACGCCAGCGGTGAGGAAGGCGACCGAGCGCGTTACCGCGCGCAGTCCTACGCCGTGGTGGGACATCAGGTCTACCTCCGGTGGCGCGTTAATTGGCTGATCAGATGTACGGCCACTGAAGAGGAAGGGGTCCGGCGGCGGGGGTCGACACGGCGGCGGGGCACCCGAAGCCCAACCGTTTGGCGCAACAACCTGGAGGCTCTGGCGCCGGCCCGCATTTCCAGCCCGTCCGGCGATTGAGGACAAGCGCCTTCAGCGCGGCCGGGGGTTTGGGGGCGGAGCCCCCAGGGACGCGCACCCCGACGCACTCCCCGTGCCCCCCTTCCCTCAGCCAATCCATGCACACCGCTTCCCACCGGCAGGTGTGACGCGCAACACTCTCAGGCGCATGAACGTCTCCACCAAGGGCACACCCGCCCGGCGGAAGTGAGGTCACGTCATGTCCGTGCACGACGAGCTGACGTCAGTACAGCGCTGCCTGGACGACCTGTTGCGTTCGATGGGCCGCCTGGAACAGCAGATCGGCAAGGGCGGCCTGGAAATGCGCCGCCTCCGCAGCGACGCCAACCACCTGCGCGAAAGCCTCGCGCTGCTCCGCGAGGCCGCCCCCGCGCTCGCCCAGCCCCGGCGCCCCGACCTCGTGACGATCCCCGACACCCCGTACGACAACAGCCTGTGGACGGACTCGGACGACGAAGGACTCGGCGCCCACGACCGTCACGCCCCCTGAGAATCCGACCGGAGTTCTCCTTTGGCCACTGAAACCGGTACCGACAGCGGTACCGATCCCGACTCCGACCCCGATCCCCATACCGATACGGACCCCCATCCGCGACGCGGCGGCGTACGGACCCGTACACGCGCCGCCATCGACGCCCCGCATCTGCGGACCGACCGCTGGTGGCTGGCGCCCGCCGCCACAGCCGCCGGTCTGCTGGCGTTCATCGTGTACTCGACCTGGCGGGCGTTCGCGAACGCCGACTACTACGCGGCCCCGTACGTCTCACCGTTCTACTCGCCCTGTCTGGCGGACAACTGCGCCCCCATGCGGCACGGCCCCAACGCCGATCTGTTCGGCGGCTGGTGGGGCATCTCCCCCGCGATCATCATCCTGATCTTCCCACTGGGCTTCCGTCTGACCTGCTACTACTACCGCAAGGCCTACTACCGCGGCTTCTGGGCGTCCCCGCCCGCCTGCGCGGTGGCCGAGCCGCACAAGAAGTACACGGGTGAGACGCGCTTCCCGCTCGTCCTGCAGAACATCCACCGCTACTTCTTCTACGCGGCTCTGCTGGTCGCCTGCATCCTCACCTACGACACGGTGCTCTCCTTCCGCGACGAGCACTACAACTGGGGCCACATGGGCCTCGGCACTCTCGTCTTCCTGCTCAACATCACGCTGATCTGGGCGTACACGCTCTCCTGCCACTCCTGCCGGCACATCGTCGGCGGCAAGCTCAAGCACTTCTCCAAGCACCCCGTGCGGTACCGCGCCTGGCAGTGGGTCGGGAAACTGAATGCCCGTCACATGCTGCTCGCCTGGGCGTCGTTGGTGAGCGTGGGGCTCGCCGACTTCTACGTGTACCTGGTCGCCTCCGGCGCTTTCGATGATCCGAGGTTGTTCTGATGTCCGTGGTCGATCGACAGGAATGGGACGTCGTAGTGGTGGGCGCCGGAGGCGCCGGACTGCGCGCCGCCATCGAGGCACGCGAGCGTGGCGCCCGTACGGCGGTGATCTGCAAGTCCCTGTTCGGCAAGGCGCACACCGTGATGGCCGAGGGCGGGATCGCCGCCGCAATGGGGAACGTCAACAGCCACGACAACTGGCAGGTCCACTTCCGCGACACCATGCGCGGCGGCAAGTTCCTCAACCAGTGGCGGATGGCGGAGTTGCACGCCCAGGAAGCCCCGGACCGGGTCTGGGAGTTGGAGACCTGGGGCGCCCTCTTCGACCGTACGAAGGACGGCCGGATCTCCCAGCGCAACTTCGGCGGCCACGAGTACCCACGCCTCGCCCACGTCGGCGACCGCACCGGACTCGAACTCATCCGCACCCTGCAGCAGAAGATCGTCTCCCTCCAGCAGCAGGACAAGAAGGAGACCGGCGACTACGAGTCCCGGCTGAAGGTCTTCCAGGAGTGCACGGTCACCCGCGTCCTCAAGAACGGGGACCGGGTCTCCGGTGTCTTCGCCTACGAGCGTGAGACGGGCCGTTTCTTCGTCCTTGAGGCCCCTTCCGTCGTCATCGCGACCGGTGGGATCGGCAAGTCCTTCAAGGTGACGTCGAACTCGTGGGAGTACACCGGCGACGGCCACGCGCTGGCGCTGCTCGCCGGGGCGCCGCTGCTCAACATGGAGTTCGTGCAGTTCCATCCGACGGGCATGGTCTGGCCGCCGTCGGTCAAGGGCATCCTCGTCACGGAATCCGTCCGTGGTGATGGCGGGGTCCTGCGCAACTCCGAGGGCAAGCGGTTCATGTTCGACTACATCCCGGACGTCTTCAAGGAGAAGTACGCCCAGTCGGAGGCCGAGGGCGACCGCTGGTACGACGACCCCGACAACAACCTCAGGCCCCCCGAACTGCTCCCCCGGGACGAGGTGGCCCGCGCCATCAACTCCGAGGTCAAGGCAGGTCGCGGTTCCCCGCACGGCGGTGTCTTCCTGGACGTCTCGACGCGGATGCCGGCGGAGGTGATCCGGCGTCGACTGCCCTCCATGTACCACCAGTTCAAGGAGCTGGCGGATGTCGACATCACCGCCGAGGCGATGGAGGTCGGGCCCACCTGCCACTACGTGATGGGCGGTATCGCGGTCGAGTCCGAAACCGCCGCCGCACGCGGGGTGCCCGGACTGTTCGCGGCCGGCGAGGTAGCGGGCGGGATGCACGGCTCCAACCGGCTGGGCGGCAACTCCCTCTCCGACCTGCTGGTGTTCGGCCGCCGCGCGGGCCTGCACGCGGCCGAGTACGCGGCCTCGGCCGCAGATCGCCCGCCCGTGGACGAGGACCAGATCGACACGGCGGCGGCGGAGGCCCTGCGCCCCTTCTCGGCGGAGGAACCGACCCCGGGCGGGGAGAGCAGCCGCCCGGCGGAGAACCCGTACACGCTCCACCAGGAGCTCCAGCAGACCATGAACGACCTGGTCGGCATCATCCGCCGCGAGGCCGAGATGGAGCAGGCGCTGGAGAAACTGGCCGAGCTGCGGGTACGGGCCCATCGCGCCGGTGTCGAGGGGCACCGCCAGTTCAATCCGGGCTGGCATCTCGCCCTCGACCTGCGGAACATGCTGCTGGTCAGTGAATGTGTGGCCCTGGCGGCGCTGGAGCGCACCGAGTCGCGCGGCGGCCACACCCGTGAGGACCATCCGGTGATGGACCGTGGGTGGCGCAACGTGAACCTGCTGTGCCAACTCTCCGATCCCGCCAGTGGGTTGGCGGCTACGGACCAGGTGAACGGCCTGATCGACCTCACCCGCGAGACCACCGAACCCGTCCGCCCCGACCTGCTCGCCCTCTTCGAGAAAGAGGAGCTGGTCAAGTACCTCACCGACGAGGAGCTGTACGAGTGAGCACCAGCGTGAGCAGCAGCTACGAGGCCCGCTTCAAGGTGTGGCGCGGCGATGTGAAGGGCGGCGGGCTCAAGGACTTCGCGGTCGAGGTGAACGAGGGTGAGGTCGTCCTCGACATCATCCACCGGCTTCAGGCGACCCAGGCCCCCGACCTCGCCGTCCGCTGGAACTGCAAGGCGGGCAAGTGCGGTTCGTGTTCGGCGGAGATCAACGGGCGTCCCCGGCTGCTGTGCATGACCCGGATGTCGGTGTTCACCCGCGAGGAGACGATCACGGTGACTCCCCTGCGGGCCTTCCCCGTTGTCCGCGACCTCGTCACCGACGTCGGGTTCAACTACGACAAGGCCCGCGAGGTGCCGTCCTTCGTGCCGCCGGACGGAGTGGGCCCCGGTGAGTACCGGATGATGCAGGAGGACGTGGACCGGTCACAGGAGTTCCGCAAGTGCATCGAGTGCTTCCTGTGCCAGGACACCTGCCATGTGGTCCGCGACCACGAGGAGAACAAGCCGGCGTTCGCCGGCCCCCGCTTCCTGATGCGCGTCGCGGAACTCGACATGCACCCGCTGGACGCGGCGGCGGAGTCCGGCCTGGACCGCAAGCGCACCGCCCAGGACGAACACGGCCTGGGCTACTGCAACATCACCAAGTGCTGCAGCGAGGTGTGCCCGGAGGGCATCCACATCACGGACAACGCGCTGATCCCCTTGAAGGAACGGGCGGTCGACCGCAAGTACGACCCGCTGGTATGGCTGGGCTCGAAGATCAGGAGGCGCTCGGAGAGTTCATGACGAGGCCGATGACCTGTTCGAGGCTGTGTTCGGCGATCCCGCGCATGAAGGCGGGGTCCGGGAACGCGCCGACGTCCAGCAGGCGCAGTGGGCCGGTGGCCAGGGAGAGGTGCATGGCGACCCGGTAGAGGCGCAGGCGGTTCGGGTCGAGGTCCGGGGCGGCCAGGTTCTCGTACAACCTGTCGTACAGCGTCCCGAACCGCTGCCTCAGGAACACGTGCTCCCACTCGGCGTCGAAGTACAGCAGACCCTCGATGTCGATGAGCGCAGGTTCGCCGTCCGGGGTCACCAGGACGTGGTCCGGGCCGAGTTCGCCGTGGATGAGGGACAGGGGGCCGGTCCGGGGGCGCACCTCGGCCGCCAAGTGCCTTACCAGTGCCGCCAGTTCGCTGTGCAGGGCGGCGGCTCGCGGCTGTCGTACGACGAGGTCGTCGAGGTCGCGCAGCGCGCGGTCCGTGATGATCCGCTCGCACGAACTCCCCTGGGACACCCCGCCCTTGTCGACGAGGCCGACCTTTCCGAGGCGGGGTCCGGTGGTGCTGTGCAGCACGCCGAGCAGGTCCCCGAGCCGGTCCAGAACCTCTGCCCCGGTCTCCGGGTCGCGTTCGAGCAGCACCTCCAGGTCGCCGCCGCCCGGGTGTCCCCGTACGTCCTCGACGACCGCCGCGTCCGCCGGGAGGTGGGTGTGCGCCGGGTCGGCGTACAGGAGACTCGGGGTGCGGACGCCGACGGCGGCAAGGCGGTCGTGGGACGCCGTGAACAGGTCGAGGCCGGTGGCGTGGGCGAGGGGGTCGCGGTGGTCGATGGGGCCGGCGTCCCAGAGGTCCTCGTCCGGCGACCAGACGTACGCGATCGCCGTCGTGCCGTCGTCGAGGGCGAGCCGGTAGACACCCTTCTTGCTGCCGCCGCGCACCCGGGTGACACCGGTCAGCGAACGGTTCCGGCCGAGGGCGGCACGGGCGAGGGGCGCGAGGTCGGCGGCGGTGAGTTCCTTGCGGGGCGTGCCGGTCACCCGTCGACACGCTCCCGCGTGGAAAGCACCTGGAGGTAACCGCCCGCCGCGATCATCAGCGCGCTGATGATCGCGGCGACATCGACGAGGGCCGAGTATCCGTCGAACACGTCCGTCGCCCCGCACGACATCATCAGCAGCAGGCCCAGGCTGAAAAGCATCGTCCCATAGCCCCACAGCGCGGGTCGCAGGGTCCGCTTCCGCAGCCACGGCAGCAGCCAGCCGGTTCCGGCCGCCACCGCACCGCTCACGGCCTGGCTGCCCAGCAACAACGCGGCCGTCCCCAACAGGAACCTGTGCATCCCCCGCCCCCTTCGAACAAGTCTGCGGGGACCTTACCCATTCCGCCTCTCCCACCACCCCTGCCCCGCCCCGGTCGCGCGCCCGCGATCACCCCCATACGCTCACAAATGTGACGCCCTCTCTTACTCGGGGCCGGCCGCGGCGAGCCGCCTCCCACATACCCGTGCGCGTGGCGCACACCGCGCTCGGCGGGGTGATCGGAGTGATGTGGCTGGTGCTGCCCGGGGTGACGGCGGACCACGAGAGGTTCGAGGGGTACGAGGTGCCCGTGTCGGCGGTCGGCAGCGCACCGGTCGTGTCCGACGGCTCCGAAGCCTCGGATGTCGCGGCCCCGGAGGAGGAGTCCTCCACCGGCGATCTGGTGTTGCCCCTCGTGGTGGCGGGCGCGGCGGTCGCGGTGGCCGCGTACGGCTACGGCCGCCGCAGACGCCGTACCAGGACCCGTACGACTCCCGCCGCCCTGCCTCCCGTCGCACGGCCCACGACCCCCGAACTCGACCGGCAGGCCCGCAAGTCGCTGGTCGCGGCCGACGACTGTGTACGCACCAGCCGCGAGGAACTCGGCTTCGTGGAGGGGCTGCTCGGGGCCGAGACGGTCGCGCCGTTCACGGAGGCCGTGCGTTATGCCGAGGCCGAACTGTCGGCCGCCTTCCAGCTGCGCCAGGCCTACGACGACAACCCGGCGGACGCCTCCCCGAGCGCCCTCGACGAGATCGTCGCCCGGTGTGTGGACGCGGGGCGGCGACTGGACGCGGAGGCCGCCGGCTTCGACCGGCTGCGCGCCCTCGAACAGAATCTGACCGGCGCGCTCAGACACGCCGAGGTGCGCTTCCGGGAACTGACCGGCCGTACGGGGGCCGCCGAGGCCACTCTCGCCGACCTCGGCGAGCGGTACACGCCCGCCGCCTGTTCCTCCGTCGCCGGCCAGGTCGAACAGGCGAAGGACCGGCTGGTGTTCGCCACGACCGGGCTCAACCGGGCGCGCCAGTCCGCCGACCTGGGTGAACCGGACAGGGCGGTGCTGCATCTGCGCGCCGCCGAGGGCGCGATCGCCCAGGCCGAGGTGTTCGTGGACGGCGTCGACCGCCTCGCGTCCGCACTGGCCGCCGCCGCCCAGGCGGTTCCGGACGCGCTGGACGAGGTGGAGGCGGTGGTTGTGGAGGCCCGGGAGCAGGTGGCCGAGGGGAAGCGGGCGGGAGTGCCCGACAGTGCGTTGGAGGGGCATGCCCGTCGCGCCCGGGCCGCGCTGGCCGCCGTACGGGAAGAGGCCGCCGCCGGGCCCTACGACCCTCTGGACGCCCTGCGCCGGGTCGTGGTGGTGGCCGCGCCACTCGGGACGGTGCCCGCTGCCGTGCGGGCCGTCGCGCGCCTGGCCACCGACGCCGCCGACGGCTTCGTGGGCACGCACCGGGGCGCAGTGGGCGCCGAGGCCAGGACCCGGCTGGCCGAGGCGCGCCGACAGCTCGACCGGGACCCGGCGGAGGCCGACGTCTTCGCGCTGCGGGCCCGCGAACTGGCCGAGCGGGACGTGCGCGCGCACGGGAATCCGTACGGCGGGAGGCCCGAGCACACGAACGGGGTCGCCGGGGCGGTCCTCGGCGGGATCCTGCTCGGCGATCTGCCGGACGCGGCGGCCGAGGCGCTCACCGGCGGCGCGCCGGGTTCGTTCGGCGGCCCCGCCACGCGTGCCCGGCGGGGCCTCGCCTCGCCTCGTAAGAATTCGCCGGGAATTCCGTAAGAGGGCTTCGTCTCCGCCGGAACGGGCTGATCAGAACAGGCTGAGGAGCGCCTCCGCCGGGTCAGCGAGGACCGTTCCCGCGTCCGGCAGGGGGAGTTCGAACCACACCGTCTTACCGCGCGGGGTGCGGCGGGAGCCCCAGGCCGCGCTGAGCAGGCCGACCAGCTGGAGTCCGCGTCCGCCCTCGTCGGTGTCGCGGGCGCGGCGGCGGCGCGGCTGGACGAGACCGGCGTCCCACACCTCGCACACCAGCATGCGGTCGAGGAGGAGGCGGAGCCGGATCTCGCCCTCGCCGTAGCGCAGGGCGTTGGTGACCAGCTCACTGACCAGCAGCTCAGTGGTGTCGATGAGGGCTTCGAGACCCCAGGCGGTGAGCTGGGTGCGGGTCAGCTCACGGGCACGGCCCACGCTGCGTGGCTCGCGCGGCAGGGTCCAGTCGCCGACGGAATCGGCGGGCAGCCCCTGAACGCGTGCCATCAGCAGGGCGATGTCGTCCTCGCCGTGGTGGGTGTCGAGCGTGCTGAGGACGTGGTCACAGACGTCCTCCAGCGGCTGGGAGGGGTCACTCAGGGCGCCGACGAACGCCTGCAGGCCCTCGTCGAGGGGATGGTCGCGCGATTCGACCAGTCCATCCGTGTAGAGCGCCAACAGCGAACCTTCGGCCAGTTCGACCTCGACCTCCTCGAACGGCTCGCCGCCGACGCCGAGCGGCATGCCCGGCGGCACGTCGAGCATCAGCGCGTCCTCGCCCGGTTCGACGAGCACGGGCGGCAGATGGCCGGCGTTGGCGAAGGTGCACCTGCGGGTCACCGAGTCGTAGACCGCGTAGATACACGTCGCGAGGTACACCTCGGCGAGGTCGGCGTCCTTGGACTGGCGGGCGGCGCGGGTGGCCTGCTGGACGCCGCCGGGGGTGCCGAGGCCGCGCGCGATCTCGTCCAACGCCGAGAGGACCTCCGCCGGTTCGAGGTCGAGAAGCGCCAGGGTGCGGACGGCCGTACGGAGTTCACCCATGGCGACGGCGGCGCGCAGCCCCCGTCCCATCACGTCGCCGACGACCAACGCGGTGCGGTTGCCGGGAAGTTCGATGACGTCGAACCAGTCACCGCCGACCTCGGTGGCCGCGTTGCCGGGCAGGTAGCGACAGGCGATGTCGAGGCCGGAGGCCTCCGGGTCGCCGGGGGGCAGCAGGGAGCGCTGGAGGATCAGCGCCCGCTCGTGCTCACGCCGGTACAGCCGGGCGTTGTCGATACAGACGGCGGCCCGCGCGGCCAACTCCCAGGCCAGCGCGCGGTCCCGCTCCCCGAACGGCTCGCTGCCCTTCGTACGGGAGAACTGTGCGAGGCCGACGACGGTGTCGTGGGCGACCATCGGGACGGCCAGCGTGGACTGGATGGCGCCGTTGTCCTCGGCGGGGACGAACTGCGGCCGGGCGGTGCGCAGGGCGTCCGCGCAGGGTGAGTTGAACGGGAAGTGGTGCACGGCGCCGACGCTCACGGGTTCCTGGCCGCCGGCGAAGGGCGCGTCGGAGACGGCGCTGGCGAAGGCGACGCGGCGGAGTTCGGCGCTGCCGTCGGCGAGCCCCGGCGGGGTCTCGTCCCCCGCCAGCAGCCCCTGGTAGAGGTCGACTGTCGCGAGGTCGCAGAAGCCGGGGACGACGACATCGAGGAGTTCGCGCGCCGTCGTCTCAAGGTCCAGGGAGTTCCCGATGCGGGAGCCGGCCTCGTTCAGAAGGGCGAGATTGCGCCGTGCGGCGGCGGCCTCGCGGGCGGCGGCGCGGCGGGCGGTGATGTCGGTGCCGAGCCAGGCGACACCGATGGGGCGGCCGGTGCCGCTGTGCACGCGGTACAGGTTGATCGACCAGTGCCGACGCTCGTCGGAGCCGGGCACGAGGCCGGTGATGTGCATGTCCGTTATCGAGTCACCGGTCTCCAGGACCCGGCGGAGTGTCGCCGACACCCGCTCGGCCTCGGGAGAGTGCAGGTAGTCGTACACACCGCGACCGCGGTGGTCGTCGACGTCGCCTCCGTAGATCGAGGCGAAGCGCTGGTTGGCGCGCCGGACCCGGAGGTCGGTGTCGATCAGCAGGAAGCCGAACGGAGATTGTCCGAAAATCGCCTGCGAGGCGGCGAGGTCGGTCTCGATCTGCCTCAGCGTCCGCACATCGACGACGATGCACACGGCGGCCCTCTCGCCCTCCTCCGTCCGCGTCGGCATCACATAGACCTCGGCGAGCCCCTCCCGGCGGCCCTCCTCACCCAGTTCGGGATCGCGGACGCGGAACGGGACCACGCCGGTCCACTCCCGGCCGTCGAGGATCTCCGCCATCTTCCGCTGGCCGCGCTCGCGCAGATCGGGGTCGATGAAGGCCTCGATGGGGTCCATGCCCACGGCCCGCGCGGCGGGGATGCCGAAGATCTTCTCGGCGCGCAGGCTCCACTGGTCGACGAGTCCGTCGGGACCGATGGAGAAGGACGCCACCTTGATGTAGTCGTAGATCGAGCCGGGAGGGCTGCTCTGCCACATGGGGTCACCTGTCACATCACGCGCGTGGTCCAGCGCGGTGTCACGTGTCGTGTCGCGCACCGGATCGCCCATGGTGTCACGCGTGGTTTCACGTGTCGCATCGCGTATCGCGTCACCGCCGACGGGGCCCCCGGCGCCCGACGCACGGCGCGACGCACCGGCCGCGGCATCACCCGCACCCGCCGCACTCGCGCCGCCCGACGGGTCCTTGGACTCCGTGGCCTTCGCTGGTATCTCGCTCACGCGAACCGTCCCCTCCAGCTCACCGCGTCCGGCACCGGTCACCGGGGGCGGCTGCCCGCAGTATCCAGCACTACGGCGCCCCACAACACGGTGTTCACGATCACAGGACAATCCCGATGCTTTTCGGACCGGCCCGCGACAACACTCCCAGTCTTCTAACCAGGGGACCACCGGTCGAACCCCTATTGGCGACAACTGCCAGTGGCCTGAACCACATGGTCGACGGTGCGGGGGCGGGCGAACAGCCGCAGTTCACCCCGGCGCGCGGTTCGTGGTGGTCAGGACGCCGGGTTCCCCGTCCGGCCGGGTCTCATCCCGGCACCGGCAGTTCGAACCACACCGTCTTGCCCGCGTCGGCGGGGCGGGTGCCCCAGCGGCTGGACGAGTGGGCGACGAGCTGGAGCCCCCGGCCACCCTCCTCCTCGGGGCCGGCGGCGCGCTCGCGGGGCGGGTCGGGCAGCGGGTCGGAGACCTCGACCAGGAGTGTGGCCACGCTCCCGGCGGGCCGCACCAGCCGTACACCGATGGGCCCCGTGGCATGCCTCAGGGAGTTGGTCACCAGCTCGCTGACCAGCAGCGCGGCGATGTCACCGAGGGCGTCGAGCCCCCAGCCGCGCAGTTGGCCACGCACGACCGTGCGGGCTCCGCGGACGGCTCCGGGCTCCGCGGGAAAGCTCCACTCGGCACAGTCGCCTTCGGTGTCGATCACGCCGATCACTTCCCAGGCAAGCGACCCACCCATGTCCGGTTTCGTGGGGTTAATGGGCACATACCCGGTATTCGACGCCGATTACCGCCTCCAAGGGCGCACTGTGGCACGAACGGCGTACAGGGCGCGCGCACCGGGCGCCCCACAGGTCCCACGAGCCGCCCTCCGACCCCGTGAGCGTCACCCCAGCCGGGCGACCGCTTCCCGTACCGCCGGCACGTCCTGATCCAGCCAGTCCACGTCCCAGATCTCGGCCGGTGTCAGCCAGCGCAGTTCGTCGTGGTCCTGGAGGGGCTTCGGCTCGGCCGAGCCGGCCGGGAGCCGCGCGGTCCAGACCCGCAGGACGTACGGCGCCCGCAGGGGCCACTCCCCCGGGATGCGCTCCACGGGTTCCGCCTCGACGCCCAGCTCCTCGCGCAGCTCGCGCACAAGGGCCTCCTCCGGCGCCTCACCCGGTTCGACCTTGCCACCGGGCAACTCCCAGCGGCCTGCCAGCTCGGGGGGTGCGCTGCGGCGGGCGGCGAGGAGACGTCCTTCGCGCAGCAGGGCGGCGCCCACGACCACGACGCGCCCCTCGGCCGCATGCTCCGAACCCGCCGCCGGGGCGGTCCGTTCCGTCCGTTCCGTCATGGGCCGGAGCCTACGGGAGCCGGATCACCGGGTTCCGTTCTGGCCGCTCTGCCCGTTCTGGCCGCTCTGTCCGGTCTGGCCGACCCGTTCGACCCAGTAGAGCTGCTTGTGGCCGCGGTCGTCGAGGCTGTCGGCCATCTTCTGGGCCTCCGCGCGGGTCGCGTACCGGCCCACGCGGTAGCGATTGCCGTTGTCGTCCTGCCGTATGACGAGCCAGGGAAGAGTGATCGTCCCGTCGCTCATGGAGCCCCTCCACTTCCCGCCCCCGGCTTGCGCCGCGCCCCGCCCGCTAAGGAAACCGCAATCCGCATATGCCCGACCCTACGCCTTACCTTCACGCAGCGAACACGGCTTTTTACAAAGAGGTACGCCAACCGGCCAGCACCGAGGGGCGCACGACATCGAACGCGCCGTCGAAAGAGCATGGTGTGTCCGGTCAGTGGCCCAGCGCGCCCCTCAGGGCGACCTGCGAAAACGGCCAGAATCCAACGGCCCGGCGGGCGGCGGCGGTTGGCGGGACAGCGGTGAAGGGGGGAGCGTTCGCAAGGTCAACCGCCCCCGGATGTGGGCTACTTCACTGGATCCAGGGGCGGCGGGGCTACTTCACCGGCAGGTGGTACGCCACCTGGTAGCGGTCTGCGGGGATCACGACGTCGGCCGTCTCGACCGGGCGCCCAGAGGCGTAGTACGTGCGCTGCACGACGATCACCACATGCCCGGGGACACCGCCGAGGGCCTGCAGTTCCTCGGCGAGGCCGGGGCGGGCGCCGACCTCCTCCATGACGTTGTCCACGATCACGTCGATGGCCGCCATGCGCTCGACGACACCCATCCCGCCGAGCGGACCCTCCTCGGGCAGCATCACCGGCGTACGGCCGGTGACGGCGAGGGGCTCCCAGGAGGTGGACAGCATCATCACCTCGCCGGCGTCCCGGAAGACGTACTTCGTGCGCATCACACGGTCGCCGGGCAGGAGCGAGAGCCGCTCGGCGACCGCGCCGCTCGCCACGGTCTGCGCGCTGCTGGACTCCCAGGTGCCGCGCGCCTCCGCGTCGGACTGTTCCTGGCGGAACGGGGTCGCACCGCCCTCCGGACGGAAGCCGGAGCGGGCGATCCGGCGCGGCACGGGCCGCTCGCGCACATACGTGCCCGACCCGGAGCGGCCCTCGACCAGACCCTCGGCCATGAGCACCTTGCGGGCCTCCAGCGCGACCGTGTCCGAGACGCCGTACTCCTCCCTGATCCTGGCCTGGGAGGGGAGGCGGGTGTGCGGTGGCAGTGAACCGTCGACGATCTTGTTCCGCAGATCACCCGCGACACGCAGGTAGGCCGGCTGTTCACCGAATGTCACGGGCCGCTCCCATCAGGTTGTACAGACAGCGACAGCCTGGCAACCATGGGTTGTGACATGCAAGCAAAGGCCAGAGAATCACTCGATGTGATGACATGCGCCGGCGGAGGGCATTGCGCGGGAAGGACAGCAGGCCTGGGCGCAAGTGCGACGCAGACAGGTTCTCCCCGTTCCGCCAGCCGTCACACCCTCGCTCACGCCTCGATGCGGGTGTCCCCTCCCCCGGTGTCCCCGGTACCCCCCGTGTCCCCACCGTCTCCGCCGCTGCCGCCCTCCGGGTCGTACGAGGGCGGGGTCGTCGCGAGCCCGAGAGCCTTGCGCGGGGTGACCGTACGGTCGACGTCGAGCAGCTCGCTGCCGGCGTCGTAGTGGTCGTAGAAGGTGTCGACGTCGGTGGCCTCGGCCGCCTTCGCCCACTCCCCGCGCGCGCTGCGCAGGTCCTTCACCAGGGCGGCGACGCTGGGCGAGGCGGCAGGGGCGAACCGGTGTTCGGTGAGCAGGCGCGTCTGCTCGTCGAGGGCGTCCGTCACCCGCCGCGCCCACGCCTTGTGCCCCGGCAGGTCGTCGTCGACGTACTCCTCGTCGGGCGCCGTGTCCATGGCCGCGTTGAGGACGTGGGCCGCCTTCAGGTACGCGAGCTGGTCGGCGTCGAGCGTCGTCCCGTCCTTGCGCAGCGAGCCGGTGAGGGTGCCGTTCGGGTCGACGCTGCCGAAGACGCAGGTGACCTCGCGGTCGCCGAGGCGCCAGCTCTGACTGGTCGGGGTGAGGTAGTAGACGTCGGCTTCGTCGGGCAGGGCCCAGGCGTCCATCGCGTACTGGTCCTCAAGGGCGTAGCACTTGTCGTCGGCGACCTCGGTGACGCGGTCGTCGCCCGGGTAGGCGCCGGCCGGCAGCTTGAAGGCGGCGAACACCTCGCCGTCGTGCGTGCCGGCGCAGGGGACCTTGTCGACGTCGTAGGTGAAGCCCTCCAGGGAACCGTCCGGCGAGTCGAAGCAGTCACCCTTGACGAGGGAGAAGCTGCTGTTGTTCTCCTTGGCGGCGTCCTTGAAGCCGTCCCAGGCCTCGGACAGGCCACCGGTGCCGAGCAGCAGCGCCCACAGGGCGAGACCGACGGTCGACAGCACGGATCCGGCGATCGCCATGCCCTTGCCGCGCTCGCCCTTTTTCCGGATCTGCACGAGCGCGACGATCCCGAGAACGAGGCCGAGGGCGGGCAGGAAGCAGAGGATGCCGAGGACGAGGGAGGCGATGGCGAGGCCGTTGACGGGGGTCGGGCGGTTGTACGGGGAGTAGCCCTGGGGCCAGGAGGCGTAGGGGCCCTGGGGGTATTGGTGGGGTTGGCCCGGATACGAGGGGTACGGCGACGGTGGCTGGTCGGGTCCGGGGGGCGGGGGTATGGACACGAGTGCCGGGCTCCTCGTCGGGTGATGTGAACTGGCGTGCGACTTCGCGCATGGTAAGGGAGTTTCGCCCCCGCCGCCCCTACCCATTCCCGTCCTGAGGGGCTGCCGCCCCGGACCCCCGCTCACGGCCCTGAACGGGCCTTGTCCTCAGTCGCCGGACGGGCTGTGGGTGCCCGGCCTGTGCTGAACCCCGTACGCAACTACTCTGCGTATATGAGCCCACTGCCGGACTGCTACTGCCCCGCGGACGGCACCCGTGTCCCCGGAGGCACCCTCACCTGGTGCTGTCCCCTCTGCCGAGGCCCCCTCGACCTCGACTTCGCGCCCACCCCGGCGCCCCTCAAGTCCCTCACGGGCCGGGTCAACTCCCTCTGGCGCTACGCGGAGACGCTCCCTCTCCCCACCCCGACCACGAGCCTCGGCGAGGGCCGCACCCCCCTTGTGGAACTGCGCGACGGCGTCTCGGCCAAGCTCGACTTCCTGATGCCGACGCTCTCCTTCAAGGACCGGGGCGCGGTGCTCCTGGCCGAACTCGCCCTGCGTCTGAACCCGGCTCAGGTCATCGCCGACAGCAGTGGCAACGCGGGTACGGCGATCGCCGCGTACTGTGCCCGCGCCCGGCTGCCCTGCACGGTGTACGTCCCCGAGGGCACCTCCGCGAAGAAGCTGGAGCAGATCGAGGCGCACGGGGCGAGGGTGCGGGTGATCGACGGGGACCGGGATGCCGCGGCGGCGGCGGCCCGCGAGGCGGCGGACGCCCCGGGCACGTTCTACGCCTCCCACGTCTACAACCCGTACTTCCTGCACGGCACGAAGACGTACGTCCACGAGCTGTGGGAGGACATGGGAGGCCGCCTTCCCGACGTCATCGTCGTGCCGGTCGGCAACGGCACCCTGCTGCTGGGCGCGGCTCTGGCCGTCGCCGAACTGCACTCGGCGGGCCTCATCGACCGACGCCCCGCGCTGTACGCCGTACAGGCCGCGGCGGTCGCCCCGCTGGCGCACGCCTGGACGGAGGGCGCCCCCGACCTCACCGGCATCGCCCCGCCCCCGATGTCACCCACCCTCGCGGAGGGCATCGCGATCCCCAACCCGCCCCGGGCCCGCCAGATCCTGCGCGCGGTACGCGACTCGGGCGGCACGTTCCTGACGGTGACGGAGGATCAGATCCGGCACGCGCAAAGGGACTTGGCGTCCCGGGGGCTGTACGTGGAGTCGACCGCAGTGGCCTGCTGGGCGGCCGTACGGGAGGAGGTACTCGGGACGCGGACAGCGGTGGTGCCGTTGTGCGGGGCGGGACTCAAGACAGGCCTGGCGCCGCCGGTCTGACGTCGGTCCGGCGCCGTCCCGAGATCCCGCTCGACCGACTCAGCCGACGTCGAACCCCGTCGCCCGCGCCCGCTTCTCCCAGCCGGCCACATCACCCCGTACCTGTTCGAGATGGCCGAGTACGCCGGTGACCGCGTCGTCGCCCAGGGGCAGCCGCAGCGGTGTGTCCTGGGCGTCGAGGGCGGCGAGGATCAGGGCCGCCGCCTTCGACGGGTCGCCGGGCTGGGCACCGTCGCCCTCGGCGACCATCCGGCGGGTCGCGCCGACCGTGCGGACATAGACGCCGAGATCCCGGCTGACGCTCGCACGGCCGCTGTCGAACAAGTCGGTCCTGAAGGCCCCCGGTTCGACGATCAGCACCTTGATCCCGTACTGCCGGACCTCCGCCGCGAGCGCCTCGGACATGCCCTCCAGCGCGAACTTCGTCGCGCTGTACGCCCCGAAGCCCGGTGCGGAGAGCTGCCCGCCCACACTGCTCATCTGCACGATCGCGCCCGAGCCCCGCTGCCGCATGTGCGGCAGCACGGCCCGTACCAGCGCGGCAGGCCCGAACACGTGCAGGTCGAACAGGCTGCGCAGTTCGGCGTCGGTGGTCTCCTCGACGGCACCGACGTGCGTACGCCCCGCGTTGTTGACGAGCACGTCGATCCGCCCGTGCCACGCGACGACATCGTCCACGGCGGTCTTGATCGCCGCCTGGTCGGTGACGTCCAGGCGCAGCGCCTGGACCTGTTTGGGGTGGGCGGCCACAAAGCCGTCCAGCGCGCCCGTCCGTCGTGCGGCCCCGACGACCACGTCGCCCGCGGCAACCGCCGCCTCGGCGACGGCCCGCCCGAAGCCACTGCTCGCACCGGTGATGAACCAGACCCTGCTCATGAGGTCAGCCCCCTCCCCTAAACCACTGTCCGCCTACTGCGCCAACCCGCTCAGATGCTCCGTCAGCAGCCTAGACGGACAGTGCCTGCCCCCGAGGGCGCACGCCTCCACAGGGCCGAAACGCGACCCGTCCGGCTTCAGTCCTCGCCCCTGACGACGTTCCCCTCGGCCCCTCGCGAGGTCTCCCCGGCATCGCCGTCGAACGTCGCCCGCACGCAGGTGCGTACGCCGTGTCCGCGCAGTCGGCGGGCCCTCGCCCAGCCGGTCTCGGCCCTGCGGACGGTGGTCCTCGTCTTCCTGGCTTCGGCACTCACGGTGCTTCATCTTCCTTCTGCGTCCGGCCCGTTGGGGGTCCACGTCGATCTTCTGACTCCGGTTCGCCCGGTTGTGTCTCCGGGTCCCCGTCCCGGGCCGTGGGAAACATGCCCACCGCGCCCCGCATCACATGCCGGCTCCGACCGCTCGGCTCTCCGCTCGGGCGCCCTGGAGCTGGTGGCGTGCGACTGTCAGGGCGGCGGCGATGTCGCGGGTACCGGTGGCGACGCACAGGGTGTAGGAGACGTCGTTCAGCCGGTGGAGCAGCTGCGTGTCGTCCTCCTGCTGGTCGTGCTGGGCACGAAGGGTTTCGTACTGCTCGAGCAGGTCGGCGAGGACGGTGGGGTGGGCCATCAGCATGAGAGCTCTCCCTTGACGAGTGACGGGGCGGGGGTGCTGCGGGATGACTCCCGGTGGCGCGCACCCCAGGTCAGCCGCTCGGCGGCCGCTCCCGCGGTGCACCTGTGATCCCAAGCACCTGCGAACCAGGTGCCCCAGGTCTCACTGCTCAAACAGGCCCCCGCCAGACCAGGTGCTGTCACCACGCACCTCGCCGTGTCCCGCTCGGGCGGCCGGGCCCGTCCGTGTGGATCACTCCAGCGGGGGCACTCCGAGGAGTGGCCCGACATGCCCCGCCGCAAGCGGGCCGACCGCACCGCGACCCGCCGAATCCACGACCGAGGAGCAACTCCCGTGCCTGAGAACCCCGTCGGCAAGCACCCCCGCCCCGACTTCCCGCAGCAGGACCGGCGGCACCCCGGCCGGACCGGCCCGATGGACCCGTCTCCCGACCACGGCGAGGACTCGTACCCGGTCCGGGCTCCGTTGATCGCGGCGACGCGCCCGGACACCGCCGGGTCCGGCGCCACAGGCGGCCTCCCTCTCCCGTGAGCGACAAGGTGAGCGGCAAGTGGTGGAAGGTGGAAGGGAAGGGGAGGGAGTTGGGGAAGGCGGGTCACTTCGCCTGGCGGTCGATCACCGGCTCGATCACCCGTGAAGTCGACGCCGTGTGGCGCTCGGCCCGCAGGGGCGTCACCGAGGCCGGGCCGGAGCGCGACACCGCGGTGCAGTCCCTCAAGGCGGCGGGTGCCGCGCTGCTGGCCTGGGCGGTGGCGGGCTGGTGGTGGAACGCGCCGATGGCCCTGCTGGCGCCCTGGACTGCTCTGTTCCTGGTCCAGCGCACCGTCTACCGGTCGTTGGTGTCGGGGCTGCAGCAGTTCGCCGTGGTCGTGGCGGGCACACTCATCGCCGCCGGGGCGGGCGTGCTGACCCACGACACCATGGCGGCGATGGCGTTGGCGCTGCCGCTCACCGTGCTGCTCGGCAACTACGCGCGCTTCGGTGCGGAGGGTCTGTACGCGCCCACGGCCGCCCTCTTCGTCCTCGGCTACGGCTCGTACACGGGCTTCGACATCCTGCACCGGCTCCTGGAGACCCTGCTGGGCGCGGTCATCGGCATCTGCGTGAACGCCTTCGTCCTGCCGCCGGTCCACTCCCGCGACGTCCGCCGGCTGCGGGGACGGCTGCCCGAGGAGTGCGCCGACCTGCTGCACACCGCCGCGGACGGCCTCGACGGACCGTACGACCTCGAGCAGGCCCGGGGCTGGTACGACCGGGCGGTGCAAATCACCGACGTGGTGACGGATCTGCGGGCCGCGCGGCGCTGGTCGGAGGAGGGTCACCGGCTCAATCCCGGGCACCGGATGCGGCGATCCGTGTCCGAGCCGCCGCGGGCCGGCTGGGACCTCACCTGGGACCGGATCGCCGAGGACATCAGGGCGACCATGCGCACGCTGACCGAGGCCACCGTGCTGCCGGACGGCGTGCCCGGCATCCTCGCGACGCTGCTGCGGGCCGCCGGTGACGTGCTCGACCTCCAGCAGAGCGACGGCACCGACGGTCGCCGCCGTGCCGAGGCGGCGTCGACGGCGGCGGAAGCTCTCCGCCGGCTGACCCACGTACTGGCCGACGGCCGCTCCGAGACCACTCCCGAACTGGGCGGACTGACCGCGGACACCCAACGCCTCCTGGACGACCTGGCACCGCTCCTCCCGACGGGCCGGGAGACGGCCCGCCGCCCAGCCGGGCCAGGCCGGGCGGCAGCCGGTTGACCTCCGGGTCGGGACGGTGGCGGCGAGCCGGTTCCGGTCAGTGTGACCGCACGTCCCGGGGTACCCGGCGGGCGTCGCACGTCACGTCGGCGTGCTTTCGATCCCAAGGGAAGTGGTCCCATGTATGACCGCCCGAACCGAACGGACACGGATCTGCTCGGCATCTACCTCAACGACCATCTCGCCGGAGCCACCGTCGGCACGGACCGGTCCCGGTCGCTGGCCGAGTCCGAGGCCGAGCGGGACCCGGCGCTCGCCGACGCCGTGGGGCCGATCTCCGTCGAGATCGCCGAGGACCGTGCCGACCTGGTGCGGATCATGCGGTCGCTCGACGTCCCCGTACGCCGCTACAAGATCGTCGCGGGCCGGCTGGCCGAGCGGGCGGGTCGGCTCAAGGGCAACGGCCGGATCGTCCGCCGTTCTCCGCTCACCTCCATGGTGGAGCTGGAGATGCTGCGGCTGGGCGTGGAGGCGAAGGCCGCCGTCTGGCGGACGCTGCGCCGCCTGGCCGACACCGACGAGCGCCTCGACCCGGTGCGCCTCGACGGGCTTCTCGGCCGTGCCGACCGGCAACTGGACACCCTGGAACAGCTGCGCCTGCGCCAGGTCGACGAGACCTTCCAGCCCCGGGCCGAGGCGCTGACAGCGGCCCAGGGGTCGAGCTCCTGAGCGATCGGCGCCCCGGCCCTCGCCGGTCAGTGCCGACCCGTCAGCGCTGAGCCGCGTGCGCCGCCCCGTCGCGGCCGACCGTCAGGGGTGCCGGGCGGTACGGGACGTACGCCGCCCCGTCCAGACCGAGCGCGGTGGCGGAGCGCTGGAGCGCGGCCGGGGTGGCGACGTCGTCCCAGCGGCCGGTGTCGACGCGGTGTTCGAGGGCGTGCAGGGCCGCCACGGTCTCGGCGGTGGTGAACGCGCAGTGGCCCTGCCGCTCGACGTAGGCCTGCCGCAGCAGCGCGCCGTCGCCCGAGGCGCGCACCCGGGCGGCGAAGCGGGTCTCCTGCTCCACCGGAACGAGGTTGTCGGCGGTGGTGTGGATGTCGAGCAGGGGCACCTCAAGTCCCTGACCGGCGGAGGACGTTCGTTGCGCGGTGCGTACGGCGGCCGGATCGGCGGTGATCGTGGCGCCCTCGGTCAGCGTGCGCAGGTCGGCGCGCAGGTCGAGGCCGGCCGCCCGGTAGAGGGCGCGGACCTGGGTGGTGTGTACGGAACCGGCGAGCAGACGGCCGTAGTCGACGCCCCGGTTCCAGGAGTTGTTGCCGCCGACGGACTGCTCGATGGCGTACCGGCCGCCCTCGACGAACGACAGGATGCCCTGCGCGAACCACGCGTACTGCTGCTCCTGCTGGCCCGCCCAGTCGGTCGCGGCGGGCCGGTCCTTCCCGGGCGCCCAGGCGGGCAGGTTGAGGAAGGCGGCGGCCAGCGCGATCCGGGCGCGGCCCTGGGGGGTGGCCTGGGCGGCGGTGACCGCCTTGGTGAGCAGGTCGGCGGTGGCGGCGGCCTCGGCGTTGGTGCCGAACCGTACGAGTTTCACGTCCTGTGCGGGCAGCAGCAGGCGCGCGATGGTGTACTCGGCGTCCAGCTGGTAGTTCTCCAGGTCGGTGGCGCCCGCGACCAGGCCGCACTGGCCGAGCGCGCCGTCGATGATCCCGCCGCCGTCCCGGGCGAGTTGGGCGTTGACGAGCCCGCCCATCGAACTGCCGATGGCCAGCGTGCGCGACGGCTCGCCGATCTTCGCGGCGACGGCGTCGATGGTGGCGAACTGGTCCCGTTCGGCGCTGTTCAGGGCCCACATCGAGCCGTTCGGGTCGTACGACGACCCGGCGAGCGCATAGCCCTGGGCGAGCAGCTCGACGCGTACGGCCTCGGTGGGGGCGTTCCTGGCGATGGTGGGGCCGAAGCCGTGGCTGAACACCACCAGGGTGCCGTTCCAGTCGTCGGGGACGTCGGCGATCCAGGTGGCGCCGTCGGCGAGGGTGCCGGTGAGGTGGCCGGCGACGGCCGTGTCCGGCTGGGCGGCCGAGGAGGGGAGGGTGGTGAGCGCCACCGAGGTCAGCGTGGCCAGCACGGCCAGGGCGATGCGCGAACCGGTGCGGCGAGTGCGGGGGCGGGTGCGGGTGCCTGCGGGCATGGAACGGCTCCTTGCGTGGGGGGCGGCTTACGGAGCGGGACCTGACAGGTGTTCAGTGCAGTGCACTGAACGAAGACGTGGAGGAATGTAGGGCTCATTTCTTGCGGCCGTCAAGATAATGCACAACTCTGCTGGTGCGAGCGGGCGAGTTGGTGCCGAACTCGCCCGAGAGGCCCGGAATCGCCTCGCGTACGCCGACGCCGACCCCGGCGAGGCCGAAGGGCCGGGCCTCACGCGGTCACGCCCAGACGCTCCTGTTCCTCCTCGACGATCCGGCGTGCCAGCTCGGAGTCCGACACGTCGATCGCGTCCGGGGTGGCCTCGGCGACGGCGCTGCGACGGGCGTACGCGTCGAACAGACGCGTCTTGGCCTCCAGCATCTTCACCATGCGTTCGTCCACGCCCCCGGTGGCGAGGAGACGGTGCACACGGACCGGCCTGACCTGCCCCATCCGATGGGCCCGGGCCACCGCCTGGTGTTCGATGGTCGGCTTGATCTGGGGTTCGCAGATGACGACCACGGAGGCGGCCTGCATGTTGAGGCCGATGCCCGCCGCCTGGATCTGCGCCAGGAGCACCGCGGGGCCCGGGACGCCGGCGAAGTCGTCGACGATCTGCTGCCGACGCCCGGCCGCAACGCTTCCGGTGAGCGGACCGAACACCGGAGTGCCGTCGGCGATTCCGGCCGCGAGTGCCTCCTCCACCACTCCCAGTACGTCCTTGAAATAGGAGAAGACCACCGTCTTCTGCCCGTTCTCGCCGGCCTCCTGAACGATCTCCCGGAGCCGCTCCAGCTTCGCCGACTTCTCGGGGCGCAGGTAGGCGGCCCGGCGCATCGCCATGAAGTTGCCGGCGCGCACGGCATCGCGATAGGCCTCCTCGTCCGACGCGCTCAGCTCCTCCCACTCGTCGGTCTGCTGCAGACTCGGGAGTTCCGTGAGTACGTCCTCCTGGTTGCGCCGCAGGTACACCGGGGCCACGGCCTTGCGGAAGGCGACCGATCCGGCCAACGCGTCCCGTTCGCCCAGGGATTCCGCGACGTCGGTGTCGAGCATCCGGACCAGGTCGCGGAACTCCACGACCCGGTTCTCCATCGGGGTTCCGGTCATGAACAGGGCGCGCCCGCAACGCTCCGTCCACGAGGCGACCACCTGGGACCGCTTGGCCTTCGGGTTCTTCACGAAGTGCGCTTCGTCGACGACGAGCAGTCCGACCTCACCGCCGCCCGGTACGGGAAACCCGCGCAGCGCGTCGAACGTGGTCACCGCGACCCCGCCCCGCCCCTTCCAGTCGGCGAACGCGTAGTGCCGATCGGGGCCGTGGAGCACCATGACCCGCAGGGCGCTGCGGGCCTCGACCTCCCGTGTCCAGTTGACCAGGACGCTCGCCGGGCAGACGACCATGAAGTGGGTCTGTCCCTCGGCGGCCAGGTGCGCCAGCACGGCGATCGCCTGGATGGTCTTCCCGAGGCCCATCTCGTCGCCGAGGATCACCTTGCGTTGCGCGAGCGCGAACCGCGCGCCGAACGCCTGGTAACCGCGCAGGGAGACCCGCCGGTGGGTGTCGTCGAGGTGTTGGGTCCGTACCCGCTCGGCGATCTCGTCCGGCAGGAAGCCCTCGGCGGCGCCCGTGTCCGGCTGCCGCCCGGAGATCTCGGCGAGCAGGCTGTAGTACTCGGCCGAGCGGAGTTCGAAGTCCACCCAGGCCGCGATGTCGGACGAAGGCCCCCGGAGCAGGTCCACCGATGCCTGGGCGAGCAGTGCGGGCAGGCCCGCCCGCTCCGCCTCGTCCGCCAGTGACCGGATCCCGGTGACCGCCGCCGACGCGCGAGCCTTCTTCTCCTGGCCCGCCAGCAACATCCGGATCCGTCCGGTGGCGGGCCTGGCGTCGGCAAGCAACGGACCGAGCCGTTCGGACAGGACGGCGGCCCTGTCGACCGCACGGCGAGCGTCCGGGCCGGCCTCCACCAGTACGTGCAGGGCCATGACGAGCGCGGTGGTGCTCGGTTCCGGCCGGTCCACGTCGATATGGACGGCAACGGTCTGGTGCACGGCCTCGGAGAGCCGGCGGGCGGCGGCGAGCATCTGGTCGACGGTGCGCTGCCCGACCCCGGGAATCTGCCGCAACCGGTACGGTCCCGCTTCGAGAACACTGCCCAGTGTGCGCAGTCCGCTCTTCTCGACGCTCCCCAGCCGCAGCCGCCCTTCGGTGACGTCCTGCAGCCGGACGACAGGGATGGCGTCGAGCTCCCGCTTGACCGCCGCGTCGTGGATCGGCTTCAGCGCCGCCCGGGCCGCCTCCACCGCCTGCCTGTGGTCACCGATCACACCCTGCGCCGCCTCGTACAGCCGCGCTCCCCTCGCAACCGTCTCCCGCTCGCCCCGCCCCACGCGTCCCGCCCCTCTGCCGCCCTCGCCCGCAAGTCGCCCCGGCCGGTCACGGTCCCCGCTTCCGACCCCGAGGACCTGACATTCCTGTGCGGCCCCGCAGACCTGTGCCCGACCCGCCAACTAGCGGATCGGGCACGGTTCTTGATGAATCGCCGGACGTGGTCAGACGTTGAACCGGAACTCCACCACGTCCCCGTCCTGCATCACATACTCCTTGCCCTCCATACGGGCCTTGCCCTTGGCGCGGGCCTCGGCCACCGAGCCCATTTCGACCAGGTCCTCGAAGGAGATGACCTCCGCCTTGATGAAGCCCTTCTGGAAGTCGGTGTGGATGACTCCGGCGGCCTCGGGGGCGGTGGCGCCCTTCTTGATGGTCCAGGCGCGGGATTCCTTGGGGCCGGCCGTCAGATAGGTCTGCAGGCCCAGGGTGTCGAAGCCGACTCGGGCCAGGGTCGCCATGCCGGGCTCCTCGACGCCCACCGACTCCAGGAGCTCCATCGCCTCCTCGTCGTCGAGCTCGGCGAGGTCCGCCTCCAGCTTGGCGTTGAGGAAGATCGCCTCGGCGGGGGCGACCAGGGCACGCTGCTCGGCCTTGAAGTCCTCGTCGACCAGTTCGTCCTCGTCGACGTTGAAGACGTAGATGAACGGCTTGGTGGTGAGGAGGTGCAGGTCGTGGAGGAGTTCCTCGTTGCCGGAGCCCTGGACGATGCCCGCGGAGAACAGGGTGTCGCCCTTGTCCAGGATCTCCTTCGCCGCCTCGATCGCGGCGACCTTCGGCCCGACGTCCTTCTTGATGCGCGACTCGCGCTGGAGGCGCGGCAGGACCTTCTCGATCGTCTGGAGGTCCGCGAGGATCAGCTCGGTGTTGATCGTCTCGATGTCGTCCTTCGGCGAGACCTTGCCGTCGACGTGCACGACGTTCTCGTCCTGGAAGGCGCGGATGACCTGGCAGATCGCGTCGGACTCACGGATGTTCGCGAGGAACTTGTTGCCCAGGCCCTCGCCCTCCGAGGCGCCCTTCACGATGCCCGCGATGTCGACGAAGTCGACGGTCGCCGGAAGGATCTTCTGGGAGGAGAAGATCTCGGCCAGTTTCGCGAGGCGCGCGTCCGGGACGCCGACCACGCCGACGTTCGGCTCGATCGTGGCGAACGGGTAGTTGGCCGCCAGCACGTCGTTCTTGGTCAGGGCGTTGAACATGGTCGACTTGCCGACATTCGGCAGACCGACGATTCCGATCGTGAGCGACACGTTGCGACTTCCCGTACGAGAGGAGGGTGAGGAGGGTGGAGACGATCCCTCAGTCTAAGGGCTGCCGTAACCCCGGACCGGCGGCGTATCGAACGCCTGGCCAAGGGGGGACCGTCGGCGTGTCACGGTCGTTTGTCGGGCGTGGGTTCGGTGTCCGTTCGGCGTGTCTGAGGGGCTGTTCCGTGTACAGGCCCACCTAGGTTGGTCCAGTGGAGCAACACAGGATCCGACACCGTCCCCCGCACTCCGGCCCCGCCCAGCCCGGCCGCGGCGCCTCGCCGGACCCGCGCGGCGGCCGTGTCACAGGGCAGGCAGCGGCCGGATCCCGGCGTCCCCCGGCCACCGCCCGGCGGTCCGCCCCACCGTTCGTGCAGGCTCTGCGGCGGATGCCCGACCCCCGGCTCACCGGTCTCGGCGGCGGGCTGTTCTGCGCCGCGGTGATGTTCGCGCTCGGCTGTCTCGACCAGTTGCTGTTCGGGGCGTCCCTGACGGCGTACGGGGTGCTGTTCCTGCCCGTGTGTGTGCTGACCGCCGCCTGGGTGCGGGGCGCGGACCTGGTGATCGCGCCCGTCGTCGTACCCATCGCCTTCACCGTGGGCCTGCTGCCCGTGGCCGACGGTGACGGCGGGATCTTCTCCCGCCTGATGGGCATCGTCACCGCGCTCGCCACCGAGGCCGGGTGGCTGTACGGGGGGACGCTCGTCGCGGGCGTCATCGCGACCGTGCGGAAGGTCCGCCTGATGAACCGACGGCCGGGACGGGCCCGTATGCCCGTGTGAGGCGCCGGGTTCGCCGGTCGCCCCACCTGCTCCCGTGGGGCCGCCCCGTCCCGCGTCTCCCCGCCCGGTCACGCCTCCTTGGACGCCCGCATCGCCGCGCCCACGATCCCCGCGTTGTTCTGCAGTTCCGCCGGGACGATCTCCGCCTTGATGCCCTCGATCAGCGGCAGGAACTTCTGGGACTTGCGGCTGACACCGCCGCCGATGATGAACAGCTCCGGGGAGAACAACATCTCCACATGGGCGAGGTACTTCTGGACGCGGTGGGCCCAGTGCTCCCACGTCAGCTCGTTGTCGTCCTTGGCCTTGGTGGACGCCCGGGTCTCCGCGTCGTGGCCGTGCAGTTCCAGGTGGCCCAGTTCCGTGTTCGGGACCAGGACGCCCTCGACGAAGAGGGCGCTGCCGATGCCCGTGCCGAAGGTGAGGAGGGCGACCGTGCCTCTGCGGTCGCGGCCGGCGCCGAACTGCATCTCGGCGACGCCCGCCGCGTCCGCGTCGTTCAGCACCGTCACCGGGAGGCCGCCCAGCCGGTCGCTCAGCAACGCGCGCGCGTCCGTGTCGATCCAGTTCTTGTCGACGTTCGCCGCCGTACGGATCGTCGAGCCGCCGGTGACCACGCCCGGGAAGGTGATGCCGACCGGGCCCGTCCAGCCGAAGTGGTCGACGACCTCCTTCACGCCGTCCGCCACCGCGTCGGGTGTGGCCGGTTGCGGGGTCAGCACCTTGAAGCGCTCCTCCGCGAGGTCGCCCCTGTCCAGGTCCACAGGGGCGCCCTTGATCCCTGACCCGCCGATGTCCACGCCGAAGATGTGCATGGCTCTACGTTACGGCGTAGGACTGACAGTCACTCGCCCGAGGGGGTCGTAGCGGCCTCGGGGGCGGTGGCACCCGTGCGCTGGGCCACCAGCTCCGCCGCCTCCGCGCGCAGGTCACGGCGCAGTTCCTTCGGCAGCGAGAACGTGATGGACTCCTCGGCCGCCTTGACGAGCTCCACGTCCTCGAAGCCTCGCTGCGACAGCCACTCCAGGACCTGCTCGACCAGGATCTCGGGGACCGACGCGCCCGAGGTGACGCCGACCGTCGACACGCCGTCGAGCCAGGCCTCGTCGATCTCGTCGGCGAAGTCGACGAGGTACGCCTCGCGGGAGCCGGCAAGTTTCGCGACCTCGACCAGGCGGACCGAGTTCGAGGAGTTCTTGGAGCCGACGACGATCACCAGCTCCGCCTCCTCGCCCATCTGCTTCACCGCGAGCTGGCGGTTCTGGGTGGCGTAGCAGATGTCGTCGCTGGGCGGCGAGATCAGCAGCGGGAACTTCTCCTTGAGGGCGTCGACGGTCTCCATCGTCTCGTCCACGGAGAGGGTGGTCTGGGACAGCCACACGACCCTCGACGGATCGCGGACCTCGACCTTGGTGACGTCCTTCGGGCCGTCGACCAGCGTGATGTGGTCCGGGGCCTCGCCGGAGGTGCCGATGACCTCCTCGTGGCCCTCGTGACCGATCAGGAGGATGTCGTAGTCCTCGCTCGCGAAGCGGACGGCCTCCTTATGCACCTTGGTGACGAGGGGGCAGGTCGCGTCGATGGTCGCGAGCTTGCCCGCGGCGGCCTCGTCGTGCACGACCGGGGCGACGCCGTGCGCGGAGAACATGACGATGGACCCCTCGGGGACCTCCGCGGTGCGCTCGACGAAGATCGCGCCCTTCTTCTCGAGGGTCCGTACGACGTATTTGTTGTGCACGATCTCGTGCCGGACGTAGATGGGGGCCCCGTACTGTTCGAGGGCCTTCTCGACGGCGATCACGGCGCGGTCCACGCCCGCGCAGTAGCCCCGAGGGGCGGCGAGCAGGACACGGCGGCCAGGCGAAGCGGTCATGGGAACCATCGTAAGGCCGCGCTCCGCGCAGCAACGATCGTGTACCTGGGAGCTGCGCCCCCAGACCCCCTTTCGCGCTGGACGCGCTCGTCCTCAATCGCCGGACGGGCTGCAAGATGCCCGGCGATGTCAGTGGTCGCCGATAGTCTCGGCGTATGGGTCTCAACACGTCCGCTGACGCTCCGCTGCCCGTCGGTGAGGTGTCGCGGCTCATCGGGGGGTGGATCGACCGGCTCGGCGCCATCTGGGTCGAGGGGCAGATCACCCAGTTGTCTCGGCGGCCCGGTGCCGGCGTGGTGTTTCTGACGTTGCGTGATCCCTCGCACGACATCTCGGTCGCCGTCACCTGCTATCGCCAGGTGTTCGACACCGTCGCCGACGTGGTGAGCGAGGGCGCCCGGGTCGTCGTACTCGCCAAGCCCGAGTGGTACGCGCCCCGGGGGCAGTTGTCGCTGCGGGCCACCGAGATACGGCCCGTGGGGGTCGGGGAACTGCTCGCCCGGCTGGAGCAGTTGAAGAAGGCCTTGGGCAACGAGGGGCTGTTCGCCGCCGAGCGGAAGAAGGCGCTGCCCTTTCTGCCACACCTCGTCGGGCTCGTCTGCGGGCGGGCATCCGCCGCCGAGCGGGACGTCCTGGAGAACGCCCGCCGGCGCTGGCCGGCCGTCCGCTTCGAGGTGCGCAACGTCGCCGTACAGGGCGTGCACGCGGTACCGCAGGTCGTCCAGGCGGTGAAGGAGCTGGACGACCTCGACGGGGTCGATGTGATCGTCGTGGCCCGGGGCGGCGGGAGCGTGGAGGATCTGCTGCCCTTCTCCGACGAGCAGCTCGTCCGGGCGGTCGCCGCCTGTCGTACGCCGGTCGTCTCCGCCATCGGGCACGAGCCCGACCATCCGCTGCTCGACTACGTGGCGGATCTGCGGGCCTCCACTCCCACCGACGCCGCCAAGAAGGTTGTACCGGACGTGGGCGAGGAGTACGAGCGGGTGCGGTTGCTGCTCGACCGGGCCAGGCGGTCCGTCCACGCCTTCGTCGAGCGGGAGGAGCGCGGGCTCGCGCACGCCCTCGCCCGGCCCGCCATGGAGGATCCGCACCGGATGATCGACGAACGGGCCGACCAGGTCGTCGCCCTTGTCGAACGGGCCCGACGCACCCTCGGCCATCTCCTCGACCGTGCCGACTCCGAGCTGTCCCACACCCACGCGCGCGTGGTGGGCCTCTCCCCCGCCGCGACCCTGCGGCGCGGGTACGCGGTGCTGCAGCGGGCCGACGGGCACGTGGTCCGGGATCCGGGTGAGGTGGCGGCCGACGAGACGTTGCGGGCGCGGGTCGCCGAGGGTGAGTTCACTGTCCGAGTCGATGTTGTCGATGTTTAGGGTGGGCGCATGACCAGCAGCAACGCGAGCGAGTCGCTCGGCTATGAGCAGGCGCGGGACGAGCTGATCGACGTCGTACGGCGACTGGAGGTGGGCGGTACGACGCTGGAGGAGTCCCTCGCTCTCTGGGAACGCGGCGAGGAGCTGGCCAAGGTGTGCCGGCAGTGGCTGGAGGGGGCGCGCAAGCGGCTCGACGCGGCCCTGACCAAGGAACGGCCCGAGGAACCGTCCGCGGCGGGGAGCGACGAGGGCGGCGCCGAGTGACCTGCCCGCGGTTCGGTGCGCTTCGCTCCCTGTGAAGCGGATCACCATCCGCCGCCCTTTGTTGAACTTTGAACTTTCACTTTGTACTGTCGATGTCGTCAGCCGATCCCGCCGGATCCGACGCACGTCTACAGAAGGTTTGCCCATGTCCCTCGTTCTTGACCCCGCCGCCCAGGACCTGCTGTTCCGCGAGGCCCGTACCGCGAACACCTTCACCGACGAGCCGGTGTCGGACGAGCAGATCCAGGCGATCTACGACCTGGTCAAGTTCGGCCCCACCGCCTTCAACCAGAGCCCGCTGCGCATCACCCTGGTCCGCTCCGCCGAGGCCCGCGAGCGCCTCGTGCAGCACATGGCCGAGGGCAACCAGGCCAAGACCTCCACGGCGCCGCTGGTCGCGATCCTCTCCGCGGACAACGAGTTCCACGAGGAGCTGCCGACCCTGTTCCCGGCCTTCCCCCAGGCCAAGGACCTCTTCTTCAGCGAGCGTTCCGCCCGTGAGGGTGCCGCCGGACTGAACGCCGCTCTGCAGGCCGCGTACTTCATCATCGGCGTGCGCGCCGCCGGCCTCGCCGCCGGCCCGATGACCGGTGCCGACTTCGCGGGCATCCAGAAGGAGTTCCTGGACGACGACCACACCCCGCTGGCCGTCGTCAACATCGGCAACCCGGGCGCCGACGCCTGGTACCCGCGCTCCCCGCGTCTGGCGTACGACGACGTCGTCACCACCGTCTGAGGTACACCGACGCGTTCATGAGTGAGGCCCCCCGGCTCCTGGCGAATTCCAGGGGTCGTTGCAACACTGCTGGTCAGCTGGCTAGGTCCAGTAGCTTAGCGAGGCGCTCGGCTGGGGTTTCCCAGTCGAGCGTTTTGCGTGGGCGGCTGTTGAGTTCGGCGGCCACG
>NZ_JAAGLT010000035.1 GCF_010548275.1 Streptomyces sp. SID12488
CCCCCTCGGCGAGTTGTGGTACCTCAAAGAACTCGCCGGCTGGCTGCGCGAACACCACCGCAGCCGCTTCCTCCTCACCGCACCCCCACTCAACCTCCCCGGCACCCAAGGCAGCCCCCTCACACCGATCGCCACCGTCTAGGCGACCCGGTCGGCATCGAGCGCCGTTCGGTGCGGGTCGGGAATCCTGCCCCCGGTCGGCGCCGAACCGGCATTCATCCGCCGCCTCCCCGAGGTGGGTACGCATTGATCGTGTATCGTCACGCGGTGCTACAGGCAGATCCGGGAAGCCAGTTGTGGCCCCCGTGGCGATGCACCGGGTTGCGAAGGATTGGTGAGATGCCGCCCACTCGGAAGGAGCGCGGGAAGACCGAGCGCTACTACCGCATGCGTGAGAACGTGGTGGACATCGCCGTCGAGCTGTTCTCGAAGAACGGGTACACCGGCACGGGTGTGGCGGACATCGGCGAGGCGGCCGGACTGGCCCGGGGTGCCCTGTACTACTACATCGGCTCGAAGGACGCGCTCCTCGTCGAGATCCACGACCGCGTCATGGATCCGCTGCTGAAGGAAGCCGCCGCGATCGTCGAACTCGACCTGAGCTTCCAGGCCCGGCTGCGACTGCTGTCGGAATCCCTGCTCTGGCAGATCGTCAACAGGCATGACCACGTATGGGTGTTCCTGCACGAGTACCGCCAACTCCAGGGTGAGCACCGCGATTCGTTCCGTGAGAAGCGGCGGCGTTTCGAGTCGCGCATCCGTGGCGTACTCGCCGACGGGCACCGCCGGGGACTGCTCCAGGGGCGCCCGCAGGAGGACTTGGAGCTGGCGACGCTCGCGTTCCTGAATCTGCACAACTACACGTACCAGTGGCTTGGCGGCCATCGGGACAAGCGGGTCGAGGAGCTCTCCGCCTTCTACTGCGACATCTTCCTGACCGGCGTCCTGGCCGAACCCGTCGACCAGGCGCGCGCCGAGGACGAGTTGGAGCGAGGGCGGTCCGTCCTCCAGGAGTTGCGAGGCGTGAAGTCCGAGGTCGACGCCAAGGCCGAGGCGTAGGGTCCTGTTCTGTTCGTGCTGGGCGTGCGCTACGCTCCCAATAATGTACCGACCGGTCGATACTTTGATGGAGGGTCGAATGCCGACAACCGCCGGAAACCCCGAGGTCGCCGGGCGACGTGTCGTGATCACCGGGGCGGGACGCGGCCTGGGGCGTGTCCTCGCGCAGGCCTTCGACTCCGCGGGGGCGCGGCTGGGCCTGGTGGCGCGCTCCGAGGACGCACTCAAGGAGGTGGCCGGGACACTCCATGGCGACCCTCTCGTCTGCGCGGGGGACGTGCGTGACGAGGCCTTCAACGAGTCCGTCGCCGAGGGCATGGTCGAGCGGTTCGGCGGTGTGGACGCCTGGATCTGCAACGCCGGGGTCTCGCCCGGGGTCGCGACGGTGACCGACACCAGCCCCGACGCCTGGCGCCAGGTCATCGACGTCAACCTGACCGGGACGTTCCTCGGGGCGCGGGCAGCCGCGGCGGTGCTGGGCGCCGGAGGGCGGATCATCGTCACCGGTTCCGTGCTGGGCGACCGGCCCAAAGGCGGCCTCGCCGCGTACTCGGCGTCGAAGAGCGGCGTCCAGTCCCTGGTGGGGGCGCTGGCGCAGGAGCTCGGCCCGCGCGGGATCACCGTCAACACAGTGGCCCTCGGCTGGTTCGACACCGGGCTCGGCGCGCACTGGCGGCGCAGCTCGGAGCGCGACAGTGGCATCGTCGAGCACACGGCGCTGGGACGCTGGGGCACTCCCGACGATCTCCCCGGCATCTATCTGTTCCTGGCCTCCCAGTCCTCGGCCTATGTGACCGGCACGACGATCACGGTCGACGGCGGCTACTCACTGCTCTGAATGCGCCGGGTCCGTTGGCGTCACGTGACGCCAACGGACCTCGTCCGATTCTGATTGTCAGTCGGCGCTGAACACCCGTACGTCCCAGGCGCCGAGCTCCAGTTCGGTGCCTGCGGGGACCGGGCTGTCGTTCAGTACGTCGGTCAGATCGGCCGGGGCCGTGACACGGGCGGGCTCCCAGCTCCAGTTGTGGACGATGTGCACGCGCCGCCCGTCCTCGGCCGTACCGGTGGTCGCCGTGACCGAGGCCGGGAGGTTCCCCCAGAGGCTGCGGGCGGTGGGGGTCAGCCAGGTCGCCAGCTCCCGGGCGAGGTCGCGGCCCGGCACCGTCCCGACGTATGTCACCTGGCCCGCGCCGTGGCGGCGGGTGGTGACCGCCGGCCAGCGGCCGAAGTGCGGGTGGTCGTACGTGACCAGCGGCTCGGCGTCGGTGACGGTGAGGCCGTCGGCCCAGTGCAACGCCGTTGCACCGTCCGGCAGTTGGAGCGGGCCGCCGGGTACGGCACGCACCGGGATCTCCTGCGTCAGGTTGCTGAACTCGTCGTAGCTGACGCCCGCCGCGTCCACCAGACGGCCGGGGGCGAGCTCGTTGCGGGCCCGCGCCTCGTGGTCGGCGTACGCCGTGCGCGGGCCGAGGACCAGGTGGCCGCCCGCGTGGGCGTACGCGGCGAACCAGTCGAGGGTCGAGTCGGCGGCGATGTACAACGCCGGGACCATCAGGACCGGGTGGCGGCTCACCGCCTCCTCGGGGGTCAGGCCGCCTCGTTCACCGCTCGGGTCGTGGAGCTGGCGGCCGTGGACGATCCGGACCTGGCGGCCCGCGTCGAAGGCCCCCCGGTAGAAGGGGTCGAAGATCCGGTGGTAGGCGGTCTCGTCCGGGCCGCCGTCGCCCGTCGCGATCGGCGGATACTTCTGCATCAGCCACTTGCTGGGCGTCGAGTACACCATCGTGATGTCGGCGTCCGGTTCGAGACCGGCGACCAGCGGGCCCGCCGCGTCCAACTCGGCGCCCAGTCTGGCCAGTTCGGCGTACGTACGGCCGGGCCGGCCGCTGTGCGGGAGGACGCCGCCCCAGTACGTCTCGGCGCCGAAGTGCAGGGTGTGCCAGTGCCAGTACTCGATCATCCTGGCCCCGCGGCCGACCAGCGCCCAGGCGGCCTGGCGCCACTGGCCGTCGTAGGCGGGGCGGTTGTGCCACGGCTCGCCGATGGACGAGGCGTTCGTCTCTGTGACCAGGAACGGTGCCTGCTTGGAGGAGAACATCCAGTCGGCGGTCTGGTACAGCGCCCAGACACCCGTTGTCTTCCAGCGCTGCGCGTACGCGTCCGGCGTACGGTCGGGCAGCGCGAGGCCGTCCTGCATGTCGTAGTACGGGTTGCCCGACGCGATGTCGAGCCGGTCGGTCAGCTCGTCGTCCTCCACCGCCGGGCGGGTGTACGAGATGCAGGTGGTGACGAACTGGTCGGGGTTCGCGTACTCGCGGACGATGTCGGCCTGCCAGCCGATGAACTCGGTGACCTGCCGGGCCTGGAACTCCCGCCAGGCGACGTCGTACTGGGGCTGGACGTTGCCGTCCGGCGTCCACAGGTCGGCCCAGGTGGACAGGCGGTGCGACCAGTAGACGAGCCCCCATTCGCGGTTCAGGGTCTCGATGTCCCCGTACTTCGCCCGGATATGGTCGACGAAGCGCTCGAACACGCCCCGGTTGTGCAGGAGTTCGTTGCCGGGTTCGTTGTCGACCTGGAAACCGATGACCGCCGGGTGGCCGGCGTACCGTGCGACGATCTTCCGGATCACGCGCTCGGCGTGGAAGCGGAACGCGGGGTGCGTGAAGTCGACCTCCTGCCGGGCGCCCCAGCCGATGCGCTCGCCGGTGCGCCGCTCGCCGGTGATCTCCGGGTACTGGCGGGCCAGCCACGGCGGCACGGCGTACGTCGGGGTGCCGAGGACCACGTCGATACCGCGCTCATGGGCGCCGTCGAGCACCGGCTCCAGCCAGTCGAGGTCGAAGGTCCCGTTCTCGGGCTCCCAGGTCGACCAGACCGACTCGCCGACCCGGATCACGGTGAACCGGGCCTCCGCCATCAGGTCGAGGTCGGTCTTGAGCTGTTCGCCGCGGCGGTACTCGGGGCCGTGGACGGGCTGGTACTCGTGGTAGTACGCGGCGCCGAAGAGGACGCGGGCGGGCAGAACCGCCATGAAGTCAACCTCCAGTGGGGGAAGGGGAGTTGGGGCTGCATTTTCCTGGGGTACGACCCCCGGACCCCCAGCAGGAAAGCCAGCCGGTAGGTGTGAACCGGTGCGGACGTCGCGACGGCGAACCCGAGGAATGCAGGCAACTCGGGGCACATGTATGGGAGTTACTGCTTGACACCACCGGTGGCCAGGCCGCTCTGCCAGTACCGCTGGAGCAGCACGAAGGCCACGACGAGCGGGACCACCGAGACCATCGACCCGGTCACGACGAGCGCGAGCATGTCGCTGCTGGCACCCGCCCCGCCGTTCTGCGCCTGGGCGGCCCAGGAGGAGAGCCCGACCGTGATCGGGTACAGATCCGGGTCGTTGAGCATGATCAGCGGCAGGAAGTAGTTGTTCCAGGTCGCCACGAGCGTGAACAGCAGCACGGTCACCAGCCCCGGTGCCAGCAGCCGCAGCACGATCTGGAAGAAGATCCGGAACTCACCGGCCCCATCCACCCGGGCGGCTTCGAGGATGCTGTCGGGCACCGCGTCCTGCGCGTACACCCGCATGAGATACAGCCCGAAGGGACTCACCAGCGAAGGCAGGATGATCGCCCACGGCGTGTTCACCAGCCCGACCTTGGCGAACAGCAGGTACGTCGGAATGGCCAGGGCCGTCGCCGGCACCATGACCGCGCCGAGCACGAGGTTGAAGGCGGCGCCGTTCCCGCGGAAGCGGAACTTGGCGAACCCGTACCCCGCCGCAGCCGCCAGGATCGCGGCGCCGACGGCGCTGACACCGGCGTACAGCAGGGTGTTGAGCAGCCAGTGCAGGAAGACGCCGTCGTCCTGGGTGAAGGTGTCGCGGATGTTCGTCAGCAGCTGCGGGGTGTCGGAGAACCACAGGCCGAAGCTGTTGATCAGGTCCTGGGTGCTCTTGGTGGAGGCGATCAGGAGCCAGACGAGGGGGAGGAGGAAGTAGGCGAGCGCCGCGAACATGGCGATCGTCAGGGGGGTGCTGCGGCGGCCGGTCTGTCGCCCGCGCCGCTGCTTCGGCGCCTTGGGCGGGTGGTCCGTCGTACGAACCACGGTGGTCGCGGGGGGAGTTGTGGTGGTCACGCGGGCCTCCTGCGGTTCGCGGTGAGCAGGAAGGCGTACGAGATGATCACGATGAGCAGACCGAGGAGGAAGGACACCGCTGCCGCGTAGTTGATCTGCTGGCTGGTGAAGGCGAGCGTGTAGGCGTAGAGGTTGGCGGTGTACGAGCTGTCGATGACGTCCGGGACGATCTTCATCAGCAGGTTGGGCTCGTTGAAGAGCTGGAAGCTGCCGATCACCGAGAAGAGCAGGGTGAGCGTCAACGCAGGCCGCAGTGCCGGGAGTTTGATGGACCAGGCGATCCGCCAGGCCCCCGCCCCGTCCAGTGCGGCGGCCTCGTACAGGTCCTGCGGAATGGTCCGCAGGGCCGCGTACAGGATGATCATGTTGTAGCCGACGAACTCCCACGTCACGATGTTCGCCAGACTGCCGAGCATCCAGCTGTCGGTGAGGAAGTGCGGGGCGGGCAGGCTCAGTTTGTCGCTGAGCTGGGCGAACGGGCCGAAGTCCGGGCCGTAGAGGTAGCCCCACATCAGGGTGGCGACCACGCTCGGGACGGCGTACGGCACGAAGATGCCCAGCCGGATCACCCGGGACAGCCGCAGCAGACCGCTGTCCAGGGCGAGCGCGAAGAGCAGGGCGAGCAGCAGCATCACCGGGACCTGGATCACGAAGAACGTCGCCACCCGGATGACACCCTCGCGGAGCTGGGGGTCCTTGACGGCGGTGAGGTAGTTCTCCAGGCCGACGAACGACGTGCCGCCGACCAACTTCTCCTGGAACAGGCTCAGGTAGGCGGCGTAGCCGAGCGGGGCGAGGAAGAGGAGGAGGAACAGGATCATGAAGGGGGCGATGAACAGCGGGCCTGCCGAGCGTGGCCGTGCGAGGTGCCTGGCCATGTCAGGGAGCCGCCTTCACGGTGAAGCCCTGGCTCTTGGCGAACGTGGTGATCCGCGTCTGCCAGCCGCCGAGCGCGGCGACCGTGTCGGTCTTCCTGGCCAGGGAGCGGCCGACGGTCTCCGTCCAGTCGGTGGCCACCTGGTCGAGGAACGGCGGCCACTGGAAGGCGGGGTCGACCTGGGCGCTGATGCCGGCGAAGACCTCGTTGACCTTCTGGCCGCCGTAGAAGGCGGGGGTGTCGCCGATGTAACTCGCGTCCGCGAGAAGCGCCTTGGTGGCAGGGAAGAAGAACTGCTTCGTCGCGAACATCTTCGCGCTCTCGGGGTCGCTGTTGAGGAACTTGGCGAACTCGGCCGCGGCGATGGGGTTCTTGCTGGAACGGATCACGGCGGTCGTCGAGCCGCCCCAGTTGCCGGCGCTCGGCTTGGCGGCGTCCCACTGCGGCAGCGGGGCCGCCCGCCACTTGCCGGCGGTGTCCTTGGCCGAGCCGGAGAGGAAGGCCGGGCCCCAGGCCCCGACGATCCAGGTGGCGTACTTGCCCTTGTTGAGCGCGGCGTACCAGGAGTCCGTGAAGTCCGGCTCGACGCCGATGACGCCCTCCTGCGCGAGCCCGCCCCAGAACGCGCCGAGCTTCTTGGAGACCGCGTCGTCGACACTGATGGTGATGTCGCTCTTGCCGGAGGTGGCGTACGGCTTGGCGCCCGCCTGCCACAACAGGCCGTGCCAGGCCGCCACTTGGTTCGCGGCCAGGTTGGTCAGATAGACGTCCGGGTCGGCCTTGTGCAGCTTGCGCGCGGCCTCGGCGAACTCGTCCCAGGTCTTGGGGACTTCGATGCCGTGCTTGTCGAAGATGTCCTGCCGGTACAGCATGCCCATCGGGCCGGTGTCCTGCGGGACCGCCCACACCTCGCCGCCGGTGCCGCTGACCTGGCTCCAGGTCCAGTCGACGAACTGCGACTTGAGGGCGGAGACGCCGTACGGCCGCAGGTCGAGGAGGCTGTCGGTGATCGTGAAGGTCGGGATGGCCTGGTACTCGATCTGCACCATGTCCGGGGCGCCGCTGCCGGCCTTGAGGGCGGTACGCAGCTTGGTGTACTCCGGGACGCCCTGACCGGCGTTGACGGCCTTGACCTTGATCGCCGGGTACTTCTTCTCGAAGAGGGCGATCTCCTGCGCGATCTCCGGGACCCACGTCCAGAACGTCAGCTCGGTCGGGGTCTTCATCGCCTTGTCGATGTCGGCCTGACTGACCGGCTTCGACGAGGACGATCCGCTGTCGGAGCCGCCCCCGCCGCAGGCGGTGAGGGCCGCCCCGAGCGAGGCGGCGCCGGCCGCGGTGAGGAGGAGGCGACGGCTGATGGCAGAGGAGGAGACGGTGTTTCTGGGCATGGTGAACTCCGGCCGGGGCGAAAGGGAGTGGAGAGAAGGAGGCGATACGGGGGAGGGGGCCGCAGGTGGGGCTGACCGGCCTCTTGTCGGTGCGGCTACCGGTGGGGCGGGGGTGCGGTGGAGGACCGTACGACGAGGTCGACCGGTGGGTCGCTCGGCGGCAGGGGTTCCGCGTCCGGGTTCTCGATGGCGTGCAGGAGCCGTTTGAGGCCTTCCTGCGCCACGGCGTCGAACGGCTGCCGCACGGTGGTGAGCGGCGGGGTGATGTAGGCGGCGACCGGGATGTCGTCGAACCCGACCACGCTGACGTCGTCCGGCACGCGCCGGCCGGCCTCCGTCAGGGCCCGGATCAGCCCGATGGCCATGTCGTCGTTGGCGGCGAACACGGCTGTCACCGAGGGATCGGCGGCGAGTTCACGGCCCGCCGCGTATCCGGAGGCGGCCGACCAGTCGCCCACGACGACGGGCGGCTCGGGCGCGCCGTGGGCGGCGAGGGCGGCCCGCCAGGCGGTGAGCCGGTCCCTGGCCGCGAACCAGCGTGGCGGACCGGAGAGGTGATGGACCGTCACATGGCCGAGATCCAGCAGGTGTTGGGTGGCGGCCCGGGTCAGCAGATCCGCACCGCCGCCCGAGGTGACCGGGCGGGAGGCGGCGAAGGGTGACGGCGCACCGATGACCAGGACCGGCACGTCGACGGACAGCTCCGCCAGGCCCGTACCCCCGTCCTGGCCTTCGTCGATCGGCTCGGAGACGACGATGCCGTCCACCCCCTGGTCGAGGAGTGAGCCGACGGCGCCGGCGACACCCGCCGGGTCGCCCTCCACGGTGTTGACGACCCGCAGCGCGTATCCGGTGTCCCGGACGGCCCGCTCGATGCCCATGAGCAGCGACGCGGGCCCGTACAGGGCGGTGCCCAGTGTCACCACGCCGATGGATCTCGTCCGCCCGGAGGCGAGTGCCCGGGCGGCGTTGTTCATCCGGTAGCCGAGGTCCTCGGCGGCCTGGAGAACACGGCGGCGTACGTCCTCGGAGACGTACGGCTCGCTGTTGAAGACCCGGGACACGGTCTTCTGCGAGACCCCCGCGAGGCGTGCCACGTCGACACTGCGCGGTGTCGACGAGGTCGCACCCCGTCCTGTCTGTCGTGTCACGGATACTCCCGGTGGCCGGTGCCCACGGTAGCCGGAGGGTGACACCGGCTGCCGTGGACATGACGTAGAACCACGCTCGCCAGTTTTCTGACTGCGCTGTCATGACTGCGCAGTCATATCTACGCAGTCGGAGCGGGTGCGTCAAGAGTTCGCGCAATCTCCGCGTAACTTCATCGGGTTTCCGGGTAGCTACCGGGTTTGCCGAGTCGTCCGAGGAGCTACCTGTGCCGCTGCACGACATCGAGTCCCTGGCCCGTACCGCCCTGCCCGAGATGACCGACGACCTGCGGGCGCTGGTCGAGTACGAGACCCCCAGCGGCGACAAGGAACTGCTGACCGCCGGGCTCGCCGCCATCGAGACCTGGGCGGCCCGACGCCTCGGGCCGCCGGACGAGACCGTGCGCCATGACGGCGGGGAGCACGGGGACGTCCTGGAGTTCCTCTACCGGGGCACCTCGCAGACGTCGGTGCTGCTGCTCGCCCACTACGACACCGTGTGGCCGGCAGGCACCCTCGCCGAGTGGCCGTTCACCGTGACGGACGACGGCCGGGTGAGCGCGCCGGGCGCGTTCGACATGAAGTGCGGCCTGGTGCAGGCGGTCTGGGCGCTGCGCCTTCTCCGTGAACGGGACCTGCCGCGCCCGACGGTGCGCCTGCTCCTCAACGGCGACGAGGAGATCGGCAGCCCGTTCTCCCGGCCGCACATCGAGCGGCTCAGCGAGCTGGCGGCGGCCACCCTGGTGTGCGAGCCGGCGGCGGGGCCGGACGGGGACCTGAAGACGGCCCGCAAGGGCGTCGGCCTGTTCGAGGTGGCGGTGGAGGGGGTGGAGGCACACGCGGGTCTCGACCCGTACGGCGGCGCCAGCGCCGTGCACGCCCTGGCGGAACTGGTCACCCGCATAGTGGAGTTGGGCTCACGCGTACATGGCACGACGGTCAACGTCGGTGTGATCAGCGGCGGTACGGGCCGCAATGTCATCGCCGCCCACGCCCGCTGCGGTGTCGACGTACGCATCGCCGACCCCGCCGAGGCGGCCCGCATCGACACCGGACTGGCCGCCCTCACGGCCTCCGACCCCCGGGTACGGGTGTCCGTCTCCGGGGGCTGGAACCGTCCGGCGATGGTGCCGACGCCCGCCTCCCGACTCCTCTTCGAGCAGGCGCGGTCGGTGGCGGCCGAACTCGGTCTGACGATCCGTGAGACGGGCGTGGGCGGGGCGAGCGACGGCAACTTCGTCTCCGCGCTGCGACGCCCGGTCCTGGACGGCCTGGGGCCCGTGGGCGGGGGCGCGCACGCCCGCGACGAGCATGTGCTGTTGGCCCACGTTCCCGCCCGGACCGCACTCCTCGCGGGCCTGCTGATGGCCTACGCGGCATAATTCGGCCCTCACGTACGCTGGAGGAGAGGTCGGCTCAAGCGAGCGGGGATCCAGATGACGTACGAAGTGAAGATCGAGCTGAAGTCCGAACCGAAGTCCGAACCGAAAACCGGAGCCTCGGCCGAAGTGAAGGCCCCGGAGACCGCCGAAGCCGTGCGCCACGCCCGCTTCGGGCAGCTGCCGGAGCGGATCCGTGCGGAGGACATGGTGGCGGCGCAGCCGGCGTCGGTGCCGGACCCGGCGAAGGGCGCGTACAACGAGGACGAGTGGCTGGTCCGGTACTGCCTCTGAGCTGAGGGGCCGCGCCCGTCGGACGTGGGCGGGCGGGCCGCCGGAGGGATTCCGGTGGCCCGCCCGTGTGGACGTGCTGAGCGGGTCGGTCAGCCGACGTCGGAGGCGTCCAGGCGGTACAGGCCGCTGCTGGTCGACGTGGTTGATGTGGTTGATGTGGAAGTCGACGTCGACGAGCTGGTTGTCGAACCGGAGCTGTACGCCGAGGAGTTGACCGCCGTGCCGTGTGCTTTCACCCAGGTGGCGATCTCCGAGTTCGTGCCCTGGCCGGTGTCGCTGCTGACGATGATGTAGTGCAGCTTCCCCGACTTCACGAGGCTCTTGAGCTTGGCCAGGGTCATGGCGTCGTCGCTGCCCGACCAGCCGCCCATGGAGATCACCGGCTGGCCCGACTCCAGGATGATCGAGGACGCCGTCTGGTCGGTGGCCACTGCCAGCAGCCAAGTCGCCCCGTCCTGGTGCTTCTTGAGGTACGTGATCATGTCGGACGACACCTGGGTGCCGCCGCCCATCCCGCCACCACCGCCACCGGTGTCTCCGCCGTCACCGCTCGGACGCGTGCCCGACTCGGCCGCCGCCTCCGACGAACTCCGGCTGGAGGAGGAGGAGTTGCCGGACGGGGGCTGCCCCATGGACTGGTTGCCGCTGTTGCTCGTACCGCTGCTGCCAGTCGTACCGCTGGAACCCTGCGGAGCACCGCCACCGCCACCCATGCCGCCACCCATTCCGCCGCCCGTGCTGGGGCCTGCCGTCGGGTTCGTGCCGTTGGTGGAGCTGGTGGCCGCCGAGACGGAGTAGGCCGCCGGGCCCGCCAGGAGGGCGACGACCGCTGCCAGGGCCGCGATGCCCAGCAGGCGCTGCCGCTTCATGAACCGCCCGGTCAGCAGGCCGATGACCGAGACCGTGGCCGCCACGGCCACCACGATCTCCGCGACCGTGTACAGCGTGCCGGAGCCCGAGACCCGCTGGAGCAGGACGACCGCCCAGACCGCGCTCGCCGCGACCGCCACCGGGAGCACCCAGGCCCACTTCGCGGCCGAGCCCTCACGGAAGGCGCGGTACAGCATGACGCCGCCGGCGCCCGCCAGGGCCGCGATGCCCGGGGCCATGGCCGTGACGTAGTAGGGGTGGAAGGTGCCCTCGGCAAGGGCGAAGGTCAGGTAGTGCAGGACGAACCAGCCGCCCCACAGCATCAGCGACGCCCGCTTGGCGTCCGTACGGGGGGCCCGGCCGCGCAGGACGAGGCCCGCGACCAGGGCGATCAGCGCGAACGGGATCAGCCAGGAGATCTGGCCGCCCATGATCTCGTTGAACATCCGGTAGATGCCCGAACTGCCGCCGAAACTCGCGCCGTTGCCCTGCGAGCCCACCGACGAACTCGCTCCGAAGATCCGGCCGAAGCCGTTGTAGCCGATGACCAGGTCCCAGACGGTGTTGTCGGTCGAACCACCGATGTAGGGGCGGGAGGAGGCGGGGATCAGGTCGACGACCACCATCCACCAGGCGGAGGACACGACCAGCGCCACCGTGGCCAGGGCCAGGTTGCGGACGCGCCTGCCGAGCCCGGCGTTCGCCGCCCAGAGGTAGACCAGGAAGAAGACCGGCAGGACGACGTACGCCTGCATCATCTTGGTGTTGAACGCGAAGCCGATCGCGACCGCCGACCACACCAGCGGCATCAGCCGTCCGGTGCGCACGGCCTTCATCAGAGCCGCCGCGCCCAGCAGCATCAGGAAGACCAGGATCGGGTCCGGGTTGGTGTCCCGGGTGATGGCCACCGTGATGGGCGTCAGGGTGAGCGCGAGAGCGGCGATCGTCGCCGCGACGGGTCCGAAGTCACGCTTCACCATGCGGTGCAGCAACGCGACCGAGCCCGTGCCCACCGCGACCATCGGAAGCATCAACTGCCAGGTGCCGTAACCGAACACGCGGGCCGACAGGCCCATCACCCAGAGGGCGAAGGGGGGTTTGTCGACGGTGATGAAGCTGCCCGAGTCCAACGCGCCGAAGAAGAAGGCCTTCCAGCTCTTCGTGCCGCTGTACACGGCGGCGTCGTAGAAGGTGTTGCCGGTGATGGAGGAGAGGTTCCAGGCGTAGAGCGCCGTGGCCAGGAGGAGGATGCCCCACAGGGTCGGGCGGGTCCAGCGCGGGTCCTCCGGGGCGCCGGTGAACAGGCGCCGGGCGCGGGCCCCGAGACTGCCGTCGGCGGCCGGGGGTTCGGCCCGATGGCTGTGGTTCGGTGCGCTGTCGCGGGTCGGCGGCGGGGCGAGGGTCGTCATGACGCGTACTCCAAGCTGGGGGCGGGGCTGCTGATGTGCTGAGGTGCGCCGATGGCGCTCTGGCTCCGGGCTGCGGGCACGCGGTGCGGTACGGGGATCCGGGAGCGGCCGGTGAGACCGGCGCGCAGCATCCGGCGTATGCCTCTGAGGTCGTCCAGGGCGGTGCGGACGATGTCGACCCGGCTGTCGGGGTCGTCGACCCAGTCGACCGGTACTTCGTGGATGCGCAGGCCGTTGCGCTGGGCCAGGACCAGCAGCTCGGTGTCGAAGAACCAGGCGTTGTCCTGAATGTGCGGCTCCAGGGCCCGGAAGACATCGGTGCGGACCGCCTTGAAGCCGCACTGGGCGTCCGAGAAGCGGGCCGCGAGGCCGAGCCTCAGCAGGGCGTTGTACGAGCGCGAGATGAACTCGCGCTTCGGGCCGCGCACCACGTCGGACTGGCGGTGCAGCCGACTGCCGATGGCCACGTCGCTGTGGTCGGAGAGAAGGGGGGCCACCAGCGGGAGGAAGCCCGCGAGACCGGTGGACAGGTCGACGTCCATGTAGGCGACCACGTCGGCCGTCGAGCGGCTCCACACGTGCTTCAGGGCACGGCCCCGGCCCTTGGCGTCCAGATGGACGGCGTGGACATGGGGAAGGCGGAGCGTCAGATCGGTCGCCGCCTGCCAGGTGGCGTCAGTGCTGGCGTTGTCCGCGACCGTGATCCGGAACGGGAACGGGAAGGAGGCTTCGAGGTAGGCGTGGAGACGGCCGATGCTGTCGGCGAGTACGTGCGCCTCGTTGTACACCGGCACCACGATCTCGACCGAACGCTGCCGGACGCCCCTCGCGTTCGTTTCGTTCATGCCAGTGACGATCGGGGCCGTATCTGGGGCGACCCTGAGGCGACTCTGAGCGACGAATGAGAATCAGCGAACTCACAGCCTGCCCACAGAGTCGCGTTGACACGTGACTTCAGGGCGTGTGCGCGCTTCCGCCGCCCGGGTTCGCCGCCGCTATCAACCGGTCGATCAGGGCTATCAGCACATCCCGGCACGACTCCCGGTTCCGCGCGTCGCACAGCAGGACCGGCGTGCGCTCCGGCAGCGCCAGCGCCTCCCGGATCTCGTCCGGCTCGTACGGATGTTCCCCGTGGAAGCCGTTCACCCCGACGACGAACGGGATGTCCCGGCGCTCGAAGAAGTCGATCGCCGCGAAGCTGGACTCCGGACGGCGTACGTCGATGAGGACCACGGCCCCCAGCGCGCCGATCGCCAGGTCGTTCCACATGAACCAGAACCGCTGCTGACCCGGCGTACCGAAGAGGTACAGGATCAGCTCCCGGCTGAGGGTGATGCGGCCGAAGTCGAGAGCCACCGTGGTGGACTTCTTCTCCTCGATGCCGTCGAGGTCGTCGATGCCGAGGCCGGCCGCCGTGAGCGGTTCCTCGGTGCGCAGGGGCACGATCTCGCTGACCGAGCCGACCATCGTCGTCTTGCCGACGCCGAAGCCCCCGGCGATGAGGATCTTGACGGTGTCGGGCGCCGAGGTCCCGTTCACGGTCAGGCTAGAGCCGGCCAAGTCCGTCCCTCACTTTCTGGAGCAGGTCCATGTCCGTGGTGCGCGAGATCTGGCGCGGGGACTGAGCGGTGATCCGGCCGACCTCCAGCAGGTCGCACAGCATGATGACGACCACGCTCACCGGGAGGTCCAGATGGGCCGCGAGCTCCGCGACCACGACGGGCCGCGCGCACAGCCGCAGGATCCGGGCGTGCTCGGGCTGCGGCCGTCTGGCCCCGTCGGGCTGCGGCTCCACCGCCGTCACCGACGTGATCAGTGTGAAGTCGGCGCGGCTGGGCCGGGTCCGCCCGCCGGTGAGCGTGAACGGCCGTACCAGACGGCCGGCCGCGTCGCTTCCGTTCACCTCACTCGCCGGCCGCGCCGACGACCCCGGCACGCGGCGCCGCGCTGAGGTGCTCACCGATCTTCTTCACCAGCATGTTCATCTGGTACGCCACCACGCCGACGTCCGCGCCCTGGCTGGTCAGCACCGCGAGGTGGGCGCCCGGGCCGGCCGCGGTGAGGATCAGGTAGCCGTTGCGCATCTCGATCAGCGCCTGGCGTACCGGGCCGCCCCGGAAGTCCATGCTGACGCCCTTGCTGAGGCTCATCAGCCCGGACGCGGTCGCCGCGAGCCGCTCGGCGTCGTCACGCAGGAACGCCGTGGATCTGCTGACGACCAGTCCGTCCTCGGACAGCACGACGGCGTGGTTGACCTCGGCTACCCGGTCCACGAGTCCGGTGAGCAACTGGTCGAGCTCGGTGTGCGTGGCGGGGGTGGGGCGTGTCATTTCTCTGTCCTTCATCAGCGGTCTGCGGGCGGAGTCGAGGTGACCGGAGTGCCTGCGGCAGGGAGCGGTGCGTCGGATTCCAGAGGCGTGTTGTCCTCCCCATGGTCGTACTGCTCTTCGGCGTCGTCGTCACGGGCCTGGAGGGTTCCGCGCTGGAAACCGGAGAGCGAGGAGGCCGCGCGTTCCGCCGAGAACTCGTCGGGCGCGTCCTCGGACATGTCGTCGGGTGTGGTGTCCTCCAGCAGTTCCGCGGCCAGACTGGTCTGCGGCACCCGGCGCGGCAGCGGGGTGAGCCCGCCCTTGCCGGGGCCGGCGCCCCGGTCCGCCCCGACGAGGGCGGCCGGCCGGGGCGCGGAACCGGCGTCGGCGGTCCGGACGCGGGCCACGACGGGCTGCGGCTCCCGGACGCGCTCGTGGGCCTGGCGCTCCGCGGCGGCCGTGCCAGGAGCCTCGTCGGACGCCGGCTTCGCGAACGAGGAGTCCGTGTCGGGCGCGCTGAGTTCCCGTACGACGACATCGTGCGGGATCAGTACGATCGCCGTCGTACCGCCGTACGGCGAGGAGCGCAGCGTGACATGGATGCCGTGCCGGACGGCGAGGCGCGCGATCACGAACATGCCGAGCCGCAGGTCGTCGGCGAGCGCCACCACATCGAACTGCGGGGCCTTGGAGAGGTGTTCGTTGAAGGACGCGTAGTCCTCCTCGGACATGCCGAGCCCGCGGTCCTCGACCTCGATGGCCAACCCCTTGGCGACCATCGAGGCCCGTACGCCCACCGGGCTGGGCGCGGGGGAGTAGGCGGTCGCGTTGTCGATCAGCTCGGCCAGCAGATGGATGACGTCGGCCACCGCGGGCGGCGCGAGGTACACGTCCTCCTCGGTCTGCACCTCCACCCGCTGGTACTCGGCGACCTCACCGACGGCGCTGCGCAGAATGTCGATCAGCGCGACCGGCTCGGTCCAGCTGCGGCCGGGCCGCTCACCGCTGATGATGACGAGGTTCTCCTCGTAGCGGCGCAACTGGCTGGCCGTGGAGTCCAGTTCGTACAGACCCTTGAGGATCTCCGGGTCCTGGTGGGCGCGTTCGAGCGCGTCCAGCTTGGTGAGCTGGAGGTTGACCAGGTTCTGGCTCTGCCGGGCGATGCCCAGGATGACCTTCTGGAAGCCGCGCCGGGTGTCGGCGAGTTCGACCGCGGTGTGCACGGCGGTGCGCTGGGCGGCGTTGAACGCGTGTGCCACCTGGCCGAGTTCGTCGTGGCCGTAGTCCAGCGGCGGGGTGGCCGACTCGACGTCGACCTTCTCGCCCCGGTTGAGCCGTGCCACGACGTCCGGCAGCCGCTCCTCGGCCAGGCTCAGGGTGGCCACGCGCAGCCCGCGCAGCCGACGGGACAGGGACCGGGTGATGCGCCAGGACAGGATGATGCACAGCAGCAGCCCGCCGAGTCCGCCGGCGCTCAGCGAAGCGGCCTTGATCAGCAGTGACCGCGCCTCGTCGTCGCTGCGGCCGAGCAGCCCCTGGGTCTCGTCATTGATGAGCGAGCCGTACTGGACGCTCAGTTCGTCCATCGCCGCGGTCCACTGCTTCTGCGTGTCGGGCAGGGTGATCTTCCGTTCGGCACCGCCGCCGGGAGTGCCCGACGCGAGCACCTGGTCCTCGATGGAGGTCAGGGTCTGCCAGGCGCGCCCCTGGAGGATCGCCTCGGTGCGCTTCTTCGCCGTGCCGCTCAGGGACTGGATCAGCTGGTCCTCGACGACCCAGCGCCGGGCGCTCACCAGCCGGACGTACGACTCCCACTCTTTCTGGTCGAAGTGACCCGAGGGCCAGGCCAGCATGAGCTGCGAGTCCTCCTGGGCGACCAGTTCGGCCGCCTGCTCCAGTGAGACGAGCGGGCCGGCCTGCGAGGTGAGGTCGCCGTCGTCGACCTGGGAGAGCTCCTGGAACGAGTGGATCTGGTTGCCGATCATCGACGAGTACTGGTCCAGCACCTGCTGGGGGGAGATGTCGGTGAGATGGTCGACCTGACCGCGGTAGTACTCCAGGCTGCCCGTCGCCGCGATGACCGAGTACATCCGGTCCCCGATGCGGTCGGGGGCCTCCTGGATGGCCTTCGTCTGGCCGACCAGTTTCGCGACCGCCGCGTCCGTCATCTTGCGCTGCTCGTCCAGGGCGCTGCGGTCACCCCTGGGTGTGGCCAGCCAGGTGGCCGACAGGGTGCGTTCCCTCTGCAGCGCGAGTGTGGCGTCGGTGCCCATGGCACCGGTCGCCCTGCTGAGTTCCGTCTGGTCCCGCAGCCGCTGGCCCTCCGAGAACATCTGAATCGTCGTCACACCCCACATCGCGGCGAGCGTGACGCTGGGAACCAGCGCGAGCAGGATCAGCGAGAGACGTATGGAGCCGAGACGGCGCCGGGCACCTTTGCGTGGAGGCATCGTCGTCCTAGGGCGATCAGCGGTGGGCGGGAGTGACAAGTGGCATGTGACAGGCGGTGGATGACAGCGGAAACGGAACGGGTGGCGGAACACGCGTGGGTCCGCAGGATGCTATCCGTACAAGTGAGCGTACGCACCGTGAGCCCCCAAAGCTTGGTGCAGCCGTTGTACGACGGTTGCTGCGCGAGCGGATTCGGTAGCGAGCGGAAGGCGATACGGAACGTCTGCGGAAGAGAGTGGGAGCGGGAGCGGGAGTGGGAGTGGGAGTGGGAGTGGGAGTGGGACGGGAGGCCGGAGGCGGGGACGGGTGACGGGGTGACGCTCAGCGGGTGCCGTCGGCCGCGAACCTGGCGACATCGGCGATGTTCTGCTTGGTGACGAAGGCCGGCCCGGTGAGTACGGGAGCCGATCCGCCGCCGCTGAAGTTGCCGTTGGACTTGTACAGCCAGAGAGAGTCGACGGCGAGATAGCCCTGGAGGTAGGGCTGCTGGTCCACGGCGAACTGCACGTCACCGCTCTTGATGGCGCCCACGATGTCGTTGTCGAGGTCGAAGGTGGCGATCTTCGCCTTGCTGTTCGCCTGGTCCACCGACTTCACCGCCGAGAGCGCGAACTGCGCGCCCAGCGTGACCACTTCGTCGATGCTCGAGTCCTGGGTCAGCCGGGCCGCGACGACCGCGGTCACCGCGTCCAGGTCGGTGCCGTTCACGTACAGGTTCTCGGTCTGTCCGGTGAACGTCTTCTTCACACCGGCACAGCGGGCCTCCAGTCCGACGTTCCCCTGCTCGTGGATGACACAGAGGGTGTGCTTGACCCTGAGCGCGTCCAGCTTGTCGCCGAGCGCCCGGCCGGCGGTGCTCTCGTCCTGGCCGAAGAACTCCAGCAGGCCTGTCGAACGCCAGGCGTCGATCCCCGAGTTGAGACCGACCACGGGTATCCCCGCCGCCTTCGCCCCTGCGACCGCGCTCTTCATCGCGTCGGGCTTGGCGAGGGTCACGGCGATCCCGTCGACCTTGTCCTTGACCGCGTCGCGCACCAGCTCGGCCTGGGCGGCGGCATCGGGGTCACTCGCGTACGTCAACTCGATGTTGTCCTTGGCCGCGGCTGCCTGTGCGCCCTTGCGCACCCGCTCCCAGAAGGCGTCGCCCTTGGCTCCGTGGGTGATCAGGACGACCTTGAGCCGGGCGGTGCCGGCGGCGGCCCGGCCGGAGTCCGACGCGTTGGAACCGGAGGCCGAGCAGCCGGCGGCGAGGAGACAGCCGGCGGCCATACCGGCGACAACGGCCGTGACACGGGCGGATCGTGGGGAACGGGGAAGGGCGGGGGGTGTGTTCATGGAAGTGCGGCACCTCGTTGCGCGGCCGAGGAGGAGAGGGGCGTGGGAGAGGAAGGGGAGCGGGACAAAGGGGGTGTGGGTACGCCGAAATCTGCGCGATCGTCGGGTGACGTGCACTGACTGTCCGACTTTCGCTGGGGCGGAGCCAATCGGATGTGACGCCTCGTAGTCAAGTGAGCAACTAGTTGGAACCAGGGCCGACGAGCCGGTACGGGGTGTGCCGGACGAGTGTGATCCTCCTCGGCCGGTCCTGGGTGGTATCAGAAGGATTGCCGGTGTGGAGGGTGATTGGAAGGGGAAATGGCACCTCCGGTTCCCTTTCGTGCCCTGGTGTTTGCCAACCCGTCGTACGCACCGGGGGCGGCACCCGCACGAAGGCGCTGGGTGCGAACAGCCCGTTCACCCTGGCGGTGCGCCAGGGTGAACGGGCGTACGGGGACTTCGAACCGCGGCCGGAGCAACCGGGGTCACCGAACCACCGCCACCCTTCCCCCTACGGCTTCCGGGCCACCGCCCCGTACATGGCGATGTCCTCGTCCCTGATCCCCTCGCCGCTCGTGGCGTCCGGGTGCCACTTGTGGACCTGGACGATGCCCGGCTCGACCAGGTCGAGGCCCTCGAAGAAGTCCTGCGCCTCCGGGAACGTGCGCAGGCGCATCGGCATGTTGCGGGCCTTGTACTCGCGGGCGACCCGGCCCACCTCCTCCGGGGCGAACTCGGCGGTGCCGATGGACATCGCCAGGTAGCTGCCCGAGGGGAGGGGGTCGAGGAGCCGGCGGACGATGCCGACCGCGTCGTCCTCGTCCAGGACGAAGTGGACGATGGCGATCACCGTGAGGGCCACCGGCTTGGTCAGGTCGAGGGTCTCGCGGAAGTCGGGGGAGTCGAGAATGGCCTCCGGGTGCTGGAAGTCGGCCTCGATGTAAGCCGTCCGGCCCTCCGGTGTGCTGGCCAGCAGGCCCTGGGAGAGGGTGAGGACGATCGGGTCGTTGTCCACGTAGACCACCCGGGACTCGGGGGCCACCGACTGGGCGATCTCGTGCAGGTTGGGGGAGGTGGGGATGCCGGTGCCTATGTCGAGGAACTGGCGGATGCCCGCCTCCTTGGCCAGGTAGGCCACCGCACGGTTCATCCAGTCGCGGTTGGCCTTCATGTGGATCGGCAGGGCGGGCCACTCGCGCGACATGGCGTCGCCCGCTTCCTTGTCGGCGGGGTAGTAGTCCTTACCGCCGAGGATGTAGTCGTAGATCCGCGCGGAGTGTGCGTTCTCCGTGTCGATTCGGTCGGCCGGCCATCCGTTTTCGGGCACGCGGCCCCTCCCATTCAGGTCGTAAGGCTGAGGTAGGTCGATCAAGGCGCAGTAGAAACAAGGCAGTTCAGAGCAGAAAGTCTGCGACACCCGCCTTGACCCCGGCCAGGAAACTCGTCATCTCGTGCGGTGTGAAGACCAGGGCCGGACTGTCGGGATCGGTCGACTGGCGGACGGCGACCCGGCCGTCGGCGAGCTTCATCACTTCGACGCAGGCGCCGCCCGCGTCGTCGCTCCACGGCTTGGACCAGCCCCGGGTCCCGAGTTCACGGGCCGGCATGCCGTTGCGTACGGGGTGGGAGTGGCCGGAGTGGTTGGGGTGGGTGTGCGTGTGATGGGGGTGTGTGGGGTGGTGCATGTCAGAGCTCCTTGCGAATCGCACCGAGGAGGGCCTCGGTCTTTCTGGCGGGCGCCGACTGCGCGCCCAGCCGGTCCAGAGCCTCTCGATAGACGACGACGTCGTCGCCCTTGTCGAGGTACACCGCGCCGACCAGACCGCTCAGATAGACGATGTCCGGCAACTCGGGTGCTCTGAACCGGAAGAGATGGAACGCTCCGGCGCGCATCGCGGGATGCGGGCCGTTGCCGAACGGCATGATCTGCAAGGTCACATGGGGCAGCGCGTTCATCGCGATCAGATGGTCGATCTGCGCGCGCATCACCTCCGGACCCCCGACCGGCCACCGCAGCACGGTCTCGTCCATCACGATCCACACCCGCGGTGGTGCCGTGCGGGTCAGCAGTTCCTGGCGGCGCAGGCGCAGTGCCACCCGGCGGTCCGTCGCCTCCGACGAGCCGTGCGGATTGCCGGCGCCCAGCAGGGCACGCGCGTAGTCCGCCGTCTGGAACAGACCCGGCACGAACTGCGCCTCGTACGCGCGGATCTGCAACGCGGCCTGTTCCAGGCTCAGATACGCGGAGAACCAGTCGGGCAGTACGTCCCGGTAGTTGTGCCACCAGCCGCGCTTGTTGGCCTCACGGACCGACTTCAGGAACGTGTCGATCTCCTGCTGGTCCGTCACCCCGTACGTCTGCAGCAGTTTCTCGACGTCCGGCAGGCGCAGCCGGGCCACCTTGGCCGCTTCCATCCTGCGGATCGTGGAGTGGCTGACACCGATCGCCGCACCCGCGTCCCCGAACGTGAGGCCGGCGCGCGTGCGCAGCTCCTCCAGCTGTCTGCCGAGGATCATGCGCAGGACGGAAGGGGCGCCGCCCCAGTCGGTCTCAGCGGTCACACCTACCCCCTCACGCCGGGCTCAGGGTTGCAGTCTGTCACGATCATCTTTCGACGGGAGCAGCATGCACGCCACAAATTGCAAATTTCAACTTGCTGGTTGCGAGCCGTTGTTGTCAGGTGTCACAGTGTTCGTACCTTCCCGGAAACGGTGAACGACGAGAGTGAACGGCCCAGTTGGGGGAGAAGGGGTCGCAACCTGTGATGTTTTGATACGGGTTGACCTGCTCGCGGGTCACATTCGGGGCGGTGTCGCACCGGCCAGGGTGCGCAGGCAACGAAAGGCGAACGGCGATGGCTCCGCCCTCCCTCCCCCAGCCACTCGGCCGAATGCCCAGGGGTCGGCTTGCCGGCCACACGGCCAACCCCGATCACCCGCACCACTTCGGTCACTCTCCGCAGTCGGACATGTTCGGTCTGCCCGCGACTCCCGCCTCCGTGGGCGCGGCCCGCCGGAAGGCGCGCGAGCTGCTCGATGCCTGGAGGGTCGACCCCGACACCTCCGACAACGCCCTCCTGGTGACCTCCGAGCTCGTCACCAACGCCCTCACCCACACTGCCAGCGAACGGATCGTCTGCCGGCTGCACCTCTCCGCGGGGCGGCTGCGCATCGAGGTCGAGGACGAGAACCGCGGCGGGACCCTGCCGGCCCAGCGCAGGCCCGGCTCCGACGAACAATGCGGACGCGGACTCCTGCTGGTCGGCGTCCTGAGCAGCGACTGGGGCGTCCGCGACGCCCCGCACGGCTCCGGGCGCGTCGTCTGGTCCGAACTCCTCACAGAGCAGGCAGAGTTGGCGGACGCTGCCCCACCGGCGACGCCGGTCACGGCCTCGACACAGGTCGCGGTGTCGGCGTCGGTCGAGGTGCCGGCACCGGCCGGGGCACTGGCTCCCGCCGAGCTCGCGCCGACCGCCGAGAACGTGCCCGCCGCCGAGCTCGCGCCCGACGCACCGGCACCGGCCGGACCCGCACCTGGCCTGCCCCCGACTCCCGCTGCCGCTCTCACTCTCGCTCTCGCTCTCCCCATTGCCTCGACGCTCGCCGCCGCGCCCATCGCTGTGCCCGCACCGGCCCTTCCGACGACGCCCGCCGCCGGGCTCATCGCTGCGCGCGCATCCGTCTCTCCGTCGGCCCGCGCCGACGCGTTCACCCCTGTGCCCGCACCGGCCTTTCCATCGGCGCGCGCCGCTGCCCTCACCCCTGCACCCGCATCCGCTGGCCCCCCGACACCCGCCGCCGCTCTCGCGCCCCCCATTCGCTCAACGCCTGCCGCCGCGCTCATCGCTGCGCGCGCATCCGTCCCTTCGTCGGCGCGCGCCGACGCGCTCACCCCTGCACCCGCACCGGCCCCTCCGCCGACGCCCGCAGCCGCGTTGACCCCGGTGCCCGCGCCCGCCCTTCCGTCGGCGCGCGTCGCCGCGCTCGCCCCCGCACCGGCATCCGCTGTCCCCCCGACTCCACCCACCCCCCACGCTGTACAGGCCGCCGTACCCGCCTCCTGGCACCCGTCGGCCCCGCACCGCACCCGGCCCGTCCCCCACTCGGCCGAAGGAATCGCCTCACATGGACCGTATGGAACGCCAGCACCGCACCCTCCGTACTCCCGCTCCTGACCCGCGCCCGAACGGCCCGCAAGGCCCGGTGGCGCACCTGTCCCACACGCCCCAGCCGTCCCACATGCCCCACCCATTCCCCACCCCTCACGTACCTCGCCCCCTCCGGTCCGCCCCCCGCTTCACGCCCCCGCCGCTCCACGCACCCCCCTCGGCCAAGCCTCCGCGTGAGTACCCCGGCCACTCCGGTCGCCCCGGCCACCTCGTCCTCCCCGCCCGGTCGGCCACCGGCCTCGGTTGCGATGCCGTGGGGACGCCGGGTGAGCACGGGCAGCGGATCATGGACTCCCTGCCGCGTGTCGGCTGTGTCTTCGCCGATGACCAGCACTGGTGGTGGATCGTCCCGTCCGGTTCCCACCTCGGTGTCACCTGGCCGACGGGCACGCGTTACGTGGTCGGCGCCCAGCTGGCCGACCCGTCCTGGACCCGCACCCCGCCCGCGTCCCCGTCCGCCCGGCCCCGGCTGATCCATACCCCCGAGGGCGACTCCCCGTACACCCCGCCGATACCGCTGTACGTTCTCGCCTGCAGGCTGGCCGGCAGCGTTCCGAGCTGGTCGCCCGGCACGAGCGGCTGATCCCGCCGACTCCCCTGCGAATCCCCTGAGGCGAAAGGCCTCGGGGGATCTTGACGGCACAAATGTTACCGGTAACATTTGTGCCGTCCCCGCACCGTGGCGAGGACAGGGGTCAGCCGCGTTCTCGACCACGGGCGACGGGAGTCCACGTGACCGATCAACCCACCGGACGACCGGCGGTCAGTGAGCTGCGGGCCCTCTCGACGCCTCCTGCGACCCCGACCGTTCCGGTCTTCAGCCCCGTCGCCGTGGTCGCCTCCTGCGTCGGCTTCGTCCTGATCGGGGTCATCCAGGCCCTGTACGGTCCGTCGCTCCCGGCCTTCCGTGACGAGTTCGGGCTCTCCCCGTCGGCCGCCGGTCTCGGGCTGAGCGCCCACTTCGCCGGTGGGGTCGTCGGGGTGCTCCTCTTCGACCGGCTGTACGTGCGACTCGGCAACCGGCGCATCCTCGGCAGCTCGTACCTCCTGATGGCAGCCGGCGCCGCGGGTTTCGCGCTGGCGCCGAACTGGCCCGTGGCGCTGGCCGCCGCCCTGCTCGCGGGGCTGGGCTTCGGCGGTATCGACTACGGCCTCAACCAGTTGTTCGCGGTCGGCTTCGGCAAGCGTTCGACGGCGATGCTGAACATCCTCAACGCACACTTCGGCGTCGGCGCGATCCTCGGCCCGGCGCTGATCGGCGCGGTCGGCGCCGAGCACTATCCGGCCGTTTTCCTCGCCTTCTCCCTCGCCAATCTGCCCCTGCTGCTGTGCCTCCGAGGCGTACGGGAACACGTACCGCAGCTCGCCCCCGAGTCGGGCCGCCCCGGCGGGCAGGTGCTCGCCCGCAGCCTGGGCTCCGTACTCGGCGTCTTCGTCACCCTCTATGTCCTGCACGTGGGCATCGAGGCGGGCGTCGGCGGCTGGGAGCCGACGCACCTGGAGACGGTCGGATACGGGGCCACAGCCGCCGCCACGGCCACCTCCGTGTACTGGCTGATGATGACCGTCGGCCGTTTCCTGGTCGCGCCGCTCGCCCTGCGATTCTCACCGCAGTCGATCATCGCGGTGTCCTGCGCCGGGATGACCGTCTGCCTGTTGCTGGCTGCCGTACCCGGACTCGCCCCCTACGCCTACGCGGGCGTCGGTCTGTTCATCGCGCCGATCTTCCCCACCGGGCTGCCCTGGCTGAACCGGGCCGCCCCGCGGGCGCGGAGAGCCGGTGCCGTGGTCATCGCGGCGTCGATGGCCGGGGGAGTGGCCGCGGGCCCGGCGCTCGGCAAGGCCATCGAGTGGTCCGGCGTAAGGGCCGTGCCGCTGCTGTTGTGCGGGGTCTCGGCGCTGTGCCTGGCGGCCACCCTCTGGCTGATCCGCGCGACCCGGACCCACTGAACGCCCCTCCCCCCACTGAACGACTGAACGACTGAACGACTGAACGACTGAACGACTGAACGACCCCATGACCCGACCCGACCCGACCCGACCCGAACCGAACCGAAGGGAAGCCCCCGCATGCCCGCTCCCGCCCTGACAACGACGTCCGACGGTTTCCTGCTGCACGGCGAACCGTTCCGGATCATCTCCGGCGCGATGCACTACTTCCGCGTCCACCCCGACCAGTGGGCCGACCGGCTGCGCAAGGCCCGTCTGATGGGCCTCAACACCGTGGAGACGTACGTCCCCTGGAACCTCCACCAGCCCGAGCCGGGCACCCTCGCCCTCGACGGCATCCTCGATCTGCCGCGCTTTCTGCGGCTGGCCAGTGCGGAGGGGCTGCACGTCCTGCTGCGGCCCGGCCCCTTCATCTGCGCCGAGTGGGACGGCGGTGGGCTGCCCTCCTGGCTCACCACCGACCCCGACATCCGGCTGCGCTCCAGCGACCCCCGCTTCACGGGCGCCATCGACCGCTATCTGGATCTGCTGCTGCCGCCCCTGCTGCCCTACCTCGCCGAGTCCGGCGGCCCCGTCATCGCCGTCCAGGTGGAGAACGAGTACGGGGCGTACGGCGACGACACCGCGTATCTCGAACACCTCGCTCAGGCCCTGCGCTCGCGTGGCATCCGGGAGTTGCTCTTCACCTGCGACCAGGCCAACCCCGAGCACCTCGCGGCGGGCAGCCTCCCCGGTGTGCTCACCACGGGCACCTTCGGCAGCAAAGTCGAACGCTCCCTGGCCGAGTTGAGGGCTCATCAGCCCGAAGGGCCCCTGATGTGCGCCGAGTTCTGGATCGGCTGGTTCGACCACTGGGGCGAGGAGCACCACACCCGGGACGCGGCCGACGCCGCCGCCGACCTGGACCGGCTGCTCTCGGCGGGCGCGTCCGTCAACATCTACATGTTCCACGGCGGCACCAACTTCGCCTTCACCAACGGCGCCAACCACGACCACGCCTACCAGCCCATGGTCACGTCCTACGACTACGACGCCGCCCTCACCGAGAACGGCGACCCCGGACCGAAGTACCACGCCTTCCGTGAGGTGATCGCCCGGCACGCGCCCGTCCCCGACGAGCCGGTTCCCGCGCCGAGTGTCAAACTCCCGCCCACTGTCGTCGAGTTGGGGCAGCGATCGCCCCTGCTGCCGAACGTGGGGCTCCTCGCCAAGCCCGTGCGCACCGAGGACCCGATGACCATGGACGAACTGGGACTGCGCGCCGGGTACGTGCTCTACCGCACCACCGCTCCCCTCGCGGGCGACGGGCTGCTGCACTTCGCGGGCGGCGTGGGCGACCGGGCCCAGGTGTTCGTCGACGGGGCCCCTGTCGGCGTACTCGAGCGCGAGCGGCACGACGAGTCCCTGCCCGTCCGGATTCCCGCTGCCGGAGCGGCGGTCGACGTGCTCGTGGAGAACATGGGCGGGGTCAACTACGGGCCGCGCATCGGCTCACCCAAGGGGCTCCTCGGGGCGGTCACCTTCAACGGCACCGCGCTGCACGGCTGGGACAGCCACCCCCTCACCCTGGACGACCTCAGTGCGCTGCCCTTCGCCCCCGCGGACGCGACCCCGGCCGCCCAACCCGCCTTCCACCGGGGCACGTTCGAGGTCGTCACCCCCGCCGACACCTTCCTGTCGCTGCCCGGCTGGACCAAGGGCCAGGCCTGGATCAACGGCTTCCACCTCGGCCGCTACTGGAACCGCGGACCGCAGCGCACCCTCTACGTGCCCGCGCCCGTTCTGCGGCAGGGCGCCAACGACCTGCTGCTCCTCGAACTGAACGCCACCACCTCCGTGCGGGCCCTGCTGACCGACACCCCCGACCTGGGCCCGGTGAAGCCATGACCCGCCACTCCCTCCGGGTCCCCACGGCCACCGAACCCCCGCTCACCGGCCACCTTCCCTTCTCCGACGCTCCGGGAGCCGCCGACCCGATCGAGGTGACCAACCGCTTTTTCACCCGCGGCGGACGCCCCTGGTTCCCCGTCTCCGGCGAGTTCCACTACACCCGCTATCCGGCCGCGGAGTGGGAGGAGGAGCTGCTGAAGATGAAGGCGGCAGGGGTGACGGCTGTCGCCAGTTACCTCATCTGGATCCACCACGAGGAGACCGAGGGCCGGGTCCGCTTCGACGGCGACCGCGACCTGCGCCGCTTCGCCGAACTCTGCGCCCGCCACGGCCTGGACCTCATCCCGCGCATCGGCCCCTGGAGCCACGCCGAGGTGCGTAACGGAGGCCTGCCCGACTGGCTGCTCGCCCGCACCGGCGCACCCCGCACCGACGACCCCGCCTACCTGGAACCCGTACGCGGCTGGTTCACCGCGATCGCCGAGCAGCTGAAGGGGCTCGACCGGGCGCACGGCGGCCCGATCGTCGCCATCCAGATCGAGAACGAGCTGTACGACCAGCCCGGGCACCTGCTCACCCTGAAGCGGATGGCGCAGGAGGCCGGGCTGAGTGCCCCGCTCTGGACCTCGACGGCCTGGGGAGGGGTCCAACTCCCGCCGGACGAACTGCTTCCGCTGTACGGCGGCTACACGGAGACCTTCTGGACGGAGTGGGACGGCGGCTGGTCCGACACCTGCCGCAAGCACTTCTTCTTCACCCACCAGCGCGACGACGAGGGCATCGGCGCCGATCTGCGGCCGACGCACGTGCGGGGTGGCGAACCGGCGCCGACGGACCGATTCCCCTGGGCGACCTGCGAGCTGGGCGGCGGGATGGCCGTGGCCTACCACCGTCGGCCACGCGTCGACGCCGCCGACATCGGCGCCCTCGGACTCACGAAGATCGGATGCGGCTCGGTCTGGCAGGGCTACTACATGTTCCACGGCGGCACCAACCCGGCGGGCGAACTCACCACCCTCCAGGAGTCCCACGCCACCGGCTACCCGAACGACCTCCCCGTCCTGACGTACGACTTCCAGGCGCCGCTCGGCGAGTACGGGCAGTACCGGCCCTCCTACGACGAACTGCGCCTCCAGCACCTGCTGTTGGCGGACTTCGGCGAACGCATCGCGCCCATGGAGTCCGCGCTGCCCGCGCGAGCGCCTGCCGGACAGGGCGACCGGGAGACGTTGCGGTGGGCCGTGCGGAGCGACGGCGACTCCGGTTTCCTCTTCGTCAACAACCATCAGCCGCACGAACAGTTGCCGGACCATCCGGACACGTCGTTCACCGTCGAGTTCCCGGAGGCTCCCGAACTGACCTTTCCCAGTGTGCCGGTGACGGTGCCTCAGGGTGCCTATTTCTGCTGGCCGTTACGTCTCGACGTCGCCGGACTCCGGCTCGACTGGGCCACCGCCCAGCCGGTGTGCACGTTCGACGTCGGCGGACGAACCGTCCTGGTGCTGGCCGCCACGGACGGAATCCCCGTCGAACTCGCCCTGGACATCGGGACGTTGAGGTACGTGCACACGCCCATGGGGCAGGTCGAGTCCGCCGACGGACGCTTCCTCGTCACCGGACTGCGGCCCGGTACGGACGCCCTCGTCGAGGTCGGGACGGTGGACGGCGGCCAGGTCGGCCTGCTGGTGCTGGACGCGGCGACCGCCCGTACCGCCTACCGGGGCGTGGCCTGGGGCGCCGAGCGGCTCGTCCTGTGCGGCGCCGGGGGCGGCGACGGCAGCGGGGTCGTCTTCGACGAGCCGGCCGGGGAGGTACGGGTGCACAGCGCGGCGCCGGAGACGTCGTTCGCCGTGCTGCCCGCGCCCGAGAGGCCTCCCGGTGCGAACCTGGCGGCAGCCCCCGACGGGGTGTTCACCCGCTACACGCTCCCCACCGGCGGCGCCTTCGGCACCCTCGACGTGTCCCTCGTCCGGGCCGCCGAGGCCGCCGCGGACACCGTCACCGGTGTGCTGGACCGGGCCGGCGCCCCCGCCGACAAGTACTTCGACACGTCCGCCGCCGAGTACCTCATCGACGTCCCGGACGAACTCCCGCGCACCGGAACGCTGTTGCGCGTCCACTGGACCGGAGACGTGGCCCGCGCCCATGTCGGGGACGCGCTGGTCGCCGACCAGTTCTTCTCGGGGCGCGTCTGGGAGATCGGCCTCGACAGGCTGCCGGACGACGCCCTGCGCGCCGGCGGCGGGCTGCGGGTGAAGGTGCTGCCGTTCGCCGCCGACGCACCTGTGCACCTGCCGGTGCCCATGCCGGTGGGGGAGGCCGGGATCACGCGGGCCGAGTGGGTCACGGTCCGGACTCACGTGATCGGAGGGTAGGGCCTTTCCGGTGGTGACCCGCGTCCGGCGGCCTATCCTGTGGGCCAGCCGGGCGGGGCACGACCGCCACGGGACGAAGCCGAAGGAAGCGACCCCCATGACCCGAAGTGCCGGTGGCGGCGCCGCTCCCAAGGGACGCAGCCGGCGCAACTTCGCGGGCACGAGGCCGGTGATGGACGACGTGGCACGCCTGGCCGGTGTCTCCAAGCAGACCGTGTCGCGGGTGCTCAACGACAATCCGGCCGTCCGGGCCGAGACCCGCGAGTCCGTGCTGGAGGCCATGCGGTCGCTCGGGTACCGGCCGAGCCGCAGCGCGCGTTCGCTGGCCAGCGGACGGACCCGGATGCTCGGGGTGATCTCCTTCGACGCGGCCCGCTACGGGCCCGCCTCCACGCTCACCGCGATCAACACCGCCGCCCAGGAGGCGGGTTACCTGGTCAGCTCCATCGCCCTCGACACCGCCGACCGGAACACCGTCGTCCAGGCCGTGGACCGGCTGTCGGCGGAGGGCGCCGACGGGGTCATCGCCATCGCCCCGCAGCGACGCGTCGGCAGGGCACTCGCCGAGGCCCACCTCGACATCCCCCTCGTCGTGATGGACAACGCCCTCGGCGACGACACCCCCATGGTCACCGCGGACTCCCGGGGCGGAGCGCGCCTGGCCACCGAACACCTCCTGGGCCTCGGCCACCGTACGGTCCGGCACATCGCCGGACCGACCGGCTGGACGTCCGCCGAACGCCGGGCGACGAGCTGGCGCGAGACCCTGGAGAAGGCCGGGGCCGAGGTGCCCGAGCCGCTCGTCGGCGACTGGAGCGCCGACTCCGGGTACGAACTGGGCCGCCGGCTCGCCCGCGATCCGGACGTCACCGCCGTCTTCGCCTCCAACGACCAGATGGCGCTCGGCGCGCTGCGCGCCTTCCACGAGGCCGGCCGCCGGGTGCCGGACGACGTCAGCGTCGTCGGCTACGACGACATCCCGGAAGCCGCCCATCTGCTGCCCCCGCTCACCACCATCCGCACCGACTTCCAGGAGATCGGCACCCGGTCCCTGCGGCTGCTCCTCGCGCGGATCGACGGCCGGGAGGAGACGGGCGCGGACGCCGGCGCCGTGGTCTCCGTCATCCCCGCCCACCTCATCGTGCGACGCAGCACGGGTCCCGCACCGGCCCAGGGCCTGCCGGGCAGGTCCTAGGACGGTCCGGCAAATGGGGGTGGGGAAGGAGCGGGTGTTGGCACGCGCCCTCCCAGAGGGACCCAGCGGCGTTGCTGTCGGTCGACAACGCTCCGAGGCGCCTCCCTCCTCCGCCTCACAGCCGCACGCACCCGGCCTCGCTCCTTCCCTCACCCCTGATCTGCCGGTCCGTCTAAACTGGCGCGGTGGTGACAGGTTCGGACAACGCCGGTTTAGACGATCCGTCCGCCGAGGTGCTGGCGGAGGCCGCCGGGACCTTCGGGCTGCTCGCCTCGCCCGCCCGGCTGCACATCGTGTGGGCGCTGGCGCAGGGCGAGAGCGATGTGACCGGGCTCGCGGAACGGGTCGGCGGCGCGCTGCCCGCCGTCAGCCAGCACCTCACCAAACTGAGACTCGCCGGCCTCGTACGGTCGCGGCGCGAAGGGCGCCGGCAGGTGTACTTCGTCGACGACCCGGACATCGTCACCGTCGTACGGCTGCTGATCGGGCGGCTGACCGACCGGGCCGAGGGCGCCCCCGTACGGCGCCTCCGCGGAGTCTGATCTCGGGACGCCGCACCGCCTCGACAGCTTCCCGCGCGCTCTGACCGACGCCGACGCCGAGGCGCGGCCGGCGAAGGTCGGGGAGAACGTCCTTCCGGCCGCCCGGCCGCCCGGCCGACCCGACTCGGCGGGCGGCGGCCGGGCTCGGCGCCGTGGGGCTGCTGGTGCCGCTCTCCCCGCTCGGCCCGCCGCTGGGGCCGGCGGCCGCCGGGGCCGTACCACGCGCTTGTGGCGGTCGTACCGGGGCTGTACGGGGGTTCCCTCGCCGTCGCCCGGCGGTGGCTGTTCCCGGCGCGGGCCGGCCGGGTCAGCCGTAGCTGAGGTTCGAGCAGATGTTGTCGTCCGCCGAGCGGGCTCCCTCGGTGACGTCCTTCGGGATGGCGGTGGGCTGCGGGGCGGCCGTGGGGCCACCCTTGTACGACTGGCCGACGACCACGTTGACGCCCGGCGCCGTCACCGGCTGGATGGCCGCGCCGGGGAAGACACGGGCCGCCGTCTGGGCGTCGGACTTGTGCCCGGGGCCGTACTCGATGATGGTCGCCGTGTGGTCCTGGCTGCTCGCGGTGGCCGTGCCGGTGACCGTGAAACCGTCGGCGGTCAGCTCGGCGGCGGCCTTCGCGGCCAGGCCCGTGACGGTGGTGCCGTTGTAGACGGTGACGGTGATTCCCTTGCCGGACACGGGAGTCGGGGTGGCCGTGGGACCGGCGCTCGGCGAGGCCTTCTTCTTGCCGCTCGCGTCCTTGCCGTCCAGGGTGCGGTCCGCCTTGAGGGCGGCCCAGAGGTCACTCGCGTCGGGTTCGACGATCGCGACACGCGCGCCCTGGTACCGCCAGGGAATGGTGACGAACTTCGTGTTGTGCAGGTCGATGTCCTTCAGCGACATCGCGAAGGAGATCAGCTTGTCGGCGGAGCCGAGACCGGGGTCCACGGTCAGGGACTTCGTGGCCGCGTCGGCGAGCGGGAGCAGCTTGGTCGCGCTCAGACCGTTGCTCTTCACCTCCTTCAACAGGCTTGCCACGAAGGCCTGCTGGCGCTTGATGCGACCGATGTCGGAGCCGTCGCCGATGCCGTGCCGGATGCGGACGTAGTCCAGCGCCTTCTGTCCCGAGACCGTCTGCTCGCCCTTGTGGAAGAGGACCTTGCCGCGTGTGGTGCGGTTGGGGTTGAGATCACGCTGGTACACGTTCTGGGGGAGGCACACCTTCACCCCGCCCACCACCTCGGTCAGCGCGGCGAAGCCCTTGAAGTCGACGACGACGGTGTGGTCGACGCGCAGACCCGTGATGCTCTCGACCGTGTTCTGGGTGCACGCGGGGTTGCCCTTGGCGGTCTCGCCGACCGAGTAGGCCTCGTTGAACTTGACGCCCTGCCGGGCGGTCGTCCACTTGCCGTCGGGCAGCCTGCAGGGCGGGATGGTGACCAGGCTGTCGCGGGGTATGGAGACGGCCACGGCGTTCTTGTGGTCGGCGTAGATGTGCAGCAGGAACGCGGTGTCGGAGCGGCCGATGTCGTTCACGTCGCCGCCGCCTAGCTTGGCGTTGCCGTCGTTGCGCGCGTCCGAGCCGATGACGAGGACGTTCTCGCCCTTGGACGAGCCCGCGGCGGGCCGGTTGTCCGAGATGCCGCCCGCGTCGAAGGTCTTGATGTCGCCGTCCAGCTTCAGATAGACCCAGCCGGCGCCGGCCGCGAGCAGCAGCAGGAGCGAGAGGCAGATCGCCAGTGCCAGCCGCCCACGCCGACCGGGCTTGCGCCGCCGGGTGCCTGCGGCGGACCGGCGTCGCCGGGGTACGGCAGACCTGCTCGTGCTGGTGGTCATCGGCGCCCTTCTCACGTTTCACCCTGGTTGTACAGTTGCGCGAAGTGGCAACTGTTGTGTGAGACGAAGGAAAGGGCGGTGAGGTTGTGCTCCGGAACGGACTTGAACCCTGGCACCTGCTGGTCGTGGCCATCGTGGTCATCGTGCTGTTCGGCTCGAAGAAGCTGCCGGACACGGCGCGTGCCCTGGGACGCTCGATGCGCATCCTCAAGAGCGAGGCACAGGCACTGAAGGCCGACGGGTCGGCGAGCGCGTCGGCGGGGGAGGGATCTTCGCAGGTGAGCGGTGGTTTCTCCGCCGAGCCTGCCGAACATGCCGACCGCCGGGCCGAGCCCGTTGTCGCCGAGTCGGTTGCCGACCGCCGGGAGCCCGTCGTCGATCGATAAGATCATTCGCATGGCCGCTTCCGAACCGACCATCCTCGCGACCTCCGGCGGACATCGCGCCGGCGGCCGGACCATGGTGGAGTTCGACTCCCTGGTGCATCACGCCGTCGACCTCTCCGGCGTGCACGGCCGCAGACCGCGCGTCCTGTACGTCGGTACGGCCATCGGGGACGCCGAGCACTTCACCGCCCGCATGGGCGAGGCCGCCCGGGTCGCGGGCTTCGACCTCACACCGCTGCAGCTCTTCCCCATGCCCAACCTGGACGACGTCGAGGGCGCGGTGCTCGAACAGGACGTCGTCTGGGTCATGGGCGGCTCGGTGGCGAACCTGCTGGCGGTGTGGCGGGTGCACGGCCTCGACCGCATCATGCGGCGCGCCTGGGAGGCCGGCGTGGTGCTCAGCGGAGTGAGCGCGGGCTCCCTCTGCTGGTTCAGAGGGGGCACCACCGACTCCTTCGGCCCCGAACTCCGGCCGCTGACCGATGCTTTGGGCTTCCTGCCGTACGGCAACGGAGTGCACTACGACAGTGACGCGGGCCGCCGCCCGCTGGTCCACCGGCTCGTCGCCGATGGCACCCTGCCCACCACGCACTGCACCGACGACGGGGTCGGCCTCGTCTACCGAGGAACCGAACTCGTCGAGGCGGTCGCGGAGTTGCCGGGCAGGGGTGCCTACATCGTCAGGTGTGAGGGTGACGCGGCGGTGGAGGAGCGCATCGAGCCGCGCAGGCTGCCTTCGCCGCCTTCGTGACCGTCGTCCGCCGCTGCGGGCCCGGTGGAATCCGTGGATTCCGTCGCGTCAGGGGCCGCCATGGCGGCTTTGCCCATCTGCTTGTCCTTGCGCCGCTGGCTGCGGCTGACACGCGGATCCTGGTCGGGAAGCCAGCCGAAGGCCATGCAGCTGCCCACGGCTCCCAGTGCGAGCCCCACGAAGAAGCCGCCGAGGTTCGAGGTGACCCAGGTACCCAGCGTCAGCATGATGCCGACGATCGAGTAGAACAGGCGTTGCGCGGGGTTGAAGAGGATCAACAGACCGCACACCACCATCAGCGCCGGCAGCATGAAGCCCGCCAGGCCCTGCATACCCAGGTGCACGACGATCTTCAGGGAGACCTTCATCGTGATGAGGATCTCCACCCCGCCCAGGGTGAGCAGCAGCCCGCCCAGGAACGGACGGTGGGCCCGCCAGGTTCTGAAAGCGGGCCCCACCTCCTGTTGGTCCGTGCCCAACATCAGCAACCCGACTCGCTGAAGCTGAGCTTCAGCCCGGGCAGCTTGAACACGGCTGCCGTGGTGGCGTAGTTGGTCGACCGCAGGTTGGCGATGCGGACGGAGTCCGCCTGCTGACTGAAGACGCCGGCCGGACCCTTGACGCCCGCCTTGGTGAGCGTGCTGGCGTCGTTGCCGATCTCGATGTTGCTGAAGGACGCGTCACCCGACTGCTCGGTGCCGTCGAGCGTCAGGTCGGTCGCGGACACCGGAGTGCCGTTGCCGCCCGCCTTGATCAGCAGGTTGATGCCGCCGAGGTCGACGCTCTGACACAGCTTGGTGATCGTCGCGTTCTTGATCGCGGTGGTGATGACCAGGACCTGGCCGCCGGTGTCGCCCTCGTTCGGGCTGTTCTCGATCATGTGGTCGAGCGCGCCGAACTGCTCGAAGCCGGTGCCGTTCATCTCGGTCGCGGTGACCGTGAACGGCATGCCCGAGATGGCGAACTGAACGCCGAGAGCGCCCTGTGCGGTGAGAACCGCGAGCGTGGCGGCGACCAGGGTGGCCGGCACCGCCATGACGGCGGCACGGCGCGCACGGACCCGCCCGCGTCGTTCGGCGCCCTTTCCGGCACCTTCGAAGAATTCGGACACGTTGTTGGATCCCGTGGCCCCCGCACCCTCGGAAGCGTTACCGCTTCCTGGCTGCTCGGGGTTGGATCCGGCGGACGACGAGGCGTCCGAGGACGAGGCCATGGCTGCTCCCAGTACATAGTCAACTGCGTCAATGCTGGTCAAGCTCGATTGGCACGTTGTCCTGGCGCGGACAGCGGCTGCGGCGTACGTCTCCTTGCAACTCCCGGCGGTTGCAAGGGCTTTCACGGTTACGCCCCAGTAGCCGCCGAGGAAGTTACCCGTGGTTACTTTGAAGGGTCAAGGGAGTTGTGGAAAAAGGGTGCGGATTATGCTCCACCTGTGACTTCACGGGGCGATCCAGGGCCGTTCGAGGGGTCCGAAGGGCCCTCGGAGGGGTGTCCGAGGGGCGCCACACATGTCGAGGGTGCGTGTCGATGCCCAAGGGCAAGCCGGACGGGAAGTAGGACGGAAAGTCCGACGGGAGGCATCAACTTCTGTTCGATGTCTTGACGTTGACGGCCCCTCAGGTCTAGAACTCGACCTGGTTTCCCCGGATCCGTGGCGCCGGATCCGCAGCGATGCGAGTCATCGCTCTTCCCGGACTCATTGCTCATTCCGAAGTCCGCCCCCGAGGCACCGGCACGGCCGTTTCCCCCCTGGGCCGCCGTCGGTTCGCCCTGTCCCGCCCGGTCCGGCAGGAAGCCTCCCTCCAAGCCTTCCTGCCGGTCACCGGCCGGTTGTCGTTGCCGGTCCGTCACGTACGGAGAAGGCGTCACGGGCCGGCGACGGCGTCATTCCCGCGTCCTTCATACGGTCCGCACGCGCACTTTCGCGTGTCCCGACCTCTTGGACACCACCCCTCAACACCCCCAGTTCCAGAAAGAGGCACCCGCAATCATGCGTACTCGTACCCGCTCCGCCCTCGCCCTCGCCGCGGCCGTCGCCGGGCTCTCGGTCGCCGCGGTCACCCCCGCGTCCGCCGCCGACACCGTGCTCACCGTCAACAGCGCGGCCGGCGACGCCGTCGCCGTGGGCGACGTCCTCAGCGCCTCCCTCGCCACCGGCACCGCCGCCACGCTCCGCTCCAGCGCGACCGGCACCAGTGGTGTCTCGTGTGCGGCGTCGACCTTCACGGCTGCGGTCACCGACAACCCGGCGGCGCCCGGTAGCGCCACCGAGTCGGTCACCGCGCACACCTTCGGCACTTGCACCAGCAACGTCCTGGGTGTGCTCGGTGTCAACAGCGTGACCGTCAACAACCTCCCGTACACCACCGTGGTGGGCTCCGACGGCTCCGTCGTCGTCAGCCCGGCGGCGGGCTCGGTCATCCAGACGACCGTCGTGCTGCGCACCCTGCTGGGCACCATCAACTGTGTCTACCAGGCGCCCAGCCTGACGGGTACGACCGGCGCCGACGACAACAGCATCAACTTCACCGCCCAGGCGTTCACCAAGACGTCCGGCTCGTCGCTGTGCTTCGCCAACGGCTACTTCACCGCCAAGTACGCTCCGGTGACGGACGTGACGCAGGGCGGCGCCACGGTCTTCGTCAACTGACGAACCATCAATGAACGGCTGAGCTGCCGGTGTTCACCGGCGGCGCAGCCGCAGGACGAGGGCGGCGACCACGGCGAGCAGTACCGCCGCGGCGCCGGCCGCGACAAGATGCCGTGACCCGGTGCCGTCGGTGGCCGACGCCACCGGCGCGCCGGCCACGGTGCTCCCGGTCTGTGGGGCGGCGGAGTCGGCGGACTCCGCCGCCCGTCCCGTTCCCACGGCCTGCTCGGGCTGCTCGGACGGATCGGCCGAAGTGCTGGGCTCGGCGGACCTCGACCGTGCCGCGGGGGACGCGGTGGCGGTCGGCGCGGATTCTCCGGAGCTGTCGGAGGCGCCGGTGCTGCCGGTGGCGCTCTTCGCTTCAGGGAACACCACGTCCGAGCACGAGTAGTACGTGTCCGCCGTGCTGGAGTTCTGCCAGATCGTGTACAGAACATGGTGACCGGTCCGGTCGGACGGCAGCGTCATCCCGAAGCGGTAGGCGTCACCCGTCATCGCGGGGTCCTTGACCTCGGCGAACGGGCGGTCCGGCAGGTCGGACCAGTTCAGCGGGCCCGACGGGTCGTACCCGGGCTTCGTCAGGAACATCTTGAACGTGCCGGTGTGCGGGATCGTCGAGCGGTACGTCATCGTCAACCGCGCGCCCGGCGCCAGTGTGGTCGAGGGCCAGTCGGAGCGCGCGAGGTCGAGTCCCCGGTAGGCGGGCAGCCCGCCGCTGCACAGTCGGCCGTCGGGGATCACCGCGCGGTCCCGGCCGTTCACGTCTCCGACCCGCACGTTGTCCCAGAAGGTGAAGGGCTCCCCGCCGTTCGCGGTGACCGCCGCCCGGCAGGCCGCCGTACGGGCCAGGCTGCCGCCGTCGGGGGAGCAGGCGTAGGCGCGACTGACCGGCGAGGTCGGGGCGCCGTGCGCCTGAGCGGGACCCGCCGCGGACAAGGTGAGCAACAGCGGTGCCGCGAAGGCGGTGGTGCCGGCGAGTGCGGCGGCCGAGAGAGTGCGGCGGTGGGCGGTCATCCGGGACGTCTCCTCGACCAGGGGGAACAGGTCTGCTTTCGGGCAGTACGGGAAGCAGGCGTGCCGCGTTCAATCGACGGGCGGCGCCGGCAATCCCCCGCAACTCGCCCAACCCGGTCAACCGCCCGTCATGCAGGGACGGTTTCCGGCTTTCGAGGGTGTGGATCCGGCCTGATCGAGGGTTTCCCCTGTATCCGGATGACCTGCTCTTTGCCTACTGTTCCACCACAGCCGCCCCATAGGTAACCCCGGAACGGGCCGCTCGCGCTTGGCCGGCCGCCGCGCCGCTTTTCGAACCGCACCCCCCGCCGCTTCACCGATGAAGCGATTCGCCCGCCACTCCCCGCTGCCCGCGCTGCCCGGAGTACGGCACCGAAAGGCAAGCCCTTGCGTACTTCATCCACCCGTGCCACGGGGCGGAAGCTGATATCCGTCGCCGCGGTCTCCGCCGCCCTGCTGGCCGCGGCCACCACCTCGGTCGCCGTCGCCCAGGAGCCCGTCGCTCCCGGCGTCACCCTGGACGCCGCCGCGCAGGCGGTCGCCGCCCCGGCCGAACGGCTCATCGTCGGCTACAAGGCCGGAGCGTCCGAGGCCACGTCGAACCAGGCCGCCGACGCCGACGCCACCGCCAAGGGCAAGGAGGCCGGCGAGGACCTGGACTTCCAGCGCCGCCTGGGCACCGGCGCGGCCCTCGTCGACCTGGGCGAGGAGCTCAGCAAGGCGGACGTCGCCGACGTCATCGCCCAGTACAAGGCCGACCCGCAGGTCGCCTACGTCGTGCCGGACCGCCTCAAGAAGCCGATGGCGGACCCGAACGACACCGAGTACGCCAAGCAGTGGGACCTCTTCGAGGCCGCCGCGGGCATGCGCGTCCCGGGCGCCTGGACCACCGCGACCGGCACCGGCGTGACCGTCGCCGTCATCGACACCGGCTATGTCACGCACTCCGACGTCGCCGCGAACATCGTCGCCGGCTACGACTTCATCGCCGACACCGCGGTCTCCGTCGACGGCGACGGCCGCGACAGCAACCCGGCCGACCCGGGCGACTGGTACGCGACCGACGAGTGCGGCGCGGATACCGGGTCCAGCAGCTCCTCCTGGCACGGCACGCACGTCGCGGGGACCATCGCCGCCGTCGCCAACAACAGCAAGGGTGTCGCGGGCATCGCGTACAACGCGAAGATCTCCCCGGTCCGCGCGCTCGGCAAGTGCGGCGGCTACGACTCCGACATCATCGACGCCATCACCTGGGCGTCCGGCGGCACCGTCTCCGGTGTCCCGGCCAACGCCAACGTCGCCAAGGTCATCAACATGAGCCTCGGCGGGGGCGGTGCCTGCTCCGCGGCGACCCAGAGCGCCATCACCGGCGCGTTCAACCGCGGCACCACCGTGGTCGTCGCGGCCGGCAACGAGAACGCGAACGCCTCCACCTCCAACCCGGCGAACTGCAACAACGTCATCACCGTCGCCGCGACCGGACGCACCGGCGCCCGGGCCTCGTACTCCAACTTCGGCTCCGTCGTGGACATCTCGGCCCCCGGTGGCGAGATGTCCACCGGCACCGCCAACGGCATCCTCTCCACGCTGAACTCCGGCACGAAGACCCCGTCCACCGAGTCGTACGCCTACTACCAGGGCACCAGCATGGCCACCCCGCACATCGCGGGCCTGGTCGCGCTGATGAAGTCGGCGAACTCCTCCCTCACCCCGGCCCAGATCGAGACGGCCATCAAGAACAACGCCCGTGCCCTGCCCGGCAGTTGCTCGGGCGGCTGCGGCGCTGGTCTGGCCGACGCGACCAAGACCGTGCAGGCCGTGAGCGGCACCGGCGGGGGCACGACGGGGACCGTCTTCTCCTCCAGCACCGCCGTCTCCGTCCCGGACAACGGCGCGGCCGTCGAGTCCTCGATCGCCGTCACCGGCCGGACCGGCAACGCCCCCTCGGCTCTCCAGGTCGGCGTCGACATCACCCACACCTACCGCGGTGACCTGGTCATCACCCTGGTAGCGCCCGACGGTACGACCTACCCGCTGAAGGCCTCCAGCACCTCGGACTCCGCCGACAACGTGAACACCACGTACACGGTGGACGCCTCCAGCGAGACGGCCAACGGCACCTGGAAGCTGCGTGTCCAGGATGTGGCCGCCTCGGACACGGGCAAGATCAACAGCTGGAAGCTCACCTTCTGATCTTGTGGCCCAGGGGCCCAGTGGGTGAACCACACACCGGTTCAGGTGAACTGACGGTGTGACATGAGCGGGCGGGTCGGTCGGCGTGGATGGACGCCGGCCGGCCCGCCGTCGTATCTACGAGCCCTCGCGCTCGTCACTCGCCACCGGGCCGCCGAACTCCGCCCGATGCTCCACCGCCCACTCCCGGTACCCGCGCGCCGGTCGGCCGAGCAACTCCGCCACGGCCGACTCGACTTGCGCCTTCGACCCGTGCCGCCCCCGCGCGGCACTCTCCGCGAGGGCGTGGGCCACTGGCTCCGGATAACGTGTGAGAAGCCCTCGAAGTATCTGGTCATCCGTCAACTCGACGAACTCCAGCGGCCGTTGCAGCAACTCGCCCAGGATCTGCGTCTGTTCCACCGGGGTGACCCCTGCGGGCCCGGTCAGCGCGTACGCCCGCCCCGTGTGCCCCGCCGGGTCCGTGAGCGCCCGTACCGCCACATCCGCGATGTCCCGCGGGTCGATCGCCGCGGTGGCGACGGTGCCGTTCGCGCTCCGCACCACGCTCTCCGCCCGGATCGAACGGGCCCAGCCCAGCGTGTTGGACATGAAGGCACGCGGTCGCAACAGGGTCCAGGACAGACCCGAGGCACGCAGCAGCCGCTCGTTGCCCCGCTGCCACTCCGTGACCAGGTCCATGGCGTCGGGTTCGGTCACCGACAAGGTGGTCAGCTTCACGATGTGCCCGACTCCCGCCGCGCGGGCGGCCGTCAGGAAGTTCTCGTCGTGGGCGTGCGTCAGCGGATTCGCGGTGACGAGCAGCGCCGACCGTACGCCGGTCAGCGCCCGGCGCAGGCTCACGGGGTCCTCGAAGTCGCCGCCCACCACCTCGGCGTGCGCACCCGCGAGGGCGGCGGCGCGCTCGGGGTCGCGGGCCAGCAGCCGTACCGGCTCGGTGGGGGGAAGACGCCGGGCGACCAGGCGGCCGACGGTGCCGGTCGCCCCGGTCAGCAGGATCAAGACGCCTTCAGGCCGAGGGAGTCCATCGAGCAGAGCACCCGGACACCCCGGTCCGCCCTGCTGTCGAGGCCGAGCAGTAGTCCCGGCACCGCGATGCTCGGCAGGATGTGCGCCCACAGCACGGACAGCCGGTGGCCGAGATCGGCCCGGTCGCTCATCGCCCGGGACATCAACTGGATGCCGGTGAAGCCGCCGACCAGCAGGTCCACCGTCTCCGGCGGATCCACCGTGGGCAGCAACTCGCCCTGCTCGCGCGCGTGTTCCATCAGGGACGTCAGCCGCTCCGACCACTGCCGGAAGGGCTCCCCGTGATCCACGTGGCTCGGCGTCTCCTGGTCCACCGCCAGCCGGACACTGCCCCGCAGCAGGGAGTTGGTCAGCAGCCGCTGGCCGACCACGAACGTCATGTCGATGATCTCCTGCAACTTGCAGGGCTGCGCCGGCACGGTGCCGAAGGGCACCTGCTCGGCGAGCACCGCCTGCGCGAGCGATTCCTTGGAAGGGAAGTGGAAGTACAGGGCGCCCTTGGTGACCTCGGCCCGCTCCAGCACCATCGCGATGGTGGTGGAGGTGTAGCCGTGCTCGTCGAAAACCGCGCCCGCGGCTTCCAGGATCGCTCTGCGCGTCCTGATGGCGCGCTCCTGCTTCGCCATAAGAGCCCCTCCCTGGCGCCCAGTCGGCCGATGTCCGCAGCAGCGCCGAATGTGGTGCCGCGCTGTGCGTGACGGCGCGTCGTCAGGTGCGCCGGAACCCGCCGATCATAGGGCCGGACCGACTGATCTCGTTGAAAACAAACCGGTCGCCTCGTACTCTATCGCTCACCTAAGCGGGCGCCTTTCCGTCTGCCAGCCATACGGGGGACCGAGGGAGAGACATTGCTTCCAGTGCCGCAGTCTGCCGAAATCCCAGTCATGACGGCCGGTGTTCCGCGTCAACTCGTGCACCGCGCGTCGATCGCGGAGACGTTCCCCACCGGCTGGTCCCGTACCGAGACCGACCGGTTCAGCGTCTCCGCGCAGTGGCCGCGGGTCCACTGTTTACACGTGTCGCCGGACCGGACGACATACGATCCGCTGCTCGTCGTGGAGACCGTACGGCAGGCTGGAACTCTGCTCAACCACGCCGCGTACAAGGTGCCGTTGGACCATCGCTTCGTGCTCCAGGAGTTCCGGATCACCACGTTCCCCGAGCGCCTGGGCGTGGGGCCGGTGCCGGCCGAACCGATCGTCGACATCACCTTCTCCGACATCCGTCATCGAGGCAAGCGCCTGGTCTCGGCCCGCTACGAGGCCGACGTACGGCTGGACGGAGCGCTGGTCGCACACGCCGACGTCGCCTTCACCTGCACCAGCGGCGCCGTCTTCGGCAGGCTGCGCGGCGGCCGTACGGCGGCCACCGTGACCGCGCTGCCCGTTCCGCCGGGTCTGCCCGCCGCCGACGTGGGCCGGGGCTCGGCGGCGGACGTGGTCCTGGCGCCGCCCCAACAGGTGGAAGGTCACTGGCAGTTACGAGTTGATACCGGTCATGCTGTTTTCTTTGACCATCCACTTGACCACATACCGGGCATGTTGCTCCTGGAGTCCGCCAGACAGGCCGTGCTGGCACGAACGGGCTCCGGCAGAGGCCTGATACCCGTGTCGTTCGACACGACTTTCCATCAGTTCGCCGAACTGGACCTGCCCACCTGGATCGAGTCCACGGACGAAGGTGACGGGGCGCTGAAGGTGGTGGGAACGCAGGAGGGACGCACGGTTTTCGAGTGTGTGGTGGGTACTGCGGAACGGTCGGCTATCTTGTACGGCGAGTAATAAACAAACGGCATATCCCGTTTTTCTCAGGGGAGTTCGGGAGCACCGGTAGGTGGGGAGGGGTGTCGCCGATGGCGAGGCAGTTACGCGCCGAGCAGACCCGCGCGACGATCATCACGGCCGCGGCCGACCTGTTCGACCGCCACGGATACGAAGCGACCAGCCTGAGCGACATAGTCGAGCACGCCCATGTCACCAAGGGCGCCCTCTACTTCCACTTCGCGGCGAAGGAGGACCTGGCCCACGCCATCCTGGAGATCCAGTCCAGGACCTCCCGGCGGATGGCCAGAGACATCGACGGCCGCGGCTACTCCTCGCTCGAAACGCTGATCCGCGTCACGTTCGGGATCACGAGGATGGCCGTCGAGGGTCCGATCGCCAGGGCGGGGCTGCGCCTGGCCGCCGGTGATGTCACCGTACGGCCGCCGCTGAGACACCCGTTCCGCGAGTGGTCGGAGATGGCCTCCGGGAAACTCCTCGGCGCGGTCAAGGAGTCCGACGTGCACCCGGACGTCGATGTCGACGCGATGGCGCAGTCCCTCGTCAGCTTCTTCGTCGGCAGCCGTATGGTCAGCCGGGCGGTGGAGCCGGTGGGACGCCAGCCCCGCCGGACGGCGGACATGTGGCGGCTCACCATCCGGGCGCTGGTGCCCACACCCAGGCGGGCACGGTACCTGGGTCTGGTCGCGCAGTTGGAGCGGGAGATACGGGCGGTGGCCTGAGACGGGCGGGGCGGGCCGTCTGATCCGGTGGGGTCCCGGGCTGTTCCGCCTTCACCCGATGACGTCCGGGGCCGCGCGTTTCGCGGACGGTACCGTGAGGCGCATGCCTGCCTCCGACTCCGTGTCCCCGCCCGTGATCCTCAGCAACGAGCCGGGCTCGTTCCCCTGGAGCGTGCTGGCCGAACGGCATCCCGCGCTCATCCAGAAGGTGCGGGACGCCTTCCCGTACGGCCCGGAGCAGCACCGCGCGCTCGACGCACTCCTCAAGAACTGCGCCGAGGGCGTCGTCGAACCGCTCCCCGCCGGCGCCGAAGACCGGGAGCAGTGGGAGGACTGGGGCACCCGGGAGTACGCGGGCCGGTCCTGGTTCGATGTGCCGTGGCTGTGGGCGGAAGGGTACTTCTACCGCCAACTCCTCGAAGCGGTCGGGTACTTCGGGGGCGGCGGAAGCGGTGTGGGTGAGGGTGCCTGGCGGGGGATCGACCCCTTCCGCCCTTTCAAGCTCGCCGAACTGGACGCTCCCGAGACCGACGAGGAGCTGGCCGCGCTCGACGACCTGGTGGGCGGGCCGGAGGAGGAGCAGGCGCGCGCCCTGCTCCACGGGTCGCTGTGGGGCAACCGGGCCGACCTCGGCTTCCGGCTCTCCGGCGCGGACGAGGGAGGGGAGGCGGCAGGACTCGTCGCCGACGACAGCGAGGCCCTCTGGTCGCTGCTCCGGCCTGCCCGACCCGGAGGCGGCACGGTGTGTCTGGTCGCGGACAACGCGGGCCGGGAACTCGTACCCGACCTGCTGCTCCTGGACCATCTGCTGACCCGGGGGTACGCCGAACGAGCCGTCCTGCACGTGAAACCGCACCCGTACTTCGTCTCCGACGCGACCACCGCCGACGTGGTCGACGCCCTGCGCCGGCTGATCCGGGCGCCGGGGGCCGCCGCAGCGTACGGCCGCCGCCTCTGGTCCGCGCTGGCCGAGGGCCGTCTCGCCGTACGCGCCCACCCCTTCTCCTGCGCACCGCTCCCGTACACGGCGATGCCCGGCGGCCTTCGCGAGGACTTCGCCTCGGCCACGGTCACCCTGATGAAGGGCGACCTGAACTACCGTCGCCTCGTAGGTGACCGCCTCAGGCCCCCCACCACGCCGTTCGCGGACGTCACCGCCTACTTCCCCGGCCCGGTGGCCGCCCTGCGCACGCTGAAGTCGGACGTGATCGTCGGCCTCGATGCCCGTACCGAGTCGGCGCTCGTCGCCGCGGAGGGGCAGCGCTGGCGGACGAGCGGCACGCGTGCGGTGATTCAGGTGTCGGCGTAGGCGTAGGCGTCGTTGGAGTGCTCGCAGTGCTCGCATGTCGAGTGAACTCACAACGCCCGTCCGGAATCCCGGAATCGGTCCTGATTCACGCGATGGTGTGATCATGTCCTGCCCCGTGGATGGCAGGTCCGGGGCACGGGTAGGGCCCCGCCCATGACACAGCCGTTCGTACTCCCGCACTTCTACATGCCGTATCCCGCGAGGCTGAACCCGCATCTGGACGAGGCGCGCGCCCATTCGACCGTCTGGGCACGGGAGATGGGAATGCTGGAGGGCTCAGGCGTCTGGGAGCAGTCCGACCTCGACGCGCACGACTACGGATTGTTGTGCGCGTACACGCACCCCGACTGCGACGGACCCGCCCTCTCGCTCATCACCGACTGGTACGTGTGGGTGTTCTTCTTCGACGACCACTTCCTGGAGGTCTTCAAGCGCAGCCAGGACCGCGACGGTGGCAAGGCCTATCTGGACCGGCTGCCCCTGTTCATGCCGCTCGACCTCTCGACTCCCGTACCCGCGCCGCAGAATCCGGTGGAGGCGGGCCTCGCCGATCTGTGGGCACGCACGGTTCCGGCGATGTCCGTGGACTGGCGCAGGCGGTTCGCGGTCGCCACCGAGCATCTGCTGAACGAGTCGATGTGGGAACTGTCCAACATCAACGAGGGACGGGTCTCCAACCCCGTCGAGTACATCGAGATGCGCCGCAAGGTCGGCGGCGCGCCCTGGTCGGCGGGGCTCGTGGAGTACGCGACCGCCGAAGTGCCCGCGTCCGTAGCCGAGTCGAGGCCGCTCAGGGTGCTGATGGAGACCTTCTCCGACGGCGTCCACCTGCGCAACGACCTGTTCTCCTACCAGCGGGAGGTCGAGGACGAGGGCGAGCTCAGCAACGGCGTGCTCGTCCTGGAGACCTTCTTCGGGTGCTCGACCCAGGAGGCCGCCGACACCGTCAACGACATCCTCACCTCACGGCTCCACCAGTTCGAGCACACCGCGCTCACCGAAGTGCCCGCGGTGGCCCTGGACAAGGGCCTCACGCCGGACCAGGTCGCCGCGGTGGCCGCGTACACGCGCGGGCTGCAGGACTGGCAGTCCGGCGGCCACGAGTGGCACCTGCGTTCCAGCCGGTACATGAACGAAGGGGCCCTGGAGGAGTCGCGGCCGTTCGGAGTCGGCGGTTTCGGCACGTCCGCCGCCAACATCGGCGCACTCCTGGCCTCGGCCGGTGCCGAACGCCTGCGCGCCTACACGCACGTGCCCTACCAGAAGGTCGGCCCGTCCCTGCTGCCCGATTTCTACATGCCGTTCGGGCTCACTCTGAGCCCGCACCTGGACGGCGCCCGGTCCCGTCTCGTCGACTGGTCGCACGGCATGGGCATCCTCCAGGAGGGCGTCTGGGACGAGGACAAGCTCGCGGCGGCCGACCTGCCGCTGTGCGCGGCCGGCATCCACCCGGACGCGACGGCCGACGCCCTCGACCTCAGCTCCGCCTGGCTGGCCTGGGGCACCTACGGCGACGACTACTACCCCCTCGTCTTCGGCCATCGCCGTGACCTGGTGGCGGCCCGTCTGTGCACCGAGCGCCTCTCCGCCTGCATGCCCATCGAGGGCGACGGGTTCCCCGTGCCGGTCAACGGCATGGAACGCGGCCTGATCGACCTGTGGCGGCGTACCACGGTCGGGATGACCGCCGACCAGCGGCGCACGTTCCGTGCCGCGGTGGACGTGATGACCGAGAGCTGGGTGTGGGAACTGTCCAACCAGATCCAGAACCGTGTCCCCGACCCGATCGACTACCTGGAGATGCGGCGCGCCACCTTCGGCGCCGACCTCACCATGAGCCTGTGCCGGATCGGCCACGGCCGGGCGGTCCCTCCGGAGGTCTACCGCAGCGGCCCCGTCCGGTCGCTGGAGAACGCGGCCGTCGACTACGCGTGCCTGATCAACGACGTGTTCTCCTACCAGAAGGAGATCGAGTACGAGGGCGAGATCCACAACGGCATCCTCGTCGTCCAGAACTTCTTCGGCTGCGACTATCCGACCGCGCTCGGCATCATCCACGATCTGATGACCCAGCGCATGCAGCAGTTCGAGCATGTCGCCGCCCATGAATTCCCCGTCCTGTACGAGGACTTCAAGCTCACGGAGGAGGCACGCGCGACCATGGACGGCTATGTGGCCGAACTGCGGAACTGGCTGGCCGGCATCCTGAACTGGCACCGGGAGGTCCCCCGCTACCAGTCCGACCACCTGGCCGCCAGGTCCCACGGCTTCCTGCCGGACCGCAGCTCGCCACTGCCGATCGGCTGAGGGCTCCCTGGCCGCTGGTTCGCGTTCGGCCGACGATCTCCAGTCGTTGTCCGTCGGCCGAGGTCGCGGGCCCGCTCCGTCGCCTCCCCGGCGAGCTTCCCGTACGCCCGCGGCGGCGTTCCCGGAGAGCTCGCCGAGTGCCGAGTGCCGCGTAGGCGGAGGCCGGCAGGGCGCGGGCCTCCGCCAGGAGGTCCGCGCCCTGCCGGCGCGCGGGTCAGGGCGCAGCACTCCTCGGCGATGGAGCGGCTGGGGTTCCTCCCGTGCCAGAGCCGCAGGGAGGTGTCCCCGGGGTCGGCCGGCGTGACGCGCAGGGTCGCCCCCGTGGCTGTGGCTGGCCTGCGGCAGCAGGCCCAGCTTCCGTTCGAGGCGAGCCTGCGTCGGACGGGCCGACAACCGGGCCCGGACCGTGTTGTGGCTACCCATGTCCGACCCCGCGTCAGTCTCACTCGTTCGTGGCTCGTGGTGCGCCCGTGCGCCGGGTAGAGCACCTGGCGGAGGCGAACCATGGAACAGACTGCGCTGCGTCCCAAGCCGATGCCCGGTCAGGAACCGGCCGGCGGCACCACATCCCGCCCGACCCGGCGCCCGCATGCCGCGCGCCGACGCGGCCGACGGCTGACGACCCTTCTGCTGGGCCTGTTCATCGGGACCGTCCTGGTTCTCGCGGGCGTCGGGCTCGGCACGCTCGGCACCACGGTGATCGGCATGGGCAAGCTCGCGGACCTACGGCGTCAGGCGGGAGACGGCGGGCAGAAGGGGTGGCCGGGGGAGGGGGCAAGTGCGCGGGGCGGCGCGGCCGCAGGGGCCGGTTCCCCTACCCGGTCCGCTTCCGGGGCGGGCCCTTCCAGGTCGCCGTCGGGCAGTGCGAGCTCGGCCCCCTCGCCCTCGGCCGTGACCGCGACGCTCGGGGTCGAGGCCGTGGACGCCGAGAAGGCGGGAGCCCTGCTCGTCGGCGTCCATGTGCCGGGCCCGGGCTACACCGCGGGCCTCGTTCGGGGCGACGTACTCCTCGCGTTCGGCGGGAACAGGATCGACTCGGCCTCCGATCTCGCCCGTGTGGTCGCCCACGCCCGCCCGGGTTCGGAGATCACCCTCACGGTCATGCATCGCAGCGGCGGCTACCAGCAACTGGTGGCGACTCCGGGCGTCGTCACCTGACCGCCTCGCCCTCCCGCTTACACGACCACCCTGAAGTGGCTGGTCAGCCGCCCGGTGTCGTCCAGTACGTGAAAGGCGAGACCGACCGGCGCGTCCCGGTCCGCGGCCTCCTCGCCCTCCCAGGGCAGCCGGAGGGTCCAGGTCACCCCCGGGCCGACGAGCAGCGGGCGGCCGGCGAAGACCGTGACGGCCGGTGTGTGCGCGTGACCGGTGATGAGCCCGGCGATCTGGGGCCGGCGCTCCATCAGGGCGGCCAGTCGGCCGGGTCGGTCCAGCCGGTGGGCGTCCGGCAGGGGATGGTGCAGGGTGACGGGCGGATGGTGGAAGGCGAGCAGTGCCGGGACACCGTCGTCCAGTTCGTCGAGCGTTCCGTCGATCCAGTCGTACGTCTCGTCGTCGAGGGAGCCTTCGTCGCTGCCCGGCACACTGGAGTCGCACATCAGGACGGCGGCGTCGTCGAAGACGTGCGCGCTGTTGACCGGCCCCTCGGCGGCGGGCAGTCCGAGCAGCGCCTTGCGGTAGGGGGCGCGGCTGTCGTGGTTGCCAGGGCAGGTGAGTACCGGGAAGGGCGCGTCACCGGTGCGCAGCCCGAAAATGCCTGCCGCCTCCTCGTACTCGGCCTCTGTGCCGTGGTCCGCGATGTCCCCGGTCACCAGCAGGGCGTCCAGGCGCCCCGGTAGCTCCCACAGCCGGTCGCGCACCTGTTCGGCGCGCGCCGTCGACCGCGCGGTTCCGTCGAGGTGCAGATCGCTGATGTGGGCGAGTACGAGCATGACCTTCCGCCTCCCTTAATGGTTCGGGTAGATCTAAGCATTAGATCTAATGGTTACTCAACTCCCATCCGTTAGTTGAACGGGTCGGGGCAGGTGACACAGGTGCCGGGGGCCGTCAATCGGCTCGCGCCGTCCCGTGCATCCGGGCAGGATGCTGCCCGTAACCCCTGGCTCTTCCACGGAGGTCCGGATGACCGGCAGTACGCCCGCGCCCTTCACCGCCGCCGACTACCGGGCCCGGATGCGGCGCGCCGCACGCGCGGCCGAGGACGCGGGGCTCTCCGGGCTCCTGGTGGCGCCGGGACCCGATCTCGTCTGGCTCACCGGCTACGCGCCCACCGCGGTCACCGAACGCCTCACCCTGCTGGTCCTGGCCGCCGGACAGGACCCGGTCCTCGTGGTCCCCGCCCTGGAGGCCCCGGACGCGGCGCACGCGGCGGGCGCGCCCGCCCTGACTCTGCGCGACTGGACCGACGGCAAGGACCCGTACGCGGCCACCGCGGGCCTCCTCGACGCGGCAGGCCGCTTCGGGGTCAGCGACAACACGTGGGCGCTGCACCTGCTGGCACTCCAGCAGGCGCTGCCCCGCAGCTCGTACGTCTCCCTCACCGACGGGCTGCCGATGCTGCGCGCGGTGAAGGACGCGGCGGAACTGGCACGCCTGGCAGCCGCGGGCGCGGCTGCCGACGCAACGTACGAGGAGATCCGGAAGGTTCCCTTCCGCGGTCGCCGGGAGAGCGACGTCGCGGGTGACCTGGCCGATCTGCTGCGGCGGTTCGGGCACTCCCAGGTCGACTTCACGATCGTCGCCTCCGGCCCCAACGGCGCCAATCCGCACCACGAGGCCGGCGACCGCGTCATCGAGCACGGTGACATGGTCGTCCTCGACTTCGGCGGGCTTCTGCACGGCTACGGTTCCGACACCTCCCGCACGGTCCACGTCGGCGAACCGGACGCCGAACAGCGCAGGGTCCACGACATCGTGCGCGAGGCCCAGGAAGCGGGCTTCCGGGCCGTGCGACCCGGCGCGGCGTGTCAGGACGTCGACCGGGCGGCCCGCGCGGTCATCACCGAGGCCGGGTACGGCGAGTACTTCATCCACCGCACCGGCCACGGCATCGGCGTCACCACACACGAGCCGCCGTACATGATCGAGGGCGAGGAACGGCCCCTCGTACCCGGCATGTGCTTCTCCGTGGAGCCCGGCGTCTACCTGCCCGGACGCTTCGGCGTACGCATCGAGGACATCGTCACGGTCACCGCCGACGGCGGTCGGCGCCTCAACAACACGACTCGCGAGATGGTCACAGTGGACTGACCCCACGCCAGGAGCCCACCCCCGCCCTCACCCCCGGACGACAGCGGCGCGACCATGACCCAGGTACCGACACCCACCGCGGACATCGTCCGCCGACTGGTCCGTTCCCTGCTCGCGGGCGGCGCCGTCGGCACGGGCGGTCCCGACGTCCGGCCCGCCGACGTGGGTGGCGAGCACTCCACCTGGTGGGTCGGCTCCCGGCACGTACTGCGCCTGGCCCCCGACCGGGAGACGTCCGCGCGACTGCGCCGCGAACCGCGTCTGCGCGACCTCGTACGCCCGCACGTCGGCGTCGCCGTCCCCGCCGGAGTGGCGCACGGCGAGTGGGCCGACGGACTGGCCTACACGCTGGACACCAGGCTGCCCGGCGGCTCGGCCGAGGAACACGACGTCTCCGCCGTCGGCGAGGCCGACCTGGCCGCACTGCTCACAGGGCTCCGCGAGGTGCCCGTACGCCAGGCCGAGACGCTCGGGGTGCCGCGGGTCGGGCCACGCTCCCTGGAGGCGCTGCGCCGGGCCGCCGAAGGCGCGGCCGAACGCCTCGCCGCGGCCGACGAGTTCGACCCGGCGCGGCTCCACCAGCTGACCCCGTCCGCCACCGCACAGCTCGCCGCGCAGGCCGGTACGGCGGTCCTCGTCCACCACGACCTCAAGGGCGAGCACCTCGTGGTGAGCCCCGACGGGCGGGTGCGCGGTGTCCTCGACTGGACCCACGCGGTCGTCGGCGACCCGGCCGAGGACATCGCCGGTCTCGCCCTCGCGGTCGGCTCGCCCGCCGCCGTACGGGCCGCCACCCTCGCCGGGTACGCGGCCCGCCCCTGTCTGCGCGGCCTGTGGCTCGCCCGCTGCGACACGGTCGTCCGGCTCGCCGGGAGCCTCGCCGGCCGCGACGCAGGCCCGCCGCCGCTCCTCAGGGTCCAACTGCGGCGCGCGTGGGAGGCGATCCTGCTGGAACGGGTCACCGAGCTGCGGGAGGAGGACGAGGAGGGGTAGGTCCCGCCCCCGTGCTCACCCCTGCTCCAACACCACACAGGACTCGCCGGGAACGTGCAACAACCCGTCCGCGCCCGGCAGTTCGACCGGCTCCCAGGCGGCCAGCACCCGCGCCCGTCGCGGGCCCAGGGGAATCGCCGCCGACTTCGGGGCGAGGTTCGCCACGACACGTACGTCCCCGCGCCGGAAGGCGAGCCAGCGGGCCTCCTCGTCGTACGCGACCTTGATGTCAGAGAGGTCCGGGTCCGTGAGGTCGGGCTGGGTGTGGCGCAGGGCGATCAGGTCCCGGTACCAGGACAGCACGCGCGCGTGCGGCCCGCGCTCGGGCTCCGACCAGTCGAGGCAGGAGCGGTCGCGGGTCGCCGGGTCCTGAGGGTCCGGCACGTCCTCCTCGGCCCAGCCGTGCGATGTGAACTCCCGTCGCCGGCCCCGCCGTACGGCCTCCGCGAGCTCCGGGTCCGTGTGGTCGGTGAAGAACTGCCACGGGGTGCCCGCCGCCCATTCCTCGCCCATGAACAGCATGGGTGTGAACGGCCCGGTGAGCATCAGTGCGGCGCCGCAGGCGAGCAGTCCGGGGGAGAGGGAGGCCGAAAGGCGGTCCCCCTGGGCGCGGTTGCCGACCTGGTCGTGGGTCTGCGTGTAGCCGAGCAGCCGGTGCGCGGCGACGCCGGTGCGGTCGAGCGGGCGGCCGTGCCCGCGGCCCCGGAAGGACGAGTACGTGCCGTCGTGGAAGTAGCCGCCCGAGAGCGTCTTGGCGAGCGCGGCGAACGGGGCCCGCGCGAAGTCCTCGTAGTAGCCCTGCGACTCACCGGTCAGTGCCGTGTGCAGGGCGTGGTGGAAGTCGTCGCTCCACTGGGCGTGCAGTCCGAGACCGCCGCCCGCGCGCGGGGTGACGATCCGCGGGTCGTTGAGGTCGGACTCGGCGATCAGAGACAGCGGCCGGCCCAGGTCGGCGGCGAGGGTGTCCACGGCCTTCGACAGCTCCTCCAGGAAGTGGCACGCGCGCGTGTCCCGCAGCGCGTGCACCGCGTCCAGCCGCAGCCCGTCGATCCGGTAGTCGCGCAGCCAGGCCAGCGCGCTGCCGAGCAGATACGCCCGTACCTCGTCCGAGCCGGGCGCGTCCAGGTTCACCGCGGAGCCCCAGGGCGTCTGATGCGTGTCCGTGAAGTACGGGCCGAAGGCGGGCAGATAGTTGCCGGACGGTCCCAGGTGGTTGTGCACGACGTCCAGGACCACCCCGAGACCGAGCGCGTGCGCCCGGTCGACAAAGCGCTTCAGCGCCTCGGGGCCGCCGTACGGCTCGTGCACCGCCCACAGCGAGACCCCCTCGTACCCCCAGCCGTGCCGCCCCGGGAACGGGCACAACGGCATCAGCTCGACGTGTGTGACGCCCAGTTCCACGAGGTGGCCGAGCCGCTCGGCCGCCGCGTCCAGCGTGCCCTCGGGTGTGTACGTGCCGACGTGCAGCTCGTACAGGACCGCGCCCGGCAGCGCGCGCCCCGCCCACTCGGTCTGCCAGGTGTGACGCCCGTGGTCGACGACGGCGCTCAGCCCGTCCGGGCCGTCCGGCTGGCGGCGCGAGCGCGGGTCGGGCAGCACGGGGCCGTCGTCCACGGCGAAGCCGTAACGCGACCCGTCCCGGGCCTCGGCCTCGCCGGACCACCAGCCTGTGCGCTCCGGATCGCGCTCCAACGCGCGCGTGCCCGAGTCGCACTGGAGCGTCACACGACTGGCCTGCGGTGCCCACACCTCGAAGTGCACGGATGGATCCCCTTACTGTGCCGAGCGGTGCTCACCGGGACGTAGCCCGTCCCATGGTGCTTCAAACGCGGACGGTCCGCGTTTGAATCTTCACGTTTGCCGGGCGTGTCGTCAGACCGGCCCGGCGGGCCGCCGTTTCGGCGTTCTGTGGACACCCCGCGCGCGCTGCCCGACAATCACGAACGTGACGTCGTCCTTCGAGTTCCACACGTACCCGCCGCGGCTCTCCGACGCGGAGCGCGACCGGGCGCTGAAGGCGCTCCGGGAAGGAGTCGCTCTCGGCCAGCTCTCGCACGACACGTTCATCCGGCGCATGGAACTGGCGCTGGCCGCCCGCCGGTCCGACGAACTGGCCGTCCTCACCGCCGACCTGCCCACCGAGAACCGCCTGTCCCGCCTGGTGTTCGGGACGGTCGAAAGGGTCTCCGGCTTCACCGTACGGCTGCGCAGGGCCTGGCAGTCGGAGCGGCTCCCCAAGCTGCTGCTGCCCCACCCCGGCAACGGCCACCCGCTGCGCATAGGGCGCGACCCCGCCAACGGCCTGCGGCTCACCCACGAGACGGTCTCGCGGGTCCACGCCGAACTCCGGCACCAGGGCGGCCTGTGGGTGCTGCGCGACCTCGGCTCGACCAACGGCACCACGGTCAACGGGCGCCGCGTGATCGGAGCTGCCGTCGTCCGGGACGGCGACCAGATCGGCTTCGGGAACATGGCGTTTCGTCTCTCGGCGGAGTGAGAGCGCTCCCGCAGGGCTGCTCCCCGGGAGCAGTTCACTTTGCGTGCCGCGGTGTTGACGCACCCCCCGAGCCGTGACTGACTGTGCGTACGTCATGTACGCCAAGTGAACCGACGGTCCTGCTGTGGAGGTTTGTCCTGTCGCCTCTCCTCCGCTACCCGTCCGTGGACGAGCTGGCCGACCGGGCCGCCGCACTCGTCGCCCGCCACCCCGCCGACGCCCGGCTGCGCACCGTGGGCACCTCACGCGCGGGCACGCCCCTGTGGCTGCTCTCCGTGGGGCACGGCAGCCGCCAGGCCCTGGTCGTCGCCGGACCCCACGCCAACGAGCCCGTGGGCGGCGCGACCGCCCTCCGGCTGGCCGAACGGGCCCTCGCCGACCCCGGACCGGCCGTCCGCGCGGACGCCACCTGGAACCTGCTGCTGTGCCTCGATCCCGACGGCTCGCGTCGCAACGAGGGCTGGCTGGCGGGTCCCTACACCCTCGGCCACTACTTCCGGAACTTCTTCCGGCCAGGCTTCCGGGAACAGCCCGAATGGCTGCCCGACGGCGCGGCCGGGGCCGCCCTGCCGGAAACCCGCGCGCTGCTCGCCCTCCAGGACGAACTGCGGCCGTTCTTCCAGTGCTCGTTGCACGGCGTCGATGTCGGCGGCGGCTTCGTGGAACTCACCCGCGACCTGCCGGGCCTCCCGCAGCGCGTCGCCGAGACGGCGGCCCGGCTCGGCATCCCGCGCGAGCTGGGCCCCTACGACACCCTGTACTGGCCCAGTCTGGGACCCGCCGTGCACCGGATACCGCCGCCGAGGCGTGCCGGCCTGGCCGCCGCCATCACGGAGGCCGCCGTCGAGTCGACCTGGTTCCATCCGCAGCCGTACGGCACGGTGACGGCGGTCGTCGAGGCGCCCATGTGGGGCGTGGCCGCCGTGGAGGACGACACGCGTCCCGCCGACGCCGACGCGGTGCTGCGCACCGTCAGCCACACGCTGCGGCACGACTCGCGGTATCTGGAGGCGGCCCTCGGACGGCTGCGGCCCCACCTCGCGCGCGTGGGGGACGCGGACCGCCTCCTCGCCCCGGTGGACGACTATTTACTGGTCTGCCCCGGTCTCGCCGACGCCTGGGACCCCGACACGGACGACGGCACCGGGCGCCCGCTGCCGCCGCTCAGCACGGCCCACCTGGCCGCTCTGCGCATCGCCGGGCGGCGGCTGGCGCTGCGTACGGCGGGGCTGCTGCACCAGCTGGCGCGCGATGCGGGTCCCGGGGCCGCCGACGTCCTGCGCGAGCTGGACCGGCTGATCGACGAGTGGTGCGCCGACTACCGCGTCGGCTGCGGGGCACGCTGGATACCGGTCGCCCGTCAGGTGGAGTACCAGTCGCGGGTGGCGCTCGCCGCGTTCGAACTGGCGGGCCGCAGCACGCGCGCGGGCTCACGTTCGGGTGAGTCGGGCTGGGGTGCGGGGGCCGCGGTGCCGATGCACAGGGAATGACCCACACGATCAGCACCGGCAACACGACCAAGCCCGTCCGGATCATCAGGCTCGTCCCCGCCGCACGAGCGGTACGCGGTGCGCTGCTGGCCGTCGGCCTTCTCCTCGCGGGCTCCACCCCGGCCCAGGCGGTCCCCCAGGACGACGTCCGGGGCAACTGGCTCTACGTCACCGTCAGCCGGGGCGAGTCGGGCGCCGAGGACACCCGCGGCACGCTGGTGCTGTGCGACCCGCCCCTGGGGCACGCGCAGGCGGCCCGCGCCTGTGCGGAACTCGCCGCGGTGGACGGTGACATCGGGGGCATCCCGCCGAGGAAGACCCTCTGCCCGATGCTCTACTCGCCCGTCACCGTGCACGCGGAGGGAGAGTGGAACGGCCGCCCTCGGGAGTACGACAGGACCTTCTCCAACGGATGCGAACTGGGGGCGAGGACAGGGGCGGTGTTCGCCCTGTAGGGACCGTGGGGCGCCCTGGCGGCGGACAATTTCGCTGACTCCTGCCGACTATCGGCGGGGAGCGCCCTCGCGCGCGTGGCGGGCCGCTGCCATCACCGTGCGGGCCTGGTGCTCGACCTGATGCTCCAGGGGGACCCAGCGGGCCCGGAAGCGGTCCATGAAGGCCTCGCTCCAGGCCGCGACCAGGTGTTCGAGGCGCGGTGCCGCGCGGTCGTCGGTCTCCCGCAGGACCCGCAGCAGCATCGCGGCGGCCCGCAGCGGCAGTCGGCGTCCGAACGCGTCCACGCTGCCGACGTACGCCATCGTCGTGTCGGCCGGTGGCATGTGCGTCCAGTCGGCGGCCAGCCCGGGCACCAGCTCCAGCGCCCACCGGGAGGCCCGCAGCAGTGGTCCCTCGGCGCCCGCCAGGCGCGGCAGCGCGTCGTCGAGGACCCGTTCGACCTCCGTGCCGTCCCGCAGCAGCCGGCTCGCCAGTCGCCGTATCGCCGCCGCCGGCGCGGGATGCGGGGCCGGGTCGTCCACCAGGTCGCTCGCCCACATCGGGACCTCGACGACCGCCGTCAGACCGCCGTACCGATGGGCGTGGTACCAGGTGCTGTGCCGCGCGTCGTCCGGCATGCTCGGGTACGCCACGTCCGAGCCCGGCGCCGGCATCACGTGCACGCCGGGCCCCGAGGCGGGCCAGCCCGCCGCGTCCGAGGCGCCCGTCTCCACCGGGATGTGCAGTTCCGCCGCCGACTTGGCGAACGGCTCGGCCAGCCCGGGGATGTCCTTCGTCAGCTGCACCCAGCTGCCACCCACGTCGGTGCCGTGCAGGGTGACCTGGAGATAGGGCCGCAGTTCGTCGATGACACCGGTCAGGGCACGGGTCTCCGGCGGCAGCCGGTCGGGCGGCAGCACGGAGGGCGCCCACTCCGGCTGCTCGGGCCCGGCGGGCCGGTAGAAACCGAGGTGGTAGTCGAGCAGGCTGCGCGGCGTCGGCGTGACGTGCAGGCTGGCACCGTCCGGGTCCGCGCACAGCAGGAAGTGCCAGGAGACGCCGGTCCGCAACTCGCGGTCGTGCACGGCCCGTTCCGCGAGCGCCAGGAGCGTGGAGCCGCCCGTGGGTTCGTTGGCGTGGGCGCCCGCGACGACGAACACCGCACGTCGTGCGTGGCCCACGGACAGCAGGTGCAGGGGCCGTCCGGCGCGGGAGAAGCCCACCTGCCTGAAAGCGCACAGGCCGGGCCGGTGAGCCGCCAACGCCCGGGCGGACGAGACGAGTTCGTTCACACTGGGGTAGCGCTGCTCCGGCAGGAGACTCACCCCCGTCTGGTCCACCCTGCGTCGCAATCCGCAGTACCCCATGGCGTCCAGGAACTGTCAAGAAGGTGGTGGGGCGGCTCCAGGGGGCGCCAAGGAGCATTCACCGCCGACGGGAACGGTCAGCAGGGACATCTGCCGTGCGGGACGGCCGCCCACCGCCCTCCGGTGGTGCGAACCCGTGCCGGTGGCCCGGCGCGAAGGGGGCGACGGCGCTCACCACCACGCGCCGGTGGTCCCGCACGGGCGCCCGGAGTGCGCGCCCCTGTGAGCCGGGCGCTGAGACGCTCACAGGGGCGCGCGCAGAAGTGTTAGCGCCCCTGTCCGCCCCCGCCCCGCCCCCGCGCCCTCACTCCTCGCCGACACGCTCCAGCAGCGCCACCGGCAGCCGCGCGAAAAGCTCCTCCGCGCGCGCGTGCCCGGTGAACTCCCGCTCCGGATCCAGCAGATCGGCCCACCGGCCCGGCGGCAGCGGCAACCGGGTGTCGTGCCAGCCGCCGGTGTCCGCCAGCCGCAGGGACAGCCGGGTCACCGCCGTGACCACCTCCCCGGAGCGCGCGAACGCCACACAGTGCGCCGCCCCCGGGCCTTCCGCGACGAGCGGCGTGTACGTCGCCGTGTCGCCGAACACCGCCGGGCGCCGCGCGCGCAGCCGCAGTGCCGCCACCGTCAGCTCGTCCTTCTCGCCGGGGGCCTCCGGAGGGAACGGGACGGGACGGCGGTTGTCCGGGTCCACCAGGGCCCGGTACTCGCTCTCCGTGCCCTGGTAGAGGTCCGGTACGCCCGGCATCGTCAGGTGGACCAGGGCAGCGCCCAGGACGTTCGCCCGGATGTACGGCGCCAGGACGCTCCGCAGCGCGGCCACGCGCTCGCCGGGTGCCCCGCAGGGGCCCGCCGCCACGAACGCCGCCACCGCCTCCTCGTACGCAGGGTCCTGCTCCGTCCAGGCGGTGTGCAGGCCCGCCTCCCGGACGTGCTTCAGCAGGGCGCCCTGGAGGCGCTCGGCGTCCGCCGGGCCCAGGCCGAAGGCCGTCTGCCAGGCCGCCCACGCCAGCTGGGCGTCGGGCACGCCCTCACCGGCGCGTGTGACCTCCGCGAGGACGTCGGCCCAGCGCTGCGGGCACTCGGTGAGCACGGCCAGCGCCGCGCGCACGTCGGCGCTGCGCTTCGTGTCGTGCGTCGACAGGACCGTCCCCGTGGCCGGCCAGTCGCGCTGCACGCGCGCGCAGTAGGCGTGGAAGTCCTCCGGGGCCACCGCGGGACTGCCCGGGCTGCCGCCCACCTCGGTCGCCGACAGCAGTGGCACATAGCGGTAGAACGCGGTGTCCTCCACGGACTTGGCCCGCAGCGCCGACGAGGTCTGCGCGAACCGGTCCCGGAACTCCACCTGCTCGGGCCCCACAGCGTCCTTGCCGTCGGCCCGCCCGAGCAGCAGGTCCCGTACGACGTCCACGGCCCCGCCCTCCTCCGGGACGACGAACACCTGCCGGGCCTCCGCGGCGGCCTCCTCGGTGACCACGGAGGCGGTGTCCCCGGGGGTGTAGGGGCGGTACACCTCCATGCGGACCAGCAGCTCGCGCAGCGCGGTACGCAGTGCCCAGGGTGCGCGGTCGCGCAGTGCGGGGTCCGGGGAGGCGGCGCAGAGACGGTTCGCCACGCGGGTCAGCCGGTCCACCTCGGTGGCCAGCTCGTGCGTCACCACCTTGTACGCGGCCCGCCGTACCGTCGCCTCCCAGTGGCCGCCCCGGTCGGCCTGGGGGGCCGCGAACCGCCGGTACTGGCCGAGGAGCTCACCCGCGCCCGCCGGGTCCGTGAACAGGCCGTCCAGGTGCCGCAGGGCGTCGTAGCCGGTGGTCCCCGCGACCGGCCAGCCCGCCGGCAGGTGCTCCCCGTCGGCCAGGATCTTCTCGACCACCGTCCAGCGGCCCCCGCTCGCCTCGTGCAGCCGGCGCAGATACCCGCCCGGGTCCGCGAGACCGTCCGGATGGTCGACCCGCAGCCCGTCGACCACCCCGTCGGCGAGCAGTTCCAGCAGCTTCCCGTGCGTCGCCGCGAACACCTCGGGGTCCTCGACCCGCACCCCGATCAGCTCCGAGATGCTGAAGAAACGCCGGTAGTTGAGCTCGGTGCGCGCCAGCCGCCACCACGCCGGGCGGTACCACTGGGCGTCGAGGAGTTGCGGCAGCGGCAGCTCCTCGGTGCCCTCGCGGAGGGGGAGGACATGGTCGTAGTAGCGCAGGACGTGGCCGTCGTACCCCAGGTGCGCGTCCTGCCACCGCTCGACCTTCAGCTCGTCCCACACCGCGCCGAGCGGCTGCCCGAGCACCGGCAGCAACAAGCGCCCGCCCTGCGCCTCCCAGTCGATGTCGAACCACCGCGCGTACGGTGACGTCGGGCCCTCCCGGAGCACCTCCCACAGGGGGCGGTTGTGACGCGGGGACATGGCCATGTGGTTGGGCACGATGTCCGCGACCAGGCCGAGACCGTGCTCCCGCGCGGTGTGCGCCAGCGCGCGCAGCCCGTCCTCGCCGCCCAGCTCAGCGCGCACGCGCGCGTGGTCCACGACGTCGTAGCCGTGTGTCGACCCCGGGACGGACTCCAGGAACGGCGACAGATGCAGATGTGAGACGCCGAGCGAGGCCAGATACGGCACGGCCGCCGCCGCGGCACCGAAGGGAAACGCGGGCTGGAGTTGCAGCCGATAGGTCGCCGTGGGCACGACCGGGTCAGGACGCTCAGGTGTCATGGGAACCTACGTACCCGCCCCACCGCCTTTCGTGTCATCGACTCGCGCACAAGGCCGCCGAAAACGGCCCTCCACGCGCGCGTGGAGGGCCGTAGGACGGACTAGGTCGGGCGTTGCAGCACCGTCAGACTGTGGTCCACCAGGGTCAGACGGTCGCCCGCCGCCACCTTCGCGCCCGTGCCCGGTGCCACGCCCTCCGGGCGGGCCGTGTCGACGACGACCTGCCACTGCCGGCCGTGATTGACCGGCACCACGAACTCGAGGGTCTTCGGCGAGGCGTTGAACATCAGCAGGAACGAGTCGTCGGAGATGCGTTCCCCGCGGGAATCCGGCTCCGAGATGGCGTTGCCGTTGAGGAACACGCTCATTGCGCCCGCCTGCGCCGAGTTCCAGTCACGCTGGACCATCTCCTCGCCCGCCGGGGTGAACCAGGCGATGTCCGACAGATCGTCGTGGGTGCCCTCCACGGGGCGGCCGTGGAAGAAACGCCGTCTGCGGAAGACCGGGTGGTCCTTGCGCAGCCACACCATCGCGCGCGTGAAGTCGAGCAGCTCGGCGGAACCGGAACCGGAGCTGGAGCCGGATTCGTCTCCGTTGCCGTCTCCTTCGCCGTCGCCCGGCCACGGGACCCAGGAAATCTCGTTGTCCTGGCAGTACGCGTTGTTGTTGCCGCCCTGGCTGCGCGCGAACTCGTCGCCGTGGCTGATCATGGGCACGCCCTGGGACAGCATCAGTGTCGCGATGAAGTTCCGCAGCTGGCGCGCCCGCAGGGCGAGGACGTCGGGGTCGTCGGTCTCGCCCTCCGCGCCGCAGTTCCAGGACCGGTTGTGGCTCTCGCCGTCCCGGTTGTCCTCGCCGTTGGCCTGGTTGCGCTTCTCGTGGTAGGACACCAGGTCGTTGAGCGTGAAACCGTCGTGGCACGTCACGAAGTTGATCGAGGCCAGCGGACGGCGGCCGTCGTCCTGGTAGAGGTCCGAGGAGCCCGTCAGCCGGGAGGCGAACTCCGCGAGTGTGCGCGGCTCACCTCGCCACATGTCCCGTACGGTGTCGCGGTACATGCCGTTCCACTCGGTCCACAGCGGCGGGAAATTGCCCACCTGGTAGCCGCCCTCGCCCACGTCCCACGGCTCGGCGATCAGCTTCACCTGGGACACCACCGGGTCCTGCTGGACCAGGTCGAAGAACGACGACAGCCGGTCCACCTCGTGGAACTGACGGGCCAGCGTGGCCGCGAGGTCGAAGCGGAAGCCGTCGACGTGCATCTCGGTGACCCAGTAGCGCAGTGAGTCCATGATCATTTGGAGTACGTGCGGGGACCGCATGAGCAGCGAGTTCCCGGTGCCCGTGGTGTCCATGTAGTAGCGCTGGTCCTCCATGAGCCGGTAGTACTGCGCGTTGTCGATGCCCCGGAAGGACAGCGTCGGGCCGAGGTGGTTGCCCTCCGCGGTGTGGTTGTAGACCACGTCCAGGATGACCTCGATACCGGCCTCGTGCAGCGCCCGCACCGCCGACTTGAACTCCAGCACCTGTTGGCCGCGGTCGCCCCAGGACGCGTACGCGTTGTGCGGGGCGAAGAAGCCGATCGTGTTGTAGCCCCAGTAGTTGTTCAGGCCCATGTCCACCAGACGGTGGTCGTTCACGAACTGGTGCACCGGCATCAGTTCCAGGGCCGTGACGCCCAGCTTGGTCAGGTGTTCGATGATCGCGGGGTGGGCGAGCGCCGCGTAGGTGCCGCGCAGCTCCTCGGGGAGCGCCGGGTGGCGCATGGTCAGGCCCTTGACATGGGCCTCGTAGAGCACTGTGTGGTGGTATTCGGTGCGTGGGCGCCGGTCGTCGCCCCAGTCGAAGTACGGGTTGACCACCACCGACGACATGGTGTGCGGCGCCGAGTCGAGGTCGTTGCGCCGCTCGGGCTCGTCGAAGTGGTAGCCGTACACCTCCTCGCCCCAGGTGACCGAACCGCTGATCGCCTTCGCGTACGGATCGAGCAGCAGCTTCGCCGAGTTGGACCGCTGGCCGTGCTCGGGCGCGTACGGACCGTGCGCCCGGAAGCCGTACCGCTGCCCCGGCATCACGCCGGGCAGATACGCGTGCCGGACGAACGCGTCGCTCTCCCGCAGTTCCACCGCGGTCTCCGAGCCGTCGTCGTGAAGCAGACACAGCTCGATCCGGTCGGCGGCCTCCGAGAAGACCGCGAAATTGGTGCCGGCACCGTCATACGTGGCACCGAGTGGGTACGCCTCTCCTGGCCAGACCTGCATGCGCTCGACTCTCTCAGTTGTGGTCCATCGCTGGGGCCTACTCCACTCCGAGTCTCCCCGAAAGTGATGGAACCACCTACGACTTACGTCCCTCTTACCGGTCGACCAGTGCGTACCCCCATTCACGGGTATGTCAAAACATTTCTTCTTCACATACTCCCTGGGCTGCGAGGGGGAGTAAGGGGACAACGTGCGCAAGATCGTGCGCCGCCACCTGGGCAAGGTGGTGGCGGGTACGGGGATCGCGGTGGCCGGTACGGCCCTGATGGTCGCAGTGACGCTGCCGGGATCGGCCGGGGCCGACGAGTCGGGTGGCACCGGGAAAGCCGGGAACACGGCGAGTACGGGCGGCGGTGCGGGGCAGCCCGCGCAGGGGCAGGCCGCGGTGCAGCCGGGGGTCGTCGAACAGGCGCCCGCCGAGGGCGAGAAGGGCAAGGGCCGTGATCCGCTGACCGACGGTGAGATGGCGCGGGTCGAGCGGATCGCCCTGAACCGGCAGCTGTTCAACTCCGGTGAGAACGTGGCGGGAGAGCGCGGCCCGCAGCGGATCGGCGTCGACCTCGCCGATCCCGAGGCCGCCGAGGTGGACGACCCGAACGCGCCCCGGCGCGCGGAGGTGTCGTACTACGACTACAGGGACGACACCCTGGTCACCAGGACCGTCAATCTCGACACCGGCAAGGTCGAGCGGACCGACACCCAGCACGGCGTGCAGCCGCCCCTGAGCCGCGCCGAGTCGGTCGAGGCGACCAGGCTTCTGATAGCCGACCCGCTGGGCGCGGGTCTGAAGGCCGACTACAAGGACGCCACCAGCACGGAACTCACCTCGCCGGACCAGCTGCTCGTCACCAGCATGGTGTACCGGGCCGTTCCGGGCGCCCAGCCCGCCGTACTCGACTCGTGCGGAGACCACCGCTGTGTGCGGATCTTCCCCAAGGTGAAGAACGGGCCGTGGATCGACGCCCGTTCGCTCGTGGTCGACCTGAGCGCCCGCAAGGTGGCCAGGCTCGGCTGACCCGGGTGACGACCGTCCTCGGTTCACTTCCCAACCTTTCCCCTGCTCAACTCTCTCCTCCTAGGGAGTCTCTTCCTCATGCGCGAAAAGTATGTGCTCGTCGGCCTCTCCGCGGTCGTGCTGGCCGCCGGGCTCACCACTGCGGCGGGGCCGGCGACCGCCCAGCCGAAGGCGGGACCCGTGCCGCCCACCGAGTGCAGCCCGGCCTTCCGCATCGAGCAGAAACTCACCACCGGCACCACCTGGCGGATGTGCTGGCGCTACGAGAGCGAGGCCGGGCTCGTCCTGGAGAACGTCTCGTACCAGCCCCCGGGCGAGGCACGGCCGATCAAGGTCCTCAACTCGGCGAAGCTCGGCCAGATACACGTCCCCTATGACGACGGAAAGGCCGAGTACCAGGACCTGACCGCGGCGGGCTTCGCCCAGGGCCTGATGAACATGGCGCCCGGTGAATGCCCCGGCGGCACCATCAAGACCGTCAAGGTCCCCGAGGCCTGGGACCCGGAACACGAGAACGTCAAGGGCCTGTGCACCACGACCCGTTCGCGCGGCCACGCCTACCGTATGCAGGGCGACACCGCGAACAAGGTCTGGCAGACCCAGGGCAAGGACCTGCTCGTCTACACCGTCAACCAGACCGGCTGGTACGAGTACATCACCGAGTGGCGCTTCCAGGACGACGGCACCATCAACATGAACGTCGGCGCCACCGGCAGCCTCGCGCCCGACGACTACGACGCGGGCGACGGCCGCGGCTGGCCCATCGGCAAGGGCGCCAAGGACTACGCCACCAGCCACAGCCACAACGTCTTCTGGCGGCTCGACTTCGGCCTCGACGGCTCCTCCAAGGGCAAGGTCGAGCAGTACGACTCCGTGGTCAGCCCGCCCGCGAGCGGCCAGGAGGGACCCACCACCAAAACGACCCGCACCCAGGTCAAGAAGGAACTCGCGGGCGACGCCAAGACCATGCGCTGGTGGCGGATGGTCAGCGCCACCGGCAAGAACAAGGACGGCCACGCACGGTCGTACGAGATCGTCCCCGGCGCCACCACCAGGTACTCGGGCCGCAGCTACACCCGGCACGACGTCTACTTCACCGAGTACAACAAGTGCGAGCAGTTCGCCAGCGACAACCTGCCCAACTGCGGCGTGGGCGCCAAGAAGTCCGTCGACGGATGGGTCAACGGACAGACCCTCACCCACCCGTTGGCCTGGGTGAACGTGGGATTCCACCACATCGCCCGGGACGAGGACCAGCAGCCCATGCCCGTCCACTGGCAGGGCTTCGCCATCGCCCCGCGCGATGTCACCGCTATGAATCCGCTCACTCCCGCCGGGCTCGCCAACCAGAACGGGCATGTCGAAAGCGGTAGTTGAGAAACGACCCTGTCCATCCTGCTGCACCGCAGACCGCTCCCGGAGTACCCTTCCTTGATCGTCGGCCGGGCTCGGCCACGGGGAGAGCTCGGGGGAGCGGAAGGCGGTGCGCGGGTGGGCTCGGGAGGGCTGGAGCTGCCCCCTGGTGACGAGGGTCACGAGGGGAACTCCACAGAGGTCCCGCCCGGCGCGGTGTCCCTGGCACGGCCGATGGAGACGGGTTCCATCGGCCCGGAACTGGACTGGGACGCCGACGCCTGGCACGAGGTGCGTACGCGCGCCCAGCGGGCCGGCCGGGCCTACATCTGGCTGAACCTGGTCGAACAGCGGCTGCGCACGGTCGTGGCCGCCGTCCTGCGCCCCATCTACGAACCAGTCCATGGCGACGAGTGGGTGGTCGCCGCCGCCGGACCGGCCGGCCAGGAGTGGGTGCAGCGCGCGGTCGCCGTACGCGAAGTCAGCCGCCGCAAGGGCTACTTGCTCGACCCGGCCGACGACAACGTCCTCAGCTTCCTGACCCTCCCGCAGTTGCGCGAGCTGATGGTGCAGCACTGGCCGTGCTTCGAGCCGTACATCGACGAGCGCCGCGACGTCGAACTCGCCCTGGACGAGCTGGAGGTCACCCGCAACGTCGTCTCCCGCAACAGGGCTCTGTCCGAGGCCGTCCTCAACCAGGCCGAGCGCGCCTCGGGCAAGCTCCTGGAGTCCCTCGGCGCGGGCGGCGACGTGCCCTCCGCGCGGCGGCTGCCGGTGGACGCGGTCGAGAATCTGGTGGGCGAACGGTACGGGGACGTGGTCGCCGTCCACACCGACCGGGTACGGCTGATGCGGCAGTTCCCGGCCGAGGACATCTTCGGCGGCGCGCGTCGCCTCGACGCCATCGGCATCGGCCTCAACCTGCTCGTGCAGAACTTCTCCGGGCGGCGGCTGGTGCGGCTGGCGGAGTCGGGCTGCCGGGTGCGGCTGCTGTTCCTGAACCCCGCGTCCAGTTCGGTGAAGCGCCGCGAGCGGGAACTCGGCCTCAAACGGGGCGAGTTGAGCCGGGCCGTGGAGATGAACATCCTCCACATGCGCCGGGTGCGGTCGAAGCTGCGCGACCCGGGCGCCTTCGAGATCCAGGTCTTCGACGAGACGCCCCGTTTCACCGCCTACCTCGTCGACGGGGACGGCTCGGACGGGGTCGCGATCGTGCAGACCTATCTGCGCCGGACGCGGGGGATGGAGGCGCCGGTGCTGGTGCTGCGGGGCGGAAGCCGGGTGGTCAAGCCGGGCGTGGCCGAGGAGAGCGGTCTTTTCCCGACATACCGCGAGGAGTTCGAGGTGGCCTGGGCGGATTCACGCCCAGTGTCCTGACTTGTTCAACCTGTCCGGCCTGCTCGTCTTCCGCAAGCGGAATGCGGTCCTCTGATTGTCAGTGGCTCGTGGGATCGTGGAGACCACTGGGGGAAAGCACCACCAAGAAGGCAAGAAGGGGGGCCAGGCATGGGCTGGCACCATGAGCTGCTGATCGGCTTCGACCTGGAGACGACCGGGACGGATCCGAGCGAGGCACGCATCGTCACCGGCGCGGTGATCGAGGTGAGGGGCGGTGAGCCGCTCGCTCACCGGGAATGGCTGGCCGATCCGGGTATGGAGATCCCGGCGGACGCGGTGGCGGTGCACGGCATCACCAACGAGCGCGCGACCAGCGAGGGCAGGCCCGCCGACCAGGTCGCGGACGCGATGGCGGACGTGCTGGCGACGTACTGGAAGACGGGCGTACCGGTGGTCGCCTACAACGCGAACTTCGACCTCACCCTGCTCTCCGCGGAGTTGCGAAGGCACGGCCTGCCGTCCCTGCGGGAGCGGCTCGGCGGCCTGGATCTCGCCCCGGTGATCGACCCGTACACGATCGACCGCTCCGTCGACCGCTACCGGCGCGGCAAGCGCAACCTCGAAGCGGTGTGCAGGGAGTACGGCGTCTCACTGGACGCGGCTCACGACGCGTCGGCGGACGCGTTGGCCGCGGCGCGGCTGGCGTGCGCGATAGCCGAGCGGCATCCCAAGGTCGCGGCGCTCGGACCGGTGGAACTGCATCGGCGACAGATCGAGTGGTACGCGGAGTGGGCGGCGGATTTCCAGAGTTTCCTTCGGCGCAAGGGGGAGGCTGACGCGGTGGTGGACGGGACGTGGCCTGTGCGGGAGGTTGTGGGTGAGGTGGTCTAAGGGGGAGTTTTCCCACCCGCTCGCCCGTTTCCAGCCCGCCCGGCGTCTGAGGGCGAGCGCGTTCAGCGCGATGGGGGGTCTGGGGACGCAGCCCCCAGGGAGAGGATGGGACGGGTAGGGGCGCCGGGGGCGAGAAACTTGGCCTGTGCCGCGCGGTGGGCGCGTTCCACCGACTGGCCCCAGTACGTGCCCGTGACCATCAGCGTCGCGCCCAACGCCGTGAGCGGCGTCAGATGCTCGCCGCCCAGGGCGATCCCGATCGCGGCGGCCCAGATCGGCTCCGTACCCAGCAGCAGGCTGGCCCGGCTCGCCGAGGTGCGCTGCACGGCCCACGTCTGGGCGAGGAACGCGAACACGCTGCAGAACAGGGCGAGATAGAGCAACTGCGTCCACGTCCCGGAGTCGGCGCGGACGAGCACCGGCAGGTCGGAAGCGGCGGCCGGCAGGAACAGGGCCGTGCCGATCACGGTCTGGAGTGTCGTGAGGTGAAGGGGTCGGATCGGCCGGCCTGTGGTCAGGCGTCCGACCAGGGCCACGTGGACCGCCCGTATCAGCGCCGCGCCCAGCATCAGCAGGTCGCCGAGACGCGGCGTGTGGAAACCGTTGCCGGACATCAGCAGGCCGACGGCCAGGACGCAGACTCCGGCGGCGGCGTAGAAGGCCGGGGGCAGCCCGCCGGGGTGTCCGGCACGGTCGAGGAGAGGGGTGAGCACGATGGTCAGGCTGATGATCAGGCCCGCGTTGGCGGCGGTGGTGTGGGCGACCCCGTACGTCTCCACGACCAGGACGGCGGCCTGCGTGAGCCCGAGCGGCAGCCCGGCGCGCACCTCCTCCCGGGTCCACAGGCGAGAGCCGCTGCCCCGCTCCCGTTCCTTCCCCCGTCCGGCAGCCACCAGGCCGAGACAGCTGAGCGCGGAGAGGGCGTACCGCGCGAAAAGGACCACGAGGACGGGCAGGGCGGAGGTGGCCGTCTGGGCGGACAGATAACTGGATCCCCAGACAAGCGCGACAAGGAGGAGTACCGCGTCGGTACGGCGGGAGTCGGACACGCGACTACGGTGCACCGGCAGGAACCCTGAAGGCCAGGACCACCTCCTTAAACGATCTTTTAGTTTCCCTACACTGTCCACCTACACTGGCCCCATGGACGAACGCCAGCTGCGGATCCTGCGCGAACTCGGTGAGCTGGGCAGCGTCACCGCGGTCGCCGACGCGCTGCTCGTCACGCCCTCGGCGATCTCGCAGCAACTGCGGCTGCTCCAGCGGGCCATCCCGGTCCCGCTCACCGAGCGACAGGGGCGGCGGCTGGTGCTGACCGACGCCGGGCAGGCGCTGGCGGGCGCGGCGACCGAGGTGGAGTCGGCGCTGGCGCGGGCCCGGCACACCGTCGAGGAGTTCCTCGACCGGCCGGACGGGGAGGTGTCCGTGGCGGCGTTCCACAGCGCGGGCGCCGCGTTCTTCCCGCTGCTGCTGCGGGCCCTGGCCGGACCGGACGGACCGGTGCTCGCGCTGGCCGACGAGGACGTGACGCAGGACGACTTCCCGCCGCTGACCAGGGAGTACGACCTCGTCCTCGCCCACCGCCTCGACCACGCCCCGCCCTGGCCGCGCACGGTGGCGGCGACCCCGCTGCTGCGCGAACCCCTCGACGTGGCCATGCCCGCCGACCACCCGCTCGCCGCCAAGCGACAACTGACCCCGACCGATGTGGCCGACCAGCCCTGGATCGCCGTACACGACGGCTTCCCGATCATGGCGACGATCGAGGCCATCGCCACCGCGGCGGGCCACCGGCCCCGTCTCGCCCATCGCATCAACGAGTTCGCGGTGGCGGCGGAGGTGGTGGCCGCCGGAGGAGGCCTCGCGCTGATGCCCCGCTGGACCTCCCGTCCGCACCCCGCCCTCGTCCTCAAGCCCCTCAGCGGCATCCAGGCCAGACGCCGAATCGACGCCCTCCACCGCCCGGAACGAACAGCCCGAAGGGCCGTACGAACGGTACTGGAGGAACTGCGCCGAGCAGCACAGAAAATCCAGGCCGAGGACCAGCTCGCCTAGGGGCGCGGGGAACTGCGCGACAAGCCACGTCCGGCCCGCAGGCGCCGAACAACAGCAAGCCCAAACCCACTAGGCGCTCAAAACGGATACCACCGCACAGTCGAATCCCCCTCCCGCAAAGACCCCACCCGCCGCGAAAACTCAGCCAACGCCTTCGGATTGACAGGCGCATGCTGCGCAACCCACGCACAGCTCGCCGTCTCCCGCGCCCCGCGCAGCACCCCACACCCCTCCCACTCCCGTACGTCCCACCCGTACGCTTCCGTGAACGCGTCATAGGACTCGGCAGGGAGGGCGTACCGGTCGTGGGACAGAGCCATGACCACCAGATCGTGCTCGCGCAGGTCGGCGGAGAAGGTCTCCAGGTCGACCAGGACCGGGCCGTCGGGCCCGATGTGGACGTTGCGGGGGAGAGCGTCACCGTGGATCGGGCCCGGCGCGAGCCGCGGGGTGAGCGCGGCGGCGGCCGCGGCGAAACCGTCCCGGCGCTCGCGCAGATACGCCGCGTCCGCCGGGTCGATCGCGTCGCCCGCGAGCCGCAGCCAGCGTTCGACGCCCCCCAGTAGCTCACGGGCAGGCAACGCGAAGGAGCGGGGGAGCGGCAGGGCGTGCACGATCCGTAGGAGTTCGGCCAAATCCCGGGGGCCGGCGGGGCGTACGGGATCGGGCAGCCGGTGCCACACCGTCACCGGGTGGCCCTCGACGAGGTGCGCCTTCGGGTCGGCCGCGCGTACCGCCGGGACGTCCGTGTCGGCGAGCCAGAGCGCGATGTCCAGTTCCCGCCGCGCACGGTCGAGGAGTTCGGCGTCGCGGCCCACCTTGACGACCAGGTCACCGGCGGCGAACACCGCGTTCTCGCCCAGTGCGAGGAGCCGTGCGTCCGGCGCCGTGCCGGGCAGTACGCCCGCCGTGGCCAGTACGTCCCGGGCCTGTGCCTCGTCCATCGTCCGCCTCCCGCGCAGTCACTCGTACCCGGCTGTGTGGAGCCGTGTACGTCCGCGAACGGCGTCGGGTTCACGCCATCCGCCGGTCAGTGTCGCATTCGCACTGGTGGGGGCGTGTGCGCGGTGCCTTGACGGGTTACGAGGGCTTCACGACCATGACGGGGCCACCTCGGGCGACCAAAGGAGCCGATCACGTGACACTGGTGACCGGGGCGAGGCGGCCGGCCGAGCGCGCGGCCCGCGCCGGACCGGGCGGTAGTCGGATCACCGGCCACGGTGCCTGGTTCCTCGTGCTGCCCGCCCTGATCCCGATCCTCGTCCTGAGCGTGGGACCGCTGCTGTACGGGATTCTGCTGGCGTTCACCGACGCCCAGTCCGGCCGGACCGCGCCCACTCGGTGGATCGGCACGCTCAACTTCCAGGATCTGCTGCACGACACGCTGTTCTGGGAGTCGTTCCGGATCGGGCTGGTCTGGGCGGTCGGGGTGACCGTGCCGCAGTTCCTGCTCGCTCTCGGCCTCGCCCTCCTCCTCAACCAGGAGTTACGGTTGCGCTGGCTGGCCCGCGCCCTCGCGATCATCCCGTGGGCGATGCCGGAGGTCGTCGTCGGCATCATGTGGCGGCTCGTCTACAACGCGGACGCCGGTGTCCTCAACGAGACCCTGCGTGACCTGGGTCTGGGCGACGGCCGCGACTGGCTCAGCGGCCTGACGACCGCGTTGCCCGCCGTCATCGTCGTCGGTGTCTGGGCGGGGATGCCGCAGACGACGGTCGCGCTGCTCGCCGGGTTACAGAACACTCCGCGCGAACTGCACGAGGCGGCGGCCATGGACGGTGCCGGCGCCTGGCGCCGCTTCTGGACGGTCACCTGGCCCGCCCTGCGGCCGGTCGCGCTCGCGATCACCGCCCTCAACCTGATCTGGAACTTCAACTCCTTCGCCCTGGTGTACGTCCTGACGAACGGCGGCCCCGGCGGACGCACCCGGCTGCCCATGCTCTTCGCCTACGAAGAGGCCTTCCGTTACGGCCAGTTCGGCTATGCGGCGGCGATGGGCTGTGTGATGGTCGCGCTGATCTCCGTCCTTCTCGCCGTGTTCCTCGTCGGCCGGCTGCGGGGAGGCGACGGGAGTTGAGGACGAGCACGAGCGCCCGCGTCGGCCAGTACGCGGCCCTCCTCGCCTATCTCGCCTTTCTGGCCCTGCCGTTCCTCTGGCTTCTGTCCACCGCGTTCAAGTCCCCGCGCGAACTGGGCAGTCTGCACCCCAGCTGGATCCCGGAGAACCCCACCCTCGACAACTTCCGCCAGGCCTTCGACGAACAGCCGCTGCTGCACGCCGCGTTGAACTCCCTGCTGGCTGCCGCCTCGGCCGCGCTGGTCGCCGTACTGCTCGCGACCCCGATGGCGTACGTCATGGCCAGGCACCGCACCCTGCTCGGGCGGGCGGCGACCGGGTGGGTGGTGGTCAGCCAGGCGTTCCCGTTCGTGCTGGTGATCATCCCGCTGTTCCTGGTGCTGAAGAACCTGCGGCTGATCGACTCCGTCTTCGGGCTGGTGATGGTGTACGTGGTGTGGTCGCTGCCGTTCGCGCTGTGGATGCTCGTCGGGTATGTACGGGCTGTGCCCGCCGAGTTGGAGGAGGCGGCGGCCGTCGACGGCGCCGGACGCCTGCGCACCCTGGTCTCCGTCACCGCGCCGTTGCTGGCGCCGGGGATCGTGGCGACGGCACTGTTCGCTTTCATCACCGCCTGGAACGAGTTCTTCTTCGCCCTGGTGCTCCTCAAGACCCCGGAGAAACAGACCCTGCCGGTCGTCCTCACGCACTTCATCGGCGCGGAGGGCGTGGCGGACCTCGGGCCGCTGGCCGCCGCCGCGTTCCTGGCGACGCTGCCCTCGCTCGTCGTGTTCGCGCTCATCCAACGCCGCATCACGGGCGGAATGACGGCCGGGGCGGTGAAGGGCTGATGCGGGCACGATGGTTAGTGGTCCCCGTCCTCATGCTGCTCCTCGCCGGAGGCACCGGCTGCACAGGCGGAGGGGACACCAGCGACGACGCCGGCAGAATCACCCTCCGCTTCCAGTCCCTCGCCTGGCAGGACGAGTCCGTCGCCGCCAACAAGGCGCTGGTGAAGGAGTGGAACGCGACCCATCCGGACGTCAAGGTCGATTACGTACAAGGAAGTTGGGACAGCATTCACGACCAGCTGCTCACCTCCTTCGAAGGCGGTGAGGCCCCCGACATCATCCATGACGCCTCGGACGACCTCGCGGACTTCGCGTACGGCGGCTACCTCGCAGACCTGAGCGAGTTGCTGCCCGAGCGGCTCAAGTCCGACATCCCGCAGCGCAGTTGGGATACGACGACCTTCGGGGACGGCGTCTACGGCGTGCCGTTCCTCCAGGAGCCGAGGGTGCTGATCGCCAACGCGAAATGGCTGAAGGAGGCGGGTGTACGTATCCCGACCCCCGAACAGCCATGGAGCTGGCCGGAGTTCAGGCAGATCACCCGACAGCTCAGCGGCGAAGGCAAGTACGGCGTGGCCTGGCCGCTCAAGGAGCCCGTCTCCGCCACGCTCAACCTGTCACTGTCGGCGGGCGGGCAGCTGTTCCACCGGGGCGCGGACGGCAAGGTGACCGTCCGGTTCGCCGCGCCCGAGCAGGTGGTCCCCCATACGATCCACGACCAGGTCAACTCCGATGGCAGCGCGTCGAGTTCGACGCTGGGCAGCGGCGGCTCCGACACCCTGCCCGGATTCTTCGGCGGCCGGTACGCGATGGTCCCGCTCGGCTTCTCCTACCGCCAGCAGATCGCGCAGCAGGCGCCGAAGGGCTTCGAGTGGCAGGTGCTGCCCGCACCGGCGGGCGCCGACGGACTCACTCAGGGCGTCAGCCCGCAGACCCTCTCCATCGCCGAGGACAGCCAACACCAGAGGGAGGCGGCCGAGTTCATCGACTTCATGCTGCGCCCCGAGAACATGGTCCGCCTTGCCCTCGGCGACTGGATGCTCCCCACCGGCACCCAGGCCTTGAAGTCGCCTTCCCTGCGGACCCGGAAGGACGGCTGGGCCACGGGCACCGCCCTCGCCACCCACCTCCGCTCGGCCCCCGCCCAGTCCGTGCGCGGCTACCCGGAGTGGAAGGACAAGGTCGCGACGCCCGCGTTCCAGGAGTACTACAGCGGAGCGATCGACCTCGCCGAACTGCGAAAACGCCTGGAGGACGACGGAAACCTGGTGCTGGATCGCTATCAGCGCTGAGACGCGCCCCCCACAGGTCGCGCAGCCTGATCGAGGCCGAGCTGTCGCGCGGCGTGTGAACGGGAAGAGGGCCCGCTGGCTCCCCAGTAACCAACGGGCCCTCCCCAGAGGAAGATCGAGAGTGGATCAGGTCGGTCAGACCTTGATCCGTTCGTCGCCCTCAACCCTCGGCGTGACCGCCTCGGGAGCCTCGTCGTGCGTCAGGTCAGGCAGACGGTTCAGCCACTTCGGGAAGTACCAGTTGCGCTCCCCGAGCAGGGCCATCACGGCGGGCAGCAGCACACCCCGGATGATCGTCGCGTCGATGAGTACCGCCGCCGCGAGGCCCACACCCATCTGCTTCATGGACTGCATCGACAGCGTCCCGAAGATGGCGAACACGGCGACCATGATGACGGCCGCACTGGTGACGACCCCGGCCGTGGTGACCACCCCGTGCTGGATCGCGTCCTTCGTCGTACGGCCCCGCAGATGCGCCTCGCGGATACGGGAGACGACGAACACGTGGTAGTCCATCGACAGGCCGAACAGGATCACGAACAGGAACAGCGGCAGCCAGGTGATGATGGCGCCCACGCCCTCCGCGCCCACCAGGGACGCGCCCCAGCCGTGCTGGAAGACGGCGACCAGGATGCCGTAAGCCGCCCCGACCGAGAGCAGGTTGAGCACGATCGAGGTGATCGCGATCGTCAGGGAGCGGAACGACAGGAGCATCAGCAGGAAGGCGAACACGACCACGAAGGCGAAGACCGGGGCGACCGCGCCGGCCAGTTGGTCGTTGAAGTCCTTCGAACCCGCGACCTGCCCGGTGATCGGCGCCTGGACGCCGTCGACCTTGCCGAGTGTGGCCGGGCGTACCTCGTCGCGCAGCTTGTCCAGGCTCTCGCCCGCCTTGTCCAGGTCGGAGCCGCCGACCAGCGGGACGTACACGAAGGCGATGTTCTCGGCGTCGTGCAGCTTGATGTCCACCGGGCCACGCGAGGCACCCGAACTGACCGCCAGCTCACGGAAGTCGGCGAGCGCGGACTTCACGTCGGCCGCGTTGATGTCCTTCGCCTTGACGATCACCTCGGCGGGGTCGGAGCCGCCGGGGAACGCGTCGTTGACGCGGTTGTAGGTACCGACGATCGGCAACGAGTCGCCGAACTCCTGGTCCAGGGTGAGGTTCTGGGTCTTCATACCGAGCGCGGGCGCGGCCACGGCGAGCAGCGCACCGGCCGCCACGACCAGGGAGATGGCAGGCCTGGCGAGGACGACCTTCAGCACGGCCGTCCAGAAGCGGCTCTCCCCGTTGCCCTTGCCACGGTTGCCGTTCTTGCGCCGCTTGTCCGGGTGCAGGAACGGAATGCGGCCCTTCTCGACCCGCCCACCGAGCAGCGACAGCAGCGCCGGAAGGACCGTCACGGAGCCGACCATGGCGACCGCCACGACCATCAGCGAGGCCAGCCCCATCGCCTCGAACGTGGCGAGCCCGGTGAACAGCATGCCCGCCATCGCCACACACACCGTGACACCGGAGACGATGATCGCGCGGCCACTGGTCGCCGCGGCGATCTGGAGCGCGGCCTCCGGACTGCGGCCCGCCGCCCGCTCCTCGCGCTCCCGGCGCAGATAGAACAGGCAGTAGTCGACGCCGACGGCGAGACCGACGAGCAGCATCACGGAGCTGGCGGTGTCGTCCATCGGCTGGAGGTGGCTGACGATGCCCATCAGACCCATCGTCGCCATGATCGCGGTGACCGCCAGTGCCACCGGCAGCAGCGCCGCGACCAGCGCGCCGAACGCGATCAGCAGAATACCGAGGGCCACCGGTACGGCGGACAGCTCGGCCTTCTTGAAGTCGTCACCGAAGGCGTCGTCGAACGTCTTGTTCATACTGGCGCCGCCGATCTCCTCGATCCGCAGCTCCGAGTGGTCCTTCTGGACGTCCGCGACGGCCTTCAGCACCGGCTCGACCCGGTCGCCCGCCGTCTCGGCGTCGCCCCGCATGTCGAACTGGACGAGTGCGCTGCGCCCGTCCTTCGAGAGGGTGTCCGTGTCGTACGGCGACTGGACGGAGGTGACCTTGCCGGTCCCGTCGACCGCCTTCATGACGTCGGCGACGGCGGCCCGGAACGCGGTGTCCGTGGCCTTGAGGCTCGCACCCTTGGCCTGGATGAGGACGGTCTCGCTCGCGGGTTCGTCGATCCCGGCATCCTCGATGATCTTGGCGGCCGTGTGGGTCTCACCACCGAGCTGGTCGCTCTCCTTGACCTCGACGCTGCCGGCGGCGGAACCGAGCCCCATCGCCAGGACGACGAACAGCACCCAGATCCCGACGGCCGCCCAGCGATGCTGGGCGCTCCAGCCGCCTGCCCGGGCGGCTATGCCCCGTACCCGCGTTTTTCCGTTCCCCATGACCGGCTTGCCCCCTCGGATGAGGTGACAGCCGCCTGCCATCACCTTTCATTTCGAAGGTATGGGCTGGATAAGAGCATCTCCTCGTGCTTGCCGGTGAGGTGCGGTCGCCCGGAGTCCTCCCGTCGGATACCCGCGTCTCCCCACTGGGTAGGACACTGACCCCCTACACCTAAAAGACGATCTCGGGGTGGTTCATCAGGGGGGACTGTCAGTGGTCCGCCTTATGGTGTGCGGATGACGACAGGTGAGCACGCGACGACGACCTACGCGGCGCTGTTGCGCGGCATCAACGTGGGCGGCAACAAGAAGGTCCCGATGGCCGAGCTGCGCACCCTGCTCGAGGGCCTCGGGTACGACGCCGTACGGACCTACCTCCAGAGCGGCAACGCCGTGTTCGCCGCCGGTCACGGGGACGAGGAGTCCCTCGCGGGCGAGATCGCGAAGGCCATCGAGCAGCACTTCGGATTCACCGTCGACGTGATCGTGCGCGACCATGCCCACCTGCGGGCGATCAGGGACAACTGCCCCTTCCCCGCAGCCGAGTTGGAGGCCAAGCAGCTCCACGTCACCTACTTCTCCGTCCCCGTCGACGAGGCTCGCTTCGCGGACATCGACCAGGCCGCCCACCTCCCCGAGGAGTTCCGGCTCGGCGACCGCGCGCTGTACCTGTACGCACCCGACGGACTCGGCCGCTCCAAACTCGCCGAGATGCTCGCCAAGCCCCGGTTCCTGAAGGGCCTGACCGCGACCACCCGCAACTGGAACACCGTCGTGAAGCTGGTGGAACTCACCGAGGACGAAACCGGGGAGAAGTGAGACCGATGCCCGACCTCGACCCGGACCCCGACCGTGACCGGGAGCGTGACCCCGCCGTGGAGGCCGCCATTGAGGCCGAGCTGCGGCTGCTCGACCCGGAGGTCCGCGGCTCACCCGAGCTGACCGGGGCACTGCTGCACCCCGGGTTCCACGAGTTCGGCGCCTCCGGGCGGCACTGGGACCGGGCGTCGATCATCGAGTCCCTCGCCGCGACCACCGAACCGGGCACCCACCCCTTCGCCGTCTCGCACATGAAGGGCGTACGGCTCGCGCCCGACCTGGTCCACCTCACCTTCGACACGGAGAACAACGGCCGCCGCGCCCACCGGAGTTCACTGTGGCGCCGGAACACCGAGGGCGACGGCTGGCTGCTGTACTTCCACCAGGCGACCCCGTTCGGCGACCCCGTTCAATGACCCCGAGCCACTGACCTACCGCCGGTCCAGGCGCGCAAGTTCGTCCCCCGACAGTCGTACGTCCCCGGCGTCCAGGTTCTCCTCCAGGTGTACGAGGGAGCCCGTGCCCGGGGTCGGGCAGAGCACCGGGGAGCGGTGCAGCAGCCAGGCCAGCGCGACCTGGGCCGGGGTCGCTCCGTGCGCGGCGGCGATCTCCGCGCACACCGGGTCGGACGCCAGCTCGCCGTTGCCCAGCGGAAACCACGGCAGAAACGCGATGCCGTGCGCCTCGCACAGCTCCAGCAGCGGCTCGGAGGAGCGGTCGAGGAGGTGATAGCGGTTCTGGACGGACGCGATCGACGTCAACTCCCTTGCCGCGCACAGCTCTTCGACCGTCACCGAGTCGAGGCCGAGCTGCCGGATCTTGCCCTCCGCGCGCAACTCGTCGAGGGCGCCCAGCTGTTCGGCCATCGGGACCCGCGGGTCGAGCCGGTGCAGCTGGTACAGCTCGATCGTGTCGAGGCGCAGGCGCCGCAGACTCGCCTCGCACATCGCGCGCAGCCGCTCTGGCCGGCCGTCGATGTGCCAGGCGTCCGGGCCGGTCCGTACGACACCGCCCTTGGTCGCGACCAACACCCCGGCCGGGTACGGGTGCAGGGCCTCGGCGACGAGTTCCTCGGCGATCGACGGGCCGTAGTTGTCGGCGGTGTCGATCAGCGTCACGCCACGATCGACGGCCCGGCGCAGTACGGCCATCGCGTCGGCAGGGGTGCCACGCGGGCCCCAGCAGCCGGGGCCGGTCAGCTGGACCGTGCCGTAACCGAGGCGACGGACCGGGAACTCGCCGCCGATGGTGAAATTTTCCGAAGCCATGCGACGGAGGCTACCTGCAGGGTGCACGCACCATGGGAGGCTGATCGGTATGCGCTACATCATCATCGGAGCCGGGGCGGTCGGCGGTGCCATCGGCGGGCGGCTGGCCGGGGCGGGACACGAGGTGGTCCTCGTCGCCCGGGGTGCCCAGTACGAGGCGCTGCGCGCGCACGGGCTGCGGCTGGTGACGCCGGACGGGACGCACACGCACCGTCTGCCGACCGTCGACGGACCCGCCGGACTCGGGGAACTGCGCGCCGACGACGTGCTCGTCCTCGCCGTCAAGACGCAGGACAGCGAAGCCGCCCTGGCCGCCTGGGGGCCGGTGCCCGTCGAGGGTGGCGGTACGGCGGCCGAGCGGTTGCCGTTGCTGTGCGCGCAGAACGGCGTGGAGAGCCAGCGTCTCGCGCTGCGCCGCTTCCGTCGGGTGTACGGCGTCTGCGTCTGGCTGCCCGCGGCCTACGAGGAACCCGGCATCGTCTCCGCCCCGGGCGCACCCCTCACCGGCATCCTCTTCCTCGGCCGCCACCCGCACGGCACCGACGACACCGTCCGCCGGATCGGCGCCGACCTGGAGAAGGCGGAGTTCGAGGCCCCTGTCGTACCGGACGTGGCACGCTGGCAGTACGCCAAGCTGCTCACCAACCTGGGCAACGCCATCCGGGCGCTCAGCGGTGCGGCGGACAGCGAGGAGAGCGAGCGGCTGCGTCAACGGGTCTACGCCGAGGGCGAGTCGGTGCTCGCGGCGGCCGGGATCCCGTACACGAGCGCCGCCGAGGCGAAGGCAAAGCGCGGTGACAAGATCACTCTGCTGCCACTGCCTGGTGCCGAGCTCGGCGGTGGCTCCACCTGGCAGTCCCTGAGCCGGGGCACCGGCACGATCGAGACCGACTACCTCAACGGCGAGATCGTGCTCCTGGGGCGCCTGCACGGCGTACCGACGCCCCTGAACGAACTGCTGCAACGGCTGGCCAACACGTTCGCGCGGGAACGGCGACCGGCGGGTTCACTTCCGTCGGCGGAACTCGTACGGCTGGCGGACGAGGCCGTCGCGTCCGTTCAGGTGTCCTGGGCCGGGGGAGGGGAAACTCCCGACTCCACCTGCCCGTAAGTCGGTTCAGGCGACCGGAGACACCTACGCGCTCACCGCGGTCCACCCCGGCAACGACGTCCGCACCTGTACCGCCGCCTCCGTGTACCGCCGCAACAGCAGCCGGGCCACCTCGGGTGCCGGTCCCAGGACGTCCGCGAGGACGTCGGCCTGGGCCGCGCCCCGCGCGATACGGTCCGGCAGGAAGCCGGGGGCGAGGACGTAGGGTGCGACGGCGACGCGCTCGCAGCCCAGGTCCCGCAACTCACGTACCGCGTCCTCGGTGCGGGGGAGGGACGCGGAGGCGAACGCGGGCCGCACGGCGCGCCAACCGGTGTGCCGCCACTCCCGCGCGATGTCAGCGATCACCGCGATCGCCTCCGGGTCGGTGGACCCCGCCGAGGCCAGCACGACCCCGGTCGAGGACTTGTCGGCAGGCGTCAACCCCGCCTCGTACAGGCGCCGTTCGAGCGCCGAGCGGAGGAGCGGGGACGGGCCCAGCACCTCCGCCTGGCGGATGTTCAGTCGCCTCGGCGCGTCCCGCAGGACGGCCGGGATGTCCGCCTTGGCGTGGAAGGCGCGGGTCAGGAGGAGGGGTAGAGCGACCACGTCACGGACGCCCTCCGCCGCCAGGGACTCCAACACGCCTTGTACGGAAGGGATGTTGAAGTCCAGGAAGCCGGTCTCCACGCGCAGCCCCGGCCGCAGCGACCGTACGCGCCGCACGAGGGCGTGCACGGTCGCCGCGTGCCGAGGGTCGCGGCTGCCGTGGGCGATCACCACGAGGACGGGGCGGACCGGCTTTCGGAACATGGGCGTCAGCTCTTCACCAGCAGTCCACGACCGCGCAGTACCCGCCGCTCCAACGGGCTGAAGATCAGCAGGTCGATGGCGATACCGACGATCAGGATGAGCAGGATGGCGAGGAACACCGTGGCCATGTCGCTGTTGGTGCGGCCGTTCTCCAGCAACTGCCCCAGCCCGACCCCCAGGTCGGGATGCTGGGCGATGATCTCCGCCGCCATCAGCGAGCGCCAGGAGAACGCCCAGCCCTGCTTCAGGCCGGCCAGATATCCGGGCAGCGCCGCCGGCATCACCACGTACCAGGTGCCGCGCAGACCCGTCGCACCCATCGTGCGGCCCGCACGGAGGAACAGCGGCGGCACCTGGTCGACACCGGCGACGAGACCGTTGGCGATCGAGGGGACGGCGCCGAGCAGGATCACCGCGTACATCATCGAGTCGTTCAGGCCGAGCCAGATGACGGCCGGCGGCACCCACGCCACCGACGGCAGGGACTGGAGGCCGGACAGGAGTGGGCCGATGGCCGCGCGCACGAACTTCACCCGCGCGACGAGGAGACCGAGCGGGGTGCCGATCGCCAGCGCGAAGAGGAAGCCGAGCAGACCGCGCGAGACGCTCGTCCAGATGTAGCCGAGCAGATCGCCTTCCAGCCAGGCGGTCCTGAGCTCGCCCCACACGTCGCCGGGCGAGGGCAGCTTGCTCGGATCGGTGACGACGTCGAAGGAGATCAGCGCCTGCCAGACGGCCACGACCAGCACGATCGACAGCAGCGGAGGCAGGATCTTCTGGACGAAGGTCTGGCGGAAGGGAGTCCGGCTCGTCTGGACCGTGTCCAGCGCGTCGAGGCCCGCCTCCAGACCGGAGAGGTCGTGCCTGTTCTTGACGGGCGCGTCGGCCGGGCTCTCAGTGCTGGCCATGGCGGCGGATCTCCCCACGCAGTTCTTCGGTGATCTCGACGGACAGCTCCGCCACTTCGGCGTCCTCGATACGGCGCGGCTGCGGGATGTCGACCCGCCACTCGCGGGCCACCCGACCCGGCCGCGAGGACAGCAGCACGACGCGCTCGGCGAGACGGACGGCCTCACGCACGTTGTGGGTGACGAACAGCACCGACAGCTGCGTCTCGCGCCAGATCCGGGTCAGCTCGTCGTGCAGCACGTCCCGCGTGATGGCGTCCAGGGCCGCGAACGGCTCGTCCATCAGCAGGAGTTTGCTGTCCTGGGCGAGGGAGCGAGCCAGCGCGACCCGCTGGCGCATACCGCCCGACAGCTCGTGCACGCGCTTGCCGTACGCACCCTGCAACCGCACCAGTTCGAGCAGCTCCTCGGCCCTGGCGCGCCGCTCGTTCTTCGGAACTCCCCCCAGTTTCAGGGCGAGTTCGATGTTCTTGCCCGCGGTCAGCCACGGGAAAAGGGCGTGTTCCTGGAACATCAGGGACGGTCGCCCGTCGGTAGTGATACTGCCCGTGGTCGGGGCGTCGAGGCCCGCGACCAGATTGAGCAGCGTCGACTTCCCACAGCCCGAGGCCCCCAGGAGGGTGACGAACTCGCCCGGCGCGACATCGAGAGTGATGTCGTCGAGGACGAGCTGCTGCCCGGACGGTCCGGCGAAGGACTTCGATACATGCTCGATACGGGCGGCGTGTTCGACCGACGTGGTGTCGGCGGAATTGGCAAGGGCTGTCGCCATGGTCGTCACCTCCTGGGAACTGATCGGGATCCGGGCTTACTTGACGCCGAGACCGGCGTCGTCGACCGGGCTCTCGCCCTGGGCCTTGAGGACCTTGTTCAGCAGCGTGAGGTCGTAGATCCCGACCAGGTTGGGCTTCTTCAGCAGACCGGCCTTGACGGCGTGCTCCGCCTCGGTGTTGAGGGTGGCCGCCAGCGGGTCGTTGGTGAACTGGATGGACTTCCACGCCGGGTCGATGACCTCGGGCTTCAGCGCCTTACCGGAGTCGATCTTGAGCTGGGCGTTCGCCGCGGCCTTCGCCTTGTCCGGGTTGGCGTTGATCCACGCGTTGGTCTTGACCGCGCCGGTCAGGACCGCCTCGACGACCTTCGGGTGCTCCTTGAGGAACTTCTGCGACACGATGATGTTCGTGATCACGAACTTCTTGTCGGGCCACAGGTCGGACTCGTCCAGCAGCACCTTCGCACCCTCGGCGACCAGCTTCGACGCGGTCGGCTCCGGCACCCAGGCACCGTCGATGGAGCCCGCCTTGTAGGCGTCCGGGGTGATCTTGTTGTCCGTGCGGACCACCGAGACGTCGCCCTTGCCGCTCTCCGCGTCGACCTTCCAGCCCTGGTCCGCGATCCAGTTGAGGAACGCCACGTCCTGCGTGTTGCCGAGCTGCGGGGTGGCGATGTTCTTGCCCTTGACGTCCTTCAGGCTCTTGATCTTCTCCGGGTTCACCACGAGCTTCACGCCACCGGACGCCGAGCCGCCGATGATGCGCAGGCTCTTGCCGTCGGACTTGGTGTAGCCGTTGATCGAGGGCGAGGGGCCGATCCAGCCGATGTCGATGGACCCCGAGTTGAGGGCCTCGATCTCGGACGGGCCGGCGTTGAAGGTCGCGTACTCGGCCTTCGTGGCGCCGAGTTCCTTCTGGAAGAGGCCCTGCTGCTTGCCCACCAGCGCGGTCGCGTGGGTGAGGTTGCCGAAGTAGCCGATCCGGACGGAGGAGAGATCGTCGATCTTCTCGGCTCCGGCGGCGACCTTCGCGTTGGTGTTCTCGTCCTTCGAGTCCGACCCGTAACCGCAGGCGGCGAGCGTCAGGAGGGGGAGTGCGGTCGCCACGACGAGGCCGCGGCGGAGAAGTGCTGAGCGGTTGGCAGGCACGGGAGGGGTTCCTCTCGTTGGCCCGGCGGTCACGCCCTCAGGTCGTGGCCGGGAGGTCGGCAGGTCTTCGTCGTCGGGACGTCCGGTGGGGGGACAGGGCGCGCAGGCAGTGCGCGTACGTCAGCACGCACATCGCGCGACCCCGCCCTGCCCGCTGCCGAGGGCGCCGCTGCCGACGCGGCCGCCCTCCTTCGCGAACGTGGCGTAGAAATCGGTGGAGTTCATGTCAGAAGTCCCACCCGTCGTCCTCGGCCTCGTTCTTGACGGGTTCGGGGGACGCGAACGACTCGCCGACCATGCCCGCGGTGAGCGTGGTGCCGTCGTTCGGGTCGATCAGGATGAACGAGCCGGTGCGCCGCGAGTCGGCGTACGAGTCGACGGGCAGCGGCTCGGCGGTACGGATCTTCACGCGGCCGATGTCGTTGGCGACGAGCTGTCCCGGATGCGGGTGCAGGGACAGGTCGTCGAGCGTGAGACGAGACGGGATGTCCTTGACGATCGCCTTGACCGTACGGGTGCCGTGCTTGAGGAGCACCCGGTGGCCGACCGTCAGCGGCGCGTCGGCGACATGGCACACCGTCGCCTCGACGTCCTGCGTGGTCGGCGGCGCGTCCTTGCTGGGCACGATCAGGTCGCCGCGCGAGATGTCGATGTCGTCCTCCAGGAGGACGGTCACCGACTGCGTGGTGTAGGCGACGTCGACCGGCTTTCCGAGCAGGTCGATGCCGGAGATCCTCGACGCGTGGCCGGACGGCAGGACCGTCACGGACTCGCCGACGCGGAAGGAACCGGAGGCGATCTGGCCCGCGTAACCCCGGTAGTCGGGGTGTTCGGCGGTCTGCGGCCGGATCACGTACTGCACGGGGAGACGGGCGTGGCAGTGGCTCAGGTCGTGGGCGACCGGGACCGTCTCCAGGTGCTCCAGGAAGGTCGGCCCGCCGTACCAGTCCATGTTCGCGGACGGGTCCACCACGTTGTCGCCGGCCAGTGCCGAGATCGGGATCGCGGTGATCTCCGGGACGCCCAGCTCCAGCGCGTACGCCGTGAACTCCTCGGCGATCGCGGCGAACACGGACTCCTGGTAGTCGACCAGGTCCATCTTGTTGACCGCGAGGACCACGTGCGGGACACGCAGGAGCGCCGCGAGGGCGGCGTGCCGGCGGGTCTGCTCGACGACGCCGTTGCGGGCGTCGATCAGGATCACCGTCAGCTCGGCCGTGGAGGCACCCGTCACCATGTTGCGGGTGTACTGCACGTGACCGGGCGTGTCGGCGAGGATGAACCGGCGCCTGGGCGTGGCGAAGTAGCGGTACGCCACGTCGATCGTGATGCCCTGCTCGCGCTCGGCGCGCAGCCCGTCCGTCAGCAGCGCGAGGTCCGGGGTGTCCTGGCCGCGGCTCGCCGACGCGCGCTCGACGGCCTCCAGCTGGTCGGTGAGGATCGACTTGGAGTCGTGCAGCAGCCGGCCCACGAGGGTGGACTTGCCGTCGTCGACGGACCCGGCGGTGGCGAACCGCAGGAGCGTGGTCTCGGACAGTTCCGTGAATTCCGTGGTCGTGCTCATGGCTAGAAGTACCCCTCGCGCTTGCGGTCTTCCATCGCGGCCTCGGACATCTTGTCGTCGGCGCGGGTGGCGCCCCGCTCGGTCAGCCGGGAGGCGGCGATCTCGGCGATGACGTCGGCCAGCGACACGGCGTCGGAGTCGACGGCGCCCGTGCAGGACATGTCGCCGACCGTGCGGTAGCGGACCTGCCGCTTCTCGACGGTCTCGCCGGCCTTGGGCCCGCCCCACTCACCGGCGGTCAGCCACATCCCGGCCCGCTGGAACACCTCACGCTCGTGCGCGAAGTAGATGTCCGGCAGCTCGATGCCCTCACGGGCGATGTACTGCCAGACATCCAGCTCGGTCCAGTTGGAGAGCGGGAAGACACGGACGTGCTCACCGGGCGCGTGCCGCCCGTTGTAGAGGTTCCACAGCTCCGGGCGCTGCCGGCGCGGGTCCCACTGCGAGAACTCGTCCCGCAGCGAGAACACCCGTTCCTTCGCCCGGGCCTTCTCCTCGTCGCGCCGCCCGCCACCGAACACGGCGTCGAACTTCTCGGCCTGGATCTTCTCCGTCAGCGGCAGCGTCTGGAGCGGGTTGCGAGTCCCGTCCGACCGCTCCTTGAGTACCCCGCGGTCGATGTACTCCTGCACGGAGGCGACATGCAGCCGCAGCCCGTGAGCCGCCACCGCCCGGTCGCGGTACTCCAGCACCTCGGGGAAGTTGTGCCCGGTGTCGACGTGCAGCAGCGAGAACGGGACCGAGGCCGGGGCGAACGCCTTCAGCGCCACATGCAGCATGACGATCGAGTCCTTGCCGCCGGAGAAAAGGATCACCGGCCGCTCGAACTCACCCGCCACCTCACGGAAGATGTGCACGGCCTCGGACTCGAGGGCGTCCAGGTGGGAGAGGGTGTACGGGGCATCGGTGGCGCCCCCGTGCGCCTTGGCGGCGGTCGCCGTCATGCCAGTCCCCTCTCGGCGAGCAGCGCGTGGACGGCCGCCGCGGACTCCTGGACGGTCTGGTCCTGCGACTCGATCCGCAGATCCGGCGTCTCGGGTTCCTCGTACGGGTCGTCGACCCCGGTGAGTCCGGTCAGCTTGCCCGCGGCCTGCTTGGCGTACAGACCCTTCACATCGCGTACGGAGCACACCTCGACCGGGGTCGCCACATGCACCTCGACATACGCGGCGCCGCTCTCCTGGTGCCGCTTGCGCACGGCCTCGCGGCTGTCCGCGTACGGCGCGATCACCGGGACCAGCGTCTTGACGCCGTTACGGGCGAGCAGTTCGGCCAGGAAGCCGATGCGCTGCACGTTCGTGTGCCGGTCCTCGCGGCTGAAGCCGAGGCCCGCCGAGATGAACTCACGGATCTCGTCGCCGTCCAGCACCTCGACGAGGTGGCCCTCCTCGCGCAGCCGGCCGGCCAGTTCGTACGCGATGGTGGTCTTGCCGGCGCTCGGCAGACCCGTGAGCCAAACGGTGGCTCCGGTCGTCACTGGTATCTCCTGGTCCTCGGGGATCGCGGTCTCGGTCTGGTTCATCAGCCGTGCAGCCCGCACTCGGTCTTGCCGCGGCCCGCCCAGCGGCCGGCGCGCGCGTCCTCGCCCTCCAGCACCCGGCGGGTGCAGGGCGCGCAGCCGACGGACGCATAGCCGTCCATCAGCAACGGGTTGGTGAGTACGCCGTGTTCGGCGACGTACGCGTCCACGTCGTCCTGCGTCCAGCGGGCGATCGGGGAGACCTTGACCTTCTGCCGCTTCTCGTCCCAGCCGACGACCGGGGTGTTCGCCCGGGTCGGGGAATCGTCGCGGCGCAGGCCGGTCGCCCAGGCCGCGTACCCCTTGAGGCCCCGCTCCAGGGGCTCGACCTTGCGCAGTGCGCAGCACAGGTCGGGGTCGCGGTCGTGCAGCTTCGGCCCGTACTCGGCGTCCTGTTCGGCGACCGTCTGGACGGGGGTGAGGGTGAGGACGCGGACGTCCATCACGGCCTCGACGGCGTCACGGGTGCCGATGGTCTCGGGGAAGTGGTAGCCGGTGTCGAGGAACACGACGTCCACACCGGGCATGACGCGGGAGGCGAGGTGGGCGACCACCGCGTCCTCCATGGAGGAGGTCACACAGAAGCTCTCACCGAAGGTGGCCGTGGCCCACGTGAGGATCTCCAGTGCGGAGGCGTCCTCCAGGTCACGTCCCGCCTGCTCGGCGAGCGCCTTCAAGTCGTCGGTCGTACGGTCTTTCTGAATCGTCGTCATATCTCGTCCCCTCCAACTTCCTTGTGCTGAAGCCCCCGGGCGAGCAGCCCGAGGAACTTCAACTGGAAGGCTCGGTTGCAGGCTCCGCATTCCCAGGCGCCGTGGCCCTGTTCGTTCGGGCGCAGATCCTCGTCGCCGCAGTAGGGGCAGTAGAAGGGGGCGGCGCGCTCACTCATGAGAGGGACTCCTCGCCGGCCCGCAAGGCCCATGTGGCGAACCGCTCGCCGTCCTCGCGCTCCGCCTGGAAGTTCTTCAGCACGCGCTCGACGTAGTCCGGCAGCTCGTCCGAAGTCACCTTCAGACCACGGACCTTGCGGCCGAAACCGGCCTCCAGTCCGAGGGCGCCGCCCAGGTGGACCTGGAAGCCCTCGACCTGCTCGCCCGCGTCGTTCAGGACCAACTGGCCCTTGAGACCGATGTCCGCGACCTGGATACGGGCGCAGGCGTTCGGGCAGCCGTTGATGTTGATGGTGATCGGCTCGTCGAACTCCGGGATACGGCGCTCCAGTTCGTCGATCAGGGAGGCGCCGCGCGCCTTCGTCTCGACGATCGCGAGCTTGCAGTACTCGATGCCGGTGCAGGCCATCGTGCCGCGCCGGAACGGGGACGGGTTGACGGTCAGGTCGAGGGCCTGCAGGCCCTCGACGAGCGAGTCGACCTGCCCCTCCTCGACGTCGAGCACGATCATCTTCTGCTCGACGGTGGTGCTGAGGCGGCCCGAGCCGTGGGCCTCGGCGAGTTCGGCGATCTTCGTGAGGATCGTGCCGTCCACGCGGCCGACGCGCGGGGCGAATCCGACGTAGAAGCGGCCGTCCTTCTGGCGGTGCACGCCGACGTGGTCGCGCCAGCGCTCGACGGGCTGGGCCGGGGCCGGGCCGTCGGTCAGCTTCCGCTTCAGGTAGTCGTCCTCCAGGACCTGGCGGAACTTCTCGACGCCCCAGTCGGCGAGCAGGAACTTCAGGCGGGCGCGGGTGCGCAGCCGCCGGTAGCCGTGGTCGCGGAAGATCGAGATGACGCCCTCGTAGACGTCCGGGACCTCGTCCAGCGGGACCCAGGCGCCCAGGCGCTGGCCGATCTTCGGGTTGGTGGACAGGCCGCCGCCGACCCAGACGTCGAAACCGGGGCCGTGCTCGGGGTGCTCCACGCCGACGAACGCGATGTCGTTGATCTCGTGCGCCACGTCGAGCAGCGGTGAGCCGGAGATCGCCGACTTGAACTTGCGGGGCAGGTTCGAGAAGTCCTTGTTGCCGATGATTCGGCGCTGGATCACCTCGATGGCGGGCGTGCCGTCGATGATCTCGTCCTCGGCGATCCCGGCGACCGGCGAACCGAGGATGACGCGGGGTGTGTCACCGCAGGCCTCGGTGGTGGACAGGCCGACCGCCTCGAGCCGGTTCCAGATCTCCGGGACGTCCTCGATGCGGATCCAGTGGTACTGGACGTTCTGCCGGTCCGTGAGGTCGGCCGTGCCGCGCGCGAACTCCTGCGAGATCTCGCCGATGACCCGCAGCTGCTCGGTGGTGAGCCGGCCGCCGTCGATCCGGACGCGCAGCATGAAGTACTTGTCGTCCAGCTCCTCCGGCTCCAGGATCGCGGTCTTGCCGCCGTCGATGCCGGGCTTGCGCTGGGTGTACAGGCCCCACCAGCGCATCCGGCCGCGCAGATCGTTGGGGTCGATCGAGTCGAAGCCCCGCTTGGAGTAGATCGTCTCAATGCGTGTCCGCACATTGAGACCGTCGTCGTCCTTCTTGAACTGCTCGTTCCCGTTGAGCGGGGTGAAGTGTCCCGCGGCCCACTGACCCTCACCACGGTGACGGCTCACCTTGCGGCGGGGCGCGGCGGCAGGGTTCTGCGGGGTGGCGGCCATGATTCTTCGTCCTTCGGACAGGCGGAAAGCGGCTCTTACCTGCGCGTACGGGCGCACGGTCAGACTGGCGCGGCTCTGCGCAGGCTGAGGCAAGGGGGAGGAAGCGGCGATGCTGAAGGGACGTCAGCTCGCCGGACAGATGGCGCTGGACATGCGGCCGAGGTCGACGTGCCGCCGACTCACCAAGGCAATCCCAGTTCCAGACATGACGGAAGCGTGTCACGGCGATCTGGACACAGTCCAGCATTGTCCGTCATGCGGACACCCTTGTCTCGTACGATGAGACGAGGGTGTCATCGATCACAGGGCGCGTTCACGACAGGCCGAACGCCCGGCAGCCGACCGTTCCTGACCAGGTCAGATACGGTGCGCCCCCGGCCAGGGTCCGGGCGCGGCCACCTCCTTCTCCTCCTCGACCTTGGTGTCGAAGAGGGTGAAGCCGCGGCGCAGGTAGTTGTCCATCGCGTGCTCCCCGTCCTTGCTGCATGTATGCAGCCAGACCCGCTTCGTCGGCGCCAGCCCCGGCCACCGTTCCCCGAGGTCCCAGGCCCGGGCGGCCCCGTACGCCAGCAGGTGTCCGCCGATGCGTCGGCCCCGGAAGGCGCGGATCAGCCCGAAGTAGACGATCTCCACGGCCCCGTCGTCCTGGGGCTCGAACTCCACGTAGCCCGCCGGGGTGCCGCGGTCGTAGGCGACCCAGGTTTCCACGCCCGGGCGCTCCAGATACTCCTGCCAGCGGGCGTACGTCCAGGTCAGCCGGTCGGTCCAGCGGATGTCGCCGCCGACGGACGCGTAGAGGTAGCGGCTGAACTCCGGTGAGGGTACTTCGGCGCGGACGATCCGTACGTCCCCGCCGGGCCCGGCTGCGGGCAGCAGGTCGGTCGGCGCGGTCTGTTCCAGGGACCAGGTGGTCACGGCGATGTTGCTCATAGCGGCCAGGGAATCATGGTTCGTTCTGCTGCGGGCCCGGTGGGGGCTTGTCGCGCCCCGCGGCGGAGCCGCGAATGGGTACAGCCCCGCGCCCCTGTCGGGGCGCTGGCGCGCACCCGACTATTTCAGGGAACCGGTGATCGATGACAGAGGGACGGCGTACAGGACCCGTTCCGGGACCGGTGTGCCGCGCCAGCCGGAGTGTTCGTCCGCCGCCCGTTGTGTCTGGGACCAGAGTTCGCCGGTGCCCTCCCAGTAGGAGAGGGACTCGGCATGTTCGCCCCAGCAGCGGCGGGACTCGTCGTCGGAGCCGCAGCGGGCGGCCTTCGCGCCCTCGGAGTCGAGCCGCCACAGGGTGCCGTGCCGGTCCTTGGCGCCGGGGGCGAGACCGACGTACCAGTCCGCCTTCTCGTCGCCCGCCGACCGGTAGGACAACACGCCCTGGATGCCGGTGGCCTTCGTCGAGTAGGCCTCCACCGCGTTCACACGGCCGAAGACATTGGCGCCGAGAAGGCCGGAGCGGTCGCCCGCGCGGCTGAACGAGTAGCGCCAGAGGCGGCTGCGCTGATCGGCGCCGGCCGCGACCGACTCGCTCGCGACCAGGCTGTCGGGCGTGGAGCTGCGGTCCAGCGAGAGGGAGCCGAAACAGGGGGTGCGGTCGTCGGCCGCCGGATCGCACGCGCCACCGGTCAGGCTGTACGAGGCGACGGCGGGCATGACATACCCGTACCCGTGCGCCGACCAGCCGCCGGGGACCCGGCCGACCGCAGGGCTGTCGACCGAGGCACGCTGGATGCGGTTCATGTCGTAGACGTACAGGGACTTACGGTCGGTGTCCGTGGGCGAGGCGGTGACCAGCAGCTTGTCCTGGTACCAGACCATGCCGGAGATCGAGGAGGCCAGCTTGCGGTAGTCCGAGCCGTCCTCCGTGGGGACGACCAGGAGCACCCAGCGGTACGTCATGTCGGACAGGTCGTTCGCGTCGATGACGGCGACCCGCGCGAGACCCTGCGAGACCTCGGGCTCGTCCGGTTTGGCGTCGTTGTGCGTCCAGCCGGAGAGGATCACCCGGTTGGCACCCCAGCGGCCGTCCTCGTCCGCGTCGCCGGAGGTGGTGACGGACTGCGGCAGCCAGCGCTGACTGGCCGAGTCGGCCTCGTCCCAGCAGTACGCACGGGTGGCCGTCGGTGCGACGGGCAGCGCCTCGGTCTCGGTGGGGGCGCACCCGGCCGAGCCGTGCAGCGTGCGGTTGGTGTGTTCCAGGACGGTGCTCACACCCACCGTGCCGCCCATGGAGGTGGCCAGCCGGTCGAGCGAACGCTTCGACGCCAGATGCTCCTTGAGCTGGAAGTCCTTCAACTCGGCGGCGGAGGTGATGGATCTCAGGGGCCCCGGGTTGTCGCTGCTCACCGCCTGGGAGGCACTGACGAAGGTGGCCGCGGCGGTCAGAGCGAGGGCCGTTCCGGCGAGAACGCCGCGCAGCGCTCTGCCCCTTCTCTGCCTGCGGTGTCTGCCGCGATACGTCATTACATCCTCCCGAGGCAGGCCAACTGCGGCTCGCGTTCCGTACGTTGAACCGGAGTCGCAGTGTGGGGGGCCGTGGGATGGATGGTACGTCAGGGGGCGCCGAGCCTGGTCGAATACGCCGGAATCCTTACCCCTGTGTTGCCTCCAGGGGTCGTTCGGCCGCGTTTCCTCACCCCGGCGTCACGGCCGGGTCACTTTGTGTCGTCCGGCGCCGTCCAAACCCCTGTGGCCTTCTCCGCTTCCCGGCCCTGGACCACCGCCGGCGCCGTCGAGTGGGACAGGAGGTCGCGGGAATCGTCCGGGAGGAGGAGGGTCACCTCCGCGTCCTGGCTGAAGCGGTACGGGCGGTGGTCGAGGAATTCCCCGAGATATCGCCGTATCCGCGACATCTCCGCGCGTACGGTCACCGTGCGGGCCGGATCGCCGAACACGTCGTCGGCCAGGCCCGCCGCGCTGCGGCCGGTGGGGTGCAGGGCCATGAGGTAGAGCAACTCGGCGTGCCGCGGACTCAGTTCGTGGGTCCAGGAACCCGCGGGGCCCGACACCGCCACCGACCAGCGACGCGGTCTGCGCAGGTCCAGGACGATCCGGGAGGCGCCGTGCGGCTCGGGCTCGTCCGCGGCGCGGATCAGCCAGCCGCCGGCCAGCGGTTCCACCGCGCACGCTCCCAGCACCGGCAGCAGGCGGCGGCCCGGGGACAGCGCCTTGGGCAGAGCGACACGGTTCGTGTACGGCAGGCCGGTGACCGCGGCCGTCCAGCCGTCCCGGTCCACCGCCAGGGCCCGCCCACCGAGCCGCGCCAGCACCGGCGCCGCCGCCGAGCGCAGCCGCTCCAGCGACTGGTGGTGCCGCTCCCGCAGCCGCGCCTCGGCGAGCTTGGCGACCGAGTCGACCCAGGCGAGCGTGGCGGGGTGCACGGTCTCCAGCGGGCCGCTGACATCCACCACGCCGATCAGCCTGCCGTCGCGGGGGTCCAGGATGGGGGCGCCCGTGCACGTCCAGGTGGCGAGCGACCGTACGAAGTGCTCGGAGGCGAAGACCTGTACGGGGCGCCGGGCGACCGCCGGCGTGCCCACGCCGTTGGTGCCGACGACCTCCTCGGCCCAGTCGGCGCCGGGCTCTATCCCGAACCTGTCGGCCCTGCGCAGCACCGGTGTACTGCCCTCGCGCCACAGCACCGTGCCGTTCTCGTCCGCGACGAGCATGATGTGCTGGGTGGCGTCCGCGACCGACAACAGCCCCTGTCGCAGCACCGGGAGGACATGCCGCAGCCGGGAGGTCTCGCGCCGCCGCTCCAGCTCCTCGTGGGTCAGCAGCCCTGTCCGGACGCCGTGGTCGGGGTCGACGCCGCTGCGCAGCATGCGGTCCCAGGACTGGCCGATCACCGGGCGGGGAGCCTGGAGCGGTCGCCGGCCGGTCAGGCGGGCCGCGCGTACGTCGCTGAGCAGCCGCGCCGCCTGCGCCGCGTCCCGAGCGGCGAGTTGCGCGACGTCCATCGGCGGATTCCCCACTGTGTCCTCCCGACCCGTATTGATTGGATGTCTTATGGTGCCGCCCCAGGGGAGCGGAGGACTACAGTCCGCACACAGCCGCCAACAAGTTGCAACCCCCTGCAACCCTGGTGAACCGCCCTGCGGTGTCTGAAACTTGGGCGACGCCGCCAGCGCGGCGTCCGTGCTCCCGATCGATGCGGGGCAAGTGGGCGGGGGTGGTGCCGTGTCGGCGCAGCACCACCTCCGCCACATGAGCGGCCGGGTGGTTACGCCACCGGCCGGGCCCGCTCCACGACCGACGCCAGGTCCAGGGTGTGCGGGAGGGTACCGAAGGCGTTGCCCCAGTCGCCGCCCAGACGCGAGGCGCAGAACGTGTCGGCGGTCTCCGGCGGTGCGAACCGGACCAGCAGTGAGCCCTGGAGCACCAGCGCGATCCGCTCGACCAGCCGCCGTGCCCGGCCCTCGATGCCGTCCAGGTCGGCGAGTTCGGTCAGCAGGTCCTTGATGGCACCGTCCAGGCGGTGGTCGGCTCCGCGCGCCTTCCCGACCTCCTGGAGGAACGCGTTGAGCGCGGCGGGCTCCCGCTGGATCGCCCGCAGCACATCCAGCGCCTGTACGTTCCCGGCGCCCTCCCAGATCGAGTTGAGCGGCGACTCGCGGAGCAGCCGGGGCATACCCGACTCCTCGACATAGCCGTTGCCGCCCAGGCACTCCGACGCCTCCACCACCAGCGGGGTGCAGCGTTTCGTCACCCAGTACTTCGCGGCCGGCAACGCGAGCCGCAGGAAGGCCCGTTCCTGCTCGCCCCCGTCGTCATAGGCGGCGGCCAGCCGCAGCGCGAGCGTCGTGGCCGCCTCCGACTCCAGGGCCAGATCGGCCAGTACGTTGCGCATCAGCGGCTTGTCGACGAGCTTTCCGCCGAAGGCCTCGCGGTACGCGCAGTGGTGGACGGCCTGGGCGACCGCCTGCCGCATCAGCGCGGCGGCGCCGAGCACGCAGTCGAGCCGGGTCGCCGAGACCATCTCGATGATGGTGCGCACCCCGCGCCCCTCGTCCCCGACCCGGCGCACCCACGTCCCGTCGAACTCGACCTCGGCGGAGGCATTGGACCGGTTGCCCAGCTTGTCCTTGAGCCGCTGGATCCGGAACTCGTTGCGCGTGCCGTCCTCCAGCACGCGCGGCAGTAGAAAGCAGGTCACGCCGCCGGGGGCCTGCGCCAGCACCAGGAAGCCGTCCGACATGGGCGCCGAGCAGAACCACTTGTGGCCCGTCAGCTCGTACGTCCCGTCCTCGGCGAGCGGCCTCGCGACGGTCGTGTTGGCCCGTACGTCGCTCCCGCCCTGCTTCTCCGTCATACCCATCCCGAAGAGCACACCGGTCTTCCGGTCCGCCGGCCCGAGCCCCTCCTCGTACACGGTGGACGTCAGCCGGGGCTCCCACTCGGCGGCGAGCGCCGGGTCGGTGCGCAGCGCGGGCACCGCCGCGTGGGTCATCGACAGCGGGCAGCCGTGGCCCGCCTCGGCCTGCGACCAGACCACGAACCCCGCGGCCCGCCGCACATGCCCGCCCGGCCGTGTCCAGGCCGCCGTCATCCCGGCCGAGACGCCCTTGCCGAGCAGCCGGTGCCAGGCCGGATGGAACTCCACCTCGTCGATCCGGTTGCCGTACCGGTCGTGCGTCCGCAGTTTCGGGGGGTTCTCGTTGGCGAGCGCTCCCCATTCCTGCACCTGTGCCGACCCGGCGGACTGTCCCAGCCCGGAGAGGTCGTCCCGGGCCTCCTCCAGAAGCCCGGGGTCCAGGTGCCGCTCGACGGCCGCGACCAGGGCCTTGTCGGCGGTGAACACGTCATATCCGACCAGGGGCGGCACCTGGTTGGTCACGGTGTGGGTGCTGGCTGCCATACAAGGAACCTACCGTCCCTGCTGACTGACCAGGAGCGATCCCGTTCAGCCGCACGCCCCGCCCTCACGACCTGGCCGGTCGGGTACGGCCGGAGGCGAGCCCCAGACGCCGTACCCGGTGTCCCAGGTCGCACGACCACGTCGGCCCGACCGGCCCAGGACTCCGCAGGCCCGCGAGCGGACGGTCACACGATCGAGCGAACCAGGCCTCGACCGTTCCCACCCGTCAGGCCGGCCGGGAGAGTGCCGCCAGTTCGTCGGAGGCGCGGGACGCCAGGTTCTGGCCGGCGGCCTGCTCGCCCTGGAGGGCCTCCAGCCAGCCGGGGTGGTACACGGTGTCGAGGTAGCGCTCGCCGAGGTCCGGTGCGATGGCCACCGCGGTGAGGTCGCGGCCGTCGTGCCGGTCCAGCCACTCGGTCGCCCCGCTGATCACCGTGCCCGTGGACCCGCCGAACAGGAAGCCCCGGGAGGCCAGCCGGTGGCAGACGCGCACAGCGTCCGGTTCCTCGACGTGGATCACCTCGTCGATGTACGACTCGTCGAGCAGCTGCGGCCGTACGCTCGTGCCCAGGCCCGGGATCATCCGGGGCCCGGGCGGACCCCCGAAGGTGACCGAGCCGACGGCGTCCACGGCGACGATCCGCACCCGCCGGTTCCACTGCCAGAACCAGCGCGCGCAGCCCATCAGCGTGCCGGTGGTCCCGGCGCCGACGAACAGGACGTCCAGGCCCGGAAACCGGCGGGCGATGGCGGGAGCCGTCGTACGGTAGTGCGCCCGCCAGTTCCCGTCGTTGGCGTACTGGTTGAGCCAGACATACCGCTCGTCAGAGGCGCACAGCGCGCGGACGTACCCGATCCGGGCGCCCAGGAAACCGCCGTGCAGGTCGGGCTGGTCGATGACGTGCACCCGGCTGCCCAGCGCCTCCATCAGACGGATCGCCTGCGCGTTGCAGCGGGAGTCCGTCACGCACAGGAACCGGTATCCCCGGCTCGCCGCGAGGACACTGAGCGCCACGCCCAGGTTGCCCGAGGAGGACTCCACGAGAACGGAGCCCGGACGCAGCCTGCCGTCCCGTTCGGCGGCCGTCACCATCTCGTAGGCGGCCTTCATCTTGATCGAACCGGCGAAGTTGAAGCCCTCGCACTTCAGATAGAGGGGGATGCCCACGGTGGCCCGGAGGTCGACGTAGAGCTCATCCTCGTTGAAGTCCGATGGCTGGGAAATGACTGGCATGTTGTCCCCCTGTGTGCGGCGCACCTGTGCTCGGCCCGCCTGATCTGTGGCACCGCACCCGGTGACCGGGCGCTGCGACCGACCCCCCCCCGGGAGGGTTCAGCCGTGCCGGCGCAGTTCGTGGAAGAAGTTGTCGACGACACGCAGTTCGCCGCGGCGGGCCACCTCGTCGTGGACGAACCTGCCGACGGCGAGGTCGAGCACTCCGAGGCCGAAGGGCGAGAACACCACCGGCCGGTCCACCGGGACCCTCGTGCGCCCGGTGAGTACGTCGTCCAGCGTGCCGTCGATGAACTCACGGCAGCCGGTGAGCTGTTCGGCCAGATGCGGCGAGGTCTCCGCCTTCAGGCAGTGCTCGACGTCGTCCACGAAGTTCGCCGAGGCGAGCAGGATCTCGGGAGCGAGATCGCGGAGCGAGACATGCAGGACGAGCGGATGGTGGTCGAACCACGACACGTCGTGGATGTGCGGTTTCGCGGCGACGGTGGCGAACACCAGCAGGTCGCTCGACCTGACGAGCTGTTCGGCGCTGTCGTGCACGGTGACCTTGCCGGCCCCGTCCGACCGCTCCAGATAGCCCCGGAAGCCGGTCGCGCTGTCGGCGGACAGGTCGTACACGCCCGTCTCGTCGAACTCCCAGCCGGTGGCGGCCAGATAGGTGTGGATGTAGCGGGCGATGAGCCCGGTGCCGACGAACCCCACGCGCGTGGGCCGGGCGCGTCCCCGGCTCAGCCGGTCGGCGGCCAGCGCGGCCGAGGCCGCTGTGCGGGAGGCGCTGATGATGGAGCTCTCCAGGCAGGCGAACGGATAGCCCGTGTCGTGGTCGTTGAGGATCAGCACGGCCGACGCCCGCGGAATCCCGGCCGCCACGTTCTCCGGGAAACTGGAGACCCACTTCAGCCCGTCCACGTGCACGTCCCCGCCGATCGACGCGGGCAGCGCGATGATGCGCGACGACGGACGGTCCGGGAACCGCAGGAAGTACGAGGGCGGGTTCACCGAGTCCCCGGCCCCGTGCAGCCGGTACACCGTCTCGACCAGGTCGACGACGTCCGACTCCCTCCCCTGCAGGGCCTGTTGGACCTGCTCACCGGAGACGACGGAGAACGGCGGGACCGTGACAGGGTTCGTGGTCATGAGGCTGTCCTACCTTTCAAGAGTGGTTGCTCTGGTCATTCGTAAGATCGGAGGACCCAGGGGCTCTGGGTATGGCTGTCATGGGCGAGACCACTCGATGGCTTAAGGGACTTGGCCACCTGGAGCCCCGCGA
>NZ_JAAGLT010000036.1 GCF_010548275.1 Streptomyces sp. SID12488
TGTTTCGGTGGTCATAGCGTGAGGGAAACGCCCGGTTACATTCCGAACCCGGAAGCTAAGCCTCACAGCGCCGATGGTACTGCAGGGGGGACCCTGTGGGAGAGTAGGACACCGCCGAACAAATATTACGAAAACCCCCGCACTTTCGAGTGCGGGGGTTTTTTGTTTTCCGGTTTTCCGCAGGGCACTACCGTGATCTCTATGAGCAGTTTTGTGGTTAGGTCTGTGCGGGCGGACGAGTGGCGTGCCGCCAAGAAGCTTCGGCTGGCTGCCCTGCGAGATCCCGTCGCGCATCTCGCCTTCCTGGAGACGTACGAGGAGGCTGTGGGCCGGCCTGATTCCTTCTGGCAGGAGCGGGCCCAGCGAGGTGCCGAGGGGGCGACCGGTGCTCAGCAGATCATTGCGGAGGGGCCCGACGGGGAGTGGGTCGGGGGGCTCGTCGTGCTTGTCGAGGAGCCTGGGACCACTGATTGGACCGGGGTCGCTGTCGAGCAGCGGCAGGGGCACATTGTCGGGGTGTTCATGCTGCCCGAGCATCGGGGGTACGGGCTGACCGATGTGCTCTTCGACGCGGCTCTGGAGTGGGCCTGGGAGGCCGCGGGCGTTGAGCGGGTGCGGTTGATCGTGCATCAGGACAACGCGCGTGCGCAGCGGTTCTATCGGCGCGTGGGATTCGTACCCAGCGGGGTCACCGTGCCGTTGGGCGAGGGCTCCGAGGTGGAGTTGGAGTTCGTGATGGAGCGGGAGTCACACCCGTAGGTCGTGGTGCGGCCATCTTGCTCGGAGTTGTTCTCTTGATCGGAGCAGGGCCAGGGTTGGCATGCCGCGGTCTGCTCCGGTGGTGAGCAGTTCCGGGAGCTGGGGTAGTGGCGCGACCGCCGCGACGTCGTCCAGGACGAGCGTCATTGGTGGGTCGAGGCGACCGGAGGATGACCGTTCGGCCATGCGCCGGCCGCGCTCGACCACGCTTGCGGTCAGTGCCGTAAGGAGGGGCATCGCGCCCGGGTTCGTTCTGGGGTCCTCGATCGGTTCACCGACCACATAGAGCGTGCCCCCTTCGGCGATGAAGGAATCCAGCACGAGGGCATCACTTCGGTTCGCCGTGCAGGCCTCGCGGATGTTCACCGTCGAGAGCGCGGCGAGGGCTCGGCTCGTCAACTCCTGGGCGATGTCGCGGCGTTCGGGGTGTGCGGTGAGGGCTGCCTCGAGTTCGCCGGCGGCGCCCGGGGCCGCCTTGGGGTTGGTCCGGAGGATGCGTACGGCTTCCTGGACGTTTGTGCCCTGGGACCAGCGGTGTACGTGGCGGACCGTGCGGGCGTCTATCGCGGCGGCGTGGAGGTAGCTGCGGAGCAGTGTTTCGGCGGTTTCGGTCGTTGTCTGGTCGATCTTTGCCGTGGGACGGACCGGGGTGAGGAGGGCGGTTGCTCTCGCTGCTGCGGTGGGTCTGTCCTCGCAGCCTGTGGTGGGGGGCCAGTGGAGGCGGGACGGGGTGTCGCAGAGGTGGGTGGGGTCGTAGAGGAGGACGGGGCCGAGTTTGGCTCGGGCGTCCTTGGTGTCCTGCCAGAGGGTGGGGTTGGAAGTGACGATGAGGGCGGGGCCCTCGGCGTCCTGGATGGCTTGGGTTGCGGGGTGGGTGCGGGTGTCTTGGGTGCCGAAAAAGATTGTTTCCCACCCGCCCACCCGTTTGCTGTCCGTTGCCAGGGTGGGCGTCGAGGGGGTCTGTGCCGGCGGAGTCTCCTCGGCGGCCTTCTCCATCTCGACCACCGGCTCCATCTCGACCACCGGCGGTTCCGTACGTTGCACCGGGACCTCGACCTCGACCTCGTCGTCGACCTCGTGGTGTGGGTGCCCGGGCGACGCTCTTCTCGCCGTCCGTACCGACTTCCAGCGGGCCAGGGTGCCGACCGCGAACACCGCCAGGACGGACAGAATCATCAGCTGGCCGATGAACAGGCCCCAGAACAGTCCCCAGCCCGAGAGCTGTCCCGCCGGTGTCCGGGGCCAGGCGCCCGGCATGTCGCGTGGCTCCGTGATCAGGTGGCGGAGCGCCTCCGGAGTGCGGGTGAAGGTGACGCCCTGGGGCCAGGCGCCGTGGGAGAGCAGGGCCGCGAGGCCTGTTGCCCCCCAGACCAGTACCGTCAGGCCGAGGAGGAACCCGATCAGGCCGACCAACAGGCCGTCGGAGACACCGCGTTGGCCCTGTCGCTGGTCGCCTCCGTGCCGTTCGTCCGGTCTCATCGGGTCACGCCACCGTGGACTCGGGGGAGTCGTCGAGGTCGCTGAGGTGCTGTTCGACGAAGGCCGCCGCGCGTTCCTCGGCCTCCAGTTCGGCGGCTCTCAGGGCGTCGTCGGTCAGTTCGAGGTCGCGGGACGACTCCGTCATCGCCCGGTCGGTGAAGACGAGGGAGCGTTCCGTCTCCGTGACGAGGTGTTTGACGACCTGGACGTTGCCGTTGACGTCCCAGACGGCGATGCCCGGTGTCAGGGTCGGGATGATTTCCACCGCCCAGCGCGGTAGGCCGATGACGCGACCCGTTGCCCTCGCCTCGTCGGCCTTCTGGGCGTAGATCGTCCTCGTCGACGCCATTTTCAGGATCGCCGAGGCTTCCTTTGCCGCTGCTCCGTCCACTACGTCCGAGAGGTGATGGACGACCGCCACGAACGACAGGCCCAGTCGTCGGCCGAACTTGAGGAGGCGCTGGAAGAGTTGGGCGACGAACGGGCTGCTGATGATGTGCCAGGCCTCCTCGACCAGGAAGATGCGCTTCTTCCGGTCGGGGCGGATCCAGGTGTGCTCCAGCCATACGCCGATGATCGCCATGAGGATCGGCATGGCGATGGAGTTGCGGTCGATGTGGGACAGGTCGAAGACGATCAGGGGGGCGTCGAGGTCGATGCCGATCGTCGTTGGGCCGTCGAACATGCCTCGTAGGTCACCGTCGACCAGGCGGTCGATGACCAGGGCCACGTCGAGGCCCCAGGCCCGTACGTCGTCCAGGGCGACGTTCATCGCTTCCGCCGACTCCGGTTCGGGGTGGCGGAGTTGCTCGACGATGTCCGTCAGTACTGGCTGGCGTTCGACGATCGTCTCGTTGACGTAGGAGTGCGCGACCTTCAACGCGAAGCCGGCGCGTTCGTCCAGGCCGTGGCCCATCGCCACTTCGATGATCGTACGGAGGAGCGCCAACTGGCCTGTTGTCGTGATCGCGGGGTCGAGGGGGTTCAGGCGGATACCCATGTCCAGGGCGGCCATCGGGTCCAGGCGGATGGGGGTTATCCCCAACTCCTCCGCGATGAGGTTCCATTCGCCGACACCGTCCTCGCCCTGCGCGTCCAGGACGACCACCTGGCGGTCCCGGAAGCGGAGTTGGCGTAGGACGTAGGTCTTCTCCAGGGCTGATTTGCCGTTGCCCGATTCGCCGAGCACCAGCCAGTGCGGGGCGGGGAGTTGCTGGCCGTACAGCTGGAAGGGGTCGTAGATGTAGCCCTTCCCGGAGTACACCTCGCGGCCGATGATGACGCCGGAGTCGCCGAGGCCGGGGGCGGCCGTGGGAAGGTAGACGGCCTGGGCCTGGCCCGTGGAGGTGCGGACGGGCAGGCGGGTCGACTCGATCTTGCCGAAGAGGAAGGACGTGAAGGTGTCGGTGAGGGCGGTCAGCGGATCCCGCATCAGCGCATCAGCCCTACCTTCGGATTCCGGTGGCGAACGGGAGTGTGTTGACGAACGCTCGATGGTGCTCTCGGTCGCACCACTCCAGCTTCAGGTACGACTTGCCCGCCGACGCTCTGATCGTGCGCTTGTCGCGCGCCAGGGCCTCCGGTGAGCGGGAGGAGACGGTGATGTAGCCGACCAGGTTCACGCCGGCCGCGCCGCTCGCGAGGTCTTCGCCGCGCTGGTCGATGCGGTTGTGGGAGGCCACGTCGCGGGGGTCGACCGTGCGGTTCATCTTGGCGGCGCGGCTCGCCTCCGCGTCGTCGTTGGTCTTTTCGGTGAGCATGCGTTCGATGGCCACTTCGGTGGGTTCCAGGTCCATCGTGACCGCCACCGTGCGGATGACGTCCGGAGTGTGGACCAGGAGCGGGGCGAGGAAGTTGACGCCCACCGGGGTCATCGGCCATTCCTTCACCCACGCGGTGGAGTGGCACCAGGGGGCGCGCGTCGACGACTCGCGGGTCTTCGCCTGGAGGTACGTCGGCTCCATGGCGTCCAGTTCGGCCGGCCAGGCGTTGCGCTTCGTCATCGCCTGGAGGTGGTCGATCGGGTGGTCCGGGTCGTACATGGAGTGGATGAGGGAGGCGAGCCTGCCCTGGCCGAGGGGCTGGCGGACGCGGATGTCCGCCTCCTGGAGCCGGGAGCAGATGTCCGTCAGTTCGCGGGCCATGACCACCGCGAGGCCCGCGTCCCGGTCGATCTTCCTGCCGCCTTGCGGACGTGCCGCGCGGGCCATCGTGTGGGCCTCGGCGGCGAGTTCGCGGTTGAAGTGCATACAGGCGACGAGGTAGGCGCGGTGCTGCTCGCTGCTCGTCGACACCATGGACTGCAGCTGGTCGTACGAGTGCTGCAGCCATTGCGGTGACTTCTCGTCGCCGCGTACGGCGACGTCCTTGGCGTGGGCGTCCGGGTCGGCTGGGAGGGTGCGGGCGAGCATCTGGAGGCGGGTGACGAAGCCGTCGCCGTTCGCCACGTGCTTGAGCAGGGTGCCGAAGCGGTCGACCAGGGCCTCCTGGTCCTCGCTGTCGCGCAGGCCGACACCCGGGCCCTCGATCTCGATCGCAGCCGTCACCGTACGGCGGTCGGCGTGCAGGAGTACGGCGATCTCGTCCGGGCCGAACGGGGCCGCGAGCCAGTTGATGCGGCCGATGCCCGGGGGCGGGCCGATCTCGACCTCGCGGCCGTCGATCTGGGTGCCGGCCTCCATGACGGAGCTGCGGTAGGCCGTGCCCTGGCGGAGCGAGCGCTTGTAACTGCGGTTGATCTCGAACCACTTGTAGAACGTGCGGCGCTTGTACGGGACGTACACCACCGCCAGTGCCAGCATCGGGAAGCCGGTCAGCAGCACGATGCGCAGGGCCAGAACGGGGACGATCAGGCCGGACACCATGCCGAGGAAGGCGCCCACGATGATGAGCGCGATCTCGCCGGATTCGCGGTTGCGGCCGACGATCGCGTTCGGCCGGGCACGGCCGATGAGATACGTACGGCGGGGCGAGACCACGTGGGACATGTGGGCGACATGGGAATCCGTCGTCAACGCCCTTCACCTCCAGGGCGGTTGGATCGGTTGCTGTTGTTGCCGGCGTGCGGGCTGCGCGGCGGGGGTGCGGCGGAGGGGACAGATCCGCCGCCGCCCGAGGGCCGCGAGCTGTGCGCGGCCACGCCGCCGGACGCGGGGTTGGCCGGGCGCGGGGTGGACGACTGGCCGCCGCCTCCACCGCCCCCGTTGTTGTCCGCGCGGCTGCTGTGGGTCTTGATGCCCTGGGCGACGAGGGTCGCCGGGGAGCTGATGACAGCGGCGGCCTTGCCTTCGGCGCCCTGCATGATGCGGTTGTTGCGGGAGTTGGCGATCTCGTCGCCGAAGCCCGGTACGAAGCGGTAGATCATCGCGCTCGCGAAGATGGCGAGCAGAATGATGGACAGGCCGGAGACGACTGCGGAGAAGGCGTCCGGGCCGTCGTTGGTGGAGAGGGCGCCTGCCAGGCCCAGCACGATGGCGATCACCGGTTTGACCATGATGACCGCGATCATGATGCCGGCCCAGCGGCGGACGTGCCCCCACAGGTTCTTGTCGACCAGCCCCGCGTACACGACCGTGCCGAGCAGCGCGCCGACGTACAGCAGGGCGGCCCGGATGACGAGTTCCAGCCAGAGGACGCCGGCCGCGAGGATCGACACCATGGACACCACGATCAGCATGACCGGGCCGCCGCCGATGTCCTGGCCCTTGGCCAGCGCACCGGAGAAGGTGCCGAAGAACGTGTCGGTCTGGTCGCCCGTAGCGCTCGCGAGGACCTCGGTGACGCCGTCGGTCGCCGAGACGACGGTGTAGAGGATGAGGGGGGTGAAGGCGGAGGCCAGGACGGTCAGCCAGAGGAAGCCGATCGCCTCGGAGATGGCCGTGGTGAGGGGGACGCCCCGTACGGCCCGCTTGGAGACGGCGAGCAGCCACAGCACCAGGGTCAGGACGGTGGACGCGGCGAACACGACGGCGTACTGCTGGAGGAACTTGGTGTTGGTGAAGTCGACGTTCGCGGTCTCCTTCACGGCCTCGCTGAGCTTGTCGACCGTCCAGGAGGCGGCGTCGGCGCAGCCCTTGGCGAGGGAGGACAACGGGTCGAGGGTGGAGGAGGGGCTGGTGATGGAGCCCGAGCGGCCCTGCTCGCCCTCGCAGAGCTTCTTGGAATCGCCGGTGAGCAGCCTGCATGCCGCTTTGCCCGCCGTCGGCGAGGGGGACGGTGTCGGTGCCGCGTACGCCTGGGATGCCAGGAGTACGGCCGTCGTCTGTACGGCCGTCAGTGCGCCGGCGAGCTTGAGCACGAGGTAGGGCCTAGCTGGCGTGTTACCGGGCATAGGTGAACCCTCCGTACTCGTTGATGGCCTTGCTGATCTCGTCTGAGGTGGCAGCCTTGTCGTCGCCGGGGACCGGGTTGGGGCCGGCCTTCTCCGAGTAGGAGACGATCTTCCAGTCGTCGCCCGACCAGCGCATGTCGTAGGTCCGGGTGTTCCAGGACGAGGTGACCGGGCTGGTGGAGTTCTCACCGGCGATGCCGCTCAGGCCGACGTACCAGACGTCGACCGTGGCGGTGGCGCCGCCGTACGCCACGGTCTTCGTGCCGACCGGAGTCACGCGCGAGACGAACGTGCTGCCCGCGGGTGCGTTGCCGTTGGCGTCGAGGCCGAGTCTGGCGAGGAGGCTCGCCGAGTAGGCCTTGTCCAGGGGGGTCTTGAGTTTGGCGGCGGCCTCGGCGGTGAAGAGGGTGTCGACGAGCTTGTCCCGGCTGTCCTTGCGGAACATGCCCGTCGAGCCCAGCGACACCGCGTAGTTGGCCGCCGCGGACTGGACGCCCTGCCGGTTGTGTGCGAACCCGGACGGGACGGCGGCGGCCTTCGTGGTGACGGGCTGCTCGCCGGAGGCCGTGGTGGGCGCCGTGTCGGGCCGGCCCGCGCTGTCGCTGTTGGAGCCGCTGCCCGCCGTGGACGAAGACGTGGACTTTGAGGAATCGTCTCCTCCGCGGTTCGCGAAGGCGATCGCCGCGATCAGCAGGACGACCACGCCGACGGCTGTCACCGTGCCCTTCGACGACTTGGTGCGCCGCGCGCCGCCGTAGACGCCGCCGTTGCCCTGGTCGTGGTAGCGGGTCCGGGTCTGGCCGGTGCCGCCGTAGCCGCCGTCGTCGGGGTGCGCGGAGTCGCCGTTGTTCTGGTTGTCACCGAGACTCATCAAGCGCCCGTCCCCTCGAACTCGTATCGAACCGAACTCGTATCGAACTCGTGTCGAATCGACGCGTACGGGTACGCGTGACAGTACGACGGTAGCCGTGCTGGTTCCCGCGCGGGCGCGGTGTGGTGACTCGACATCAGGGAGACGCAACCTCAGCCGGTGGGCACGACGGGTGGGTGGGTGTTGGGAGGAAGAACCGGGCGAGCCCGGCGTCCGACTGACGAGACGCGCCACGCACGGGTGGCGCCGGCTACACGGCCATGCCGTACACGATGGTGAAGAGCGTGCCGAGTGAGCCGATGATGAACACGCCCGTCAGGCCCGCGACGATGAGGCCCTTGCCCTGTTCCGCGCTGAAGGTGTCACGCAGCGCCGTGGCGCCGATGCGCTGCTTGGCCGCACCCCAGATCGCGATGCCCAGGCACATCAGGATGGCCACGGCCATCACGACCTGGACCATCGTCTTCGCTTCGGTGCCCAGGCTGCCGAAGGGGCCCCAGTCTGGAGCGATCCCGCCGATGATGGTGTTGATGTCGCCCTTTTCGGCCGCAAGCCACATGTAAGTCACCGCCCCTGTCGGGTAGTTCCGCGCGCCCCTGCCGCAGTGCAGAGGTCAGGTCCATTCTCGCCGACAATGACGCTGTCGGATGTCGACTTGACGTCATTCATTGGCGGGATTCGTACGAATACCTTGCCATCGCCTCTCGCGGCACCCTATGGGGGGAGCGCGGGACGGTGTGCGAGGGGTTGAACGGATCGTATGGTCACTCTGTGTATCACGGCTGGTTACGCCGGGCAATGAGGTGTGGGCGAAACCTGTGGTGTGGTCCCGTCGTTAGTCACCGATGGTCAGCTGTGGCCATCAGTGCGGTCACGGACCGCTTCTGACGGTCCGTATCCAAGTCCAGGCTATCGCGGACCTCGGACATGGCGACGGGCCGCGGCTGGCAGCCGCGGCCCGTTCCCCAGTGCCCGCCGGTGATCCCCACGATCTCCGGTGGCGTTTTTGTTCCTTCTACCGGTTCTACCGGTTCTACCGGTTCTGCCGGTTCTGTTGGTTCAGCCGGTGAAGGCGTCCAGACCCTGCGGGGTGCCCCAGCCGGTCGGGCCGTCGTAGCCGGACGTGGCGGTGCAGTAGTAGCTGGTGGTGCAGGTGCCGTTGTTGCCCGACGTCACGTCGTTGAGCGCCGAGGTGCCGGCCGCCGCGTAGGGGTACGCGGCCGGGTAGTCGCTGCTGCCAGGGGTGCCGGCGAGGGCGTAGACGCCCGCGATGATCGGGGCGGAGGCGCTGGTGCCGCCGTAGGTGACCCAGCCGGTGCCGTCGCCGTAGGTGTCGTAGACCGAGACGCCGGTCGCGGGGTCGGCCACGGCGGAGACGTCGGAGATCATGCGCTTGGTGCAGGTCGCGTCGGTCTGCCAGGTCGGCTTCGCGTCGTACGAGGAGCAGCCGGAGCCGGTGCCCTCGGTGCTGCTGGTCTTCCACACGCTCTCGGTCCAGCCGCGGGTGGTGGAGGAGGTGGACAGCTTGGTGCCGCCGACGGAGGTGACGTACCTGGAGGCGGCCGGGTACTCGGCGCCGTAGCCCTCGTCGCCCGCGCTGACCGTGATGGCGACGCCGGGGTGGTTGAAGTACGAGCTGTCGTAGCTGGTGTCGGAGGAGGACTCCGAGCCGCCGTAGCTGTTGGAGACGAACTTGGCGCCCAGGGTCACCGCGCGGTTCACGGCCGTACCGAGGTTGGCCATCGAGGACGACTTGGCCTCGACCAGCAGGATGTTGCAGTTCGGGCAGATCGCGCTGGCCATGTCGAGGTCGAGGGAGATCTCGCCGGCCCAGCCGCTGTCGGCGGTGGGGAGGGAGGTCGTCGAGCCGGTCTGGCTGACCTTCTTGAAGCAGCCGTTGGCGACGGTGCAGGCGGAGAGGCCGTAGTACGAGCGGTAGGCCGCGAGGTCCGAGGCGGCGTTCGGGTCGTCGTAGGCGTCGACGATCGCGATGGTCTCGCCCGAGCCGTTGGAGTCGGCGGCGGCGGTCAGTCCGTAGGCGTCCTGGAGGTCGCTGGGGCCGTAACCGGTGGGGGTGGCCGAGGTGGCGTTCGGCTTGATGGTCGCGGGTGCGGCGCCCTTCTTGGCCGCCTGCGCCTCCTGGAAGGCGGTGGTGCCGCCGGTGACGCGCAGGGCGTGGCAGGACGCGAAGCCCTTCGCCGGGGTCGCGGCACACTGGCTGGTGTAGCTCACGTGGGCCTTGGCGACCTGCGCGGCGATGGTCTTGGCGGTGACCTTCTGGGGCGCCGTGGCGGCGCCGGCCTGGGCCGCGGTACCGAGTCCGGCGAGGGCGAGCGCTGCCGTGGCTATGGCTGCGGTGCCTATGCGGCGCCATCTGCCGTGCGTGAACTGGCTGTTGGGGGGTGACGTACGCAACGTACAGCCTCCTGTTAGGGGGTTGGCAGGGGCAGTGCGGGTGGTGACGCGGGGGTCCCGCAGAGTGGTGCTTGCCGCCGGTGCGGTGTCCCCGGCGGCGGGTTGGCGGCCCGCGATGACCTTCGCTTGTTGAGTACGTGACAACAAGATGGGTTGCGGAATCCTGACTTCCGCATGACTTAAGGGGGTTGCTGGGTTACCGATCACTGACGGGGTGATGGGTGGGGGGAGGGGGCGGCTTGACCATGAACACGGGTTGTCCACAGCCTGTGCACATTTGCGTGCGGGGACGCGCGTAGAAGCGTGTGAGCTGGCGTGGGGCGGTGTGGAGTGGTCTGGGGTTGTGTGGGGTGGTTTGGGGTTTGGTGGGGGTTCAGGCAGGGCTTGTGGTGCGGCTGTTGCCGGGGGTGGTGCGACGGGCAGTGGCGGTCCCTGGGGGTGCCAGTTCCTCCGTGGGCGATCCGCCCGGCGCGGATGTCGACGTCGACGTGATCGAGGTTCGCGGCGGTTCGGGCTCGCTCAGCCTCAGCCGGCGTCGCGATCCGCCGCGCTCCATCGAAACGGCCTTGTGGATCGCCGCCGTTCAGCTGTATCCGGGGGGGGGATCGAGGATGCGACGGGTCTGCGGGTGATAAGTCCCGGGACATCAGGGACAAGGCCGACTGGTACGCCGTCGTTCGCGTGCCTGTTCTCTTTGTCATCGATCCCGGGCAGGGCACCTGGACCCTTCACACCCACCCGGACAACGGCGCCTACGGTGACGTGCTGCCGGGCAGGTTCGGGGAGTCCGTGTCGCTGCCCGAGCTGTTCGGCGTCGAGATCGTGACTGACGGCTTTCCCGTGTACGGCGAAGCTCCGCGGGCGGCCCCCAGCTCCAGGGGATGAACCTTTCACGGGTTCACGTTTTTACTGGTTCACGGAGAATTCTCAGCGAGGAGCAGTACCCCTTCTTGCGTTCGCGCGTGACAGTGGCCCCTGATGAAGCGCCTCACTCGTCTCCGTGGCAACCGGTGGCACGCTCTGCTTCCCGTTGTCGCGCTGCTCGCCGTCACCTCCGTCTCCGGTGCTGCCCACGGCAGTGCCGTCACAGAGCCCTTCGGTGTTGCCGGTGTTGCCGGTGTGGTCCGGGCGGTGCCGTCCAGTGCTCGGGTGGGGGCCTTGTTCAGTGGTGATCTGGAGGGCGGGCACTTCTGTACGGCTTCCGTCGTGCGCAGTGGTGGGCGGGATCTGATTCTTACCGCCGCGCACTGTCTCAGTGGGGACGGGGACACCGACGTCGTCTTCGCGCCCGGGTATCGGAACGGCCGGGCGCCCTACGGGCTGTGGCGGGTGACCAAGACCTATGTACCGGGGGCCTGGAGCGATCGGTCCGACGAGGACAGCGACTTCGCCTTTGCCGTCGTCGCCTCGAAGGGCGGGCAGGATCTGGAGGACGCGGTGGGGGCGAATGTTTTCGCCACGGGGCGGGCGACCGGGGGCGGCGATGTCGTCGTCACCGGGTATCCCAACGTGCTGGAGGCGCCCCTCACCTGTACCGACCGGCCCACCGTGCAGAGTCGTACGCAGCAGCGCATCGAGTGTCCCGGCTTCACCGACGGTACGAGTGGGAGTCCCTGGGTGGACAGGGAAGGGGAAGTGGTGGGCGTACTCGGGGGGTTCGAGCAGGGTGGGGCGACTGATGACGTGTCCTACAGCGCGGTGCTCGGGAGCGCGGCTGCTTCGCTGTATCGGGAGGCCACCGGTTCTTCCGGTTCCTCCGGCTTCTAGTGACCGGCGGCGTGTTTCGTCATGATCACCGCCGGGTGTGGGTAGCCCCCTTACACTGACGTGGGCGTACTCCCGGGCGGTGAGGGGCGGTTGACGGTGCGTAAGGCATGGATCGTGGCGAGCGTCGCCGTCGGGGGCGCCCTCAGCTTCGTGATGCTGCTCGTCGTGGGCGTCTACCTTGTCGCCGGGAACGTTGCCGGTGGGGTGGGCAGCGGGAGCGTCGCGCTGGCCAAGGGTGCCGTGCCGGCCGCGTATTCGGCGCTCGTGCAGAAGTGGGGCAATCTGTGCCCCGCCATCAATCCCGCCCTGCTCGCCGCACAGCTGTACCAGGAGAGCGGATTCAATCCGAACGCGAAGAGTCCGGCAAAGGCGGAAGGGATAGCGCAATTCATCCCCGGAACCTGGGCCTCGCACGGAATCGACGGCGACGGTGACGGCGACCGCGACGTATGGGACCCGAATGACGCGATTCCATCGGCCGCGTCGTACGACTGCGAGCTCGCCTCCTACGTGAAGGACGCGCCCGGAGACCCGACGCACAACATGCTCGCCGCTTACAACGCGGGGGCGTACGCCGTCATCAAATACGGGGGCGTACCGCCGTATGCGGAGACCCAGAACTATGTGAAGACCATCACCACACTGCAGACGAGTTTCGCTGCCCCTGTGGGGCGCGTCGACCCCTCCGAGCAGGCGGCCGGGGCGATCAACTACGCCCAGGAGAAGCTCGGCACGCCCTACCTCTGGGGTGGCACCGGTACCGCTGAGCAGGGCGGACGCTTCGACTGCTCCGGGCTCACCCAGGCCGCGTACGAGAGCGTGGGCATCCAGCTGCCCCGGGTCGCCAACGATCAGTACAACGCCGGGGCGCATCCCTCGCGGGCAGAGCTGTTGCCGGGCGACCTTGTCTTCTTCTCCGACGATCTCACCAACTCGCGGGCCATCCGGCATGTGGGGATTTATGTGGGCGGCGGTTACATGATTGACGCGCCGAGGACCGGGGCGGTCATTCGGTTCGATCCGATCGACAGCCCCGATTACTTCGGGGCGACGCGGGTCACCGAAGATGGCGCGAAAGCGTTGCCCACCGCCGTGTGAGCGCAGCGTGAAACCATCCCCTGAGCTGCGAGTATGTGTCTCTCTTCGATAACGTCTGCGTGATCATTCGGTGGAGAGTGGAACGTATAAACGGAGTTCGTGCGTTCCTGTTCCTGTGGTGGATTCACCGGCGCCCGGATCGGGCGCCGCGTTTGTCGTTTTTTATTGCGTTTGTTGCGTGTGGTCCTGTGGTCCTCGTGGCACGTGTCAAGCGTGGGCGGCTGTGGGTCCTTGCATCACGGGGTGAGCGAGCAGGACTGGCGCACGGAATCAGTGCGCTCTGGAAATTCACGATGAAGGGGCCGCAGCACCATGGCTGGACTCGCCGAAACCGGGTCGAACCCCGACGTCGACCTGCTCTACGACATCAATGGCCTGGCCAAGGACGCGCCCCGGTGGTTCGACCGGGTGGTCGAGGTCGTGGGCGAGTACGGGCTGCTGGTCGCCATGGTTCTTGTGGTGGTGTGCTGCTGGTGGAGTGTGCGGCGGCGGGGTGCGGACGATGCGGCCGTGTCCGTGGCCGCGTTGATCTGGGCGCCGCTCGGCGCGGCGGTCGCCGTGCTCGTGAACATTCCGATACGGGGGTTCGTGGAGCGGCCCCGTCCTTTTCTGGATCATCAGGGGCTTGAGGTTCTTGTCTCCGGGAAGACCGACTACTCGTTCGTGAGCGACCACGCGACGATCACCATGGCGATGGGGGTCGGGCTGTTCGTGGCCAGCCGGAAGTTCGGGCTGGTGGGGATAGGGCTCGCGCTGGTGGAGGGGTTCTGCCGGGTGTACATGGGGGTGCACTACCCGACGGACGTGGTGGGCGGGTTCGCGCTCGGGACGGCGGTTGTGCTGTTGCTGTCGCCGCTGGCCATGGCGTTTCTTACTCCGGTGACCCGGGCTGTTGAGGGGTCGGCTTGGGGTGGGGTGTTGATTCGGGCGAGGGGTGCGGGCTCGGGGGCTGGTGCGGGGCCGGGGGCTGTGGTTTCGGGGGGCCGGGCGGGGGCGGAGGCCGGCGCCGGGGAGCGGGATCTGGCGGCGTAAGCGGGCGGTTCTCCGACCTCTTCGACTTCCCTTCGGGGCCGACGTGCGACAACGCGGTCGGTGGGCTTCCCCTCGCTCAGCTCAGGAAGAAGCCAAGATCAGCAGGTCAGGTGACTCGGCGAGGTCAAACAAAAGGCTTACGGCGGTCGAGGCCAGAGGTGGCCAGGAAGTCGGACCAGGCGTCGAACAGGTACCAGGTGAAGGGCGCCCACCAGATCAGGTCGTTCGTTATCACGATGACGACTGTGCTGAGGGGCCAGACGCCGGTGACGATGAGCCAGGCCAGGCCGAGCGGCCCCAGTACTTTGCCGGTCAGCCCGACGGCAGCTATCGACCAGCCGCGCTCAGGCCATATGGCCACCTCCAGGTAGAGCAAGCCGTACAAGCCGAGCACCATGCCGAGGGTGGCGAAAATCTGGGGGGAGTTCGACAGGGGCAGGCCACTGAGGCGGTAGAACCATTGCGGATCGGCGACGGCGAGGCATCCCCAGGCGATGTTGTACACGCCGGCTGCGATGAAGGTGGTCCGGTGGTGCCGTCGATGTCTCAATTCATCCGCCCTGCTGCATGCTGAGGCCTTTGTTTTAATTCATGCGTTTGGTGCCTGTAGTGCCTGTAGTGCCTGTAGTGCGTGTGCTCGCCTCGCGTTGGAACATCTGCTTCGCGTGTCGGGTGGTGGATTGCGTCAGTAGGCGATACCGATGATGTGGTGGATCGTCTCGGGGTTGTCGAGGGCGTCGAGCATGAGATGGGCTACGTCGGCGCGGGAGATGAACATGCCGGTGCGGACGTTCTGTTCGTAGGCTGTTCGGTAGGTTTTCTTCAGGCGTGTGTTGAGCAGTCGAGGTGGGCGGGTGATGGTCCAGTCCAGGTCGCTGTCGTGAAGGACGTCTTCCATCAGGGCCAGGTCGTCGTAGTGTCTGCGGAACGCCGCCTTGGCCATCGGCGCTGCCAGGTGTCGCATGAAGAATCCGTCGCCGGGGTTGTGTCTGGGCGGGTTGGGGCGACGGGGCGACGGTACGGTGCCGACCGATGCGGCGCTGACAGCGATGATGCGGCGTACGGCGGTCTCCTGCATGGCCCGGACGATGGCTCGGGTTCCGTGCGAGGCGACGCCGGCTTCGGCTCCTGATCGAGCGCCTAGTCCTGAGAGGACCGCGTCGGCCCCGGTGACTGCCGAGCGCAGGACTGCCGGGTCCGCGGCCGTGAGATCGGTGACCACGGTGCGTATCGGCGCGTCGGGCAGCCTGTCGGGGTTTCTCACGACGGCTGTGACCTCATGGCCGGCTTCGACGGCCTGGGTGAGGAGTTGGCTGCCGATGCCTCCGGTTGCCGCCACGATCGTGAGTCTCATTCAGTCTTCCTCGGCTGTGTGCGTGGCGGTAACACGGGATGTTCCGTTCACCGTGTGCCGTGCTCGGTGAGGCCTTCCACCCGCTGCTTGAGGCCCGTGTTGAAGGCGGCGTACCCGTCGCGCTTGGGCGTCCTCAGGAACCGCCGCGTCAGGGTGACCAGGACGCCGGAGAATTCCTCGCGGTTGGTCAGGCGGGTGGTGCCGTCGTGATTGGGGGAAAGGGTGAAGGAGTGCTGGCCGTGGAAGAGCCGCTTCGTGCCGAGCGTGCCGGCCCACCGCAGCTCCTGGCCGGGTGTCGCGACGGTGACCGTGGGTCTGAAGGTCATGCCCGGCATGCGCATGGTGAGTCTGTTTCCCACGTGAGCGGTTCCCTCGGCTGAGGTGAAGGTGCTCCACTCGCCGTAGGTGGCGAAGTCGGTGAGGACGTTCCACACCGCTTCCGGGGTGGCGTCTATGTCGACGACGGCGGTGAGCACTGCGTCCATGACGGATTCCACTTCTGGCGTGTGTCGGGAGGAGGGGGTGGCGGTCCGGCGGGCGTGGGGTCTACCGGTGATGATCCGCGGGGTCCGCGGGGTCCGTGGCGGCCGTGGTGGCAGGGTTTGCGGCGGTGGCGGAACGAAGGCCACGGTCGACGAGGTCGATGAGATATTCGAAGCTCTCGCCGACGTCGGCCGACCACTGGAATCCGCCGGATACCTGCAGGTGGGCGAAGCCGTGGAAGATGCTGCGCACCGCCCGCAGCGCGTGGGTCATCTCCTGTGGGTCGATGTCGTATCCCCGCAGTACCGCTGCGAAGGGACTGATCCCCCGGCCGGCGGCGAGCGCGACCGGGTCGTCGGGACCGGTCGGCGTCAGGTCGAGGGTGGCCGCGTAGCGGCCGGGGTGGGTGAGCACGAAGTCGCGGAGCGCGCCGGCTGCGGCGGCCAGGGCGTCGCGCCCGGTGCGGCCCTGGATGGCCGTGCCGATCGCGACGCCGGCCTCGTCGAAGGCGAGCGCCGCGATGCGCCGGTGGAGGTCGTCCTGGCCGGCGATGTGCTTGTAGAGCGAGGGGGCGCGCACCCCGAGTCGCTCGGCCAGCCGGCCCATGGTCAGCTCGCTGAAGCCGATCTCGTCGGCGAGCGCGGCGCCGGCGGCGGCGATCGTGGCCGCGTCCAGGCCCGCCCTAGGCACCGACACCGGCCAGGAAGCTCAGGACCGCCGTGAGGGTCTGCTCGGGGAACTGGACGTGCGGGTAGTGACCGGCGCCCTCGATCATCTCCAGCCGGCCCAGACCGGCCGGCAGGTCGGCGACGATCGCCTCGCCCTCGGCCTGCGGCGAGGCCCAGTCAGGATCGAGGGTGCCCTGCACGACGAGCACCGGGCAGGTGACGTTGCCCAGCTGCTCACCTGCGTCGACGGGGGAGATCTTGCCCATCGCCTGCAGGACCTTCATCCGGCCGGGCTCCTCCAGCATCGCGGTGATCTGCCCTATGCGCGTGTCCCAGTCCGCGGGCTTGGAGCCGGGGTAGGCGACGGCCAGGTACTTGGCCCACTGCCCGGTGCTGCCGAAAACGGTGGTGCCCATGAGGTGGATCATGCCGCGGCGGTAGCCGGCCACCCGCAGGTCACCGAGCCGGACCTGCTGCTTGCGGGTGAAGGGCGCGAGCTCGACCACCGCGGTGATGAGCTCCGGTGCCTTGGCCGCGGCGATCGTGACCGCACCCCCGGCGATGGAGTGGCCGACGAGCACCGCCGGCTCACCGAGATGTTTCACCAGGGCGATCAGGTCACCCGCGAGGTCGGTGCGGGTGTAGGACGCCCACCCGACGCTGGACTCACCGTGGCCGCGCAGGTCCACCGCGGCGACCCGGTACCCGGCTTCCACCAGAGCGGGGGTGAAGAACCTGTAGGCCTCGCGACTGTCGCCCATGCCGTGGGCAACCACCACCAGCGGTCCGGCGACACCGCTCACCTCGTACGCGATGGTCCCGCCGTCGACTTTCAGGAACTCGGTCACGACTACCTCCATGTGGTCCGCCGACTCGGCGGCTAACTGCATTAGCTAAAAGCTATCAGCATTAGCCGGGAGGTCAAGCCCCGTGACAGCACCGCGGGCCGGGCCGGGCCGCGCACAAAGCCCGCGGGGTGCCTCCCTCGAGGTCCGGTTGGCGGGGGACGGGGGCGGCGAGGGCGGTTACAGCGCCTGCGGGTACGTGAACACCCGGTTCGGGTCGTACTGGTGCTTCAGTTGCTGGAGGCGGGGTGCCGCGTCGCCGTAGTACGCCTTGCGCCAGTTCCGCAGGGTGGGGTCCGTGTAGTTCTGGTAGGCGGCGCCCGAGGCGTGTGGGGCCATGGCGGTGTGGGCCGAGGTCAGCCAGGACTGGGCCGCCGTGCCCGTCGTACCCGCGCGCCAGGACACGATGTACTGGGCCAGCATGCGGCTGCGCCGGTGGACGAATGCCGTCGCCGTCGGTGAGACCCGGTTCACCGCGCCCCCGAGTGCCGTGAACGCGATGCTGCCCGAGCCGCCCTGGACCGAGGTGATGCGTGAGAGGAGCGTTTGGATTCCGGACGTGGAGAGGGAGCGGTCGAAGAAGTCCGAGCGGGCCGCGTATGTCTCCCGGCCCAGCGCGCCCTGCGGGGAGCGGCCCGGGGTTCGGCCCGGCAGGTGGCACTGGGCGTCCGTCGCGAAGGACGAGCAGCCCGCGTACACCTCCATCGCCTCCTCGTACGAGCGGCGCTTCAGCGAGACGCTCGTGGCCGAAGAACCGATTCTGTCCGCCAGGCGGTCCACCGCGTTCTGCAGTTCTGTGTAGGTGCCCAGGGAGAACGCGGAGATGGAGACGGTCGGGGTGCCGCCGGCCGTGTTCGCCACGTGCAGGGCCGACCAGATCTCGTCCGGCTGCGTCGGGCCCCACTCCTGCCAGGCCTTCATCACCGCCGCCGCCTTCCGCCACGGCCAGGTCATGTACGCCGCCACCGCCTGGGGGGCGGGGTGCGTGCGGAACTGGAGTTCCGTGACGATGCCGAAGTTGCCGTTGCCCGCGCCTCGAAGGGCCCAGAACAGGTCCTTGTTCGTCGTGGCGTTCGCCGTGAGTTCGCGGCCGTCCGCCGTGATCAGCGTCGCCTGAGTGAGGCTGTCGCAGGTCAGGCCGTACGCCCTCGACACCACGCCGTGGCCGCCGCCCAGCGTCAGGCCCGACACGCCCACCGTCGGGCACGAGCCCGCCGGGATCGTGACGCCCTTGGCGGTGAGTGCGCGGTAGACGTCGATCAGTTTCGAGCCCGCTCCCACCACCGCCGTGCCGCCGGCCGCCCTCACCCGGTTCAGCTTCGATACGTCGACCACCAGGCGGCCGTTGCCCGAGGACCAGCCCGCGTACGAGTGGCCGCCGTTGCGGATCGCCACGGGGACGGAGTGGGCGCGGGCGTACGACAGCACCGTACGGATGTCGTCCGCGTGGGCGACGTACGCCACCGCGGCCGGCTTGAGTCCGTCGAAGCGGGTGTTGTAGAGCTGCCGGGCCGATGCCCACGAGGCGTCCCCGGGGCGGATGAGCGGGCCGTCGAGGTCGCGGCCGAGGGCCGTCCAGTTGGCGGGGGCCGAGGCGCTCGTCGCGGTGAGGGGAGTCGTTCCCCCGGTAGTGCCTTCCGGGGCCCCCTTCGTGTCCAGGTCCCCCTTGCCCTCGCACGCCGTCGTCGTCATCGCGGCCAGGGCGGCCACGCCGCCTCCCATGAACGTACGCCGGTGCATGGCGCTCCCCTCGGTTCCTCCGTTTGAGCCCGCAGTGGCTCCCGTCGAACGAGACGGGTTCCGGGCATCGTGGGTTCCTTCACCCGCCGCGTTTGCGGGGGGTGAAGGAAGGGGGTATTCCGGGCTTGTACAGCAGAAGCCGGGTGGCCGGGGCCGATCCCCGGGTCGGGACCCACACGTGTTCTCCCCGTGAGCATTCCGTGACCTCACCGCACCGACCGCAGGGGTTCACCCTCCGTTCACCCGCGCCCGTAGGTGGCTTCACCTGATCTGCCTACTTTCGGCCTTACCGGTGCTGCGTGTGCCCTCCTGGGCGCCCCCGCACCACTCATATTTCGCGACCTCGCACGCCGCCGGATCTCAGGTCGGCGGCTCCTGGAAGGAAACACCAGACAGTGAAGCTTCAGCGCATGAACCGGCGGGCCCTCACCCTCGGTGCTCTCGCCGTCTCCGGCGCCCTGGCCCTCACGGCGTGCGGCTCTGACGACACCGGCACTGACACGAAGGCCACGGGCGGTGCCACCACCGGTGCCGCCAGCTCCATCAAGTGTGACGACGCCAAGGGCCAGCTCCTGGCCGACGGCTCCTCCGCGCAGAAGAACGCGATCGACGCCTGGGTCAAGGCCTTCACGGCCGCCTGCCCCGGCGTGCAGATCAACTACAAGGGCGGCGGCTCGGGCGCCGGCGTCACCGCGTTCACGCAGGGCACGGTCGCCTTCGCCGGCTCCGACTCGGCGCTGAAGCCCGACGACGTCACCGCGTCCAAGGCGGTCTGCACCGGCGGCACCGCCATCGACCTCCCGGCCGTCGGCGGCGCCATCGCGCTCGCCTACAACGTCCCGGGTGTCGACAACCTGGTCCTGGACGCGCCCACCCTCGCGAAGATCTTCGACAGCAAGATCACCAAGTGGGACGACGCCGCGATCAAGGCGCTGAACCCGACCGCGACGCTGCCGAGCACCAAGATCCAGGCCTTCCACCGCTCCGAGGACTCCGGCACCACGGACAACCTCACCAAGTACCTGATCGCCACCACCCCCGAGAACTGGAAGTACGAGGGCGGCAAGGCCTGGCAGGCGAAGGGCGGCCAGGCGGCCTCCGGTTCCTCAGGCATCGCGGCGCAGGTCAAGCAGACCGAAGGCGCGATCGGCTACATGGAGCTGTCGTACGCCAAGGACCTGTCCACGGTGTCCGTGGCGACCGGCGCCAGCGCCCCGGTCAAGCCCTCCTCCGACTCCGCCACCAAGGCCATCGCGGCCGCCCAGGTGGTCGGCACCGGCAGCGACCTGTCGCTGAAGCTGGACTACAAGACCAAGGCCGAGGGCGCGTACCCGATCACCCTGGTGACGTACGAGATCGCCTGCGACAAGGGCAACAAGGCGGACACCCTGCCCGCCACGAAGGCCTTCCTCCGCTACATCACCAGCGAAGAGGGCCAGGGAATCCTGAGCGGGATCGACTACGCGCCGATCCCCGCCGACATCATCGCCAAGGTTCGCACCACCGTCGAGAGCCTGGCCTGATCTGAGCGTGCGGCCGGGTCCCGCCACCAAGGGGGACCCGGCCGCACCGTCCGGTGCACCGCCGCCAGGAGCCGCATCCCCGGGTGCGGCCCCGCAGACCGGAGAACCCGATGGACATAACCACCAAGAACCCAGACACCACCTCACCCGCCGCCCCCGAGCCGCCCACGGCCGAGGAGAAGCGCGCCGCCCGCGGCGCCACCCGCCTCGGTGACCGGATCTTCCTCGGTCTCTCCCGTGGCTCGGGCATCCTGCTGCTGGCGATCATGGCCGCTATCGCGATCTTCCTCACCTATCGCGCGGTCATCGCCATCAGCAAGGACGACGCGAACTTCCTCACCACCTTCGAGTGGAACGCGAACCTCAACCCGCCGGTGTTCGGCATCGCGGTCCTGGCCTTCGGCACGGTGGTCTCCTCGATCATCGCCATGGCCATCGCGGTCCCGGTCGCCGTCGCCATCGCGCTGTTCCTCACGCACTACGCCCCGCGCAAGCTGAGCGGCCCCATCGCGTATGTGATCGACCTGCTCGCCGCCGTACCGTCCATCGTGTACGGCCTGTGGGGCGCCCTGGTCCTCGTACCGAACATGAACGGCCTCTTCGGCTGGCTGAACGACTTCCTCGGCTGGACCGGCATCTTCTCCTGGGAAGAGGGCGCGCCCCGCTCGATGCTGACCGTGGGCATCCTGCTGTCAGTCATGATCCTCCCCGTCATCACGAACGTCAGCCGTGAGGTGTTCCGGCAGACCCCGCGGATGAACGAGGAGGCCGCGCTGGCCCTCGGCGCCACACGCTGGGAGGTCATCCGGATGGCGGTACTGCCCTTCGGCCGCTCCGGCGTGATCTCCGCGGCGATGCTCGGCCTCGGCCGCGCGCTGGGCGAGACGATGGCCGTCGCCACCGTCCTCTCCCCGAGCTTCCTCATCCAGACCAGCCTGCTCGACCCGGGCGGCGGCACCTTCGCGCAGAACATCGCCGCCAAGTTCGGTGAGGCGTCACCGTACGGCCGTGACGCGCTCATCGCCTCCGGTCTGGTCCTGTTCGTCATCACTCTGGTGGTCAACGGCGCGGCCCGCGCGATCATCGCCCGTCGCGCCGAGTACTCGGGGGCCAACGCATGAGCACCGTCGTAGCCGAGAAGCCCACCGGTTCCCTGCAGGGCGCCAGGCTTCCCAAGTGGTTCTCCTGGGCCCTGGCCGGCGCTTCCGTCGCCCTCGGGATCGGCATCAGCTTCGCCGCCGGCCTGGACAGCAGCATCCAGTGGGGCCTGATCGCGGCGATCCTCTTCGTCGTCGGTACGTACGTCATCGCCACGAGCGTCGAGGGCAAGCGTCAGGCCAAGGACCGCATCGCGACCTCGCTGGTCTGGGTCGCCTTCCTGCTCGCCCTCGTACCGCTGATCTCCCTGCTGTGGACGACCGTCTCGCGCGGTGTGAAGGTCCTCGACGTCTTCTTCCTGACCCACTCGATGGGCGTCGTCTCCGACAACGAGCCGGGCGGTGGCATCTACCACGCCATCATCGGCAGCCTGGAGCAGGTCGGCCTGGCCACCGCGATGGGCGCGCCGATCGGCGTACTCACCGCGATCTACCTGGTGGAGTACGGGCGCGGCGCGCTGTCCAGGGCGGTCACGTTCTTCGTGGACGTCATGACGGGCATCCCGTCGATCGTCGCGGGCCTCTTCATCCTGAGCCTCATGCTGCAGTTCGACATGCAGCCGTTCGGCTTCGCCGGTTCGCTGGCTCTGGCGATCCTGATGATGCCGGTGGTCGTCCGTTCGACGGAGGAGATGCTGAAGCTCGTACCGAACGAGCTGCGCGAGGCGTCTCTCGCGCTCGGTATCCCGAAGTGGCGCACGATCCTGAAAGTGGTCCTGCCGACCGCCATCGGCGGTATCACCACCGGTGTCATGCTGGCGGTGGCACGTATCGCGGGTGAGACGGCCCCGGTGCTGCTCCTGGTCTTCGGCAACCCCTTCATCAACAACGACCCGTTCGAGGGTGCGCAGGCCTCGCTGCCGCTGTACATCTATCAGCAGTACGCGAACAGCGGCGGTGCGGAGGCGGCGTACGACCGCGCCTGGGCGGCATCGCTCACGCTGATCGCCTTCGTGATGATCCTCAACCTCGGAGCTCGCGGTATCGCCCGCTGGAAGGCTCCGAAGACAGGTCGCTGACGCGGCCGACTGACAGCGACCTGTGGTCGGCCGGGTGGCCGCCCGCCCCCTCGAAAGAAGCAGTGATACCCATGGCCAAGCGAATCGACGTAAGCGGCCTCAGCGCCTACTACAGTTCCTTCCGCGCGATCGAGGACATCTCGATGACGGTCGAGCCGCGCTCGGTGACGGCCTTCATCGGCCCCTCCGGCTCCGGCAAGTCCACCTTCCTGCGCACCCTCAACCGCATGCACGAGGTCACGCCCGGCGGGCGCGTCGACGGCAAGGTCATGCTCGACGACGAGAACCTGTACGGCGCCGGGGTCGACCCGGTGGCGGTACGGCGTGAGGTCGGCATGGTCTTCCAGCGCCCGAACCCCTTCCCGACGATGTCGGTCTACGACAACGTGGCGGCGGGGCTGCGGCTGGCCGGCTCGTACAAGAAGTCCGAGCTGAGCGACATCGTGGAGAAGTCGCTGAAGGGCGCCAACCTCTGGAACGAGGTCAAGGACCGCCTGAACAAGCCCGGTTCGGGTCTGTCGGGCGGCCAGCAGCAGCGACTGTGCATCGCGCGTGCGATCGCCGTCGAGCCCAAGGTGCTGCTGATGGACGAGCCGTGCTCGGCCCTCGACCCGATCTCCACGCTCGCGATCGAGGACCTGATCGGTGAGCTGAAGGAACGGTTCACGATCGTCATCGTGACGCACAACATGCAGCAGGCGGCGCGTGTCTCGGACAAGACGGCGTTCTTCAACCTCGCGGCGGTCGGCCAGCCCGGCAAGCTGATCGAGATAGACGACACGGAGCGCATCTTCTCCAACCCGTCCGTCCAGGCGACGGAGGACTACATCTCGGGCCGCTTCGGCTGAGCCGACGCCGCCTGTACGTCCTGCGCACGTCCTCCCGAATACCCCTCGCGGTGCTGCATGGCGGTGCCACCGCGAGGTCGAATAGGGCCCGCCCCCGGAAGTTCTCCGGGGGCGGGCCCGTTCTTGTGTCACGGTGTCCGGTGGCCTGGAGTCACCAGTGGTGGCAGTCCAGGTGTCCCTTGACCCAGAAGTTGTACCAGTACCCGTGGACGTAGACCCACTTGTGGTGGTGGTCATAGGTCCAGGAGCCCTGGTGCCACTTGCCGTACCCGTCGTAGTGACCCTGGTGCCAGGTCTTCGTGTAGTAGACCTTCTTCTCCCAGTGGCCCTTGACCCACTTCTTCTCCCAGTGCCCCTTCTTCCATTCGCACCGGTCGTGGTGGTCGTTGTGGTCACCGGTCAGCGCGGTGGCCGCGGTCGTGGTGGCCGGGGCCGCGGCAGCTGTGCCGGAGAGGCCCAGGGCGGCGCCGCCGGCCAGCAGTCCTGTGGCGGCGACACCGGTCACCAGACGACGGACTCGCAGGGATGCAGTCATCCGGCTCACCTCCTTCCTTCCGAGTGGCTCGATTCGCATGACACAAGGGATTCGAAGCGGGCGGGCTCACGTATGAGTCGAACTGGGAGAAATCGAGAAAAATCGCGAGCGCGGTAGGTAGGGAGCGGGAAATTCCCCGTCCCTGAAACGAAAAGTCATCCGTAGGCCCGGTGGTATCGAATCCCTCACGAGACCCTGTCACTCCGATTCGCCCAGGGGGCGGTCATGACCATCACCGTGGATTCACCCGCGCACATCGCCAGCCATCGCGTCGTGCTGGCCCGCAGCCGCCATGCTCCCGAGGTGGCCCGCAAGATCACAGCCCGGTGGCTCGCCGCTTGCGAGGCCCCGTTCGGCGCTGCCGCCGACGCGATACTCATCGTCTCCGAGCTGGTCACCAACACGTTTCGTCACACCAGTGGGCCCTGCACCTTGACGCTCACCGTCTGCGGCTCCGAGCTCGATATCGGCGTTGCGGACACCAGTGCGGAAGTTCCTCAGGCGCGGGCTGTCACCTGCGTGGACGAACGGGGTGGCTTCGGTCTGACCATGCTCGGGGAACTGGGCGCCCGGGTCAGCGTCGCGCCGACCCCGGAGGGCAAGACCGTGCACGCCGCACTCGACCTGGGGCCTGGCGTCCCTGACCTCAGGGAGTGAATGCGCTGAGCCGAATGAGGGCCCCGGGCTGCGGGTTCCTCCCCCGGCGCGCAGCGTCGGCCAGAAGAAGCACGTCGAGGGAAACGTGAGGCAGATGCCCGGCTTGAGGTACGGAGAAGAACCGCAGCCGCCCTCCCCGAGCGACGCCAAGAGCGTCGAGGCGTTGCTGGTCAAGGTCGCGGCGGGCGACAAGAGCGCGTTCACCGGCGTCTACGAGGCCCTGGCGCGTCCGGTCATGGGGCTGGCCTGCCGCATCCTGCAGGACGCGGCGCAGGCGGAGGAAGTGACACAGGACGTGATGGTCGAGGTCTGGCGCACAGCGGGCCGCTACCGTCCCGAGCGCGGAACCGCCAAGGCCTGGGTACTCACTCTGGCCCACCACAGAGCGGTGGACCGGGTCCGTCACGTCCAGTCAGCGGCACAACGCGAGTATCGCGTCGGCGCGTTGATCGCGGGCCGGGAGTACGACGAGGTCGCCGAGGCCGTGGAGGGCGATGACGAACGGCGGCGCACCCATCGGTGCCTGGACGATCTCGCCCACCTGTACCGGGTTCCTCTTCTGCTCGCCTACTACCAGGGCATGACCTACCGCGAGGTGGCGGAGTCCCTGTCAGCGCCGGCCGGCACGGTGAAGTCCCGGATGCGCACCGGGCTGCGTCTGCTGCACAACTGTCTGGAGGGCCGGTCGTGACATCCGCCGAGGACCTGCACCTGGCCGTTGGGGCCTTCGTCCTGCACGCCCTGCCACCGGACGAGGAAGCCGTCTTCGAGCGGCATATGAGCAGTTGCGAAGCGTGTCGGCGTGAGGTGGCCGAGCTGACCGGGACCGCGAGCTGTCTCGCGCTCGCGGAGGCCGCGACCGCTGCCGTGCCGGCAGGCCTGCACGAGCGCGTCCTGCGCGAGATCGACCGTACCCCGCAGGGCCACGTCACCGTTTCCCGCCCGCTGCCCGGTCGGCGGCACCGGTCGCTGTCCTGGGCGTTGGCCGCGAGCCTGGCCGCCGCTGTCTCGTTCGGTGGGACCGCCGCCTGGCAGTACTCCCGGGCCGAGGACGCCCGTGCCCAGGCGGCCGCTCTGCGGAGCGGGAAGTACGCGCTGACCGATGTCCTGACCGCACCGGATGCCACCTTGCACGCCGGGAAACTGACCGGAGGCGCCGACGCTGTCGTCGTCGTCTCCCGTACCGGCAACCGGGCTGCCTTCGTCGCCACGGGCCTGCCGGCCCTGAGCGACGACAAGGTGTACGAACTGTGGTATTCGGCACCGTCAGGAGAGTTGCGCCCGGCCGGGCTTCTGCCGGGCACGGGAGGCCGTCCCGCCCGTGTCCTGGACAGCCCCGTTGACGGAGCGATCGCTGTCGGCATCACCGTGGAACCCGCCGGTGGATCCGAGCAGCCCACCACCGAGCCACTCGGCCTCATCCAGGTCAGCACGTAACGCCGGTTCTGGGGCGGGCGGAACACCGGGTGGGCCGCCATGCGTGGGGTCGCGGGGCTCACCCGGTGTCGACGCGGGGGACTAGCTCTGGCTGAGGGGGAGAGCGACGTCGAAGACCTGCCGGTTGGAGGGGAAGGCGCCGAGGTCGATCGCCGTTCCGGTGAGCGGGTTGACCTGGTAGAACCGGTAGGAGCCGTTGGTGGAGAGGGTGGCGTAGCCCTGGTTGCTGCCGTCCTTGGGCGAGTAGTAGATGTCGAAGCCCGCGTTGGGGCCGGCGTTGACTCCGAGGTTTCCGGTGGGGGCGAGGGTGCCGGAGTTCGCGGGGGACTGCAGCGAGACGCGGTCGTTGGTGGTGTCGATGTCGAACAGGCTGGTGGCGGTGGCCGGGTTGAGGTCGTTGTTGGTGTAGGCGGCACCGGTCACCCCGAGGGCCGTGGACGGCGGCATCGTCGGGTTGGTGAGGGTGCCGTCCATGACGGTGCCGCCGGAGGCGACGTTGACGTTGTGGCGCAGGTTCTGGCCGGTGTCGCTGATGATCCGCAGTCGGTCGGCGGCCGGGTTGAAGTCCACCCCGAAGAGGGTGCCCTGAAGGGCGACACTCAGCTGGGAGACCTTCGTCGCCGCGGCGTTGCCAGTGTTCAGCGTGTAGACGCCGCCTGCGTTGCCGACGCCGTAGAGCCAGCCGTTCTGGACGCGGTAGTCGATGCCCACCAGAGCTGTGTCGCCCTGCAGGCCGGTGACCGTACCGATCGAGGAGACCTTGCCCGGTCCCTTGGTGCGGAACTGCACCAGACGCTGGTCGCTGGTCAGCCCGGTCACCTTCAGCCCGTGCCGGCCATCACCCTGGCCGGGATCGGCGGCCAGCGCGGGAGCGGCGGTGGACAGGGCAGCGGTGAGCGCCACTGCGAGGACTGTCTTGCGCATGAGATCTCCGTCGGGAGTCAGGGCGCCGCACAGCCGGGCGCCGTCCATACGACGAAAACAGCAACCCGCTCCTCGGGCACATCTTGTGCGACCAAACGGCGCCGTCCCATGGTCATGAGCAGGGCGGCGGTGGAACAGGCGAGGGGTCTCGCGGCCCCACCGGCGGCCTACAGAAACGCCAAGTACACGACCCCATAGCCGGCGGCAGCCACCGCCGCCGCGGCCGGCATCGTGATGAACCAGCCCATGACGATGTTCTTGGCGATCCCCCACCGCACCGCCTTCACCCGCTTCGTCGCGCCCACGCCCATGATCGCCGAGGTGATCACATGGGTCGTGGAGACCGGGACCTTGAAGATGTAGGCCGTGGCGAACATGATCGACGCGCCCGTGGCCTCCGCCGCGAAGCCCTGGGGCGGGTCCAGCTCGATGATCTTGCGGCCCAGGGTGCGCATGATGCGCCAGCCGCCCGCGTACGTGCCCAGGGACAGCATCACCGCGCAGGAGATCTTGACCCAGATCGGGATCGGGTCGCCGTAGTCCTCGACGTCGGCGATGACCAGGGCCATCACCACGATGCCCATCGTCTTCTGGGCGTCCTGGAGGCCGTGGCCCAGGGCCATGCCGGCCGCCGACACCGTCTGGGCGATACGGAAGCCGCGCTTGGCCTTGTGCGGGTTGGAGTGCCGGAAGATCCACATGATCGCCGTCATCACCAGGTAACCGGCCAGGAGGCCCACCACCGGGGAGAGGAACATCGGGATGACGACCTTCTCCAGGACGCCGTCCCAGTAGACCTTCGTACCGCCCGCCAGTGCCGCCCCCACCATGCCGCCGAACAGCGCGTGCGAGGAGGACGAGGGGAGGCCGAAGTACCAGGTGACCAGGTTCCAGGTGATCGCGCCGACCAGCGCGGCGAACAGGATCGCCATGCCCGAGGAGCCCTTGGGCGTCTCGATCAGGCCCTCGCTGACCGTCTTCGCGACGCCGCTGCCCAGGAACGCGCCGAGCATGTTCATCACCGCGGCCATCGCCAGCGCCGCGCGGGGCGTCAGGGCGCGGGTCGACACGGACGTCGCGATCGCGTTCGCCGAGTCGTGGAAGCCGTTCGTGTATGTGAATCCGAGCGCGACGCCAATGGTCACGATCAGTGCGAAGGTGTCCATGAAGAGGTCAGGACTCCTTGACGGCGATGGTCTCCACCGTGTTCGCCACGTGCTCGAAGGCGTCGGCCGCCTCCTCCAGCACGTCCACGATCTGCTTGAGCTTGAGCACCTCGATCGCGTCGTACTTGCCGTTGAACAGGTGGGCCAGAAGCTTTCGGTGGATCTGGTCCGCCTGGTTCTCCAGCCGGTTCACCTCGATCCAGTACTCCGTCAGGTTCTCCATCGTGCGGAGGTTCGGCATCGCCTCCGCCGTCAGCTCCGCCGCCCGTGCCAGGACCTCGATCTGCTGCTCGACGCCCTTGGGCAGTTCCTCCACGTTGTAGAGGACGACCAGGTCGACGGCCTCCTCCATGAAGTCCATGATGTCGTCGAGCAGCGAGGCGAGCTTGTAGATGTCCTCACGGTCGAACGGCGTGATGAACGAGGAGTTCAACTGGTGGAAGATCGCGTGTGTGGCGTCGTCACCGGCGTGTTCCGCGGCCCGCATACGCTCCGCGATCTCGGCCCGGCCGGAGGCGTCCGCCCCGAGCAGTTCCATGAGGAGTCGCGAGCCCGTGACGATGTTGTCCGCGGACGCGGCGAACATGTCGTAGAAGCTCGTCTCCCTGGGGGTCAGACGAAATCGCACGTGAGGTCCTCGGAGTCCTTCGGGTTCGGTCAGGCTGATGCTAGGCGCAACATCCGGCCACGGCTATCGGGTCGCCCCCCAGTGTCGCCCATCGGCCGGAGTGGACCGCACGGTGGTCTACACCGGCCCTATACCCAGCAAAGTTGGTTACGATATACCCGGCAGGGGTATATTGACGCTTTTGTGTCTGATGTTTGTCCAACGGGAGGACGCGACGATGACGACCACCGAGGCCGGCGCGGAGACGCCCGACGTGACGACCGACGTGGTGGCCGACGCGGCGCATGACGTGGTGACCGACCACGACCGGGGTGTGCACGGGTATCACCAGCAGAAGGACGAGCACCTGAAGCGGCTGCGCCGGATCGAGGGGCAGATCCGCGGGCTCCAGCGGATGGTCGACGAGGACGTCTACTGCATCGACATACTCACCCAGGTCTCGGCCTCCACCAAGGCCCTGCAGTCCTTCGCGCTCCAGCTCCTGGAGGAGCACCTGCGGCACTGTGTCGCGGACGCGGCCCTCAAGGGCGGTACCGAGATCGACGCGAAGGTGGAGGAGGCGACCAAGGCGATCGGTCGTCTGCTGCGTACCTGACCCGCCCCGGCCGACCTCCGTGCTGTACAAGGTGTGCAGGTGTGCAAGATGTACGTGGTGTACGTGGTGTACATCGCTTTTCAGCCATCCTGTGTGAGCTTGCGCCCCTCGCGCTCCTCCGCCACCCGCAGCACCTCGTCGATGCTCTCCAGGCTGAGCCGCTCCTCGCCGGCCGCCGAGGCCGCGATGATCAGGTCTCCGCACAGCTCGATCTCGGCGAGGGCCACGTGGTCCTGAACTGCCGTACCGCCGACCGGTGCCACGTGCATCACCTCTTCTCTGCCGTTACCGCTTCCTAGAGTAGGGAGCGGGCCACACACCGCGCATGGCACGGACGGGCTAGTCCTTGCGCTACGGCGGACGCAGCCGGGCCGTGCCGGGTTGCTCGCGGGGCTCGCGCCCGGCCCTCACTGCTCGGCGACACGGCCCGCGTAGATGTCCGCCGGCCTCGGCAACCGTACGTGCACGGGGGCCCCGAAGTCGTACAGCAGTGTCGTCGAGGCCACCGCGACCGTGCCCTTCCGCTGCCCGTTGACGAAGCTGAACCGGTGCAGGAGCTTGCGGATGCGGCCCTCGTCGTCGAGGTAGGCGTCGAAGGGGACCCGGGCCGTGGCGAACCCTTTCGCCGCCGCTCCCAGCGGGCCCCTGTTGCCGGGCGAGGCGCTCTTCGCGGCCTCGGCGAGGTCGGCGGTGCCCCGGTAGTGCCGTACGTCGACGCCGGCGACCCGGGTCCGGCCGACGTACGTCGCCTCGCGCGTCCCGCGCAGCACCTCGGCGGCGGCGAACGGGTCCGTGGCCCCGCCCGTCACCAGGTTGCCGTCGGACAGGGTCGCCGTGTCCACCCGTACCCACTTGTCGGCGGGGACGCCCGCACCCCGGTTCTTCATGAACAGGGCGCCAGGGGCAAGGAGTTCGGTGATCGGGCGGTGCGGGCTGGTGCCCGCCGGGTCCTGGGGGAGCAGTACCCGCAGGTGGCCGAGCTGCTTCGTGTAGTCGTAGACGCCCTCGCCCCGGATGGTGACGCGGGTGCCGCCGGTGGCCATCTCCATGGAGGTGGTGGTGCGGGAGGTGCCCGCTTCGACCAGTGCCGTGGCGGCCCGGTGCAGGACGCGGACCGCGTCGCCGGCCGGGCGGGCGTCCGCGGTGGCGGCCTCGCCCGCGCGCGTGCAGCCGGTGGCGCAGATCAGGAGACCGGTCGTCGCGGCGGCCATGACGACCGCCCCGCCACCTCGCCAGTGCCGCCGCCGTTCCATCCGCCGTCCACCCCCAAGCAGGGCCGTCGGTCCACGGCCTCTGTCCCTCCGCCTAACGAGGGGTGGGGGAGGTTGTCACGCGCATACCAGCGCTTTACCCGGGATGGGTACCGTTGTGGGTGTGGCGCAGCAAGATCGAAGCGAACGTTCCCAGTTGCCCGAAGAACACTCCGTTTCCGTGGTGGAACACGGGCCGTTCTGCTTCGCCAGATGCGTCTGCGGGTGGCGTGGACCGGCCCGCCGGGCCCGGAGCATGGCCCGGACGGACGGCAGGGGGCACGTGGACGACACACCTCAGCCGGTCCGCTGACCAGCCCCTTGACCTACCTCTGCGGCAGGGCCAGCAGTTCGTCGACCAGTTCCTTGTCGCGGGGCTGGGTGAGGCGTTCGCGGGCCGCCGTCGGGGGCAGCCACAGGATGCGGTCGACCTCGTCGTTCGGGGTGAAGGCGCCGGACGTTGCCTCCGCCGCCCAGTAACTCACCTGCTTGGGGCGGCCGTTGACCTCGTAGTGGGTGCTGGTGAGGGTGGCGCCGGGGGTCGCCCGGTAGCCCGTCTCCTCCTCGACCTCGCGCAGCGCGGCGGCGAGTCCCTGCTCGTCGTGCTTCAGGTGGCCCTTCGGGTGCGACCAGTCGTCGTACTTCGGCCGGTGGACGAGGCAGATCTCCAGGCCGCCGTCCATGGGCGAGCGGCGCCACAGGACGCAGCCCGCCGCGAGTACGGGGTGCTCGCTGTCGGATGTCACCTCGTGGGTCACCTTGTGATCATCGCCTTCTTCTCCCAGGACTGCTGGAACGCGAACCGGGCCGCCTCCACCTCGTGGCGCTGGTCGGCGTGGAGCACGCCGAGCGCGTACGCCGTCGCCGGGGCGATACGGGGGGTGCGTGCCGCCGAGGCCGCCGCCGCGGCGGCCTCGGACGCGTCCCGGTGCCGGTTGAGTGCCGTGCCGGCCGCCGGCATCCGTCCGTCGAGGCCGCTGCGGGCTTCGGCACCCTCCAGGACCTCGTGGGCGTAGCGGCGCAGGCGCAGGAGGAGGCGTACGTGGTGCCAGGGGGCGTCCTGGGGGTGGGGGGCCGGGTCGGGGGAGAGGCCGTGGACGAGGGCCTCGGCGTTGTAGGGGTGGCCGGCGGTGAGGAGGGGCAGGGCGGTGACGGCGTCGCAGAGGCGTTCGTGGGCCGCGGCGGCGAAGGGGCGCAGGTCGGTGAGGGCCGTGGTGGCGGCGGGGGTGAGGGGGACTTCGCTGGCGAGGACGGCGACGTTGTCGGCCACCGCGTGGAAGCGGCTCGACCCCAGGGCCTGCAGGGCCGCTGAGTGGGATCGGGTGCGGGCCAGGGTCAGTTGGCGTTCCAGCAGGGCGCCCGCTTTCGCGGCGCCCACCGTCAGGTTGCTGCGGTCCGGGGTGGCCGCCGGGTGTTGCCGGGGGCCGGTGTCGCCGGGTCCCACGGCCGGCTGCTTCGGGAAGGGCGCCGCCCCCGACAGTCGCTGCAGGGCCAGTAGCAGGCGTTCCAGGCGGGCCGCGTAGGCGTGTTCCCTCGCCAACGTGCCTGACAGCCAGGCGAGTTCGGGGTGCAGTGCCTCCGACCAGGTGGGTTCGAGGAGGGGCCGGAAGGTGTGCAGGGTGCCCGTGATGCGGCGGGCCGCGTGGCGCAGGGCGCGGGCCGCGTCCACGGGCTCCTCTCCGGGAGAGGCGGAGGAGCCCGTGTGTGCCGTACCCGTGCCTGTCTCCCTGTGCAGGCGCAGGGCGCGGAGGAACTCCGTCGCCTGCGCCCGCAGATAGTCCGCCAGGGCGTCGGGGGTCACGGGACCGGTCGTGGGACCGATCGTCGTGGGACCGATCGTCGTGGGTCCGGCCGTCGTGGGGTCGGTCGGGTCAAGGTGTCGCTGTGCCACGCCTACGCCTCCGGGCGTCTATGAGCATCTCCTGGACGTTCCGCAGTGGCTGGCTCTCGGAGTCCGTCGCGTGCCGGGTCCATTCACCGTCCGGGCCCAGGTGCCAGGACTGGGTGGTGTCGGACATGCCGGTTTCCAGCAACCGGTTGATCGAGGCCCGGTGGGTCGGGTCCGTGACCCTGACGAGTGCCTCGATGCGGCGGTCGAGGTTGCGGTGCATCATGTCGGCGCTGCCGAACCACACCTCGGGCTCGCCGCCGTTGCCGAAGATGAAGACCCGGGAGTGTTCGAGGAAGCGGCCGAGGACGGAACGGACCCGTACGTTCTCGGAGAGCCCCGGGACTCCCGGCCGTACGGCGCAGATGCCGCGCACCCAGATGTCGCACGGGACACCTGCCTGGGAGGCGCGGTACAGCGAGTCGATGAGCGCCTCGTCCACCATCGAGTTGACCTTGATACGGACATACGCGGGACGTCCGGCACGGTGGTGCTGGACCTCCTTGTTGATCCGCGAGATCAGGCCGTCCCGCAGGGACTTGGGGGCGACCAGCAGACGGCGGTAGGTCTCCCGGCGGGAGTAGCCGGACAGCCGGTTGAACAGGTCCGAGAGGTCCGCGCCCACCTGCTGGTCCGCCGTCAGCAGGCCCAGGTCCTCGTAGAGGCGGGCCGTCTTGGGGTGGTAGTTGCCGGTGCCGACGTGGGAGTAGCGGCGCAGCGTGTCGCCCTCCTGGCGGACCACCAGGGACAGCTTGCAGTGGGTCTTCAGACCGACGAGGCCGTAGACGACGTGGCAGCCGGACGCCTCCAGCTTGCGCGCCCACTTGATGTTGGCCTGCTCGTCGAAGCGGGCCTTGATCTCGACGAGGACGAGGACCTGCTTGCCGGCCTCGGCGGCCTCGATCAGGGCGTCCACGATCGGGGAGTCGCCCGAGGTCCGGTACAGGGTCTGCTTGATGGCGAGGACGTCGTCGTCGAGCGCGGCCTGTTCCAGGAAGGCCTGGACGGAGGTGGAGAAGCTGTCGTACGGGTGGTGGAGGAGGACGTCCCGTTCGCGCAGGGCCGCGAAGATGTCCGGCGCGGACGACGACTCGACCTCGGCCAGGTCGCGGTGGGTGCCGGCGATGAACTTGGGGAACTTCAGCTCGGGCCGGTCGAGGGAGGAGATGCCGAAGAGGCCGGTGAGGTCGAGGGGACCCGGCAGCGGGTACACCTCGGCCTCGGTGATGTTCAACTCCCGTACCAGCAGGTCGAGTACGTACCGGTCGATGGACTCCTCGACCTCCAGACGCACCGGCGGCCCGAAGCGGCGCCGCATCAGTTCCTTCTCCAGGGCCTGGAGGAGGTTCTCGGCGTCGTCCTCCTCGACCTCCAGGTCCTCGTTGCGGGTGAGGCGGAAGGCGTGGTGCTCCAGGACCTCCATGCCGGGGAACAGCTCTTCGAGGTGCGCGGCGATGACGTCCTCGATGGGCACGTACCGGCTCGGGGAGGCCTCCAGGAAGCGGGACAGCAGCGGCGGCACCTTCACGCGCGCGAAGTGGCGGTGTCCGCTCACCGGGTTGCGGACGATCACCGCGAGGTTCAGGGAGAGACCCGAGATGTACGGGAAGGGGTGCGCAGGGTCGACGGCCAGCGGGGTGAGGACCGGGAAGATCTGGTGGCGGAAGAGGGTGAACAGGCGGGCCTGCTCCTTCTCCGTCAGCTCGCTCCAGCGGACCAGGTGCACGCCCTCCTCGGCGAGCGCCGGGGCCACGTCCTCCTGGTAGCAGGCGGCGTGCCGGGCCATCAGCTCGCGGGAGCGGGCCCAGATCATCTCCAGCACCTCGCGGGGCTGGAGACCGGAGGCGGAACGGGTGGCCACGCCGGTGGCTATCCGGCGCTTCAGACCGGCCACCCGGACCATGAAGAACTCGTCCAGATTGCTGGCGAAGATCGCCAGGAAGTTAGCCCGTTCGAGGAGGGGTGTATTGGGATCCTCGGCCAGTTCGAGCACCCGCTCGTTGAACGCGAGCCAGCTGCGCTCCCGGTCGAGGAAGCGGCCCTGCGGCAGCAGCTCGCCGTCGTAGGGTGCCTCCTCGTACTCGTCGAGGTCGGCGTCGATGTCGGGTTCCAGGTCGGAGACCACGGCCGACACCGTGTGCGGGCGGTGGGAGGTCAGGGAACCGACGGACGGCTGCGCGTGCTGTACCTGCGACTGGGCGTTTGGCTGGCTCATGACCCCATTGTTCCGCGCCTCGCCCGGTACGGGCGCGTCGGAGCGTGCGGGCGGGAGCGCGGCGGGGGCGATCCGGTCGGCTCCGGTCCCGTTGGTGCCCTCGGGGGGCGGCGAAGGCTCAGGCACGGCGGGCGTCATTGGGTGAGCCTCGCAAGCCTGGCTGAATCACTGGTTACGGGGACATGACGTGCGGGATATCGGGGGGCGGCTCGCGGGGGTGGGTGCCCCTTCTTCCGCTGCGGAAGGGGCACCCGCGGATGGGTGGGCGGGCGCTCAGCCCGTGCGGCGGCGCAGCAGCCAGAAGGCGGCGGCCGTCACGGCGGCGGCGACGGCGAGGACGACTCCGGTCTCCATGAGCTGGAGGGGCCAGAAGTGGGAGGACGGGTGGTAGTCGCGGTAGAAGCCGACGACGTCGTGGTCGGCGAGGCACTGGGTGTCGACGACGCAGATGGGGTCGCTGATGTGCTTCCCGGTGGAGGTCAGGGCGCCGTCGCCGACGACCATGCCGATGTAGTCCGGGTAGTCGTCCTTGCTGGTCAGGGTCTTGACCGGCCAGAGTTGCGGACGAAGTGACGAGATCACGTACACCAGGGCCATGAAGGCGAAGAAGGTGCCGCCGGAGGCGGCCATGGACCGCTGGACGACCAGTCCCGTCAGGGCGCCGACGGCCAGGCCGAGCAGTGCGTATGCGGGGGCGAGGGTGCCGTTCGCGACGTAGGTGCTCTCGTCGTACCAGTGCCGGATGCCCATGCCATGGAACAGCTCGGTGTGCGCGCCCCACGCCAGGCGGTGCAGCAGTACGAGGACGAGGGTGCCCGCGGTGAGCAGCGCGGCCGGTACGGCGAGTTTGGCGGCGAGCCAGCGTGCTGGGGACACGGACTGGGTCCAGGCCAGCTGGGCGGTGCCGTTCTCCAGCTCGCGGCCGATGAGCGAGGTGCCGGCCCAGAGGGCGGTGAGCAGTGGTACGAAGCTGATGAGGCCGCCGCTGATGGTGTTGGCGGTGTCGTAGCGGGCTTGGGCGGGGCCGCTGTAGTCGCAGCTGTCGCTGAGGTTCCCGCCGGCGCAGCCCTTCCGGACGAACTCGGCGAAGGCCGCGTCGGCTCCCCAGCCGTACATCCACAGCAGCACGCCGGCGGCCACGGCGATCAGCAGCAGCCAGAACCAGAGGGCCGAGCGGTGCAGGCGGAGTGTGGCCCGGACGAGACCCTGGACGGCGCCGGTGCGCTGCGGTCTCGCAGGTGTCGCGAGTGCGGTGGTGGTGGTCATACGGAGGCTCCCGTGCGGCGCTTGAGCAGGGCGAACGCGATCAGCGCGGCCACCGCGGTGAGGGCGAGGAGGATGCCGGTCTCCACAAGCTGGAGGGGCCAGAAGTGGGAGGCGGGGTGGTAGTCGCGGTATTCGCCGACGACGTCGTTGCGGGTGAGGCACGCGGCCCGGTCGCCGCACAGCACGTCGGGGAGACGTGCGCCGGTGGAGGTGTAGGAGCCCTCGCCGACCGGCAGGCCGAGGTAGCCGGAGAACTCGCCCGTGACCTTCCGGGTCTCGGCGGCCCACAGGTGTGGACGCAGGGACTGGAAGTACTGCAGGCCGAATCCGGTGCTGAACATGGAGACGCCGAGAGCGGGCGCCGAACGGCGCGCGACCATGCCCACGAGGACGCCGAAGGCCAGCCCGAACAGGGCGTAGACGGTGGCCAGGACGCCGTTGGCGTTGAAGATCTGGCTGTCGGACCAGTTCCAGCTGTCGCCCCGCAGCTCGGGATCGGCCGTCCACATCATGCGGTGCAGCAGGGTGAGCGGGAGCATGCCCGCGACGATCAGTACGGCGGGCACGGCGAGTTTGGCGGCGAGCCAGCGTGCCGGGGACACGGACTGCGTCCAGGCCAGCTGGGCCGTGCCGTCCTCCAGCTCGCGGCCGATGAGCGAGCCGCCCGCCCAGGTGGCGATCATGATCGGGGCGAGGGCGATCATGGAGCTGCCGAGGGCGACGCCCGAGTCCCAGCGGGCTCCGTGCGTGCCCAGCTCGTCGCAGCCGAGGTTGGGCATGCCGCCGTCACGGCAGCCCGAGCGCATCAGCTCGTCCATGGCCGCGTTCGCGCCCGGCCCGTACGTCCACAGGAGCACGACGGCGACCACGGCGACGTACAGCAGCCAGAACCAGAGTGCGGCCCGGTGTACGCGCAGCAGGGTCCAGGTGAGGCCGTGGAGACGGCCGGTGCGCTGCGCCGCGGGTCGCTCGGGTGCCGCGAGTGCGGCGGTGGCGGTCATACGGCGGCCTCCGCCGACTCGTCCGCGTCGAGGTGCAGGGGCGGTGCCCCGGGGGAGCGGAGGTGGGCGAGGACCAGTTCCTCCAGGGTGGGGGTGGCGCTCCGCCAGGTGCCGGCGAGGCGGCCCCCGGGGCGGATGAGGGCGGTGGTCTGGCGGCCCGTCGTACGGGACTCGATGACCGTGTGGCCGTCGAGGTCGGCGGCCGGGCCGGTGACCAGGGTGTGGGCGGCGAGCAGGTCCTCCAGCGGGCCGGAGAGGCGGACCTGGCCGGCGCCGACGAGGAGGACGTGGTCGCAGGAGCCCTCCAGCTCGGCGACGACGTGCGAGGACATGACAACCGTGGTGCCGTTCTCGGCGGCGTCGGCCATCAGGGTGCCCATCAGCTCGTGCCGGGCGAGCGGGTCGAGGTCGGCCATCGGCTCGTCCAGGAGCAGCAGCTCGGGGCGTTTGCCGAGGGCGAGGGCTATCGCGACCCGGGTGCGCTGACCGCCGGAGAGGTTGCGGATCTTGGCGTCGGGGTCGAGGGCGCCGTCCGCGACGACACCCTCGGCGACGGCCTGGTCCCAGCGCCGGGGGTTGAGCTCCCGGCCCAGGCGGAGGGTGTCCTCGACGGTGAGCTGGGGGTGCAGCGGCTTGTCCTGGGCGACGTACGCCATACGCTCACGCGCCGCCGCCGGGCTGGTGCCGAGGACGGTGAGCGTGCCCTCGGTGGGCCTGAGGAGACCGGCCGCGTGGGCCATCAGCGTCGACTTGCCGGCGCCGTTGGGCCCGACGACCGCGCAGACGCGCCCGGCCGGCAGGCGGAACGAGCACTCGCGCAGCGCCCAGCCCTTGTTCTTCAGTCGGCCGAACCGCTTGCCCAGTCCGGCCGCCTCCATGGCGGTGTCGCTCATCCCTGGTCCCCCTTGAACTGCGTGTCGGCGAAATGTGTGTCGAGTACGGAGGTGAACAGCGCGGCCACGTCGTCCCGTTCGAGTCCGGCGTCGCGGGCGCGGCCGGCCCAGTCGGCCAGTTCGGCGCCGAACGGGGAGTCCGCCGGGGCGGCCCCCAGCGACTTGCGGACGAACGTGCCGAGGCCCCGCCGTGCCTCGACCAGGCCTTCGCGTTCCAGCTCGCGGTAGGCCTTCAGGACGGTGTTCGGATTGATGGCGGTGGCCTCCACGACCTCACGGGCCGTGGGCAGCTTGTCGCCGGGTTCCAACAGGCCAAGGCGTAGGGCCTGTTTGGTCTGCTGGACGATCTGCAGATAGGTGGCGACGCCGGTGCGTCTGTCGATGCGGTACTCGACCACTCGTACAACCACCCTTTCACTAATTGAGTAGTGAAAGGGTGACCCAAGAGAGGGGGCGGTGTCAAGATCACCGCCCCCATCACGTGTTTCGGGGGTTCATCTGTTTCGAGGAGTTGTCTCAGGACTCGGTGCGGTACATCAGGTCCGTCTCGTGGGTCTCGAAGCCCAGCCGCTCGTACAGCGCCACCGCCGCCGTGTTGTCCGCGTCGACGTACAGCATCGCCGTGGGTAGCCCGCGCTGTGCGAGGTGGCGCAGGCCGATCGTCGTCAGCGCCCGGCCGAGGCCACCGCCCTGGGCCCCCGGGCGCAGGCCGATGACGTACACCTCACCGAGGCCCTCCGCCGCGTGCGTCTTCGTCCAGTGGAAGCCGATGAGTTCGCCGTCGCGGAAGGCGAGGAAGAAGCCCTCCGGGTCGAACCAGGCCTCGGCCATGCGGTCTTCGAGGTCGCGCTGGGTGAGGGAGCCCTGTTCGGGGTGGTGGGCGAAGGCGGCGGCGTTCACGGCGAGCCAGGCCGCGTCGTCCTCGCCGGGCACGAAGGTCCGTACCGTCACATCCTCCGGGAGCTTCGGCTCGGGCAGCTCCAGGTCGGTCAACGGCCGCCGCAGCTGGCGCAGTTCGCGGAAGAGGGCGAGGCCGAGGACCTGGGCCAGGTGCCGGGCGGCGGAGTGGGCGCCGTGCGCCCAGACGCGCAGCCGCTTGCCGGAGGCGGCCAGCAGGGCCGAGCCGAGGGCACGTCCGTGACCGTGACCGCGGTGGGCCGGGTGGATGACCAGTTCGGCGGCCGGCGCCTCGACCGGGTCGGTGTCCTCCAACTGTGCGTAGCCGACGATCTCGCCGCCGGCGAGCAGGAGGAAGTGCGACACGCCCTCGCGGGCGCCCCCGCGCATCTGCAGCCGCCCCTGCTCGGACACCGCCTGCTGGCCGTCGGCCCGGGCGGCGTCCGCAAGCAGTGCGAGGACTGCGTCGGCCTGCTCGGGAGTGAGGGCGGCCAGGGTGTCGATGGAACGAGACAGGTCGGGGGAGCCGGGGCGCGCGGTGTCGTCGCTGGTCATGGCTACGAGGGTAAGGCCTGCCCGTTTCATGGTGAATCTCCCGAGGAGGCAACCGTTCCGTAACCCTGAACCCCTGTCGCGCTACGCGCGTTGACTCTAGGCTGCGCCGGGACGGGACTGAATTCTCACGTTCTTCTTACGTCGCCCTTTCCTCGGGCGTCTTCAGGTTTTCCCACAGTCTTCCCAACCTCGCTCACTTCAGGGGGGCACCCATGCCAGCCACACCCCAGCCGTACCACCGCCGCAGACGCCGTACGCGCGTGCTGCTCGCCGGCGTCGCCGGTATCGCCACGGTCGGCGCTCTCGCCGCCGCCGCTCTCCCGGCCAGCGCCGGCGACAGTGCGTCCAAGCCCGGCGGCAAGGGCCACAGCAAGCCGAGCCGCTACCAGGACGTGCAGCTGCTGTCCTTCAACGACCTGCACGGCAACCTCGAGCCGCCGTCCGGTTCCTCCGGCCGGGTCACCGAACTCCAGGCCGACGGCACGACGAAGACGATCGACGCGGGTGGTGTCGAGTACCTCGCCACGCACCTGCGCGAGGCGCGCGGGGACAACCCGTACTCGATCACGGCGGCCGGCGGCGACATGGTCGGTGCCTCCCCGCTGATCTCGGGCCTCTTCCACGACGAGCCCACCATCGAGGCGCTGAACGAACTCGACCTCGACGTCACCTCCGTCGGCAACCACGAGTTCGACGAGGGCGCCAAGGAGCTGGGCCGCCTGCAGAAAGGCGGCTGTCACCCGACCGACGGCTGCTACGTCAAGGGAAAGAAGTTCAAGGGCGCGGACTTCCCCTACCTCGCGGCGAACGTGCTCGACGCGAAGACCAAGAAGCCGATCCTCAAGCCCTACTGGGTGTGGAAGAACAACGGCGTCAAGATCGGCTTCATCGGCGTGACCCTCGAGGACACCCCGGGTGTCGTCTCCGCCGAGGGCGTGAAGGGCCTCAAGTTCAAGGACGAGGTCGAGACGATCAACAAGTACGCCAAGGAGCTGGAGAAGCAGGGCGTCAAGTCGGTCGTCGCGCTGATCCATGAGGGCGGCCTCCCGGCCTCGACGGCCTACAACTACGACTGCAACGCGGCGGGCGGCTCCGGCATCTCCGGTCCGATCGTCGACATCGCGAAGAACATCACCCCGAAGGTCGACGCGCTGGTCACCGGCCACACGCACGCCGCGTACGCCTGCACGATCCCGGACCCGTCGGGCAAGCCGCGCACGGTCACCTCGGCCGCGTCCTTCGGCCGCCTGTACACGGACACCACGCTGACGTACGACCGCAAGACGGGTGACATCGCCCGTACGGCCGTCCGTTCCGCGAACCACGTGGTCACCCGGACCGTCGCCAAGGCCGCGGACATGACCGCCCTGATCGCCCGGTGGAACACCCTCGCGGCGCCCATCGGCAACCGCGCGATCGGCTACATCTCCGGCGACATCAACAACACCGGCACCGAGTCCCCGATGGGCGACCTCATCGCCGACTCGCAGCTGGCGTACGGCAAGAAGCTCGACCCGGAGACCGACCTCGCGCTGATGAACCCGGGCGGGATCCGCGCGGGGCTCACCTTCGCGGCCAAGGGTGCCGAGGGCGACGGTGTCGTCACCTACGCCGAGGGCTTCACGGTCCAGCCGTTCTCCAACACGGTGAACCTCCAGAACTTCACCGGCGCGCAGATCGTCTCCGTACTCCAGGAGCAGGTGAGCGGCACGAACGCGGCCTCTCCGAAGGTGCTCCAGGTGTCGTCGGGGCTCACCTACACCCTTGACCTGACGAAGGCCGGCGCCGCGCGTCTGGTCGCCGACTCGGTCAGGCTGAACGGTGCGGCGATCGACCCGGCCGCCTCCTACCGCGTCGCGACGAACAACTTCCTCGCGGGCGGTGGCGACGGCTTCCCGACGCTGGGCCAGGGCACGAACGACCTGGTCGGCGCGGACGACCTCGCGGTGCTGGCGGAGTACCTGACCGCCAACTCCACGCCGACGACGCCGATCGCGCCTCCGGCGGCGAAGCGGATCACGGTCGTGCAGTAAGCAGTAAGCAGTAGTTGTCTGCCGAAGGGCCCAAGGCGTATCGCCTTGGGCCCTTTGTAATGCCCGTAATAAGTCCTGTGTGAATAGTGGATCGGTTCCCCGGGGTTCCTGAAAACTGGTCTCAGTTGCAATTAATCGAGGTCTAAGCGGAATTGGCTTTTTCCTCTTGTCGGGTCCCGTAGTGTTTTCCATGTCGAAACCGAACGACACGAAAAACAAGGAGAATCGCATGAGCTTCCACAAGATCGTCCCTGTCAAGAAGGCCGCCAAGCCCGCCGCCCCGGCTCCGAAGAAGAAGGCTCCGAAGAAGCCGGCGCCCCGGAAGGTGCAGCGTCGTCCGGTCGGGCACCAGCACTGAGACCCGCCATGAGGCGGGGTCACCGCAGGACGAGCACATCGTCCCGGTGGCCCCGCCTCAGGCGTGTAGGGAGAAAAGGAAGGGGAGTTGAGTATGAGGGAAGTCCGGGAGGCATTTCACCGGTTCTGGCCTTTGACGCGCGGCGACCGGAAATGGCTGGTGGCGATTGTCACTTGCGTGGTGGTGTCCGCGCTGGCCGAGACCGCCGCGATCCTGCTGTTCGCGGAACTGACGGACAACGCCCTGAAAGCGGGTTCCCTCGCCGCTTTCTGGGGACCGGCCGGTGCCTGGCTCGCCGTCGCCGTGCTCGGCGCGCTCGTCGGCTACGCCGGAAACTCGCTCGCCACCTGGACCGCAGAGAGATTCGTCCTGCGGCTGAGGGCCGGTGTGTTCCGGCATGTGCAGGATCTGCCGCCCGACTTCTTCCAGAAGCACCGTCAGGGCGACCTGGTGGAGCGACTGACGGGAGACGTTGAGGCCATCGAACAGATGGTCGTGTCCGGTGTCGTCGGTACCGTCTCCGCCGCCTTCTCGGCTCTCTTCTACTCCGCTGCCGCCCTCTGGCTGCGCTGGGACCTGGCCCTCGTCACCTTCTTCCTGGCGCCCCTCTTCCTGCTCGCCGCCCGCCGCTTCGCCGGCCGTATCAGGACGGCGAGCCAGGACGAGCGCGTCGCCGACGGCGCGATCACCTCCGTGGTGGAGGAGTCCCTCGGCAACATCGTCCTCACCCAGGCCTACAACCGCCGCGGCGACGAGGAGAAGCGCCTTGACCGCGAGGCCCGCGCCTGGATGAAGGCGAGTGTGCGCGGGGCGCGGCTGAGTGAGATGTACGAACAGTTCGTCGAGGTCGTCGAGACGCTGTGCGTCCTCACGGTGATCGGGCTCGGCGTCTGGGAGATCTCCGCCGGCCGGATGTCGCTGGGCGCGCTCCTCGCCTTCGCGGCCTTCGTCGGTTACCTCTATCCGCCGATCCGCAGTCTCGGCCAGCTCGGCCTGACCCTCACGGCGGCGACCGCGGGCGCGGAGCGCCTCGGCGAGCTGCTGGACGCCGAGCCCGCCGTCACCGACCCGGCGGAACCGGTCGCGGGGTGGCCGGTACGCGGCTGGGTCAGCGTCCACGGCGCCTCCTTCACCTACCCGGGCGGGGGAGGGGACCGGCGGCCGTCGCTGCGCGAGGTGACCTTCACGGCCGCCCCCGGCGAACTGGTCCTGATCACCGGAGCGAGCGGCGCCGGCAAATCCACCCTGTCGAAACTCCTCACCCGCTTCTACGACCCCTCGGCGGGCGTGATCTGCCTGGACGGCGTGCCGCTGACTGACGTCCCCCTCACCTTCCTGCGCGAGAACGTGGTGCTGCTGCCGCAGGAGACGCTGATCCTGCACGGGTCGATCCGCGAGAACATCGAGTGCGGGCGCCCCGGCGCGAGCGACGCGGACATCGAGGCGGCGGCACGGGCGGCCGACGCGCACGACTTCGTCACCGCGCTCCCCGAGGGGTACGGCACGAGGATCGCCCCCGGCACGGCCACGCTCTCCGGCGGCCAGTTGCAGCGGATCGCCATCGCCCGGGCCATGCTGCGCCGGGCCCCGGTACTGGTCCTCGACGAGCCGACGGCCGGCCTGGACTCGATCGCCGCCCGCCGGATCGTCCCGGCACTGCGCCGGTTGATGACGGGCCGTACGACCATCATGATCACCCACGATCTCAGCCTCGCCCCGGACGCCGACCGCATCCTGGTCGTCGACGAGGGCCGCCTCGCGGAGACGGGCACGCACGACGAACTGATGGCGCGGGGCGGGGTGTACGCGAGGCTCGCGGTGCCGCTGCTCCCCCAACCCGCCGATTCCTACCGGCGGGAGGAGACGTTGACGCTCGCCCTGAGGGTGTAGCCCATCCCCCGGACGGTGTGGATGAGCCGGGGTTCGCCCCGGCTCTCCAGCTTCCGGCGCAGGTACATGACGTACACGTCAAGGGTGTTGGAGTGGGGCTCGAAGTCGAAGCCCCAGACGTCCTTGAGGATCTGGACCCGGCCGAGGACCTTTTCGGGCCGCCGCAGCAGGTATTCGAGGAGGTTGAACTCGGTCTTGGTGAGGTCGAGTCGGCGGTCGGCGCGGGTGACGGTACGAGTCCGCGGGTCCAGGAGGACGTCCTGGAAGCTGAGACCCGCGAGCGGCGAGGGCGGCCGGGGTTCGCGTTGAGGACTCCGGCGCAGCAACGCCCGTACCCGCGCGAGGAGTTCCTCGGTGGCGAAGGGTTTCGCGAGGTAGTCGTCGGCGCCGTTGTCGAGCGCGACGATCCGGTCCCCGACCGCGGCCCGTCCGGTGATCATCAGGATCGGGACGGTGCACCCCGAGGCCCGTAGCCGCCGGGTCGCGGCGAGCCCGTCGAGGCCGGGCATGGTGACGTCCATGAGCACGAGGTCGGGTGCGGTCTCCGGTTCGGCCACCAATGCGAGCGCCGCGCGGCCGTCCCCGGCGAGCACGGTCTCGTACCCCTCGAACCTGAGCACTCGGTCGAGCCCTTCACGTACGGCCGCGTCGTCGTCGGCCAGCAGGATCTTCCGCGTCATCTCAATACGGTCTGACGAAGCGCTGTGCTGGGCCTGGCAGGCGGTTATGCGTTGGCTACCGCTCGCGCGCAGCGCCAGTGGAGGAAGGCCGCGAGAAGGGCGAAGACGGCCAGCGGGATCCACAGGAGCAGAAGGAGGATCGGTGGATCGTCCGTCGTGACCGTCAGCACCAGGCAGAGCAGGAAGGTGCACAAAAGCACGACGAGCGTGCCGGTGGCCGCCCGCTCCCAGGCCTTGCGGTGCGCGGTCCGCCTCAGGATGTGCGCCTCGGTCGCCGGGCGCGGCTCCCAGGCCGTGCCCCGGTGCCGGGCGGCGACGGCTCGCAGCTCGTCGACCTCGGCCGGTGGGTCGTCCAACTGCCAGTCGTCGACGTGCGGGAGGAGAAACCGTCGGCCGTCGGTGTCGTACAGGTGGACCAGCCACTTGCGCGCGTTGGAGGGTGCCTTGGGGACCGGTTGGGCCCGGATGTCGTAGATGTCGTGCCAGGCCCACCGGCGTTCGATCACGGCCCCGCGCACGACGACTCCGCGCGTGTCCACCAGCGTGTGCCCGCGGCGCATGTACAGCATCCACCGAGCGAGGATCGTCACAAGGGCCGCCAGGAGGGCGAGCTTCACCCAATCGGCCACGGGGGTCGACCGGTTGAGTTGGAGCAGGCAGTACAACGACATGAAGCCGAAGGAGACGAGCACCCCCCGGGGCAACTTCCGCCGCTTCCGGTACTCCCGCTCGATCCCGCCACCGCCAACGCCACCGACGTCCCCGCCCATCGACCCTCCCCAGAGCCTGTAATGGAGTGATCGTAGAGCGGGGACCTGTGCACGTCAGGAGGCGGACGGTGTCCAGTCGCCCAGCCAGTCCGCGACCTCCTGGCCGGTGGCCTGGGCGTCGGTCAGTTGCGGGCGGTCGGTGCTCGCGGCGCCCGAGCCCGCGCCGGTGTTCTTGTACTCGGCGAAGCGGTCGTCCTTCCACGAGAAGCCGCTCATGTCGGTCCACGGGGTGGTCCTGATCGCGGCGCTGAGGGAGGTGTTGCGGATGGTGGTCTGCGGGTCGAGGGTCGCGTCGCCGCCCGCGTGCCAGGGGCGGCCGAGGTAGAAGCTGCGGTCGGAGACGTCGCCGTTCACCGTGGAGTTGGCGATCAGGATGCCCTTGCGGTTCGCGGCGGTGCTGGGGGCCGTGACGTAACCGGCCGAGGTGCCGTTCCAGCGCTTCTTCAGGGTGATGACCGACTTGTCGATCACGGCGGTGGCCCGGCCGAAGATGAAGTCGGTGTTGCCGACGACGTAGGAGTTGGTGATGTAGACGCGGCCCAGCTTGTCCTTGGACGCGGTGTCCACGAGCAGGGTGTCCTGGTCGCCGCTGACGATGACGCTGTCGAGGAACACCTTGTCGGCGGAGGTGCGTAGGGCGACCGCCTGGTTGGCGATGTCCTGGTGCGCGGCCTCGTCGAAGTCGTTGGAGATGGTCAGGTTGCGAGCCTGGAAGTCGTCCGCGTCGACGGCGACCGTGGCGCTCCCGCCGGTGCCGTACGTGCCGGAACCGTCGGGCTTCGGCGTACCGGACGCGTTGTTGTAGACGATCGTGGTGTCCTTGCGGCTGCCGCCACTGCCCTGGATGGTGACGTGCGGCTTGTTGGACGGCACCTTGACCAGCTCGCGGTACGTCCCCGGCTTGACGGAGATGACCACCCGGGAGGCGTTGTTCGCGGGTACGGCGTTCACGGCGGCCTGCACGGTCCGGTACTGGCCGGAGCCGTCGGCGGCGACGGTGAGGGTGGTCGCAGCGGTGGCGGCGGCGGACGTGGTCGTTGCTGTGCTCGCCTTGGCCACCGAACTGCGCGGCCCCACACCGGACTTGAGGAGTGTGGGCACGTCGGCCGTCTTGTCCAGGGTGTAGCCGTAGTACGTCTTGGGGTCCCAGGCCGCGCCCGACCCTCCGCTCTCGTTCTTGCCGGTCGTACCCGAGAAGATGTTGCCGCGCTGGACGAGGGTTGCAGTGGCGTCGCGGACGACGGGGTTGGTCATGCCCTGGAAGTAGGAGTTCTCCAGCACCATGTTGGTCTTCCCGCGCGAGTAATTGCCGTACGAGGACTTGATGGTGGTCCCCGCCTCGTCCTCCAGGAAGTTGTTGTAGAGGTGGGCGTGGGCCACGTTGTCGGTGGACGGGTTGCGCTGCTCGGTCTCGCGGATCCAGTTGTGGTGGATCGTGATGTCGGCGGTGGTGTTCTCGGTCCAGCCGATGCCGAAGGCCTTGTTGTCCTGGCTCAGCCTGTTCCAGGAGACGGTCAGGTAGGTCGTGTCCTTGCGGCTGTCGATGAGACCGTCGGCCATGTGCCGCAGGTCGTTGTGATCGATCCACACATGATGGGCACCGTCCATCTGGATGGCGTCGAAGTCGTGTTCCTTGTCGTTCCAGACGCCCTGGTAGGCGTCCCGGATGGTGAGGTTCCGGATGATGACGTTGTGGACCCCGGTGCCGAGGAAGAACCCGCCGCCGACGATCTGCCCGGAGGTCCCGGACCCGATGATGGTCTTGTCGGAGGCGACCTTGATCTCCTTGCCGACCGGGTTCATGTTGATGGTCGCGGCGACGACGATGACGTACGGCTCGCCGGCGGTCGCGTACTTCTCCAGGTCGGCGAGCGTCTTCACGGTGACGGTCTGGCCGTCCCGGCCGCCGTAAGTCCCGTTCTGACCAAGGGCGTTGACGGAGGCGAAGCCGTTGGCGACGTCGGTGACACCGGCGAGGGCGGAGGCGGTGGAGTCGGCAGAGGTGGCGGCGGACGCCTTCGGCTGCGCGTCCGCGCCGAACACGCCCAGGGCGGCGCCGTAGGCCATGGCACCGGCGGAGACCAGGGCCAGCGGTACGCCGGCCACCAGAGCGGTCTTGCGGCGGCGGTGACGGCTGGACTTGCTGCGGGATGCGCTCACGGCTGCTTCCGATCAAGTGAGGGGGCAAGGGGGGTTAACTGGAGGGGGAACCACGTCACTTGGCTGTTGCAGCCGGGGAGGGAAAGGTTGCCGGTGATGCGGAGACGGTGACCGGGGACTGGGGATCGGGGTTCGGTGACCGGGGGCCGGAAGGGAAGCGGAATGATCGGGACGGTGTTCCGTACCACGGACGTACCTGTGGGAGACAGGTTCGACTACTGGCAGGAACTGGTCGGCCGGACGCGCTCCAGCGCACTCGTCAGCGAGCACGCCGCCGACTTCTGGGCGGAGCAGCGGCTGATGGAACTGGGGCCGGTGGTCGTGAGCCAGATGTCGTTCCTGCCCACGCGCTACCGGCGGACCGAGAAACTGGTGCGCCAGGCCGACCCCGAGCTGTATCACCTGACGCTGCTGATCGACGGCGGGCTGGGCCTCGAGCACGCCGGGCGGACCAGCACGTTCACCTCGCGCGACCTGCACCTGGCCGACAGTTCGCAGCCGTACGACGTCAGGTCGGCGGACGACCGGCAGGGCGGCATAGTCAGGGGAATGGCCGTGGACTTCCCCAAGGCACTGCTGCCCCTGCCGCCGCACCGGGTAAGGGAGTTGCTGGGGCTGAACCTGCCGGGGCGCGAGGGGGTCGGTGCGCTCCTGGCGGAGTTCGTCGTCGGGCTGAACCGGCAGATCGACACCCTCCAGCCGTCCGACGCGCCCCGCCTGGGCACGGTCGTGATCGACCTCATGTCGGCCTGGTTCGCGCAACTGCTGGAAGCAGAGGCTGCGTTGTCCCCGGAGACCCGGGGGCGGGCCATGGCCGAACGCGTCCAGACGTTCATCCGGCAGAACCTGCACGACCCCGAACTGACGCCACCCGTGATCGCCGCCGCCCACAACATCTCGCTCAGCTATCTGCACCGCATCTTCCAGCAGCAGATGCCGGGGGAGACGGTCGCGGCCTGGATCCGTCGCCGACGTGTGGAGAACGCCCACCGGGACCTGGCAGACGGCTCGTTGCGCTGTACGCCGATCCATGTCATCGCCGCCCGCTGGGGGTACCCGCGCCCGTCCGACTTCACGCGGGCGTTCCGCGCGGAGTTCGGGATGTCGCCCAGGGAGTACAGACAACAGGCGCTGTGCGAGCGGTAACAGACCAGGAGTAGACGCAGCGCCAAGGAACTGTGGACCGACTGGCAACGACAACAGGGCGGCGGCCCGGCATTGTTGATTCCGCAACGGGGGAAATCTCGGTCGCGGAGCTGATGCGATCTGCTCGACTCCGCGACCGAGGAAACCGGCATCACCACTCCGCCGGAATCCGCTCACCCCGGCTGACCGCGATCCGCAGGACGTCCGCCAGCGACTCGGTAGCCCGCGTGAGCGCGAACCGCACGGCGCGCTCCCCCGCCCTGGGGTCACCGAGCAGGACCCGCGCCCCCTTCAACACCTGCTCCCCGGAGTCCAGTTGGGCCTCCTCGATGTCGTCGGCGAGGAGAGAGAGCCGACTGAGGTCGCTGTCGGTGCTGAGATAGCAGGGTTGGCCTTCGGGAGTGGTCCAGGGGAGCAGGCGCATGGGCGGGGGCCCTTCGGTGGGGGTGGGCGTGACGAGCGATGATTACCGTTCGCGTTCAGATCGTCACTGCCTCGACGTACTCTGCGGAAGAGGGCGGGCGTTGCCGGGGCGCCCAGGCAACGGCGAGGGCTGACATGGGCGAACAGGTTGACGGGGACGGCGAGTCGGGCCGGGCGGTGCTGGGGCGCACGCTCAGGTTCCTGCGCGAGAAGGCGGGCAAGTCGCTCGGCCAACTCTCCGAGGAGACCGGCTATGACAAGAGCTACCTGTCCCGACTGGAGTCGGGCGAACGGCTGTCCAAGGTGACGGTCATGGAGGACCTGGACACGTATTACGAGGCCGGTGACCTGCTGGTGAGTCACTGGAGGGTGGCTCGGCTGGATGCGTTCAAGGACCAGTACAAGGAGTTCATGGGGTTGGAGGGGACGGCGCGGCTGATGTGGAAGTTCAGCTTGGTGGTGCCCGGTCTGCTCCAGACGGAGGACTTCGCCCGCGAGGTGTTGTCTATGGTCCAGACAACGGCTGACAGCGAGGAGTCGGTTGAGGAGCAGGTGGCGGCGCGACTCGGTCGTCAGTACCTGCTGCGGCAGAAGCCGTTGGCCGACGCTCGCGTCATCATCGACGAGGGCGCCTTCCGGCGACCGGCTGCCAGCGCCAAGACGTGGAGTGAACAGATCCTGCACCTTGAGGCCGCCGCTCAGTGGTCCAACGTGACGCTCCAAGTGCTCCCATTTTCAGCGGGAGTTCACCATCACATGTCCGGGTCGCTGACGCTGCTCTGGCAGAAGGACGGAAGTGGCGCCGCCTACATGGAGGGCAACGGGTGCCGCGAGTTGACCGAGGATCCGGACGATGTTCTGCGGCGTCGACTGTCCTACGATCGGCTCCGCGACATGGCGTTGTCCCCGTCGGACTCGCTCACGTTCATCAGGGACCTACTGGAGGAGTAGAGATCATGACGCGCACCCCTGACCTCAGCACGGCTATATGGCGCAAGTCGAGCTACAGCGAAGGGGGAGACAACGACTGCGTCGAGGTCGCCGACGGCTACACCGGCCTGGTCCCGGTCCGGGACAGCAAGGCCCCGCGCTCGCGCCCGCTGGTCTTCACGGCGTTGTCCTGGTCCGCGTTCGTGGAGCGGGTCAAAGGTGAGCCCGGAGTGAACACCGTCGGGTGAACCAGGGAGAGCCAGGATCCGCAGATCCTGGTGTACGAGGTCTTCTGGCAAGAAGCCGAGCCGCTTGAGTTCCCTACATCGTCTCAGGCGGCGGAGTAGCCGCCCCCGGCAGCCGTACCGTGGCCACCGTGCCGCCGCCCGCCGCGCGGGCCAACGTGACCTCGCCGCCTGCCTGTTGGATCGTACGGGCGACGATCGACAGGCCCAGGCCGGAACCGGGGAGGGCGCGCGCCGAAGGTGAGCGCCAGAAGCGGTCGAAGACGTAGGGGATCTCGTCGGCGGGGATGCCGGGCCCGTGGTCGCGGACCGTCAGGGTGCCCCTGCTCAGCTGCACCTCGATCGTGCCGCCCTCGGGGCTGAACTTCACCGCGTTGTCCAGGATGTTGACCACCGCACGCTCCAGCGCCGACGGTTCCGCCCGGACGAACCAGGGCTGGATGTCGGAGGTGATCGTCAGCTCGGGGCCGCGTAGACGAGCCCGGCGCAGAGCCGACTCGACCGTGTCCTCCAGGGCGACCACCTGAACGCGTTCGCCTCGCTGCCCCTCCGAGCGGGACAGCTCCTGCAAGTCGCCGATCAGGGCGGCCAGTTCGGTCATCTGAGCCTTCACCGAGGCGAGGAGAGCTTTGCGGTCTGCCTCGGGGATCGGGCGGCCTGTCTCCTCGCTGCGGGTGAGGAGTTCGATGTTGGTGCGGAGGGAAGTCAGGGGGGTGCGGAGTTCATGACCGGCGTCCGCGATCAACTGCTGTTGCAGTTCACGGGAGTTGGCGAGGGCCGAGGTCATCGAGTTGAAGGAGTGGGAGAGGCGGGCGATCTCGTCGTCACTCTCCTCGTCCACCGGGATACGGATACTCAAGTCCTCGGTACGGGCGACGTGTTCGACGGCCTCCGTGAGCTTGTCGACGGGGCGCAGGCCCGCCCGGGCGACCGCCAGACCGGCCGCGCCGGCGCCCACGACTCCGATGCCGGAGACGAAGAGGAGAATCAACGCGAGGTCGTTGAGGGTGGACTGGGTGTTGTCCAGGGGGAGGGCGACGAGCAGGCCGGCGTTGGAGGTGACATCCGTGGCCGGATCGGTGACGGTCACTCCGGGCATGGGTACGGCCAGGACGCGTACGTCGGCGCCCTCCGAGTCAGTGCCGTTGTGGATGCTGCCATCAGCGGTGTCCGCTTCCTTGACCATGTCCCTGTCGGACTTGGTGACCTTGACCGTGCCCTTGGAGAACGGCAGGGCGCAAAACGTTCCGTCCTCCAGGACCACCTGGAAATAGATGTTCCGGGGGCCGTGGGAGTTGTCCTGCGGTGTCTGAGTGCAGGTGTTGACCGCGGCAGCGGCCTGCTCCTGGATCCCCCTCATGGCGAGTGTCTTCTGAAGATCGTTGTCGACCTGGTCGTACAACTTCCCCTGCACGATGAACCAACAAGTCACCGAAACCGCCGCCACCGCGAACGCCACAGCGGCAGCGACCAGCATCGACAGGCGCGCCCGGATCGGCAGGGTGCGGAACCGGCGTCCCACTCTGCTCATTCCGCGCCACCCTGTCGGAGTACATACCCCACACCCCGGACCGTGTGGACGAGGCGCGGCTCGCCGCCCGCTTCTGTCTTGCGGCGGAGGTACATGACGTACACGTCGAGGGAGTTGGAGGACGGCTCGAAGTCGAAGCCCCAGACCGCCTTCAGGATCTGCTCGCGGGTGAGGACCTGGCGCGGGTGGGCCAGGAACATCTCCAGGAGGGTGAATTCCGTGCGGGTCAGTTCCACCGCCCGGCCGGCGCGCGTCACCTCGCGGGTCGCGAGGTCCATGCGCAGGTCGCCGAAGGTCAGGGCCTCGTCCTCCGGGAGGCTCCCTGCCACGGCTGCCGCCGCGAAGGAGCTGCGGCGCAGCAGGGCCCGTACCCGGGCGAAGAGTTCGTCCAGTTCGAAGGGCTTGACCAGGTAGTCGTCCGCACCCGCGTCCAGGCCGGTGACCCGGTCGCCGACCGTGTCCCTGGCCGTCAGCATCAGGATGGGCGTGGTCGTGCCCGCGCCGCGCATGCGTCGGGCCGCCGTCAGGCCGTCCATCCTCGGCATCTGGATGTCGAGGACGACCAGGTCGGGCTGGTACGCGGTCGCCTTCTCCAGGGCATCCGCGCCGTCGACCGCGACCTCCGTGTCGTACCCCTCGAAGGCGAGGCTGCGCTGGAGTGCTTCGCGCACAGCCGGCTCGTCGTCGACGATCAGGATGCGCTGGGTGTCACGGTCGCCTTCGGCGGGGCTCATGGGCGTGGATTCCTCGGGTGCGGTGGGACGTGTCGGGGCTCCTTCAGCCTCGCACGTTTCCGGTCTGCTGCGGGGAGAAGGATCAGCTGCGGAGGGGATCAGCTGAGTGCGGGACGGCGGCTGCGCGTCGTCGCCCTGCGGGCGGCGGCCGTACGCGTCACCCTCGCCACCTCCGGGGCCCGGGTCGTCGCCGTGGTCGGCGGGTGCAGGGCGAAGGCCACGCCGAGGGCGAGGTCCAGGGCGGCCGGGCCGATGGCCGCCGTACCGACGGTCAGCTTGTGCGAAACCTGCTTGATCATGACGTACCCCTCATCTTGGTTCTCGTGCGGCGGTGCGGCGGTGCCTCAGTGCGTCAGCTGGTCGAGCCCGAGCGCAGTGTCGCCAGGTCGGACTTGACGGTGTTGATCGGGATGGCGAAGCCCAGACCCGCGCTGCCCGCGTCCGACGAGGACGAAGCTGCCGAGTACATCGCGGAGTTGATGCCGATGATGTTGCCGTTCATGTCGATGAGCGCGCCGCCGGAGTTGCCGGGGTTGAGGGACGCGTCCGTCTGGAGGGCCTTGTACGTCGTCGTGGACGTGCCGGTGTCGCCGTTGAACTGCTGGCCGCCGAACTCGAACGGCCAGCTGCCGCTGCCACCGCCCTGCTGTTGCTGCTGGCCCTGGCCCTGGCTCTCCTCCGTGGCGACGGTGACGTCACGGTTGAGGGCGGACACGATGCCGCTGGTGACCGTGCCGGTCAGGCCCTCGGGGGAGCCGATCGCCACGACCTCGTCGCCGACCTGGACGCCGGCCGAGTCGCCGAGGGTCGCCGTCTTCAGGCCGGAGGCGTTCTCCAGCTTGATGAGGGCCAGGTCCTTCTTGCTGTCGGTGCCGACGACCTTCGCGGTGTACGTCTTGCCGTCGCTCGTCGACACCTTGACCGACGAGGCACCGGTGATGACGTGGTTGTTGGTGATGATCTCGCCGTCGGACGTGATGATCACACCGGAGCCGGTCGAGGAACCTGCGTTCGAGGTCGCGTTGATCTCGACGATGCTCGGGCTGACCGCCGCGGCGACCCCGGAGACCGTGCCCTTGGCGCTCGACGGCACCACGTTGGTGCTGGTGCTGCTGGAGGTGACGGCGGAGTCCGAGTTGGTCAGCTCCTGGATGCCGTACGCCGTGCCGCCGCCTATCGCCGCGGCGACGATCGCCACGGCGGCGAGGAGGGCGAAGGGGCCCTTCCCACGCTTCTTGCGCGGGGCGGGCGCGGCGGGATCGGCGGGGGGCTCCGCGAGAAGGGTGGCAGTGGCTGTGGCGGTGTCCGCGGGCTGCTCGTGCGTGGCCTGCCGGCCGTACGGAGCCTGCGGAGCCTGCGGCTGGATCTGGGCCGGTTCCTGGTACGCGGGCTGCTGGACCGTCGGCGGCTCGTACGCCGGCGGGGGCGGCCACTCCGGGTTCACCGGGGAGGAGGACTGGGGGGCGGAAGCGTACTGCTGCTGGGGGTACGCCGACTGCGGCTCGTGGCCCTGGGGGGTCTCGTACTCGCCGCTGCGGCGGAAGCTCTCGGTCATGGAACAGAGCTTGTCCCGCCAGCATGAGAGCTGGCTGAGTGCTCCCTGAGAAGCCCGACAGAAGCTCGTATGCCCGAAATAAAGAGGTCAGGGACGTCACTGCGGACAGATCGGTAGCCGGTAGCCGGTAGCGACTACTCGCAGCCGCAGGAACGCCGTGTCACCAGCCGCGACGGGAACAGCTTCAGCCGCTCGCGCCGCGAGCCCGCCACCCGTACCCCGTCGTCGAGGACCAGGTCGACGGCCGCGCGGGCCATGCCCGGGCGGTCGGAGGCGACGGTGGTGAGGGGCGGGTCCGCCAGGGCCGCTTCCTTGATGTCGTCGAAGCCGGCCACCGCCAGCTCCCCGGGGACGTCGATACGCAGCTCGCGCGCCGCGCGCAGCAGGCCGATGGCCTGGTCGTCGGTGGAGCAGAAGATGGCCGGGGGACGGCGGGCCGGGTCGGCGAGGATCTCCAGAGCGGCCTTGTAGGCGTCGTACCGGTTGTAGAGGGCCTCGAAGAGGCGGCCCTCCGTGGAGACACCGGCCTCGTCCATCGCGCGCCGCCAGCCCTGGACGTGGTCCGAGACGGGGTCGCCGACCGCCGGGGTCTCGGCGATGCCGCCCATACAGGCGACGTACTCGTAGCCGTGCTCCAGCAGGTGGCGGACGGCGAGGTGGGCGCCGCCGAGGTCGTCCGTGACGACGGCGGCGTCGTCTATCGCCTCGGGGCGTTCGTGGAGGAGGACGACCCGGGCGTCCCAGGCCTCGATCTCCGCCGCCGCGTTGTCGTTCAGGGCGTGGCTGACGAGGATCAGCCCGGAGACCCGCATGCCGAGGAAGGCCCGTAGATAGTGGACCTCGCGCTCGGCGATGTAGTCGGAGTTGCCGACCAGCACCATCTTTCCGCGCTCGGACGCGGCCTGTTCGACCGCGTGCGCCATCTCCCCGAAGAAGGGCTGGCGCGCGTCCGGCACGATCAGGCCTATGAGGTCCGTGCGCCGCGACGCCATCGCCTGGGCGACGCGGTCGGGCCGGTAGCTCAGTTCCTTGATCGCGGCGAGGACACGCTCGCGCGTGGCCGGGGCAACCGGCCGGGGTCCGTTGTTGATGACATAGCTGACGACGGCGGTGGAGGTACCCGCCAGCCGAGCCACATCATCCCTAGTCACCTTGGCCACGCGCGGAGTCTACGCGGATGGACCCGCTCTGGGCAGGGCGAAAGGAATTCGTTCCACCCGCCCGGAGCGCGGACCGTGCCGTGCGCCGTCACCCGGCCACCGCGGTCACGCCTCGGCGGTGACCTCGGACGACTCCTCGACGGCGTCCAGGGCCGCAGTGTCACCAGTAACGCCCGAAACGTCCGACTTCGCGAGGGCCGCCTTGGCCTTCGCCTCGTCGCTCGTACGGTCGCCCTTCTCCGGCGTAACGAATCGATAACCGACGTTCCGGACGGTCCCGATCAGCGACTCGTGCTCGGGGCCGAGCTTCGCGCGCAGCCGTCGTACGTGCACGTCGACCGTCCGGGTGCCACCGAAGTAGTCGTAGCCCCAGACCTCCTGGAGGAGCTGCGCGCGCGTGAAGACGCGGCCCGGGTGCTGGGCGAGGTACTTCAGGAGCTCGAACTCCTTGAAGGTGAGGTCGAGGACCCGGCCCTTCAGCTTCGCGCTGTACGTCGCCTCGTCGACCGAGAGGTCGCCGTTGCGGATCTCCATGGGGGAGTCGTCGTTGACGATCTGCTGGCGCCCCATGGCGAGCCGCAGTCGTGCCTCGACCTCGGCCGGACCGGCCGTGTCGAGCAGTACGTCGTCGATACCCCAGTCGGCGGTGACGGCCGCGAGGCCGCCCTCCGTGACGACGAGGATGAGAGGACAGCCGGGCCCGGTGGAGCGCAGGAGCTGACACAGGCTGCGCACCTGGGGCAGATCCCGCCGGCCGTCGATGAGGATGACGTCGGCACCTGGGGTGTCGACGAGAGCGGGTCCCTCGGCCGGAGCCACGCGCACGTTGTGCAGCAGCAGGCCGAGGGCGGGAAGTACCTCCGTCGACGGCTGGAGGGCATTGGTCAGGAGGAGAAGTGAACTCATCGCGTCCCACCTACCCGGATCGACATCGTCATACGGTTCTGTACGTTTCGCTCGCCCATAACGTCTGGTTCCTCCTCGGTCCCTGCGAGGACGTTTTCGGCACTGCTGTACTGCGGTAGTGCTGTGCGTGCGATCCGCGTGGCGTACACCTGCGGTTTTCCGGAGCGTTTCGCTTCGTAACCCGCTTCGTATACAGCGCCACCGAAAGCACAAAAGGACTCGGGGGCTGCGCTGCCCGAGTCCTCTGCCCAGCAGAATAGCCCACATGAGCACTGGTCCGGCAGGTCATGTGACGCGATCTTTCGTCGTCCCGAACTCTGAGACGGCCGATCGCACCCCTCTGCGGAGGTTTCTGACCACCGACGACGGAGTGACGATCGATGCCGTATACGAGCCGGGAGTCGTTGTATACGACGCCTCGACGCCACTTTCTGGTCACCTTTCCGATCACCGTTCCGACCATCTCGCGTTCGTCGTCGCGCACGGTTTCACGGGGGATGTGGACCGGCCGCACGTTCGACGGGTGGCGGAGGCGTTCGCGCAGTACGGGGCCGTCGTGACGTTCTCCTTCCGGGGGCACGGGGCGTCCGGCGGACGCTCGACGGTCGGCGACCGCGAGGTCCTCGATCTGGCCGCCGCGGTCCGCTGGGCACGTGAGCTCGGGCACACCCGGGTGGCCACGGTCGGTTTCTCGATGGGCGGCTCGGTGGTCCTGCGGCACGCGGCGCTGTACGGGAGCTCCGGGCGGCAGGAGCGCGGGGGGCGCACGGGGGCGGCGCCGGACGTGGTGGTTTCGGTGAGTGCGCCGGCCCGTTGGTACTACCGGGGCACAGCCCCCATGCGGCGCCTGCACTGGCTCGTGACCCGTCCCGAGGGCCGCCTGGTGAGCCGCTACGGACTCCGTACGCGGATCCACCACCAGGACTGGAACCCCGTACCCCTCTCCCCGGTGGAGGCGGCGGCGCGGATAGCGCCGACCCCGCTCCTGATCGTGCACGGCGACCGGGACGGCTACTTCCCGGTGGACCATCCCCGGATGCTCGCGGATGCGGCGGGCGACACCGGCGAACTGTGGCTGGAGCCGGGGATGGGCCACGCGGAGCACGCGGCGGACGATGAACTGCTGCGGCGCATCGGGGGCTGGGCTGTCGCACAGGCGGGCTAGCCTGAGTGCTGTCACAGCCGATCGACCGAGGAAGCAGAGAACAGGCAGATGCCAAAGGTCACGGTGCGCTACTGGGCAGCCGCGAAGGCCGCCGCCGGGATCGCCGAGGAGCCGTACGACGCGGTCACCCTCGCCGAGGCGCTGGACCAGGTCCGCGAGCGGCACCCCGGTGAACTCGTCCGTGTCCTGCGCCGGTGCTCGTTCCTCATCGACGGTGACCCCGTGGGCACCCGCGAACATGAGACGGTACGGCTGGCCGAGGGCGGCACGGTCGAGGTGCTCCCGCCGTTCGCAGGAGGGTGAGCGCAGCGCTATGAGCGACCAGCAGCGATATGGGCAGCAGTACGGCGAGTCGTACGAGGGGTACGACCCGTATCAGCAGCCCCAGCAACAGCCGCAGTACGGGGGACAGCAGGCTCAGCCTCAGCCCCCCGCCTGGCCCGGGCAGCAGCAGCCGGCCTACGACGACGGACAGGCGCAGCAGTACACGCAGCAGTGGCAGGGCCAGACCTGGGAGACGCAGATGCAGGCCCCGGTGACGGCTGCCCCGGTCGCCCCGTCGCCCGCGATGGCGGAGGTGCCGGAGACTCCGTACCTGCCTCCGCAGGGGGCCGGCGGAGACGCGGCCGGCGCCGGGTACGGGCCCGCCACGGTCGCGGGCAACACCCGGGTCACCGATGCGCAGCGGGCCCGACTTGAGGGACGTTCGCCGATCATCGAGCCGGGAATGCAGCCGGCCGCCCTCACGGCACTGCTCGGACTGCTGCTGTCCGGTACGGCGGCCGTCGGTACGTACGCGCTGGTGGTCCCCCTCGTCATCCTCCAGGCGGTCACGGCGGCGGGCTGGTTCCGGCTGAACGGCATGTGGCCCGCCCGGCAGGGCATCGCCCTCGCCTTCGCCGGCGCGGTGACGGCTGACGTGGCGCTACTGGCGGCGGGGCGCGAGAACGCGCCGACGGCGATCGTCGGCACGCTCGGTGTCTGGGTCGTGCTGACCCTGTTCCTGCAGCTCCGGTCCCACGCGGACCCGGACACCCGGATGTCCGGCCTGATGGCGACGATCGCCTCGGCGGCGCTGGCGATCATCGCGGCGGGTCACCTCGCGGCGGAGCCGGACGCGGTGAGCGTCGGGGCCGCCGCGGTCGCCGCGGCGGTGCTCGCGCGGGCGTTGCCGTTGCCGACGGCGGCGTCGGTGGTTGTCGCCCTGCTGGCAGCCGCGGGGGCCGGAATCGCGGTCGGGGGGATGACGGACCTGGGAAGCAAGGGTGCGTTGCTGGGGGTGGCCGCGGGAGTCTGCGCGCTCGTCGGACACCGGGTGGCCAGCTACGACTACCCGTCGAGGTTCGTCCACTTCACGGCGGGCGTGGCCCTGCCGCTGGCGGCGGCTGCCCCGGCGGTGTACCTGGTGGGACGGGCGCTGGCCTGAGGGTGATATCAGCCCGTCCGGCGTTTGAGGACGAGGCCCGTTCAGGGCCGACAGCGGGGGTCTGGGGGCGCAGCCCCCAGGGATGGGACGGGTAGGGGCGGCGGGGGCGAGAAATCGCCCCGCCTGTCACAGCCGATCGACAACTGCCCCCGCACCCGCCCCCGTCGGAGTCCCGCCGGGTACCGTCGCGAACATGCGTGCACTCCGAATACTCCTCATCGTCGCCGTCATCCTCGGTGGCCTCTTCGTGATCGCCGACCGTGTCGCCGTCGGCTTCGCGGAGGACGAGGTCGCGGACCGCCTCAGGACCAACGAGGGCCTGGCCGCCACCCCGGACGTGTCGATCAACGGCTTCCCCTTCCTCACCCAGGTCGCCGGCGGCGAACTCGACGACGTCAAGGTCGGCATCAAGGACTACGAGGCCGCCACCGGAACCTCGGGCCAGAACATCCGCATCGACGACCTCAATGCCCAGATGCGCGACGTCAAGTTCTCCGGCGACTACAGCTCCGCCACCGCGGCCACCGCCACCGGCAGCGCGACCATCACGTACGCCGAACTGCTGAAGGCGGCCAAGGCGGCTGAGGCTGCCGAGTCGGGGTCCACGGAGGTGGTCCCGGGTGTGACCGCCTCGGTCGTGGGGCTGTCCGACGGCGGCAACGGAAAGATCAAGGTCGCGGTCGAGGCGACGGTGCTCGGCAAGAAGCTGCCGAAGCCGGTGTCGGTCCTCAGCACGGTCACGATCGAGGCCGACACGGTGAAGGTGAAGGCGGACTCCCTGCCCAACCTGGGCATCCAACTCGCCGACGGCAGGATGCGCACGGTGACGGACTTCCAGCAGAGGATCGACGGTCTGCCCGGCGGTATTCTGCTGGACTCGGTCAAGGCGGCGAAGACCGGTGTGGACATCACGGTGAAGGGTTCGAACGTCGGCCTGGCTGGGTAGCTGGCTGGTTGACCGGCGGGGCAGAACACGTCAGGACGCCCCGGACGGGGCCCTCGGGTAGCCCCAGAGTCGCCATCGGGTCGCTGTCGGGTCACCCGCGGGTCGCCCTCGCGCCGCGTGGGCGTCCAACTGGCGAGACAGCTCCGTCCGTACCGCAGATGTGGCGACGGACGAATCCTCCACCTCCTCGCCCGCGGCCCCGCAATCACCACGCCCTCCGCCCCTGTATCTCACATCGCGGACGATCGCGTCTCATCATGCGACATGCCGGTGACATCCCCGGCAATCCGTCCCTACGATCGACGCTATGCAGCGACAGGCGGATCTCACAAAGCGGCGGGCAGTAGACCTGTGCCGCGTGTCCGCCATGCTCTGTCGCCCTTTCTGAGCGGGAGCGCGCGGCACCAGCGGCGCACCACCTCCCGCATCCCCGGCGCCCTTCACCCGAGGGCCCTCGTGCGCGAGTCGCGACAGGCCTGACCGCACACGAGCGGGTACGACCGGGTACGACCGCATTCGTACCCCCTCTGCTTACGCACCACCCCGCCGCAACTGCCCCGGAGGAGAAAAAGCATGAGCCGCAGCGACGTACTGGTAGACGCCGACTGGGTCGAGGCCAACCTCGACAACGCCGACATCGCCATCGTCGAGGTGGACGAGGACACGTCCGCCTACGAGAAGAACCACATCCGCAACGCCATCCGGATCGACTGGACCAAGGACCTCCAGGACCCGGTCCGCCGTGACTTCATCGACGAGGAGGGCTTCGAGAAGCTCCTCTCGGCCAAGGGCATCGGCAACGACACCCTCGTGATCCTCTACGGCGGCAACAACAACTGGTTCGCCTCGTACGCCTACTGGTACTTCAAGCTGTACGGCCACGACAGCGTCAAGCTGCTCGACGGCGGCCGCAAGAAGTGGGAGCTCGACGCCCGCGAGCTGGTCGAGGAGGTCCCGGAGCGGACCGCCACCGTCTACAAGGCGAAGCCGCAGAACAAGTCGATCCGCGCCTTCCGCGACGACGTCGTGGCGGCCATCGGCTCGCAGAACCTGGTCGACGTACGCTCGCCCGACGAGTTCAGCGGCAAGCTGCTCGCCCCTGCCCACCTCCCGCAGGAGCAGTCGCAGCGCCCGGGCCACGTCCCGTCCGCCCGCAACATCCCGTGGTCGAAGAACGCCAACGACGACGGCACCTTCAAGTCGGACGACGAGCTCAAGGAGCTCTACGCCGACGAGCAGGTCGACCTCGCCAAGGACACCATCGCGTACTGCCGTATCGGTGAGCGTTCCGCGCTCACCTGGTTCGTCCTGCACGAGCTGCTGGGCGTGGAGAACGTCAAGAACTACGACGGCTCCTGGACCGAGTACGGCTCCCTGGTCGGCGTTCCGATCGAGCTCGGCGCCAACAAGTAACCCTCGTAGTCAGTCAAGGCCAGAAGGACGGAAACGAACATGTGTGGAGCGAAGGCCGGCGGCCCGGACGCCTCGACGATCAAGCCCGGTGAGACCACGATCCAGGGTCAGGTGACCCGCGACGGCGAGCCGGTGGTCGGATACGTCCGCCTCCTCGACTCGACCGGCGAGTTCACCGCCGAGGTCCCGACCTCGGCGACCGGGCAGTTCCGCTTCTACGCGGCCGAGGGCACCTGGACCGTCCGCGCCCTCGTCCCGGGCGGCACGGCCGACCGCACGGTCGTCGCCCAGACGGGCGGCCTCTCCGAGGTCGCCATCGCCGTCTGACAGCACCAGCACCAGCAGCAGTAACCGAAGGGCCGTACTCCTCGATCCCAAGTTCTCGGGGGTACGGCCCTTCGGCGTGCGCGGAACTACCCTTGACCCATGTACGCGCGACGGCGCCACGCCTACTTCGCCATGATGGGGACGTGCATCGGCCTCTTCGTCTTGGCCTGGTCGGTCGTACGCCTCTGGTCGATGCCGGTGGCGGTCGGAATGTGCGTGGTGGCGATGGTGATCCCGCCTCTGGCGGCGGTGGTCGCCAACCGCAGGGGCCCGGACGACCGCTGGTGGGACGACCCGTCCGGCGACACGAGGTCCGACGAGTGGTGGGACGAGCTGGACGGCAAGAAGCGCCGCCAGTAGCCGGGAAGGGGTAAGAGAGAAGAGGACCTGTGGGGCGTACGAGTGTGTCCACCGTCGTGCTGGACGCACACGACGCACACGAACTGGCCGGCTTCTACTGCCGCCTCCTCGGCTACGAGATCCGCCGCGAGGAACCCGACTGGGTCCTCATCGGCCCCCCGCCCGGCACCGAGGGCGTCTCCCTCGCCTTCGAGACGGAACGCGCGTACGTCCCGCCCGTCTGGCCCACCAGAGACCCCGGTGACCAGCAGATGATGCTTCACCTGGACATCGAGGTCGACGACCTGGAAGGGGAGACGGCGCGGGCGGTGTCCGAGGGAGCCAGACTCCACGGCCACCAGCCCCAGGACGACGTACGCGTACTGCTGGACCCGGCGGGCCACCCGTTCTGCCTGTGGACCGAGGAAGAGCAGGAGAGGTAGGAAGAGCGGGAAGAGAGACCGAGTCGCCGTCGCCGTCTTGGTATCAGTACTTGGTATCAGTAGACGAGCGCCTGCGTCCCGTCCGCCATCGCTTCCTGGACGAAGAGCTGCGCCCCCGCGATCCGTACGCCCTCGATGACGTCCTTCTCGGTGATGTCACGCCGGGCCGCGCACTGGGTGCAGAGGGTGAGGCGGCCTGCCGCGAGGATCGAGTCGATCAGGTCGGGCAGCGGCGCGGCATGCGGCAGCTCGAACTCGGCGGCCCGCCCCGGCAGCGCGAACCAGGCCGACTCCCCGGTCAGCCACAGGGACACCTCAACCCCGCTGGCCACGGCCACCGGCGCCACCGTGAACGCCTGCGAGCAGCGCTCGGGGGCATCGGCCCCCGCCGTCACCTTGATCACGAGCTTCTTCGCCATGGCCGCATCGTAGGCCGGACGGTAGTCCGAATCGTAATCAACTCTCTTACAACTCTGGGTGTGGCCCGTGGGTCTCCTGTGCGCGCGGACACGAAGTCCGTGCGTCATGTTGCGTGGGGGATGTCTTGGAAGTACCCGAAGTGCCCGTGGCGGCAGACGCACCGGTGGCACTGGTAGCGCCCGACCTGCTGCCCGAAGTACCCGCGCGTCGGCGTGGGCGTACGACTCTGTTGATCGCCACGGCGGCCGTGCTGGGCCTCGTCGCCGGTACCTGTGCCGGGTATCTCGTGCAGGCGGACCGTGAGCCGACCAAGCTGCCCGCCCTCTCGCAGCCGGTGCTCGCACAGGCCGAGGGCGAGGGGCCCGAGCCGCTGTCGGCCGCGCAGGACCGGCGGGTGAAGACCGACGGTGACCTGCGGAAGCTGCTGCTGAGGAAGCCCAGGGGGGCCAAGGACGCCGACTGGCTGGAGCGTACCGACGGCTGGCTGAGCATCGCCGACTACGCCGACACCTACACCGCGCCGGGCGACAAGTTCGTCAGCCTGGCCAATGACGAGTTCCGGCGGGCGGCCGTCGTCGGCTGGGAGGTCGGCACCACGTACAACGTGGAGATCCGGCTGGTCCAGTTCCGGCAGGACGACAGGATGTCGGCCGCCGACGCCAACGCCGACAGCCAGGAGTGGGCCGAGAGCGAGCGCGGCACCGACAGCTGGACCGTCCCCGGCACCGGGAACGGCATGGCATACGTCCACACCCGGCCGGACACCGAGCCCGGATACGTTCCGCGGTACTCGGCCGAGGCGTACGCCCGGCGTGGGGACGTCGCGATGGAGATCTGGGTCTACGGCAGCAAACCGATCTCCAAGAAGACGATCATGGATCTGGCCGAGCGGCAGATGGGGCGACTGTGAGCGGGCACGAGACGACAGAGCACGAGGCGCCGGAGGCGGAGCCGGTCGTGCCGGCCCCCAAGCCCGTCCGGCGCGGGCGCGGGCGCGTCGCGACCGTCACTGGGTCCGTGCTTCTGGCCGGGGCGCTGGTCGCCGGTGTGGCCTGCACGGTGGTGACCGTGCGGGACGCCGACCGGGACGCGGGCGCCGCGGCGTGGAAGTTCCCGAAGACCAAGGTCGAGGAGGAGAAGGCGACGGCCCAGCGCGGGCTCTCCGATCTGCTCCTGCCGTACGGCGGCGACGCCTGGGTGCAGGGGCCCGACATCGCGGAGTTCGGCTCCGACGCGCGGCTCAGCGGGGCCCAGGCCACGGCGCTGCGGAAGGAGTCGGTGAGCGGTCTGCCCCGAACCCAGCGTGAGCAACTGGAGAAGGTGATCGACCGCCAGCGCATCAAGGGCATGGCGATGCGCAGCTACTTCAGTCAGGACTCGTTCGGCTACCGGACCGACGACATCTATGCCGTGAGCATCGTGCTCTCCCAGATGGAGGACCGAGCCGCGGTCCGCGCGAGCGCGACGGCCCAGAACAGGTTCCTCGGCGCTCTGGACACCTTCCGCAAGGGCCCGAAGGTCAAGGGCCACGAGAACGCTCAGTGCTTCCGACTGCCCGGGGACGACGACGAGGCTCTCGACATGGCGCTCTGCTCCGGCTACGTGGGAGACGTCCTGGTCACGGCCACGGCGTACGGTGCGAAGCCGCTCGACACCGAGGGCGTCGCGAGTCTGCTGAGCATCCAACTCGACCGTATAGATGAGCCGGGGGAAGCCGTATGACCGAGCCGCCACACGTTATTGACCAGCCGGCACCCGGACCTGAACCGGTGTCGGTGTCGGTGTCGGGACCGGAGAGCATCGGCGAGCCGTCAGCGGCCGTCACCCCGGTCCAGACGTCCGCCGTCAGTGAGCCCCAGCCCCTCTCCCCTCCGGCCAAGGGGCGCCGGGTTCTGCCCGCCCTGCTGCGCTGGACCGCTGCCCTCGCCGTCTTCGCCGCGGCCGGGACGGCGACGGCGTACGGGATCGCGGGGATGGAGCGCACGGACGTACCAGGACTGGCCACGCAGTCGGACGGGCGCTGGGACTTTCCCCGGCTCGTCAAGCCGCCGCTGCCGTCCGGCAGCCCCGGTCCCTTCGCCGTCGGCAACGTGGTCGGCGCCCACTACGCCGATCTGCGCGCCCTCCTCCTGCCCGCCCCCGAGGGAGCGACGGAGGACAGGGCACTGCGCGGCTCGGACGGCTGGCTGGCGGCGAAGGACTACCTGGCGGAGTACCCGGTGAAGGAGGAACGGGACGAGCTGGGCCAGAAGCTCGTGGACAGCGGCCTGCGGCACATCGCGGCCCGTGGCTGGACCACCCCGGACGGCACCCGGACTCGTATCTATCTGCTCCAGTTCGACACGGCGAACGTCGTGTCGACGGAGTTCGCCAGCGTCGCCGTCGCCTACGCCACCCCGACCTACCAGATACGCGATGCCGCCGATGTCGTCTACGACGAGGACTTCCCGGAGTCCGCCGCGGTCACGCGGGTCGCCCGCACCGCCTACGTCGAGACGAAGCCGTACGGCGCCGAGCAGGTACGGCAGGCCTATGTCACAGCCGGGGACGTCTTCGCGGTGATCCTCCAGTCCCGCAAGGGAACCGCGGAGCCCGTCCCGTTCCAGCAGACGGTGGTCCTGCAGAGCCAGCTGCTCGGCTGAGGGCGGCGCCCCGACCGTTCCGACACCTGGCCGAGAGAGCCGGGCCCCGGCCGCGTAAGCTTGGGCCCGGCTCTTGTGCACACAACCGATCGTCCGAGGAGCACCCCGTGCTTGAGGCATTCTTCGAAGCTCTGCTGGTTCTGGTCGCCGTCGGCGTTCTCGCCTTCGCCGGTCTGACGGTCAAGAAGCTGTACCAGGGCCAGCGCTGACCCCCGCCACCAGGAATCGCAGGAAACGCAGCTCATGATCGAGATCCCGTCCGACCTCCACAAGGACCTTCTGCCGCTCGTCTTCCTGGTCGGTGAGTGGGCCGGCGCGGGGGTCTACGACTTCCCCGGCGAGGAGAAGTGCAACTTCGGGCAGGAGGTCACCTTCACGCACGACGGACGGGACTTCCTGGAGTACCACTCCCACTCGTGGGTGCTGGACGCCGACGGCAACAAGGTCCGGCCCCTGGAGTCCGAGTCCGGCTACTGGCGGGTCGACGCCGACCGCAAGGTCGAGGTCGTCATGGTCCGCCAGGACGGTGTCGTCGAGGTCTGGTACGGCGAGCTGGCCGCCAAGAAGCCGCAGATCGACATCGTGACCGACGCCGTGGCGCGGACGGCGGCCTCGGGGCCGTACACCGGCGGCAAGCGGCTCTACGGGTACGTGCACAGCGACCTCATGTGGGTCGGCGAGAAGCAGACCCCGGACGTCGAGCTGCGCCCGTACATGTCGGCGCACCTGAAGAAGGTCGTCACCCCGGAGGACGTCGAACGCTGGGCGAAGGACCTGCCGGACGACATGCCGGACGACGGCATCGCGTTCTTCAAGTAAACCCGGCAAGTAGATCCGGCAAGTGGATCCAGCGAGTAGACCCGGCAAGTAGTCCTAGACTCGTGGTGTGGTGAGCACCGACTGGAAAAGTGATCTGCGGCAGCGCGGTTACCGGCTGACCCCGCAACGCCAGCTTGTCCTCGAAGCCGTGGACACCCTTGAGCACGCGACCCCCGACGACATCCTCGTGGAAGTGAGGAGGACGGCGTCGGGGGTCAACATTTCCACGGTCTACCGGACCCTGGAGCTGCTGGAGGAGCTGGATCTGGTCAGCCATGCCCACCTCGGGCACGGCGCGCCGACGTACCACCTCGCCGACCGGCACCACCACATCCATCTGGTCTGCCGCGACTGCGAGAACGTGATCGAGACGGATGTCGCCGTCGCCGCGGACTTCACCGCCAAGCTGCGCGAGGACTTCGGGTTCGAGACCGACATGAAGCACTTCGCGATCTTCGGGCGCTGCAAGGACTGCGCGCGGAAGGCCGCGGCCGGTGAGGTCGCAGAGCCGGATCCTGCCTCGGCCAAGGTTTCAACTACCGAGTCGTAGGCTTGTCCCCATGAAGAGCCCTCTGCTGTTGCTGCCCGGCGCCGTCCCCGCCGAGGGGGTGGACGAAGGCGTCGCCGCCCATTACGGCGAACTGTTCCGTGAACAGCGTGCCCTCGCCGAGGGCATCGGATTCGTCGACCTCTCCCACCGCGGCGTGGTCACCGTCACCGGCGACGACCGGCTGACCTGGCTGCACCTGCTGCTCACCCAGCACGTCAGCGACCTGCCCGTGGGTGAGGCCACCGAGGCGCTGGTGCTGTCCGCGCACGGCCACATCGAGCACGCGCTGTACCTGGTCGACGACGGCACGACCACCTGGGCGCATGTGGAGCCGGGGACCCAGGAGGCGCTGATCGCCTACCTGGAGTCGATGAAGTTCTTCTACCGGGCCGAAGTCGCCGACCGGACAGGCGAGTTCGCGCTCGTCCACCTGCCCGCCGGCGCCATCGCGGAGGTCCCCGAGGGTGTCGTCGTACGCGAGACGGCGTACGGGCGTGACCTCTTCCTCCCTCGCGCGGAACTGGAGTCGTTCGCCGAGAAGGCCGGGCCGGCGGCGGGGCTGCTGGCGTACGAGGCGCTGCGGGTCGAGCAGCACCGGCCGCGCGTCGGGTTCGAGACCGACCACCGGACCATCCCGCACGAGCTGGGCTGGATCGGCACGGCGGTGCATCTGCAGAAGGGCTGCTACCGGGGCCAGGAGACGGTCGCCCGGGTCCAGAACCTGGGCAAGCCGCCGCGTCGGCTCGTCTTCCTGCACCTGGACGGCAGCGAGGTCCTCCTGCCGCCGCCCGGCACGGAACTCCGGCTCGCGGACGACGGTCCCGACGGGCGGAAGATCGGCGTCATCACGACGTCCGTACGGCACCACGAGCTGGGGCCGGTCGCGCTCGCGCTGGTGAAGCGGAACGTGGCGGTGGACGCGCGGCTGGTGGCCGACAAGACGGCTGCCGCGCAGGAGGTCGTGGTCGAGCCGTAGGGCCCGGCCCCGACCACCTCGACCGCCCTGACCGCCCTTACATCTCCACGAGGACCGTGAACGGGCCGTCGTTCGTCAGGGTCACCCGCATCTGGGCGCCGAAGCGGCCGGTCGCCACCGTCGCGCCCAGGGAGCGGAGTTGGGCGACCACCTCGTCGACGAGCGGTTCGGCGACATCGCCGGGCGCCGCCGCGTTCCAGGTGGGGCGGCGGCCCTTGCGGGCGTCGCCGTACAGGGTGAACTGGCTGATGACGAGCAGCGGGGCGTCGATGTCGGAGCACGACCTCTCGTCCGTCAGCATGCGGATCGACCAGAGTTTCCGGGCCAGTTGGGCCGCCTTCTCCTTCGTGTCCTCGTGTGTGACCCCGACGAGGACGCACAGGCCCTCGCCCGCGATCTCGCCGGTCACCTCGCCGTCCACGACGACGCTCGCGCCGTCCACCCTCTGCACCACTGCACGCATGGGCCCATCATGCCGTGCCGTCATGAATGCCATGAGCGTCGTGCCGTGCCGTCCGGAGCGGTCGCGCAGGGCCTGTGGAGGGATTCTTTTTGATCCTTAAGCCCCTATCTGGGGCCGTTCGGGGGCACTCGGTCACATAGCGGCCACCGAGGGTGGCACGATGCTACCCATTCGCCTGTCGAGGGGACGGTAGAGGCACATGAGCACACCGAGTACCGGGCGGCCTCATACGGCCGCCCGACCGCCCGAGCAGCGCAACGTCGGCCCGGCGGCTCCGGCCACTCCAACTGCTCCGGTCACTCCGGTCACTCCGGTCGGTTCGCTGCTGGCCCCCGCTCCGCCCGAGCACGACCTCGCCGTGCTGCGACTGGCCGAGCTGCGCGTCCTGCGCCGGGAGGCCCAGCGGGACGAGGCCGATCTCAGTTACGTACGGCGGCTGTTGCAGGGGCGCATCGACATCCTGCGGGCGGAGATCGCGCGGCGCGGGCCCACGTCCGTGGTGTCGGTGGGGGAGGGGTCGGTCGTCGAGCGGCTGTCGGAGATCCTGACGGACGCGCCGGCGCGGCACCGGTCGTCGGCGCGGCACGTGACGCTGGGGATGCCGCACAGCGAGGAGTACGGGCGGCTGGCGGCGGAGATGCTCGCCGAGGTCGAGCTGTCGGACCTGGACGCGCGCACGGATCCGGAGCTGACGGCGGCGATGGGCAGGCTGGTGGGGTACGAGCAGCAGGTCTCGCGCCGGCGGCAGGGGCTGCAGCGGACGGCGGACGACTGCAGCGGGGAGATCGCGCGGCGCTACCGGGAGGGCGAGGCCCAGGTGGAGGACCTGCTGATCTGAGGGCGGGCGCGCCCCGGTCGACCGGCGGGGGCGAGGGAGATCCGCGGAAATCCGCGCGACACCCCACGCGCCCTCCCCCTAGCCTGACCCCATGACCCCCCGTGCCGACATCGACGTACGCATCGTCAACGAGGACGGACTCCGGGAGTGGACCCGGGCCCTGAGCACCGGGTTCCTCCGGTCGCCCGAGGTCTCGGACGTGGAGCTGGAGGCGCGCCGCGGCGGCTTCCTGCCGGGGCGGACACTCGGCGCGTACGACGGCGAACGCTGCGTGGCGACGTTCCGCTCGTTCCCGCAGGATCTGAGCGTCGGAGCCGGCGTGACCGTCCCCGCCGACGCGATCTCGAACGTCACCGTCTCCCCGACCCACCGTCGCCGGGGCATCCTCAGCCGCATGATGGCCCAGGACCTCGCCGCCGCCAAGGAGCGAGGGGACGTCGTCGCCACGCTGATCGCCGCCGAGTACCCGATCTACGGGCGGTACGGCTTCGGGCCCGCAACCTGGACCTCCGAGTGGACCATCGACGTACCGCGCGCGGGCCTCGACCCCCGCTGGGCGGGCCCGGCGGACGGCGGCCGTATCGACCTGGTGGACGCGTCGGACGTACGGAAGCTGGGGCCCGAGCTGCACACGTGGCTCGCGCGGCAGCAGCCGGGCGCCGTCAGCCGTGGCGAGCGCTGGTGGCAGGTCAACACCGGTGTGGTGCGGTTCGGGGAGTCCTGGGACGAGCCCTTCTACGCCGTCCACCGTTCGGCGGACGGTGTGGTCGACGGGCTTGTCTCGTACGAGGCCCAGGACAAGTGGGACGGCAAGCAGCCGCAGAACACCGCCGACGTGAACTGGCTGATCGCCGCGACGCCGGCCGCCGAGCGCGCCCTGTGGCAGTACCTCTGCTCGATCGACTGGATCACGAAGGTCAAGACCGGCTGGCGGGCCCCGGACGACCTGCTCCCCTTCTTCCTGCCGGACCCGCGGGCGGCCAGGCTCACCACGCACGCGGACTGGCTGTGGGTGCGGATCCTGGATGTCGTACGGGCCCTGGAGGCGCGTCCGTACGACGGGACGGCCGGCGGGACAGGCGGCGGGCCGGTTGACGGCAGTCGGCGCGGTCTTGTCCTGGAGGTCGTCGACTCGGCCGGGTTCGCCGGGGGGCGGTACCGGCTGGAGGTGTCCGCCGAGGGCGTCGGTTCCTGCATGGCCGGTGTTCGTGAAGCTGCCGAAATCACCCTGGATGTAAGGGAGTTGGCAGCGCTGTGGCTCGGTGACGAGTCGGCGGTGCGGCTGGCGGCGCTGGGCCTGGTGCGGGAGGAACGAGCGGGCGCCGCCCGTGTGGCCGACGCCCTGCTGCGTACGTCCAGGCGGCCTTGGTGCCCGGACATCTTCTGATCGGATTCTGATCCGCTGCCGTTCCGCTTCTGATCCGACCTCTTTTCCGGTCGTGGTGGCTGCCGAGCTCCAGGCTCCCCTCCGGAAGAGAGTCCGGTAGCCAACCTGTGGAAGGTTTGACCATGTTGTAGAAGTTGGTCACCAACTTCACTGTTCTTATCTCCACCTGGAAGCGTCTTATAACCACCTTCCCTTGAACTGCCCAAGGATGGCGGGAAGTTGTAGTGTTTGGTTGTGGAGACCCATAGGTCACACCAAGACGTGGCTGACGCCCTGCGCAGCCGGATCAGGACCGGTGAGCTGCGGCCGGGCCAGCGCATGCCCACCCAGGCCAGGCTGGCCGAGGAGTTCGGTGTCGAGCGCGGTGCCGTGCGTGAGGCGCTGCGCATCCTGCAGGCCGAGCGGCTGCTGACCAACGTCAGCAAGGGCAGCCCGGCGACGGTCGCCTCCGGTTCCGGACCGGTGCCGACCGGCCCCGCCGCCCCGCCGCTGCCCACCATCGGGGGCCTCGCGCCCCGTATCGCCGCTGCCTTCGCGGCGCCGCACGTGGTGATCGACGCCCTGTGTCTGACGTCCGTCTCGCTCACCCTCGCCATCGGGGAGCCGTTGCGCCAGATCCAATGCGGACGGCTGGATCCGGCCAGAATCGACGTCCGGGTGCTGCTGCCGAGCCGTGACATCGACCTCGCGTTCCCGGCGCCGGTGGCACTGGCGGACGGATCCCCGGCCGGGGCCTCGGCCACCGGCCGGCTGCAGCGCCGCTGGCTGACCCACCGCAACGCCCAGGGCCAGGTGCTCCGGCACAACCTGCTGGCACTGCGCGGCAGGCACGGTATCGATGTGCGTGTCTCCTTCCGGGCCCTCCCGTTCACGCCACCGGTGCAGCTGTACCTGCTCAACGGGACGGAGGCGCTCTTCGCGTACTACACGCTGAAGAGGAGCGAGGCGGAGATCGACCACGAGCAGGTGGAGATGTACGACGCCGAGGGTGTCCGGTCGACGCTGTTCGCGTTCGAGCGGGGCGCCGGGCTGCGCGACTCGACGTTCGTGGAACAGTCGCACCTGTGGTTCAACGCACTGTGGGAGACGATCAGTTCGGAGCTGGTGCTCACGGACCGACCCGTCTCCCACGGTTGATCGCTGCCGGCACTGTCACAGGGCGGGCCCCGTGACCAGCAGGGCGAGCACGACCGCTCCGATGGAGCTGATGGTCGCGTTCCTGGCCTTGATGCCTATGGTGAGCAGCAGCAGGCCGACGACACCGGAGGTGCCGTACTGCCAGCTGACGAATTGCTGGAAGCCGCTGATGAAGACGGCGGCGAGGAGAGCGATGGCGGGCATGGTGGTTCCTCCTTCAGGGCGGTGACCGGGGCGCTGTGCGGGGCGGGGGCCGGGCCCGTGTCCGGGTTGGTGGCTGGGTTGGTGTCACGGAGATGGCAGGAGGGAGGCTAAGATTCCGCCAACTTCATCAAGTTGGTAACCAACTCTGATTAAGTTGTCCCCACTTGGCTACTACTCATAAACAACTTTTCGGCAACTCCCCAAAGATGGATCGGAGTTGTAGCGTTTGGTCGTGACCCAGGAGAACGTTGCAGTGAACGGCAGCAGAAGACAGACGCCCCAGGAGATCGCCGCCGCCCTGCGCGACCGCATCCGCACCGGCGATCTGCAGCCGGGCGACCGCCTGCCCACCCAGGCCGAACTGGCCGAGGAGTTCGGTGTCGAGCGCGGTGCCGTGCGTGAGGCGCTGCGCATCCTGCACGTCGAGCAACTGCTCACCAACGTCAGCAAGGGCAGCCCGCCGCGCGTCGCCGAGGTGACCCCGTCCCAGGAAGGGCCCCAGCCGACGATGGTGGGGCTGGCGCCGCGCATGACGGAGGCGTTCTCGGTCCCGCACGTCCGCGTCGACGCAGCCTGCCTCACCGCGGAGACCCTGATGCTGGCCGTCGGCGAGCCGGTCCGGCTGATCCACGAGGGCCGCATCCGCCCCCAGTCGATCAACGTACGCATCATGCTGCCGTCCCGGGACATCGCGTTGGCCTTCCCGGTGCCCGTCGAGGGCCGCAGCGAGGACGACCCGGTCCACCAGCGCTGGCTGGCCCAGCGCAACGCCCAGGGTCACGTCCTTCAGCACAATCTGCGTGCCCTGCGCTCGTCGCACGGCATCGACGTACGGGTGACGTTCAGGGCGCTGCCGTTCACCCCGCCGGTGAAGCTGTACCTGCTCAACGGGACGGAGGCGCTGATCGCGTACTACATGATCGCCCGCCGCGAGGAGCCGGTGGAGCTCGGGGAGCCGCTCGACATGTACGACACCCTGGGGACCGAGTCGCTGCTCTTCCCGTTCGAGAAGGGCGCAGGGGAACGGGACACGGCGTTCGTCGAGCAATCCCAGAAGTGGTTCGACGCCCTCTGGGAAACCATCACGACGGACCTGACACTCTCCTAGTGACCTCTGATACGACACAGACCGAACTGGTGACCGAGGACGACTCCGTGATCGACTCAGTGATCGACGACCTGCGGGAGCCGGTCGCGCGCGCACGAGTCGTTCTCTGGGACTTCGACGGACCCATCTGCGCCCTGTTCGCGGGCCACTCTGCGCAACGTGTGGCGATCGACCTCGTCGAGTGGCTCGAACGACAGGGCCTGCACGGTCTGTTGACGGATGAGGAGCGCGAGTCCCTGGATCCGCACGTCGTGCTGCGCGCGGTCGATCGCCGGCATCCGGGGAGTGACCTGGTGGACGAGCTGGAGAAACGTCTCACCCAGGAAGAACTCCGGGCCACGAACCTGGCGATGCCCACCCCGTACGCCGACCCGCTGATCCGCACCTGGACAGCGGTGGGCGCCAGGCTCGCGGTCACCACGAACAACTCCCCGCTGGTGGTCCACGAGTATCTGACGAGCCGTGGTCTGACCTCGTGCTTCGCCCCGCACGTCTACGGCCGCACGCGGGAACTGAGCCATCTCAAGCCCCACCCGCACTGTCTCAACCAGGCGCTGAACGCGATGGGGGCGGCGCCGTCGTCCGCACTCATGATCGGCGACACCCCCTCGGACTACCTGGCCGCACAGGAGGCCGGTGTTCCGTTCCTCGGCTACGCGCGTAACGACCAGAAGGAGAAGCTGCTGCGGGACGCGGGTGCCGAGGTGGTCGTGGGCTCGCTGGAGCCCGTACTGAAGCTGCTGCGCGGTCAGGCCTGAGTCATCAGCAGGGTGAAGACCACCGCCGCGCCGACAGCCAGACCGGTGCGGCGCAACCGGACGCCCATGGTGACCGCCGCCAGGAGCAGCAGGCCGAGCATTCCGAGTCTCGACTGGGCCAGTCGGCCCAGCAGGAACTCGCCCAGTGCCAGGATCACTTGGAACAGAACCATTCTCCTCGCCCTCCCCTTCCACTTTGCGTGAAGCATTCAACTCGCTGTCCAATTGGACTGGTTGACGTAAACGTGGTCTGCCCGGTCCGCTAGATCCCTTAACCGGCTTGGTAGTTGATGGTTCAGTTGACTGGAATCTGTTTGGAAATGGACTGGAAGCGGTACGGTCGGGGTGTGGGACATGGGGAAGGGCAGCAGGCCACCGCCGACGGCGGCGGCAGGGAGTTCGACCGGGTGGCCGACGAGTTGCGGCACCGGATGACCGGCGGGGTGTACCCGGTGGGCTCCCTGATGCCCGCACAGCGTGACCTCGCCCTGGAGTTCGGGGTGTCCCGTGACACCGTGCAGCGTGTCCTGAGGGAACTGCGCAACGAGGGCTGGATCGAGTCCCGGCAGGGCAGCGGCTCCCGGGTCGTCAAGACGCAGCGCATCCAGTCCACGGCGCCCAAGGCCAGCCGCTCGCGCCAGGCGGTGACGCTGGGGCCGCTCATCAGTGAGGCGTTCGAACAGCCCGAAGTCACCCTGGACGTCTACACGTTGACCTCCGAGACCCTGGACGCGCACATCCGTCTCCAGGCGGAACGGATCAGGGCCCATGCCATAGTTCCGCAGCGCATCGCACTGCGGATGCTCCTGCCGTCCGACACGGAGTCCCTGCCCTATCCGCGCGGAATCGACGCGAAGGACGATCCGCTCCTGCGCAACCGACTCCGGGACATCACCGGGCGGCACACCGATTCACTGCGCGGAGTACTGGCGGAGCTGACGGCAGAGGGGCTGGTTCCGGAGATCAGCCTGGAGGTTCGTCACGCACCGTTGACCCCAACCTTCAAGCTCTATCTGATCAATGGTGTGGAAGCGCTGCACGGCATGTACGAGGTGATCCGGCGTCCGGTGGTGGTGGACAGGCGGAAGACGGTCGAGGCCCTCGACGTCCTGGGTCTGGGCGCCACGCTGACGCACCACGTACGGGACGGCGACCCGAAATCGCCGGGTTCCACCTTTGTCGAGAGCATGCACAACTGGTTCGAGTCGGTATGGAACCTCCTGTCGGAGGAGTCCGGGGCCGTGCGCTAGCATGCCCGCACCGTGTGAGCAACAGCTCGCGCGCATACGTATGGATGGCGAACAGGCCAACCTCGGCGACTTGATTCAGCAGAGTGGCAGACCACCCGTCGTGTCGCTCCGTTGGCGCTTAAGTCGTGCGGAGTATCACCTGGGAACACCGTTTTGCCGCACCATCCATCCTCGCGCGAGTCCCGGAGCAGCCAGTGGGCGCACCCCCAGTTCCCCGTTCCATGACAGGGGAGCGCGCCGACGGCGGTTCGCCAAATATCGTGGAGATGTTCGTGGCGCACGCCGGGACATGGGGCAAGGCGAGCGGCGGTCACCACAACCAGAACTATGTCCTGCCGTTGCCGGAGGACCTGGCGCAGAAGGTGGGCCGTGCGGCCGGTACTCCGGTCACCGTCCGGATCCGGCGGGAAGCGGCGCTGCCTGTCGTGATCCGCACCTGGCGGAACGAGGCCCGCATCCTCGACGCCGTGCACGGTGTGCTGCCGAACGTGCCGGAGTGCTTGCTGGAGGGTGACGGGTTCGCCATCCACAGCTATGTGGACGGCGTACCTCTCTCCAGCATCTGCGGAAACGGCAAGCCCGTCGACACCCTCCTCATGAAGGCGCTGGCCGACCTGCTCGCCCAGATGACCCAGGTGCGCCTGAGGGCCCTGCCACCCCTGCCCGAGGCCTGGCCCCGCAACCACATGGACAGTCAGGGTTTTCTGCGGGCGCTCGCCCATCTGGCCGACCGTCAGATCCGCCGACGCAACTGGCCGGCTTTCGGCGGCCTGTTCAAGGCGCTCGGCATTCCGGAGGACGTCCTCACCCGGTTGGCCGAACGGGTACCGGCGATGACGCGGCGGCCCTACAGCCTGCTGCACGCGGACCTGCACCGCGACAATCTGATCGTTTCCTACGACGGTGACCCGCCCCTGATCTGCGTCGACTGGGAACTGGCGACCTACGGCGACCCCCTGCACGACCTCGCGACGCACCTGGTGCGGATGCAGTACCCCGACCACCAGTGGGCCGACGTGATCGGCGCCTGGGCGGATGCCATGCGGCTGGTCCGCCCCGCCGCCGTCAAGGGCCTGGGCAAGGACCTGCGCCACTACGTGGACTTCGAGCGGGCGCAGTCCGTCTTCCCGGACGTCATGCGGGCCGCGCAGTCCCTGGAGGACACGTTCGACCAGAAGAGTCTGGACGAGGCGACAGCCGCGGTGAGCCGGGCCCTGGAGGCGGCAGCAGCGCCGCTCGGGCTCCGCAACGTGCCGGGCACGGACGAGATCGAGCGCATCCTCTTCCGGTGGCAGGCATCTCGGGAGGACGGGAGGAAGCGCGGCCGGGGGTGGGGCGCGGACGACATCCACTGGACGCCGGACGACCGGGTCCTGGAGCATCCCGAGTTCTCCCGCGCCGATGTGCATCGCGCGCTGCTCGCGGAGGGCGCGGCGCCGGCCAACCGTGTCTTCAAGGGGACCGCGCATCTCAACTCGGTGGTCTGGGTCGGGGGCGTCGACTTTCCCGTGGTGGTCCGGCGCCAGGTGCCGAAGGCCTGCCGACGCGAGCCCAGTTTCCTCAGCGAGCACGCGGTGCTCCAGGCCATCGGCGAGTCGTCGGTCGCGGTGGCGGCGCCGAGGGTCCTCGCCCTGGGCACCGGCTACCGGAACGAACCCTTCGCCGTTCACACGTACGCGGGCCGGCGCGACATCGACCAGCCGCCGAGCCATCCGGTGAACGGCCTGCTGCCGCACGAGGCGGACGCGCTCGTCGACCAGCTCTGCGCCCTGACGGAAGTGGACTACCATGCGCTCGACCCGGCGGCGGGCGAGGGTGGTTTCTACGGCTGGCTGAGCGAGCAACTCGTCATTCTGGTACGGGACTTGCCGCGGGAGTCACAGCAACTGGCCAGGGTTCTCGGCCTGCCCGACGCCGACCGGCTGCGGCAGATCCTGAGCCGGCACCTGGTGAACGAACGCGCGCCGGCGCTGCTGCACGGTGACCTGAACCCGTGGAACCTCGTCCGGCGCGACGATCCGCTGGTGCTGACCATCATCGACTGGGAGATGGCGGTCGTCGGCGACCCGCTCTACGACCTGGTGCGGCACATGCACCTCACGCCGACCCGGTCGGAGATCCGGGACCGGATGTTCCGGCGCTGGGAGGGCCGGCTGTCGCCGAAGTACACCGACAGTTGGCGACAGGACTGGCGGGTGTACCGGGACATCGAGATCGTCCGCTCCGCCTATATCGACCTGGACCGCCTGGTCACCGGCGCCGGCCTGGACGCCCCGAACGTCCGCCGGGCGGTCGACTCGTACGCGATGACGCTGGCTTCGGCCACGGCGGCCTTGGGCCTGCCGGCCCGCTCCACGGAGAACCCGTATCTGGCGCTCGCGCTGAGGTAGCCGGAGTCGGTCGCAGGTGGCCGGAAAGCGGCCGGGAGAGCTGCGCGCGGTGGGCAGGTTCGTGCGGGCCCGGTGAGTGCGTACCCTCGCTCCCATGGCAGGAACCGGGCTGCGTGAGCGCAAGAAGCAGCAGACATACCAGAACGTGTCCGACATCGCGATCGGGCTCTTCCTCGCGAAGGGCTTCGACGCGGTGTCCGTCGCGGAGGTCGCCGCCGCGGCCGGGATCTCCAAGCCGACGCTGTTCCGGTACTTCCCGGCCAAGGAGGACCTCGTCCTGCACCGCTTCGCGGACCACGAGGACGAGGCGGCGCGGGTGGTTCGGGCGGTCGGCGCGGGTACGGGCGTGGCTACGGGTGCGCGTGAGGGTGCGGGGGCGGAGGCCTCGCCGCTCGACGCGCTGCGGCGGCACTTCCTCGACGGGCTGAGTCGCGAGGACCCGGTCACCGGCCTCAACGGCTCCCCCGAGGTGCTCGCCTTCCACCGTCTGCTCTACGGCACGGCGTCGTTGGTCGCGCGGGCGTACGAATACCAGCAGCGCTCGGAGGCCGTGCTCGCCGTCGCCCTCGGCGACACCCTGGCGGCCCGGCTCGCGGCCGGCCAGATCATCGCCGTACAGCGGATTCTCGCGCAGGAGAACTGGCGACGGATCGCGGCGGGGGAGACCGTGGAGGCGGTACGGGAGGACGCGGTCGCGGCGGCGGAGGGGGCGTTCGGGCAGTTGGCGGCGGGACTGCCGTGGCTGGGGGTGCCGGGTGGGGGTGCGGGTGCTGAGCCGAGTGCGGGAGAAGCGACCCGGTAAATTTTGTAACTCGGTTACGTTATTTCGGTATGCTTGCTGGAATGACGCCACCCGACCCTCCCCCTGACCCCGCCCGCGCGCAGGCACTCCTCCAGGGCTCCCTGCGCCGCGAGCGTGCCCATCACGACGCCTGCCGCGCCGCCCTCGCCGCGATGATCGACGGCGCCCGGGAACACGTCGTCACCGGCGCGGACGTCTCCGCCTCGGGGGCGGACGCGGAGGTGCTCGGGTACCAGCTGCGCAGCAAGGCGAAGGAACTGGGCGAACTGCCCGAAGGGCCCCTGTTCTTCGGCCGGTTGGACTTCGACGGTGGTGACCGGGGTGGCGAGCACAGCGGCGCGAGCTACCACGTCGGGCGCCTGCGGATCAGCGAGCACCCGACCCGCCCGCCCCTCGTCGTGGACTGGCGTGCCCCCGTCTCCCGGGCCTTCTACCAGGCGAGCGCCCGAGATCCGCAGGGCGTGGCCGTACGCCGCCGGTTCGGCTGGGCACCCGGCAGCAGGGGCGACTCCGCCGACCTGACCGGCCTGGAGGACGAGCACCTGGACGAGCAACCGGACGAGCACCCGACGGAAGTCGGTTCGTGGGAGGGGGAGTTGGAGAGGGATTTGGCGGGCGGCGCGGACGGGTTGGTCGCGCGGGAGATCGCGCGACCCCGGGTCGGGCCCATGCGGGACATCGCCGCGACGATCCAGCCCGAGCAGGACGACCTCGTACGGGCGGCCCTCGGCGTCTCCGTGTGCGTGCAGGGCGCCCCCGGCACCGGGAAGACGGCCGTCGGGCTGCACCGGGCCGCGTACCTCCTCTACACGCACCCCCAACGCGTCCAGCGTGGCGGTCTGTTGATCCTCGGGCCCAACCGCACGTTCCTCTCGTACATCTCGGAGGTGCTGCCCGCTCTGGGGGAGACGGGCGTACGGCAGTCGACGGTCGCGGACGAGATCGCGGCCCACCCGGTGCGCGCGGAGGACGACGAGCGGGCCGCCGTCGTGAAGCACGACGCGCGGATGGCGGAGGTTCTGCGCCGGGCGCTGTACGCCCGCGTGGCGGCGGACGGACACGCCAACTCCCTTGCCCCCTTTGACTCCCTTGAGGTGCCGGACGATTCGTACCGCTGGCGGGTCCCGGCGGCGGAGCTGGCGCGGATCGTGGCGGGTGTACGGGCCGAGGAGCCGCCGTACGCCGTGGGGCGCGAGCGCGTACGCACCCGGGTGGTCAGCCGTATCCAGCGGGAGGCGGAACGGCGGGCGGGGCCGCAGCCGAACGGCTGGGTACGGCGGATCGAGCGGGCGCGGTCGGTCGGGGCGTACGTCGAGGCGGTGTGGCCGAGGGCGCGTCCGGAGGAGGTGTTGGCCGAACTCCTGGGAGACGTAGGGGTGTTGGCGCGGGCCGCCGAGGGGGTGTTGGGGGAGGACGAGCAGCGGGCGGTGCGGTGGGCGCGTCCGCCGAGGTCGTGGAAGTCGGCGCGCTGGTCGGCCGCCGACCTGGTCCTCCTCGACGAGGTCGCCGGCCTGATCGAACACCCCGAGGGATACGGCCATGTCGTGATCGACGAGGCGCAGGATCTCTCCCCGATGGAGTGCCGGGCGATCGCCCGCCGGGTGCCCTACGGCTCCCTGACGGTCCTGGGCGACCTGGCCCAGGGCACCACGCCGTGGGCAGCACGGGCGTGGGGGCCCTTGCTTGCCCACCTGGGCAAGCCGGACGCCACGGTGATCCCGCTGACCACGGGGTTCCGGGTGCCGCGGACCGTGGTCGCCTTCGCCAACCGACTGCTGGCCCGCCTGGACGTACCGGTGCCACCGGCCCGATCCCTGCGCGGCGACGGGGAGTTGAGGGTCGTGGAGACCACCGACATCGCCGGGGAGGTGGTGGCCGCGGTGCGTCGGGCCCTGGACGGGGAGGGGTCGGTGGGGGTCGTGGCGGCAGAGGGCGAAGTGGCTGCCGTACGGGAGGTGTTGGTCACAGCGGGGGTGGCGGTGAGCGGGGGCAGGGTCGCGGTGATGCCGGCGAAGGCGGTGAAGGGGCTGGAGTGGGACCACGTGGTCGTGGTGGAACCGGCGGCGATCGTGGAGGACGAGGACGAGGGGGAGGGAGCGACCGGGCGGGGACTGAACCGGCTGTACGTGGTGCTGACGCGGGCGGTGTCACGGCTGGAGGTCGTGCATGGACGGGCGTTGCCGTTCTGAACTCCGGATGTGGCGGCCGTGAGGGTGGTGGGGGCGGGGGTGCGGTATCAAGAGGGGCGATGACGAACCCCTCTTTTTCTTCGGCCGCGCCCCCTCTCCTCTTCCTGGACGTCGACGGGCCGCTGATCCCGTTCGGCGGTACCCGGGAGCAGTATCCGGACGGCTATCCGATGTACCGTCCCGCCCGGCGGCTGCGCTTCCCGGAGTCTGAGGCGAACCCCTTGCTGCCTCGGATCGACCCCGCCCTCGGTCCTCGACTGGCCGCGCTGCCCTGCGAGTTGGTGTGGGCCACGACCTGGATGGACGAGGCGAACGAGTGTGTCGCCCCGTGGCTGGGCCTGCCCGCCCTCCCGGTGGTGAACTGGCCCGAGCCGGACCCCGACGACCTGCTTGGCGTGCACTGGAAGACCCGCCCGCTCGTCATTCTGGCTGCCGGGCGGGCCTTCGTCTGGCTCGACGACGAGGTGACCGACGCCGACCGTCGCTGGGTTGCCGAACACCACCCGGGCCGCGCCCTGTTGCACCGGGTCGATCCTCATCACGGGCTGCGGGACGCGGACTTCGCGGCCGTCGAGGAGTGGCTCCAGACGCAGGACGTAGGGACATGGGGCGGAGGGACATGGGACGGAGGGCGGCGGTAACAGTGGTCGTGGTCCCGGCGCTCAGGCGCCCACGTACGCCGCCAAGTGCTCCCCCGTGAGGGTGCTGCGGGCCGCCACCAGGTCCGCCGGGGTGCCTTCGAAGACGATTCGGCCGCCGTCGTGGCCCGCGCCCGGGCCCAGGTCGATGATCCAGTCGGCGTGGGCCATGACCGCCTGGTGGTGCTCGACGACGATGACCGACTTGCCCGAGTCGACGAGCCGGTCGAGCAGGCCAAGGAGGTGTTCGACGTCGGCGAGGTGGAGGCCGGTCGTCGGCTCGTCGAGGACGTACACGCCGCCCTTGTCGCCCATGTGCGTGGCCAGCTTGAGGCGTTGGCGTTCGCCGCCGGACAGGGTGGTGAGGGGCTGGCCGAGGCTGAGGTAGCCGAGGCCGACGTCCGCGAGCCGGTCCAGGACGCGGTGCGCGGCCGGCGTACGCCCCTCGCCCGCGCCGAAGAACTCCTCCGCCTCCGTCACCGACATCGCGAGCACCTCGCTGATGTCCCGCCCGCCGAGGTGGTACTCCAGCACCGCCGCCTGGAACCGCTTGCCCTCGCAGTCCTCGCAGGTCGTGGCCACACCGGCCATCATCGCCAGGTCGGTGTAGATGACACCGGCACCGTTGCAGGTCGGGCAGGCGCCCTCGGAGTTGGCGCTGAACAGGGCCGGCTTCACCCCGTTGGCCTTGGCGAACGCCGTACGGATCGGGTCGAGCAGTCCGGTGTACGTCGCCGGGTTGCTCCGCCGGGAGCCGCGGATCGGCGTCTGGTCGACCGACACCACACCCCCCTCGACGGCACCCCGCGTCTCGACCAGCGACCCGTGGATGAGCGAGCTCTTGCCGGACCCGGCGACACCGGTCACGACACACAGCACCCCGAGCGGGATGTCGACGTCGACGCCCTGGAGGTTGTGCCTGGTCGCGCCGCGGATCGGCAGTGTGCCGGTGGCCTTGCGTACCGTCTCCGGCGCCTTGAGGGAGGCCCGGTCGTCGAAGTGGCGGCCGGTGACCGTACCGCCGGTCCGCAGCCCCTCGACGGTGCCCTCGAAGCAAACGGTGCCGCCCGCCGTACCCGCGCCGGGACCGAGGTCGACGACGTGGTCGGCGATCGCGATCACCTCGGGCTTGTGCTCCACGACGAGCACGGTGTTGCCCTTGTCGCGCAACCGCAGCAGCAGGTCGTTCATGCGCTGGATGTCGTGCGGGTGCAGGCCGATCGTCGGCTCGTCGAACACGTATGTGATGTCGGTGAGGGCGGAACCGAGGTGGCGGATCATCTTGACGCGCTGTGCCTCACCGCCCGACAGGGTGCCCGAGGCGCGGTCGAGCGCGAGATAGCCGAGGCCGATCTCCACGAACGAGTCCAGCGTGTGCTGGAGCGCGGTGAGCAGCGGAGCCACCGAGGGGTCGTCGAGCTCGCGGACCCACTCGGCCAGGTCCCGGATCTCCATCGAGCAGGCGTCGCCGATGCTGATCTTCTTGATCTTCGACGACCTGGCCCCCTCGCTGAGCCGGGTCCCCTCACAGTCGGGGCAGGTGGTGAAGGTGACCGCCCGTTCCACGAAAGCCCGGATGTGCGGCTGCAGCGCCTCCTTGTCCTTGGACAGGAACGACTTCTGGATCTTGGGGATCAGTCCCTCGTAGGTGAGGTTGACGCCGTTGACCTTGATCTTCGTCGGCTCGCCGTAGAGGAAGTCGCGCATCTCCTTCTTCGTGAAGCTGCGGATCGGCTTGTTCGGGTCGAGGAAGCCCGACTGGGCGTAGAGCTGCACGGTCCACTGGCTGTCCGACTTCCAGCCGGGAATGGTGAACGCGCCCTCGGCGATCGACTTGGAGTCGTCGTAGAGCTGGGTGAGGTCGATGTCGGAGACCGCGCCCCGGCCCTCGCAGCGCGTGCACATACCGCCGGTGCGGTTGAAGGTCGCCTTGACGGTCTTCGTCTTCTCGGCACCGCGCTCGACGGTGATCCCGCCGCTCGCCCGGACCGAGGCCGTGTTGAAGGAGTACGCGCTCGGCGGCCCGATGTGCGGCTGCCCCAGTCGGCTGAAGAGGATGCGCAGCATCGCGTTGGCGTCGGTCGCGGTGCCGACCGTGGAGCGCGGGTCGGCACCCAGCCGCTGCTGGTCGACGATGATCGCGGTCGTCAGCCCTTCGAGCACGTCGACCTCGGGCCGCGCCAGCGTCGGCATGAACCCCTGGACGAACGCGCTGTACGTCTCGTTGATCAGCCGCTGCGACTCGGCGGCGATCGTGTCGAACACCAGAGAACTCTTGCCCGAACCGGAGACACCGGTGAACACCGTCAGCCGACGCTTCGGCAGCTCGATACTGACGTCCTTGAGGTTGTTCTCGCGCGCGCCGTGCACACGGATCAGATCGTGACTGTCGGCACCGTGCGGCGCGTCGGCCGCCTGCGAGTCCGTCCTCGGGGTCCTGCTCATCGGGTCTCCGTCTCGTCTGGCTCGTCCGTCTCGTCCGGGCCTACAGGCTGACGCGGGCTGCTCCCGCCGTACAGCCCCTGGTCCGGTCCCTAGCCCTTCGGCTTCTGCGAGATCCGTACCAGGTTGCCCGAAGGGTCCCGGAACGCGCAGTCGCGCGGGCCCCATCCCTGGTCCATGGGCTCCTGGAGCACCTCGGCGCCGGATGCCCGTACCTTCTCGAACATGCCGTCGAGGTCGTCGGTGCGGAAGACGAACATCGGCATGACGCCCTTGGTGAGCAGTTCCTGCAGGGTGTCGCCGTCGGCGGGGGAGCGGCCCGCGTGCGGTTCGGAGAGGACGATTTCGAGGTCCGGCTGCGCGGGGCTGCCGAGGGTGACCCAGCGGTGTTCGCCGGATGCGACGTCATTGCGGACCTCGAAGCCGAGTGCGTCGCGGTAGAAGGCGAGCGCCTCGTCGGGGTCGTTGACGGTGATGTGGCAGTACTGCAGTGCGATGTCCATGCCGTCAAAGCTAGGCGGCGGCGGTACGGCCCGCTTCTCGAATCCTGCTCGGTACGTTCCCGATGTCCCCGGCGGGTGCGCTGGTGGCCGGTGTGCCGGTGGTCGGAGCGTCCGTGGTCGGAGCGTCCGTACTCGACACGCCCGTACTCGACGCGTCCGGGCCCGGACCGTTTCTGCTCGGCCGGGTGGTCACCTTCGCCACACAGGCGGGCATCGCTGTCACCGCGTCGTGCTCCCGGCCGCGGTACGTGCTCGGCGGCTCCCCGACGATCTCGGTGAACCGTGAGCTGAACGAGCCCAGCGACGTACAGCCGACGGTCATGCACGCGTCGGTCACACTCATGCCGGCGCGGAGCAGCGTCATCGCCCGCTCGATACGGCGGGTCATGAGATAGCTGTACGGCGTCTCGCCGTAGGCCGCCCGGAACCGCCGCGAGAAGTGCGCCGGCGACATCAGCGCGTGCTTGGCCATCGTCGGGACGTCGAGCGGACGCGCGTACTCCCGGTCGATCAGATCCCGGGCCCGACGCAGATGCGCGAGGTTGGCCAGTTCCTGCGGGTCCATTCGGCGACGGTACCACCGGGTCGCGGGGGCTGGTCCGGGCCTGCGCGAGTGCTCGGACGGTGGAGAGCGTCCACTCCCCTCCACTCTCAAGCTATAGCCCACAGGGGGGCTGGCGGCAAGACCCCCGTCGTGCCGCAGAATCGTCGGCCGAGGCAGTCCGGACCTGCGGAAATCGCGGAGATCACGGCAATCGAGGCTGCCGAAATGGGGGGTTTTCATGATGGACGTGGACGTCGAGGTGGACGCTGGCATGGACGTGGACGTGACCGTGGTCGGCGGTGGTCCCACCGGCCTGATGCTGGCCGCCGAGCTGCGGCTGCACGGCGTACGCGTGGTCGTACTGGAGAGGGACGCGGAACCGACCCCGGTCGTCCGCTCGCTCGGTCTGCATGTGCGCAGCATCGAGGTGATGGACCAGCGGGGTCTGCTGGAGCGGTTCCTCGCGCACGGAAAGCAGTACCCGGTCGCCGGCGGCTTCTTCGCCGCCATGGGCAAGCCCGCGCCCGCCCGGCTGGACACCGCGCATCCGTACGTACTCGGCATCCCGCAGACCATCACCGACCGCCTGCTGTACGAGCACGCCACCGAACTCGGTACCGAGGTCCGGCGCTCCTGCGAGCTGGTCGGGCTGAGCCAGGACGAGGAGGGCGTGACCGCGGAACTCGCCGACGGCACGACGCTTCGCTCGCGCTACCTCGTCGGCTGCGACGGCGGCCGAAGCACCGTACGCAAACTGCTCGGCGTCGGTTTCCCCGGCGAGCCCACCCGCCTCCAGGCGCTGCTGGGCGAGATGAAGGTGGGTGTGCAGCAGGAGACGGTCGCCGCGGTGGTGGCGGAAGTCCGCAAAACGCAGAAGTGGTTCGGCCTCGGGCCCTTGGGGGGCGACGGGGTGTACCGCGTCGTCGTGCCCGCCGACGGGGTGATCGAGGACCGCTCGGCGCCGACCCTCGACGAGGTCAGGAAGCAGTTGCGGGCGTACGCCGGTACCGACTTCGGCGTGCACTCCCCGCGCTGGCTCTCCCGCTTCGGCGACGCCACCCGGCAGGCCGAGCGGTACCGGGTCGGCCGGGTACTGCTGGCCGGCGACGCGGCGCACATCCACCCGCCGGTCGGCGGCCAGGGGCTCAACCTGGGCATCCAGGACGCGTTCAACCTCGGCTGGAAGCTGGCCGCCGAGATCGCGGGCCGGGCACCGGAGGGGCTGCTGGACAGCTACCACACCGAACGGCACGGGGTGGCCGCCGACGTACTCGACAACACCCGCGCGCAGACGCATCTGATGTCCACCGAGCCGGGCCCCCAGTCCGTGCGCCGGCTGCTGTCGGAACTGATGGACTTCGAGGAGGTGAACCGGTACCTGATCGAGAAGCTCACCGCCATCGGCGTCCGCTACGACTTCGGCGAGGGCCACGCCCTGCTCGGCCGGCGCATGCGGGACCTGACGCTCAAGCAAGGCCGCCTCTACGAGCTGATGCACGCGGGCCGAGGCCTGCTCCTCGACCGTACCGGCCACCTCTCGGTGTCCGGCTGGGCGGACCGCGTCGACCACGTCGTCGTCGACACCGGGGAACTGACCGAACTCGACGGGCTCGACGTACCCGCGGCACTCCTGCGGCCGGACGGTTACGTGGCCTGGGTCGGTGAGGACCAGGGGGATCTGGCCGTCCCGTTGGCCAAGTGGTTCGGGCCTGCGGTTGGTTGATGTCCGGCCTCAACTGCCTGTGGGCGGGGGGCGGTTGTGACCTGCGGTGCCTGCGGTTGAGCGGGACAGGTCGACGGCCGGTGTTCCGCTCAGCCGCAGGCAGCCGCCTCTAGGATCTTCATCGCGGAAGTCCACTGGTCGGCCCGGAGGTGCCATGCCCCTGCAGATGAAGTTGAGCGCGATAACACTCGACTGCCCTGATCCGCTGGCTCTGGCGGCGTTCTATCAGCAGGCCACCGGCCTCGAACCCCACCCGAAGTCGGACGCCGACTTCGCGGGTCTCAACTGTGAGGACGGACTCTTCATCGGTTTTCAACGGGTCGACGACTACCGGGCTCCGCGCTGGCCCGACCAGACCGTTCCCCAGCAGCTTCACATCTGCTTCAAGGTCGGGGAGGACCTGGAGGGGGCCGAGGCCCGGCTGCTGGAGCTGGGCGCGGGCAAGCCGGATCACCAGCCTCATGGCGCCAAGGCACGGGTTCTCACCGATCCGGCTGGGCACCCCTTCTGCATCGTCAGAGGCTGATCGGCCTCACGGGACGAGTCAGGTGGCCCCCGGCCGCATACAGGCGCTCTCCGCCCTATGTTCGTGACCTTTCTGGTGTCGCCGAAACATTGCCCACGGCCCCGGGACGCTCAGAGACTTCGGTGCATGCGCAGCTACAGATCCCTGTTCCGCACTGCGGAGTTCACTCCGTTCCTGCTCTCCTTCGCCGCTTTCGCCGCGGCCCAGACGATCGGCGGACTGGCCCTCGCCACGCTGGTCTTCCGGGCCACCGGCTCCCCGTTCCTGTCGGCGGTGAGCATGTTCGGCCCGCAACTGGCGCAACTGCTGGGAGGCGCGTTCCTGCTCTCGGGCGCCGACCGCCTGCCCCCGCGCGCGGTCCTGTCCCTCCTCGCTCTCTCCTTCGCAGTCTGCACGGCGGTCCTCGCGCTGCCCGGTCTGCCGGTCTGGGCGGTCTTCGCCGTCGTGCTCCTGCAGGGTCTGGTCGCGTCGCTGGGCGGCGGAGTGCGCGGGGGCCTGCTGAACGAGATCCTGACCAAGGACGGCTATGTACTGGGCCGTTCGGTGTTCAACATGCTCTGGGGCCTGACACAAATGGCCGGCTTCGCGACCGGCGGCGCGCTCCTGGCGTTTCTCTCCCCGCGGACCTGCCTGCTCCTCGCGGCGGCGATGTACGTGCTGTCCGCCCTCGTCACCCACCTCGGCCTCACGGCCCGCCCACCGCGCTCCGCCGGCCGGCCGTCCCTCTCGGCGACCTGGCGCACCAACGCCCTCCTGTGGTCCTCACGCCACCGCCGTCTGACCTACCTGGGCCTGTGGGTCCCCAACGGCCTCATCGTCGGCGGCGATTCGCTGTATGTCTCCTACGCCCCCGAAGCGGCCGGCATGCTCTACGCGTTCGGCGCGCTCGGGATGTTCGCAGGCGACCTGGCCGTGGGCCGCCTCGTACCGCCCGCCCTGCGCTCTCGCCTCGCGACGCCGCTGCGCCTCCTGCTCGCGGTTCCCTACCTGTTCTTCGTCCTGCGGCCGGGAGTGGCGCTGTCAGCCGTGGCAGTCACCGTCGCCTCTGTCGGCTTCGCCGCGAGCCTGGTCCTCCAGGAACGCCTGATGTCACTCATCCCCGACGACCTCGCGGGTCAGGCCCTCGGACTGCACGCCACCGGCATGGCCGCCTTCCAGGGCATCGGCGCCCTCCTCGCGGGCACGCTGGCCCAACTGACCTCCCCGGCCACGGCGATGACGCTGATGGCGGCCACATCCGTCACCGCGACCCTGACCCTCGCGGCGCTGGGCAGACACGAGGAACGACAGCCGGCCGTCCCGGGTACAGGCCCCGGCCTCCTGTCGGAACCAACCGCCAGGGAGCAGTGAACCGGCTCTTCACCGAAGACCGTGCGGACCCCGCACCACGTCGGCAGGTCGGAATCCGGGTGCGGCCTGTCGGTGCGGTGGTGTGTGATCGGAGCTATGGCGACTGTGCTGGGCAAGCCAGGAGCCGACGGGCTCAGCGAGGATTTGGGTTTGCCGCGGGAGCGGCAGTACGACGACGGGGCACCGATGTAACTGCAACCCCCGGCCGTCCTCGAACCGTGCTAAGTGGTCCGGCAGTTGGCGAGCTCCGCCACGTACTGTGCCCAGGCTGCAACGCCCTGCCCGAGCCGTCGTGTCGTGTGGGATGATCGGCCGCGTGATCGAGACTCCAGCGCGGAAGGGCGTCCTCCGCCCCGCCCGATGACGTGGCCGGACGAGGCCGTGGCCGACGGCACCGCCACGACACCCGCCCACCCTTCCCGTATCGCGCTCTTCGAGGCGATACGCGCCGACCGCACCGGCCCCGTCGCCACCCGACTGCTCCGGCTCACCCACGCCGACACCCCCTTCGTGCGCCGGGAGGCCTTGGACCTCCTCCACAACCTGGCCCACGAACAGCCCTGGCCAGAGGCCGTCAACGCCGCAGTCGCCCGGCTCGGCGACCCCGACGAGGAGGTACGGCGCCGAGCCGCGTGCCTCGTCGGCTACCGCGGACAGCCCGGCCCGGTTCTCGCAGCCCTCGGCGAACTCACCGATCCAGTCGTACGCACCATCCTCGCCAGAGCACTCGGCCCGACCGCCGCCCACCTGACGGACGACGACCTCGCATCGGTCCGCTTCCTCGCCCACCTGGAGACCCTGCGGGAAGCGCCACCCACACGACGGCGCTTCCTGGACGCCGTACTCCTCGACGACGTCCAGGAAGCCGTGCACCACCTGGAGGACATCGGGCACCTCTGGGGCCAGGCCCTGTACAAACTGGGGCGCGAACACGACACGTACGCCCTCGTGGCCCGGCTCCTCACCGACCCCGCCACCCGGGACATCGGCGCCGACCTGGCCCGCGAGGCATGCCACGACTGGCGAGCGGCCCCGGTCAGGCTGCTGCCGCTGCTCATCCAGCACCAGGGCCAGAAGGCCACCCCGGCTCTTGGCGCCGCCCTTACGACAGCCTCGATCTCCGAAGCGGCGAGACGAACGCACGGAGCTCTCCTCATCGAAGTCCCCTCCACACCGCCCCCGAGGGCCCGCCGGATCCCGTCCACCGCGACGGCGTACGACAGCGCATCCGCCGCCGCGCTCCTCGCCGCCAAGCCTGTGGGCATCACCCGCCTCGCCCACGCCTCCGACATCTTCGCGCCCCTGCTGGACGCCGGCCCGCTGACCTTCCGACAGGCGGCCCAGCTGTACAACCTGACCTTCCACCGCCCCGGCCGATCACAAGCCGAGTGCGCCCCACTGTGGCTGCGGCACGCCGGTCATTCCGCACTGCCCCGGCTGCTCGCCCTCATGACACCCCACCTGGCCGACTACGGGTTCGGCGAGTACTACCTGGCGGGCCTCGCCCGGATGGGCAGCCAAGCACACCCCGCGCTGCCGTCCGTGACCGCGCTGACCGACAGCCGTACCCGCATCCCCGTCAACGACTCCACCCGCGACGCCGAGATGAGACTGGACGAAAGCCTTCTGGCCGCCGCTCTCAGCACCCGCCGCGCGATCCACGCGGACGCCGTTCCGCCGCCTCCTGCCCCGCTGTCTCCCCAGTAACCGCCAACTCGAGCTTGCGCTACTCGGCCGCTGACACCATCGACGGCGGTATACCGATCGCCGCGAAGAGACGCCGCCTGGGCTTCAGCAGTCCAGTGTTCTCGCTACCTGTCACCAGACGGTCGGCCTTGTTGTCACCTGCTCCGACCTGTGAGTCCAGCCGGCACTCAAGCGGACGGCGATACCACTGCTCGAAGAGGTTCCACCGGACGGTCAGAAGCTCCAGCTGTAGAGACCACCGCCCGTGCCCACCGCCGACGCCGCGAGCCGGGCAACTCCCTGTAGGACCGCCAGTAGATCGTCGTCCGTCATATCGTCCCCGTCGGCAGATCTGAGCCTCGCAGTCCAGCGACCTGCCAGCTCCTCCAGCTGGGTGGACCTGGCGCTGGCCAACGCCCGGGTCAACCGCGACGGCAGAGCGAACACCTCAACGCCATCGTTCAAAGGGGCGGTGACCCACTCCGGCCACGACCACTCAAGGAGTTGCTCAATCGGTGGGACCTCGGCCGAGGGCTCCTCAAAGTACATGTCCCACTCGGCGATGGCACTGTCCGGCTCAATGAAACGGCAGGTCACGGACTCGAGGGCCGGACCCGGTCCCCGCAGGCGCGTCGCAGCGGCAGTCTCGTCGTCGGGAGCGAGGAAGAACACTATGTCGTGGGCCATCTCCGGATGATGGCAGCTCTCCAGGGTGGCGCCGATGACAGGTATCGCGACCAGGTGACATCCAACTCGACCAGCCACTGTCCTGTCCCAGATGCGTGGGCGGGGCGATGGCCTGACCTGCGGTGCCTACGGTTGTTCGGGACGAGTTGACGGCTGGCGTCCCACTCAACCGTAAGGCAGTTGCTCTTCTGGCATCAGGTGGTTTCGTTGCCCAGTGGATAGCCGATCTCGGCAATGTCCTTTGTCAGGGCGTCCACCGTGACCTCAGGGTTCAAGGCGGCAACCACCTCGCTCGTCAGGGGATGCCGTGCAAGCACGTGCTGAATGGCTGCGAGGGGCACCGGGATTTCGTAGTAGTCCTCGGCGAAGTGCTGGAACGCTTCCGGAGTCCGGTCGGCCAGCAACTGGAACAAACGCTCGGAGCCATCCGGATCGCCGGCACCGTCGTCAGGAAACTCGATCGCCCCCGCATTCCAAGCTCCATCGCCCACCTCCCGCCATGCGCAGGCGGTCACGACGGGCATTCCGTCCTCGTCGGCGAACGCGGGCTCTTCGACGCAGGAGCGGAAGGCTTCCGGGACGTCGTCCAGCACGCCCGGCCACGGCCCGTCGTTGGCATAGGGACTCATGTGTGACTCGTGTGCGAAGCCACGGATGTAGGCACCGACGGCCGAGAAGACGATGGAAAACTCGTCGCCCGATCCGTCGCGCATCGAGGCCACCTCCTCCCCGGCGGACCAGTGCGCGTCGAAGGAGTAGTGCCGATCGGCCCATTCCGGGCTGAGTATCGCTTCCAGCACCGCCATCGAGCGGCAGTGATCGCGAAGCGCGGAAATCTCGGGCAGTTGCCGAGCAACATCGTGAATGGTCACGTCAGCATCCAACATCAGGCGTCTGACAACCACGGAGGCGCGGAGTACCGGGCGACTCGGCGCACGAAAGTGCCGATACGTCGGTCAGGACCTCATTCTGGGAGAGCGCGGACCGCAGGCCATCGAGCTGCTCAACGAGCGGGAGTCGACCAAGCATCCGTACTCCGTATCACGAACAGCCGTTCATGCAAGGCGCGTTGGCCTCTAGCAGGCGTCCGTTGCCCGCGAGCCGAGCAAGGTCAGGACTGAGACATCCGGAACGCGAGATACCGGCTGAAGGCTTCGTGACTGTCGGGAGTGAAGCACCACTCCAGCAGGGCCGACCGCAGCTCCTGCTCGGTCAGCCAGCCATGCCAGGCGACCTCATCAGGATCTGCGGCCACGGCGTCCGGCACCACGGCTTCGTGCACGCCGAGCCAGTGAGGGCTCAAACCGCTGCGGTTGAGGAAGGCGAACAGCAAGCGCGGCAGCACACGAATGCCCAGCTCTTCGGCCAGCTCCCGCGCGGCGGCCTGTTCATAGGATTCACCGACATCCACGGCGCCACCGACCACGACCTCGTAGAGCCCGGGAAAGCGCGACAGCTGCTCCGACCGCCGGTGAACGAGGATCCGCCCACGCTGATCACGACACACCGTCACGGCGACCCGGTGCAGCAAACGCTCCCTGATGGCCTGCCGACGGCTGACCACCACCCCCAGCACGCGATCTTGATCGTCGACACGCTCCACCAGTTCATCCACGACGCACACCCTGGCAGAGCCCACCGACAACGCCGTTTCCCGGCGACTCACAGAACCGGACCCAGAGCACCTGCACCAGGAGGCCGGACCCGGATGACGACAGTCGTCGCGCAAATGCGACACCCACCGTGCCCAGGCTCGCTGGGGCCCAGCAGTGGTTGTGACTGGTCGAGACAGGTGTCACCCCGAGCGGCCCGCGACCTGCGCTTTCACTTCACCCTGGCCGTGCTGACTGTCACCGGCTGGTCGGGATTGTTGTCACTTTCCTCACTCAGTCGCGATGGTTGTCACCAGATCCACATCGCTCGCGCGTCGGTCTGACCTATCTCGTCAACGCCGACTAGATGGGCCGCCTCGGGACCCACGCGCGAAGCCTGGTCCAGCGGGATGGCAAAGCGGTGTTCTCCGAAGTCCACCGCGAGGAGCCGATCCGGAAGCAGCTCGTAGTCGTCGACGGTATTGCCGATGAAGGAGCGCATGAGCTCCAGACTTCCCTGCGCAGGGAAGTGCCATACGCGGCAGCCATACAGGCCGAAGGGGTTGCTCAGTGCCCGCAAGACCGGTCCGTCGAAGTGCAGCTCGACGTAATCGCGCATGAAGCAGATGGCGCTCACCTCCCGGCCCAGAAGCAGCCGGAGAGGGTCACTCGAACCGTCGACGATGGTCACGGGCTCATGCTGCCAGACGCTCCTGCTCCAGCAGGCTCGACCTTCTCCGTCCTTCAGCGAGGGGGCGGTGACGGATGGCGCTGTCCCGTCTCGCTCAAAGTGAGGCATGCTCAAGCTCTGACCTGCGGTGCCTCAGATTGAGCGAGACGTAGGGATGCTGTCCGTCTCGCCCAATCTGAGGCATTCGGCCAAAACCCACCTGCCGCCCCGGTCAAGCTGATGCCTCAGTGCCTTGTGCCATCTCGCGCTCGGCAGCGAACTCGTCGAGGAGCTTGAACAAGACCTTGATCGCCTGCTTCTCGTCCTCGGGCGGTAGGTCCCAGATGTTGTCCCAGCCGTCCGGGATCGCGATGTGGAGGACTTGGCCGGGCCAGGCGTGGTTGCAGTCACTGCCGCGGCGTGCGACGAGCCATTCATGCCAGCCGACGAGTCCGTGCCCGCCGTGCCTGAGGGCGTGCTGGTCGTAGCCGGTCAGGAACGCGGTGAGCATGTGGAAGGAGGTCTTGCCGACGAACATGCCAGGGCGTTGGCCGACGTTGGCGAAGTACTCGCGCTTGCTCATCTCCGAGAGCTGTTTCATGCCTCTTTCCTCGGCCTGTCGTGGTCAGGAGTCGGCATCAGGGCATTCGCGAGCGCTGGTGCTGTCGTCCGAGACGGGGCGAAGCCTGCTGCGGGCGGCTTCCAGTGGCGCGGCATCGCCACGCGCTACGAGAAGACCGCGACCGTCTACCTGGCCGGACTCCACATCGCTGGCATCTTCCTCTGGTCCGCCTGCTGACATAGGGAAGCTGTGTGGTGTCAGCTGACGTAGATCGGTACGCCCATTGTCAGACGCTGCTGGCAGCATCACCGCTATGAACGCCATCTTTACCACCCCACCGCGGCCTTTCGACATCACCGCGCTCTTCCCTCAGCTGGCTCCTCTGGCGCGGACGGCGACCCGGCTGCACCCGCGGCCGGGGGCGCCGACCGTGCACGACAGCTCCGTCGGCGGCCCGCTCCTGTGGCCCGCCGGCGAGCCGTGGCCGCACTGCGACGAGCCGCACGACAGGCACGCGGCGCCGATGGTCTACTCACCGGACGACGTCCGGCTCCTCCGCCGCGACCGCGCCGTAGCGGCCGAGCGGTTGCGCCTCGACCCCGAGGCACCCCAGTGGACCCCCGAGGAACGGGCGACCTGGGAGCGGATCAAGGTGGGCCGCCCGTGGTTCGACGGCCCGATCCCGCTCCTACCCGTCGCCCAGCTCTACGCCCGCGACGTCCCCTTCCCGTGCCCTCCCGACGCGGACCTCCTCCAGGTCCTCTGGTGCCCCTTCGACCACGAGATGGCCCACCCCCGGACAGCCCTCTTCTGGCGCTCCTCCGCCACCGTCACCGACGTTCTCGACGCACCGCCCGAGCCGCCCATCGTCCAGCGGGACTGCTACCTCCCGGAGCCGTGCCTGTTCTCACCGGAGCAGGTCACCGAATTCCCCCACCCCGGGGAGCTGAGCAAGGAGCTCCGGGACCAGCTGGACGACATGAGCCGCTGGGAGACGATCGATCCTGCGCGGTACAACACGTACGCAGACGACCCGGGCGAGCTCTACCAGAACAACCTCTCTACCGCCCCCGGCTGGAAGACCGGCGGCTGGAGCAGCTGGCCCCGCACCGACCCCAAGCCCCGCCCCTGCCCCGAGTGCGGCACCGAGCAGGTCCCGCTCCTCACCATCGCCTCCTGGGAATGGGACGGCGGCAGCGGGACCTGGATCGCCGAGGAGGAACCGACGAACCCGGCCACGCCTCCCCTGGGCGCCAGAGCCAGCAACTTCACCTTGATCGACATCATCGGCGGCTACGACCTGCAGCTCCACATCTGCCCGGCATCCCCGGACCATCCGCACATCGAACTGCTCCCGTGAGCCCTGTGGAAGTCCTCCGCGCCGACGCATACGCCACTATCGGTACCGCGATCGAGTCTCCAGCCAGCAGCCTTGTCCAACTACCAGATGATCCAAACGACGGGCCCTAGAACCGGCCTCACCGGGGCAGTCTGGCTCGCCATCTCCTCGATCTGTCCCAGCTGGGTCACGCTGTGAACGTGCCCCGATCTGGTCCGACTCGCTTCTGGCTTCAGGTGACCGGATTCAGCGGCAGAGTTCCATGATGGTGTCGTCAAAGTCGGGGAACTCTTGTGTGGCCTGCTCGATGATGGTGACTGCCGGTGCGCGGTGGTCTGGTGTGAACTGTTCGGCGATAGCCGCCAGTTCATGATTGGGGCGGGGTATCCAGTCGGGTTCGGGGCCGTGTGCGGTGGACGCTTCCCATGGGCCGAAGCCGTCGGCCAGCAGCCAGAGGAAGGCGGCGAGATTCCGGGCGACGACGCCGGTCTCTCCTTCGGAGCCGAGGAAGACGATGGGCTGCTCGACCAGCGGCCGACCTGGGCGGATCAGCCAGAATGCTGCGTTTCCACCGGTGCCGTCCTGGCCGAACACACGGAAGCCGTCGCCGTTCAGCTCCCCATTGCCGGTCCATGCCCGGAACCAGTCGGTTGTCTCGTCAGCGGTGAGGAAGGCTTCGAAGGGCTCGAAGTCGACTCCGTCCTCGCCGTGGCAGTCGAGTCGGACCGCCATAGCAGCGGCCAGGGCCACGGGGAAACGGCAGTCCTCGTTCGATGTCTGGGCTTGATCCGTTTTGACGGACATCCGAGATCAGGGGTTCAGCCCCGGGAGGATGTCCATCATGGAGAGCATGGGGAAGAAGAAGCCTCGGCCTCGCCGTTCGTTCACGCCGGAGTTCAAGGCCGAGATCGTCGAGCTGTGCCGGCGTGGTGACCGCTCGGTCGGTCAGATCGCCAAGCTTAGATTCAACCGGTCAGAGCAACAGTGCTGGTTGAGGACGGTTTACGTGGCGAGACTGGGTCGGCCGGGGATGTCGGACGAGATGAAGGCCGACTTGTGGCGGCGCTGGAGGGCCGGGGAGTCGA
>NZ_JAAGLT010000037.1 GCF_010548275.1 Streptomyces sp. SID12488
CATGAGCTGGAAGTATGCGGCCCGCTCGCGGGTCAGCTTGCCGGCCCCCGGCTTCTTGTTCTTGCGGATCTCGAAGTCCATCGCACCCCTTGAACTGGGGTGTTGCAACGACCACTAGAACTCAAGCAGCTGGAGGGCCTCGGCGTATCTGTCGACAGCCCGTTCGGGGTGTCCCGTGTCGCGCGCTCCACGTGCCTGCGCGTACAGCTCACGGAAGTGCAGGAGGTCCAGTGAACGGGCGTCGACGTCGATGCGGTACCCGCCGCCGTCACCCAGCAGCCACTGTCCGGGCGCCATACGGGGCAGGCCCGGCTCGATCATCCGGCGCACCGAACCGATATGGCGCCGGATGACGTTCGCGGCGGTGGGAGGCGCGCTGCCGCCCCATAGGAGGCTCACCATCTCGTGCAGCGGCATGGGCAGGCCGGCGCTCGCCAACAGCACGGCGAGCAGGGCCTGTTGCTGCGGGGGGCCGGTGTGCAGTTCGGTGCCGGCCCGCCAGGCCCGTACCGTACCGAGTACGGCGAACCGCACCTCGGGTGCCTCGTTCTCCGCCGGTAAGAGGGGAACGGGCGGGTACGAACCGCCGCCCTCCCGTCCTGGCGTAGGCCGGCCGCTTCCTCGAACCACGTCTCCCCCATCACGCGAGCTGCCGGATGCAGGCGCGCACCGCGCCTCACCGTATCGAGTGAGACGCGTACTGGGCGTGGCAGTTGTGTTTCCCGGGCGGCGGGCGGGCCGCTCACAGACTTCTGGTCATACCCCCGTCGATGATGAAATCGGCCCCGGTCACGTTCCCCGCCCGGTCGCCGGCGAGGAGGAGAACCAGGTCGGCCACCTCCCCCGGCAGTGTGAACCGCCCTGTCACCGAGTCCCCGGCGGCCTGCTTCACCACAGCGTCCTGTGCTGTCTCCCCCGCGTGGGCGAGTGTCGCCGCGACTCCGTCCGGACCGAGCCACAGCTCCGTGGCGACCGGTCCCGGGCTCACCGTGTTGACGCGGATGCCGCGCGGGCCGACCTCTTTGGACAGTGACTTGGAGAAACTGGCCAGGGCGGCCTTGGCGGCGCTGTAGTCGATGACCAGCGGGTCGGGCAGCGAGGCGTTCACCGAGGTGACGGTCACGATGGTGCCGGCGCCGCGGTCGAGGAGGTAGGGAAGTGCCTCTCGGGTGACGCGGACTGCCGTGAGGAAGTTGATCGTCAGGGTGGTGGTCCAGTCGTCGTCGGTGACGGACAGGAATCCGCCCGTACGCGGGCGGACCGCGCCCACGTTGTTGACCAGGATGTCCAGGCCGCCGAAGCCGGCTGCGGCCCGGATGAGTTCGGCCGGGCCGGAAGGCGTGGTCAGGTCGACCTCGACCGCGCGGACCCGGCCACCGGCGGCCAGTTCGGACAGTTCGGGGCTGATGTGACGGGCACCGGCCGCCACATACACACCCTCGGCCACCAACGCCTGCGTGACGGCCAGTCCGATGCCCTTGCTCGCGCCGGTGACGACGGCGACCTTGTCGGTCAGATGCAGATCCATGGTGCTCTCCTTTGTCGGCGCGCGCGGCCCGGGGTCACGCGGTGAGGAAGGCGAGAAGGGTGTCGGTGAGTTCGTCCGACCGCTCTTCCCAGATCCAGTGGCCAGAGTTCTGGATCACCTTTCCGGTGACGTGGGTGGCGTACTTGCGCACCTGGTCGGGGACGGCCTCACCGAGGCTGTACCGGGCTCCGAGGGCCAGGACCGGCATGGTGAGCTTCGTACGGCCGTTGATCCTGTTGTCGGCCACGTCCTGGTCGAGGGTGCGGAACCACTCGAAGCTCGCGCGCAGGTGGGCGTCGTCCTTGAGGTAGTGGCCGTAGAGGACGGCGTCCTCCTGGGTGACACCGGCCTTGTTGTACTCCAGCAGGTCGGTGAAGCCCGCGACCCACTGGGTTTCACGGCCGTCGACGGCCTGTTCCGGCAGGCCGTTCTCCACGGAGAAGAAGCCGAAGTTCCAGAAACCCGGCCCCTGGGCGGTCAGGGACGGGAACTTGTAGAGGCTCTTGTCGGGGATGGGCGCTTCGCTCAGGACGAGCTTCCTGACGTCGCGGGGGTGCGCCGCCGCGTAGGCGTAGGCGACCATCGTGCCGATGTCGTGACCGACCATCCGTACGTCCTTGTCCCTGCCCAGTTGGGTCAGGAGGCCGTGGATGTCGGCGGCGAGGGTCTTCTTGTCGTAGCCGGTGGCGGGGGCATCGCTCTTGCCGGCGCCGCGCAGGTCCGGCGCGATGACGCGGTAGTGCTTGGCCAGCTCGGGCAGTTGGGCGCGCCACTCGTACCAGGTCTGGGGGTAGCCGTGCAGCAGCACGAGGGTTTTCCCCCGGCCGCCCTCGACGAAGTTGATGTCGACGTCACCGACCTTGAGTCTGCGTTCGGTGAAACCGGCGGGGATGCGCTCGCCGGGGGGCGCGGTGTGGTTCTTCACTGTCTTCGCCGTGTTGGCCGCGTTGACGACCGGTGCTGCGGGGGCCGGGGTGTCGACGACGAACACGGTGAGGGCTACGGCGGCGGCGACGGCCGTTGTGGACGCCAGCATGGACAGCAGGGCTTTCCTCATGGGGCTTCCTTCTCTGCGCGGGGACGGACTCCCGCCCGACGACGAGCGCCGCCTGACGACAAGCGTTTCGCGGCGGGAGTCGTCGTGGGCGTGGGGTTACGGGCGGGTGCTGAAGGGACCGAGCTCCCCGGCGTCGATGCGCAGCGATTCGAGCATCGCGAAGGCGTTGTCAGGGGTGAAGACGTCCACGGCGGCGAGTACGCCGGTGTACTTGGCCACGACAGGGGCCGCCGCCCGCTGTGCCACCGCGTCGAGATACGTCTTGAAGACGGCCCAGGAGTTGCCCGAGGGTCCGTACTTCTGGAAGAAGGGCGCCGGGTCTACCGCGGCCATCGCCGCACGGGTGCCGGCTTCGAGGTCGGCGACGTACCGCTGCTGGAGATCGCCGTCCGCACGGACCCCGAGGCGGCCGAGGTGCCCGCCGACGAGGGTCCGCCACGGGTACTCCATGGCCACGTCGTGCGCCTTGATCCAGGCGGGAATGTCCTGGGAGACCGCGAGGCCCTTGAACGGGACCCAGCCCGGGTAGAGCACGTCCACGACCATGAGGGTGGCCTGGCGCGGTGCGTAGACGAAGATGTTGTCGGGCGAGTGGTTCGGGCCGTGGTGGGCGAGTTCGAGCACCTCGCCGCCCACCCGCAGGACGTAGCGGTCGTCGAAGGTCTCCGAGGGCGCGGGGCGGTTCGGGTCGGCGGCGATGCGCAGCAGGCGCCGCGTCTCGGTGTGGCCGATGCGCACCACGTTCCTGCCGAAGATGGAGGAGGCCCCGATGTGGTCGGCGTGGGAGTGGGAGTAGACCAGGTGGGTCACTTTGCCCGGCCGTCCGTTCGCCCTGGTGACCTCTTCGATGGCCCGCAGCAGGTTGTGCCCGATCGTTGGCGGTGCGTCGACGAGGACTACGCCGTCACGCGTGGTCAGGAACATGGCCTGGTAGAAGGAGTCGGTGACCCAGTACAGGTTGCCCTTGATCCGGCCGACGAAGTAGCCGTCCTCGTTCGGCTTGGGGCCGACCGACGCCGCGGGGATCGCCGCGTAGTCGGGAAGGCCGTCGGGCTCGGCCGCCACCGCGATGCCGGGTAACGCCGTACCGAGAACGGCGCCGGCGCTGGGCAACGCTGCCGCGACCGCCATCCGTTTGAGGAACATACGTCGGTCGCGCGCGACCGCGTCCGTGAATCCACCAGATTGATCGGATTCAGCTGATTCGGCGGATTCACCGGATTCGACTGTCATGGAATTGCCTTTCGGAGCGAGGAACCCGAGGTTTCCGAGGTTTCCGAGGTTTCCGAGGCCGTGGAGTGCTCAGTTGCCGGTGGAGCGGGCCGCGGCGACGATCAGGTCGGTGGTGGCGTCCGGGTGCGAGAGCATGACCACGTGCGAGGAGCTCTTGACCTCGACGGTGTGGGACTTCGCTCGGGTCGCCATGAAGCGCTGGGCGGCGGCCGGGATGGCCTGGTCGGCGCCGGCGACCAGGTACCACGAGGGCAGGGTCTTCCAGGCGGGCGGGCCACTGGGTTCGCCCAGGGCGGCCAGGCTCGCGGGACGCTGGGTAGCGGCCATCAACTCGGTTTCCCGGGCGGGCAGATCTGCGGCGAAGGCCGTACGGAACTTGCGGGCATCGATGTAGGCGTCCGTGCCGGTGCCGCCACCGGGCAAGGGGAACTCGCGGGTGAGCAGACTCGTGGGCAGCAGACTGCCCGGGTACTTGCCGGTCAGGTCGAGGCCCGACTCGCCCTGCTCCGGCGCGAATCCGGCGACGAAGACCATTGCCTTGACGTTTGGGTGACCGACCGCGGCGTTCGAGATGACCTCGCCGCCGTAGGAGTGTCCGACCAGGACGACCGGCCCCGGGATGGTGGACACGACGCTGGAGATGTAGGCGGAGTCGCCGGTCAGGTCGCGCAGCGGATTCGCCGGGGCGATCACCGGATACCCGGCGCGCTGGAGCTTTGCGACGACCTTGTTCCAGCTCGACGAGTCGGCGAACGCGCCGTGCACCAGGACCACGGTCGGCTTCACCGCGTGACGGTCCTCGGCCGACGTCGACGCGGCGGTGGCGGCCTGCGAACCGGTCACGATCAGCAGGGCAAGGGCCGCCAGGGCTACGGGGGTCCTGCGCCCGCGCTTGCGCCCCGTGCCCATGCCCGTGGACGTGGTCGCAGGGCTCTCGGGTATCGCGGAGGTCGGGAATTCGGACATGGAGAATCTCCTCGGGGCGAAAGGGGTGAGATGTGCGCGAGGGAAGGGCATCGGTGCTGCCCTGTCGTCCTGCTGCCCTGCCGGTCTGCCGGTCTGTCGGGCGAGGAGGTCGGCAGGGCGGTCTCGGGGCCGACGGTGGGGAACGGCGTGATGCTGTTCCCCCAGCCGTGCCCCGGTCTGTCGCCGGTGTGGTGTGGTGTCAGAGGGACTGTTTGTCGAGCCAGGCCAGGACGGTGTCGGCGACGTCGCGCCAGCCGCTGTCGATGGTCAGCGAGTGCGCCCGGTCCGGGAACCGGAGGATCTCGGTGATCGCCTCGGAATGCCGGTACTGCTTGAGGGTCGCCCGTGTGACGGCCTCCGGCACGGTGTGGTCCTGGCCGCCCGAGATCAGCAGCAGCGGGCCGCGCGAGGTGTTGCCGGTGTCGACCTTCGCCGGCGAGTGGGGGTTGAAGTTGGCGGCGGCGGCCTCGAAGAGAGGCTTGCCGGGCGCCGGGACGGTCCACCGCTCGTAGAGCTGTTGCGACTCCTCTTCGGAGACGGCGTTGCCGAACGCGTAGCGGAACTGTTCACTGGTCAGCGAGATCGCCCGGTGCCTGTTGGCGGGGTTCTTGAACACCGGCAACGTGGCCCGCAGCGCCGACAGCGGCAAGGGCAGTACGCCCTTGATCTGCGCGGCGTCGATCGCCACCGCGGCGGCGGCCAGATCCTGGCCGAGCAGCTTCTGCGCGATCATTCCGCCGAAGGAATGCCCGACCAGGATCGGCTTGGTGTCGAGGCCGCGGATGATCGCCGCGTAGTGCTCGACGACGTCGTCGATGCCATGGTCGGCGAGGCGCTCGGGATTCGCCCGGGCCTCCTGGACGGTGTCCGGATCGCCGGGCCAGCCCGGCGCCGCGGCGTCGTATCCGCGGTCGCTGAAGAGCTCGATCCACGGTGCCCAGGACGTGGCGTGGAGCCACAGGCCGTGGATGAACAGCACGGAAGTCGAGGTGCTCATGTGGGATCCCTCTCGGGTAGCGCAGTGTTCCGGGTCATCGGAAACCTCCGTGTCCCTCAGCGGAGGCCGTGTGAACCGGGCGCCCCGCCGCAGCTCACGGTAGGTGCGGCCGCCCGGTCGCCGCCCCACGCGAACGCGTAGTCGTCGCCGGGTCCGCCGTGCGGCTGCGCCCCGAGCGAGGATGGGGGAACCTCTGGACAATCGCAATGGACCAACTCACGGTGATCCCACCACCGGCCACGCCGCCCCGGCGTCCGGTCGCCCACCTTGCCGTCATCCCACGCAGAAGCCCCGCCGCTTCCGGCGGGGCTTCTCACTTTCCATCCCGTGCCCGTCAAGGCCTACGGCCCGACCCACGACCGCACCCTACGACGGCGACCTCGACGCCCGAGGTCACCCGGTGAACCTCATCGTCTACGCCACCGTGAACGGACGCTCGTTTCACGACGACATGGATGCATCTCCATCGATGGCGACAACCACCGATCCCGACCCCTCGGCCAGATAGTCGTGTTCCGGAAAGTAGTCCACATGAAGGTGGTCGTCCCCATCCGCATCCGAAGCGAAGCCTTCGATGTTGTCGGCGAGGAGAGCCAAAGCCTCCGGTCCACCTCTGATATCGAGAGATTCACTGTCTCCGGACGACGAGATCAGGATCTTCCCGCTGACCAGTTGAAATGTCATCCACGACAACGACCTGCTGTAGGGGAACGGATCAGAGACCTTCTCGAAGGAGATCTCTCCCTGCCCACTCCGCAACTCCCGTCCCAGGGCGAGTAGTTCGGAGCGAGTTCCGGAGAGCTCCAACTCCCCGGTCGAGTCACCGCGCAAGACCTTCACTATGACGCCTCCGATTGCCATTTACGGCCAGTAGTCGCCGGGCCGAATCGTGGATGGATCGATGCCAGTGTGCGGATCCTTGAGCGGGCCGCTGGTAACCGTCTTTCCGTTGACCTGGGTCTCCAGGTTCAGATGCGGCCCCAGTTTCTGTACGTGACCGCTTCCGGGAGAGGCTGTATGTGAAGCGGGGAGCGGGCCCTTGGCCGCACTGTGGGGGGGCGGTTGCACGGGTGAGCGTCTTTTCCCTGCCTAATACTCCAGCTGTAGATCGTGATTTCGCTGGTGGGAGCCTGTGCGGGGATAGGCGCGGCCACCGCCGATCATCGTGAGTTGTGTGGACTGACGATGAGACGGTGGCCGCAGGTCACAGCATAGATCCGGCTCGATGGCGGGAGGCTTTCGAGGGCCTGATGGGACGCATAGCGGGTCGCTTCGCGAGGGTTGAAACTCGACGCAGGGCTGGGCGGTTGGTCCTGGGGCTGCTGGCGGAGCTGCCGCGCAAGAACTGCTGGACGATCGCCGAGTGGGCCGGGGAGAAGACCCCGCACGGGATGCAACACTTGTTGTGTCGGGCCTCCTGGGATGCCGACGCGGTACGTGACGATGTCCGCGACTACGTCGTGGAACATCTGCATAACGAGGACGCGGTGCTGGTCGTCGACGAGACCGGGGACGTGAAGAAGGGCGTCCACACCGCCGGTGTCCAACGTCAGTACACCGGCACCGCCGAGAGGATTGAGAATTCCCAGGTCGCGGTCTACCTCGTCTACGCGAGCCGGTGCGGACACGCTGCAGTCGACCGGGAGTTGTACATCCCGCGCTCATGGACGAACGATCCGGACCGCTGTCGGGCCGCCGGCATCCCCGAACCGGCCGTGTTCGCGACCAAGCCGGACCTTGCACGGCGCATGATCGAACGGTTCCTGGACGCGGGGCATCATGCCGCCTGGATCGCCGGGGACGAGGTCTACGGCGGCAACCCGACGCTGCGGACATCGCTGGAAGCACGCGGCATGAGCTACGTACTGGCCATCGCCTGCTCGGCCGAAGTTGCCACCGGCGCAGGCCGCATCCGGGCAGACAGCCTGGCCAAACGGCTGCCCAAGCGAGCCTGGCAGAAGCTGTCCGCCGCGGCGGGTGCCAAGGGGCACCGCTTCTACGACTGGGCCCTCATCGACCTCGCCGAACCAGGCCCGGGCCGTCACCAGATGCTGATCCGCCGCAACCGCACCACCGGCCAACATGCCTACTACCGCTGTTTCTCACCCGAACCGGTGCCTTTGGCCGAGTTGGTGCGGGTCGCCGGATCCAGATGGCGGGTGGAGGAGACCTTCCAGAGCGGGAAAGGGCTGGCCGGGCTCGATGAACACCAGGTCCGCCGTTATCCCTCCTGGGCCCGCTGGGCCACCCTTGCGATGCTCGCCCACGCCTTCCTCGCCAGCGTCCGCGCCGAGGAACACGCCCGCCGGCCCGCGCCCGATGGGCTGTTGCCGCTGTCCTGCAACGAGATCCAGCGCCTGTTCATCGCACTCATCGTCCGTCCCGTCCACGATGCGGCCCACCGACTCGACTGGTCCGACTGGCGGCGCCGCCATCAAGCCCGAGCCCGCGCCGGCCATTACCGTCGGCAGGAGACCGGTGGCCGAGTACGGCCGGCACCGTTGTCGGCCACTGTGTGATTGCAGTGCCGGATGGCTGCTACCTGGGGGACATGACTTCGTAGAGGTTCCCCGCGTCATCGGTGAAGTACAGGCCACGAGGACACAACGGGTGGTCGATCCGACCGTTGTCGGGCTCGCTGGGATCGTTGCCATAGGACACCCCGGCGGTTCGGAGCCGGTCGAGGATCGCGTCGAAGGACGACGGATCCACGTCGAAGGCCAGGTGATGGCCGACCGGATTCTCGACGGACATGAAGTCCAGCGTCAGAGAATCGTTGACCTGCACCGGCGCGAAATGCCGATCTGCACCTCGATAGTCCAGCCCCATGACGGAGGCGAAGAAGCGTGCTGCCGCCTCGTTGTCGACGGCTGGGACGATGGTGTGGTTCAGCGTGATGGACATGCTCTGCCTCTCAGTTCTCGACCGGCTGGGACAGGACGCCGTGCAGGAAGACGTCGATGAGGTCGTGCACTCCCAGCTGTGTCGACGAATCCGCTGACTCGCCTCCTACCGGCGGCCTGCCATTCCCGACGAACAGCAGACCCAGGAAGATCAGTGCTGCCTGCTCGGGAGGCAACCGCAGCGACTCCCGCTCAGGTTCGAAGAGTTCGGCCAGTGCCTCTCGCACGGGCAGGGAACCGGCCGCACGATCAGGCGGCGCCTCTGAGCTGCTGGGACGGCCACTTCGTCCCCGCCCTCCCGTCGCATGAAGCGCACCAACCACCGCGCCGACCCGGTCCAAGTGGGCATGCAGCGCAGAGGCAGCCTCGGTCAGCCGGGCAACGAGCGGCTGCTCCATGGACACCAAAGCGAGTTCATCGAGGGCATGGGCCGGGCTGAGAGCCTCCGTCACGCATGCGTCCAGGAGCTCCTCCTTGTCCGCGAAGACGCGGAAGATCGTGCCCTCCCCGATGCCTGCGGCCCGAGCGATCTGGCGCGTCGTTACCGCGCTGCCGTGCTCGATCACGAGGGGAAGCGCAGCACGAACGATCATTTCCCGGCGGCTGTCGGGGTCCATTGCCGGCGCTCTTCGCCGACTTGGTGTCGTCGTCATGGCCACAAGTATCGGAGTGAGCACTCACTCCGGTCAAGGAGTCGCCGAACGGGAGGGTGAGCTGCCCGCCCCGGCCGCCCTGCCCGACGTCTGAAGATCACGATCTACAGCTGGAGTACTAAGAGCCAGGAGTGACCCTGCTCGTGAGGCCCGGCTTGTCTTTTCAAGCCGGGCCTCACGTCGTGACGAGGGCCGTGTCGGCGGGGCGGATTCAGCACCAGCGGATGGGCTCAGCGTCGCCGCCGACACACACAGGACACGGGCTGTTTCTCGGTGCACTCGCAGAGCCGACAGCCACCGAACCCGCAGCAGCCTTCACACCAGATGGCCCGATGCCCGGCGCACAGTCCGCACGTGGCGGCAACCAAGTGCGGCAGTCGGGGTGGGGCAACCGGCCACCAGCGCGTGACCTACCACCCCGCCGACAACTTCCGGGCCCTGCAGTGGGCCGAGAAGCGCAGTGCCTCCTGAACAGTCGTCCGTGCCTGCTGCGCCGGCGTCAGCGCGCAGGCGCACACGAAGGGGGACGCCGACGGGCCAGGCAGGCGTTGGCCGCGCTGGGCTTGGCGGGCGCACAACGCGTACCGGGGGTGCGATCAGGGCCGGCCCAATGCGCGGTACTCCCACCCTGCGGCGCGCCACTGTGCGGGGTCGAGGGCGTGCCGACCGTCGACGATCCGGCGCTGGGCCACGACCGCGCCCATGGCATGCGGGTCGATCTCCCGGAACTCGGCCCACTCGGTGAGCAGCACCACCACATCGGCCCCGGCGGCTGCGGAAAGAACGTCCGTGCCGTAGTGCAGCTCCGGGTACGCGCGCCGGGCGTTCTCGATGGCCGCCGGATCGATGACGGTCACCTGTGCACCGGATTGGTGCAGGGTTCTGGCCACATCCAGGGCCGGAGCGTCACGTATGTCGTCGGAGTTGGGCTTGAACGCCGCACCCAACGCGGTCACCCGGACGCCGGCCAGTTCTCCGCCTGCCAGTTCGCGGACCAGGTCCACCGTGCGTGCCCGGCGCCGCTGGTTGATGGCGTCGACCTCGCGCAGGAAGGAAACGGCCTGGCCGACGCCCAGTTCCTCGGCGCGGTGGCTGAAGGCCCTGATGTCCTTGGGCAGGCAGCCGCCGCCGAAGCCGAGGCCGGGCTTGAGGAACCGGCCGCCGATCCTGTCGTCGTAGGCCAGCGCCTGTGCGAGACCGGTGACGTCGGCTCCGGTCGCCTCGCAGACCTCCGCCATGGCGTTGATGTAGGAGATCTTGGTGGCGAGGAAGGAGTTGGCGGCGACCTTGACCAGTTCGGCGGTGGGCAGGTCGGTGACAACCACCGGGGTGCCCTGGGCGATCACCGGGGCGAAGGCGGCGCGCAACTGCTCCTCGGCCCACTCCGATGCGATGCCGAAGACCAGCCGGTCGGGCCGCAGGGTGTCGTCGACGGCGTAGCCCTCACGCAGGAACTCCGGGTTCCAGGCGAGTTCGACGTCCGCTCCGGCGGGTGCCGTCCGCTGGACGATCTCCGTCAGCCGGGCGGCGGTACCCACCGGGACGGTGGACTTGCCGACGACCAGCGTGCGTCTGCGCAGGTGCTGGGCGAGTTCTCCCACCGCGCTGTCGACATGGCTCAGGTCCGCCGCGTACGAGTCCCGCTGCTGGGGCGTGCCCACGCAGACGAAGTGGATGTCACCGAATTCCCCGGCCTCGGCAAAGCTCGTGGAGAACCGCAGCCGGCCGGTGTCGAGGGCCTTCGCGAGCAGTTCGGGGAGGCCGGGCTCGAAGAACGGCACCTCGCCCGAGTTCAGCCGCTCGATCTTGACCGGGTCGACGTCCACGCCCAGGACGTCGAAGCCCAGGACGGCCATGCAGATGGCATGGGTCGCGCCGAGGTAGCCGGTGCCTATGACGGTCAGGCGGGGCGCGCTTCTGTGTGTGGCGTCCGAAGTGGTCACGGTGGTCTCCTGTGGTGTGTCCGGGCATGTCGGCCCACCGCACAAGCCGGTGGTGGCCTGCGGAAGCGAGGGAAAGCGTGTTGTCAGGAGGTGCAGTCGACGTTGGCGAGACCCTCGGCCACGCCGTCCGCCTTGTTGTCGCAGGTGACTGTGTTTCCGTCGGACGTGAGGTGGAAGCCGTAGCCGGGTCCGTCGACGTTCGCGGTGTTGCCCTTGAAGGTGTTGCCGGTGCCCCAGCCCTTGACGATCTGGTGGGTCTGGAAACCGTCCTCAGGGGAGTGGCTCCCCGTGTTGCCCTGGATCAGCCAGCCGTTGCCCTTCACATCGACCCAGGAGTCGTTGTTGTGGGAGCCGCTCAGCTTCGATCCGTCGAAGGTGTTGTCGATGACCTTGCCGCCGCTGGTGCCCTCCTTGATGTCGATGGACTCGGCGGTGGTGCCGCTGATGTGGTTGCCGAGCACAACGTTGCGGTCGCTCGTGTCCTTCTTGCAGTCGGTCACGGTGCACCAGTTGGATTCGGCCGTGCCGATGTAGATGCCTTCGCCGTACTTCTCGCGGCGCAGCCCGGTGGTGCGGATGGTGTTGTCCCGGACCATGTTGTCCGAGCTGAAGTTGCGCAGGTGTACGGCCTCGTCACCGATCTGTTCGACGGTGAGGCCCTGGATGACGGTGCCCACCACGCCGTCCGCCATCACGCCCTTCTGCGCGTTGCGGACGGTGAAGCCGACCAACCGCCAGTAGCTGACGCCGTTCAGGTGGAAGGCGTAGCCGTCCTCTGTGTCGCCGCCGTCGATGACCGCTCCGGAACCACCGCACAGGAAGATCGGCTTCTCAGCGGTTCCGGAGAGTTTGGTGGTGAAGTTGCCCGCGTAGGTGCCGTTGGCCAGGGAGATGCTGTCGCCGGGTTGTGCCTGGGCGAGGGCCTGTTCAAGCGTGGCGGCGTCACTCACCTTGACGGAGGCGGCCGGGCAGGTGACCGCGGAGTCGGGCACCGAGCCGCTGGTGGCCTGCGAGGCCTGAGCCTTGCCGGTGGCTGACCGGGTCGGCAGGGCTGAGGGGGCGGCTTCGGTCGGGGGCGGCTCGGTCGTCGAGGCCCTGGGCTCGGCGGTGGTGGCCCCGGCCGTCGCCTTCGGTTCCGCCCCGCCGCCACCCGCCATCGCCACGATGAGCGCGGTCAGGGCGAGCAGGAACGCGCCCGCGGCCAACCAGACGGCCGGCTGCCGGAAGCTGCTGCCCCCAGGGGCGGGCGGCGGGGTCGACGGCATGATCTGGGTGGAAGACATGGGCGGTTACTCCGGTCAGTCCGGTCGGGCAGTCGGCAAGGGGGTGCGAGGGCCAGAAGTCAGCCGGGCGGGCTGCCTGCCGGGGCGGACTGGGGAGTCAGGGCGCGCAGGGTGGTGGCCTCCTCGTCGTCCTTCGTGAACCAGCCGAGCTGAGGTGCCTGACCGACGGGGACCTCTCTGACGGCGCCGGCCAGCGACCTCTTGTCGTCGTAGGGGTGGGCGCCCAGGATTCTTCGTCCGGCACGACTGCGCCCACTGCGGGTCTGGCGTCGGCCCAGCACCGCCGAGAACAGGATGAGCAGCAGCATGCCCGCCCAGAGCATCGTCATGGGACTGGCATAGTGCCGGAACTTGACCCAGAAGGAACTGGTGTCGTGCCAGGCGAACGTCTGGTTCTGCTTGACGGTGATGCTGCCGTGGGCGCGGGTGGTGTCCACGGCGCTCGGGCCCACACCCGAGATGACGTTGTACGAGACGAGGGACTCGTCGACCGCCCCGACGAGACTGATCCCGTGATTGGCGCCGTCCTGGACGGTGTTGCCACGTATCTCGCCGACCGAGTCACGTACGTAGATGCCGGTGTCGGTGCTTTCGACGATGTTGCCGGTGATCGTCGCGGCGGTCACACCGTCACGCACCGAGATGCCCTGTCTCGACTGGCCGCTGAGGTGGTTTCCGGTGATGGCTACCTTGGTGGCGTCCTTCCGGGCCACGATGCCCATGTCGCCGCCCACGACACGGTTGTTCTGCACGCCGACGTCCATGCCACCGAAGATCTCGATGCCGTAGCGGCCGTTGTCCTTGGCCGTGCTGTCGGACACGGAGTTGGAGCCGTAACTGCTGATGGACTCACCCGAAGCCGAGGGGCCGCTGGCAAGCGGCCGGCCACTGAGCGTGAAGCCGTTGCCGCCGTTGCCCGTGGCCGTGGAGCCACTGATCCGGACCTGCTCGGTGGCACGGGCCAGCACGAACCCGTCGCCGCCGTTGTCCTTGGAGACGGTCCGCTCGACGACCGCGTTGGTGACGAACCGGTGCAGAACCACGCCGTGTTCCAGACTCCCCTGCACCGTGCTGCTGTTGAGGCTGACCCCGTTGGCACCGGAGATGAACAGGCCGTATGCGTTGCCCGTGAGGGTGGCGTGCCCGATCTCCGCCGAGACGTACGAGAGGCTGGGCACCGAGAACCGGGTGTCCGGCGTGGTCAGCGATCCGGAGGGCTGGGCCACCACGCCACCGCTGCCCGCGTCCGAGTCCGAGTCCGAGGACACCGGCGAGTCCTTGACGTTGCCGGTGTCGGGGCGGTCGGTTCCGGTGAGGCTCAGGCCGCCGGTGCGACCGCTCCAGAACCCGAGGTCACTGACCTTGGCGTACGTCATGGAGAACTGGCCGCCGATGGCACGGATGTAGGCCCGGCCGTCCCTCACGTCCGTATCCGGCTTGTTCTTCCTGCCGTCCCAGCTGACGATCCGCATGGGCGCCTGCGGGGTGCCCTCCAGGGTGAGCCGGCCGCCGAAGGACACAATGCTCACGAAACCCTTGTTGCTGCTGGCCATCCGCAAGGTCAGCCCACCGGGGTTGGAAAGCTTCAGCTTGGCGCCGGCGTTGAGATAGATGTTCTCGGTCAGCAGGTAGGAACCGTCCCGCTCGCGAACGAACGTCTGCGGGGCCAGTTGCAGCAGGTCCGAGACGGTGTAGGTGTTGCGGCGCTGGGTCAGGACCAGGGTGTAGCCGCTGCCGGTGTCCAGCCGGTACGGCGCCTTCCACTGGCCGCCCTTCAGGGGGGCGACGGCGGCCACCGCGCGGACCTGGTCCAGGCGGTGGTCCTCCGCGGCCACGAGCGCGGCCTCGTTCTCCGCGTCCGCGACGTTGACCTGTGGCTTGTCGTCTCCGTCGGCAGCCGGGGCGCCGGCCGCCGAGGCGAAGAGCAGACCGGCGGCGAGGGACAGCACTGTCGCGCCGCCCCGAAGCATCCGCAGCACGGAACCGCCGGACGAAAGGTGATGACGCGTCATGACTGCTGCACCTCCGGCCACGCGGCCGTGGCGGTCCGCGTCACGCCGCCGAGGGACGCCGAGTTCTGTCCCTCTCCGCCGATGCTGTTGCTGGTGCGGGTAAGCCAGCCCTGCTTGTTCATGGTGACGAAGGCGAACAGCTTGATCGGCAACGAGATCATGATGACGACGAGGGCCAGCACCGGCAGCAACAACACCTCCTGCGGATGTCTGCGCAGATGGGAGTATCCACGGATGCCGCGTCCCACGAGCAGCCAGATCAACACGAGGACCACGCCCCGGCCGGTCAGTTCCAGGCGGCTGAAGACCAGATACCCGAGCGCCATGCCCATCGTCACCGGCGTCAGCAGGATCTGCAGCACGGTGATCTTGGTGACCAGGGGGACACGCCAGAGCCAGCCCTTGTACAGAGCGGTCAGATAGCAGCGGTAGGAGTTCCGGCTCCAGCGCACCCGCTGCTTGACGAAGGCGCGGAACGAGGAAGGGAACATCGACATCGCCTGCGCGGAGGACTGGTGCACGGTCTTGTAACCGGATGCCAGCACCAGCCAGGTCAGCCGTCCGTCGTCGCCGGCGACACAACGCCGGCCCAGGAAGAACTCGTTCTCCAGGTTCTCCAGCACGGGCTCGATCGCGGCCCGCCGATAGCCCGCCGTACGACCGGACAGGCAGGCCACGGCGCCGGCGCGACCCATGGCCGGGACGTAGTCGTAGTAGCGAAGGTTGACCAGCCAGTCGGCGATGCGCCGCCAGATGCTGGTCCGGCGCTGGTACACGTTCTGCTGGGTGCCGACGCCGCCGACCGTGGGGTCGACGAACGGCATCTGGACTGCGGCCAGCAGGCCCGGCTCCCAGCGGGTGTCCGAGTCCACCAGCACCACGAGTTCGCTCGTCGCGGCGCGGATGCCCACACCCAGCGCCGACCGCTTGCCGCGGTGCTCGAACGCCAGCACCCGAACCCGGGGATCCTGCACCTGCGCCAGCCTGTGCAGGACCTCCTTGTCCTCCACGTCGGGCACGATGATGACCTCGGTGGGGTTCTGCGCCAGCCAGGTGTCCAGGCAGTCCACCAGGATGTCCGCGTCCTCGCGGTACGCCGGAACCACCACCGACACCGTGGTCCGGTAGTTGTTCACCACGGGCTTGGCGAACCGGGAGAGCACGGCCCGATAAAGCCACAGCGCCCATACGAATATGCCGGCGATGCCCAGCGGCATCACCTCGCGCCATGACGTCTCGGCGGTCACCGTGACTATCCATGACCAGAAATCGTCGAAGAAGCTCGACACGAACCCAGACCCCCAGCCGGAGCGTTGCCCAACACGTGGGCGAAATGCGCGATGTTCGCGGTCCAACACGGTGAAATCTAGGGCCGAAACGATCCCTCTCGGCACACGGGAAACACAAAGTTCACCTGCCACACCCACGCGACGTTCACAAGATGAGCACCCTTCAGCGAACAGACCGCCGCCGCATCGCGCGCATCAAGCCACCGCCCAGCGATCTGACTCATCGTCAAATATGCTCTGTGGTACGGAACTTACACTCACCCGGGTGAACGTCGCCCCCCTCCGCCACTTCCCACAGCCAAGCCCTCCACAGTCTTCGCGGAAGCAAATTCAATGTGATGCGCATCACATTCTCTGAACCTGAGCTGGTGAACGCATGTCACATACAGCTCACCAAACCGCCATCCCGCGCATGGATCCTGGGAAGGCCAGGAACCGAAACCCGGAACCGACGGCCGCGCCGAGCGGGAAGAGCGGCCACGGCACCGATTCGGTAGGGCATGCAATTCGCCCCAGGGCAGCGGGCGTTCGGAAGCCGAGGGTGGCCGCGCGGTCGCCGTGGTCGATCCCCACGGGAGAATGCCGCGCGCTGCCCCGGCCTTCCGCACGCATCCGCGCCACCACGGGCCGCGACTTCCAACGGGCTTCCTGAGCCGAGCGAAGAGCCCTGTCAGATCGGATCGCCGCGTGCACGACGCCCAGCTCAGCGAGCTCTGCCCGCACACCGACGACAACCGCGAAGCAGGAGACGTGACCTTCGTGACTGATACCGGCATATGCGAGGTCATCGTCATCGGCTCCGGCCCCGTCGGATGCACCGCCACTCTCTACACCCCCCGCGCCGAACTCAAGCCGCTGGCTCGCCCTGGTCGCCGTCGCCACGCGACTACGGGCGCTCCTCGGCCGACCGAAGTTCCGTCACCGCTGGGAACTGACGACAGGGTGGCTGTTCATCGGCATCGGCATCGGCGTCGGCACAATCGCCTGACACACAGGTTGTCGATCTTCTGTGTAGTGGCAACGGAGTTCACCGGAAACGCGACTGCAAGAGATCCCCGCCTTTCCTCCGGGACCCGGGACCTCATGACCCGCATCAGCGGCCTCCGGGCTCACTGCTGGAGTCCGATTCCCATACAGGCCGTTCGTCTCGACATGGCCCTCGATCAAGGCGCCATCCCCCCCCTCGCAAGGGGGATGGCGCGGTGCTGCTTCCGCTTGATGAGACCCGCGTCCGTGACATCGCCGACCTGGAAGGCAGCGAGTACGGCGGGAGCGCCATATGGCCACAGGCGCCACGGACGTGGCCCTCGTGGCCGTCCGCCCTGTCTCTTCGGCCGCCCCGGTGTCCACGCTGGTCAGCGGGGCGGTACCGAGATGCCGTCCTCACCGTCGGACGGCTTGGTGATGTCGTACAGGATGCCGACCGCGGTGCGGGCCTGCGTGGCGCGGTGTCAGTCTTCGACCCTGGTCGAATCACGCACCCAAGGCCTCGACGCCGGCATGACCCGCCTGCGTCAGTACGCCACCGCCCCACCAACACCTCCCCCTGCCCCGACTCACCCACGTCGACCCGGCCCCGTCCCGTGCAAGCCATCTACTCCAGCCGCGTGCCCTACTCCCGGTCAGTGGCAGGCAGCGTCTCGGCTCCCGCATGAACTGCTCCGGCAAGGGCCGGTCCGCCATGAAAGGCGGACCGATTAGGCGGGGGGTGGTCAGCGGTTGAGGTAGAAGCGGATGGTCGTGCCGTCCTGGGTGGTGTGGATGCGTACGAGGTCGGCGATGTAGTGGACGAGCATCAAGCCTCGGCCGCCCAACTGGTCGCGCGCTGGTGGCCGACGGCCGGCCAGCGGGTCGGTCAGCAGGCCGCGGTCGTGGACCTCGCAGGCGATCTGCTCACTCTCCGCCCAGATCCGCAGCGTCCCCGATCCACCGCCGTGCACCACGCTGTTGGTGGTCAGCTCCGCCACCGCCAGCATCAGATCCTGTAGCCGGCCGCCGGCAAGGCCCAGTTGGCCGGCTTCCTGGACCGCGAAAGAGCGGGCCTGCGGAAGTGCATCCGCGTCGAACGCCAGGTATCCCGCTCCGGGCGGGTACGGGAGTGGCTGGTTGTAGCGGGCGACAACCAGCTCGGGATCGTAGGCGTCGCTGGTGAGTTCGACGCCGTTGTCGATGACGACGGGATGGGTGGCGTAGGCGTCGGCGAGCACCTCCGGCTCCAGGCCGTCAGCGTCGTACGGGCACAGGATCGTCACGTCACGGCCGTGGAAGGCCGCGTTGATGAGAGCCTCGTGCTGGACGCACGCCGGGTACTCCTCGGCTGAACGACCGGCCCAGATCGGTTCCCCGATGATCCTCACCCGGCCAACCGGGTGAGCGTCGGCGAAGGCACGCAGCACACCGGGGATGATCCGCCCCGGATTGCGGCCCGCCTCGGTCATGTCGAGGAACGTGACCTCGGCGGCGCTCGCTCCCATCCCGGCCTTGATCAGCTCGAGGTTGGGGCCGGGAACTGCGACCGCGATGGCCTCTCCGGCGGCCAGACCTTCCACGAGGAACGGCACCGTGCCCGCCGTGTACTGCTCCTTGCCCCGGTAGAACAGCGCAGGGTGCACGAAGGGTTCACTGCTGGTGGCCGTACTCATCGCCCCGCCACCTCAATCATCGATATACCAGGCCAGAACATGTCCAGGATGCGCTCCAGCTCCGGCGGCGGACGGTCCACGACAATGCGGCCGACATCCAGCCGCTGCGCGGTGACCGCCAGCGCCGCCGCGCCGCCCACATCGATGAACATCAGGCCGGACAGTTCCACGAAGGAGACGTCCGTGTGGGCGTTCGCCAGTTCCTCCAGGGCCTGTTGCCAGGAGGAACGGGTGATCACGTTGATCTCTCCGGCGGCACGAATACCGGGGCGGCCGGACAACGGGCGGATCTCCAGCACCGGGCCACCAAGCACCGGCGCCCCTCTGTCCACGCCGTGGGAGGCATCCACCGTTCTCTCCCCTGCCTCAGGTGCCGCAGAACGGCGCTCCCCGATCTCTGCCCTTACCGTACTTAGAGAACGGCGGGCCACAGACGCATCATCGTATAGCCTGCCCGGACCCCGGGTGCCGGAGACCAGAAGGGAAGGCATCTGGCTCTCCTATGTCCGGGAGGGCACCCCGCCTGCGTGCCCAAGCACTCGGATCACGGCATTGCACGAGACTCAACCCGGCACCCGCCTGAGGATCCCCCCACAAACCGGAATCTGTGCGTATGAAAGCGGTGCGGTGGGGTAGGCGGCCCCGCATCGGCTGGCGACGGGCCAGGGCCGACCGGCAAGGGAGGGAAGCACCGATGACGGCGACCACGAGCGTCCCGACGAGGATCGACCACGCTACCGCTCAGCTACCGGAGATCGCCGATCCGCTGAAGGTGGCGCCCAAGGACGCGCGGTCGCTGTCGAAGCTGTTCTTCGAACAGCTGGCCATCCTGGAAGAGGGCACTCCCGAGTATCAGTACGCGCGCAACACGCTGATCGAGATGAACATGACCCTCGTCCGCTACGCGGCCGGCCGGTTCCGCAACCGGGGCTCCGGCGAGATGGAGGACGTCGTTCAGGTCGGCATGATCGGACTGATCAAGGCGATCGACCGGTTCGAACTTTCGCGTGAGGTGGAGTTCACTTCCTTCGCCGTCCCCTACATCGTCGGAGAGATCAAGCGGTTCTTCCGCGACACCTCGTGGGCCGTGCACGTCCCCCGGCGCCTGCAGGAAGCCCGCGTCGAACTCGCCCGCGCCACCGAAGAACTCCGCAGCCGACTGGGCCGCACCCCGACGGTCGGGGAACTGGCCGAGCTGATGAACCTGTCACAGGACGAGGTCATCGAAGCGCGCCTGGCCGCCAACGGCTACAACTCCTCCTCCCTCGATGCCGCCATCAACAGCGACGAGACCGGGGAAGCGGCGCTGGCAGACTTCATCGGCACCGAAGACGCCGCCATGGAACTGATCGAGGACTTCCACGCCCTGGCACCGCTCCTCGCCGAACTCGACGAACGCGACCGGCAGATCATCCACATGCGGTTCGTCGAAGAGCTCACCCAGGCCCAGATCGGCGAACACCTCGGCTGCTCCCAGATGCATGTCTCCCGCCTGCTCTCACGAACCCTGGCCCGCCTGCGCGAGGGCATGCTCACCACTAACTGAGCCCGACGGCAACTGCCGCTCCGCTCCCACCACTACAGGCGCACGCAGGAACGGGCCAGGTGCTGGCCCGGTTCCGATCCTCCCCATGCCGGCCTGGCCGGGCGCCCCTTCTCACGTCCGCCGAGTGCGCGGCGGTGTACGCGCCTGCGTAGTAGCGGCCCGCGGCAGGCCGGTGCGGCACGCCCGGGAGGTGCGGAAGCGGTCGAAGCCGAGGCGCAGACGACCAGCACCAGGCTGCGCACTTGGCGAGGCCGGAAGTTCAGGGTCGGCCACGAGACCATGGCGGTGCCACCCGCCGTTGCCGCCATCGCATCCGCCCAGGCTCGGCGTGACCACGGCTTGCCCGTCGGCCGCCAGCAGTTCTTTCAGCGGGGCAGCCGCGCGGACACCGAGGGAATACGCGACGCCGCCCCCTGTGGCCGGGCCGCACACAGCGGGTCAAGTGTGAGCGGAACCGCCGAACTCCCCATCGCCGCAGCCCCTCACTGAACCTGCCCACGCTGCGGTCCGAGGCCGGTTCCTGCTGGAAGTGCTGGGGTTCCCTTGCCGGCACAGGCATCGGCTCCGGACCTGACCGGACGCGTACCCGCGTAGAGACCTCTCGAGACAACCAGCCGTATGTACAGAGCGTGACACATTCCCGGACATGCTGGTGGGGGCGCACCGGCGATCAGTGCACCCCCACCCACATCTGGCGTCCTGTCGACGCGTTCTACCAGCGATACCAGCGGCCACGCTTCCCGCCCGCTCCGGTGGAGCGGGCGAGGAATCCGACCAGCCAGATCACCAGGACGATCACGGCGATCCACCACAGGGCCTTCAGGGCGAACCCGGCGCCGAAGAGGATCAGGGCGAGCAGCAGAACCAGTATCAGGGGAACCATAGTTATCAACCTCCGTCCCGCCGTGTGCCCGGACCTGATCTCTGTACACGCAGGAATTTATCTGTTTCTTATCTGCCGCTCGGGGCATCCGGTGGACTGCCCGCTCCGTGCTGCCGTGCGCGTTCCGTTACGCACCCGGGGAAGCCCGGCGGATTCTGCTGTGGCCGTCCCAGCCCACCAGCCTCAAGCTGCGGGTCATTGCCGAGACGCTGGTCGCCACGCCCGCGGGTGAGCAAGTGCCCGAGCACCTGCGGGAGCCGGCCGAGGGCGCGGATACGGTCACCGAAAGGTCGTGCACCTGCCGGCATTGGACGAGCTTTAGCGGGTAGACGCCCCACGTTGACGAGTAGGCGGCGCGATGCCTGGGGAGGTCCGACGCCGCCTCCTCGTCTCTGCGGTGAGGATCACGGTGCGCATGCGGGCGCGAACAACTCACCGGAGGCCGAAGCGCATTCGAGGAGTCCGCCGCGCAACCTGTCCAGCGGGACGACGGCGGGCGTCCCACGATGACGGCGCACCATCGGAGCCACTCCGGGATTCCTCTCGTCTCCGCCCCCTGCGCCCATCTCCTGGCGGATACGCAGAGGCGCGATGGTCAGCTCCGAGGTCCGCGCGCCCTCCGGGATCCGCTGGTCACTCTCCAAGGACCCGCTCGGATCGAAGCGGACCGTGAACGGGATGGCGTCATGCTTCTGGGCGGGTCGCGGCGCCGTGCCATGCATCGTCAGGGCTGCTCCAACAAACCGCTGCGCGCAGGGCTCTTCAGCTCAGTGCCGGGCGGTGCCGTTGACCGGGTATGTCGGAGAGGGCGATGCGGGCCGTGATGCGTTTGCCGACCGGTTCCCGCTCGATGAGCAGGTCCTCGGTGACGGCCTTGACGATCTCCAGGCCATGCTGGCCGATCCTCGCGGGATCGGTGGCCCGGGCGGCGGGCACGGCGGGGTCGCTGTCCCACACGACGACATCCACGGCATGGGCGCCGATGCGCAGCTCCATCAGGACGGGGCCGGGAGCGTACTTGAGGGCGTTGGTGACAAGCTCGCTGACCACCAGCTGGGTGAAATCCCTCGCACGATCGGACACCGGCAAGTGATGGTCGGTGCAGGCCCGGTCGAGGAAGGCGATGGCGTGACGGCGGGCGTCGGCGATGCAGCCGTCCTCTCCGTCCAGGGCGTAACCGGCGCGCATCACGGGCTCGTCATTCGGCCCGGTAGAGCCCTCACCGTCGGCATGAGATCCCACGTGTCGCCCTCACTCCCCCGTTCACGCACGCCGCCAGTACCCGCGACAACATCATCCATGCCATGAGGAATGCCGTCCGGCACCGGGTGCATCCCCACTATGACGGTGGGGCAGAATCTCCGCGTACATGCGCCCCGCCCGGGCAAGCCCTAGCACAGTTGTGAGGAGACGGTGGCTGACAACCAGAAGGCCCACCGGCCTGACCGGCTCTCCGTCGAGCGCAAAGTGGTCGACGGCGTCCGTGTCGTGACCGTGCGGGGCGAGATCGACCACGACGTCAAGGACGTCTTCAGCGAGGCCCTGCTGTCCCAGGACGGCTCGGTGGCGCCGGAGCGGATCGTGGTGGACCTCAGCGGTGTGACCTTCATGGACTCCAGCGGCATCAACGTCTTCGTCGCCGCCCACCGGCAGACGAGTGATGCGCAAGGGTGGCTGCGTATTGCCGGCGCCCAGGATCCCGTCCTGCACGTCCTGCAACTGGTCGGCCTCGGCACCGTCATCCCCTGTCACCCCACCGTCGAGCAGGCTCTGGACACCTGAACCCTTACCCGGGCCGGTCCGTGGCGGTCTGTTGACGCGAACGTCGGCGGGCCGCGTCTGGACCTGGTCGTGGGACGGTGGAAAAGTTCACAACGCTGTGCTTCGCACGGCCTGGGCTGGGTGATGTGCCGGGCGCTCGCGCGGTTCACGAGACCGATGAGGAGGGACGGCGTCATGGGCCCCCGGTGGATGTGGAGATCAGCCTGGACCGCGATGTGTTTCTGCGGACGTTGGTGCGGGAGCTGGCGACATCGTTGAAGTCGGTGATCGGTCTGGAGGAGGCATCCGGCTACATCAGTCTGGTGGGGCAGGCGGTGGGGACCGAGATCGATGAGATGTACCTCAAGGCGCTCGGCGTGGACCGGCTCTCCTCGGAGCAGGTCTCGGAGGCCCTGGTGGATCTCAAGCGGCGGATCAAGGGCGATTTCTACGTCATCGAGCAGGACGACACGAAGATCGTGCTGGGCAACCGGGCCTGTCCGTTCGCGGAGAAGGTGTTGGGTCGTGAGTCGATGTGCACGATGACCTCGAACGTCTTCGGGACGATCGCCGCTCGTAATCTCGGTTACGCCGACGTCGAGCTGCAGGAGACCATCGCCCGCGGTGACGCCGGCTGCCGCGTGGTCGTGCACCTGGTCCCCGGCGCCGGCCCGCAGAGCGGGCGCGAGTACTTCGGCGATGCCGAGCTGCCCGTCGGCGTCCCGGGCACCGGTACGGTACCTGCGTGAGCCTTAGCCTGTTCGAGGCCGTCGTCAAAACCCTGCCCGACCCCGTCATCCTGTGCGCGGGAGACAGCACGATCCTGGCAGCCAATCCGGCCGCCCGCGCCTCGATCCCTCAGCTGTGCGCGGCGCGAGCCTGTATGCCCTCACCGGGACGACGCCAGTGCCTTGCGGAGGCATCTGAACAACTGGCTGCGCAGCGGCAACCCGCTGCCGGGCGCACTTGTCCTCAAGGACACCGACGGCAACCCGGCGCGTTTCCGCTGCCACGGCGTGCGCGCCACCTGGTGGCAAGGGCCGAAGCCGGTGGTGCAGCTCAGCCTGCGCCGTCTCGACCACGCCGACCGGTTCGCTGTCCTCAGCCGGCAGGTCACTGCACTGAACCGGGAAATCGCCATCCGGCGCACCGCGGAAGCCCAGCCTTCACCCGGGCAAGGTGTCCGACCTCTTCGAGCGTCTGGTGGAGGCCGCCGGGCTACCGCCCATCCGGCTGCACGACCTTCGCCACGTCGCCGCCACGCTCATGCTCGCTGCCGGGGTCGACATCAAGATCGTCTCCGAGACCCTCGGCCACTCGGACACCCGGGTAACCCGCGATATCTACCAGGCCGTCCTGGACGACCTCGCCCGAGACGCCGCAGAAAAGGTCGTACAGCTCGTGCCTCGGGCACGGAAGCCCCTCACGGTGGTCAAAGACGCCGAGGCTGCCTCTGACCGCCCGAGGATGTCCCCTCCCCGAAAGGCCAAGGAGTCGACCGAGGAACGCTCTGCCTGAGTAAGCGATGGCGAGGAGCCACGGTCAGCGGCAATCTGACGCTATTGGTTATTCCGGGGCCTGACGTGACGTCGGCTTCAAGGCCCAGTTGTGGTCTTGAAGGCCGACGTTGTCATACGGGGTGGGTCTCAGCTCGGCACAGCGTCATGCGCGGCGCGGCTCGAATGCCGCCGGGCTCCTTCGAGCAGTTCCGTCTGCGGCAGAGCCAGAAGCTCGGCGAGTTCCGCGAGTTCTTCCCGTGTGGGGTGAACGGGCCCAGTGGCCCCGTCTTGGAGGAAGGCCCTGATGCGAGGAGTGCGAATGCCTGTGGCGTGGGCCACGGCTTCGGTACTCACGTGCTTTCGGTTCATCGCGTCTTGCAGCAGGTGGGCCAGATCGTGCATGAGTGACTCTCCTTGCCCGCGGGTGGGTCAGATCGGTGCCGGTGAGTGCCTGCCACGTGGGCCTGCCGGACCAGCGTCAGGTGCCGGCCTGTGTCGTCTTCCCTTTCTGCGTGGGTGTATGGCCCATTGCTGTCCGCACGGCGTGCCTGTCGACTGTTGATCCACATCTGCAGCGGGTACATGGATCGGCATGGCTGAAGTGGTGCAGGCTGGACTGTGGGGGTTGGTGGCGGGCTCAGCGCTGCTGCTCGGTGCCGGGCTGGGGTACGGGCTACGGGTGCCGCAGAAGGTGATCGCGAGCGTGATGGCCTTCGGGGCCGGGGTGCTGATCTCGGCGGTGTCCTTCGAGCTGGTGGGGGAGGCGTACGACCAGGCGGGGCTTGCTCCCACGGTCGTCGGCACCCTCATCGGCGCCTTCGCCTACACCGGGGGCAACGTGTGGCTGGCCCGTCGGGGAGCGCGCCACCGCAAACGCTCCGGTCACGAATGGGCTCAGGCGCAGCCCTCGGAGTCCGAGCAGGGCGGATCCGGGAGCGCGCTCGCGCTCGGCGCGCTGCTCGACGGTGTGCCGGAGTCCGCGGTCATCGGCGTCAGCCTGCTGGACGGCGGGGCGGTCAGTCTGGTGACGGTGGCGGCGGTGTTCATCAGCAACGTTCCCGAGGGGTTGTCCAGTTCGGCGGGGATGAGGAAGGCCGGCCGCAGCCGGGGCTACGTCTTCGGTGTCTGGGCCGCGATCGCCGCCGCGAGCACGGTGTCGGCCGTCCTCGGTTACACGGTGGTCGGCTCTTTCTCCCCCGCCGTGATCGCCGCGGTGACGGCAGTGGCGGCCGGGGCGATCCTCGCCATGATCGCCGACACCATGATCCCCGAGGCGTTCAACGACGCCCACCTGGCCATCGGACTGATCACCGTCAGCGGCTTCCTCGTCTCCTTCGCCCTCTCCCACACCTGACCGCTGGGGCCGAAATCCGGTAGACCGTGCGTGGTGCCGTGTGTGGCAGACGGTCCCCGAATCCCGCCCGAGGCTCTGGCCGCTGGGCGTGCGCGAGGCTCGTGAGGGTGCTCACAGGGGTGCATCTGTCGTCGCTGGTGTGGCAGTTGCTGTCCATGGAGTGGATGGGGTGGGCGACAGGGGCATTTCGACGTCATGGCGGGGCTGCCGTGCGGGCTGTGCGGCGGGCGTGGAGGGAGCCGGGCCGTGAACGCGATCTGATGGTGCAGGTCGGCAAGGCGGCGCTGGCGGCCTGTGTGGCGTGGGCGGTGGCGGGGTGGTGGTTGCAGGCGCCGATGGCGTTCGTCGCGCCATGGGTGGCGGTGGTGCTGGTGGAGTCGACGGTGTACCGGTCGCTCGCGCACGGTCTGCAGCAGGTGGCGGCGATCGCGGTGGGCACGGTGGTGGCGACGTGTGTCGCGTTGGTGCTGCCCAGCACGATGGTTGCGATGGTGGTGGTGCTTCCGGCGGTGCTGTTATTGGCGCAGTGGCGGCGGCTGGGCAGTCAGGGCATCTACGCCGCCACCGGCGCGCTGTTCGTCCTGACCAACGGGGAGGTCTCCCTGGCGACGTCGGGCGCGCGCGTCGCGGAGGCGGTGTTCGGGGCGGTGGTCGGCATCACGGTCAACGCGTTGATCCGGCCCCCGGTGTACCTGCGTGACACCCGTGCCGCTCTGACGGACGCCGCCCGCGAGGCGCAGGAGATCCTGGAGGCGGTGGCCGACGGGCTGGACGACGGTGAGTGGGACACTCACGCGGCTGGGGAGTGGCACGAGCGCGCGCTGCGCCTGGGACATCTGGTCGATCAGGCCCGTTCCGCGATCGGCTGGAGCCGCGAAAGCCTGCGGGGCAATCACCGCCGACGCGGTACTACGGAGGCCGTCTGCCCGCCGGGCAAGGCGTACGACGATGCACTGGCCGTACTGGACCATGTCGCCGTGCACACCGCAGGTGTGACCCGCACCGTGCTGGAGATCGTGAGCGACGACGGAAAGGCCGCCCGCCCCGGCCCGCGGATCGCCGGACCCTACGCCGACTTCCTGCGCCACACCGCCCGCGCGATCAATCTCTACGGCCAGACCCGCTTGGCAGGAACCGACACTGAGCAGCCCGCCGACGGGGCCCTGCGCGAGGCGGTCGAGGAACTGCATCGCAGCCTTGACGAGCTCCACCGGCGGCTGCCCGGCGCTGTGGCAGGCGATTCCGATGCGCTGGCGACGCACGGCGCGCTGCTGGCCCAGGCCCGCCGTCTGGCCGGCCAGCTCGTCCGGGACTGACATTTCCTTGTGAAGGCGGCAACGGCAGTGGTGTCGCCCCACCGCTGTCGGCCGAAGGAGGCGCCCGTTCACAGCCAGCCGTGGCGGCGGAAACTCCGGTGTAGCAGGGCGGCGGTGCCGACCATCACGGCGATGGCGAGCGGGTATCCGTACGTCCAGCTCAGTTCCGGCATTTGGATTTCGCCGCTTCGATCGTCTCCGGCGGGGTCAGTGTCGTGCCGGTGAGCACGGTCAGCACTGTGGCGGGATGTCATCCACCATCGGGCCAGCAACACTGCGGCGGTGATGGCCGCAGCGGCGAAGGCCGCCGACGGTGCGCACCATGCCGGGGGGATGCCCTGAGCCCAGGGGGACTGCGCCAGCAGGTCGGCACCGGCGAGGTTCGGCCTGCCGGTGTGCCTCACGAATGTGTTCGATCGCCTCGGTGTGGTCCGGCATGGCCCGTCCCACATGCGTCCCGGACAGCCGTCTGTCGCGCGTCACGCTGAAATGCGCCGTGCAAGGTCCACACGCGCGGCGCGCAGAGCGCGAAGCCGAAGGTGTAGGGGGTTCCCTCATGCTTCGGCCGGTCCGACACGGAACGCTGATCCGGGCAACCGGCTGCCGTGGCGGCGAACAGAACAGAAGGACACCCATGAGACGTCTCTCCATAATCCGCAACGCAGGGCGCGCAGTGCTCGCGTCAGTCATCGTCGCGGCGCCGTTGTCAGGCGGCGTCGCGCATGCCACGAATGCCGAACCGGGGCCGGCAGGCACGGCACCGATCAGCAACTCCGCCAGCGGGCCGTCGATCTCCGCCGACGGCCGCTACGTGGCTTTCGCTTCGCTGGCAAGGGATCTGGTGGCAGGCGACACCAACGGAGCGGACGACATCTTCGTGCGCGACCGGCAGACCGGCGTCATCACCAGGGTCAGCGTCGACTCCGCGGGCAACCAGGTCAACAACGTGAGCCGGAATCCGTCGATCTCCGCCGACGGCCGCTACGTCGCGTTCGAATCCACCGCGTCGAACCTGGTGGCCGGTGACACCAACCGCTACCGCGACGTATTCGTGCACGACCTGCAGACCGGTGAGACGACCAGGGTCAGCGTCGGCAGAAGCGGCGAGCAGAGCGACAGTGAGAGTTTCCATCCGTCGGTCTCCGCCGACGGCCGATTCGTCGCGTTCGACTCTTTCGCGTCGAACCTGGTGTTCGGCGACACCAACAACATCCACGACGTCTTCGTACGGGACCGGCAGACCGGTGAGACCAGCAGGGTCAGCGTCGACTCCAACGGTCGCCAGGGCGACGGCATCAGCCAACTGCCGTCGATCTCGGCGGACGGGCGTCAGGTCGCCTTCTCCTCCGGGGCGAAGACACTGTCCTTGTTCCCCGACAACAACCGCTCGGACGACGTGTTCGTGCACGATCGACTGACCGGGCGCACCGACCGGATCAGCGTCGGTCCCGGCGGCGACGAAGGCAACTCCGCCAGTCGCACGGCGAGCATCTCGGCCGACGGCCAGTACGTCGCGTTCGAATCCACCGCGTCGAACCTGGTGGCCGGCGACACCGGCGGTCCGATCGACACCGACATCTTCCTGTACGACCGGGTCACCCGGACGACGACGCAGGTGAACCTTGGCCCCGATGGCCTGGGCGACAGCAGGACCCCCAGCCAGGAGCGGACGACGCTCTCCGCCGACGGCCGCTACATCGCCTTCGTGTCCGGCGAGGACAAGCTGGTGACCGGCGACACCAACTCTAGCTGGGACGTGTTCGTGCGGGACCGGGTGACCGCCACCACGACCAGGGTCAGCGTCGCCGATGACGGCTCGCAGAGCGATGGCTACAGCTCCAGCCCCTCGATCTCGGCCGACGGCCACCACGTGGCTTTCACGACCAGCGCAACGAACCTGGGCGGTGACGGCACCAGCCGGAGGTTCAACCTGTACGTACGCGACCTCGGCAACTGAGTCGTCGGCCGCCGTGGAGGCCTCAATCACGCGCCGCGGCGGCCCACACGCCGGCCAGAGCGGTACGACCGGAGACGCCGACCTTTGTGTAGACCCGGCCCAGATGGACTTCGACGGTCTTGGGACTCAGGTTCAGCCGGAGGCCGATGTCCCGGTTGGTCAGGCCGTCCGAGGCCAGGTTGGCCATCTCGACCTCACGGGCGGTCAGATCGAATCGCTCGACGCCGCTCTCGGGCCGGGGGCCGCGCGCATTCAGGCGCCGCTCCTCGCGCGCGACCTGCGGCAGGAACAGTCGCGCGTCACACCGGGTGAACAACGCGCGGGCGGACATGAGGTGTGCACGGGCCTGGTCGATCGCCCCGCTGCCGCCGAACGCCGTCGCGGCGAGCAAGTGCGCCCGCCCGGCCTCCACGGCCACCCCGATCCGACCGAACGTGCCCGCGGCGGCGACAGCGAGCGGTGCGGCCGCCGCCGGATCCGTCGGCAGCGTGGCGATCGCGCGGGCCTGCTGTGCCATGGCGGTACGCAGCGGAAGATCGAGCCGGCCGGCCGCGACCTCCGCCCGGTCCGCCCATGCCGTGGCCGCGGCGATCCGACCGGCCGCGACCTCCGCCTCCGTGAGCATCAGGTACACCAATGGCCTGGTACGGACACCCACTGCGGGCAGCTCGGCCCCACCGCCATGGGTGAGCAGCAGGTCTATGCAGGCGTGCGGATCACCCGAGTGCAGCATCGCCTGCGCCAGCATCGCCTCGGCCTGGCCACTGCGCCAGGAACTCATGGCCGTCGCTTGGTCGTCGGCGACGATAGCCTCCTTGCCCAGGCGGATCGCCTCGGCAAGGTCGCCGCGCCAGGTGGTGATCCAGCACCCGAAGATCAACGCCATGACGCGCTGTTCCTCGCTTCCGGTGAGTTCCGCCGACTCCAGGCTGTCGTCGAAGCAGGTCGTCGCCGCCGCCAGCTCACCGAGGTAGGCATGCACCATGCCGCGGATCGCGGTCAGCAGTGCGATCTTGTGGGACTGTCTGCTCTCGCGGGCCAGTCGCAGGCCACGGCTCACGTGCCGGCTCGCCGCCGTGAGCCGGTCGGCGGAGATCTCCGACCAGCCGAGCCAGAACGCCGCGTCGATGTCACAGACCAGGTCGCTGTCGGGCAGCGCGTCCAGCAGTGCGGCCGCCTCGTCCAGCCGGTCCGCCTGCCGGTCGATGAGCGTCGCGGCCGACAACGCCGTCGCCAGCAGCATCGGATCCCCGACTTCCCGCGCGGCGGCGATCGCCTCGGCCACCCGGTCCTGTCCGTGCTCGCGCTCGACACTCTCACCGGCGACGAGCGCGACGAGCAGGACGGCCGCCGAGCGGGCGTCCACGCCTTCGACGCGTTTCCACTCGCTGTGCAGCATCGCCCTGGCCTCGGTGTAGTGCCCGAGCATCTGCTCCACCGTCGCACAGGCCCGCGCTGTCTGTGCCCGGATCTGGGTGAGTTCGGCGGGCAGGAGCCGTAGCACCTCGTACATGGTCTCCCTGGCCTGCCGCAGGTCGCCCGTCGCGCCGAGTGCCTGTGCCAGCCGGCCGAGCAGGATCAGGCGCTGTGGCGTGGCCGTCTCCGAGTCGGGAAGCAGCCGGATGGCCGCCCGCAGGAAGTGCCCGGCGGTCATCGGCGTGGTGTGCATCGTCGCCTCGGCCGCCTCGGTGAGCGCCGCGACCGCGTCGAGGTCACCGCGGACGGCGGATCGCTCCACGTGCCGGGCGAACTCGGCCGGCGGCGCGCCCCGGCTCCGGAGTGCCGACGCGGCCCGGCCGTGTGCCTGAAGCCGCCAGCCGGGACCGGCGTCCTGGTAGGCGATGCTGCGCACCAGCGGATGCCGGTACCGGAACCGGCCGGTCGCGCCGTCGAGCCGCACCAGGTCACGCTCGGCGAGCCGGTCGAGCACGGCGAGCACGGAACCTGGGTCCATTGCGGCCGTTTCAGCGAGCGAATCGGCCTCGAAGTCGTCGCCCACGACCGCGGCGGCGTGCGCGACGACTCGCTCCTGCGGGGTCAACGCGGCCAGCTCGGCGGCGAGCACCGCGCGGACCGCCACCGGGATCGCCCCGTCGGGGTGGAGCGCCGCGTCACCGACGGGTATCCCCCGCTCACCGGCCCGCACCAGGGCTTCCAGGTAGAACGGGTTTCCGCCACTGGCCTGGTAAAGCTCTTCCCGCCGGGAACGGCCCAGCCTTTCCGGCATGAGGCAGCCGGCATCGGCCTGGCTCAGCGGCGCGAGTTCCAGCAGCTCGGCCACCCCGTCGGTCGCGGCGCGGGACAGCGCGTGCCACAGCCGCAGCGACGTCTGCCGGGGCCTGCCCGCCAGTGCCAGGACCAGCCGCGCCTGGGGCGGGTGGCGCAGAAGGTGGTCGAGCAACTCGACCGAACCCTCGTCCGCCCAGTGCAGATCGTCGAAGACGAGCACCAGCCCGGACGGCTCGGCGAGCAGCTCCAGCAACGCCCGCACCGCCCGGTGCAGCCGGTACCGCTCCGCGTCGACCAGGTCGGTGGGGCCGGAGGCGGGAAGCGCCGGAAACATGGTCGCGAGAAGTGCGAGCTGCTGTTGCCCGAGGGCGGCCAGACGCTCCGTGCCCAGCTCGGCGAGCTGGTCGTCGAGCGCGTTGACGAACACACCGAACGGGATGCGGGACTCGAACTCCGCCGCGCGCCCGCTGCGGACCGTCCATCCTGCTGTGTCCGCGAGCTTCCCGAGCTCCGTCAGCAGCCGGCTCTTGCCGATCCCCGGTTCGCCGGTGACCGCGACGCACCAGGTGTCACTCTCGCCCGCCAGCACCGCGCGCAGGATCGCGACTTCTCGCGCCCGGCCGGGTAGTCCGCCGACGGGCTTCCCTCTCGCTTCGTCAGTCATTGCTGGCGTCGACTCTTTCCGTCCGCGACCAGTCGATCGTATCGACGCTCACGCGCCTTCGGAAGGCGGCCGAGCCGATCACCTCGGTCCACGCAAAGCCTCAAGAAGCCCTCAGCACACACATTCCAAGGTCAAGAAAACAAAGAAACCCCAGGTCACGGCGAGTGAGTCCTGGGGTTTCTCGGAGCCGCCTTCGGGATTCGAACCCGAGAGCTACGCATTACGAGCTCGCCAGACCGTACCCCTGGGCTGCCCTGACCATCCCTCATTTCACCGTTCTAGCAGGTCAAGCCGGGTGATGTTGGCTGAGGATCGCGGATCATTCACGGGGTTTACCGGTCCTTCCGTTCCCACCACGTTCCCAACGGCAGGCCACCGGCGGCATCCTGACGCGGAAGCAGAGGATGCTGCAGGCCACGCCGTCGCGCGATTGCCGCTCCGACGCATCACCCTTGCGACGCGAAGAGGCCCTACCCCGCTGGGGGTAGGGCCTCCGGCCGTCTACGCGCGCCCCTGTCCAGGCCGCTGCCCACAGGTTAGCGGCCCGGGCTTATCTGCGGAGCCAGTCCGTACAGGACGCTCGGCCGGATTTCGGGCTGGCCGACATAGCGGCACTCGTGCGGACAGCTGGGTGGGGTGTTCACGGGTACTACTGACGTGCAGCACCACGGCTTCCTGAAGATCTTCTCCCGGAGAACCGCCATCGCGTCCTTCGCCACTCGTCGTCTGTCTGTGTGGGGCCGTTCCGATCGAGCAGTGTCAGACGTGCCCGTTAGGGTCCCAGGCGATGGCGCCGGTCGTGGTTGGAGGCAGCATGGCAAGACAGATGCGTGAAGAAACGTTCCGCGTAGAGCAGAAGCAGCGGCGTTACGCTCCCCATGTCCGTCCGATCAACGAGATGGTCGACATCTTGCGCGATCAGGACGAGCGTGGCTGGATGCCGCATGTCGCACCCTGGCACGGGGGCGCGGAGGCTCGCGTCCTGTCCATTCTGCGGGACCCGGGCCCCAAGACGCAGGAAGGCGCCGGCTCGGGATTCCTGTGTGTGGAAAACGATGAGGCGGACGGGTTGTGGGCCGGCGGTGGCAGCGCCGTCCGGGATGGCGGGGCCGTGGATAGCGCGGAGTCCGGCGAAGCGTGCCAGTTCGTCCGTAGAAGCCCACGGCTTCCTCGGTGGGCGTGGCCAGGTCATCGAGCGGTACCGTGCGGTGCAGTTGCAGCAGCGGAGGCTCGACGGATTCGGCGACTACCCCCTTCGGGCTGCCGAGCAGCCGCACCAGGTGTGGCAACGATTCCGCCCACGGGTGTGGGTGTTGCCGCACGCAGGCCAGCCCGGACACGACGGCGCTCCGCGTGCCGGTGCGGAGGTCGCAACGGCACGCGGAGCTGGTTTCGGAGATCGTGACCCGAGCCGCTTCGTCAGCTGACGGAGAACTGGCTGAAGTTCGCGGTGCCGATGGTTCCGGCGTGGGCCGTGGAGAACATGCCCGCGTCGAGGGTGGTGTTCGCGCCGGTCAGTGTCGCGGTGCCGACGGTGGTCCAGGTGGTGCCGTCGGCCGAGTAGGAGCCGGTGACCGACGTACCGCTCCTGACCAGGCGGAGCCAGACCGGGGCGACGGCGGCGGTTCCGGTCTTGAGGACGTTGGTGTCGAGGTAGCCGTCGCTGTTGGAGTCGTACGACAGGGCGATTCCGCTGGCGGGGGTGGCGGCGAGGACGAGGTACCCGGTGGACGAGCCGGCGGAGGCGATGTTGTTGCGCAGCATCAGGCCGGCTTTGGCCCAGCCGTTGGTCGTGTCCTGGCTGTCGACGTGGACGGTGACGGTCGAGGACGTTACAGCTGCCCCCGTCCGGTAGGCGGCGGAATACTCGTCGTCGTACTGCGCGCCGGAGCGCCACACGTCGATGCCCGCACTGGTCAGGGAGGTCACTCCGCCGCTTTGGCTGACGGCCGCCGGAATCGAGCTGTAGGCCTTGTAGGGAGAGGTGACGATCTGCAGGTTGCTGAAGGTCGCGCTGCCGGGGGTGGTGCTGTGGGCGGTGTGGATGACGCCGGCGTCCTGGGTGGTCGCCATGGACGGCAGGGTGACCGTCGAGCCGACCTGGGTGAAGGTGGAGCCGTCGGTGGAGTAGTAGGCGGACACCGTGGTGGCGGTACGGGTGAGCCGCACCCAGACCGGCGCCTTGACGGTGGAAGCCGTGGAGGTGAGCTGGTCGAGGTAGCCGTCGGCGTTGGAGTCCCATTGGAAGCTGACGCCGTTGCTCGGGGTCGCCGTCGCGACCGCGTATCCGGCGGAGGAGCCGTTGCCCGTGAGGTCGTTGCGCAGGACGACGCCGGCCTTGGCCCAGCCGTTGGTGTTGTCCACGTTGTCGACCCGGGCGGTCACCGAGGTGCCGTTGACGGCCGAATCGGCCTGGTAGACGGTGCCGTAGGCGTCGTCGTGCTGTCCGCCGGTGCCCCAGATGTCCGCGCCCGCGTCGGTGATGGTGAATCGGCCGCCGCCCTGGCCGGTGTTGGCCGGGGTGGAGGAGTAGGCGCTGTAGGGGGAGCTGACGGGGTCGGTGGTCAGCGGACGGTACAGCGGCTGGATGCCGGCACTGTCCATGACCGCCTTGGCGCCCGACGGCCAGTTGCCGTTGCTGACGACGACGGTGCCGCTGACGACGTCACCGCGGCCGTTGGTGTTGGTGATGTCCGCGGAGTTGTTGTTCGTCCAGTTGTCGGTGAGGGTCAGGGCGCCGGTGTTGTTGGTCGAGCTGCTGTTCTCGTGGCCCCATTCGCCGGTGTTGCGGAAGACGTTGTTGGTGTCCGTGAAGTTCCGGGAGCCCTCGTCGTGGTAGAAGCCGAAGTAACCGGCGTTGCTGTGGCAGTAGTTGCGTTCGAAGGTGCTGCCCGGTGACGCCGACAGGGTGTACATGCAGCCACCGTCGTTCATCTGCTGCATGAGGTCGTGGATGTAGTTGTCGGTGACGTGGTTGTTGGCGGCGGTGGTCGCGGTCGTGTAGGTGGGCTGGTAGTTGTACAGGCCCCGGTTGACGTAGTCCTGGCTGCCGCCGATGTCGTTGGTCCCCCAGCCGTAGCCGATGGTGAGGCCGGAGTAGGGCAGGTTGTACACCTCGTTGTGCGAGACGGTCGCACCGTTCACGTAGGTGACGAGGATGGCCGACATGTCGCGGTATTCCAGCGCCACGTCATGGATGAGGTTGTTGCTCAGCGTGATGTTCCGGTTGGTCATCCGGCTGTCGCTCGGGTGATGCGCGTCCGCCTGAACGCCGCCGACGACTATGCCGCCGCCCGCGTCCTGGGTGAAGACGTTGCCGGTCGCGGTGACGGTGTCGGCGCCGAGTCCCACTCCGGTGGTGTGGGCGTTGGCGTCGTTGCCGATGCCGAGGCCGCTCTGTCCGAGCTGGGTGAACCGGTTACCGGTGAACGTGATGTGGTCGGCGGCCGAGACCTGGACGGCGGAGGGCATCTGGTCCCAGTGCGGGCGTGTCGCCTCGAAGAGCGGGCAGCCGCTCTGGCAGGAGGTCAGCGCGTCCGACGGGCGGTTCCAGGTACCGGAGATGTAGGCGCCGGTCTGCTGGCTGGCGTAGCCGCCGGTGGTGGGGTCCAGCCAGCTGGTGCCCGAGAACTGCAGTCCTGAGAAGGCGATGTGGGTGGCCGGGGACGAGTACGTCCCTCCCACGCCGATGAGCGACTCCAGCTTCGGAACCTCGACGTCGGCCGTCCTCATGTCCTGCCCGGAGAGCGGCTTGTAGTACAGGGTTCCGGTAGCGGTGTCGAGGTACCACTCACCGGCCGTGTCGAGGAACTCGTAGGCGTTCTCGATGTAGAGGGGGCCGGACCGGTAGGGGTTGGTCAGGGTGTCGTAGCCGAACGTGTTGTTGTTCCACGAGGGCTGGTCCATCGTGATGGTGCCGCTGCTGATACCGGTCACCGGGGCGTAGCGGTCGGTGAAGGATCCGATGCCGTGGATCTCGGTCCGGCCGGGCTGCGCGAGGCTGTTGAGGTAGCTCAGCGAGCTGCTGGTGAACGTGTAACCGCTGGTGGTCGCGGTCAGGTCCGAGCGGGTGAGCGCGGTGCGGGCCCTGGTGGCCAGGACACCGTCGACGGACAACTGGCGCGTGTCGAAGCCGGTGCCGACGTTGCTCTTCCAGATGTTCTTGGCCGAGTCCTGCACCGCCCAGCCGGTCGCCTTCTGTGCTCCGGTGATGACCGGGTGGGCGCCGAGCGCAGCCTTCCAGGTCACTGTGAAGCTGCCTGTGCCGGAGTCGGCGGAGGTGAAGCTGAGCGGTGCCGTCAGCCGGTAGGTGCCGTCGGCGAGCTCGACGGTGATGTCGGCCGTCATGGAGCTGTTCAGCGCCCGCACGTTGGTCTTGGCCTGAGTGATGGAGCACGGCTGGCTCGCGGAGCACGTGGTGCCGGAGCCGCTCGGCGAGACATACAGCGTCGTGCCGGCCGCGAAGGCGGGCCCGGCCTGGACAAGGACCGTGGCCGTCGAGGCGGCGAGTACGGCTGCTGTGGCCAGCCATGATCTGAGCCGGCGGGGAACCGAGGGACGAATGCGGGTTGTTCGCACGTGACACCTTCCGGGTGGTTCAGGGAGCCTGCGGTGCCCGTCTCGGGCAGGAAGAGCCCAGAGGCACAGGAGGGGAAGGGAAATTTGGCTGTAACATTAGACGTCATATGAATTTCGTCAATAGATCCCGCGCATGGACTTGACCGGAGTCCGCCGGAGTCGCCCCGGGCATGCGAACGCCCCCGGCCTGATCGGCTCGGGGGCGGGGTCGGTGCGGGTGCTCTCAGGAGGCGGGCCGGCCCAGGAGCCGAAGGGCTCAGGAGGAAGCGGGGGAGCTCACGTTCGGCAGGCGGCGGCGGCTCCACGCGGTCTGGATATGTGCCGCCATGGCCCGCGCGGCCCCGTCGGGGTCCCGGGCCAGCAGACACTCGGCGACTTCGCGGTGCTCCTCGTTGGCCCGCTCACACGCGGTCGCGTCCGGTGTGCCGTTGTACAGGAACGTCGTACGCGCCTGGGCGTGCAGAATCCGGATGATGGAACGGCCGAGCCTGTTGTGGGACGCCTGAAGGATCCGGTCATGGAAGGCCACATCCGTCTCGATGAAGCGTGCCGGGACGGCGGTCTCCTCGTCGAGCCGGGCGAGCAGCAGCCCGATGGCCCGCAGGTCGTCGTCGGTGGCCAGCTCCGCCGCCTGGGCCGTCATCTGGGCCTCAAGCGTCGACCGGATGTCGACCAACTGGTCGAGAACGACGAGCTGGTCGTCGTGCCGGACGGTCGCGGCGAGCACCACGGGGTCGAGCAGGTTCCATTCCTCGGGCGGGGTGACGCTGGTGCCGTAGCCCTGCCGAGCGAGGACCAGACCTTTGGCCTCCAGGGACTTGACCGCCTCACGGATGGTGATGCGGCTGACACCGAACGTCTCGCAGAGCTCGGGTTCCACCGGCAGGGTCGAGCCCGGAGGAATGACGCCCGACACGATCGAGTCGGTCAGGCTCTCCATGACGGCCTGCGCCAGCCGGGCCGGACGCTTGGGCCAGGGCTTGAGAACGGGCGGCTCACCTGCTCTGCCGGCGCTGTCCTTGGCCATGCGTGTCCCCCTTGCTGATGCGGATGACGGCGAGTCTACTGCTCGGGACTTCTTGACAGCATTCGTATGACGACTTATGTTACACGAAAATTTCGCAGCAGTACTTCCCGCTCCAAGGGGTGCAAGCCGTGCGCATTACCGAAGTCGAGTGCCATCCGGTCCGGGTGCCGGGAGCCAGTCCGCCCTTCGTCTGGCGGGACGGACTCCTCGGCAGCCCGTCCGAGGGCGAGGCCTCGGTGCTGCGTATCTGTACGGACGAAGGCGTCGAGGGAGTCGCGATGGCCCCCCGCCGGGGCAGCGGGGTCATCCTGGCGGACCTGCTCGACCGCGTGCTGCGCAAGGAGCTGGTGGGGCAGGATCCCCTCCAGCGGGAATGGCTCTGGCACCGCATGTGGGAGCTGGACCGCACGGAAGAGCTACCGCTCTACCTGCTCGGTCTGGTCGACACAGCACTGTGGGACCTGGCCGGACGGCTCGCCGACCGGCCCACCTGGCAGCTGCTAGGCGGATACCGCACCTCGATACCCGCCTACGCCTCCACCGTCACCTACTCCTCGGTCGAGGAGTACCTGGACATCGCCGACCAGGCCCTGGAGCTCGGCTACCCCGCCATCAAGCTCCACGCCTGGGGTGACGCCCGCCGCGACGCCCGCCTGTCGGTGGCTCTGCGCGAACACGTCGGGGACGACATCCCGCTGATGTTCGACGGGTCGGCGGGCTTCGACCTCCCCGACGCCATCCACCTCGGGCACGCCCTCTCGGACGCCGGCTACCTCTGGTACGAGGAGCCGATGAGGGAGTTCAGCATCACCGCGTACAAGCGTCTCGCCGACGCGGTGGCCGTTCCCCTCCTCGTGGCCGAGACCTCCGACGGGGCACACATGAACTCGGCCGACTTCATCCAGGCCGGCGCCGCCACCTTCGGAGTTCGCGCCTCCACCCAGCTGCGCGGCGGCTTCACCGGCGCGATGCGCACCGCCCACCTCGCCGACGCCTACCGGCTGCGCGCCGAGGTGCACGGACCGGAGATCCCCAACCGGCACCTGTGCATGGCCATCTCGAACACCACTTACTACGAGTCCCTGGTCATGGGCAACCCCATCAGCCGCGAAAGTGGCATCGACGCCCAGGGTCTCGTCCACGCACCGACCGGTCCGGGCGTCGCCCTCCCCGCGGGCCTGGACTACCCCACCGTCCTTCAGGAATTCGTCGACAAGGAGACCGTCACCCCACCCCGGGCCTGATGTCCGGAACCCCAGGCCCGACCGCCTGTCCCGAACACCCCGAGCACCACGAGCACCACGAACGCGGCGCCACTCACCGCTGTGCGCCATTTCCCAAGATCCGAGGTCAGTCATGAACAACGACGTTCCGGTTTCCTCCCGCCGCCCGCTCAGACACACAGCCGTCGCCGCCCTGGGCGCCGTCTCCCTGCTCGCCCTCGCCGCCTGCGGCAGTGCGGACCCCACCCCCGCGGCATCCTCCTCCCCGGCGGCCTTCAAGCCCGTGACCCAGGAGAAGGACAGTGAGATCACTGTCTGGGCCGACGCCGGCCGCGTGCCCGGCGTGGAGGCCTACCAGAAGGCGCACCCGGACGTGAAGATCAAGATCGTCACGTACAGCGGCGACGCCAACGGCGCCAACGACCTGCAGACCAAGGTCCAGCTGTTCGACCGGACCGGCAGCGGCTGGCCCGACGTGGCCTTCAGCGCCAACGTCAACGACGGCAGCTGGGCCGCCCAGGGCAAGACGCCCTACGCCGCGCCCCTCGACAAGGGCCTGGTCCCGGCGTCGACCCTGAACGGCTTCGCGTCCGGCGCCCTGAACCCCTGCACGTTCAGCGGCGGCACCCACTGCCTGCGCAACGACCTTGCCCAGAACGTGCTCTGGTACAACAAGAAGCTCATGGACAAGTGGGGCTACACCGCCCCGACCACCTGGGAGGAGTACCAGGCGCTCGGCGAGAAGGTCGCCAAGGAGCACCCCGGATACCTGGTCGGAACCGCCGGGGACGCCTGGACCCCTGAGGTGTACTTCTGGGCGAGCCAGTGCACCGCCAGCACCACGACCGGTGCCAGGAAGGTCACGGTGGACCTCCAGGACGCCAAGTGCACCCGGATGGCCAAGCTGCTCGACACCCTGATCGCCAAGGGCTCGGTCTCCAAGGACACCGTCTTCAGCGCCGGGTTCATCAAGAACCAGGCGGCCAAGGTCCTCATGCTCCCCGGCCCGTCCTGGTACGGACAGGTGCTCTTCAACTCCACGTTCAAGATCCCCAAGGGGCAGATCGCCGCCGCCGCACCGCTGAAGTTCGAGGGCGACGACAAGAACTACACCGGCAACGTCGGCGGTGGCCTGTGGTTCGTCTCCTCCCACAGCAAGAACCTCAAGGCCTCCTCCGACCTGGTCACCTGGATGACGACCTCGAACGACTACCAGGCCACCGCGGGCACCTACCCCGCGTACAAGCCCGCGGCCACCAAGTGGCTCGCCGGCCAGCTGGACACCGGCTACTTCGCCAACGACATCGGGCCCGCCTTCGAGGAAGCCGCGGAACTGATCTGGCCCGGCTGGTCCGCCACCCAGTACAGCCAGGAGGCGATCTACTCCTCCACCGTGATCCCGGCCCTGAACTCGGGCAAGACACTCACCGACACCCTGGGCACCTGGCAGACGGCCATCACCGACAAGGCCAAGTCCCTCGGATACACCGTCAACTAGCGAAGCGGACCGATGACCACCCACCTCGCACCGGAGCGGAGCGGCCGCCGCGGCGGCCGCTCGGCCCGCAACCCGGCCGGACGCGCCGGATATGTCTTCGTCTCCGGCTACGTCCTCCTCCTGCTCGCCTTCGGCGTCCTGCCCACCGGTTACGCGGTGTGGCTGGCACTGTCCAACTCCCAGAACCAGCTCGTCGGGATCGGCAACTTCACCCGGACGTTCAGTGACTACCGCTTCGGGCCGGCCTTCCTCCACATCGGCCTTTACCTGGTGATCTGGCTGGCCAGCCTGATGATCCTGGTGGTGCTGCTCTCCCTGATGCTGCACGGCCGTATGCGCAGGGCCTCCACCACCCTGCGGTTCCTGTTCTACCTGCCGGGCGCCCTCGCCGGGGTGGCGAGCGTCCTGCTCTTCCTGATCCTCCTCGACCCGGCCGCCAGCCCCGTCGGCTGGCTGCTCAAGGCCTTCGGCTGGGAAACCCTCGCCCAAGTCAACGCGCCCGGCCACCTCCCCGTACTCTTCACCGTCATCGCCTTCTGGACCGGGGCCGGCGGCTGGATCGTGGTCATGTACGGCGCGCTCAACAGCATCCCGGACGAGATCCTGGAGGCCGCCCGCATCGACGGCGCCAGCACGCTCCAGATCGCCCTGCGCATCCAGATCCCGATGATCACCAAGTGGATCGCGTACATGCTGATCCTGGCCTTCGCGGCCGGTACCCAGCTCTTCGTCGAGCCACAACTGGTCTCCCTCGCCAGCTGGGGCATGATCCCCGACAGCTGGTCACCGAACCAGCTCTCCTACCAGTACGCCTTCCAGGCAGGCGACTTCAACGGCGCGGCGGCGCTCTCCGTCGACCTCCTCATCCTGGGCCTCGCCTGCGCGGCGCTCGTCGTCTTCCGTACCGGCCTGTTCGACAGGGACGAAGAATGACCACGGCCCCCACGACCCCGGCTCCCACGACCAGAGCCCGCCGAACCCCGCCGCGCCACAGCGCCGGCGACCGCACCAGCCCGAGGAAGCCCATGCGCCGGACGCGCCGCCCACGCTCACTGGCCGCCCGGCTGGCCTGGCTCATCGTCATGGGCGTGGCCGTACTGTTCTTCTGCGTGCCGGTGGTGTGGCTGCTGCTGGCCACGACCAAGACCGACGGCCAGATCGTCCGGGACAACCCGTTCTCCTTCGGCTCCCTCACCGCGATCGCCGACGCCTGGCACCATCTGTACGCCTTCCAGGACGGCGCGATCCTCACCTGGCTGAAGAACTCGGTGCTCTACACGTTCGGCGCACTGGCCATCACCCTCGTGACGTCGATCCCCGCCGGGTACGGGCTGGCTCTCACCCGGTTCATCGGGCGACGGATGCTGCTGACCATCACCATGCTCGTGATGCTCATGCCGACGGCCGCGATGGTGCTGCCCCTGTACCTGGGCATGAACGCCGTGCACCTGGACGGCACGATCTGGTCGGTGATCCTGCCCTTCTCCTTCTTCCCGTTCGGGGTCTACCTCACCTACATCTACTTCTCCTCCAACGTCCCCTCCGACCTGCTGTCCGCCGCACGGATCGACGGCTGCTCGGAGTGGCAGGTCTTCCGGCTCATCGCGATGCCACTGGCCAAGCCCGTGATCGCCCTGGTCGGGTTCTTCAACTTCGTCGGCAACTGGAACAACTTCTTCCTGCCGTTCGTGATGCTGCCCGACAGCTCCCAGTACCCGGCGCAGGTGGGACTGAACAACCTGCTCTCCGCCTCGCCGCTGTTCAACACCTCCAGCGGCGCGGGCAACCAGATCATGCGGCCCGAACTGGCCCTGGCGACCCTCGTCACCATCGTCCCGGTCCTGATCGTCTTCCTCTTCTCCCAGCGCGCTCTTGTGGCCGGCATGCTCGCCGGCGCGACCAAGGAGTGAGGCCCGGATGACCCAGGTGAAACGCCTTGCCCAGACGATCCGCCTGCGGCCCGAGCACCGTGAGCTATATCTGCGGCTGCACTCCGCGGTCTGGCCGGGCGTCGAGGCCGCGCTGCGGGCCGCGAACATCCGCAACTACAGCATCTTCCTGCGCGAGGACACGCTGTTCGGCTACTTCGAGTACCACGGCGACGACTTCGAGGCCGACATGGCCACGATCGGCGCCGACCCCACCACCCAGGCCTGGTGGAAGCTCACCGACCCCTGCCAGGAGTCCTGGGCCGATGCCGGCACCGGGGGCAACTGGTCCGACCTGACCGAGATCTGGCATCTGCAACCGTCGCAAGGAAACACCCAGTGAAACTTCTACGAGTCGGCGCGCCCGGCGAGGAACGACCCGCCGTCCGCACGGAGGACGGCCGGCTGCTCAACCTGTCCTCCGTGACCTCCGACATCGACGGTGCCTTCCTGGCCTCCGAGGACGGTGTCGAGCGGGCCCGTGCGGCGATCGCGGCGGGAAGTCTGCCCGAGCTGGACCCGGACGGTCTGCGGATCGGTACCCCTCTCGCCCGCCCCGGCAAGATCGTCTGCGTCGGGCTGAACTACCGCGACCACGCCGCCGAGACAGGCGCGGCGATCCCCCCGCGGCCGGTGGTGTTCATGAAGGACCCGGGCACGATGGTCGGGCCGTACGACGAGGTGCTGATCCCCCGCGGCTCCATGAAGACCGACTGGGAGGTCGAGCTGGCGGTCGTCATCGGACGGCGGGCCCGCTACCTCGACGGTCCTGAGGCCGCGCGGGCCGTGATCGCGGGGTACGCGATCAGCCACGACGTCTCCGAGCGCGAGTTCCAGCTGGAGTACTCCTCACAGTGGGACCTGGGCAAGTCCTGCGAGACGTTCAACCCGCTCGGACCCTGGCTGGTGACCGCCGACGAGGTGGGCGATCCGCAGGATCTCGGACTGCGTCTGAGCGTCAACGGCGTGAAGCGGCAGGACGGCCACACCAGCGACATGATCTTCACGGTCGGCCACATCGTGTCGTACCTGAGCCAGTACATGGTCCTGGAGCCGGGCGACGTGATCAACACCGGCACTCCCGCGGGCGTGGCCCTCGGCCTGCCCGGCACCCCCTATCTCCGCCCCGGCGACACCGTCGAGCTCTCCGTCGACGGCCTCGGCGCCCAGCGCCAGACCTTCGGCCAAGCGTGAAAGGCGCCCCCGTGAGCAAGTCGAGCAACCTGAACAGCTTGAGCGGCCTGTCGGGGCTCAAGGCCGTCGTCACCGGCGGCGCGTCCGGCATCGGGCTGGCCACGGCCCGGATGCTGGCCGACCACGGCGCCACGGTGGCCGTCCTCGACCTCGCCCCCTCCGGTGTCCCCGATCCGCTGATCGCCTTCAAGGCCGACCTCGGCGACGACACCTCGGTACGTGCCGCCGTGGAGGCCGCTGCCGGGCAGCTCGGTGGCCTGGACATCCTGGTCAACAACGCGGGCATCGGCGCCGTAGGGACCGTCGAGGACAACCCGGACGCGGAGTGGCACCGCGTCCTCGACGTCAACGTCCTCGGGACGGTGCGCACCACGCGGGCCGCCCTGCCCTATCTGCGGCGCTCGTCACACGCGGCGATCGTCAACACCTGCTCCATCGCGGCCACCGCGGGACTCCCCCAGCGCGCCCTGTACTCCGCCAGCAAGGGCGCCGTGCTGTCACTGACCCTGGCGATGGCCGCGGACCATGTCCGTGAGGGCATCCGCGTCAACTGCGTCAACCCCGGCACCGCCGACACACCTTGGGTGACCCGGCTCCTGGACGCCGCCGACGACCCGGAGGCGGAACGCGCCGCCCTCGACGCACGCCAGCCCCTGGGCCGCCTGGTCACCGCGGACGAGGTGGCGGCGGCCGTGGTCTACCTGGCGAGCCCCGCTGCGGCCTCCGTCACCGGCACCGCCCTCGCTGTCGACGGTGGCATGCAGGGACTCCGGCTGCGCCCGGCGGCCGGCTCATGAGAACGACCACGCTGGGCACCACCGGCGTCAGGGTCACCGAGCTGTCGTTCGGGGCCGCCGCCATCGGCAACCTCTTCCGCCCGGTCACCGACGAGGCCGCGTACGACGCGGTGGACGCAGCCTGGGACGCGGGCGTACGCACCTTCGACACCGCCCCGCACTACGGACTCGGCCTGTCCGAGCGCCGCCTGGGCGCCGCGCTGCACGACCGCGACACGTACACCGTCTCCACCAAAGTCGGGCGACTGCTCGAACCCAACCCTGAAGGCGGCCGCGGCGACGATCTCGCCAACGGCTTCGCCGTGCCCGACACCCACCGCCGAGTCTGGGACTTCAGCTGTGACGGAGTCCTGCGCTCCCTGGAGGCGAGCCTGGACCGCCTCGGCCTGGACCGGGTGGACATCGCCCTGCTGCACGACCCGGACCACCACGCCGAGCAGGCCCTCACCGAGGCCTACCCGGCGCTGGAACGACTGCGCGCCGAAGGCGTCGTCAAGGCGATCGGCATCGGTGTGAACCAGTGCGCGCTCCCCGCCCGCTTCCTGCGCGAGACCGACATCGACGTGGTGCTGCTCGCCGGCCGCTACACCCTGCTGGAGCAGGAGGGCCTCACGGAGGTACTGCCCGAGGCCGCCGCCCGTGGCCGGAGTGTCATCGTCGGCGGAGTGTTCAACTCGGGTCTGCTCACCGACCCCAAGCCCGGGGCCACGTACGACTACGCGCCCGCCCCACCGCACGTACTCGACCGGGCCCTGCGCATGAAGGCGGTCACCGAACGCCACGGCATACCGCTGCGCGCAGCCGCTCTGCACTTCCCGCTCGGCCATCCGGCGGTCGCGAGCGTTCTGTCCGGCGCGCGTTCCGCCGACGAGGTCCGCGACACGGTGGACCAACTGCGGCGAACGGTACCGGCCGCACTCTGGGACGAACTGCGCGCCGAGGGACTGCTGCCCCCACACGTACCCGTCCCAGCCGCCACACCGGAGTCGTCGGAGTGACCGCCATGGACACGGAGGCGAACACCGCCGAGGGCGTCATCGACGCACACCACCACGTGTGGGACCTCTCCGTCCGTGACCAGGACTGGATCACCGGACCCGAACTTGCCCCGCTGCGCCGCGACTTCGCGCTCGCCGACCTGGAGCCCGAGGCTCGTGCCGCAGGTGTCAGCGCGACGGTCCTGGTCCAGACGATCGACGTTCCGCAGGAGACGCCCGAGTTCCTGGCCTTGGCCCGGGACAGCGACCTGGTGGCCGGCGTCGTGGGCTGGACCGACCTGACCTCCCCGGGTGTCGCCCGCGCACTCGCTGCGCTGCGGGAGGGTCCGGGCGGCGAGTACCTGGTCGGCATCCGCCACCAGGTGCAGGGTGAGGCCGATCCCCGCTGGCTGGTACGGCCCGACGTGCTGCGCGGTCTCGCCGCGGTGGCCGAAGCCGGGCTCGTGTACGACCTGGTCGTCCGGCCCCACCAGCTCGCGGCGGCCCAAGAAGCCGCCCAACTGCTTCCCGGCCTCACCTTCGTACTCGATCACGTGGGCAAACCCCCCATCGCCACGGGTGAGTTGCGGCCGTGGGCGGAAGCGGTGCGCCTGCTGGCCTCGCTGCCCAACACCGTCTGCAAGCTCTCCGGCATGGTGACCGAGGCCGACTGGGACGGTTGGAGTGTCGAGGATCTACGGCCGTACGCGGACACGGTGCTGGACGCCTTCGGTCCGCGACGGCTGATGTTCGGCTCCGACTGGCCAGTCAGCCGACTGGCCGCCACCTACGCCGAAGTCATCGCCGCCGCACGGGAGTTGACGGCCACCCTTCATCCAGCCGAACGCCACGAGGTCTTCACCCGAACCGCCCTGCGGACCTACGGCCTGACCGTCACCGGCTCCTCCCAGGCCGATCAGGAAGCACCATGCGCATAGCTCTCTTCATCACCTGCTTCAACGACATGATGTTCCCCCGCACCGGCCGCGCGGTGACCGAACTGCTCGAACGGCTCGGCCACACCGTGGAGTTCCCACAGGGCCAGACCTGCTGCGGCCAGATGCACTTCAACACCGGCTACCGCCCCGAGACCCTGCCCATGGTCCGCCGATTCGCGGAGGTCTTCGCGGGTTACGACGCCGTGGTCACCCCGTCCGGCTCCTGCGCGGGCATGGTCCGCGACCACCACCGGGTGGTGGCCGCCCAGTTGGGGGACCCCGTGCTCGCCGAGGCGGTCGAGCGGGTGGTGCCGACGGTGTACGAGCTGTCGGAACTCCTCGTCGACGTCCTCGGCGTCACCGACGTCGGCGCGCACTTCCCGCACCGGGTCACCTACCACCCGACCTGCCACTCCCTGCGCATGCTGCGCGTCGGCGACCGGCCGCTCAGGCTGTTGCGCGCGGTGAAGGGCATCGACCTGGTCGAACTGCCGGACGCCGAGTCCTGCTGCGGCTTCGGCGGCACCTTCGCGCTGAAGAACGCGGACGTCTCCAACGCGATGCTGGCCGACAAGATGCGCCATGTCCTGGACACCGGTGCCGAGTACCTGAGCGCGGGCGACAACTCCTGCCTGACGCACATCGGCGGCGGCCTGTCCCGGCTGCGTACCGGCGTCGGCACGATGCACCTGGCCGAGATCCTGGCCTCCACGGAAGGGAACGTACGGTGAGCGGCGCCGACAACGTCGTATGGCTGGGCACCCCGCCCTTCCCCGAGGCGGCGCGCACCGCGCTCGCCGACACCCGGCTGCGCGCGAACCTGCGCCGGGCCACCGGCACCATCCGGGACAGGCGGCTGGCGGTCACCGCCGAACTCGACGACTGGGAGGACCTGCGGGAGACGGCGGCAGCCCTCAAACGCCGCACCCTGCGCCACCTCGACCACCATCTCCTGCGCCTGGAGGAGACGGTCACCGCCGCCGGCGGCACGGTCCACTGGGCGGCGGACGCGGCCGAGGCGAACGCCATCGTCACGCGGCTGGTTCAGGCGACCGGCGAGAGCGAGATCGTCAAGGTCAAATCGATGGCTACCCAGGAGATCGGCCTCAACGAGGCACTCGCCGAAGCGGGCATCCGCGCCTACGAGACCGATCTCGCCGAACTGATCGTGCAGTTGGGCGGCGACCGGCCCTCACACATCCTCGTACCGGCAATCCACCGGGGCCGCTCCGAGATCCGCGAGATCTTCCGGCGGGAGATGGGGAAGTGGGGCCGCCCGGCCCCCGAGGGACTCACCGACGACCCACGCGACCTGGCCGAGGCGGCCAGGCTCCATCTGCGGGAGAAGTTCCTGCGGGCCAAGGTGGCCGTCTCCGGGGCCAACTTCGCCGCCGCCGACACTGGCACCGTGGTGGTCGTGGAGTCGGAGGGCAACGGGCGGATGTGCCTGACCCTGCCGGAGACCCTGATCACCGTCATGGGCATCGAGAAGGTCCTGCCCTCCTTCGCCGACCTGGACATCTTCCTCCAGCTGCTGCCCCGCTCGTCCACGGGCGAGCGCATGAACCCGTACACCTCGCTGTGGACCGGCGTCACCGAGGGCGACGGACCGCAGGACTTCCACCTGATCCTCCTCGACAACGGCCGCACCGCGACCCTGGCCGACGAGGTGGGCCGCCAGGCGCTGTCCTGCATCCGCTGCTCGGCCTGCCTGAACGTCTGCCCGGTGTACGAGCGCACCGGCGGCCACGCCTACGGCTCGGTGTACCCCGGCCCGATCGGCGCGGTACTCACCCCACAGCTCGTGGGCGTGGAGAACGCGGCCTCGCTGCCCTTCGCCTCCACCCTGTGCGGGGCCTGCTACGACGCCTGCCCAGTCAAGATCGACATTCCCGAGGTGCTGGTCCATCTGCGGGCGAAGTCCGTGGAGGCCAAGCGCCGGGACCGGCTGCTGCCCACCCCGGAGGCGCTCGCCATGAAGGCCGTAGGCGTAGTGCTGTCCTCCCCGAGACGGCTGGCAGCGGCCCAGCGACTCGCCGCTCTCGCCGCCCGGCTGGTGGCCCGCGACGGCCGGATCGGCGTCCTGCCCGGCCCCTTCGCTCGCTGGTCCGGCACCCGTGACACCCCCGTACCGGCGCGCGAGTCCCTGCGCGCCTGGTGGCGACGGACGAGAGAAGAAGGCCGTACGACGACGGAAGGCAAGGGCCGATGAGCGGCCGCGACACCGTACTGGGCGACATCCGGAGCGCACTGGCCGACGTGCCGGGCTCCGAGACCCCCGACGACGACCCCGTCCCGCACGATCCGCACTCTCACCAGCCGGCACCGGACGTCGTCGAGCTGTTCATCGAACGCGCCGCCGACTACCGAGCCACCGTCGTCCGTGTTCAGGCGTCCGACGCCGTGGCCGCCGTGGCCCGCGCTCTGACACGCACCGGAGCGAAATCCCTTGTGGTGCCCCCGGGTTTCCCCGAAGACCTGGTACCCGAAGGCCCCTGGTCCCGGCTGCAGGACACCCCACCGCTGACAGTCCGACAACTCGACGCGACGGACGCCGTACTCACCACCGTCGCCGCAGCGATCGCCCTCACCGGCACGGTCGTCCTCAACAGCGGGCCCGGACAGGGACGCCGCGCGCTGACCCTGCTGCCGGACCAGCATGTCTGCGTGGTCAAGGCTGACCAGATCACCGCCGACGTACCCGAGGTGATGAGCCTGCTCCACCCGCACCGGCCACTGACCCTGATCTCCGGTCCCTCGGCCACCAGCGACATCGAACTCGACCGCGTGGAGGGCGTACACGGACCGCGAACGCTCGACATCATCGTGATCGCGGACGAGTAGGTCCCGGATACCGGACTGTCCATTCGGACGGCGTGGCCCGGCATCCGCACGTCATCTTCGGCGCCCGCGTCGCCCGCGTCCGTACGGCGGTCGGTTCAGGCGCGGGCCGGAGGCGCCGACGGCCCGCTCGCAGGACCGCGGAAGACATCACGGGGGCGGGCGCCGGGGGCTGTTCGCCGGGTTTCCCCAGGAGGGGCCTACTGCCCGGGATGGAGACCCAGCCAGCCGGGGGAGGGGTCGCCATTGACCTCGCCGACGTACAGGGTGAGTTGCTGGCGGAAGCGTTCGGCGAGGGCGCGGTCTGACATGAAACGCTCGAAGCCCTGGAGGTTGGCGTTCGGGTAGTCCCAGATGGGGCGGTAGCCGGCGGGGGCTTGACGTCGGTGCGGACCGACCACATGTAGAAGTCGCTCTGGGTCTGCTTCGACAGCCGCCGGTTTAGGTACAGCTTGGCGGCGGCCGGGTACCGAGCGGGAACGAGTTCGACGGAAATAGACCCGCACCACAACCGCGGCTCTGTGCGGCGCCGCCGCTCCTTCGCGCGACGCCACAGCCTCGGCGGCCCCCGGTATTCACGGGCCAGCAGCCGCTCGGCCACCTGCCGGCGCTCCTCATCGGCCGGCTCACAGGCGCGGGGATGCCGGAGTGCCCGCATACAGGCACGTGGTGCTGAACTAGGCCCGCACGCCTCATACCGGCCCGCTGATCACGACCACGGACAGGCCCAGAAGAACCGTCGCCCCGGTCCAGCACAGCTACCGCGCCCGACAAGGCGTCCACGCACACACCGCGCGTCCTTTCGGGCCGTTTCCTGTACGGGCCGTTTCTCCCCGCACCCGGCCGGGCGGCAGCCCCGTGCCCCAATGGCCGCGCAGCACCCTGACCGCCTGTCGCCATCGCAGGGAACGTGTGCTCAATTGGCTTGAATTCCATGGTCACTCGAAAGAGAAGACCCCAACTCCCAGGCCCGACTCAGGATTCACCTTGGAGACGCGTTCGGGTTTCGAACTGGGGACCTACGCATTGCGATGCGCAAGACCACCTTTGCCAATTCGGGTCCCATTTGGTTCCCATATGGCCTTCAAACCCACCCCAGGGGGCAGTGATTTAGACCACGATCTGGTCAAGGGAAAGGAAAAACCCCAGGTCACGGCGAGTGAGTCCTGGGGTTTTCCGGAGCCGCCTTCGGGATTCGAACCCGAGACCTACGCATTACGAGTGCGTTGCTCTGGCCAGCTGAGCTAAGGCGGCGCGCTGTCCACACCATGGTGCGGTCAGCAACGTCGGCAAGTCTACACAGTTTCCGGGGGTGCTCCGCACACCCCCGGAGCCCTCCCCAGAGGCCTCCGCACAAGCGCCCGCCCCGCCTCTACGAGCAGCGTTTTCCCTCCGCCGGAGGGGTTCCCCGGAGCAGATACGCATCGATCGCGTCGTCGATGCAGTCACTGCCCCGCCCGTACGCCGTGTGGCCGTCGCCCTCGTACGTCAGGAGGCGGGCCGAGGAGAGCTGGCGGGAGAGGGACTGGGCCCAGCGGTACGGGGTCGCCGGGTCGCGGGTCGTGCCGACGACCACGATCGGGGCGGCGCCCTTCGCCTCGATGCGGTGCGGCTCACCCGTCGGCCGGACCGGCCAGTACGCGCAGCTCAGGGAGGCCCAGGCCATGACCTCACCGAAGACGGGGGACGCCTTCTCGAAGGACGGCAGCGCGTCGCGTACCTGGTCGGGGGTGGCGTACGCCGCCGGAAGGTCGAGGCAGTTCACGGCCGCGTTGGCGAACATCAGGTTCGAGTAGCGGCCGTCGGCGTCGCGCTCGTAGTAGCTGTCGGAGAGCAGCAGCAGGCCCGCGCCGTCCTTGTCCCGCATCGCCGAGGTCAGCGACTCGCGGAGTTGCGGCCAGGTGCTCTCGTCGTACATCGCGGCGATCACGCCGGTCGTGGCGAGGGCCTCGCCCAGCTTGCGGCCGTCCGCGTCGCCGGCCGGGACGGACGACGTGTCGAGGCGGTCGAAGAACGCCTTCAGGTTCGCGCCGACCTTCCCCTCCTCCGTGCCCAGCGGGCAGTCCCGCTGCCGTACGCAGTCCTTCGCGAACGCGTCGAAGGCCGTCTCGAAGCCCGCCGTCTGGTCGAGGTTCAGCTTTCGCGCGGGCAGGGAGGGGTCCATCGCGCCGTCCAGGACCAGCCGGCCAACGCGGTTCGGGAAGAGCCCCGCGTACGTCGCCCCGAGGAACGTGCCGTACGACGCCCCGACGTACGTAAGCCGCCGGTCGCCCAGCACCGCCCGCAGGATGTCCATGTCCCGGGCCGCCTCCACCGTGGACACGTGCCGCAGCAGGTCGGCCGAACTGCTGCCGCAGCCCTCGGCGAACTCCTTGTACGCGCCGACCAGTTGGCCGGTCTCCCGTTCATTGTCGGGAGTCGTGTCTGTCTGCGTGTAGGCGTCCATCTCGCGGCCGTCGAGGCACTCGACCGGCTCGCTGCGCGCCACCCCGCGCGGGTCGACCGCGACCATGTCGTAGCGCGCGCGGACCTCGGCGGGATAGCCGATCCCGGCGTACGCCTGCAGGTACCCGACCGCCGAACCGCCCGGCCCGCCCGGGTTCACCAGCAGCGAGCCGAGCGGCTTGCCTGTCCCCGTGGCCTTCTTGCGGGAGACGGCCAGCTTCACGTCACCCTCGGCCGGAGCCGCGTAGTCGAGGGGCGCCCTCATCGTGGCGCACTGGAAACCGGGCGCACCGCACGACCGCCAGCTCAGCTTCTGCGCGTAGTACGACGCGAGGCCCGTCGGCGTCACCGACGAACTCGCCGCACTCGTCGAACTCCCCGTGGAACAGGCGGAGACGAGCAGCGCGGCGGCAGCGAGCAATGTCCAGGCCTGACGAGGTGTGCGCCTCATATGCATTCAGCGAGCGTAACCCTGTGAAACCGTCCGAATACTCTCCGCCCACAACATGACTCGTACGGGTTACGCCTGGTACGGGTTACGTGAGTTACGAGTTGTCGTCAGCCCGCTCTCAGTGCCAGCGTCATCGCCTCCACCGCCAGCAGTGGTGCCACGTTGCGGTCCAGGGCCTCGCGGCACGCGGCGATCGCGTCGATGCGGCGGAGTGTCGACGCGGGTGAGCCGGCGCGGGCCAGTCGCTCCAGGGTGTCCTCGGCCTCCGCGTTGGCGATCGCCAGGCGGGAGCCGAACTGAAGGGCGAGAACGTCGCGGTAGAAGCCGGTGAGGTCGATCAGGGCCAGGTCGAGGGTGTCGCGCTGCGTGCGCGTTCTCCGACGCTTCTGCCGGTCCTCCAGCTCCTTCATCACGCCCGCCGTGCCGCGCGGCATCCGGCCGCCCTGGGCCGCGCCCATCGCCTGCTTCAGCTCCTCCGTCTCCTTCACGTCGACCTCCTCGGCGAGCTGCTTGGCGTCCTCCGACGCCGAGTCGATCAGCTCCTGGGCCGCCTTCAGACAGCCGCCGACGTCCTCGACGCGGAGCGGCAGTCTGAGGACGGCGGCCCGGCGCTCCCGGGCCCGCGCGTCCGTGGCGAGGCGGCGGGCGCGGCCGATGTGGCCCTGGGTGGCTCTGGCCACGGCGTGCGCGACGTCCGGCTCGATACCGTCCCGGCGGATGAGGATGTCGGCCACCGCTTCCACCGGCGGGGTACGCAGGGTGAGGAGACGGCAGCGGGAGCGGATCGTGGGCAGCAGATCCTCGATGGACGGGGCGCACAGCAGCCACACCGTACGCGGCGCAGGCTCCTCGATGGCCTTGAGCAGGACGTTGCCCGCGCCCTCCGTGAGGCGGTCCGCGTCCTCCAGGACGATGACCTGCCAGCGTCCGACAGCCGGTGAGAGCTGGGCGCGCCGGACCAGGGCACGGGTTTCCTTGACGCCGATGGAGAGAAGGTCGGTGCGGACGACGTCCACGTCGGCGTGCGTGCCCGTCAGGCTGGTGTGGCAGCCGTCGCAGAAACCACAGCCGGGGACTCCGCCGAGGGCACGGTCGGGGCTCACGCACTGGAGGGCGGCGGCGAAGGCGCGGGCCGCTGTGGACCGGCCGGAGCCGGGCGGGCCGGTGAAGAGCCAGGCGTGCGTCATCTTCGACGCCTCGGGCTGGGGCTCGCCCGCGGCGACTGCGGTGACCAGGGCGTCGGCATCCCGCGCGGCGGCCTCCAGCTGCGCGCTCACCTTCTCCTGGCCCACCAGGTCGTCCCACACCGGCATGGGAACACCGCCCTTCCCTCACACCTTGTCGGTCATACCGCTTCGTCAAGCCGCTTCGTCGCGCCGTTTCGTCACGGCTTGCCTCGCGAAGTCCATTGTGCGGGTCCCCACTGACAACGGGTTCCCGCTGAAGGGCTCCCACCGGCAACGGGCCGGCCTCAGCGGCGCCGCCCGCCCCGTCCCCGGCCCTCGTCCCGGTCGTCGTCCGCGTGTGCCCCGAACAGTTCGTCGGCCAGCGTCGGCAGGTCGTCCAGCGGAGTCTCCTCCGCCCAGTCGGAGCGCGGTCGCCGACGCGGGGTGCCATCGGCGTCGAGCTGGGGCAGCTCCCGCGTACGGTCCTCTCCGCCCCCGGACTGCCTCTCCTCTTGCTCGTCCCGGAAGAACCCCGGCGGCACGCGATCCGCGGGCGCCCTGTCCCGCCGACCCGCGCTGTCGTCCCGTACGGCAGGCAGCACCGCGGTCTCATCGGCCGCACCCGGCACCACGGGTGGCAGCACGGCCGTCTCGTCGGCGGCTCCCGAAGGAACCGGCGGCAACACCGCGGTCTCGTCCGCCGCGCCCGGCACCACAGGCCGCAGCACAGCCGTCTCATCCGCCGCCCGCGAAGGCACCGGCGGCAGCACCGTGGTCTCGTCGGCCGCGCCCGAAGGAACCGGCGGCTTCTGGAACTTGGCCGTCACCTCGGAATCGGAACCCCCGGACCGACCACCCCCCGCCGCACCGGACCCCGCAGCCCCAGCCCCACCTGCGCCCGTACCCGTACCCGTACCCGTACCCGAAGCCGCGCCGGCACCCGAAGCCGAACCCGCTCCCCCAGCATCAGCCGCCGAAGCCACCGCCGCCGCTGCGGCAGCCGAAGCCGCGGCAGCAGTCGCGGCAGCGGCAGCCGCCGCCTCCGCGAGTCGCCGCCGCTCGGCCTCTGCCCGGACCAGCGCCTCCTCGGCCTTCCGCTGCTTCTCCAGCCGTCGTTGCTCCGCCTCCGCGTGCAGCCGCGCCTCCTCCTCGGCCTGCCTGCGTCGGCGGTCCTCGTCGGCCTTGCGGCGGGCCTCGGCCTCGGCTCGGGACTTCTCTTCCGCGAGCAGGCGTACCCGCTCCTCCTCGGCGCGGCGGCGCGCGTCCTCGGCCCGCTGCCGGGCTTCCTCCGCCTGGCGTTCGGCCTCGCGGCGCTGCGCCTCTTCCAGCTCGCGGCGCTTGCGCTCCTCCTCCTCGGCGCGCAGCCGGGCCAGCGTCTCCTGGCGCTCGCGCTCGAGGCGCTCCTCCTCGGCCTTGCGCGCGGCCTCTTCCTCCGCCTTGCGCCTGGCCTCCTCCTCGGCCGCCTTGCGGGCCTCCTCCTGGGCCTTCACCTCGGCCTCGGAGAGGGGCAGCATCAGGTCGAGCCGGTGGCGGACGACCGTTGTGACGGACTCGGGCTCCTGCGCCGCGTCCACGACCAGATAGCGGCCCGCGTCGGCGGCGGCCAGCGTGAGGAAACCGGACCGCACGCGCTCGTGGAACTCTGCCGGCTCCGACTCCAGCCGGTCCGGCGCCTCGGTGAACCGCTCGCGGGCGGCCTCCGGGGAGACGTCCAGCAGGACGGTCAGATGGGGGACGAGGCCGTCGGTCGCCCAGCGCGAGATGCGCGCGATCTCCGTCGGAGAGAGGTCCCGGCCGGCGCCCTGATAGGCCACGGACGAGTCGATGTACCGGTCGGAGATGACGATCGCGCCACGCTCCAACGCAGGCCGTACGACCGTGTCGACGTGCTCCGCGCGGTCCGCCGCGTACAGCAGCGCCTCCGCGCGGTGCGACAGGCCGGCGCTCGACACGTCCAGCAGGATCGACCGCAGCCGCTTGCCCACCGGGGTGGCCCCCGGCTCGCGCGTGAGCACGACCTCGTGGCCCTTGGCCCTTATCCACTCGGCGAGCGCCTTCGCCTGCGTGGACTTGCCCGCCCCGTCGCCACCCTCCAGAGCGATGAAGAAGCCGGTCGAGGCGAGTGCCTGCGCGGGGTCGTCGCCGCCGCGCAGCGCGTCGCGCAGGTCGTGCCGCAGGGGTACGCCGGAACGGTCGTCGACCTTGGCGAGGACCAGCGCGGCCACCGGCAGCAGCAGCGCGCCCACCAGCATCAGCGTGAACGCCGCGCCGCCGTGTGCGAACACGAACTTGCCGCTCTCCAGACGGTGCGGGCCGATGAGGGCCGCCACCAGGGGAGCGATCAGCGCGGCCAGCGCCACGGACACCCGTACGACCGCGTGCAGATGCTCGGTCAGACGGGTCCGCCGCTGGTCCTCGGTCTCCTGGTCGAGCAGCGTGTGGCCGGTGTTGGCGGCGACGCCCGCGCCGATGCCCGCGAGCCCGATGATCAGCAGCACCGTCGTCACGTCCGGGACCAGCCCCGCGGCGAGCAGCGCGACCCCGGTGAAGGCGACGGCCAGCGCGAGCAGTCGGCGCCGCGACAGCGCCACCAGCACCTTCGGTGCCGTACGGATTCCGATGACCGTGCCACCGGTCAGCACGAGGACCAGCAGCCCGAACGTCACCGGGCCGCCGCCCAGGTCCTTGGCGTGCAGGACGGCCACGGAGACGGCCGCCGCGACCGCGCCGGAGACGGCCGCGCAGGCCAGGACGAGCAGCGGGATCGCGCCCGTACGGCCCGTGTCGGCGGCCGTGCCGTACTTGGGGCGGCGCAGGCCTTCGAGCGGTGACCGCGCGCGGGGGGTGCGCGCGTCGGGCAGTTCCAGGGCGGTGAGCACGGACAGCGAGGCGGCGAACAGCCCGGCCGCGACATACGACCCGAAGGCCGCCTGGTGCCGGCCGAACCAGTCGATCCCGGTACCCAGCAGGTTGTTGACCAGCGCGGCGACGACGAGCGCGGCGCCCGCGAGCGGCAGCGCGACGAAGGTCGTACGCAGGGAGAGGCGCCGCAGGGCGTCCATGTGGTCCGGCAGCGGACGGACCGTGGCCCCCTCCGGGGGAGGCGTGGGCAGCAGCGCGGGCGCCGCGCTCTCCCGGCACACCGTCCAGAAGCGCTCGGCGACTCCGCTCACGAAGGTGGTGACCAGAAGGACGGCGAGGGCGTTCTCCGGCGTCCAGTCGATCCACAGGGGAGCGATGATCATGAGTATGGTGCGCAGCCCGTCGGCACCGACCATGGTCCAGCGGCGGTCGAGCGGGCCCTCTCGCGAGGTGAGCGACGTGAGCGGGCCGAGCAGGACGGCGCCGAAGAGCAACGTGGCCAGAACACGTGCCCCGAAGACGGCCGTCACGGCGAGCGCCACGCCCCGGTAGCCGCCGCCGAACGAGCCCTCGGAGACGGCCGCCTGCAGGACGAGCACCACCAGGACCAGCAGCGCGAGGGCGTCACCGACACCGCCCACCAGCTGCGCGCTCCACAGCCGCTTCAGCTGGGGCCGGCGCAGCAGGGCGCGGACGGCGCGTTCGCGGGAGTCCGCGACCAACGCGTCGTCGGGGGCCTGGGGGGTGGCCGTTGGCTGCTCTGCTGGCGTCATGCTTTCAGCCTATCGGCAGCCACCGACAGCTCGAAGTGGCCGTCCGGACATGCGACCGCCCCGACACCTGATAGTGGCGGGGCGGTCGTTTCACGAAGCCCTCGTGACGGCGAAGTGAAGATCGGTCACCGCACTCGGTAGCGAGCGCTCACCGGCGTTCACCGGTGTCGTCGCGACCGACGGACTCACTCCTCGCCCGTGCCCGTGGCCCTCGCGGCGGTCGCCTTCTTGGCCGGAGCCTTCTTGGCGGCCGTCTTCTTCGCGGTGGTCGTCTTGGCGGCCGTCGTCTTCTTGGCGGCGGTCTTCGTCGTAGCGGCCTTCTTGGCGGGGGCCTTCTTCGCCGGAGCCTTCTTCGCGGTCTTCTTGACCGGCGACTTGGCACGCTTCTCGGCGAGCAGCTCGTAGCCGCGCTCCGGGGTGATCTCCTCGACGCTGTCGCCGGAGCGCAGGGTCGCGTTGCTCTCGCCGTCGGTGACGTACGGGCCGAAGCGGCCGTCCTTGACGACCACCGGCTGTCCGCTGACCGGGTCGGTGCCCAGTTCCTTCAGCGGTGGCTTGGCGGCGGCCCGGCCACGCAGCTTGGGCTGGGAGTAGATCTCCAGCGACTCTTCGAGGGTGATCGTGAAGAGCTGGTCCTCGGTCTGCAGGGACCGCGAGTCCGTGCCCTTCTTGAGGTAGGGCCCGTAGCGCCCGTTCTGCGCGGTGATCTCCACGCCCTCCGCGTCCTTGCCGACGACCCTGGGCAGGGACATCAGCTTGAGCGCGTCCGCCAGCGTCACCGTGTCCAGGGACATCGACTTGAACAGCGAGGCCGTGCGCGGCTTGACGGCGTTCTTGCCGGTCTTCGGGGTGCCCTCGGGGAGCACCTCGGTGACGTACGGGCCGTAGCGGCCGTCCCTGGCGATGATCTGGTGGCCGGACTGGGGGTCGGCGCCCAGCTCGAAGTCGCCGCTCGGCTTGGCGAGCAGTTCCTCCGCCAGTTCGACGGACAGCTCGTCGGGGGCGAGGTCCTCCTGCACGTCGGCGCGCTGGTGGTTCTCGGAGTCCTTCTCGCCGCGCTCGATGTAGGGGCCGTAGCGCCCGACGCGCAGCATGATGTCGTTGCCCACCGGGAACGACGACACCTCGCGGGCGTCGATCGCGCCCAGGTCGGTCACCAGCTCCTTGAGACCGCCGAGGTGGTCCCCGTCGCCGTTGCCCGCCTCGGCCGCGCCGCCGACGGCCGGAACGGCAGCGCCGTCGGTGCCCACGCCGAAGTAGAAGCGCCTCAGCCACGGCACGGACTGGGCCTCGCCGCGGGCGATGCGGTCGAGGTCGTCCTCCATCCGGGCGGTGAAGTCGTAGTCGACGAGCCGCCCGAAGTGCTTCTCCAGGAGGTTGACGACGGCGAAGGACAGGAAGGACGGCACCAGGGCCGTGCCCTTCTTGAAGACGTAGCCGCGGTCGAGGATGGTCCCGATGATCGACGCGTACGTCGACGGGCGGCCGATCTCGCGCTCTTCGAGCTCCTTGACCAGCGACGCCTCGGTGTAGCGGGCCGGGGGCTTGGTGGCGTGCCCGTCGACCGTGATCTCGTCGGCGGACAGGGCGTCGCCCTCGCTCACCTGGGGCAGGCGGCTCTCACGGTCGTCCAGCTCGGCGTTCGGGTCGTCGGCGCCCTCGACGTACGCCTTCAGGAAGCCGTGGAAGGTGATCGTCTTGCCGGAGGCGCTGAACTCGGCGTCACGGCCGTCGGCGGAGGTGCCCGCGATCTTCACGGTGACCGAGTTGCCGACCGCGTCCTTCATCTGGGAGGCGACGGTGCGCTTCCAGATCAGCTCGTAGAGCCGGAACTGGTCGCCGGTCAGGCTCGTCTCGGCCGGGGTGCGGAAACGATCACCCGACGGGCGGATGGCCTCGTGCGCCTCCTGGGCGTTCTTGACCTTCCCGGCGTACGTCCGCGGGGACGAGGGCAGGTAGTCGGCGCCGTACAGCTGGGTGACCTGGGCACGGGCGGCGTTGATCGCCGTCTCCGACAGGGTCGTGGAGTCCGTACGCATATAGGTGATGAAGCCGTTCTCGTACAGCTTCTGCGCCACCTGCATGGTCGCCTTCGCTCCGAAGCCGAGCTTGCGGGCGGCCTCCTGCTGGAGCGTCGTCGTACGGAACGGGGCGTACGGCGAGCGGCGGTACGGCTTCGACTCGACCGAGCGGACGGCGAAGCTGGTGTCCGCCAGGGCGGCGGCCAGGGCGCGGGCGTTCGCCTCGTCCAGGTGGAGGGTGTTCGCGCTCTTCAGTTGTCCCAGGGAGTCGAAGTCGCGGCCCTGCGCGACTCGCCTGCCGTCGACGGCCGCGAGGCGGGCGACCAGCGACGACGGGTCCGACGAGTCTCCGGCGCGGCCGGTCGCGAAGGTTCCCGTCAGGTCCCAGTACTCAGCAGAACGGAAAGCGATGCGCTCGCGTTCCCGCTCCACCACGAGCCGGGTCGCGACCGACTGGACTCGGCCGGCCGACAGCTTCGGCATGACCTTCTTCCAGAGGACCGGCGAGACCTCGTAGCCGTAGAGGCGGTCGAGGATGCGGCGGGTCTCCTGGGCGTCGACCAGCTTCTGGTTCAGCTCGCGCGGGTTGGCGACGGCGGCCTGGATCGCGGCCTTGGTGATCTCGTGGAAGACCATCCGCTTGACCGGGACCTTGGGCTTCAGGACTTCCTGGAGGTGCCACGCGATGGCCTCGCCCTCGCGGTCCTCATCGGTGGCGAGGAAGAGTTCGTCGGAGTCCTTCAGCAGGTCCTTGAGCTTCTTGACCTGGGCTTTCTTGTCCGCGTTGACCACGTAGATCGGCTGGAAGTCGTTTTCGACGTCCACCCCGAGGCGGCGCACCTCACCGGTGTACTGCTCGGGTACCTCGGCGGCGCCGTTGGGGAGGTCGCGGATGTGCCCGACGCTCGCCTCGACGACATATCCGGGGCCGAGATAGCCCTTGATCGTCTTCGCCTTGGCAGGGGACTCGACGATGACGAGTCGGCGGCCGCCCTGTGCGGTCTCGCTGGTCGGGGACAACTTCGCTCTTCTCTCCGGTCGACACTCGGGGTCTCCCCCGGCCTTGTTCCCGGGGTCGGGTCATGCTGACGCTGCGGAGTGTGACGGTACATCCCGCCCCCGTGTCAAACGGGAAAAGCCCGCAACGGCCACTCGAACGGTAACCCGACTACCGCCATTCCTGCCGCCCGGAGTGTCGACCTGCCCCTTCGAGCTTATTCGGAGGGTGACCTACCAGTTACCTGCGCGGCCACACTGCACGGGCCACTCATACGTCTCTCGCCCATCTCACACACGGGTCAGGCACCATGTGCCGACCCCGAGGGCGACCAGCGCGGCGACGCTCGCGAGGACCGCCGATGCGACGGGGTTCACACCGTGGGCGACGGGCGCCCGGTGCCGTACCCGGGCTGCGGTCCACACCAGCAGCCCGCTTCCGAACAGGGCGAACACCACTCCCACGAAGATCGCCGGTCCGCTCTCCATACCCCTGTGTGCCCCTTTCCCGCTGCCCGGGAGTCCCCGGACCCGGGAGGCTGGCACGTCCGGGAAGCGTCTGCGCGAACCCGAGGTGAACGCCGGGCGGACAGCGGACACGCGTCCCGGTGAGCGCCCGCAGGCCGACCTCGAAGCCCTCGTACGAACGGGCCGGCCGACCACGTTCCGTCGCGGGCGACGCCCGCGAATCTCACAGCCGGTGGCCGCGGCCCGCCCCGGACCGGCCACTCAACTCGGCGTGAATATGCCGCCCGAACCTGGCCATCCGCACCCTCGGTACGACGGCACAGGCGCCGCAAGCGGTCGGCCCACGCCACACGCACGCATCCCCGCGCCCCGCGCGCCGCCCCTGTGCCTCCCACTGCCGTACGGCGGAGGGGTACGTGGCCTGCCGTACCCGGATCGGCCGCGGAGCCCTCCTCCACCGTGGACGTCACGGCGTAGACAACAGCCGCACGGAGGCGGAACCGGCAGTACAGGGCCCTACGGCATCACGCCCGGCACGCGCTCTCACCGGCCCGACGGCTCCAGGAAGCCCTGCTCCACCAGCAACCGGATCTGCGCGGGCGTGCGGTCCCGCAGCGACACCGGGTCCTCGCCGACCAGTTGGGCGATGGCGTCCAGAATCCGCCCGGCGCTCAGTTGGCCGTCGCACACGCCCGCGAAGCCCGCGCCGACCGTGTCCACCTTGGTCGCGCGGCGCATACCGCGGTTCTGGCGCAGCACTACGTGTTCCGGGTCCTCGGCGCCGGGCAGCCCGACCTGTTCCTGCACGACCTCGTCCGCCAGCCTGAAGTGCGCGGCGAGCAGGGCGGCGTCGTCGTGCGCGCGCAGGTAGTCCACCCGCTCGAAGTGCGCGCGAACCGTGTCCCCGAGCGGCTGTTCGACGGGATGCGGCCACTCCTCCACGGTGATCGAGGGCTCGGTCGCCCCCGTCTTCCGCAGTGTGATCCAGCCGAACCCGACCGACTTCACCTTGCGTGCCTCGAACTCGTCCAGCCAGGCGTCGTACCGCGCCCGGTACTCCGCCGGGTCGGAGCGGTGGTCGCCCGCGTCGCGCAGCCACAGCTCGGCGTACTGCGTGACGTCCTGCACCTCTCGCTGCACGATCCAGGCATCGCACCCCCGCGGCACCCAGGATCTGAGCCTGTCCTGCCAGTCCTCCCCTTCCACGTGCTGCCAGTTGGCGAGGAACTGCGCGAACCCGCCCTCACGCAACCGCTCCCCCGCCTCCTGAACGAGCGTGCGGCACAGATCGTCCCCGCCCATCCCGCCGTCCCGGTACGTGAGCCGCGCGCCCGGCGAGATCACGAACGGCGGGTTGGAGACGATCAGGTCGTACGTCTCGTCCGCCCGGACCGGCTCGAAGAGCGAGCCCTCGCGCAGGTCGGCCGCCGGAGCGCCGGACAGCGCGAGCGTCAGCGCGGTGATGTGCAGGGCACGGGGGTTGAGGTCGGTCGCCGTCACGCGCGTGGCGTGCTGGGCCGCGTGCAGCGCCTGGATCCCGGAGCCGGTGCCGAGATCGAGCGCGGCGCCGACCGGCGTACGCACGGTGATGCCGGCGAGGGTCGTGGAGGCCCCGCCCACCCCCAGCACGACACCCTCGTGGTGACTGCCGATGCCACCGGCTCCGCCGACCGCGCACCCCAGGTCGGACACGATGAACCAGTCCTCACCGCCCGGCCCGCCATAGGGCCGCACGTCGACGGCGGCGGCTACCTGACCGTCGTCCCCGGACACCAGCCACCCGCTCGCCACACAGTCGTCGACGGGCAGCACGCCCGCCACACGCGCGTGGGGCACGGGTTGCTGCAACAGGAACAGCCGTACAAACAGTTCCAGCGGCGTGTCGCCACGGGTCGCCCGGAGCGCGGGCACGGTCTCGCTGCGCGCCAGGGCGGCGTACGCGGGCGCGCCGAGCAGGTCGAGCAGTCCGTCGGCGGTGAAGTCGGCGGCCAGAAGGGCGTCCCGGAGGCGCCCGGCGGCATCGGGGCGGTCGGCGGAGGGCAGGGCGTGCAGGCTGGCGTTACTCACGCCCCCCATTGTGTCCGCCCCGCCGCTCCGCCGCGCCCGCCTGTGGACAGACGCGCGCGGACACCCCGTACACCTGTGGAAAACTCCCGCCGGGGCGCGGCGGGGCCTGGCGGAGTGGTCAGCCGGCCGTCGAGGGTGCCGCCGCAGGGGACACCGGGGTCGACTTGCAGCTCTCCTGCTCGGCCATCGCCTTGCCGACGTCGCCCTCCTCCAGGGCCTTCAGGGCGTCGTTGCCGCTCTGGCTGAGCTTGTCCAGCTGCGTGGCGACACCCTTGAGACCGTCGGCGAACTTCGCCTGGTTCTTGATGTCGAGTCCGTCCACCTGCTTCTTCAGGCTCGCGTAGGAGGCCGCGATGCCGTTGAGTTCCTTGACGGCGTTCGCCTTCTTCGTCTCGCCGTCGTCGACGTTCGGCGCGCCCGCGGTGTTCACGGCCGTACCGATCGCCTTGTAGGCGTCCGCCATGTCCTGGAAGGCCTGTGCGTCGGTCTTCTGGACGGCCTCCGGTGTGCTGTTGTCGGAGGTCTCCTTCTGGATCGCGGAGTTGGCGGCCTCGATCTTCTGCGCCTGCGGTTTCACCGCGTCGCACACCTGCTTGGCCCAGGCATCCAGCTTCTCGTTGCCTTCTTCGCTGCTGCATCCCGACAGCGCCAGTACCAGTACCGCACCGCCGGACAGTGCGACCGCGAGCTTCTTGTTCACCGGATTGGTCCCTTCCATGGCTCTCGGCCCCGGAACATACACGCCAACTGGGCGACATCGACGTGACGGACATCCGCTTGATGTGTTATTGCAGCCATTTGCACCAAGAGAGAGCCGAGAGAGAGAAGGCTCACGAAAAAGGCGTGCAACCCACGCCAAGCGGGCGGACGACGCGTCACAACGCGCCGCCCGCCCGCTTGTTGGCCGGTTCCTGACCGGCTGTAAGACGCTGTCGGAGACGAACCCGTGGTCCGTAGACCCTGCTCGGGCTACGAAACCACCGCGGGATCAGCCGACTTGGCCTCCCGTTCCGCCTCCTCGGCCTCGTCCTCCCCGGCGACCCCGCGCCGCTTGGACACGTACACCGCGCCCACGATGACCGCGATCGACACGATGGCGATGACGATGCGCAGGGCGAGGTTCTCGTCGTCGCCGTAGCTGAACTTGATGATCGCGGGCGCGATGAGCAGCGCGACCAGGTTCATCACCTTCAGCAGCGGGTTGATGGCCGGACCCGCGGTGTCCTTGAACGGGTCACCGACGGTGTCCCCGATGACGGTCGCCGCGTGGGCCTCGCTGCCCTTGCCGCCGTGATGGCCGTCCTCGACCAGCTTCTTCGCGTTGTCCCACGCGCCACCGGAGTTGGCGAGGAACACCGCCATCAGGGTGCCGGTGCCGATCGCGCCCGCGAGGAACGAGCCGAGCGCGCCGACGCCGAGCGTGAACCCGATGGCGATGGGTGCCAGGACGGCCAGCAGCCCGGGCGTGGCGAGTTCCCGGAGCGCGTCCTTGGTACAGATGTCGACAACGCGCCCGTACTCCGGTTTCTCGGTGTAGTTCATGATCCCGGGGTGCTCGCGGAACTGCCGTCGCACCTCGTAGACGACCGAACCCGCCGACCGCGAGACCGCGCTGATGGCCAGCCCGGAGAACAGGAAGACGACCGCCGCGCCGGCGATGAGACCGACCAGGTTGTTGGGCTGCGAGATGTCCATCACCAGGTTCATCGGCCCGCCCTCGCCGACCTTCTCGCCCACCTCGCGCGCCGCGGTCGTGATCGCGTCGCGGTACGACCCGAAGAGCGCCGAGGCGGCCAGGACGGCGGTGGCGATGGCGATGCCCTTGGTGATTGCCTTGGTGGTGTTGCCGACGGCGTCCAGGTCGGTGAGCACCTGCGCGCCCGCGCCCTGGACGTCGCCGGACATCTCGGCGATGCCCTGCGCGTTGTCGGAGACGGGCCCGAAGGTGTCCATCGCGACGATCACACCGACCGTGGTGAGCAGGCCGGTACCGGCCAGTGCCACCGCGAACAGCGCCAGCATGATGGACGTACCGCCGAGCAGGAACGCCCCGTACACACCGAGGCCGATCAACAGGGCGGTGTAGACGGCCGATTCGAGCCCGATGGAGATACCGGCGAGGACGACGGTGGCCGCGCCGGTGAGGGAGCTCTTGCCGATGTCCCGTACGGGGCGTCGGGTGGTCTCGGTGAAGTAGCCGGTCAGTTGCTGGATCAGGGCCGCCAGCACGATGCCGATGGCCACCGCGAGGAGCGCGAGGATCCGAGGATCGCCGCCCTTTCCGGAGATCGCCGCGTCGGTGACACCGTCCAGATCGGCGTACGACGACGGCAGATAGACGAAGACGGCGATCGCGACGAGTGCGAGCGAGATCACAGCGGAGATGAAGAAACCGCGGTTGATGGCGCTCATACCGCTGCGGTCCGAACGCTTCGGCGCCACCGCGAAGATGCCGATCATCGCCGTGAGCACGCCGATCGCGGGCACCAGGAGCGGGAAGGCGAGTCCGGCGTCGCCGAAGGCGGCCTTGCCGAGGATCAGTGCGGCGACGAGCGTCACGGCGTACGACTCGAAGAGGTCGGCCGCCATGCCCGCGCAGTCGCCGACGTTGTCGCCCACGTTGTCGGCGATGGTCGCGGCGTTGCGCGGATCGTCCTCCGGGATGCCCTTCTCGACCTTGCCGACCAGGTCGGCGCCGACGTCGGCGGCCTTGGTGAAGATGCCGCCGCCGACACGCATGAACATGGCGATGAGGGCAGCACCGAGGCCGAAGCCCTCGAGCACCTTCGGCGCGTCGGCCGCGTACACCAGCACGACGCAGGAGGCGCCCAGCAGGCCGAGGCCCACCGTGAACATGCCGACCACGCCGCCCGTACGGAAAGCGATCTTCATCGCTTTGTGCGAGACGTCGGTGAGATCCTTTTCCGGCTCACCTTCCGCCGGTGTCGCCTCCCGTGCCGCGGCGGCGACACGCACATTGCTTCGCACGGCGAGCCACATGCCGATATAACCGGTGGCCGCCGAGAACGCGGCGCCGATCAAGAAGAACACCGACCGTCCGGCGCGCTGATTCCAGTCGTCCGCGGGCAGCAGCATCAGCAGGAAGAAAACGATCACTGCGAATACGCCGAGCGTGCGCAACTGCCGTGCCAGATAGGCGTTCGCGCCTTCCTGGATCGCCTTCGCGATCTCCTTCATGCTGTCGGTGCCCTCGCCCGCCGCGAGCACCTGGCGCACCAGCACCCCGGCGACCACGAGCGCCGCCAGGGCCACGACGCCGATGACCATCACGATCAGTCGGTTGTCGTCGGTCAGTACTGCGGCTGCGAAGGTTGTGGGTTGATCGAACCGCTGAGGGGTAGAAAGCCCCGCCATTCGTCCTCCTTGACGCTTGGACTGAGCTCAAGATGTGGACGGATTGTAGGTACCGGAAACTGATCAAAACAGTACGCGGAAACGGAATAGATCGCCCCATGCTATTCAGCAAATGATCGGCAGAAGATCCCCGGGTGATCCATTGACCCACTTGGCGTAATGCCGCAGGCGCATTCACACTTGATCGAATTATCACGCGACCGATCGTGAATACCTTCACAAAGGGATCGTGAATACCTTCACTAATTCCGGAGCTCCGCCACAAAAAACCTCAAGGGCCCTGCTCAGCAGGGCCCTTGAGGTTGTACGGACTTGAGTTGTACGGGGTGAGTCGGGGTCGGGTGTCAGGGGAGGAGCGTGACCGGCGGCGTGGTCGGCCAGCTCATGCGGATCGATCCGCCGTTCTCCCCCGAGGTGACCTCGACGTCGTCGACGAGGCCGCTGATGACCGCGAGGCCCATCTCGTCCTCCTCGGCATCCACGTCCACGCCACCGTCGGCACCCGAAGCGTTGTCACCGGGAGCCGAGCGGGGTGCTTCGTCGCCGACCTCGATGGAGAACAGCTTCTCCTCCTCGATCAGCGTCACCCACACCGGCTCCGAGATGCCGCTGCTCTGGTGCAGACCGACGGCACGGGAGCAGGCCTCGCCGACGGCGAGTCGCACCTCGTCGAGTACGGCCTCGTCCACTCCGGCCCTGCGCGCCACCGCTGCCGCCACCAGTCGGGCGGTCCTGACGTGCTCGGGCAGCGCGCTGAAGCGGAGTTCAACGGTGGCCATGCATCCCCCTCGGAATACGGGCGTGCGGTCAGGGGGTCGGTCGCCGAGACCCGGACCCCCCTCGTTAACTTCTTCCGTCACCGGACGCACCTACGGGTGACCGTGTGCGCGTCCGGTAAACGGCCGTCAGTCGGTGGCCGCCACCGCTTCGTCGACCGAGGTGTGGATCGGGAACACCTTGGTCAGACCGGTGATGCGGAAGATCTTCAGAATGCGCTCCTGGTTGCAGACCAGGCGCAGCGAGCCCTCGTGGGCACGCACACGCTTCAGGCCACCGACCAGCACGCCGAGCCCGGTGGAGTCGAGGAAGTCGACGCCCTCCATGTCAACGACGAGGTGAAAACTCCCGTCGTTGACCAGCTCGACCAGCTGCTCACGCAGCTTGGGCGCGGTATAAACGTCAATTTCGCCACCGACCTCGACGACCGTACGATCGCCGACGGTACGGGTCGACAGGGACAGGTCCACGGATCCTCCAGCACCTTGCTATCGAGCGGTCATCCCGAGGGACACCTCGGCAGAGTCCCCAGGTTGGTTCGCCAGCCGCGATGGCATTCAATCACTTACCGCAGGGCGTGCACGACGCCTTGGGCCCATTGTCCGTCACGCCAGTGACACACTCGATGCCGATGGCCAAGAATCACCGATCCGAACGACCCTCGGCTCTCGCCGCGTCGCGACCCGATCCGGGGACGATCCTGGACCGGCTCGCCTCGGGGCCGAGCCGGGCTTCGCGCATCACTCATACGGAGCACTTGCCCCCACGTGCGGGCCGCCATGCCGTCTGGCCCGACCGGATTCGCGCCGAGGTGATCGCGGCCGTCCAGGCCGCCGGTATCGAACACCCCTGGGCCCACCAGGCACTGGCCGCCGAGCACGCCCTGGACGGCGACAACGTGATCGTCGCCACAGGCACCGCCTCGGGCAAGTCGCTCGCGTATCTCGTCCCGGTCCTCTCCCGCCTCCTGGACGGCTCCGAGGCTCCCAACGGCCGCGGGGCCACTGCCCTGTACCTCGCGCCGACCAAAGCCCTCGCAGCGGACCAGCGGCGTTCCGTGAAGGAACTTTCACAACCTTTGGGAAACGCGGTACGACCTGCCGTGTACGACGGTGACACTCCCTTCGAGGAACGCGAGTGGGTCCGCCAGTACGCGAACTACGTCCTGACCAACCCGGACATGCTCCACCGGGGGATACTCCCGTCCCACCCCCGCTGGGCCTCCTTCCTCAAATCGCTGAAGTACGTCGTCATCGACGAGTGCCACACCTACCGCGGTGTCTTCGGCTCCCACGTCGCCCAGGTGCTGCGCCGCCTGCGCCGCCTGTGCGCCCGCTACGGCGCCTCCCCCGTCTTCCTGCTCGCCTCCGCCACGGCAGCCGAGCCGTCCGCCTCAGCCGGCCGTCTGACGGGCCTCCCGGTGGTCGAGGTCGCGGACGACGCCTCACCGCGTGGTGAACTGGTTTTCGCCCTCTGGGAACCGCCGCTCACCGACCTGCACGGCGAGAAGGGCGCGCCCGTCCGCCGGACGGCCACCGCCGAGACGGCCGACCTGCTGACCGACCTCACCCTCCAGGGCGTGCGCTCGGTGGCCTTCGTACGCTCCCGGCGCGGCGCCGAGCTGGTCGCGGTGATCGCCCAGGAACGGCTGTCCGAGGTCGACCGCTCGCTGGCCCGGCGCGTGGCCGCCTACCGCGGCGGCTACCTCCCCGAGGAGCGCAGAGCCCTCGAACAGGCCCTCCACTCCGGCGAACTCCTCGGCCTCGCCGCCACCACCGCCCTCGAACTCGGCATCGACGTCTCGGGGTTGGACGCCGTCGTCATCGCCGGCTACCCGGGCACCCGCGCCTCCCTGTGGCAGCAGGCGGGCCGCGCCGGCCGCGCCGGACAGGGCGCGCTGGCGATCCTGGTCGCCCGCGACGACCCGCTGGACACGTTCCTCGTCCACCACCCGGAGGCCCTGTTCGACCAGCCCGTCGAGTCAACGGTCCTCGACCCTGACAACCCGTACGTCCTGGCCCCCCATCTGTGCGCGGCGGCGGCCGAATCCCCCCTGACCGAGGAGGACCTGGAACTCTTCGGCCCGGAAACAGCGGTTCTGCTCCCGCAGTTGGAGGCCGCGAAGCTGCTCCGCCGCCGGACCAGCGCCTGGCACTGGACACGCCGTGAGCGGGCCGCCGACCTGGCCGACATCCGGGGCGGTGGCGGCAACCCCGTCCAGATCGTCGAGGAGGGCACGGGACGGCTGCTCGGCACCGTCGACGCGAGCGCCTCCCACACGAGCGTGCACGAGGGCGCGGTCCACCTCCACCAGGGCCGCACCTATCTCGTCCGCTCCCTCGACCTGGCGGACTCGGTGGCCCTGGTCGAGGAGGCGAACCCGCCGTATTCGACGGTCGCCCGCGACACGACGTCCATCGCCGTCCTGGAGACGGACACCGAGATCCCCTGGGGCGACGGCCGCCTCTGCTACGGCTCGGTCGAGGTCACCAACCAGGTCGTCTCCTTCCTGCGCCGACGCGTCATCACCGGTGAGGTCCTGGGCGAGACGAAGCTCGACCTCCCTCCGCGTACGCTGCGTACCCGTGCCGTGTGGTGGACCGTCACCGAGGACCAGCTCGACGCGGCCCGCGTCAACCCGGAGATCCTCGGCGGCGCCCTGCACGCCGCCGAACACGCGTCGATCGGCATGCTGCCCCTCTTCGCGACCTGCGACCGCTGGGACATCGGCGGCGTCTCCGTCCCGCTCCATCCGGACACCCTCCTCCCGACGGTCTTCGTGTACGACGGCCACCCGGGCGGGGCCGGCTTCGCGGAGCGCGCCTTCCACACGGCGCGCTCCTGGCTGACGGCCACCCGCCAGGCCATCGCCTCCTGCGAGTGCGACGCCGGCTGCCCGTCCTGCATCCAGTCCCCCAAGTGCGGCAACGGCAACGAGCCCCTGCACAAACGGGGAGCGGTGCGGTTGCTGACGGTTCTGCTGCAGGGAGCGCCGGAGGAGAAGGCTCCGGACGAGAAGGGCTAGCGCCCACCTGGCGCTCACCCGTTACAGGCGTACGGGTGACGGGTGTACGGGGCCGGCTCAGGTCGGTCTCAGCGGGCCAGGGGGCCCTGGTAGACCCGGTGGACCCGGTGGACCCGGTGGACCCGCTCTCGACCTGACCTCCGCACCGAACAGGCCCCGTCCCGCCATCACCGTCAGGTCCGACGTCTCACCCGCCATCGCGCACCGGACGAGCCGGGTGCCCTGGGCCGCGGCCACCCGGTCCGCCCGTGCACAGGCCGCCAAGGCGCCCTCCGTCCAGTGGTCCGCCGCGGCGAGCGCCGCCAGGTCCGCACCCGCGGCGGCCCGATGCCGGGTCACCGCGGCCTGCCCCATGGCGAGCACCACGCCGAACACCACGCACAGGACGGCGATGGCCCCCACGCTCCAGACCGTCGCGGAACCACGATCGGAGCGGACCGAGCGCGCGGAAACAACTCCGGCGAGCCTGGCGGGCCACCCGCCTCCCCAACGCTTCACGCACCCACCCCCACCGTCTCCTCCGCCAAAGCCACCGCTTCGTGCGTCACATCGACGGTGAGGCCACCGAGCCCCGGCGGCTGCGCCACCACCTGCACACGCACGAGGTCGCCCTCCCTGGTGACGGTGACCTCAGCCCCGCGCGGGGCCGCGCCCCGGGCCACCGCGAGGACCGCGTCGGGCGGGTCCTGCCGGGCGGCGGCCCGGGCACCGGCCCGGGCCGCGTCCACACACTGGATCTGCGCGGCGGCGACGAGCAGCGCCCAGACCAGCGCCATCGAGAACAGCACCAGCGCGGGCAGCACCACGGCGGCCTCGGCGGTCACGAACCCCCGGTCCCGGAACCGCCCCGCATCCCGTTCCCGGAACCGGCGTTCACATTTTCGCATCGAGGGCCTTCTTCACGATGGCCTGCAACTCCGAGCTGACCTGCCCGCTCGTCACCACCTTGTAGAGCACCGCCGCGAACGCCACCGCCGCGACCTTTATCTAGTGCTGTCAAGTGCCTCTGCAGGTCAACAGGTTGAAGCGATGTAAGGCAAGTTAGGCATGTACGAGTGGGCTTCGCTCGGCCGATACCGTGGAGGCGTTGATCGTTCATGGCGGGTACAGGGGAGGGGTGGACCTGACCCGGGCCAAGACCAAACTCGGCCGCGTGATCGTGAATGTGACCGCGGCGAACGTGGCGCCGGACTGATCAACCTGTCGCGAGGGGTGGGGCCCGGACCTGTCCGGCATCTACAGGGCGACATCGCGCGTGAACGGGTCTCCCCATCCGGTCGGGTCTGTGAGCGCCACCGCCTACGGGTTCTGAGGTGGTTCTTCACACGGCTCTCCTTGCCGGCTCGGCCTGCTCCTGCTCGCCGTGCGCCTGACGGCGAGACGTCTTTCGCGGCAGATAGACCAGCGCCTCGGTCCCCACGAAGCGCAGCACGAACGTGGTCACCAGGGCGAGCGCGGTCGCGGACAGCGCCCCCATCCCGAACCTGCCGACGAACAGCGCGATCAGCGGGATGCTCAGCACCAGGTCGGCGTTGGCGAGCACCGCGAACCGCCCGATGCGGTCCCACCCCTTGCGGTGCTTTCGCCGCTCGCGGAAGCACAGGTGCTCGATGAGGAAGAAGTTCCAGAGGACCCCGAGCTGGTTGGCGAGGATCTCGGCGGGGGCGTAGTGCAGGCCGGCCGACGTGAGCGCGTACAGGGCGGCCAGGTTCGGCAGGAAGCCGGTGACGCCGATCAGCCCGAAGACCATCATGCGGGCCAGTGGCGACGCGGTGCGCAGTCCGACGAGGTGGCGCAGGAACCTGATGCCCTCCTGCGCGGTGGACTTGGACTCGCCGGCGTACCGGTCCTGGAAGACGAACGGCACCTCGGTGACTCGGCGCGGGCGGCTGCGCACGGCGAGTTCGAGGAGGATCTTGTAGCCGAGCGGCTGGAGGATGTCGGCGGTGACCGCGCTGCGGCGGATCGCGAAGAAGCCGCTCATGGGGTCGCTGATGCCGTGCAGCCGGCGCGGGAAGAGGGACTTGGTGAGCCAGGTCGCCCCCCGGGAGACGGCCACGCGGTAGCTGCCCGCGAGCCCGGCCCGGCTGCCGCCCTTGATGTACCGGGAGGCGACCACCAGATCGGCCGACGACCGTTCCCCGGTCGCCACCAGCTCCGGTACCAGTGACGGCGGGTGCTGCAGGTCGCCGTCCATGACGACGATCCAGTCGGAGGTGGCCGCCTTGATGCCCTCGACGACCGCGCCGCCGAGGCCGCCGGCCGGTTCGTCACGGTGCAGCACGGTGACCGGGAACGGGCAGTCCTGCGCGGCCTCGTCGATCACCTTGGGGGTGTCGTCGGTGGAGTCGTCCACGAAGACGACCTCGCAGGGCAGCCGGGACGGCACCGTCTGCGTGATCCGGTGCAGCAGCTCCCGCACGTTGGCGGACTCGTTGAAGGTCGGTACGACGATGGTGACGGCCCCGGGCTCGGGGATCTCGACCCCGTGCACGGCTGGGTCGCCCAGCCCTCCGGGGGCGGTGGACTCGTAGCTTCCGCTGTTCATCGGTCGCCTCCAGCGGCCTTGGCATCGCAGATCCGGTCGACGTCGACGGCCGCCTCGGTCTGTCGCGCCCGTTCGTCCGTGCCGGCTGCCTCGGTGTCGCGCGCCCGTTCGTCGCCGCCGGCCTCGGTCCTGCGGATCCCGGTCCGGTCCTGGCCGGTGCCGAAGGTGGCGACCGGTGTCGAGTTCTCCAACGTGCGCTTGACGTTGGGCAGGTCGACCGCGTCGCCGATGCTGCTGGCCCGCTCCCGGCACGCCTCCGTCCGCTCCCTGGAGCGCTACGCCCGTCCCGGCGTCGACGCGGTCGCTCGGCACGTCGCCGAAGGCGACCCCGCAGCCCGGCGGAAGGGCTGACGCCTCCAAGATCAGCTATTGGCGGCTTCCGGGCCCGACCTCGGCGATACCTCAAGTCCCGGTCATGGTGTCGGTGTGGGCTCGGGTGCGGGGGTGCGGGCGGGCGCCGTCGCCGTGTAGGTGGGCTGGTTGGGCTCGACGAACTGGCGGTGGCCGGAGCCGGGGTTGGGGACGGCTGTGTGCTGTCCGATGGCGACGCCGACGAACAGAGTGACGATCGGCAGGATCAGGTGGAAGCGGTGAGCCTTCCACCAGCTCGTCTTGGCGGGCCGGGGGGGCTGAGATGTGTGCGTGACGGTCTGCGCGTCCGTCTTGGTCATGGCCTGACTCCATGGGGAATGGGTGTTAGTCAGTGGTGGGGCGAGTGCTGCGGTGGAATGCGGTGGGAGCCGCATATCGTGTGCGCGGCCGCGAGCCGGCAGGACGGCACGGTCGTCCTGTTCGAGCCAGGGTTTGAGGACCTCCGGCACCCTGGGGAGGGTGCGCAGCCGGTCCGGTTCGCCATAACGTCCGCGGTTCGGGGCCGAGTCGGCGGAGACTGAATGCACATTTCACTCGCCGGTCGATGAACAAAGCGGATCAGCGAGGCGAGGGAATTCCTTCCCTACTTCCAATTGGAAAGCCACATACGTCCCGTTACCTCTGAAGGCGTGAGAGGCAGGCCCATGTACAGAGGGTAGAAGTAGGCGAAGGTGAGGCCGATAACGGCTACGTAGACCAGGATGGCTGTCCGGCCGATGAAACGGCGTTTCGGAATGGCCGAGAGAGCCCCGAGACATGCCAGCATTCTTACGACTGCGAGAATACAGAAAGGCAGCGCGGGCAGGGCGTAGAAGGAGTACATGTCGCGGCTGAATGGAATCCAGCTGAAGATTCCCACGGCCGCTGTTACTGCGAATACCCCGGCGACTTTGTCCCGTTTCACGATCAAGAGGAAGATGCAGCCCACGAGGGCGGGAATGAATGACCACCAGAGGATGGGTGTCCCTAGGGCAAGAATTTTACTTGTTCCGCAATTCGAACTGCAATCATCGTTCATGAGCTCGGCTACCAAGTATGGCTCCAGCGAGGTGAGCCAGTCAATCGGGCGGGAGGCCCCAGGATGGCCTGTCATCAGGCCCTGTCCCTTGGTGAACATGCTCATCTGGTACGCCAAGAAATACCCCAGAGAATCCGGGAGGAAGGAACTCCACAAAGGCTTGATGAGGCCCTTGTGTGTGTGCCATCCGTAAGGGGAGAGGAACCATCCTGTCCAGCTGGCGACGTAGACCGATACAGAAACAGTCGAGTACATCACCAGACGGGCCACTGCCCGCCACGCGGCCGACAGGGAGGAGCGCAATGACCCGTCTGTCGCCCGCAGCCCATGGTTTGACACAATGACGTAGAGCAAGAGTCCAGGGATGAACCAGAGGGCGCTCCACTTGACCGAAATCGCAAGTCCCATGAAGATTGCGGCACCAAGCCGCCAGCCAGGAACTGAAAGCCATTGCCTGAGTCGCCGAACCCCAGACTTCACCGATTCTTCGGATTGGGCTGCCGCCAGTTCCCTGCGTGCCTCATGATCCCGGATCAGGCAGGCGAAAGCCAAGAGGATCAGCAACGTCAAGAATATGTCCAGTACCGCCAGCCGGCTGAAGACGAATTCCATGCCGTCCAGTGCGAGCAACAGGCCTGCTGCGCATCCCAGCAGAGTGGACCTGAACAACCTCCTGGCCACACGTATCATGACAGTGACCGCCAGCGTTCCGGCAATAACTGCAGGCAGACGCCACCCTGTCACCGAGGCCCCGAAAGCCACTTCGCCCATTGCGATGAACAATTTCCCCAGGGGCGGATGGGCTATTGTGAAATATTTGGAGGGGTCCGTTCCGTACTCCACACCGTACCGGAGGATGTTGTGAGCCTCCGTGGCGTAGTAGAATTCATCGAACACCTTGCCCGCCGGTGTGGAAAGGTTCCTGATTCTCAGGGAAAAGGCGAGAGCGGTGATCAGGTAGGTCCAGACCCACGACATCAGGTTGTCGGACCGTTGAGAGGAACTCTCGGGCTGCGTTTGGCGATCCGGGGCCTCGGTCAGGGAGGAGTACCTCAGACCCGCTTCTTCCTCCGCAGTGACAGCAGTGCGTGCATCAACCGAGAAAGCCTTCCCATTTCTCGGCCGGATGGCCCGAGTAATTGCGAGAGCCCGCATCGTGAAACCTGGATTCCCGCGACGTTGCCGCGTGCTGAGAAGTTGGTTCAATCCCATGACGGTCTCCCGTGTAAAACTCTAGAGTATGGGGGGTGGAGACTGGTGATCTGCGCGTCACCCTGAATCGGATGAATCCTGCAGTTTCTTTGCTTCGTCCTACCCGATGTGCGAATTTGAGAGCCGGTGCGCCTGGCTGCGAGCTGGGCGCACCGGCTGACTGACGCATCGAAGGGCGGTTCGGGCGTGCAGGGTGTTACAGGCGGTTCCCGGGCGAACTCAAACGGGCATCCGCCGTACCGGCCACGCCCCTACTGGTGGTTCACGTCGATGTGGATGCTGAAGGAGTTTGCTTTGTCGTTGCACATCTCCCCCAAATCATTTTTGGTCATCACCGTGCGCCAGTGATGCGTACTACCATTTTGGGCAAACCAGACGCCGCCCGATGTTACGGCCCCCCCCTGGCTGCAGTTGCCTCGGTAGTTGGACGCCGTGTATGCGCTGTGCCAGGCATACGGGTGCACATAGTCCGGGTGTTCGGGAAAGTTGCCGTAGACGACGTTGATGTCGCAGTGGGTCTCGGTCGACGAGATCTGGTTTTGGCTCTGCGGGGCAACGCTGCTGTCCCCCAGGTCGCGATTGGTCACGTCTGTTTGATTCCAGGTCACGGTCTCCAACGGGACGTCCAGGTAGGCATCCCGGTAGTACGTCGAGGAGCAGCCTGCCTGGGTGCTCGTTGAGTTCGCGAACGCTGTTCCGGCCGCGCCGATGGCGATTCCCGTCCCCGAAAGAACGGTGAGTGCGATACAAGCGGTCCGCACCTTGAGGGATATCGGTCTCATGTCACTTTCCTTTGAACTCGGTCGGATGGCGATCAGGGCAACGGTGGAACCCGTTGTTTCTCCCTTTTTCCTTCACAGAGGCCCAGCAGTGGCGGGGAGACCGGGAGCGCTCCCACCGGCCGCTCCGGCCGCTCATCCGCGTGTGGCCCGAGGGCGTGAGGCTCTCGGTGCTCGGGACGGTCTGAGCGGCACCGGCTTAGAGGTTGCGCTGCGGGCCCGGCCCGGTCGTGCTGTGCGTCATACGGCACAGCATCGGTGCGCACCCCGCCCCCGCACATCGGTAGTTTTACGGGGGTGCTTACATGATTTTTATATGGGTGTCGTTGAAAGTATCAACCGAGTAACAAGTAACCCGCCGGTAGCTTTCAGGGCTTCGCCGCAGCGGTCTTCTTCGGCTGGCCGGGCACGGTCTTGGTCTTGTCGAGGTGTCCGTAGACCGTGGAACGGGGCACGTTGAACATGTCGGCGATCTGCTGGACGGTCTCCTCCCGGGCGTCGTAGAGCCGCTGGGCGAGCTCGGCCTGGTCGGCCGTGAGCTTGGGCCGACGCCCGCCTACCCGGCCGCGGGCCCGCGCGGAGGGGAGCCCGCCGTTCGTGTTCGCCACGATCAGCTCTCTCGGGATGCTCCGCGAGCACGCTGAGCATCCCGAACATGGCTCGGCCTTCCATGGTGGAGGTGTCGATGCCCTGCTCGATGACGTGCAGCCCGATCCCGCGCTCGCGCAGTTCGGCGCCGAGGGTCACCAGGTGCAGCACGGAGCGGGAGAGCCGGTCGAGCCGGGTGACCTTCAACGTGTCGCCCTCGCGTAGCAGCTGCATGACGAGATCGAGCGTGGGGCGGGAGGCTTTCGCGCCGCTGGCGACGTCGACGTGGATGTTGTCGCGGTCGACGCCGCCAGCGGAGAAGTGCGTCGATCTGGTGGTCGGGGTTCTGATCGGCCGTCGAAGTGCGGCAGTAGCCAAGAAGAATTGTCGGAAACCACTCCGCCGACCGTTCACCGACGTTGATTTCCGACGCGCGTTGTCGACAGTGCCCACCTGCGGGTTCCTGATCACGCATATGAGTGTCGACAGACGAACGTTGCCGACACTTCGACCGGGGAGGGGCCCGCGAGCGGTCAGGCGCGGATGCTGCCTCCTGCGCGCCGCTCGTCGCCCCCTGGCCGTCCCTTTGCCCGCTGTCGTAGCTCCGCCTACCGCGCGGCAGCCGGGACTTCGAGGCGAGGGCCGATCGGCGTGAGCACGCCGAGGACTTCGCCCGGCTGCGCAACGGGGCGCACGTCGCCACCATCACCAGCAGCGAGGATGAACTCGAACTCGCCGGACTGCCCGACGTCTACGAACCGCCTCGAGACTCGTTAACGGCACCCCTTATAGGGCGGGTACCTGGTTCGCCGCCCACCATGCCGCGACCTGGGTACGGCGGCTGCAGCCGAGCTTGGTCATGATGCTGTTTATGTGGCAGTCGACCGTACGCGGCGACAGCGCGAACTGGGCGGCGATCTGCCGGTTGGTCATGCCCTCGGTCACCAGCGCGGCGACCTGCCGTTCCCGGCGGCTCAGCGGGCTCAGCCCCGTGGCGGCCGGGGCGCCTTGCACACTGTCGGCCACGGTGGCGGTGTCCAGGGCGAGGGCGATGGCCCTGGCCGGGCTGTCGTGCCGGGCGCCTTCCGCGAGGGCCTTCTCGTATCCGGCCGGCCCCAGAGCGGAGATGACCGCTTCCTCGCAGCGTGCGCGGTGCCCGCCGAGCGTGGCGAGGGGGGACGCGCCGATGTCCCGGGTCAGGGCGTGCACGGCGCCCAGCAGCTGTGCCGCCCGCTCGTGGCCGCCCCGGGACGCGGTGATCCAGGTGAACACTTCCAGCGCGGCCGCGGTCGCGGCGTAGTCGTTGAAGCCCCGCAGGATCTCCAGCGCGGTCCGCGTCAGCGCCGTGCCCTCCTGCCGGTCGCCGCGCGCCCAGAGCACGTAGCCCAGCACCCACTTCGCGTAGGACCCGTACAGACGCTCCCCGGATGCTTCCGCGAGCCGCACCGCGCGCCTGCCGGCCTCCTCCGCCGCGCGCTCGTCCCCGAGAAAGACCTGAGCGATCGCGACCTGGAACAGCCAGAACAGCTCCTGCGGTCCTTCGCCCGCCGCCTCGTGAGCGGCCAGCGCCTCCTCGAACAGGGGCACGGCTTCCGCCATCCGCCCCTGAAAGGCCGCCGACGCGCCGCGAAAGCCCTGGACGTACGGCCGGACCGACGGGTCGTCCAGCCGTTCACCCAGCTCTTCGGCCTCGTCCAGCCACCGGTCGGCCGTTGCGGGATCGCCCTGCAGCATCGCCACCCAGGCGGCGGCCCACAGCGCCCCGGCCCGGACCGGGGTGGGCTCGGGCGCCGCCGCAAGAAGCCGGTCGAAGTGAAGGCGCCCCTCGCCGAGGAACTCGTCCGCGCACCAGTGGAAGCGCAATGCCGTGGCCAGGCGAAGCGCAGCCTGTGCGTCGTCGGCAGGATCCGGAGCCCCGCGCTGCGACCTGTGCGGCTCCCGGGTCCCGGGTCCTGCCGGGGCGGGCCCGGCCACGGCTGGGCCGGCCTTCGCCCCGAACTCCAGTGCCACCCGGAAGTTGCTGTGCTCGGCGCGCAGCCGGGCCAGAGCGTCTTCCTGGCCGGGGCCGTACCAGTCGGTGGCGGTGCGCTCGGCGAGGGCGAGGAAGAAGTCGCGGTGGCGCCGCAGCAGCTCTTGCTCTTCACCCGACTCCGCGAGCCGGGCCCTTCCGTACGTGCGGATGGTTTCCAGCAGCCGGTAGCGGTGCACCCCGTCGCGTTCGCAGGTCAGGACGACGGACTGGGACACCAGCCGGTCCAGGAGGTCCAGCACCTCATGCGCCGCGATACCGTCCTGCGCGCAGACGTACTCGGCGGCGTCCAGGGCGAAACCGCCGGTGAAGACCGACAGCCGGTTCCACAGCGATCGTTCGGCGGGCGTGCACAGCTCGTAGCTCCACTCGATCATCCCGCGCAGGGTGCGATGGCGGGGGAGTGTGGTCCTGCAGCCGCCGGTGAGCAGCGCGAAGCGGTCCTCCAGACGCTCCACGGTCTGCTCGACGCTCAGCGTCCGCAGCCGGGACGCGGCCAGTTCTATGGCCAGGGGCAGCCCGTCCAGGTCGGCGCACAGCCGGGTGGCCTGCATCCGGTTGGCATCGGTGATGCGGAAGTCCGGCCGGATGGCGGTGGCTCGCTCCCGCAGCAGTTCGACCGCCTCGTCCGCTATCGACAGCGGAGGGACGGTGAAGACGTTCTCGCCCGTGACACCCAGCGTCAGTCGGCTCGTCGCCAGGACGCGCAGCTCCGGACAGGCCGACAGCAGCGTCTTCGCCAGCCCGGCGGATGCGTCGATCAGGTGTTCGCAGTTGTCCAGCACGATCAGTGCCCGGCGGCGGGCCAGGTGGTCCGTGAGCTGGTCAAGGACGGGCCTGGCGCCGCAGTCCGGAACCCGTAGCGCACCCGCAGCCGCGGCATCCACCGCCGACGGGTCGCGCACCGCGGCCAGGTCGACGATCCACACGCCGTCCGGGAACGCCTCCCCAAAGGCCGCGGCGGCCTCCAGCGCCAGCCGTGTCTTGCCCACACCGCCCGCTCCAGTGAGCGTCACCAGCCGACCGACGCCCAGCAGGCGACCGATCTCGGCAGCCTCGCCGAGCCTGCCGACGAAGCTGTCGAGGGCCGTGGGCAGATTGCCCACGGCCGGAAGAACAGTGCTCACGGCTCGACCCCATACATCGCCGGACAAATCATTATGAGGCTAACAAGAGTCTTAAATGTCGATAGTATGACATTTCTTGCACAGTCAACGCGCCCTGAGGTCTTCGGGCGCCTGGAGGCGAGCCAAGGCCCCCACATCCGAGCGCCGGGACTCCCCAGCAGGCCGTCAGCGGCGACAGTGGCCGACAGGGGCTGGTCGGCGGAGCCGGCCTCCGCCTGGGCCCACCTCGGACGGGTGTCGACTCCGACGGGGCCAAGGGTGCCCCGCGTTTGGGGACTGTCAGGGCCGGACCGAGAGCCAGGCCATCAGCCGGGCAAGACCCGGCCGGGACCAGTCGACCGCATTCTCGGTGTAATACGACAGATACTCGGATGTTCCGTCGCCTCACGCCTTGACCAGGTCCAGGCGTATGAACGCGTTCACCGCATCGGACCGTCAGGGCGGACAGGGGCGGCTGTCAGCGCCCCAGCGTACGGTCGGTGAGCACACCTCCGCCTGGACGAAGCTGCGGCTTGGCGACCGCCGACTGTCAGTGGGCACAGGTAAAGTGCCCCCGCGCATTTCCGGGGCAGCTGATTCTGCCCACTTCACTGGGTGAACACCCGGCAAATCAGCCCAAAAACAACCGCTCGGGTGTGCCTTCCCTCACCCTCCAGAGTGTGTGACGTCCGTCACACGAAAGGTAAAAAAGGGGTGCCAACCTGGGGTGTTACCGGATAAGCAAGATCAAAACGTGCAGATCAACATGTGGCTACACGATGCACAACCACAACAACGCAAGGCAAGATGGGGGCATCGCCGCATCCGAGTGTGATCGTCGCCACAAAGGCGGCCTCTATCTTGCATACGCGGCGGTAACCGCATTCGGAAATACGGAAGGCCCCACCCGACGCCGGCCAAGCATCCAGGTGAGGCCCTCCCTCAGCACTCCGTCTGCAGCGCGGCCCCGACCGTTAGGTCGGGGCTCTTCGCGTTACAGCGGCCCGTAGTCCCGCACGATCTTGTAGACCGTGACGACGACCGGCCCCAGCCAGCGGACCGCCCGTCGGTGCGGCGGAATCCGCTTGCTGCAGCAGCGGCAGTGCCCCTCCGGCTTCTCGTTCTCCTCGGCCATCGGGATCCATCACCCCATTCCGTAGGACCTACGGATTTCGCAGGTCCGGTGGGTGGGTCCATATCCTTCATGGACTCCCGCGGGGAGCCACGAGTGCTCGCGGACCCCAGGGGTGACTGATTGCGAGCAGCGTACCCGCACGGTGCGGAATCCGTAGGGCCGTCAACTTCCCCTCCCTGCAAGGCGAGCGAGGCACCGCGTGCCACGACAGACGACTGCACGGGGCACGCATCCTCAACTTCGCACGACCACAGCACTCTTACCTGCAACTCACCCTGGCCGTACGTCCGGAACTGAGTGCCAGTTCCCCTCAAGCAAGTCGCCTATCTCACACAGGAATGCCAGGTTCCAACTGAACCGTCAGGCCCGAACCACCGTATTAATACGACTAGTTGAGGTCAGGCGGTTGCCGGACAACGGCACCGACGCGGGTGCGAGGCGCCTGCCCGGGAGAGTTCGCAGGGTTACTGCCGTGGTCCTCGTTCCCCACCGGCCCCCGGAGCCTCGCCTTCGTCCAGGCGGGCTCGCCGCTTTGCGCGTACGCCAGTGCCAGACCTGTCCGGGGCCGACCAGTCCGGCTCGTCCCCGGGATCCTTCGTCGCCACCTTGGTCACCTGCAGTCCTGCGGCCCGGCCCCGGGTGTGCTGACTCGTATCGCACGTCAGCAACCGAACGTCGCGGCCGGCCAGGCCCTGGATAGCCACCGTCCGGTCGATGATCTCGACATCGGGGCGGTCCAGGCGCACATGGCCGGGGGGATCAAGAACGATCTCCACGTTGACCCTGCCGCGGGTCTCGCCGTCCCGAGCGGTGTGCACCCCCTCATGCAGGACCCCGTGGGTGCCGCCGTTGAGGACCCCGTCGAGGAGGCCAAGCGTGTGGGCGGCACGCCAGCGGGCCCGGTGCTTGCTGGCGTCCTTGAGGTCATCCAGCTCGTCGACCACCACGATCGGGAACAGCAGGCGCACGAACTGCCAGCGCGGCACGTCGAGCACCTCATGCAGGTCGACCTCGGCCAGCTTCACCTCGTTCTGGATGTAGAAGCTGGAGTCGGCTACGACGAACACCTCCCGCTGGCTCCACCGGCCGATCCGCGTATCCAGCGCAGCCACGGCCGCCTCGAAAGCCTCGATCCGTTCGGCGACCTCAAGTTGCACCAGACCGTTGACAAGACGCTGCTGGGCGGTCCCGGCGAGCGTGCCGCAGCTGCCCAGCAGCGCCTGGTAGCGGTCGGTGAACACGAGCTGGTCGAGGTCCCGGTCGCTGATCTGGGAGCGCAGCATCCGCGCGGACTCCGTGGCCCACTCCAGATACGTCAGCAGCCCCTCGAAGGCGCTGCCGTACGGCCGCTGCAGGTTGATCGCCGCGGTGTGGACACCGCTGAGCGCCTGGCGGATGTTCTTCCGGTCTGTGCCGGGGCGCGGTGTGATGAGCATGTGCTGATCCTGCCAGTGCGGCCCGCTGGTGCGCCTCGGGCTTCCGACGTCACAGGCCTCCAGCGCCAGAAGACAGAGCCACATGTCTAACTTGCCTTACACCTCTGCAATACGTTGACCTGTAGAGACACTTGACAACACTAGATAATCATCGCCGGTGATCGGCCCGCGCACCCCGCCGGGCGCGCCTGTGTAGGTTCCGCGTCTCGGTGTCCAATTTCTGACTGCCGTGTCCAACGGCTGACCAATTGGACGGGGTTCTGAGCAAACCGCAGGTCCGCCCCCTGCCTGCGCCGGTCTCGATCACGGCCGCGCCATCAGGGCCGGGGATTGGACACGGTTCCGCGGAATGCGTTCGGTGGACACGAGCGCCGAACGCCGATGCTCCGCAGGTCACAGCGATGCCGTTGGACGCCAAAGCGCGGAACCTACAGCCTGGATGCGGAACAGTGGCCTTAACCTCGGCCTGATCTGACCGTCCCAGCTGCCACCGTGGCCGCTTCTCCCGTTGACACCAGGGGGAAGCGGCCATTGTCGTGCGACCGGGGCAGCCGGCGTCACCCACATGGGTGCAGTCCGGACCGGACGCACGGAACCTTCGCCCTGCTCACGGACGCTGGAGCGTCAACCGGCCGCACCGCAGGGGGCTTTCGCCTTCCCGGACGGCCCATTCATCTCATTACAGTACGACCTCATCTGATGGTTTTTGTGAGGGGTGTCTGTGAGTTACTCGGACCGGGATGTCCAAGACGGCCGTGCCCTGGTGAACAGGGGCAGCGTCAACCGGCTGGAATTGGGCGACAAGCTGCTGACGGTGACCGCGGGTGGCGGCGACGGCGTCCTGGACGCGTTCTGCGACGCGATCGGCCTGAGCCCGCGCTCGGGCCGTGACTACCGGCTCGTCTCCCGCCTCTGCACGCCGCCGCTGCGGGCGAAGATTGCCGCCACCGGCGTCCAGGCCACCTGGAGCATCCTGCGTGAGGGCGCGCGGACCGGTGCGGGCGGGGTTGCGGTCGACGAGGGCTACCGCACGCTGCTGGTGCTGCTGGAGGAGGCCGCCGCGCAGGGCCGCGACCAGCTGAAACTGCCCGAGTACCACCAGGCGCTGGGCACCGCCCCGGCGCTTGGGGACCTGATGGACCCGCACCGGGGCGACGCCGCGAAGCTGGTGGAGTACCTGGGCGGCCTTCAGGGCGGCGCCCGCGAGAAGATCGTGGTCTCACTGCTGGAGGCCGACGCCCGTCTGCGCTCGTCGGTCCGCAAGACCGTCAACGAGCAGCACCGGCGGGAACGTGACCGGGAACGGATCGACTGCGGCGCGACGCCGGGCCAGTGGATGGCCCTGGCCCGGGACTTGGTGCGGGTGGGCGACCAGGCCACCGGCTTCATCGCCCGCCACCAGAGCGCTGGCGCACTGTGCGAAGAGCAGCTTCCCGCGGCCAGGGACGCGCTGACCAAAATCGAGTTGATGGCGACCTGGATCAAACTGCGGGTGGACGGCGAGAGCGAGAGCGCCCGCCGTGAACGCGGCACCGCACGGGTCCCGGTGGCGGTGTGATGCCGCCCCCGATCGAGGAGACGGACGACTGCCTGGCAGCCGACGTCGCGGAGTTCGCCCGGCACGACCGCAGCGGGGGCTGGGCACTGGCCCACCTGGTCGCACGCCGGGTCGAATACGACGCCGGACGCGGGGTCACGCTCGAACAGCAAGCGAAACGTTCCGACCGGAACATTTACCGGCAGATCAGCGGTCGGGAGTTCGCGCGTAGGGCCAAGACCAACGTCAAGCGTGTCCTGGCGTTGCACGACGCGTGGGTTCGGGCGGCGGCAGACGGCCGAGTGCCGTCCGTGGAGAAGGTCGCTACGGGCGAGTTCGTCGAGTTGCCCGATGAGGAGGAGGTGCCCTTCTACGGTGAGCACGGGTACTACCGGGGCTACCAGGCCCGCATGCCGGCCGGCGAGCGCCGTCAGGCGCTGGAGGCGGAGTCCGAACGCCTGGGCGTGCGGCCGGGGGTTCCGGTGTACGTGTCCCAGCATCCGGGTGCGGTGAGGGCGGCGGTCCTGGCGGACGAGGGGACCCGTACCGCGGCGATGGAGGGCATCGCGGAATTCAACCGCCGGGAGGCCCAAGAGCAGGACCGGGCCCACCGGGAAGCCGCGCAGCGTGCTGACGAACAGCGGGCCCGGGAGCTCGACGGCGGGGCCGGCACCTGGCCGGCCGAGGCGGATGGCACCGACGGCGCGATGGACGCCGGGCGGGCGGCGGCGGCCGTGCGGGCCGCCGCCGAGCCCACGGAGATGGACGCCGCTCTTCAGATCTTCAACGAGCTGGCCCAGGTCCGGATGGGGACACTGCGGGCGCTGTCGCTGCTGCAGCGGCATCAGGTCCACTTCAGCGACGACCGCGGCCGTGCGGTCTCCGAGCTGTGCGACGCCTCGCGGGCCGCCATCGACTTCATCCGGGACCTGGCGGCCAGTCAGTACACGACGCTGGACGACGAGGCCCTGCGGGCTTTCCTGGACGAGAGCGAGAAGCTGGGGTGAACCGTCGTGTCAAAGACGGGCCGCCGACCCGGTCCGAGCAGGACATCATCGATGTCATGCTGTGGCTGGACCGCCGGGCGGGCGAAGAGGTGTCCTACGCGGAGATCGCGTCCGGGGTCGGTATCCCGGTGAGCAGCCGGCTGCGGGCGGCGGTGCGCGGAGCGCGGCGGGCCGTCGAGGTCGACGGCCACCGCCTGGAGCAGTTCATGCGCTCCAGCGACCCGCTTCGCCGCGGGGCGTGGGTGGCCCGCTTCCACCGCTGCGGTCACGGGGATGAGTTCGGGGCCCGTGACGCGCTCCTGGCGTGCCGCAGAAGCGTCGCCTCCCTGGCAGAGATGAAACGCGCGACCGCCTTCGAGGCGACCAATCCCCACAGCATCGACGCGCAGGCGTTCGGGCAGATGGCCCAGACCGCCGACGGGGCTATGCGGCTGATCAGCGGTGTCGAGGGCCTGGGCACCAAGGTCATGAAGAATCAGCGGACGATGAACGTGATGGCGGCACGGATCGCCGACCTGGAGGCCCAGGTCAGCGAGATGACCACGGACCCCTCGGCCGCGAGCGCCTGACCAGTTGGGGGCACCCGTAGGGGTTCGGGTGCCCCCGCCGGTCAGCCGGACCGGTTGACGTTCTTGAACATCTGCCGGCCGGCCTCGCGCACGGCGACCACCTCGTCCCGCGCCTCTTCCAGCTCGCGCAGCAGACCTGCGTTGTCCGCACGGGCCGCGGCGAGTTCGTCCTTGACGCGCTGGACCTCCGCCTGGAGTTCGCCCACGCGCCCGGTCAGTTCCTTGGTGCCGCGCTGGTCCAGTTGTGCGCCCAGGGAGCGCTGGACGGCCTGCTTGAGGCGGTCCCGTTCCCCGCGCAGGGCCCTGGTCTCGGCGCGGGCCAGCTCCAGATCGGTGGCCAGGCTCGCAGCCGACGCCCCCACACCGGATTTCCGCTCGCGCCGCACACTCTTGGCCTGGCCCTTCATCGCGGCCTCGACGTGCTCACGCACGCCCGCGGCGTAGACGAGCCAGGTGGAAACTTCTGCGGTGCGGGCGACGGCCGCGAAGCTGATCGGGGTGCCGCTGTCCTTCATGGTGTCTATGGCTGCCAGGACCTGCCCTCGCTTGGCCACGCTGTCGCGCTTGCGGGCCTCGCGCAGGGCGTCGGCGGGCTTGCGTTTCGCCTCGTTCATGCCCCGGCCTCGTCCCGCTGCCCGGGGAAGGTGGGAATGGGCAGCGCGACCGCCCCGCGCCCCGACCTGGTGGCCCGCATCTTGCGCAGCACCGCCGACGCCTCCTCGACCTGCTCGCGCTCCTCGGGCTCCATCGCCTCCAGTTGCCCGTGCATCTGGGTCACCACCTTCTTGTACGCGGCGATCTGGTCGTCGAAGTTGCGGACGATGAACTCGTCGACCTCCATCATCACCGCCATCTCACGCTCGGTCCTCAACGCGCGGATCTGGTCCTCCACGGCCGGCAGGTAGGACGGATCGGGCCGGTAGAACGTGCAGCCCGCGCACTGGAACCGGATCGGGCACGCCTTCCCGCCCGCCTGCACATTCGACTTCTCGGTGCAGCCCCCGAACGGCACGGTCACCGACCCGCTCCCGTAGGCACGGCCGGACGACCTCGGCGCGGGCCGGCCGTTATGGTCGGTGGTGTGGCGGCGCATCACCTCGACCGCCGCCCGCTTCCGCTTCTGAGTGATCTTGTAGTAGCCATGCGTGGTGGAAATCGCCCGGTGATCCATCAAATCCCGCAGCACGTCGATGTCGATGCCCGCGTCCGCGTGCCGCTGGGCGTAGGAGTGCCTAAACGCGTAGGGGAACACCAGCGCCTTCACGAAGGGCACGCGCGAACCGTCCTTGCTGAACTCCTCGGTGAGCAGGACGACGTCGTCCCGGCCCACCCAGGCCCGGATGAAGTGCGCGATGTGCTCGGGCAGCAGATGCCGCAGGATGCCGTTCTCACCGGTCGGCGGGAACAGGAACGACTCGCTGCCACTGGGCAGGTCCAGGCTCTCGCGCACCGCCAGCCACCGCTGGACGCACTGCGCGGTCTCCTGCGTGATCTGCAGGTGACGCCTATTCCGTCTGGCCTTGCGGTTGTCCCAGACCAGGGTCCACTCACGCCCCTCCCTCTTCAGACAGCCGGCCCGCAGTTCCGCGATCTCGTACGGGCGACGGCCGGTGTCCCGCAGCAGCTCGTAGACGGCTGTGCACATGGCCGCGACCTGCTCGGGCGTCATCCTCCCGTGCGTGACGCCCCGGCCCAGCAGGTGGATGTGGTCATCGAGCTGGTGGATGACGTCCTCGGGCACGGCCCGCCCGGCCTCGTCCTCCTCGCTGACCTCGTCGGCAGCAATGTGGTGGCTGCTGTGCCGGGCGAAGTAGGCGGACATGTCACCGAGGTATCCGGCGGCCCGGCTGTAGTCCAGGACCTTGAAGAAGAACGACAGCAAAGCGCCGCGCGTCTTGTTGCCCATCGGTGCGCCGTCCAGCTTGGGCAGCTCCCGGAACGCGCCGACCACCGCGTTCATGTCCGCGAAGGACAGTGCGGCGGCGTCCTGCCCGCCGCCGCTCTGCAAGCTCAGCGCACGCGCGGCCGTGACGCACGCACGGTGGGCCCGGCGCACCTCCCCGGTGGTCGGCTTCGTCTCGCCGATCCAGGCGACCAGGATCTGCCGCAGCCACGGCTGCGACAGCTCGGTGAGGTCCACGTCACCGCTGCGGCTGGTCCTGCCGCCGCGCTTGCCCCGCACCCCGAGCTCCGCCAGGTCCAGCGTCGCGAGCGACGCCGGGTCCACCCCCTTGAACCGGGCGAAGCCGGCGGCCACGACCCGGTGCGCCTCGCGCAGCAGCGCGTCGACGTTCATCTGCGAGCGGCGCGGCACTTCCCCGGCCGCCACCGCGGCCAGGCTCTCGCAGGCATCGGCCAGATGCGTGATCATCTGGCGGGCCGCGAGCGGGTCGACCTTCTGGCCGCGCGCGTCGCGCTGCTGCAACACGTAGAGCACTTCCCACCGCACCAGCGGGTGCAGCGGCGCGAGCGAGAACTGGTGAACGCCCAGATAGGGGGCCTGCCGCTCCAGCCACGACGCCGGAAGGGGCGCCCCGGCGATCCGGGAGGCAGGGTGCTGCCTCAAGCGCCTGCCGTGCTGGAAGCACAGCCCCAGCGGGCCGCGGCCGTCGTAGCGACAGCCCCGCACCCGGCAGCCGGGCACCGGGTCATACGCCCGCTGGAGGGCCACCCATGCCTCCAACGAGGAGGACGGGTTTCGGTCCAGGTCCTTGTGGCGAAGCGAGGCGTGCGCACTGCACAGCCCCCACAGGTTCGACTCGCGCGGGCAGTCCTGAACGCGGCACAGCGCCTGCCGGCCGGTCATCGTCCGGTCGCGGACCGGCACATGGGTGGCCTTGAAGTCCTTCATGGACAGCCCGCCGGCCTTCTGCGCCTTCGCGCACCCCGAGCACAGGCTCTTCGTACTGGCCAGCGCGTCGCAGGCAGCGGTACCGCAGCGGAACACCACGGTCCGCGGATTTTCCACATCCCCGGTGAACACCAGCGTGTCCGCGTCCCACTCGCCCGGCCGCCAGCCCTCGGCGACCTGCTCGCGCAGCCACACCGTCCAGCCCGCCGCCACGTCCGGCGGCAAGCTGCCGGCCGAAGTGTCCCGCGGTACGGTCCTCGGCCCGTGCAGCGGTACGACGTTGCTCGTGGCGCTCACCCGCGCGACTCCTTCCGCTTCGCGGCCACCAGCTCCACCGCGTCGCGCTTGTCCTGGTCCGTTGTATGCGTGTACGGGTCCATCGAGGAGGGCGAGGCATGCCCGGCCATGTCCTGGGCCACGTCCCGGGGCACCCCGCTGCGGACCCAGCGGGTGATCGCGGAATGCCGCAGCATGTGCGGCCTGGCCCTGAATCCGGCCCGGCCCGCCAGCCGTTTGAACAGCTCGTAGGTGTTCGGATACTTCATCGCCCCGCCCAGCGGCGCCCTGAAGAGGTTGACGAACACCATGTCGCCCCCCGCGGCCCCGGGGACCTCATCGCGCTCGTAGCGGTAGTCGGTGTAGAGGCCGATCGTCTCGTCGTCCACCGGAATCCAGCGCGGCCGAACAGACTTGGCGAACGCGCCATTCGTGTTGACGCGCCGGCGCACGTGAATGTGCGGCCCCTCGACCCGGCAGCCCAACAGGCGCGAGCTGGGCAGGAAGTGCATGTCCTCGCGCCGCAGCCCCAGCGCCTCACCGATCCGCATCCCGGTAACCGACAAAAGCCCCACCAGGAACCGGTCACGGGCATGATCGGTCACCGCGAGGACCCGGGCGATCTCCTCGTCCGACAGCCACTCGAACCCGGGCACCGCGACGCTGAACTTCAGCCGCTTGCCCTCGATCTGACGGTTCTGCCCGTCCTCCCCCGCGTCGAAGCCCGGCGGGGCAAACCGCAGAAACCTGGGCTGGATCAGCTGGCTGACCACCGTCGGCGCCACCTTGCCGATCAGTGAGCACCAGGCCAGGAAGTCGCCCATCGTCCCGGTGATCGCGTTCGCCGTGCGCTCCTCGCGGTACCGGAGCTCAATCCCCGGCCTGCGGCCACGGGAAGGCAACGGCTCGTCCACCAGCCACCGCTGGAACGCATGCAGTTGCGCCATCGACGGCGCGGTCCAGTCGACGCCGAACTCCTGGCAGTAGGACAGATACAGGGCAATCCGGCCCGCGTACGTCTTGCCAGTGTTCCACTTCCGCCCGGCGAGGAAGGCGCACGCCTCGACGTGCAGTTCGAAGGAGTCGTCCACGACGACCCAGTTGGTGCTGCCATCGGCGGAGACGGCACGTTCGGAACGGAAGTGACGTGGCAGGACAACAGAGGTGACCAACGTGCCTTAACACCCCTTGGATAACAGTGAGGCAAGTAGAGTTGAGACTATGTGCCTCATGTGCCTCGCGACTATAAGTCACCCAAGATAACGATGATTCCGACCGCGTACTCCGAGGTGACCATTCCGGCGTCCCGTCGCGCCACCAGCACCGCACGCGTCCTGCACACCAGGGCGCACATCCGCTCCCGTACCACTGTGAACATTTCAACTCCCCTAATTTTCAGCTCTGTTGATGACTTGTTGTTGACGACTCGTTGTTGACGACTTGCTGTGAATGAACTCCCGTTGCTGACCAGCTCGTGATCACGCGCCGCTCGCGTCAGCCACCACCCCCGCCCAGCAACCCGTCCGCCAGCCCGATCACCACGGGCAGTACGCCGACCGCGATGAACGCGGGGAGGAAGCACAGCCCCACCGGCGCGGTGACCATGACGGCCGCCCGCCGGGCCCGTTCCGTCGCCTTGCGCCCCCAGTCGGCGCGGGTGTCCGCGGCCAGGCGTGCGACGGGCCCGGCCGCCGGTACTCCCGACTCGTCGGCCCGTTCCAGCAGCCTCGCCAGAGCGCCGGCTCCCGGTATCGACGCCAGCCTCCGCCAGGCTTCGGCCGGTTCGCCGCCGAGCCGCACCTCTGCCGCGCCCCGCGCCAGCGCCTCCCCGACCGGTCCCGCCAGCGCCTCGCCCACCGCCTGGGCGGCGACC
>NZ_JAAGLT010000038.1 GCF_010548275.1 Streptomyces sp. SID12488
GTCGAGATCTACCAGAACTGCAACATCTTCAACGACGGCGCCTTCGAAGTCCTCAAAGACCGCCAACAGGCCGAGGAAGCCGTGATCCGCCTCGAACACGGACAACCCATCCGCTTCGGAGCCGACCGCGCCAAAGGCGTCGTACGGGACCCGGCCACCGGCGACCTGAAAGTCGTCGCCGTCACCCCCGACAACGAGAACGACGTGCTCGTCCACGACACACACACCACGTCCCCGACCAATGCCTTCGCACTCTCCCGCCTCGCCGACCCCGACACCCTGCACCACACACCCATCGGCGTCTTGCGCTCCGTCGACCGACCCGTCTACGACACACAGATGGCCGAACAACTCGACACCGCGATCGTCCAGAACGGCAAAGGCGACCTCAGCGCCCTCCTCGCCGGCGGCGACACCTGGACCGTCGTCGGATAGACGGACCGGACAGGCGGTACGAGTGGCTACTGGGCCCGGGTCGTCCTTTCGGCCCGGGCCTCGTCGTAGGTCCGGCGGGCCTCGTCCACGTCCGGCATGCGCTCCGCCGTCCAGGCGGCCAGTGCCTTGACCTGGGCGGCGGCCTCGCGACCGAGGTCGGTGAGCGAGTAGTCGACGCGGGGCGGGATGACCGGCTTCGCGTCCCGGTGGACCAGGCCGTCGCGCTCCAGCGTCTGGAGGGTCTGCGTCAGCATCTTCTCGCTGACCCTGCCGATGGCCCGGCGCAGCTCGCTGAAGCGGTACGGGCGCTCCAGCAGCTCCATGAGGACGAGCACACCCCACCGGCTGGTGACGTGCTCCAGGACCAGGCGGTGCGGACACATGCCCTCTGCGTCGACCGTCTCGTACTTGCCCGCACCCTGCTTGGCGATGACTTCGGTCTCGCCGCCTGTTGACGTACTCACTGCTTCACTCGCCGCTTTACTCGTTTTACTCGTTGCCCCACTTACTTCCATGTAAGTACCTTACTTGAAAGTGGGTACTTTCCTGAAGTTAGCGCTTCCCCTAGGGTTAGTGCCAGCCCGCACCCCACAAGGAGATACGCAATGAGCATCGTCGTCACCGGAGCCACCGGCCACCTCGGTCGTCACGTAGTCGAGCAGCTGCTGGAGAAGGTTCCGGCCGACCAGATCACCGCCGTCGTGCGCGACGCGGACAAGGCCTCCGGCTTCGCGGCCCGCGGTGTGAAGATCGCGGTCGCCAACTACAACGAGCCCGAGACCTTCGACGGTGTCATAGCCGCCGGTGACAAGGTGCTGCTCATCTCCGGCAACGAGTTCGACAAGGGCCGCGTCGGCCAGCACAAGATCGTCCTCGACGCCGCCAAGGCCGCGGGCGCCGCGCTGCTCGCGTACACCAGCGCCCCGGGCACCCTGACGGCCGCGCTCGCCGACGACCACAAGGGCACCGAGGCGGCGATCCTCGAGTCCGGCATCACCTACTCGCTGCTGCGCAACGGCTGGTACAACGAGAACTACACCGAGCAGCTCGCCGTCGCCCTCGAGCACGGTGTCACCCAGGCCGCCGGCGAGGGCCGGGTCGCCTCCGCCGCGCGCGCCGACTACGCCGCCGCCGCTGTCGCGGTGCTGACCGGCGAGGGCCACGAGAACTCGACGTACGAGCTCAGCGGCGACACCAACTGGAGCTTCGCCGAGTACGCGGCCGAGGTGTCCAAGCAGTCCGGCAAGGACGTCGCCTACAACGCCGTCTCCGTCGAGGTCCTCATCGGCATCCTGACCGGCGTCGGCCTGCCCGAGGGCCTCGCCACGATCCTCGCCGGCGTGGACGCGTCCATCGCGCAGGGCGAGCTGGCCGGTACCCCGGGCGATCTGTCCCGCCTGACCGGCCGCCCGACCACGCCGATCGCCGAGTCGATCGCCGCCGCGCTCAAGGCCTGACCCCCGATACCCCTCAGGGGCGCGTACTCCCCCGTGGCGCCCCTGAGGATGCCCGCCCCCGACTGTCATGACCGTATGCCGATACGAACATGACAGCCGGGGGCGCTCGGCGTTACCGTCGTGAACGCACGTCCATATGTTCATGTGCTGGTACGAGGGGAGACGCCGGTGGCCGGCAAGCCGACGAGCGAGCGGCGCACAGGTCTGCTGAACGGCTTCGCGGCGTACGGGATGTGGGGCATCGTCCCGCTCTTCTGGCCGCTGCTGAAGCCGTCCGGGGCGGTCGAGATCCTGGCCCACCGGATGGTGTGGTCCCTCGCCGTCGTCGGCATCGCCCTGCTGGCGCTGCGCCGCTGGGCCTGGGCGGGCGAGTTGCTGCGGCAACCGCGCCGACTGGCGCTGATCACGGTCGCGGCAGCGCTCATCACGGTCAACTGGGGCGTCTACATCTGGGCGGTGAACACCGGACACGTGGTCGAGGCCTCCCTCGGCTACTTCATCAACCCGCTCGTCACCATCGCCATGGGCGTGCTCCTGCTGAAGGAACGGCTGCGGCCAGTGCAGTGGACGGCGGTCGGCGTCTGTCTGGCCGCCGTGCTCGTCCTGACGATCGGATACGGCCGGCCGCCCTGGATCTCCCTCTGCCTGGCCTTCTCCTTCGCCACGTACGGCCTGCTGAAGAAGAAGGTCAACATGGGCGGGGTGGAGTCGCTGGCCGCCGAGACCGCGGTTCTGTTCCTGCCCGCGCTGGCATATCTGCTCTGGCTGGGCGGCCGGGGCGAGGCGACCTTCGGCGCGCACGGCGCCGGGCACACGGCCCTGCTCGCGGCGACCGGCATCGTGACCGCGCTCCCGCTGGTCTGCTTCGGCGCGGCGGCGATACGGGTGCCGCTGTCGACGCTGGGCCTGCTCCAGTACCTGGCCCCGGTCTTCCAGTTCCTCCTGGGCATCTTCTACTTCCACGAGGCCATGCCGCCGGAGCGCTGGGCAGGGTTCGCGCTGGTGTGGCTGGCCCTGGCCCTGCTGACGTGGGACGCGCTGCGGGCGGCCCGGCGGGGAGCGCGGGCACTCAGGACGGCCGCCGACCCGGTCCTCGTACCGCCGGTGATGGAGGCCGCGCAGGACGTACGCCACTGACAGCGGGCGCGCAGCGGTGTACAGCAAGGCACTGTCAGTGCGACGCGTTATAAGTGGTCTTCATGACACAGACGCCCGCCCAAGACGCCCCGACCCCCGTCCCCGTCCCCGTCCCCGTCCCCGTCCATTGGAAGCTGGTCATCGACTGCGCGGATCCGCACGCGCAGGCCGACTTCTGGGCCGCCGCGCTCGCGTACACGGTCGAGGACCACAGCGCGCTGGTCGACCGCCTGCTGGGCCTCGGGGCCGTACCGGCCGAGCTGACCGTCGAGTCGCACGGACGCCGCGCCTGGCGGGACCTGGCCGCCGTACGGCATCCCGGTGACCCGTACCAGGAGGAGAGCGGGACCGGGCTCGGGCGGCGGCTGCTCTTCCAGCGCGTACCGGAGCCGAAGACAGGCAAGAACCGGCTCCACCTCGATCTGCACCCGGGGCCGGACCGGCGCGCGGCCGAGGTCGAGCGGCTGACGGGGCTGGGGGCGAGTGTGCTGCGGGCGGTGCGGGAGGCGGGCGGCGAGTGGGTGGTGATGACCGACCCGGAGGGGAACGAATACTGCGTGCACTAGGCACTTACTGGATGCACACGCCACTGGTCATGTCCATGTTCGTCCGGTATGCGAACTGCCTGTCCATATAGCGCTCTTGACGAACCGTTAGCCAGAGCTTCACCATCCAGGCACCTATCCACTGTGGAATCCCTGCGATTCCCAAGGAATTCGGAGCCCCCACATGAAGCTCTCGGTTCCCGGACGCGCCGCAGCCACCGCTGTGGCCGTCACCGTGCTCGCCTCCACCGCGCTCCTCACCACGGGCACGGCAGCCGGCGCGGCCCCTGCCCCCGACTCCGCGCCGGCCGTCACGCTCGCCGCCGCTCCCGACCTGCCCCTGGCCAACGTCAAGGCGCACCTGACCCAGTTGCAGTCCATAGCCACCGCCAACGGCGGCAACCGGGCGCACGGCAGAACCGGCTACCGTGCCTCGCTCGACTACGTGAAGGCCAAGCTGGACGCGGCCGGATTCACCACGACCATCCAGCAGTTCACCGCGTCCAGCCGTACCGGCTACAACCTGATCGCCGACTGGCCCGGCGGCGACACCAACCAGGTGATCATGGCGGGCTCGCACCTCGACAGCGTGACCGCCGGCGCCGGCATCAACGACAACGGCAGTGGCTCGGCCGCCGTCCTGGAGATCGCGCTCGCCGTCTCCCGCGCCCAGTACCAGCCCACAAAGCATCTGAGATTCGGCTGGTGGGGAGCGGAGGAGCTGGGCATGGTGGGGTCCAAGTACTACGTCAACAACCTCTCCTCCACGAACCGTTCACGCATCAAGGGCTATCTGAACTTCGACATGATCGGCTCGCCGAACCCCGGCTACTTCGTCTACGACGACGACCCGACCATCGAGCAGACCTTCAAGGACTACTACGCCGGCATCGGCGTGGCGACCGAGATCGAGACCGAGGGCGACGGCCGCTCCGACCACGCGCCCTTCAAGAACGTGGGCGTCCCTGTCGGCGGTCTGTTCAGCGGCGCCGACTACATCAAGACGGCCGCGCAGGCGACCAAGTGGGGCGGTACGTCGGGCCTGGCGTTCGACCGTTGCTACCACTCGTCCTGCGACACCACGGCCAACATCAACGACACCGCCCTCGACCGCAACAGCGACGCCGCCGCGTACGCCGTGTGGAAGCTGTCGGAGTAACCACGCGCACACCTGCCACAGGCACCGCGAGCACCACAGGTTCCACAGGTTCCACAGGGGACGGTCAACCGGTCGGCACGTCGGCCGAGTTGGCCGTCCCCGCCGCCTGCCACGGCTTCGGCTTCGGCTTCGGCTTCGGCTTCGGCTTCGGCTTCGGCCTGGAACAGGAGAATGCGGCATGACGGATCTCCTGATCTCGGAAATCGCCGCCGCCGTACGGGCACGGGAGGTGATGGCCGTCGATGTCGTCACGGCCGCGCTCGCGCGGATCGCCGTCGTGGAACCGGAGTTGTGCGCGTTCACGGAGGTGTGGGGCGAGGCGGCGGTACGGCGGGCGCGCGAGGTCGACGAACAGGTCGCCGCGGGTGTGCGGTTGCCGCTCGCGGGCGTTCCGTTCGCGGTGAAGGGGCGGTACGGGGAGCGCGCGGCGGACGCGGTACGGCTGACCGCCGCCGGATGTGTGGCGTTGGGCGCCACGTCCGTACCGGCGCCCGGGTCTGGAACTCCCTGGCAGACATGGGGACTTGGGTCCGGCGGACGGACGGTCAACCCGTGGCGGGCGGACCGGGTGCCGGGCGGTTCGTCGGCCGGGGCCGCGGCGGCGGTGGCAACGGGCCTGGTACCGCTGGCGACCGGCGCGGACGGGGCCGGGTCCGTCCGTATCCCGGCCGCCTGGTGCGGGGTGTTCGGCCTCAAGTCGACGAACGGGCGCCTGCCGCATCCCGACCGGACGGGGCTGAGCACGGCCGGGGCCGTCGCCCGGCGGGCTGCGGACCTGCGCGCGTACTGGCAGTGCGTGGCCGGAGGTGACGGGCGCGCGGTGGATACGGCAGGCGGCACGCCGAGCGGCGGCGACCAGGAGGACGCGCGACGCCCCCTCACCGCCGTCTGGTCCGACTCCCTCGGTTTCGCCCGCACCGATCCCGGGCCCGCCCTCGTCGCGCACGGCGCCGCGCTGCGGCTCGACGGTGCCGGGGTCGTACGGCTGCTGCCGCCGGGCGATGCCCCCGTGCGCCTCGACGACCCGGGGCCGGCCTGGCTGGCGCTGCGGGCGCCGGAGACGCGCGACGGTTCACCCGGCGACACGGCGGCGGCGTACCGGCTGCGCACAGTCAACGACCGGCGACTGGCGGACCTGTTCAGCCGGGCCGACCTGCTGCTGACCCCCACCACGCCGAACCCGCCGCACGGCCACGAGGGCCCGCGTGACCGGTACTCGACCGCGCTCACCTGGGCGTTCAACCTCAGCGGGCACCCGGCGGCGAGCATCCCCGCAGGCTTCGGCCCGGACGGCTGCCCGGTCGGACTCCAGGTGGTGGCCCGCCACGGTGAGGAGGAGACGCTGCTCCGGGTCATGGCAGAGGCGGAGGAACGGGCGGGACTACGGGCACCCCTGGCACGGTAGCGAGGGCTGACCGGGGGGGTGGCCGGGGAGGGCCGAGCAAGGAGAGCGGCCAAGGAGGAGTGGCCAGGAGGAGTGGCCAGATATTAATGCACGCGCATATACTGTGCACGCATGTAAAACTCGCGCGCACACAATCCCTACGCGCACCCGCCGTACGCCGACCACACAGGGGGCCGACCATGAGCCGCAGCTTTCTCTTCCTGCTGGGCAGCAGCCGCAGCGACGGCAACACCGAGGCGCTCGCCCGCAGGGCCGCCGAACAGCTGCCCGCCGATGTCGAGCAGCGTTGGCTGAGTCTCACCGAGCACCCGCTGCCCGACTTCGAGGACCTGCGCCACGACACGGACCACGTCCGGCCCAGCGGGGACAACGCGGCTCTCCTGCTCGACGCCACGCTCGCGGCCACGGACATCGTGATCGCCTCGCCGCTGTACTGGTACTCGGTGTCCGCCTCCGTGAAGCGCTACCTCGACCACTGGTCGGGCTGGCTGCGCACGCCCGGCCTGGACTTCAAGGACACCCTCGCCGGGCGCACCCTGTGGGGTGTCACCGTCCTCGCGGCCACGGAGCAGGCGTACGCCGACCCGCTGGTCGGTACGCTCAGCAACTCGGCCGCCTACATGGAGATGCGGTTCGGCGGGGTGCTGCTCGGCAACGGGAGCAAGCCCGGTGACGTACTGAACGACACCGACGCGCTCACCCGCGCGAAGACGTTCTTCGACGCGGGTCCGGGGTTCAGGCAGTGATGTCCTTCGTCGTGAAGCGGGCCCAGGCCGCCGAGCCGAACACCACCGCGTACAGGGCCTGGATGCCGAGGTTCTTCACCAGGTCGTCCCAGTAGACCGGTTCGCGCATCAGGTCGGCGAAGGACAGCCAGTAGTGGGAGAAGAAGTACGGCTGGAGCGCGTGCAGTTGGGGAATCTGGTCGAGGATCTGGACGGTGATGAGCAGACCGACCGTCGTCGCCATCGCGGCGATGCCGCTGCTCGTCAGGGTGGAGATGAACAGGCCGAGCGCCGCCACGCCGATCAGTGACGCGGCGACGACCAGCGCGATCAGCAGCGCCCGCCCGAGGCCCTCCGTGAAGCTGATGCTCGTACCGGAGATCGTCATCAGGTCGCCGAGCGGGAAGAGGAACGCGCCGACGGTGAGTGCCGATATCGCCACCACCAGGGTCGCCACCAGGCAGAACGTCAGCGTGGTCGCGTACTTGGTGAGGAGCAGGCGGGTGCGGCCGGCCGGGGCGACCAGCAGATAGCGGAGCGTGCCCGCGCTCGACTCGCCGGCGATCGCGTCGCCCGCGATGACGCCGATGGCCATCGGGAGGAAGAAGGGGAGGGTCGCGGCCAGCGCCGTGAACACCAGGAACAGACCGTTGTTGCTGATCTGCGAGATGAACGCGGGGCCGCCTCCGGCGGGGCCGGCCGAGGAACCGTCGTCTGTCTCGATCTTGACCGCTATGCCGACGAGGATCGGTACCGCCGCCAGTACGCCGAGCAGTGCGAGGGTGCGCCAGCGACGGAAGGTGGTGAGAAGTTCGTTGCGGAAGAGCGTGCCGAGGAAGGTCGTTCGGTGGCTGACGGTTGGTTGTGGCTTGTCGCGCAGTTCCCCGCGCCCCTTGGGGGCGCTCGTCTCAGCCTGCGACATCGAAGCCCTCCCCCGTCAGCGCCACGAACGCGTCCTCCAGGGAAGCCCGTTCGACGCCGAAGCCCCGGACGCGGACGCCCGCGCCGACCAACGCGGCATTCAGATCGGCCAGTTCGCGGTCGCCGTCCGGCACCTCGCCGGTCACCCGGTCGCGGTCCTCGGTCACGACCACGTCGCCGACACCTTGTTCCTTGAGCACGCGGGCCGCGTCCGCCGGGTCGGGCGTCGTCACGACCAGCCGGCCGCGGGCTCCGGCGGCCAACTCGGCGACCGGGCCCTGGGTGATCAGCCGTCCCTGCGCCATCACGGCGGCGTGCGTACAGACCTGCTCGATCTCGTCGAGGAGGTGGGAGGAGAGGAAGACGGTCGTGCCGTCCAATGCCAACTCCCGGACCAGGGAACGGATTTCGCGCATCCCCTGTGGATCGAGCCCGTTGGTCGGCTCATCGAGGACGAGCAGTCGGCGGGGCTGGAGCAGAGCCGCCGCGAGGCCGAGCCGTTGTTTCATGCCCAGCGAGTACGCCTTCGCCTTCTTGCCGGCGGCGGCCGTCAGGCCCACCCGGTCCAGCGCCGTCGCGACGCGTGTGCGCCGGGTGCGCGGATCGGCGGTCGGGTCGGCGGCGTCGTACCGTGCGAGGTTGTCGCGGCCCGAGAGGAAGCCGTACAGCGCGGGGCCCTCGATGAGCGCGCCGACGTGGGGCAGGACGGCGCGGGTGGCGCGGGGCATCGGCCGCCCCAGCACCCGCGCCGTGCCCGACGTCGGCTCGATCAGGCCCATCAGCATGCGGATGGTCGTCGTCTTGCCGGAGCCGTTGGGCCCGAGGAAGCCGAAGACGCTGCCCGCCGGGACGGTCAGGTCGAGAGCGTCGACGGCGAGCTGTCCGCCGCGGTAGCGCTTGGTGAGGGCCCGGGTGACGATGACCGCGTCGTCGTCATCCCGGTCCACCTTCTGCGGCTCCGCGGCGGACGGTTCCTCCATGGGCTCCCTCAATCGTCATGCGTGTACGACGGTTCCCTTACGGGAGTTACTTGGCTGCGTCGGCCGCCTTGACCAGGGCGTCCTTCGTGACGGCGCCGACGTAGAGCTTGCCGTCGTCCGTCATCAGGGCGTTGATCAGGCGGGTCTTGAAGACCGTGCCGGAACCGAATTCGCCGGAGACCTTGTCGCCGAAGGAGTCCAGGAACCCGCCGAACGCACCGGCGTCGGACGAGCTGTCGGCCGACGGCAGACCGCCGCCCTCGGTCCCCGAGTCGAACGTGGCGATGGAGTTCCAGCCCTCGCCGATGACCTTGACGCCGTCGTCGGCGCTGTCACCCTCGGCGCCCTTCGCCCACCCGTGGCCATCGGGTCCCTCGAAGTCGTCCTCGAACTCCTTGCCGAAGTCCTTGTCGGGCACCTTGCCGGGCTCCTCCTCGGCCTGGCCCGCGCCCTCCTCGGTGACCTTCGTACCCTTCGGCGGGGTGAAGTCGAAGGTCGAGGCGGCGGGCTTGCCGAAGTCGACGTCGACGAAACCGGCGTCCACGACGGCGGCACCGCCGCTCGCCGGGGTGAGCGTGAACTTCAGGGGCGTCCCGGTCTTCGAGTCGACCGCGATACTGATCGCCCCGACCGTGGATCCGGCCGCCTTCGGCTTGATGACCAGCTTGTACGCGTCCCGGCCGGCGACCTGGGCGGTGCCGTCGACGGTCACGGAGGTCGTGTCGTCGACCGCCTTCAGGGCCTCCTCGGCGAGCTGGCCGGGCGTGGCGGTCGTGTCGTCGCCGGGCAGGATCCGGTCCTTGCCCTTGTCCCCGCCCTTGTCCTTGCCGCTCTCGGACGCGGGGGCCGTCGCGTGGTACGCCTCGTTCGACGCACTGTCGTACGCCCACACCTCGTCGCCGTTGTGGATGACGCTGTACTCGGCGGCCTTCTCCAGCAGCGACAGCTTCTGCTTGTCGGGGCCGTCGAGCGCGACCCGCACCGTGTGCGTGCCGGTGGCCAGCTCCAGGAGCTTGGCGCTCGGATCGGCGGCCGACCCCGAGTCGCCGGAGCTCCCGCCGAGTCCGCCGGACAGGAGTCCGCTCTCCAGACCGCCGAGGTCGGGCAGTCCCAGATCCGTGCTGATCTTCACTGTGCCGGACAGTTGCTGTACGTCCGACGCTGCGATCTTCTCGATGAGTTCCTGCGCGCTGATCTTCGGCAGATCGGGGTCACCGGAGCCGGCGAACGCCGGTACCAGCCCGATCGTCGCGACCGTCAGACCGATCACCACAGCCGGGGCGGCGTACCGCGCGGCCTTGCGGCGCCGGGACGGCATGTCCTCGGCCTGGATCTCGGCCTCGATCCGGTTCCCGGCCTTGGCCTCTTCGTACGGTGCCATGTGTGCCTTACCTCCGTCGTCGGCGGCGGCTGTCAGTCCCACACCTGTCCACCCTGAGCCGCCATTCTCACCCGAACCGGTGAGGAGTGGTGGTTTCCATCTCACCAAATCGGCGCGGGGGAATCGTCAGACCTTGGGCTCAACTCCGTGTACTGCTACGGGATGACATGCGGAGCCGAAACCTCCCCCGACCCGTAGGGGTCACCTCCGGCACCATTCAGCCCGTCCGGCGTTTGAGGACGAGCGCGTTCAGCGCGAAAGGGGGGTCTGGGGGCGCAGCCCCCAGGGAGGGGACGGGTCGGGACGGGTAAGGGCGGCCGGGGCGAAACCCCTCACCCCGCCCGATGCACCACCGCATCGCACATCTCCCGCAACGCGGCCTTCGCATCGCACTCCACCAACGGCGCCAGCGCGGCCCGCGCCTCCTCCGCGTACCGCACGGTGTCCCGCCGGGCCTGCTCCAACGCCGGATGCGCCCGCAGCCGGGCCAGCGCCTCCGCGTGCCGGGCGTCGTCACTCAGGTCGGAGTCCAGCAACTCGCACAACGCGACATCCTCGGCCAGCCCCAGCCGTGCCACTCGCTCCCGCAGCCGCAGCACGGGCATCGTGGGAATGCCCTCCCGCAGATCAGTGCCCGGCGTCTTCCCCGACTCGTGCGAGTCGGACGCGATGTCGAGCACGTCGTCGGCGAGCTGGAAGGCGACTCCGAGCCGCTCCCCGTACTGGGTGAGCACGTCCACGACACTGTCGTCGGCCCCGGACATCATCGCCCCGAACCGGCAGGCCACGGCCACCAGCGAACCGGTCTTGCCACCGAGCACGTCCAGATAGTGCTCGACGGGATCCCGGCCGTCCGAAGGCCCCGCCGTCTCCAGGATCTGCCCGGTCACCAGCCGTTCGAACGCCTCGGCCTGCACCCGGACCGCCTCGGGCCCGAGGTCGGCGAGGATGTGCGAGGCGCGCGCGAACAGGAAGTCACCGGTGAGGACCGCGACGGAGTTCCCCCAGCGCGTGTTGGCGCTGGGCACCCCGCGCCGCACCTCGGCCTCGTCCATGACATCGTCGTGATACAGCGTCGCGAGGTGGGTCAGCTCCACCACCACCGCGGACGGCACGATCCCCGGCGCATGCCGGTCCCCGAACTGCGCGGCGAGCATCACGAGCAGTGGCCGGAACCGCTTCCCGCCGGCCCGTACGAGATGCTGCGCGGCCTCCGTGATGAAGGGGACCTCGCTCTTGGTGGCTTCGAGCAACCCTTCCTCGACAGCCGCCAATCCGGCCTGGACATCGGCTTCGAGAGCCTGGTCCCGCACGCTCAGCCCGAACGGCCCGACGACGGTCACGAGGGATCTCCTGTCTGCTGGTGTCTACTGGCGGTCACACGGTGTGTCGATAGATCGCTGCCATCACTCAAGTCAGCGTATCCGGTCACGTTTCGATCACCGCGAGCGCCCGCCCGTCCAGGCCAGGCGGTATCGGATCACGGCCGGAATGTTTTTGATCAGCCCAAAGCATGGACATTTATAAACATCCCGACCCGCCCGACGGGCTCGGACGCGCATACATCACCTCACCTCAGCAACGGACACAAGCGCGCAAGCAGCACCAAACACCCCAAAACCTCCGCCCACTACGTCTGGGTCACCACTACCCCCACTCCGTGATTCGAGTCACGCCCACAAGCCACCCCCTCCATCCCCACCTTTCAAACTCCCCATTCGCAAAAGGCAAGTTACCCCCCACCCACCTTTTACCTATTGCCCGTTTTATCCCCAATGGGCGTTCTAAATGAGCAAGTCCTGCATTTCTGCCCCTTGTTCCATCCGTGTGCTCTCGCATACGTTTCGCGCCACGCCGGGCGGACCGCCGAATCCTGCCACCGCCCGCAGAGCAGAAAACCCACCCACCCACACATGACTCACGCAGGCAGGAGCGGGGGACCCAGGTAGGCCGCCGGTCCGGACATTCGCGCCGGAGCGGCTAGGGGTGAAGCCGTACGCCGACAGCGCGCACGGCCGGGCATCTCCCGCCCGAACCCGACAGCTCACCTCGCAGGCGCCGGAGAGGACCCACCATGCCCGTACGAGCCCGGCACCACCGCGCGAGAACCCCTCGCCGCCCGCTCGCACTCACACGCACACTCGCCATCACCACAACGGCCGCCGCAGCCTTGGCGATCCCCTTCCTGACCGCGACGACGGCATCAGCCGCCCCGTCCGTCACGTCATCGACGACGACGTACTACGCGAACAACCTGGACGGCTGGATCCGCGAGTCGCTCGACATCATGGCGCAGAACGGAATCCCCGGAACGTACGACGGCATCTACCGCAACGTCATACGCGAGTCGTCCGGCAACCCGTACGCCATCAACAACTGGGACTCGAACGCGGCAGCCGGCACCCCCTCCAAGGGCCTCCTCCAGGTCATCGACCCCACCTTCGCCGCGTACCACGTCGCCGGCACCTCGTACGACCCCTACGACCCGATCGCGAACATCACCGCGGCCTGCAACTACGCGGCGGCGCGCTACGGATCGATCGACAACGTGTTCGGGGCCTACTAGGCGGACCAGGGTCGGTATGCGGCCCAGGCCTCCTACCGGCCCGACCCGCCCCCGAACAGCCGCTCCAGCACCACCGCGATCCCGTCGTCCTCGTTCGAGAGGGTGACCTCGTCGGCCACGGCCCTGAGTTCGGGATGGGCGTTGGCCATGGCGACTCCGTGGGCCGCCCAGTCGAACATCGGGATGTCGTTGGGCATGTCGCCGAAGGCGATGGTGGCGGACGCGGTCAGTCCGAGATACTCGGCGGCCAGCGCGAGCCCCGTCGCCTTGGTGATCCCGCATGGCTGGAGTTCGACGGTGCCCGGCCCCGACATGGTGACCGTCGCGAGGGAACCGACCGCTCCGCGCGCCGCCGACGCCAACTCGTCGTCGGACAGGGACGGGTGGCGCAGCAGTACCTTGCTGATGGGCGCGGTCCACAAGTCGTCCCGGTGCGGCACCCGTACGGCGGGCAGCGTCGGGTGCGGCATCAGATACCCGGGTTCGATGAGCGTGAGCCCGTCGACACCGTCCTGGTCGACGGCGGCATACACCTGCCCGACCTCGGCCTCGATCTTGCCGAGCGCGGTCTCCGCCAGCTCCTGGTCCAGGGTCACCGACCAGAGCAGACGGTCCGCGCCGGCGTCGTACACCTGCGCTCCCTGCCCGCACACCGCGAGCCCCCCGGCGCCGAGGTCGTCGAGCAGCGGCCGGACTCTCGGAGCCGGCCGCCCTGTCACGACCAGATGCCGGGCGCCCGCGGCCGTGGCGCGCGCCAGCGCGGCCCGCGACCGGTCGGAGAGCGTGTCGTCGGCACGCAGGAGCGTTCCGTCCAGGTCCGTGGCGATCAGTGCGTATGCGGTGGGAGCGGCCATGATCCAGAGAATACGGATCGTTCGACCCATCGGTCTCCGTCCGAACCGGACGACGTTCGCTCTCTCGGCAGCAACAGCCCCGGCACCTACGCCAGTTCCTGCCACAGGCGCTGGTGCAGGGGCTGGTGCAGGGGCTGGTGCGGGGACTGGTGCAGGACGACACGAGCGGCCCGACGACACGGTGCGGCGAGCCCTTGGTTCACAAGATCGAGCGCGGTACACGTTGACCGACCAGGCGGACCAGGCGGCCAGAACCGTGCCCCACCTCCACCCCACCCGCGCCCTACCCGTGCGCCGCCGCCAGATGCCCCGCCAACCGCGGTGACGCGAACTCCGTACCGCACACGAACCGCATCACCGGCCCGTACGAAGCGGCCGCCGGCAACCCCGTGAAGTACAACCCGGGTACCGAGGACACATACCCGGTACCGAGCCTCGGCGTCCCCCGGCTCACCGCCAGCTCGGTACGCAGCTCATGCCCGAGGAAGTCCATCGCGGCGATGTCGACGCGGTAGCCGGTCGCGGCTATGACATGGTCGGCCGACAACTCCCGTGTACGGCCGCCCAGTTCCCGCACGGTCAACACCGGCCGCCCGCCGACGAAGCCCACCCCGCTCCCCGAGCCGTTCGCCTCCGCCGCACCGCCGGCGCCCTTCGCACCCTTCACGCCCTGCGCCTGGGCCGCCCTCGGAGCCGCCATATCCCCTGCAGCCCCCGTAACCCCCGCCCGGACTATCCGCGCGACCTCACTCACCTGCACCTTCCCCTCGAACCGGTCGCGCAGCCACCACGCCCCGAGCGGTCCGAGGACCCGGCGGACCAGGTAGTGGCGGGCCCGGGCCGGGAGGTAGCGGTAGGGGTGCGGGTAGTAGGTGAGGGCCCAGAGCGACCACGCGTTGCCGAACGGCGACTCGGGCCGCAGCCTGGGCTGCCGCCACGGGGGCGCGCCGAAGGCGACGCGACCGCTCCCCCGCGACACCACCCTTACCTGTGCCCCCGCCTCCGCCGCCAGCGCCGCCGTCTCCAGCGCGGACTGGCCCGCGCCTACGACGATCAGCTCTCTGCCCGCGAACCGGCTCAGGTCGTGGTGCTGCGAACTGTGGGACACCGGTCCCGTGGGCGAGGGCCCGTCCGGCGCGGCGTCGGCCAGCTCCGGGGGCAGATGCGCGAGCCCGGACAGGCCTGTCGCCACCACGACCGCCCGCGCGGAGAACAACTCGCCTGATTCCAGCTTGAGTTCGAAGCCACCACCGCTGCCGGGACTGCTCGCGCCATGGCTGTCGGTGCCCTTGTGTCGCCGGTCCACGGACACCACCCGCACCCGCTCCAGCTCGGGCACCAGCCGCTGCTGGAACCACTCGCCGTACGCGATGAAGGTCTCCACCGGGATGATGTCCTCGTCCGTGACCAGCCGGGGCACCCCCGCCGCGTCGCAGTAGTCCGCCAGGGTGTGACCACGTTGCGGGGCATCGATGCTGGAGGCCGCAGGCGTCGACTTCAGGAGCATCCCGGCGGGCATGTGGTCCCGCCAGCTCACCATGGGCTCGCCGAACACTCTCACCGGAATGCCCCGGGCCCGCAGATGCGCGGCGGTGGACAGGCCGAACGGTCCCGCGCCGATAACCGCTACCGGATGATTCACGAAGTCCCTCCCCAGGACGCTGCTTCGCCACTTCGTGCTGCTCTGTTGTTTCCCTGTCGTCAGCCACCGCCACGACGGCTGGTCCGCCACAGCTGATACAGATGCTTCGCGCCCGGCCGCACGAAGCGGGCGAGCATCGTGACGAACGGCAGCGGGTCGTCACCCGCGAGCCAGGCCAGTTCCGTCCCGCTCGCCCGGGTCGGCGCGTGCGGCGTCGTGTAGCCGCTGCGCCGATAGGCGAGGAGGGCGGGCAGGTCGATGTTCTCCACGATGTACCGGTGCCCGGCGCGCTGTTCCCCCTCCGGAACGGTGCGCCCGGTCAGATCGAGATGCATGGCCCGGACGACGTCCACGCCCGACTCGCTCTCGAAGAGCCGGAACTGGGCGCCCATCCGCGGGTTGAAGTCGAGGAGCTTGTACTGTCCGTCGCGCCGGTCGAAGCGCAGGTCGAGGTCGATGATTCCGGTGAAGCCGATCTGTTTGATGAAACGCTCGGCGATGTCCGCGAGTTCCGGATTGTCGACGACGTATGCATTTGCCGTCATTCCTGCGTGCGGCGGCCAGGAACGGACCTTCACGCCCGTGAACAACGCCCGCGGGTTCGAGTCCGCGTCGAAGTAGGCGTGCACGATCCAGTCCTCGGCCTCCTCCCGGGGCAGGTACTCCTGAAGGATCACGCCGGGACACTCACCCCAGTCGCGCGCCAGGGACAGCAGCGCGTCCCGACTCCCGATGCGGGTAGTGCCGTTGACAGCGGGCCGGGCGCGCCGAACGAACGCCTCCCGGTTCTTGGCCACCACCGGGAACCGTGCCGTCCGCGCGAACCGCTCGATGTCGTCGTACGACCGCGGAAAGGAGGCTGCCGGAGTCGGTATGCCGTGCTCCACGCACAACTCGTGCAGCCCCTGTTTGCTGGCGAGCCGGCGCGGCAGTCCCGCTTCCACGCGCGGGAAGAGAAACGCGTCGCCGAGTTCCTTCTGACGCTCGGCGATCAGTACGGCCGCCTCCTCGTCCGTGGGAACGAGGACCGCGGGGCGCCCGATCCGCTTCCCGATCCGCAGCAACCCCTCGACGAGCCGCTCCGGTTCCTCGGTTCCGGTGGTCGGCCAGACGAACGCGCGCCGCAGATAGCGTGACGAGGCCGCAGGCGTGTAAGGGTCCTCGGTGATCGCGTACATCGGAACGCCCAGCCGCCCCAGGCTGCGAATCGCCCCGACGCCTCCGTGGTGCAGTGGATAGTCACCGAACTTCACGATCAGCGCCGGCACTGCATGGTCGGCCGAAAACGGCACACTGCTGTTCCTGGCCACGGGTCCCCCCACGTGTCCCCCCTACGGACCGGCCCCACCCCGTCCATGTCCCCCAAAGGACGCTAAGCCGGAATCACAGGCTCCGGACAAGGCTTATCCGGACATTACGAACTCTTTAGACACTGGGGACACTGCCCTGAGCCCGCAACTCACCCGTAACCTGTGGCGCGACCACTTGAGCACACGGCACACGAGAGCGAGGCAGCACCCCATGCCCCCCTTCGATGTCCCCGAGGGCGACCCCTTCGGCCCGCACAACCTCCCTTACGGTGTGTTCTCCCCGGCCGGCTCCACGGACCGCCGGGTCGGCGTCCGTCTCGGCGACCATGTCCTGGACGCGGGCGCGGCAGCCGCCGCACTCGGCTCCCCCTACGTCTCCGTACTGGCCCGCCCGACCCTCAACCCCCTTCTCGCCGCGGGCCGCACCACCTGGTCCGACATCCGCCGCGCTCTCACGGCCTGGGTCACGGTGCCGTCCCACCAGGACGCCGTCGCCCCCCTCCTGCACCCCCTCTCGTCGGTGACGCTGCACCTTCCCTTCGAGGTCGCGGACTACGTCGACTTCTACGCCTCCGAGAACCACGCCCGGAACGTCGGCCAGATCTTCCGCCCCGACGCCGCGGACTCCCTGACCCCCAACTGGAAGCATCTGCCGATCGGTTACCACGGCCGCTCGGGCACGGTCGTGGTGTCCGGCACGGAGGTCGTACGCCCGTCGGGCCAGCGCAAGGCCCCCACCGACCCGGCCCCGCTCTTCGGCCCGTCGGTCCGCCTGGACATCGAGGCGGAGGTCGGCTTCGTGGTGGGGACACCGTCGTCCATGGGCAGCCCCGTGGCACTGTCAGCGTTCCGGGACCACGTCTTCGGCCTCTGCCTCCTGAACGACTGGTCCGCCCGCGACATCCAGGCCTGGGAGTACGTCCCGCTGGGCCCGTTTCTCGGCAAGTCCTTCGCCACGTCCGTCTCGGCGTGGATCACACCGCTGGACGCCCTGGAGGATGCCCGTATCGCCCCGCCTGCCCGCACCCACCCTCTGCTTCCCTACCTCGACGACGCCGAGGAGGAGCCCGGCGGCTACGACCTGCGTATCTCCGTCGCCGTGAACGGCCACACCATCTCCGAGCCCCCCTTCTCCACCATGTACTGGACGGCCGCACAGCAACTCGCCCACATGACCGTCAACGGTGCCTCCCTGCGCACCGGCGACCTCTACGGCTCGGGCACGGTCAGCGGCCCCACCGAACGAGAACGCGGCTCCCTCCTCGAACTCACCTGGAACGGCACCGCCCCCCTCGACCTCCCCACCGGCAAGCGCACCTTCCTGGAGGACGGCGACCAGGTCACCCTGACCGCCTGGGCCCCGGGTCCGAACGGCACCCGCGTAGGCCTGGGCGAGGTGACGGGCCACATCACTCCGCCGAGCTGAGCGAACGCCGTGGCAGCAGGGAGCAGTGGGCGGGGCAGGCGATCCGGCACCGGGAGAGGGAAACGGGCGCGCCTTCGGCCCCGCCCCGCGCACTCCCCCGATAACCAGCCCCCTCCACCCTCTACATCCAGTCCTCCGGCTCGGGCTCCATGTCCATCTCGGGCCAGTCGTCGGGCCCCGCCCGGTCCGGTGCCGGCCCGGATCTCGCGCCCTCGCCCGCGCTGCCCGTGGAGCCGGGCGCGGTCCCCGCCCCGGACGCCGGCGCCCCGCCCAGCGCCGCGAGCGCCTTCAGCACACCCTCCCCGTAGGTGGCGAGCTTCTTCTCGCCCACCCCGCTGATTCCGCCCAGCTCAGCGACCGACTCGGGCCAGACACTGACGATCTCCCTGAGCGTGGCATCGTGGAAGATGACGTACGCCGGAACCCCCTGCTCACGGGCCTGTTCACCACGCCAGGTCCGCAGTGCCTCGAACGCCGGCTGCAGCTCCGCGGACAGCTCGGCCGCCGCTGCCGCTGCCTTCGCCTTCCGCTCGCCCCGGCCGCCGGCCGACCGCGCGGTCGCCGCCTTCTTCGGTTCCTTCCGCAAGGGCACGTCCCGCTCGCGCCGCAGCACCGACCCGCTCTCCTCGGTCAGCACCAGCGTCCCGTACTCCCCCTCGACCGCGAGGAGTCCCTGCGCCAGCATCTGCCGTACGACGCCGCGCCATTCGCCCTCGGCCAGTTCCTCGCCGATGCCGAACACGGAGAGCTGGTCGTGGTCGAACTGGATCACCTTGGCGGTCCGCCGACCCAGCAGAATGTCCACGATCTGCACCGCGCCGAACTTCTGCCGCCGCTCACGCTCCAGCCGCCACACCGTCGACAGCACCTTCTGCGCGGCGACCGTGCCGTCCCATGTCTCCGGTGGCACCAGGCACGTGTCGCAGTTGCCGCAACCACCCGGCTCCGGGTCCTGCCCGAAGTAGGCCAGCAGCTGACTGCGTCGGCACTGCACCGTCTCGCACAGGGCCAGCATCGCGTCCAGGTGGGCGGCGGACCTGCGCCGGTGCGCCTCGTCGCCGTCCCCGCCCTGGATCAGTTTCCGTTGCTGTATGACGTCGTTCAGTCCGTACGCCATCCAGGCGGTGGACGGCAGTCCGTCGCGTCCCGCGCGGCCCGTCTCCTGGTAGTAGCCCTCGACGGACTTGGGCAGGTCGTAGTGGGCGACGAACCGGACATCGGGTTTGTCGATGCCCATGCCGAAGGCGATGGTCGCCACGACGACGAGACCGTCCTCCCGCAGGAAGCGTGACTGGTGAGCCGCACGCGTGCCCGCGTCCAGTCCCGCGTGGTACGGCACCGCCCGCACGCCGTTGGCGGACAGGAACTCCGCCGTGCGCTCCACGGAGTTCCGCGAGAGGCAGTAGACGATGCCGGCGTCGCCCGCGTGCTCCTCCTTCAGGAAGGACAGCAGCTGCTTCTTGGGGTCGGCCTTGGGAACGATCCGGTACTGGATGTTGGGCCGGTCGAAACTCGCCACGAAGTGACGGGCGTCCGGCATGCCCAGCCGCTGGGTGATCTCCTGGTGCGTGGCGTGCGTGGCCGTCGCCGTGAGCGCGATCCGCGGGACGTCCGGCCAGCGCTCGCCCAGCAACGACAGCGCCAGGTAGTCGGGCCGGAAGTCGTGCCCCCACGACGAGACGCAGTGTGCCTCGTCGATGGCGAAAACAGCGATCTTCCCGCGTGAGAGCAGGTCCAGTGACGACTCCAGACGCAGCCGCTCCGGAGCCAGGTACAGGAGGTCCAGCTCTCCGGCCAGGAACTCGGCCTCCACGACCCGCCGCTCGTCGAAGTCCTGCGTGGAGTTCATGAACCCGGCCCGCACACCGAGCGCCCGCAGTGCGTCCACCTGGTCCTGCATCAGCGCGATGAGCGGCGAGACGACGATCCCCGTACCCGGTCTGACCAGGGACGGAATCTGGTAGCAGAGCGACTTGCCGCCACCGGTCGGCATCAGGACGACGGCGTCGCCGCCCGCCACCACATGCTCGATGACGGCTGCCTGCTCGCCGCGGAAGGAGTCGTACCCGAAGACCCGGTGCAGCGTGGCCAGCGCCTCGCTGCCCTCCGCCCCGACCGCTCCCGGACCCTCTCCGGCTTCCGTCATCACACCCGACCCGCCCATCACGCTCATCGCGCTCATCGTCGTGTCCCCCGTACGTCGCGCCTCGACCACTGCGTCCACCATAGGGGCCCGCACCGACAGCCCCGGAGTTATCCACAGGCAGCCCTGCCGCACCCCTGTCCCGTTGCACCGGGCCTCTCCCCCGGGCCGGGGTGTTCAGCCCATCGGGCCCCTTCGCGTGGCGCCTCCGAAGGCCCCGGGACATGCTGCTCGGGCGGGACAAGGGGAGGCCCGCCGAACGGACCGGCGCCCCGTGTGCGCCTCTCGGACCGGCGCCCTCCCGTGCGCCTCTCCCGCTCAAGGAGTGCCCACATGCCCCGCCGCCAGCTCAAGGTCGCCGTCGCCCTCGCCACGGCCGCCGCATCCCTCTCCCTGGCCGTCGCCCCCGCGCACTCCGCGCCGGTCGACCCCGCCGACCCCACGGTCTGGACCGAGTCGGCAAAGACGCTCGAAGGCACCGCGAAGTACCAGTACGCCCCGTCCGCGGTCGCGGACGGCTACAAGCCCGTCTTCTGCGGAGCCCACCCGACACTGGGTGGGATGGGCTTCCACTACATCAACGAGAAGCTCTACGGTTCACTCGATCCAGCGAAGCCGGCCGCTCTGCTGTACGAGGACAGGGCCAACGAGGACTGGATGGACGAGGCGTCCGACGCGAGCTGGGTCGACGGCCTCGACACGCCGGACGGGGGCACTCCGCCTGTCGGCACCCCGAGCGCCGACGCCGACTCGCGCAGGCTCGTCGCCGCGGAGTGGATCGTGGTGGACAAGGACCAGGATCTGGCGACCGACGACGACCGGCCCAGCATGTTCGGTGTCCCCTTCGACGGTCCGATGCTCGGCCACGCGCCCGGCATGCCGATCCACTACGACCTGCACGCCTGGGTCTGGAAGAACAACCCCAGCGGCACGTTCGCCCGCTGGAATCCCACGGTGACGTGCCCGACGCCATGAACACGCGCAGGGCCCCGGTCCCACAAGGAGACCGGGGCCCTGCGCAATCCGCGAAACCGCTGCTCAGCGCACGAAGACGCCCGCCTGGTTCGCCAGGTCGAGGAAGTACTGCGGCGCCACACCCAGCACCACGGTGACCGCCACCCCCACCCCGATCGCCGTCATGGTCAGCGGCGACGGCACGGCGACGGTGGGGCCGTCGGGCCGGGGCTCGCTGAAGAACATCAGCACGATCACCCTGATGTAGAAGAACGCGGCGATCGCCGACGAGATCACACCGACCACCACCAGCGATCCCGCGCCGCCCTCGGCCGCCGCCTTGAACACGGCGAACTTCCCGGCGAAGCCGGAGGTCAGCGGAATTCCGGCGAAAGCCAGCAGGAACACCGCGAACACGGCGGCCACCAGCGGCGAACGGCGTCCCAGCCCCGCCCACTTGGACAGGTGGGTCGCCTCTCCCCCGGCGTCCCGCACCAGGGTGACCACGGCGAACGCCCCGATCGTGACGAACGAGTACGCGCCCAGATAGAACAGGACGGAGGAGACCCCGTCCGGTGTCATCGCGATGACACCCGCGAGGATGAACCCGGCGTGCGCGATGGACGAGTAGGCCAGCAGCCGCTTGATGTCGGTCTGGGTGATCGCGACGATCGCGCCGCCCAGCATGGTGACGACCGCGACGCCCATCATGACCGGCCGCCAGTCCCAGCGCAGGCCCGGCAGCACGACGTACAGCAGCCGCAGCAGCGCGCCGAACGCCGCCACCTTCGTCGCCGCCGCCATGAAGCCCGTCACCGGGGTGGGCGCGCCCTGGTACACGTCCGGCGTCCACATGTGGAACGGCACGGCGCCGACCTTGAACAGCAGACCCATGACGATCATCGCGGCGCCGATGAGCAGCAGCGCGTCGTTGCCCATGGTGTCGGCGAGTGCCGGGTCGACGTTCTTGATGGTGCCGTCGACGACCTGGGCGATCGTTCCGTACGACACCGAGCCCGCGTAGCCGTACAGCAGGGCGATGCCGAACAGGGTGAACGCGGAGGCGAAGGCGCCGAGCAGGAAGTACTTGACCGCGGCCTCCTGCGACATGAGCCGCTTGCGGCGGGCCAGGGCGCACAGCAGGTACAGCGGGAGCGAGAAGACTTCCAGGGCCACGAACAGGGTCAGCAGGTCGTTGGCCGAGGGGAAGACCAGCATGCCGCCGATCGCGAACAGCAGCAGCGGGAACACCTCGGTGGTGGTGAACCCGGCTTTCACCGCGGCCTGTTCGCTGTCGCTGCCCGGCACGGACGCGCCCTGCGCCGCGAACGAGTCGACGCGGTTGCCGTGGGCCTCGGGGTCGAGGCGCCGTTCGGCGAAGGTGAACAGTCCGACGAGTCCCGCGAGCAGGATCGTGCCCTGCAGGAACAGTGCGGGCCCGTCGACTGCGATCGCGCCCATGGCCGCGATGCCGGCCTTGGTGGTGCCGTACCCGCTCGTCGCGAGCCCCACGACCGCGGCGAACGCGGCGGCGAGGGCGACGACGGACACGAACAGCTGTACGTAGTAGCGGGATTTGCGGGGCACGAACGCCTCGACCAGGATCCCGACGATCGCCGCACCGATGACGATCAGGGTGGGCGACAACTGCCCGTATTCGATCTTCGGCGCGTCGATCTTGGAAATCGGATCGGCCGCCGTTGTCCACAGGCTGTGGACGGCTGCTGCGCTCACTTGGCCGCCTCCACCTCGGGCTGGGGGTCCTTCTTCTGGACGTCGGACATGGTCTGCTTGACCGCCGGGTTGACGATGTCCGTCAAGGGCTTCGGATAGACGCCCAGGAAGATCAGCAGGACGATCAGTGGCGTCACGACCACGAGTTCACGCAGCCTGAGATCCGGCATCTCGGCGACCTCCGCCTTCACCGGGCCCGTCATCGTCCTCTGGTAGAGGACGAGGGTGTAGAGCGCGGCGAGGACGATGCCGAAGGTGGCGATGATGCCGACCACCGGGTAGCGCGCGAACGTGCCGACCAGGACCAGGAACTCGCTCACGAAGGGCGCGAGGCCCGGGAGCGACAGGGTCGCGAGCCCACCGATCAGGAACGTGCCGGCGAGCACCGGGGCGACCTTCTGGACGCCTCCGTAGTCGGCGATGAGCCGCGAGCCGCGCCGCGAGATCAGGAAGCCGGCCACCAGCATCAACGCGGCCGTCGAGATCCCGTGGTTGACCATGTACAGCGTCGCGCCCGACTGGCCCTGGCTGGTCATCGCGAAGATGCCCAGGACGATGAACCCGAAGTGCGAGATCGACGCGTACGCGACCAGCCGCTTGATGTCCCGCTGCCCGACCGCGAGCAGCGCCCCGTAGATGATGCTGATCAGCGCCAGTACGAGGATGACGGGCGTCGCCCACTTCGACGCCTCCGGGAACAGCTGGAGGCAGAAGCGGAGCATCGCGAAGGTGCCCACCTTGTCGACGACCGCCGTGATCAGCACGGCGACCGGCGTGGTGGCCTCCCCCATGGCGTTGGGCAGCCAGGTGTGCAGCGGCCACAGCGGCGCCTTCACCGCGAAGGCGAAGAAGAAGCCCAGGAACAGCCAGCGTTCGGTGTTCGTCGCCATGTGCAACGAGCCGTCGGCCCGTGCGGCGGCGATCTGCGTGAGCGAGAAGTTCCCGGCCACCACATAGAGGCCGATCACCGCAGCCAGCATGATCAGGCCGCCGACGAGGTTGTAGAGGAGGAACTTCACGGCCGCATACGAGCGTTGGGTGGACGCCGTCTCCTCGCCGTGCTCGTGGGCACGGTCCCCGAAGCCGCCGATGAGGAAGTACATCGGGATGAGCATGGCTTCGAAGAAGATGTAGAAGAGGAAGACGTCGGTGGCCTCGAAGGAGATGATCACCATCGCCTCGACGGCCAGGATCAGCGCGAAGAAGCCCTGGGTTGGCCGCCAGCGCCCCGCAGCGAAGCTGCTAAGAGATGCGTCCCCGGTCTCCAGGGGGTCGGCGTCGTGCCAGCCGGCCAGGATCACGAACGGGATCAGCAGTGCGGTCAGCGCGATGAGCACCACGGCGATGCCGTCCACACCCAGCTCGTACCGCACCCCGAAGTCCTTGATCCAGGCGCGGGATTCGGTGAGCTGGTAGCGGTCGCCGCCCGGGTCGAAGCGCACCAGGACGACCGCGGCGAGCACCAGCGTGGCGAGCGAGACGAGCAGCGCCAGCCACTTGGCGGCGGTGCGCCGCGCGGCCGGTACGGCCGCCGTGGCGATCGCCCCGAGGGCCGGGAGCGCCGCCGTCGCTGTCAGGAGGGGAAAGGACATCGGTATCAGACCGCCCTCATCAGCAGGGTCGCGGCGATGAGGATCGCCGCACCCCCGAACATCGAGACCGCGTACGAGCGCGCGTAGCCGTTCTGCAGCTTGCGGAGCCGTCCGGAGAGGCCGCCCATGGAGGCCGCCGTGCCGTTGACGACCCCGTCGACCAGGGTGTGGTCGACGTACACCAGGGAGCGTGTGAGGTGCTCTCCGCCGCGTACGAGGACGACGTGGTTGAAGTCGTCCTGGAGGAGGTCGCGCCGGGCGGCCCGGGTGAGCAGCGATCCGCGCGGAGCGACGACCGGGACCGGACGGCGCCCGTACTGGGCGTACGCGGTACCGACGCCGATGACGAGCACGACCATGGTGGCCAGCGTGACCGTGAGGGCGCTGATCGGCGGGTGTCCGTGCGCGTGCTCGGTGACGGGCTCCAGCCAGTTCAGGAAGCGGTCGCCGATGCCGAAGATCCCGCCCGCGAAGACCGACCCGAAGGCCAGCACGATCATGGGGATCGTCATGGACTTCGGGGACTCGTGCGGGTGCGGCTCGTTGCCATTCTCGTCGGGCTGCCAGCGCTTCTCGCCGAAGAACGTCATCAGCATCACTCGCGTCATGTAGTACGCGGTGATGGCCGCGCCGAGCAGAGCCACGCCGCCGAGGATCCAGCCCTCGGTGCCACCCTTGGCGAACGCCGCCTCGATGATCTTGTCCTTGGAGAAGAAGCCGGACAGACCCGGGAAGCCGATGATGGCGAGGTAGCCGAGGCCGAAGGTCACGAAGGTGACGGGCATGTGCTTGCGCAGGCCGCCGTACTTCCTCATGTCGACCTCGTCGTTCATGCCGTGCATGACCGAGCCGGCGCCGAGGAACAGTCCGGCCTTGAAGAAGCCGTGGGTCACCAGGTGCATGATCGCGAAGACGTAGCCGATGGGGCCGAGGCCGGACGCGAGGATCATGTAGCCGATCTGCGACATGGTCGAGCCGGCCAGCGCCTTCTTGATGTCGTCCTTCGCGCAACCGACGATCGCACCGAAGAGGAGCGTGACGGCACCGACCACGGTGACCACCAACTGGGCGTCGGGCGCCGCGTTGAAGATCTCCCCGGACCGGACGATCAGGTACACGCCCGCGGTCACCATCGTCGCCGCGTGGATGAGGGCCGAGACCGGGGTCGGGCCCTCCATCGCGTCCCCGAGCCAGGACTGCAGCGGCACCTGGGCGGACTTGCCGCAGGCTGCGAGCAGCAGCATCAGGGCGATGGCGGTGAGCTTGCCCTCACCCGTCTCACCGGTGGCTTCGAGGACCGGCCCGAAGGTGAAGGTCCCGAAGGTGGTGAACATCAGCATGATGGCGATCGACAGGCCCATGTCGCCGACACGGTTGACCAGGAACGCCTTCTTCGCGGCGGTCGCGGCGCTGGGCTTGTGCTGCCAGAAGCCGATCAGGAGGAACGAGGCGAGGCCGACGCCCTCCCAGCCGACGTACAGCAGCAGGTAGTTGTCGGCGAGGACGAGCAGCAGCATCGCCGCGAGGAACAGGTTCAGATAGCCGAAGAAGCGGCGGCGCCGCTCGTCGTGCTCCATGTACCCGATCGAGTACACGTGGATCAGCGAGCCGACGCCGGTGATCAGCAGGACGAACGTCATCGACAGTTGGTCGAGCTGGAAGGCGACGTCGGCCTGGAAGCCCTCGACAGGGACCCAGCTGAACAGGTGCTGCATCAGGGCGCGGTGCTCGGCGTCCTTGCCCAGCATGTCGACGAAGAGGACCACGCCGATCACGAAGGAGCCGGCGGCCAGCGCCGTGCCGATCCAGTGGCCGACGGCGTCCAGCCGCCGGCCGCCGCACAGCAGTACGGCCGCTCCGAGCAGAGGCGCCGCCACCAGCAGCGCAATCAGATTCTCAGCGTTCACGGTTCAGCGACCCCTTACAGCTTCATCAGGCTGGCGTCGTCGACCGAGGCCGAGTGGCGGGAACGGAACAGGGACACGATGATCGCGAGCCCGACGACGACCTCCGCGGCGGCGACGACCATCGTGAAGAAGGCGATGACCTGCCCGTCGAGATTGCCGTGCATCCGGGAGAAGGTGACGAACGCGAGGTTGCAGGCGTTGAGCATCAGCTCGATGCACATGAAGACGACGATCGCGTTGCGCCTGATCAGGACACCGGTGGCGCCGATCGTGAACAACAGGGCGGCGAGATACAGGTAGTTGACCGGGTTCACTTCGACGCCTCCCCGCTGTCCGAGCGACCGGCTGCACTACTGGCCGGTCCGATGTTGGTGCGCTCCAGACGGTCCTCGGCGCGCTGTTCCAGGGCCTTGAGGTCGTTGATGGCCTCGGCGGACACATCACGGATCTGGCCGCGCTGACGCAGCGTCTGCATGACCGACAGTTCGGCCGGGGTGCCGTCGGGCAGCAGGCCCGCGACGTCCACCGCGTTGTGCCGGGCGTACACACCGGGGGCGGGCAGCGGTGGCAGGTGCTTGCCCCGCACGCGCTCTTCCGACATCTCGCGCTGGGTCTTGGCGCGCTCGGTGCGCTCGCGGTGCGTGAGCACCATGGCGCCGACGGCGGCCGTGATCAGCAGGGCACCGGTGATCTCGAAGGCGAACACGTACTTCGTGAAGATGAGGGCGGCCAGGCCCTCCACGTTGCCGTTCGCGTTGGCCTGGCCGAGGCCGGCGAACTCCTTCAGGGAGGCGTTTCCGATGCCCGCGACCAGGAGGACGCCGAAGCCGAGCCCGCACAGCAGGGCCAGCCAGCGCTGGCCCTTGATGGTCTCCTTGAGGGAGTCCGCGGCGGTGACACCGACGAGCATGACCACGAAGAGGAACAGCATCATGATCGCGCCGGTGTAGACGACGATCTGGACGACGCCCAGGAAGTAGGCGCCGTTGGCCAGGTAGAACACCGCCAGGATGATCATGGTTGCGGCGAGACAGAGCGCGCTGTGCACGGCCCGCCTCATGAAGACGGTGCACAGGGCGCCGGCTACGGCTACGGTGCCGAGCACCCAGAACTGGAAGGCCTCACCCGTGGAGGTGCCGGCAGAAAGAGTGGCTGCGGCGGCGAGCTGCGCGCTCATGCTCCCACCCCCTCTTCCTCGGGCTTCTCGCCCCTGGAGACGGCTACCTGACGCACCGTGCCGGGGGCGGCCTCGGTGACCAGCCCCTGGTAGTAGTCCTGCTCGTCGGTGCCCGGGAAGATCGAGTGGGGCGATTCGACCATGCCCTCGTCGAGTCCGGCGAGCAGCTGTTCCTTGGTGTAGATGAGGTTGGCGCGGCTGCTGTCGGCCAGCTCGAACTCGTTCGTCATCGTCAACGCGCGCGTGGGGCACGCCTCGATGCACAGCCCGCACAGGATGCAGCGGGCGTAGTTGATCTGGTAGACCGCGCCGTACCGCTCACCCGGCGAGTAGCGCTCCTCGTCGGTGTTGTCGGCGCCCTCCACATAGATGGCGTCCGCGGGGCAGGCCCAGGCGCACAGTTCGCAGCCGACGCACTTCTCCAGGCCGTCCGGATGGCGGTTGAGCTGGTGCCGTCCGTGGAACCGGGGAGCGGTGGTCTTCTCCTGCTCGGGGTACTGCTCGGTCAGCCGCTTCTTGAACATGGCCTTGAAGGTCACGCCGAAGCCGGCCACGGGGTTCTGGAAGCCGGGCTTCGACTGCCCGGTCTCCTTTGGCTCCTCAGCCATCGGACGCCTCCTTTCCATCCAGAGATCCGTCACTGCCAGTATCGGGCCCACCACTGACAATCAACTCGCGCTCACGGCGCGGGCGCCTGCGTGGCACCGCCGGCGCCTCCTGTCCCGGCAGTGGCGGTACGGGGAATCCGCCCGCCATCGGGTCGAAGGCGACGGGTTCGGCAGCGGCTGCCTGCTCCGCCTTGCCCCGGTCGCGGAAGATGTCGACCACGAAGGAGAGCAGCAGCAGGGCGAGGACACCGCCGCCGACGTAGAGGGCGATGTCGGCGAAGTCGTAGTTCTCGTTGCGCAGGGTCCGTACGGTCGCGACGAGCATCAGCCAGACCAGCGAGACCGGGATCAGGACCTTCCAGCCGAGCTTCATCAGCTGGTCGTAGCGCACGCGCGGGAGGGTGCCGCGCAGCCAGATGAAGAAGAACAGCAGCAGCTGCACCTTGATGACGAACCAGAGCATCGGCCACCAGCCGTGGTTGGCGCCCTCCCAGAAGGTGCTGATGGGGTAGGGAGCCCGCCAGCCGCCCAGGAAGAGCGTCACCGACACGGCCGAGACGGTCACCATGTTGACGTACTCGGCGAGCATGAACAGCGCGAACTTGATCGACGAGTACTCGGTGTTGAAGCCGCCGACCAGGTCGCCCTCGGACTCCGGCATGTCGAAGGGGGCGCGGTTGGTCTCGCCGATCATCGTCACGACGTAGATGAGGAAGGAGACCGGCAGCAGGACGATGTACCAGCGGTCGTGCTGCTGTTCGACGATGGTCGAGGTCGACATCGACCCGGAGTAGAGGAACACCGAGGCGAAGGCGGCGCCCATGGCGATCTCGTACGAGATCATCTGGGCGCAGGACCGCAGACCGCCCAGCAGGGGGTAGGTGGATCCGGAACTCCAGCCCGCGAGCACGATGCCGTAGATGCCGACCGAGGCGACCGCGAGGATGTAGAGCATCGCGATCGGCAGGTCGGTGAGCTGCATCGTCGTACGGGTGCCGAAGATCGAGACCTCGTTGCCGGCCGGTCCGAAGGGGATGACCGCGATCGCCATGAAGGCCGGGATGGCCGCGATGACCGGCGCGATGATGTAGACGACCTTGTCCGCGCGCTTGACGATCAGGTCTTCCTTGAGCATCAGTTTCACGCCGTCGGCGAGCGACTGGAGCATGCCCCAGGGGCCGTGCCGGTTGGGGCCGATGCGCAGCTGCATCCAGGCGACGACCTTGCGTTCCCACACGATGGAGAACAGCACGGTGATCATCAGGAAGGCGAAGCAGAAGACCGCCTTGACGACGACCAGCCACCACGGGTCGGTGCCGAACAGGGAAAGGTCTTCAGCGGCGAGGTACGGGCTCATGCCTCCACCTCCTTGGGTGCGTCGGAGGCGAGGGTCGCCGGGCCGATGCGGACGAGTGCGCCGGGCAGCGCCCCGGTGTCGGAGGCGACGCCGCCTCCGGTGGAGTTCAGCGGCAGCCAGACCACGCGGTCGGGCATCTCGGTGACCCTGAGGGGGAGTTCGACCGTCCCGGTGGCACCGGTCACGGCGAGCAGATCGCCCTCCTTGACCCCGGCTTCGGCCGCCGTGGCGGCCGACACGCGCGCGTGTGCGGCGTGCCGCGTCCCGGCGAGCGCGTCGTCGCCCTCCTGGAGACGCCCCTGGTCGAGCAGCAGCCGGTGCCCGGCGAGGACCGCTTCTCCTACGGCCGGACGTGGCAACTGGGCACCGATCTCCAGGGGGTTGGTGGCCCGCGTCCCGTCCCAGGACCCGAGTCGGTCCAGTTCGGCCCGCGCGGTCCGCAGATCCGGCAGTCCCAGGTGTACGTCCATGGCGTCGGCCAGCATCTGGAGCACACGGGCGTCGGACGGCGCGACACGCCGGGTCATCTGGTCGGGCTTGAGCGCGGCCTCGAAGGGACGGCCCCGGCCCTCCCAGTTGAGGAAGGTGCCCGCCTTCTCGGCGACCGCGGCGACCGGGAGTACGACGTCGGCGTTCTCGGTGACCTCGCTGGGCCGCAGTTCCAGCGACACCAGGAAGCCCACCTCACGAAGCGCTTCACGCGCGCGCGGCGGATCCGGCAGGTCGGCGACCTCGACGCCGGCGACCACCAGGGCCTGCAACTCGCCTCCGGCGGCGGCCTCGACGATCTGGCCGGTGTCACGGCCGAAGCGGTGCGGAAGCTCGGCCACGCCCCAGGCGACGGCGACCTCGTCCCTCGCGCGCGGGTCGGTCGCCGGACGCCCGCCCGGCAGCAGGGACGGCAGCGCGCCGGCCTCGACGGCCCCGCGCTCCCCCGCCCGGCGCGGGATCCACACCAGCTGGGCGCCGGTCGTGGAAGCCGCCCGTACGGCGGCGGTGAGACCGCCCGCCACAGCGGCCAGCCGCTCTCCCACGACGATCACCGCGCCCTCGGTGCGCAGCGCCTCGGCGGCGGTCACCCCGCTCTCCTCCAGCCCGAACCCGCTCCCGAGCGCGTCAAGCCACTCGGTCTCGGTGCCGGGGGCGGCGGGGAGCAGCGTGCCGCCGGCCTTCTCCAGGCCGCGCGTCGCGTGCGTGGCGAGCGAGAAGACCTTCTGTCCGTGTCCCCGCCAGGCCTTGCGCAGCCGCAGGAAGACACCGGGCGCCTCCTCCTCGGACTCGAACCCGACGAGCAGGACCGCGGGCGCCTTCTCCAGGGAGGTGTACGTGACACCCGTACCGTCGAGGTCGCGTCCGCGTCCGCCGACCCGGGCGGCCAGGAAGTCGGCCTCCTCGGCGCTGTGCACGCGCGCGCGGAAGTCGATGTCGTTGGTGTCGAGGGCCACGCGCGCGAACTTGCTGTACGCGTAGGCGTCCTCGACGGTGAGCCGGCCGCCGGTGAGAACGCCCGTACGGCTGCGGGCCGCGAGGAGTCCCTGTGCCGCCGCCTCCAGCGCCTCGGGCCAGGAGGCGGGCTCCAGGACGCCGTCGGCGTTGCGGACGAGGGGCGTCTGGAGCCGGTCGGGCTTCTGCGCGTAGCGGAAGCCGAAGCGTCCCTTGTCGCAGATCCAGTCCTCGTTGACCTCTGGCTCGTTGGCCGCCAGGCGCCGCATGACCTTGCCGCGCCGGTGGTCGGTGCGGGTGGCGCAGCCGCCGGAGCAGTGCTCGCACACCGAGGGCGAGGAGACGAGGTCGAAGGGGCGGGAGCGGAAGCGATACGCCGCCGAGGTCAGCGCGCCGACCGGGCAGATCTGGATCGTGTTCCCGGAGAAGTACGACTCGAAGGGGTCTCCCTCACCGGTGCCGACCTGCTGGAGCGCGCCGCGCTCGATCAGCTCGATCATCGGGTCGCCCGCGATCTGGTTGGAGAAGCGGGTGCAGCGGGCGCACAGCACGCACCGCTCGCGGTCGAGCAGCACCTGTGTGGAGATCGGTACGGGCTTCTCGTAGGTCCGCTTCTTGCCCTCGAAGCGGGACTCCGACTGTCCGTGCGACATGGCCTGGTTCTGCAGGGGGCACTCGCCGCCCTTGTCGCAGACCGGGCAGTCGAGCGGGTGGTTGATGAGGAGCAGCTCCATCACACCGTGCTGGGCCTTTTCGGCCACCGGCGAGGTGAGGTGAGTCTTGACGACCATCCCGTCCGTACAGGTGATCGTGCAGGACGCCATGGGCTTGCGCTGGCCCTCGACCTCGACGATGCACTGGCGGCAGGCGCCGGCCGGGTCGAGGAGGGGGTGGTCGCAGAAGCGCGGGATCTCGATGCCGAGCTGTTCGGCGGCGCGGATCACCAGGGTGCCCTTGGGCACGCTGATGTCGATGCCGTCGATCTTCAGCGAGACGAGATCTTCCGGCGGGACCGCCGCGTCGCCCCCTCCGGAGGGAGCGCTCGTGGTCACCGTCATGCGTTCACCTCCGTGCGGTCGGCCCAGGCCGTGGACTTGGCCGGGTCGAAGGGGCAGCCCCGGCCCGTGATGTGGTCCTCGTACTCCTCGCGGAAGTACTTGAGGGAGGAGAAGATCGGCGAGGCGGCGCCGTCCCCGAGAGCGCAGAAGGACTTGCCGTTGATGTTGTCGGCGATGTCGTTCAGCTTGTCGAGGTCGGACATGACGCCCTTGCCGGCCTCGATGTCGCGCAGCAACTGCACGAGCCAGTACGTCCCTTCACGGCAGGGCGTGCACTTGCCGCAGGACTCGTGGGCGTAGAACTCGGTCCAGCGGGTGACCGCCCGGACGACGCAGGTGGTCTCGTCGAAGCACTGGAGTGCTTTTGTGCCGAGCATGGAACCCGCGGCGCCCACTCCTTCGTAGTCAAGAGGGACGTCGAGGTGCTCGTCGGTGAACATCGGTGTCGAGGAGCCGCCCGGTGTCCAGAACTTCAGCCGGTGGCCGGAGCGCATCCCGCCGCTCATGTCGAGGAGTTGGCGGAGCGTGATGCCGAGCGGGGCCTCGTACTGGCCCGGACTGGTGACATGGCCGCTGAGCGAGTAGAGCGTGAAGCCCGGGGACTTCTCGCTTCCCATCGACCGGAACCATTCTTTTCCCTTTTGCAGAATCGCGGGAACCGACGCGATCGACTCGACGTTATTTACAACAGTTGGGCACGCATAGAGCCCTGCGACGGCAGGAAAGGGGGGACGGAGCCGCGGTTGACCCCGGCGGCCTTCGAGCGAGTCGAGCAGTGCGGTCTCTTCACCACAGATGTACGCGCCCGCGCCCGCGTGCACGGTGAGTTCGAGGTCGAGTCCGCTGCCGAGTGCGTCCTTGCCGAGGTAGCCCGCCGCGTAGGCCTCACGTACGGCCTCGTGCAACCGCCGCAGCACTGGCACGACTTCACCACGCAGATAGATGAACGCATGCGAAGACCTGATGGCATAACACGCGATCACAATGCCCTCGATGAGGCTGTGCGGGTTCGCGAAGAGGAGCGGGATGTCCTTACAGGTTCCCGGCTCCGATTCGTCGGCGTTGACAACTAGATAGTGTGGTTTTCCATCGCCCTGCGGAATGAACTGCCATTTCATTCCTGTGGGGAATCCCGCACCACCACGGCCACGCAGACCGGACTCCTTGACATACGCGATGAGGTCGTCCGGAGTCATCGCGAGGGCCTTGCGGAGTCCCTCGTACCCTTCGTGCCGCCGGTAGACGTCGAGGCTCCAGGACCGGTCCTCGTCCCAGAAGGCCGACAGCACGGGTGCGAGCAGCTTCTCGGGGCTGGTGTCGTTGATCTCGGGTGCCAATGTCATCACTCCCCCTCCTCGGTGACGGGCCCCGCCGGGTGGGAGGGGTCGGAAGCCGCCGTGTCCTGCGGCGCGTCGTGCGAACTGAGGTGCTCGGCGGACGACGGGTCGTGCGGCGGCGCGGCCTTGGAGGAACCACCCCTGGGGTGCACCACACGCGCGGGGCTCTCGCCCTTGGCCAGCCGGAGCCCGATCAGCGAGGCGGGGCCGGAGCTGCCGCTCGCCTCGACGGCCCCGTCCCGGGTGTCGGGGAAGCCCGCCAGGATGCGGGCGGTGTCCTTGAACGTGCACAGGGGGGCACCGCGCGTGGGTTCCACCTGCACCCCCGCGCGCAGGTCGTCGACGAGACGCTTGGCGCTGGCCGGGGTCTGGTTGTCGAAGAACTCCCAGTTGACCATCACGACGGGCGCGAAGTCGCAGGCCGCGTTGCACTCGATGTGCTCCAGGGTGACCTTGCCGTCCTCGGTGGTACCGCCGTTGGCGACGCCGAGGTGCTCCTGGAGGGTCTCGAAGATGGCGTCGCCGCCCAGCACCGCGCACAGGGTGTTGGTGCAGACGCCCACCTGGTAGTCGCCGGAGGGGCCCCGGCGGTACATGGAGTAGAAGGTGGCGACCGCGGTGACCTCGGCCGTGGTCAGACCCAGGATGTCCGCGCAGAACCGCATCCCGGTGCGCGTGACATGGCCCTCCTCCGACTGCACGAGATGCAGCAACGGCAGGAGGGCGGACCGGGAGTCCGGGTAGCGGGCGATGACCTCGCGGGAGTCCGCTTCGAGCCTGGCTCGAACGTCGTCCGGGTAAGCGGGCGCGGGCAGTTGGGGCATGCCCAGGCTGACGCCCTCGGGGGTGGTGGTCACCGGTCGACGCCTCCCATCACGGGGTCGATGGACGCGACGGCGACGATGACGTCGGCGACCTGGCCGCCCTCGCACATCGCCGCCATCGCCTGCAGGTTGGTGAAGGACGGGTCCCGGAAGTGGACCCGGTAGGGGCGGGTGCCTCCGTCGGAGACGGCGTGCACCCCGAGTTCGCCCTTGGGTGACTCGACGGCCGCGTACGCCTGTCCCGGCGGGACGCGGAAACCCTCGGTCACCAGCTTGAAGTGGTGGATCAGGGCCTCCATGGAGGTGCCCATGATCTTCTTGATGTGGTCCAGGGAGTTCCCCAGGCCGTCCGGTCCCAGAGCGAGCTGGGCGGGCCAGGCGATCTTCTTGTCGGTGACCATGACCGGGCCGGGCCGCAGCCGGTCCAGGCACTGTTCGACGATCCTGAGCGACTGGCGCATCTCCTCCAGGCGGATCAGGAAGCGTCCGTAGGAGTCGCAGGAGTCGGCGGTGGGGATGTCGAAGTCGAACGTCTCGTAGCCGCAGTACGGCTGGGACTTGCGCAGGTCGTGCGGGAGGCCGGTGGAGCGCAGGACCGGGCCGGTGGCGCCGAGGGCCATGCAGCCGGCCAGGTCGAGGTAACCGACGTCCTGCATACGGGCCTTGAAGATGGGGTTCCCGGTGGCGAGCTTGTCGTACTCGGGAAGGTTCTTCCTCATCTTCTTCACGAACTCGCGGATGTGGTCCACCGCGCCTGGCGGCAGGTCCTGGGCGAGTCCGCCGGGGCGGATGTACGCGTGGTTCATCCGCAGGCCCGTGATGAGCTCGTAGATGTCGAGAATCATTTCACGATCACGGAATCCGTAGATCATGATCGTGGTCGCGCCGAGTTCCATACCGCCGGTGGCGATGCACACGAGGTGCGAGGACAGCCGGTTGAGCTCCATCAGGAGCACGCGGATGAGGGTGGCGCGGTCGGGAATCTGGTCCTCGATGCCGAGGAGCTTCTCGACGGCGAGACAGTAGGCGGTCTCGTTGAAGAAGGACGTCAGGTAGTCCATGCGCGTGACGAAGGTCGTGCCCTGCGTCCACGTGCGGAACTCGAGGTTCTTCTCGATGCCGGTGTGCAGATAGCCGATGCCGCAGCGGGCCTCGGTGACCGTCTCGCCGTCGATCTCCAGGATGAGGCGGAGCACGCCGTGGGTGGACGGGTGCTGCGGGCCCATGTTGACGACGATGCGCTCGTCGTCGGCACGGGCCGCGGACTGGACGACCTCGTCCCAGTCGCCACCGGTGACCGTGTAGACGGTGCCCTCGGTGGTCTCGCGCGGAGTTGCGTGCTGCGTGCTCATGAGTACGACCTCCGCTGGTCCGGAGCCGGGATCTGGGCGCCCTTGTACTCGACGGGGATGCCGCCGAGGGGATAGTCCTTGCGCTGCGGGTGACCCGGCCAGTCGTCCGGCATCATGATCCGCGTGAGGGCCGGGTGGCCGTCGAAGATGATCCCGAAGAAGTCGTAGGTCTCGCGTTCGTGCCAGTCGTTCGTCGGATAGACGGAGACCAGGGACGGGACGTGCGGGTCGCTGTCCGGGGCGCTGACTTCGAGGCGGATCAGCCTGTTGTGGGTGATCGAGCGCAGGTGGTAGACGGCGTGCAGCTCGCGGCCCTTGTCCTGCAGGTAGTGGACTCCGCTCACGCCCGTGCAGAGTTCGAAGCGCAGGGCAGGGTCGTCGCGCAGGGTCTGGGCGACACCGAGCAGGTACGCGCGTTCGACGTGGAACGTCAGCTCGTCGCGGTCGACGACCGTCTTCTCGATCACGTTCTCGGGGACCAGTCCCTGTTCCTCCAGGGCGCCCTCGAGTTCGTCGGCGACCTCGTCGAACCAGCCGCCGTACGGCCGCGCCGAGGCTCCCGGGAGCCGGACCGAGCGGACCAGGCCGCCGTAACCGGACGTGTCGCCACCGTTGTTGGCGCCGAACATGCCGCGCTGGACGCGGATCTCCTCGCCGCCGTCGCCGCGCTGGCCGGGGAGGTTGGAGGCGGCGAGGTCCTTCTCGGGGTTGACCCCCTCGGCCGGCCTGCCTGCTCCGGTGCCGTTCGCGTCGCTCATCGCAGCAGCCCCTTCATCTCGATCGTGGGGAGTGCCTTGAGCGCGGCCTCCTCCGCCTCGCGGGCCGCCTCCTCGGCGTTCACGCCGAGCTTGGAGCTCTGGATCTTCTGGTGGAGCTTGAGGATCGCGTCGATCAGCATCTCGGGCCGTGGCGGGCAACCGGGCAGATAGATGTCGACCGGGACGATGTGGTCGACGCCCTGCACGATGGCGTAGTTGTTGAACATGCCGCCCGACGAGGCGCAGACCCCCATGGAGATCACCCACTTGGGGTTGGGCATCTGGTCGTAGACCTGCCGCAGTACCGGCGCCATCTTCTGGCTGACCCGGCCGGCCACGATCATCAGGTCCGCCTGGCGGGGTGAGCCGCGGAAGACCTCCATGCCGAAGCGCGCCAGGTCGTAGCGGCCCGCGCCGGTGGTCATCATCTCGATGGCACAGCAGGCGAGTCCGAACGTGGCGGGGAAGACGGACGCCTTGCGCACCCAGCCCGCGGCCTGCTCGACGGTGGTCAGCAGGAATCCGCTCGGCAGTTTTTCTTCGAGTCCCATGTCTTAGAGGCCCCTCAGTCCCATTCCAGGCCGCCGCGCCGCCATACGTACGCGTACGCCACGAAGACGGTGAGCACGAAGAGCAACATCTCCACGAGCCCGAAAACACCCAGGGCGTCGAAGGTGACGGCCCAGGGGTAGAGGAAGACGATCTCGATGTCGAAGACGATGAAGAGCATCGCCGTCAGGTAGTACTTGATGGGGAATCGCCCACCGCCGGCCGGCGTGGGTGTCGGCTCGATCCCGCATTCATAAGCTTCGAGTTTGGCCCGGTTGTACCGCTTCGGGCCGATGAGCGAAGCCATGATCACGGAGAAGATCGCAAAGCCTGCCCCGAGGGCTCCCAGTACGAGGATGGGCGCATACGCGTTCACCGCTCCTCGCTCCTCTCAGTCGGCACTGACTGCTGGCGATTGCATGGGCCCGCGCCGCCCCGTCCGCCCGCCAACCCCGCCCGTCCAGACGAAGATCGCGAACATGTGAAGCAGGTCACAAGCCCAACTGCCCCGCATCCTATGCCCGACCGTCTGTGATCTGCGACACGGGGCATTACCGAACCTTTGTGATCTCCACCACCCGACGAAGGATCATGAAGACGGATGAGCGGTGATCTTCGCACCCGAAGCGTCCACGTGATCACCAGTGGTGACATTTTCTCCGGTCATCGCTGGTCACGGGCGGCATCTCAATATCAAGAGACTTCTCTTGCATGCAAATTGGAGATGGACAGGGTGGCTTGATAGTGGAGCGCGTTCACACATGAGGGGGAGCCGCGTAGCGAATGTGGACGGACGGATGTGCGTGCACGCATTCACGAGCGGCGGCGATCGGCGATTCCCTCACGGGACGCACCCCGACCGGTGACCGTTCCGTGACCTGTGCCACACCCGTGAAGGTCTGTGAAGATCGGGGGTTGGCCACCGACCGCAACCAATGGTAGGCAGCGGGCAATTGGGGCGTACCGATGAAAGTGCATGATCACAGGCGTGATCACCCATGTCCGCAATGCCCGTTACGGCGTCAATAAAGAGTGACAGTCCGTGAATTTGGGGGCTCCATTGAACAACTGTGGCGCACCACACGTTTCTTGAAGGTATGGAGGAGTCGCTGGTACCGCTAGTACCCATGTCCCACACCGCTACCGCTCACATACGAAGCCACCGGAAGCCCCGGCGTGCCGGCACCTCGTCGCTGGCGATGCGCGCCGGAGTCGCCGGTGGCGTTCTCAGCACCCTGGCAGTGGCGGGTGCGTCCGGTGCGGCGTACGCCGCCGAGTCCGGGCCGCAGACCATCGAACTGCCCACCCTCACGGCCGACCTGGCCACTCAGATCGCCGAGTCCGCGGACGCCACGCAGCTGGCCGCCGCGAACTACGAGCTCGCGGCCGAGCGTGACGCCGCGGCCTCCAAGGCGGCTCAGGAGGCCAGGAAGGACCTCGCGGAGGCCAAGCAGAAGGCGGAGGCCAAGGAGAAGGCCGAGGCCGCTCGCAAGGCCGCTGCGGAGGCCGCCGTCTCCCGCTCCGCCGAGCGCGCCACGCTGGCCGCCTCCACTTCCACTTCCACCTCCGCCTCCAGCTCGGGGACGACGCAGGTGGCCGCGCCCTCCAGTGGCAGCGTCGCGACCGTCATCGCCTTCCTCAACGCGCAGTTGGGCGACGCCTACGTCATGGGCGCCACGGGCCCCAACGCGTGGGACTGCTCCGCCCTGGTCCAGGCCGCGTTCAAGCAGGTCGGCGTGGATCTTCCCCGGGTCTCGCAGGACCAGTCGATGCAGGGCACCGAGGTCTCCCTGTCGAACCTCGAGGTCGGCGACATCCTGTACTGGGGTGCGAAGGGTTCGGCGTACCACGTAGCGGTGTACGTGGGGAACGGCCAGTACCTGGACGCGGCCAACCCGTCCAAGGGCGTCGTCGTCCAGGACCTCTCCGGATACCCGGCGTCGGGCGCGGTGCGCGTTCTCTGAGCGGGCAGTTGCAGGGGTTCACGTGTGAGGGTCGTTGCCGCTGGTGGGCAGCGACCCTCACCCCTTCTCCGCCCTCGGTCCTTCTCCGCCCCCTCCCCCACCTTTTCGCGCTCTCCGCCCCTACGGGGCCCTGACCCCCTGAGGGGGCCTCGCCTTCAGAGAGGGCTTCCGCCTATCACGCCTTCGGCGCCACCTTGCTCAGGCCGTTGATGATCCGGTCCATCGCGTCGCCGCCCGTCGGGTCGGTCAGGTTGGCCAGCATCTTCAGGGTGAACTTCATCAGCAGGGGGTGGGTCAGACCGCGTTCGGCCGCGATCTTCATGACCTTCGGGTTGCCGATGAGCTTCACGAAGGCGCGGCCCAGCGTGTAGTAGCCGCCGTAGGTGTCCTTGAGCACGCGCGGGTAGCGCTGGAGCGCGACCTCCCGCTGGGCCGGTGTGGCCCGCGCGTGGGCCTGGACGATGACGTCGGCGGCGATCTGGCCGGATTCCATGGCGTAGGCGATGCCCTCGCCGTTGAAGGGGTTCACCATGCCGCCGGCGTCACCGACGAGCAGCAGGCCCTTCGTGTAGTGGGGCTGCCGGTTGAAGGCCATGGGGAGGGCGGCGCCGCGGATCGGGCCGGTCATGTTGTCGGGGGTGTAACCCCAGTCCTCCGGCATCGACGCGCACCAGGCCTTCAGCACCTCGCGCCAGTCGAGTTCCTTGAAGGAGTCCGAGGTGTTGAGCACCCCGAGACCGACGTTCGAGGTGCCGTCGCCCATGCCGAAGATCCAGCCGTAGCCCGGGAGCAGGCGGTCCTCGGCCCCTCGCCGGTCCCAGAGTTCCAGCCAGGACTCCAGGTAGTCGTCCTCGTGGCGCGGAGAGGTGAAGTACGTACGGACCGCGACGCCCATCGGGCGGTCCTCGCGGCGGTGCAGGCCCATCGCCAGGGAAAGGCGGGTGGAGTTGCCGTCGGCCGCGACCACCAGCGGGGCGTGGAAGGTGACCTCGCGCTTGTCCTCACCGAGTTTCGCGTGCACGCCGGTGATACGGCCGGTGCGGTCGTCGGTGATCGGGGCGCCGACGTTGCAGCGTTCGTACAGTCGCGCGCCCGCCTTCTGGGCCTGATGGGCGAGCTGTTCGTCGAAGTCGTCGCGTTTGCGGACGAGGCCGTAGTCGGGGAAGGAGGCGAGTTCCGGCCAGTCGAGCTGGAGGCGGACACCGCCGCCGATGATGCGGAGGCCCTTGTTCCGGAGCCAGCCGGCCTCCTCGGAGATGTCGATGCCCATCGAGACGAGCTGCTTGGTCGCCCGCGGCGTGAGGCCGTCGCCGCAGACCTTTTCGCGCGGGAAGCTGGTCTTCTCCAGCAGCAGTACGTCGAGTCCGGCCTTCGCCAGGTAGTAGGCGGTGGTGGAACCGGCTGGCCCGGCCCCGACGACGATCACATCGGCGGTGTTTTCGGAGAGGGGCTCGGTCACGACGGGTTCTCCCCAAGACTCTCAAATCTGTGTGCCGACAGGCACTGGACATGGGCAGTCTATTCAGCAGCACTGATCACCCGGCTGAAGGGCTGCCCCGTGAACCGAGCGCTCCCCGCAGTACGCCTCCGTGTTCCCACCGACGAGGACGCCTTCGCCTGGCACCGGGTCTTCGACGACCCCGATGTCATGGAGTTCCACGGGGGCAGGTCGGCGGAACTTTCCGTCTACGAGGAACTCACCGCCCGCCAGCGCCGGCACGACGCCGAGTACGGGTTCTGCCTGTGGACCATGCTTGACGAGTCGGACCAGGTCATCGGCTTCACGGGTGCCCAACCGTGGCCACAGGACTGGGGGCCCAAGGGCGAGATCGAGATCGGCTGGCGGCTCGGCCGGGCCCACTGGGGCCAGGGGTACGCCACCGCGGCGGCCGAGTTGACGCTGGAGCGAGTGCGTTCGGCGGGGGTGTCCAGCGTGGTCGCGATGGTCCTCTCCCGCAACGAGCGGTCCATCGCGGTCACCCGGCGGCTGGGCATGCGGCTCACCGACATCTTCACGACGCCGACGCTGGAGCAGGAGGGGCACTGCTATCGGCTTGATCTGTAACCAGGTTGATCCGTAACCACTCGATCTGCGATCAGCTTGGTCTGCGACCAGCTTGGTCTGCGACCACAACCAATTACAGACGGTAGTAATTTGGCGCGGAAAAACACTTAGCGCTTCCGGGCGGTACGCGGCCGGGGTTACCCTGCCCGTACCGCTGGGGGTGACCGTCTGTGCACAGAACACCCAACACACCCGATGTGCGCGTACCGAAACTCGTCGGCCTGATGGCCATGGACGCGCGCGAGAGGGCCAGAGCACACGGGGTGCTCCTCGCCGCGCCCGACCGGCCCGAATTCCAGCTCACCGTCGTCGACCACGTCGTACGGCAGTATCCGCCGCCCGGCGTCGCGATACCACGCGGTGCCGTCGTCACCGTGTGGTTCGACTTCGGGGAGGGAGAAGGCGGCGGGGGCGCGGGGGTGCGCGAGCCCCGGCTGCCGAAGCCGCCCAGGGGCGGACTGGAGCGTGAACTGGACCGGCCGGGGGACGCGTTCGAGATGATCAGGTGACCGGCAGGGAACAGGGCAACAGACAAACAGGGAGAGGGCCGCGACAGCTACGGCTGCTTGAAGCCTCGGTGCAGGGCCACGACACCGCCCGTGAGGTTGCGCCAGGCCGTCTTCGACCAGCCTGCTTCGCGCAGCAGTTCGGCCAGGGCCGGCTGGTCGGGCCAGGCGCGGATGGACTCGGCGAGGTAGACGTACGCGTCGGGGTTCGAGGAGACCGCGCGGGCGACCGGAGGCAGGGCGCGCATCAGGTACTCCGTGTACACCGTGCGGAAGGGTGCCCAGGTCGGGTGTGAGAACTCGCAGATCACGACCCGTCCGCCGGGGCGCGTGACCCGGTACAGCTCACGCAGCGCCGCGCCCGTGTCCTGGACGTTGCGCAGCCCGAAGGAGATCGTCACCGCGTCGAAGGTGTCGTCCTTGAAGGGCAGCTTGGTGGCGTCGCCCGCCGTGAAGGGCAGCCAGGGGTGGTTCCGCTTGCCGACCCTGAGCATGCCGAGCGAGAAGTCGCAGGGGACGACATACGCACCCGTGCGGGCGAAGGGGAGGGAGGACGTGGCCGTACCGGCGGCCAGGTCGAGGATCTTCTGCGCCGGGCGGGCGTCGACCGCCTTGGCAACCTCCTTGCGCCACACGCGGTCCTGGCCGAGCGACAGCACGTCGTTCGTGAGGTCGTACCGTTCCGCCACGTCGTCGAACATCGAGGCGACTTCATGCGGCTGCTTGTTCAGGGATGCGCGGGTCACGTGCCCATTGTGGCAGTACGTACGTCACGGTATCCCGGCGGCACGGGCGCGGGCCGGGCGTACCTGAAGCGCCCGGCCCCTCGCCGCACCACTCGGCCGGCCGCCTACGGCAGCAGTTTCGGTTTCTTCTTGGCGGCGACGTCCTCCACCCAGCCGCACAGCAGGATGAACACGGCGATCAGGATCCAGCCGATGCCGAACATGAACCACTGGCTCTCCAGCGGCAGGTACTTCTCGAAGGCGGGGACGTTCCAGAACTGGTCGATCAGCGGGACGGCCAGGATCAGCGCGATCTCGTGCCAGAGGTAGAGCGTGACGGCGCGCGCGTTGAAGATCGTCACGATCCGGTCGAGCCGCTTGTAGCGGGTCAGCCCCGCGAAGTCGATCTCGAAGTGCGCCTTCGCGTACATCAGCAGCGTCACGAAGCCCGCCGACCAGAACGCCTGCGCGAGCGGGATGTCGTCGAGGTCGTAGGAGCCCGTCTCGGCCTGGTGGGTGAAGGCGTACCAGCCGCCGAAGCCGATGGCGGCCAGGGAGAGGAGGACCACCAGCGCCGGCTTGAGGCGCTGCAGGACGCCCTCGCGGTGCGCGAAGCCGAGGACCCAGCAGAAGAGGAAGGTCGCCAGGTCGGTGAGGCCACTGCCGAAGCGGTTGTCCGGGGGCTCCCAGAAGTTGTGGAGCACCACGATCGGGGCCAGGGAGAGGAGGAGTACGGCCACCGGGGCCAGGCGGAACGTCCGCAGCAGGAGCGGCGAGAGGAGGACGAACCAGAGGTATGTGCGCAGGTACCAGAGGATCTCCCAGGCCTGCTGGCCCCAGGCGTTGCCCGGCGGGTCGCCCAGTGGCACCACCCAGAAGACGATCTGCCAGCCCGGCATCCAGTCGTGGACCATCATCGCGACGATCACGAAGAAACCCCAGAACCAGAAGGGGGGCAGGAGCCGGCGGACCCGGCTTCTGATCACCTTGAGCGCGGGGCGTTCCAGGGACTTCGCCATCAGCGTGCCGGCCAGGGCGAACATGATCCCCATGGAGGGGAACACCATGCCGGCCCAGGCCCACCCGAAGGTGTGGTAGGTGACGACGCGGACCAGGGCGACGGCTCGGAGGGTGTCGAAGTAGCGGTCGCGGTCCGCCGGTTTCCTCGCCTTCGGCGGGAGCTCGGTCTCCTTGGTGTCGGTGAAGCTGGTGTCGGTGGAGGCGGCGTCCGGCTCCGCCACCTGCTCCTCCACGTGCTCGGGGGCGTACTCCTGCTGCTCGTAGGAGACTTGGCCGTAGTCGACCTGGCCGTAGTCGACGTACTGCTGGGGGTAAGGCTCCTGCGGGTACGGCTGCTGGGCGGGATACGGCTGTTGCCCGTGCTCGTTTCCGTAGCCGTAGTTGTTGCCGTAGGCATGGTTCTGGTTGTGGCCGTAGCCCTGTTGATCCGTCCCCCAGCTCATCGGTTCGCCCCCGCCGGGGTGCCGACCTCGCCCGTGCGCTTCAGTTTCTGCCAGCGCAGTCGACCGCCGGTGAGGGCGGTGATGCAGGAGTGGATGAGGACGAGGTACATCATCTGGCGGTAGGCCAGTTGCTGCAGCGGCATCATCAGCAGGTAGCGGTACTTCTCGCGGTCCAGGCGGAACGCGTAGGCGGCGCAGACGAGTTGGATGCCCAGGACCGCGAGCCACGCCAGCAGGGCCGCCTGGAAGTCGATGAAAATCATCGAGTAGGCCGTGAAGACGTCGATCAGCGGTGCGAAGACCGGCGTGACGATCTGGAAGATGACCACCAATGGCATGCCCACGCGGCCGAAGCGGCCCGAAGGACCCTTGTCCGTCAGGGACTTGCGGTGCTTCCAGAGGGCCTGCATGGTGCCGTACGACCATCGGTAGCGCTGCGACCACAGCTGCTTGAGCGAGGCGGGCGCCTCCGTCCAGGCCCTGGCGTGCTCCTGGTAGACGACCCGCCAGCCCGCACGGTGCATCGCGATGGTGATGTCGGTGTCCTCGGCGAGCGTGTCCTCGCTCATGCCGCCGACCTCGATGACCGCGTCTCGACGGAACGCGCCGATCGCGCCGGGGATGGTCGGCATACAGCGCAGCAGGTCGTACATACGACGGTCGAGGTTGAAGCCCATCACGTACTCGATGTGCTGCCAGGCGCCGATGATCGTGTTGCGGTTGCCGACCTTGGCGTTGCCCGCGACCGCGCCGACCTCGGGGTCGGCGAAGGGCTGCACGAGCTGGTGCACGGCGTCCGGTTCGAAGACGGTGTCGCCGTCCATCATCACGACGATGTCGTAACTGGCGCTGCGTACACCGTTGTTGAGGGCGGCCGGCTTGCCCGCGTTCTCCTGGCGGATAACCCGGACGTTCGTCATGCCGAAGGAGAGGGCCGCGTCGCGTGCGATCTGGGACGTGTTGTCGTCAGAACCGTCGTCGACGACGATGATCTCGATCGGGTGGGTGCTCTTCGCCAGCGACTCAAGGGTGTTGGCGATGCACTCCTTCTCGTTGTACGCGGGCACGATCACGGTCACCGGCCTGGTGACCGTCGGTCCCCAGCTGAACTTGCCGCCCTTGCCGCCCTTGCCACGCTTCCGGTTGCGTTGGCGGTAGTGGCGGCGGGCGAGGATCAGCATCATCCCGAACCGGCCCATGACGGCGAAGCCGACGACCGCGAGTCCGGTCGCCAACCCCGGTACGGCCCATTCGGCGACCGCCACGGCCGCGATGAGGGCCTTGCCCTCGTAGAGGGTCGCGCCGGTGGCGGTGCGGTGGGCGGCCTGGAGGCTCGATGTGCCCGTGCCTCCCGGGCCGTTGCCCGTCTGTCCGTTGCCTGCCTGTCCGTTGCCGAACTGGCCGTTGCCCTGCTGCCCGTTGCCCGGTTGGCCGGTCGGCGCGCCGCCGGGCTGCTGGCCCTCGGCGGTGCCCGGAGCACCCGTGGCCGCGTCTGTGCCCGTACCCGAGCCCGCGGTGGCCCCCGTACCCGAACCTGCCGCCGTACCCGTACCGGTGGCCGTCTGCTGCGCGCTCGACGCCTGCTGCTGGATCGCGCCGCTGATGGTGGTGAAGGTGTAGCCGGCCGCCTTCATCTTCTTGATGTACGTCGGCAGTGCCTTGATCGTCTGTGAGCGCTCGCCGCCGGCGTCGTGGAAGAGCACCGAGGCGCCCTTGCCGTCCTCCGGCGTGGCCCACTTGATGATCTTCGAGACACCGGGCCGCTTCCAGTCGTCGCTGTCCGTGTCCACGAAGACGCTGGTGTAGCCCTCCTCGCCGAGCTTCTTGTAGACGGGCCAGCTGTAGTTGTCGATGGCGTCCGCCTCCGACGAGTACGGCGCCCGGAACAGCGTCGTCGTGATGCCGGCCGCGCCCGCCAGCGCGAGCTGCGTCTGCTGCATCTCGCGGTTGACGCGGGCGTCGCTCTGGTAGGAGAGGTCGACGTGCGTGAAGGTGTGGATGCCGATCTCGTTGCCCTGTTCGACCGCCGTCTCCACGATGTCCGGGTAGCGCGACACCATCGAGCCGACCACGAAGAACGTGCCGGGGACGTCGCACTCCTCAAGGATCTTGAGGACCTGGGGCGTCCAGGTGGGGTTCGGACCGTCGTCGAAGGTGAGCGCGATGGTCTTCTCCGGCACGGACCGGGTCACGGCCTGCCCGTTGCGGAAGCTGACTATCGGCCCGCCGTCGATGACCTTGTCGGGTACGTCGCTGGAGCTGGCCCCGGTGCGTACGCGCTGGTCGCCGCCGACCTCCGCGCGCAGATAGCCGTCGAGCAGCATCACGCTGGTCAGCGCGAGCAGGAGCAGCATGGCGAGGATGACTCGCGGTTTCTGCAGCGCCGCGGCCTTGCCTGCGGCCCGCTGCACCTTCGAGGGAGCGCGCCTGCGGCCGCGTCGTGAGGTGGTCGTCGTAGTCATATGGTGGCTGCGTTCCGGTCAGTTGGCGTCCGCGGAGGCGGACGCGGTGGCGGTCGCGGTCGGTGCCGAAGCGGGCGGCTCGCCCGTGGCGATGCCCGCCGGCGGGGCGCCGGAGGGCCTGACGGGCGGGGTGACGGCTCCGGTGGGAGCGCCCGACCGGGCTGCTCCGAAGCCGCCCTGCGGCTGCTGGTTGCTGCCCGGCCCCTGGTTGCCGACCCGGCCCCCGCCTCCGAAAGGCAGCAGCGACGACGGAGTGAGCGACGTGCCCCAGCCCATGAAGGCCATGCCGAGCACGACGGCATACCCAAGACAGGCGACACCGAGGAAGGTGCCGAACCGGCGCAGCAGTCTCGCCCGGCGGCCGGAGTTGTCGACGAACACGGGACCGTCCACGGACCCGTCGGACCCCTTGCCGCTCTTACGGCGCCGGCCGCGGCCGGCGGCACGGTTTTCGATGTCAGGCTCGGAATGCATTCCCCGGACATTAGGAGGGCTTTATGTGACCGAAACTCTGATTCTCATGTGAGACGCCCATGAGAAACTCCTTAACCTGTGCATCTCCTGAGAGTCTCCCCGGAAGCCTGCGCAACCCGCCCTCGATGGAAAGGAGCCGATTGTCCCGCTTGCTTGCCCCATTCGCGCCCTTCACGGTGCGCTGTCCATGAGCTCGCTGTGTGTTCACCGCCCTCATGAAGGACAGTCTCGTGTGAGACCTTTCCACTCCGGATCCACTCGGGATCCACTTCGGAAACGCACTTTGTTTCCGTCCTGAGACGGATATCACTCGGACATCACCAACACATAACTGAGACAGAAATCACGAGAGCGGGTGCATGCGCGATGAGGCGTTTCCTTGGGTCGGCCGCCGGATTCACATGTCTGGTGGCGCTGACCTGCGCCGGGTGCACATCCGGCTCGGACAGCGACACGAACGGCGACACGGGCAGCGGCTCCGGCGCCGCGTCCGCGACCCCTTCCGAACAGGCCCAGGCGAGCGCCTCCCCCTCGGCGAGCACCGCCTCGACGACCGAGTTCGCCCCGTACGTCAGCGCCACCGACGCGAACGACAACGACAGCGCGGGCTCACCGACGGCGTACAACCTGGCGTTCGTGATCTCGGACGGTACGACCTGTACGCCGAAGTGGAACGGTACGACGGCCATCGGCGACTCGGCCGTCAAGTCCCGCACAGCGAAGCTCGCGGCGACCGGCGGCTCGGTCCGGGTCTCCTTCGGCGGCGCGTCCGGCAAGGAGCTGGCCGAGGTCTGCGACAGTGCGTCCGCGCTGGCCAAGGCCTACGGCGCGGCCCTGGACGCCGCCGGTTCGACCCAGGCCGACTTCGACGTCGAGGGCGACACCCTCACCGACTCCGCCTCCGTCGAGCTGCGTTCGAAGGCGATCGCCCTGCTGCAGAAGGAGCGCACCGACCTGAGCGTCTCCTTCACCCTGCCAGTCATGCCGACCGGCCTCGACGACGACAGCGTGGCCCTGCTCGACTCGGCCAACAACAACTCCGTACAGGTGTCCACCGTCAACATCATGACGATGAACTACGGCAGCGACTACAAGGACGACATGGGCGAGTACGCGCTCACGTCGGCCGCGGCGACACATGACCAGCTCGCCGACATCTTCGGGCTGTCGGAGGAGGGGGCCTGGCAGGGGATGGCGTTGACGTCGATGATCGGTGTGAATGACGTCGCCAATGAGACGTTCTCTCTGGCGGACGCGGCGGAGGTGCGGGCGTTCGCGGAGGAGAAGGGGGTTGCCTGGGTGTCCATGTGGTCGACGTTTCGGGACCAGGAGTGTGAGGATGATGTTTCCTCGTCCGATGATGCGGCAACCAATTGCAGTGGGGTTTCTCAGGATGCGGGGGCTTTTGGGGTGGCGTTTTCGGGGTGAGAAGGGTCGTTTGTCGGATGCGGGGCCGTGGGTGCTTTTCGCGCCCACGCGGCGGAGCCGCACAATGTCACAGCCCCGCGCCCCTAAAAGCGACACCTCACCGGCGTCTGTGGATTAGGCGTCCTGCGCATACCGTCGCCAAGCACGCCCCGCCTTCGTCGAATACCGCCAGGTCCGCCCGCCCGCCCTGGACGATCGCCGGAATCCGTGTCCGCATCAGTACGGCGACGTCGTTACGAGCCGCCGCTGATCGTAGGTCGGGTGAGGTGACGTACTCCTCCAGTACCGCCACCGCTCCCCCCTTCAGCACGGCGTGCACGCGTTCGCGTGGGCTCGGGGCGTCCGGGAGCGGGCCTTCGTGGACGAGGCCGGGGCCCAGGGCGCCCGGCCATTGCCGCACCCTCGCCCCCGGGAACAGTTCCGCCAGTTCAGCGAGTGAGCCCAGGGCGGCGACGCGGTTGCCGTCGACCGCGACGGCACCGTCCTTCAGGGGCTCGGCGTCCCAGCCGACCCGGACCTCGTCGGCGGCGTGAATCGTCAGCACGGTCTGTGCTGTGCTTGCTAGTTGGAAGCCAGGAGCTTGAGCTCGGGGTGAGCCGTGCCGCCCTCGATCGCGGTGGACGAGATGTGGGACATGACGCGCTCGTCGACCGGGTCGTTCGCCGGGTCGTCGTGGACGACGATGTGCTCGTACGTCGTGGTCCGCTGGGCGGGGACGCGGCCCGCCCTGCGGATCAGGTCGATGATCTCCATACGGTTGGAGCGGTGCTTGGCGCCCGCGGCGGAGACGACGTTCTCCTCCAGCATGATCGAGCCGAGGTCGTCCGCGCCGTAGTGCAGGGACAGCTGGCCGGCCTCCTTGCCCGTGGTGAGCCACGAGCCCTGGATGTGGGCGATGTTGTCCATGAACAGGCGGGCGATGGCGATCATGCGCAGGTACTCGAAGATCGTGGCCTGCGTACGGCCCTTGAGGTGGTTGTTCTCGGGCTGGTAGGTGTACGGGATGAAGGCGCGGAAGCCGCCCGTCCGGTCCTGTACGTCACGGATCATCCGCAGGTGCTCGATGCGCTCGGCGTTGGTCTCGCCGGTGCCCATGAGCATGGTGGACGTCGATTCGACGCCCAGCCCGTGCGCGGTCTCCATGATCTCCAGCCAGCGTTCGCCGGACTCCTTGAGGGGCGCGATGGCCTTGCGGGGACGCTCGGGAAGGAGTTCCGCGCCGGCGCCGGCGAAGGAGTCGAGACCGGCCTCGTGGATACGGGTGATCGCCTCCTCGACCGACACCTTCGAGATCCGGGCCATGTGCTCGACCTCGCTCGCCCCCAGGCTGTGGATGACGAGCTGCGGGAAGTCGGCCTTGATCGCGGCGAAGTGCTTCTCGTAGTACTCGACGCCGTAGTCCGGGTGGTGGCCGCCCTGGAACATGATCTGTGTACCGCCGAGTTCGACGGTCTCCGCGCACCGGCGCAGGATGTCGTCGAGGTCGCGGGTCCAGCCCTTGGCCGTATCCTTGGGGGCGGCGTAGAAGGCGCAGAACTTGCACGCCGTGACGCACACGTTCGTGTAGTTGATGTTGCGCTCGATGATGTACGTCGCGATGTGCTCCGTACCCGCGTAACGGCGGCGGCGTACGGCGTCGGCGGCCGAGCCGAGGGCGTGCAGCGGGGCGTCGCGGTAGAGGTGGAGCGCCTCTTCGGGGGTGATCCGCCCGCCCGCCGCGGCACGTTCGAGGACGGCTGTGACATCAAACGACATATGGTCGGCGTTCTCGGTCACCGGGCGTCCTTTCGGAAGGCGTGGGGCGGACCGTTCCAGCCTACGTCAGTGCCCTGCCGCGCCTCACGTCAGCGTCCTGTCACGCCTCACCTCAGGCCGCGTAAGCCCCGATCAGCAGCCCGACGAACGCGCCCGCGATCAGGAACGGCCCGAACGGGATGGACGTACGGCGACCGATCCGCCGCGCGATGACGAGCGGGATCCCGTACACCCCGCCGAACAGAAACCCGGCGAAGGTGCCGAGCACGACACTCCCCCAGCCGTACCAGCCCAGCACCGCCCCGAGGCCGAGGGCGAGCTTCACATCGCCGAAGCCCATGCCGTCGGGGCTGATGAGGAAGAGCACGAAGTACACGCCCGCGAGCACCAGAGCGCCCAGCAGGGCGGTGGGCCAGTCGCCGGCGTGCTCGGGCAGCAGCGCGGCCACGCCCAGCAGGACGAGGGCGGCGGCGGCCAGCGGCAGGGTCAGCGGGTCGGGCAGCCGCTGCACCCGGAAGTCCACGACCGCGAGCAGCACCCCTACGGGCGCCAGCAGCAGCCAGGCCCCGAGCTCGGGCCGGGTACCGGTCGCAGTGGCGAGCGCGGCACAGACGAGCCCGGTGGCGAGGGCGAGGAGTGGAGTGCTGGGCCCGTACGACGCGCTTGCGTCGGACGACCGGCTTCCATCGGACGAGGTGTCGGCCGCGTTCGCTGTCACGTGCCCGGCGTCCGGCCGGCCCTTGGTGCCCGGACCGGCGCAGGTCGTGCACCGGGCCAGGCCCAGCCAGCCGCCCAACCGGCCGCCCAGGGGATGGCCCTGGGGACAGCTGTCCCGCCAGGGCTCCTCGGGCGGGACGGAGAACCGGTGGGCGGCGCGGGGTACGAGCGTTCCGGCCGCCGCGCCCCACAGCGCGGCGACCACCACGAGCAGTTGGTCGATGCTCATCCCGCAGCGCTCATCCCGCAGCCGCCGTGTCGTCGCGCCACGTCGGCAGCAGTTCGTCGAGGAGCGCCTCGGTGCGGGGCGGCAGCCCGCGTGCGCCGCTGCGGCGGATCAGATCGACGGCGACCTGCTGGAGCTTGTCCGTGTCGCCGGTGGAGTGCGTGGCGCGCAGGAGTTCGTGCCACAGTCGCTCGTCGCCGGGGGCGGAGTTGAGGGCGGCGTTGAGCGCCTCGATGGCCCTTTCCGCCCGGTTCTTCACGAGGTGGAACTCGGCGAGCGCGAGCCCGATGTCCGCGACCAGCAGCGGGAGTTGGGCGTCGATGATCTCGTGCGTGAGCCAGCCGTAACGGCCCTCGGGACGGTCGGCGAGGAGTGGCCCGCGCACCAGCACGAGCGCGTCGGTGAGGAGCCTGCCGCGTACGACGCGGCTGTCGACGCCCTTGCCCTGCGTGGCCTCGTGGTAGAGGGAGCGCAGCACATCCAGGTCGGACACGACCGACTTGGCGAGCGTGAGCCGCCCGCCCGCGTCGGTGGCGAGTCGGGGGGCGCCGTCGGGGTCGGTGCCGAGCCAGACACGCAGCCGCTCGAGGAGCGCCTCGCGTACGTCGTCGGTGACACCGCGCGGCCAGAGCGCAGAGGCCAGTACACGCGGGTGCACACCTTCGCGGTGCAGCAACAGCAGTGCGAGCGCCTCGTGTTGGAGCGGGCTGCGCTCCCCGTCGGGGGTGTCGAGGCCGATGATCTCGTACGGGCCCACGAGCCGGGCGTACACCGCCGGCCGCCCCTGCTCGCTGATGTCGACGAGGAAGGGGGGCGTGGTCGCCGGTCCGTCCGGAGCGTGTTCGGGGTCGGCGCCGACGAACAGCTCGACGATCGCCCGCTGTTGGGCAACGGGCAGCAACTGAGCGTCGAGTTCGAGCCCGAGGAGGGGCGCGAGGAGCTTGCCCTCGCCGGTGATCTCCAACTCCCAGGCGGCGCCGGGCAGATCACCGCTGTCGGTGCCGACGAGGTATCCGATGCCCAACCTGCTCGCCTCGGCGGCGAGTTCGGCGAGCTTGACGGCGTCGTCGGCGGAGGGTTCGGCCGCGAGGAGGACGAGGTGCGGGGCCCAACGGGTGTGCTGGGCGGGCCCGGTGCGGCCGGTGAGGACCGAGTCGTGACCGGCGGCACCGAGCGCACCGCGCCGCTGCCTGGTCTCGGCCTCCATCGTCTCGACGAGGGCCTCGATGTCGTCGAGGTGGCGCAGCCGGTTGGGGGCGAGGGCGGTGAGGTCCTGGCCGAATCCGACGAGGGTGATGGTCATCCGGTCCGACCAGCCGTTGGTGGCCAACTCGGCGGCGACGGAGGCGAACACGGCGGCCCGGTCGGACTCGCTCCCGCTCAGCGAGACGATGCCCGGCACGGACTCCAGGTTGAGCAGCAGGCGTGAGTCGTCCATGGTCCCGAGGCTGACGAGGCCCGGGTAGGGAGCGGCGGTGTCGACATCCTCGTACCGCTCGGCATCGGTCCGGGACAGCAGCCAGAAGGTCTGGTCCTGCCCGAGCTGCCACGGGGCCGGGGGCTTCCCGGCGGGCTGGGCGAGCTGGAGATGCAGGTCACCGTTGCTGAGCCAGGCGGCGTAGACGGTGGGGAGCGGGCGGGACTCTCCGGCGAGGGAGGCGGCGAGGCCGCGCAGCGAGCGGTCCAGCAGGCGTACGCCTTCGGGGTCGGCGCCGATGAGGAGCGCGTCCTGGGCGTCGGCGGCGGCACCGGTCGGCGTGGGCGGCTCCATACCGCGCCGCCCGCCGACCGCACCGATCGCCGACTGCCACAGGGCCTGCCGGCGCCGACGTCCGAGGGCGCCGAGGAGACCGGCGGCGAGAAGGGGGGCGCCGACGAGGGCTTCGGGGAGACCGAAGGAGAAGCCGGCGCCGGATTCGGCGGACTCGGCGGAGGCTGCGGTCGCGGCTTCGGCGTGCTGCTCCTGCTGTGCGGCGGGGGTGGCCTGGGAGCCGGTTGCGGCGCGCCGGTCGGTGAGGCTGATGCGGGTGGTGTCGGTGTCGAGGGAGGCGGTGCCGCCCTGTCGGCCGCCGCCTGCTCGTTGAGCGTGGTCGCCGGTCTGCGCGTACTGGTTGATCTGCTGCGCGACCTGCGGGGCGACAGTGGAACCGGCGTCGGGGGCACTGGTGTCGGTGCCGGGAGCGGTGGTGCTGACCCCGGAAGCTGTGGTGCCGGTGCTGGGCATCTCGACGAGGTCGCCGCCGCGGGCGTCGCCGGGCATCTCCATGATCCAGCCGGGGCGGATCAGACTGGCCTCGGAGAGCCGCGAACCGTCGGGCTGCACACGGTCCTTGTTGAGCTGGTAGATCTCGCCGTACCGGCGCCCGTCGCCGAGGTGGCGCTGCGCTATCTCCCACAGGGAGTCGTGGTGCCGGCCCTCGGGAGGCTGGATCCGGTAGTACTTCGTATCACCGGTTTTGACCGACGGCCCCCCGACCTCCGCGTGACTCGCGGCATCGGCGGCCTGCCGGCCGAGCGCGGCTGCGGTACTGGCCGCCTGTTCCTGCTGCTGCGCGAACATCCCGGTCAGCGAACCGCCGGGCGTGGCCTGGGCGGACGCCACGGTGCCCTGCTGGTTCCCGTCCATGCTGTGTCCGAGCTGCGAAAGCCCCGGCGTGAGGGAGGCCGCCGTGGCACCCACGAGCAGCAGCGCGGCGACCAGCTGCCGCGCGAGCAGCTGACTCGGCCCGGCCCCGGGCACCCGTCCCGGCATCCCGACCCCGGACAGCGCGGCCTTCACCTCGACGAGCACGCACGCGGTGAACTGGGCCCAGGCGATCCACACGATGACCCCGAGGACACCGGTGAACGTCTTGACCGTGATCTCTTCCTGCAGCCAGTCCAGGGACGGCGATCCGTCCGGGAACGGCCAGCCGATGACCACGGCGAGCGCGTAGGGCACGCCCACGAGCAGGCCGGCGAGGGCGACGAACGCGAGAAACGCCTTGACGAAGTCACCGAAGCTGCGCCGCCGCCTCGGCAGGGGCTGCGGCGTGCGGTTCCTGGGCCCCGACGGATCTCCCGACGGGTCTCCCGACGAGCTTCCCGTCCGGCTTGAAGTGCTGCGTCGCGGCATGGCGGGTGTCCTGGGTTCGTGTCGTGTGGGGTGGGAGGGAGATATGGGGGTGCGCTGAGCCTATCGGGAACTTATTTCGGGTGTAGGGGGCGGTGGAGGGCCGAGACGAGGAGGAGGTGTCCGGGCGTACGGAACTCGTCGGATACCGCCCACCAGGTCTGAGCCGGGGGAGACAAAGAGGGCCAATGCCACTCCGCATCCGGATCGTTCACAACCGCCACGACACACTCTTCACGGTCCCCACACGGTCGTCCGGCGGCAGACATGTCCGAGACGGCGCAGGACATCGCCGTCCGGGAGATCCGTTCGTGCTTTCCGGAGGGTGGGGAGGCAACGCTGGATCCCACCGCGTCCCGAGACCTCATCCACCGGCTGTCGAAGGCACTGTGAGGCGCCCACCATGGCCCAGTCCCCCAACTGCCGGAAGTCCACCTTCTCCGGCGGCGCCGAGGGCAACAGGGTGGACACCGCGTACACCGCCTGAACTCGCTGTCCCGGCAGCGGGAATGGAAGCCGGTTACACCGGTACGGCGTGCGGCGGAGTCGATCCGCGTCGTACGGCCAGGAGGTTCTCCACCGCCATGTCGGCCATCCTGGTCATCGCCTGCGTGCTGTGGAAGCCGCTGTGGGGTGTGACAAGGAGGCGGGTCGGGGCGAAGGCGAGCAGGCCGTGGGGGTCGTCGGCGGGCGAGGGGGTGGGCTCGGTGTAGTAGCCGTCGATGGACGCGCCCGCGATGGTGCCCTCGGCGAGGGCGGACCGCAGGGCCGCCGGGTCGACCAGTGCGGCGCGCGAACAGTTGACGAGGTAACCGGAGGGCCCCAGCGCACCCAGGTGTTCGGCGGTGACGACTCCGTCGTTCACGCCGGGTTCGTGGGCGAGGTTGAGGCTCACCACGTCGGCGGAGTGGAAGAGGTCGGTGAGGGACGCGACCGCCTTGTAGGGCAGTGCCGCCAGCTCGGGCCGGGGTGTGCGGTTCCAGTACAGGATCTCCGTGCCGAAGGCGGCGTGCGCCATCCGGGCCAGCTCGCGGCCGATGTGGCCCATGCCCGCGATGCCCAGGCGGGCCCCGGCCAGGGAGGGAGTGGACCGCTCGCTCCACCGGCCCTCGGCGACCTCGGTGGCGGTGCGGGTGACAGCCCGGACGAGGTCGAGGATGTGGGCGAGGGACATCTCGGCGACCGCGACCGCGTTGGCGTGCGGGGTGTAGGCGAAGCGGATGGGCGAGGGGCCCGCGGGCAGCTCCATGAAGGAGGCGTATCCGGTGCCGAGGAAGCAGGCGACGGCCAGGTCCGGCAGCCTGTCCCAGGCCTTGGCGGACACCTGCTCGCTGCCACCGAGGACGTAACCCCAGGCGCCGTCGAGTGCTTGGATCACTCCCTCCTCGTCGAGGTCGCCGGGGGCAGTGGTGACCTCGAAGCCGGCGGCGTGCAGTGCGCGGACCGAGGGCTCGGGGAAGGGAGCACCGGTGACGACGATCCGGCGCAAGTCTCGGGCGGGTGCGGGGGTGTTCACTGGTGGGGATCTCCCGTGGCGACGAAGGCTCTGCGGTACCAGACGAGTGGCGGCTCGGCGTGCTCGTTCATGACGACGCCGGTCAGCCGACCGATGACGAGGTGGTGGTCGCCGGCCGGCACGCTGTTCACGGTCGTGCAGCGGTAGGCGGCGTTGGTCCCCGCGAGCAGCGGCGGGCCGTCCTGAGAGCCGGGCCAGGGGGCGAACTCGTGGGCGTCGGCGGTGTCGAAGCGGTCGGCGCCGTGCCGGGCGAAGAGGGCGGCGAGGCCGCGGTGGCTCTCCCCCAGGACGTTGACGGCGAACTCGCGGGAGCCGGTCAGTGCGTTCAGACAGCTGGAGCGGTTGTCAACGCCGACCAGCAGCAGCGGCGGGTCGAGGGAGACGGAGACGACGGAGCCCGCGGTGAAACCCCGGCGACGCCCCCGGTCGTCGGTGGTGGTGACGATGGACACGGCCGTGGCCAGGTGGGACATGGCCTCGCGGAACGTGTCCGCGTCCAGAGGTGCCGCCAGGCGGCGGACCGGCGCGCTCACGCCTGCCCTCCCGTCACGGCCGTCGTGGTGGCAGCCGGCTCAGCGCCGGTCGGGCGGTCCGCCAGGGCCCGTTGGAAACCGCGGATGGTGAGGGGCAGGAACACCACCCCGAACAGCGCCAGCGGCAGAGTCAGTACGGCGGTGAGCCGCTGCGGCCCGATCGCGTCGCCGCCGACCGCGACGAGTACTCCGGCGAGCGGAAAGGCCAGGTCGTTGATGATGAAGAACGAGCCCGTGACCTTGCCCAGATGCTCCCGGGGGATGGCCTTCACCCGCTGGGTGCGGTTGTAGACGTTGAAGTACGCGGCGGCGACCCACATCCCGACGAACGCCACCGCGTAGACGGCGAGGGACGACGCGAAACCGAGGAGCAGCAGCGCGCCGCACAGTCCGGTGAAGCCGATCACGCCCAGCGCACTGATCTGGAATCGGCGCAGCAGCAGCGGGATGAGCAGGAGGTTGATCAGGCCCATCACGCCGACACAGGTGTTGAGCAGGGCGAAGGTCGACTCGGGGGCCTCGAACACACCGGTGACGACGGCCACGTTGGTGGCCAGGGCCACCGAAGCCACCAGGTTGATAAGGAAGTTGAAGCCCGCGAGCATCAGCACGGGCCGGTTGCCGACCAGCAGCCGCCAGCCCTGTCGTATCTCGGCCACGGAGTCCCGCAGGGCGCCGGAGCTTTCGGTAGCGGGCCGAGGAACCGGCTCGGGGCGCTGCCAGGGCAGCGGCAGCCAGCAGGCCGCGGCGGTGGCGAACATGGCGCCGGCCAGACCCAGCAGCCCCACCTTGCCCAGGACGAGGACGGCGACGACCGCCAGGCCCGGACCGAGCGCCATGGCGAGCAGTTCCATGTTCTGCACCAGGGACTGCGTCTTCGCCAGGTTCTCGCCCTCGGCGATCTGCGGGACGACCTTCTCCACGGACATGTGGACGCCCGCCATCAGCGTGGAGAGCAGGGCGCCGTTGACCAGGAGCACCGGCGTGGACCAGCCGGGCAGGGCCAGACAGAGCACCACCGCGATGCCGAGCAGCGCGGCCCGGCCGAGGTTGGCCCGGGAGAACAGCCGTACCCCGCCGTCGCGGTCGGCGAGCACCCCGGCGAAGGGGTAGGCCACCAGGTTGGGCAGCCATTCCAGCGCGTAGGCCAGTCCCAGCGCGGCGACCTCGCCGGTGTCGCGGTAGATGATCAGCGGGACGGCGAACAGCACGATCTGCTGGGCCATGAGCCCGATCAGCACGCCGCCCGAGAACAGCGAACGCCGGGCCCGTTCGCCTGCCATCAGACCGTCTGCCGTTCGGACGCGGCCCCGGTCGGCTCCCGCTGTTCCCGCTGTTCGAGTGCGCGCACCAGGGGCAGGACGCGGGTGAAGAAGCGCCGCATCTCGTCACGGGCGGGCCAGCCGGAGAGGATGAACTCGCCGACACCGGCGGCCTTGTACGCGAGAAGGGCCTCGGCGACCTCCTCGTAGCTGCCGGTCAGACACAGCGCCGGGCCGCCGCGGTAGGCGACGACGCCCGAGTACAGCACCGGGTCGAGCCAGCCGTGGCCGGCCTCCTCGGCAAGACGGAAGGAGTTCTTCACGGCCTGGGAGTCGCCCTGTTCCACGAACTCGGCGACCCACTCACGGTGCTTCTCGTCGCCGCCGGCGACGACCGCGGCCAGGTCGGCCAGGGCCTCCTCGCGGGTCTCGCGGGCCAGCACCTGCATACGCAGGCCGACCCGGCAGCCCTGCGCGAGGACGGGCTCGGCCGATTTCGCGATCGCCGCGGGGACGTCGGCATAGCGGAACCAGCAGTCCCCGTATCTGACGGCGTTGGCCTGGGCGACGGCCGAGGCACCGCTGACGTAGATCTCCGGACGGCCGCCCTCGTGGTACCCCAGGCCCAACTGGGCCTGTTTCAGCTGGTAGTGGGCGCCTTCGTAGTCGAAGGGGGTGGCCGGGTCCCGCCAGAAGCGGTGGGCGATCTCCAGGAACTCGGCGGCGCGCGCGTAGCGGTCGTCGTGCGGCAGAAAGTCCCCGTAGTACGCCTGTTCGGCCGGGGAGATGCCGGCGATCATGTTGAGCGAGATACGGCCGCCGGACATCCAGGACAGGGTGTTGACGACCTGGGTGAAGAGGGTCGGCGAGAGCAGGCCGGGCCGGTAGGCCAGGATGAACTTCAGCCGCTGTGTCTCGCGCATGAAGGTGCCGATGATGGGCAGCGGGTCCGGCAGGTCGAAGCTCTGCGCCATCAGCAGGGAGTCGACGCCGAGTTCGTCGGCCTCACGGGTGAAGTCGATCGCGCCGTCGAGGTCCAGGACGTCGGAGGCGTACTTCTGGGCGGTCTTCTCCTGGCCGTCGTCCAGCGCGGAGCCCCAGTGGAAACGCAGCTCGCTCACGCGCCGACCTCCACAGCGGCGGGTTCGGCCACCAGCCGGTAGCGGACGATGGCCTCCTGGACGGCCCGGCGCACCGCGGCCTGACCGGTACCGCGCAGCAGGAAGCGCCCGCCGGCGTGGTCGTAGCCGCCGTCTCCGTCGAACACGTGGCCGACCTCGGGAAGCGCCTCGGCGTACACCTCGGGGACCACGCCGACCAGGGAGTCACGGGCGGTGACCCGGGCGGGCAGGGGCCGGGGTTCGGGGAAGACCAGCCAGCCGCCGGAGGCCTCGATGCCGCGCAGTTCGGCCTCGTCGGTGAGCGGTGGCAGGCCGATCGTGGTGCGGACGGCCTCGCAGTACAGGTCGATGCCGAACAGATCGCGGTGGAGGAAGGGCACGCCGGCGCCGCCGGGGCGCAGGCCGACCTCCAGGAACACCGGCTCGCCGGTCTCGGTGAGGATCAGCTCCAGGTGGAAGGGCCCGTCCCACAGCTCCAGGGCGTCCAGGCAGTCGGCGGCGAAGCCGGTGAGCTGCTCGTGGAGTGGGCCGCGGTCGAGGAGGACCGAGCCGAGGGGGGTGCCGCCGTTGAAGTCCAGGCAGGTGTTCACGTACTCCGAGACGGTGGCGAAGTGGAAGCGACCACCGCTGCGGATGCCGTCCACGTGGTGGATCCGGCCCTCGACGTACTCCTCGGCCTCGTAACCGTGGAGGGCCTCGGGGCCGATGTCCCCCAGTGCCGCGGCGAGTTCCTCCTCGCTGCGGACCAGCCGGACGCCCTTGGAGGCGGCGCCGTCGCGTGGCTTGAGGATCAGCGGGAGGCCGGGCAGTCCGGCATCGGGTGCCAGGAGGGCGGCGGCGGTGGCCGCGTCGGTCAGCCCCAGGTAACGGGGGGCGCGGATGCCCGCGTAGCCGATCCAGCGCTTCATGACGGTCTTGTCGCGGAAGCGGGTGACGTAGTCGGTGCTCCAGCCGGGGACGCCGAGGGCGTTGCGCAGTTCGGCGGCGGTGAGCAGGTCGAACTCGGAGACGCCGACGATGCCGGCGAGCGGTCCGTGCGCCTCGGCGATACGCCGGGCATGCGGCAGCAGGGTGGCGTACCGCAGGTCGGGTACGACGACGGTGGCCACGGCGGTGTCACGGTCCAGCGGCGGCAGGCCGTCCTCGGTGGTGAGGTAGGCCAGCCGGTGGGTGCCGTCCGGTACGAAGCGGTGGTACTCGCCGAACTCGTCGTCGTACCGGTTGATGACCAGGAGCAGCGGCGGGGAATCGGACTCGGGCTCGGGCTCGTGCTCGGACGCGGGCAGGGATGCGGTGTTACTCAAAGCTCACTCCACGGTCGATGAGATGCCCGAACTCGACGGCGTCTGCGTACGAGTCGGCGGCGTAGACGACGTGCCCGATCCGGCAGCGGAAGTCGTGCGCGGGCGGAATCGGCTCACCCGGCGCCAGATACAGCTCGACATCCAGCACCTCGGGCCGCGCCCGCAGGTCCGCGAGGCCCGGGACGGCGCGGTAGCTGGAGCGGCCGGGCGCGGTGAAGAAGCGGATGCCGGCGTGCTTGGCGCGCGGCGCGGTCGCCGGGACGCCGGTCGGCGGCCTGGCCGGGTCCAGCGGCAGACCCGCGTGCGCGGCCACCGCGAGGTGGGGCAGGGACACGCCGGTCGCCAGCTGGACCAGCTCGGGTATGTGGTCACCGCCCATGCGGGCGCCGAGTTCGATGAGAACGGGTTCGCCGCCGGGCAACCGCAGTTCGCAGTGGAACGGTCCGACCCGCACCCCGAGCGCCGCGACCACGTCGGTGACGTACGCCTCGACGGTGTCCTGCTCGGCGGTGCTGAGCCCGGCCTGGACGATGTGGCCCAGCTCCACGAAGTACGGTTCGGGGCCGAGGAGTTTACGGGTGACGGCCACGATGGTCACCTCGCCGGTGGCACTCACGCAGCCCTCGACGGAGACCTCCGGCCCGTCGAGGTACTCCTCCACCAGCACCCGCCCGTCGAGCCGACGGCCCATGTCCGGGCGGGAGTCCGCAGTCAGCAGGCGGTAGGCCCGGTGGAGTTCGGCTCGGGTGTCGGCACGGCTGACGTGGACGCTGCCGGCCGAGTCGGTGGGCTTGAGGACGCAGGGAAAGCCCACGTGGTCGGCGGCGGCATCGAGTTCGGCGGCCGACGACGCCGGGGCCCACCGCGGCACCCGGAGCCCGGCGTCGTCGATCCGCTGCCGCATCGCGGCCTTGTCACGGACCTGCTCGACCGAGTCCTCCGCGAACCCGGCCAGACCCAGCCGAGCGGCGAGTCTGGCGACCACGGGGACGTAGAACTCGAAGCCCGGCAGGACACCGAGCAGGCCGCCGTCCTCGTGCAGCCGGATCGCGGCCTGCGTGAGGGCGGTCTCGTCGTTGGTGTCGACGGTGACCAGGGTGTCGATGTCCTGCCGGACCCGGTCCGGCAGACGGCGGTCGTCGGCGTCGAAGGACGCCACCACCGTCTGCAGCCCCAGGTCCCGGGCGGCGCTCAGCAACGCCGTCCCGGACGAGACCGGCTCGACGACCAGTACCCGGCCGGGTCGCGCGTCGCGGAGGTCGGTCGTCATGTCAGACTCCGGCCGGCACTGCTTCGCGTGCCCCGACCGTGGTCTCGTACAGCTCGCTGAAGTAGTCGCCGATGAGGTCGACGAAGACCGTCAGGTACACCTCGGCCTGCTCGGGTGTGCTGAACTTCTCGACGGCGCGGGAGACCGTGCGGAACATGAGCTCGTCGTGGTCGTGGTCCTCGTCGAAGGCGAGGTGCGCACGGGTGCCGTGCACGTACTCCTTGCCGAACTCCTCCTCGGCCTTCGCGGTGATGACCGGGTTGTAGCGGTCGGAGTACCACTCCACGAACCAGTCCCAGATCGTGGTGGGCGCCGGACCGGACCGGTCGGCCTCCAACCGCAGGTAGCCCATGAGCTTGGCGGTGGAGGGGAAGATCGGAGTGGCGTTGAGCTCCTCGATGGTCAGACCGAACTTCTTCAGGTCCTTGGTGAACATGTTCTCGTGCCCGAACTCCTCGGCGAGGTAGCGGGCGAGCTTGGCGGCGAGGTTGTCGTCCTGGGAACCGACCTTGTAGAGGGCGTAGCTGTCGACCTCGTTGTTCAGGCGGATGCGCAGAACCGTTTCGGTTATGTGCCGAACGTAGTAGTCGCGGTCGATCCACTCCCCGCGGTGCAGCTCGCGGAGCTTGGGCACGCGGTCGAACTGCTTCTCCAGGAGTTCCGCGGCCAGCGTTTCGAGGCGCGCGCGGTCAAGTTTGGACATGGTGAATTGACAACCCTTCTTCACTGGACTTCCGCCGCGTTTCCGCCGGCGTCGTGAGAGGGAGATCAGGCAGAGAGCACCCCTGATTCGAATGTTCTGTGCCTCCCCCGTCTTGCAATCACAGGCACATGAAGCCAGGCATCTTGCCATTGCCGCAGCTTCGCCCCGACAGTACACAGCCCTCAAGCGGCCAGTCAAGGAACTTCTCGACTCAACGAACGGCTCGACAACGATGCCCAAGACGGGCAGCTATGGTCCGTGAACCCTCAAACGTTCTACCAAACTGCAGATCAGAAGCTTGATGAGGAGGCGTCGGTGCGAGCTCTATATGAAATGCCCATGAAGCACCGACAGATCAGTTGACAAGAGATCTTGACTGTACGATTGTCACTGCTGTTCAACGGAGGGCCACGACAGGCCCACATCGGGGGAGGACATACATGAGCAGGACACAGGCGAGACAAGTGACGGCGACTCTCGTCATCACCGTCCTGATGGCGGCCCTGTCGGCCTTCGGCGTCATCCCGGCCACTGCCGGAGTGACGGGCAAGCCGGGTACGACCACCGTCAACGCCCTGCCGGCCGGCCCTGGTCCGTGCTGCAGGATCATCGGCCAGGACGTGTTCCAAGGCTGAGTGCCCCCCACGCCTCACGCCTCACGTCCCACGCCTGTGTCTCACGTCCCGCGCCCCACGCCAGGACGAGATCGGCGTGGGGCGTGGGACGTGGCGGCGTGACAAGCCTGGCGGCATGACAACCCTGGCTGCGGCGCGTGGTCAGCCGCCTGCGCGGACGCAGCGGGTGCGAGTGCCGGTGTGGATGCGGGTGCAGCTATGGGTGCAGGTTGAGGCTGGATCGCCGGCCACGGCGCGAGCCGCCGCGGACTTCAGCGGGACAGTTCGCCGGATTCCCCGGCGTCCGGGTCCGGCAGCGGAGCCGGAGGCCTGACCCGGGCGCAGTCCGCCATCCGGCGGTATGCCTCCAGTGCCCGGTCCGCACCGATGTGACGGGCTTGCAGTTCGGCGACCTGGCGCCACGCCTCGGCGGCCTCGAGCCGGGCCCCCAGCGACTGGAGTTCCTCGGCGGCCGTCCAGCACTCCTCGATCCCGGGAGCGGTCCGGCCGTCCGACACCATCGCCAGGCCGAGCACCCAGCGGGCCCGGCCCGCCTCGACCGCCTTGCGGGTCTCCAGCCTGCCCATGGCGCGCAGCGCGGTGCCGACGGCGTCCGCGGGGCGGCCCGACAGGAGTTCCAGGCGGGCGAGTTCCGTCTCGCAGGCGGCGAGGTCACCGGTGTCCATCACGCGCAGAAGCACCTCGTACGCCTGGTTCAGCAGCGGCCCGGCCTGCTGCAGCTCCGGCGGTTCGGCCCGCAGCAGCAGCCAGGCGTAGGTCAGCCGCAGCCGGGCCAGACTGTGCTCGGAGTCATCCTCGGCCATCAGGGCAAGGGCCTTCTCCACCAAGTCCAGGGCGAGGGTGAGATCGCCGCGGGCCTCGGCCACCAGAGCCGCGTTCCAGTACGCGGAGCCGCGCGCCCGGCGCGAGCCGTTGCGCTCCGCCCGCTCGATCACCCGGGAGACCAGCCGCTGCGCGGTCGCCAGGTCACCGCGACCCCAGTAGCCGGCTACCAGTGTGGAGGCGAGCCGGATCTCGTCGTCGGTGCCCTCAAGGCCCAGCAGGCGCACCTCCTCCAGGGCCTGTTCACCCAGTTCGATGCTCCGGCCGAAGTCGCCGGCCTCGCTGAGGATCCGACATCGCTGCATGAGCAGCGGCAGCAGTCCTCCCGGCAGTTCCTCGCCCCGCCTGGCGGCGTCGATCAGCCGCTCGACCCCTTCCAGCGTCCGATCGGTCTCGCCCAGTGCCTCGTACGCCCGGGTCAGCGCCGAAAGGATCTCCCAGCGCAGCTCATGATCGCTCTCCTGAGACAGCTCGAGCAGCCGGTCCCTGGCCTCGACGGCGGCGCCGTTGGCGAGCGCGAGTTCAGCGAAGCGCAGTCGGAGCCGGCGTTCGTTGAGCTCAGTGCGGTCCCGGCCGGTCAGCAGGTACTCCACGGTCGCGCCCAGGCGTTCGGCCAGCAGCTCGACCACCGGCGGCTCAGGAGTACGGCGGTCGGACTCGATCAACGACACGTAACTGGCGGAGACCGCGCCTCCGGCCAGATCGGTCTGACTCAGGCCCCGCTCGCGCCGCAACGCGCGCAGGCGCTGCCCCAGAGTGCTGGCAGACGTGGTCACCAGAGGCTCCCTTCACCGTCAATGAGGCGTGTTTGGACACACTAGTGGGTCATGTCTTCGAGTCAAATGCGCGTACACCAGGCCCGACACGTGATTCGCCTGTAATGGACGGCTCCGCTGTCCGGAACTCGACCTCCCCCGTGCCGCACATACGTCGCACCACAGCAGGTTCTTCGAGTCTTGCAGGAGGCCGCGGAACTCCTGTGATCCCCGCGGACCACGGGAGCAAGAATGCCGCGGGCACCTCATGGTCACGGAACCGGCCCAACTCGTCGACGATCGCCATGGTCGCGTCACTGAATCGGCAGACCGATCAGATGCCGGTGAGCAGCCGCTCCACGTCACCTCGCCTGCGCGCCAGAAAATCGCCCACCGAGACATCGGCAAGCTCCCAGGTACCGGTGGAGTTCACCGCACCGACCTCCACCACACCCCCGAGCGGCCCGAACACCGCGCGGGCGAGCCTTGCTTCAGAACAGCTCGGCATGGTCTCCCCAATGGAACCCGTAGCTCGCTCGCTCCCTGTCAAAGACAGCCCGCAACCCTCGATCGGGCAGATCAAGTTCCTGCCGGAGCCAGCCGTCCATGGCCAGTGCCGCGACTTCCGACCGGAAATGGGCGAGCGGAAAATCAAGCGAGACGACTCGAACGAGCACTCCTTGGGGATGCTCTGCGGCCAGGTCGGGCGCGTGCACTGCCAGGCCGAAGGAGAGCCAGGCCGCGTCCCGCCAGTTGACGCCCTGGGGCAGCGACAGGTGCACGTGCCCATCAACCCGCAGGAAGAATTCCTCACCGGCGCCAGGAGAAGCGCACTCCGCCGTCAGGTCGGCGGCGAGACCGCCGAAGGGGCTCCGGAAACGGTACTTGAAGGTGCTGCTCATGCTGTCCCGCTGTCTCGAAACTGGATTCTTCAAGAGGCCGACGCCGGTAGACGCCGAACACCCCCACAGCCACCGCCCTCACCCTCTCAGGAGCGGCGTCCACGCAGCGCCCGCCAGGCATCCTCAGCCGCGTACGCGACGGTCAGCCACCAGCTCTCCAGCTTGTTGCGCACAGTCACAAGCACCCACCGCCGTTTGAACCACGGAGGCAGCTTCCGAAAAGGCACGAACCCCAGCGTGTCTCTGATGGGGTGCTCGGCGACGCCGCCAGGCCCCTCGGCGCGCAGGGCCGCGTACAGCTCCGGGGTCAACTTCCCATTGAGCCGAGCCGCGTGACCGGCCGCGGTGAACGCGAACCCCCGCTGGCCGATGTCCGGCAGCCGCATCGCTCTGGCAATCCGGGGCGACGCCTCCTCCAGCGAACAGTGGAACGCCAACCCGATCACGCCCGTACCGAGATGGTTCTCCCGACGCTCGAACGCGGCATCCCACTCGGCGGGGTCATCGAGACCCAGCAGGCCCTCGCCGCGTTCCCAGTCGTACTCGGACGCCATGACCGCCTCTCCTCTTCCGTCAACGACGTCGACGCAGGGCCTTCCAGGCGTCACTGACCGTGTATGTGAACTCCAGCCGCCAGGTCTTCAGCTTGTCCTGCACCTTTGACGCGATCTTTCGCCACTTGAACCACGGTGGCAGATCCCGGAACGGGACGAACGTCAGAGTGTCATCGACAGCGGTCTCGGCGAGGCCGCGATGCCCCACCGCCCGCAGCGCGGAGTACAGCTCTGGCGTCAACTCGCCGTTGAGCCGAGCCACGGTCCCTGCCGCGGTGAACGCGAACCCCCGTTCATCGCGGTCCGGCAACTGCATCGCTCTGACAATCCGAGGCGACGCTTCGTCCAACGAACACTGGAACGCCAAGCCGATCGCCGCTGTACCGAGGTGCTGCTCGCCCCGCTCGAACGCGGCGTCCCATTCCGCGGGGTCGTCGATACCCAACAGGCCTTTGCCGCTTTCCCAGTCCCACTCGGACGCCATGACCGGTCTTCCTTCGTATGCCCGTCACCCATCGCACGGGGGCGGGAGCACCTTCTGCTTCTTCTTGTTGTTGATCATCTTGGCCTTCACCAACGCGGTCAGATCGTTCTCCTTGACCGCACTCGACGGATACGAGGACTGCACGTGGCCATGGTAGATCTCCTTGACGATGTTGCCGTCCTTGTCCAAGATCTTGTGGTGCCGGTCCAGGACCACGATCTCGTTGTTGACATGATCCACACCAACGCGCCGGAATTTGTCCGGGTTGTTCGGGTCACCCAACGGAATGGACCGATCCAACGCAGCCTGGCCATTGCTCGGCGCTCGGCTGACCTCGCCCTTGGCCGAAGAACTGCTGCCTGAACCGTGCTTCGTGTACTCCGAGTCGTCGTAGATACGGACCGGGTCGGTGCTGTCCCCCTCAAGACCGAGCGGGTCACTCCACCGCAACGGGTTGTCCACGTACCCGTGGTGGTTCGGGGACGGGGCCAGGCCGAGCGGGTCGGGTGAGAGGTAGCTCGCTGTGTCCGGGTCGTAGTAGCGGGCCAGGTTGTAGTGCAGGCCCGTCTCCGGGTCGCGGTACTGGCCCGGGAAGGACAGTGGGCACAGGCCGCCATCGGTCTCGGCGGACAGCGGTCGTCCCCACAGGCTGGTGGCCGACCGCCAGGTGATCTCCCCGTCCTCGCCGATCAGTTCGGTCGGTGTGCCGACCAGGTCGGTGACAATCGCGTAGAACTGACGGTCGACCGCGGCCGGGTCGGCGGTGTGCCACCGGCTGCGTACCTGGGCCGCCGCGCGGTGGGTGCCGGGGACCCAGTCCCAGGTGTCTGCCTCCGCCATACCGTCCCGGAGCGACTGCTGCTCCGCGAGATTGGCGCCGTCCCAGGTGAAGAGGATCTCCTCGGCGACCGAACAGTCCTCGTTCAGGCGCGACTTGGCGGTGCGCCGACCGAGCACGTCATAGCGGTAGCGCCACACGCCGTTGTCCGGCGTCTCGGCCTCGGTGAGCCGGTCCTCCGCGTCCCAGGCGTACGTCCAGATCCGGCGAAGTCCCGACAGGGTTCGCCGGATCACACGGACCACGCGCCCCTGGGCGTCGTGCTCGTACGAGCTGCGGCCGACTGAGCCGACCTTCGTCCCGGAGTGCCGTGCCGGACCCTGCGCGTCCTGTCCGCCGGGGGCCGGATGGCTGGCAGCGGTGAGGTTGCCGAGGTCGTCGTAGGCGTAGGTCTCGGTCCAGGTCCGGGCCGAAACGCGGGTGACGCGGCCGGCAGGGTCGAGGTCGAACGTGCGGGCGCCTGCCAGCCGGTCCGTGATCCCCGTCAGGAATCCGTCCGCGCGGTAGGTGTAGGAGCGGGACTGCCGCACGGCCGCGCTGTCGGCTCCGGTGCCCGCCCGGACGACCTGCTCGACGAGGCGGTGCCCCGCGTCCCAGGACTGCGTCAATGTGGCCGCGGCGCCCAGGCCGCGAGCGGTTTCCCGGCCGGCCGCGTCATACGCGAAGGTCAGCTCGCCTCCTGTGGTGACCAGCGAAGCCGGCAGGCCGGCAGAGTTGTACGACCAGTGCGAGGTGGCGCCGGAGGGCGTGGTCCGCCGCACTCGCCTGCCCAGCGGGTCGTATGCGCTGGTGACGGTCCGGCCGTCGACCGTCTCGGCGACGGTCCGGCCGACCACGTCATAGGCATAGGCCACGCTGCCGGCGGGGCTCGCGGCCTCCAGAAGGCGTCCGGCCAGGTCGTAACGCAGCGAGGTGACCATGCCGTCGTTGGTGCGCGAGGCCACCGCCCGGCCTGCGGCGTCACGGGTGACCCGCACGATCTGGCCGGTACCGTTCGTCCGCTCGACCTGGCGTCCTGTGGGGTCGCAGACATAGGTGAGCGTACGGCCCTCGAAGTCCGTTTCGCCGATCAGGCGGCCCGCCGCGTCGTAGCGGTAACTCCACTCGTCGCCGCGTGGGTTGGTCACCGCGGTGAGCCGCAGCTCGGCGTCGTGAGTGAAGAGGTAGCGGGTGCCGTCCGGGTCGGTCCGAGCGCTGGGCAGGTCGAACGCGCCGTACTCGAAGACGGTCGTGAACCCACCCGCGTCGCAGTGCTCGGTGAGGTTGCCCTCCGCGTCGTACGACCAGGACTCCCGCCCGCCGTCGGCGCGTTCCCGCCACAGCAGCAGTCCCTCGGGGTTCCAGCCCTGGCGGACGGTCCCGCCGACCGGGTCGTCGATCCGCACGACACGGCCGTACGCGTCCCTGTGCACGGTGGCGACACTTCCTCGCGGATCCACGACCCGTACCGGAAGGCCGGTCCCGTCGGTGTCGAAGCGGAAGGTGTTGCCGAGCGCGTCGGTCTGGGTGATCCGGTGCCCGTGTTCGTCGTACGTGTACGAACTCACCGCGCCCAGCGGATCGGTGCTGCTGAGCAGGTTGCCCCTGTCGTCGTACGCACACTCCCAACGCGCCCCGTCGGGCTCCGTGATGGCGATGGGCCGGCCGTCGGCGTCGTACTCCACCTGGATGCTGGTGCCGTCGGGACGGTCCATGCGGACCGGGTCGCCGTGCTCGCCGAGCGTGAAGCGGGTCGTGTGGCCCAGTTCGTCGGTGCGGGAGAGCATCCGCCCGTAGCGGTCCCACTCGGAGTAAGTGGTGTGGCCGAGCGGGTCGGTCACGGCCGCCAGTTGGTGGAGGTCGTTGTAGCGGTACGTCGTCGTGTCGCCGAGTGCGTCGGTGTAACGCGTCTCGCGGTTCTCGCTGTCGTACTCGACAGCACAGGTGAGGCTGCCGTCGTCGCCCTCACCGGCGGTGCAGCGGTCCAGGGCGTCGTAGGTGAAACGGTAGGAGTAGCCGTTGCGGTCGGTCCATGACGTGATGCGTGCGCGGGCGTCGTACGTGAGTTTCCGGGGCGGCCCACTGGATTTGTGGATCTCGGTGAGGTTGCCGTCGGAGTCGTGGCCGAAGCTCCTGGCGACGGTGCCGTCGGGACCGGCCTGCGGGTTGTGGACCCGGAGTCGGGTGACGCGACCGTTGTTGTCGGTGTCGACGTACACGCGGCGGCCTGCCGAATCCCGTACGGCGACCGGCGTGCCGTCGTCGTCACGGTCGAAGTCGATACGGAGGCCGTTGCGGTCGGTCATCGCGGTGATGGGGAGGGTGAACGTCTCGCCGGCCGACGTCGGGGTCCTGCACGCGGCGAAGTGGCGCGTGATGCCGGTGTCCGGGTCGGTGATCCTGACGGGGGCACCTGGGGCGCCGTCCCAGTCCAGCGGCCGGCGCGGGCCCTCCAGCGGCAGGACCGAGGTGCCCGGTGTGGGCACCGGGTAGAAGAGGAGCATGCCGTCCTCGGTGGCGAAGACGGCCCCCTCGTCGTCCAGTTCCAGGCGTTCGTCCAGGGTGGAGGCCCAGGACGGGCCGAAGGAACGGCCGTACGAGTAGGAGGAGAGGTGGGTGCGGCGCAGCACCACCGGAAGCAGTCCCGGCAGGTCGACGTCGGTCTCCTCCATGAGCATGTCGCCGGAGATCATGTCGATGGGATCGCCGTTCTTACAGCGGCCCTTGGTGGGCTTGGCGTGCGCTACGGCGTCGTCGGCTTCCTTGCGCAGACCCTTTTTCCCCAGGCCCTTGGCCATGGCCTTGAGGCCGCCCTTGCCCAGGACCTTCATGCCCTTGGCGAGGCCGCCGAGGGTGGTCAGCCCTTTCATCCCCGGAATGCAGTCCAGCGCGGCAAGTCCCACATCCCATAGAGACGCCTGGCCCTTGGAATACTTGTAGAGCGTGTCAGCGAGGACGACGAGGGCCGCGATCAGCACGATCGCACCGAGAATCGGCCCCCCGATGATCATCGCCACAACCCCGACCACCGCGACGACGATCTTGCAGACCGCGACGATGGTGTCCCAGTTGTCGACGAACCAGTCCCCGACGTCCTCCCACCAACTCCGGTTCTGGATACCGGCGTCCGACGCCTCGTCGATCCTCCGCTTCGCCTCGCCCGCCGCGTCCTCACGCATCTTCCGCGCGTCCTCGGCCATCTTCTTCGCCGCGTCCAGGGCGGATTGCGCGCCGTCCACATCCGACTGGGCGCTGCTCTGGGCCGACTTGGCATGTTGCGCGTCGCGGGTGGCGGCCCGGACCTTCGCCTCGTCCGGCTTCTCCGCGGCCTTACTGCCCGTCGGATCGTCCTTGTACTTGTCGGACTCCTTCGTCGCCCGCGTCATCCACGAATCGGCCGACGACAGACGGGACTTGGCCGACGACAGATCCGCCTGCGCCGCCCGCCCCTTCACCAGCGCCCTGTCCGCCAGCGCCTGCGCCCGCTCCAACTTCGGCCAGTAATCCACCAGCGCGTCACCGCACAGGTCGTACGACTTCTTCAGCTTCTTCAGATTCTTCGGTACGTCCGAGAACTCGTCCTGGAACACCTCAGCGGTCTTCCCCGCCCACTCCAGCGTCTCGTTCTCCGACGCCATCCCCTTGATCAACCGCAACCCGTCCGCGACATCATCCGCGAACTCATGCAACGTACGAGCCAGTTGACGCACACGGTCCGGATCACCCGGCGTCGGGTCCTTGTCCAGGTCCAGCACATGCCAGTCAGCCGGCCGGTACCCCGCCATCCCGCAACCCCCGTCACAGACACGCCATCAACAACCGTGTGCACACGTGAACCTACAAGGAACGGTCGTTCGATGTGAAGCAGCTGCTATTCGGCGAACCGGAACGTCGAAGTAACCGCGTCGAAGATGTCGAAGAACGACTCCGCGAGGTCCAGCACCTGGCTGCTGCCCGCCACCAGCGCCACCTTGCCCTCCTGACCCGGCACCGGGATGAACGTCTGCATCAGCACAGCCCGGATGGTGCGGCCGAGTTCGTCGCCCGGTACGGCGATGTCCTCGACGCCGTACGTACGCGCCGCCGGTCCGACACCGGGGATGTCGACGGTCGTGACCTTGCGCCAGGAGTCGCCCTCCTTCTTCGCCTCCTTGACCGCCAACTGGGCCGCGATGACGGCCGGGTCGGTGGAGAGCGGCTCCCCGTCCGCCTTACGGCCGCCGACCATCGAGACCGTCACCGAGCCGGTGATCGGGGTGTCGCCGCCGAAGCTCTCCGCCATGCAACCGCAGTACAGCGCGCCCGACTTCCACGCGTCCGCCGCCGCCTTCCGCAGGAACGCGGTGTACGTGTCGCGGTACGGGGCCAGCTCCGTTCGCTGTCGAACCCGTTCGTCGACCATGCGCCGGATGGAGTCGTCGCGTGACTCGGGGCGCACGTCGAACTCCCACCACGACTCGGGCACCTTGATCCGGAACCCACCTCGCTCGACCGTCTGCGCTTCGCTGTAGCGAGCCATGTCCTCACTCCACCCCGTTCACTCGATCTCCCGTGCCGGCATCGTTCCGTTGTACGGTGCCGGTCAGACGTCGGTCAGACTACGAGGCGCTCCTGGGGGACTCACACATGGGCAAGGGCAAGTCCGACCTCACGCTCCCGCTGAGCGAACTCGAGGACTACGGCAGCCGGCTGCGTTCCATCAAGACCCGGCTGAACCACACCAAGAAGCTCTTCGAGTCCTACAAGGACGACATCGGCGACGGCAGCGTGAACCACGCGCTGGAGGACTTCGAGTCCAACTGGGAGGACGGCCGCGAGGACATCACCCAGCAGCTCGACGCCCTCGCCGACATGTCCGACGCCGTCGTACGCGAGTTCAAGAAGCTGGACGACGAACTCGCCAAGCAGGTCAACGAGAAGATGACGACCAAGGACACCAGGAACGGCGGCGGCAAGGGCAACAGCGGCGGCGCCCAGTAAGGAGCTGGAGAGGAACTGGCGCGGAACTGGAGAGGAGTTGGACAAGTGAGCTGAGGGACACGCCCCTTCACCCCACCTCGTTCTCCGCCACCGCCTCGCCCCGTACCGTCACGTCCCCGCCGTAGAACAGCCCCGTGAACACCGGCGAGTACGTCAACTGCACTTGGACCTGTACCTCGTTGGCGTTCGCCGTGACGCAGTGGGACGCGCCCGTGTCCGCGGCGGACATGCCCATCTCCTGGGCGAAGGCCTTCACGCGCGCGTCGCAGTTCTGGAAGTTGATCGGGGCGCCGCCCGCCGCGTTGCGGTAGAGGGCGTCGAGGTCGATGTCCTGGGCCGCGTAACGCGCAGCCTGTTCCGCGATGTCCGCCGCCCGTTCCCGCTTCGAGATGGACATGCCGCCGTCGATCACGAAGGCGGAGAGGGAGAGGAAGAGGACAGCGAAGATGATCACCGCGCCTGCGCCTGAGCCCCGGTCGTCGAGGCGGGCCCACCGATGCTCGGACCAGTCACGAACGGACCAGTCCCGTACGGCAGAGGGCACCCTCGTTCTCAGCGTCACACCGTCCTCCGGAACGGGTCCAGCGGTGAGCTGAAGCTCGCCGTCAGCGTCGTCGGGATGTCCAGGCCGAGCATCGCCAGGCCTCGCACCTCGCAACTGACCTCGACCGAGAAGATGGTGTCGGGCTCGAAGCCCGCGCTGGTCTGGGTCACGGTGACCGGGCCCGAGCAGATGTCCGTGAGGTCGGCCTCGGCCGCCTTCCTCGCCTCCGCCATCGCCGTCACGTGATCCTTCTGGATCGACCCGGCCCGGGCCGCGTCCCGCGCCGCACCGTCAAGTGCCCCGCGCCCGTCGACCAGTTGCCCGAAGGCCACCAGCACCAGGATGAACATCATCATCACCGGCGCGAGGATCACCACCTCGATGGTGGACAGGCCGCGGTCGCCCAGTTCACGCCGGTCCCGCAAGCGCCGCAGGGAAGAGAAGTAACCCATCAGTTCCCCGCATCCCGCACGAACCGCTCCACCGGGCCCACCGACTGTGCGTGCACGGTGATATCGAACCCGGGGAACACCGTGGGCACCCGAGCCGTGATCTCCACGCCCACCGTGTTCTGCTCCGGCTGGAGCATCGTCACCTTCGGCGACAGCACCAGGCTCGGACCCAACTGCTGGATGTAGCTGTCCACCACGTCCTGCGCCTCGCCCCGCCACGCGCCCGGCTGATCGTGCGCCATGGCACGGGCCTTGCGGGCGCCTGCCTGGGCCGCCGCCTGGGCCACGTGGTCCGCGAAGAAGTAGAGCGCGAACTGCACCGTCGCGAAGATCATGAAGAAGAGTACGGGCGTCAGCAGCACGAACTCGATCGCGGTCATGCCGGAGTCGCCGCGGGCGGAGGCGGCCTCCACCCGACGGCGCAGCCATACCGCGGCTCTGTTCTCCCGGCGGTTCCCGGACATCGACGTGGTCATGGATTACTTCTTGCAGGTACTGCTCTGTGTCGCGCCCGCGATGCAGTCCTTGACGTTGTTCGCACCCGTTTCCAGCGCCGCGTTGATGATCGCAGCGACCACGCCGACGATCGCCACGACGACCGCCGAGATGATGACCCACTCGACCGCGGACGCGCCGCGGTCGAGTTCGCCGGAACGGGCGCGCTGCACCCGGCCCTGCAGGAAGGTGACCAGGAAGTCCATTGCCGGGATCCCGGTGCTGAAGTTCCGTCCGTTCATGGTGAGTTGTCCTCTCGAATTCAAGCGGTAGGGAATGAACGTCAGACCTGGAACACGCGCATGGCCGCAGGGAAGATCAGGAACACCAGGAACCCGGCGCACAACAGCAGCTGCGCCACGAGCATCGACTGCGACTTCTCGCCCGCGCTGCCCTCGATCTCCGCCAGTTCCCGGTGCCGCATCGTCTCGGCACGTGAGGCGAGCGAGTCGCGCACCTTCGCGCCGTCGTCCGCGACCAGCGCCAACGAGGTCGAAAGGTCCTTGAGTTCCTCGACGCCCAGTTCCTCGCCCAGCGAACCGAGCGCCTGCCACTGGCTGGTGCCGGTGATACGGGCGTCGTTCAGCGCGTTGCGGATGCGCTGTGTCGCCCAGCCGTCGGAGATGTCCGCCGCCGCCATCAGCGCCTCGGGCAGACCCCGGCCGCCGGCCAGGCTCATCGACACCAGGTCGAGATACGCCCCGATCACCCGGCGCAGGTCACGCCGTTTGTCGGCCGCGTCCCGCCGTACCTCCAGGTCGGGCAGGAAGAAGAAGACCAGCGCGAAGAGCAGCGCCATCCAGACCGGGATGGCCGGGCTCTTGCCGATGCCCAGCGTCCAGACGATGACGAAGAGGAACGGGCCGAAGAACAGTCCGGCCGCCCCCAGCAGCACCTTCGTCGCGAGGAAGTTCTCCCAACTCCGGTCCAGGACTGCCAGGTCGGCCCGCAGCGAGCGCTGCTCCCAGCCCTGCTGGAAGTAGAAGTCCGAGACGCGGACGCCCACTTGGGCCCGGAACGAGCCGATCCGTCCCGCGTCCTGGGCGCGATGGGCCGACTCGTACGCCGTTCCCCGCGCCCGCATCGCGTCGACGCGCGCGACCTGCGAGACGGCACTCCGCTTCGACGGCATCAACGCCCGTACGAGGACGTAGATGCCGAGGCCCAGAACGGCGCCGACCAGCACGGGCATGGTCAGGTCGTTCATCGACGTACCCCCTCTTCAGCACCAGGACCAGGACCGGCCCCGTACGGCGGCTGTCCTTGCGCTCCTGGTTTCGGCGTCTGGGGTGGCCGTACGAACTGGACCGACGACTGGTCCCGTACCAGGAAGCGTTCGGGTGTCTCGATGCTCGACAGCTTGCGCAGCCACCAGAAGCCGAGCGCGAACAGGCCGCAGACACCGGCGAGCACGACCTGTCCGATCGGCGTTCCGTACGGTTCGACGAACTCGCGGTTGAAGATGGCGAGTCCGAGGACGAATCCGACCGACACCACGACAACGATCTGCACTGAGCGACGAGTTGACGACCGTTGCGCCATGACCCGGTTCCGCATGTCGACCTCCTCGCGCGCCGACTTCGCGAGCGCGCCCAGGACTTGACGCAGACCCGGGCCGCGCAGCCGCGAGTTGAGGATGAGCGCCGCGACGATGATGTCGGCGGACGCGTCGTTGATCTCGTCGGCGAGCTGCTGGAGCGCCTCGGGGAGCGGGGTGCGGGAGCGGAGCCGGTCGACCATCGCGTCCAGGTGCGGACGCAGTACCGGGGCTGCCGCGCGCGCCGACGCCGGGATCGCCTGCTCCAGACCGACCGCACCGGCGATCGTGTCGCGCAGCGACTCCGTCCAGGAGGCGAGGGCCTCCACGCGCCGCATTCCGGCCCGTTCCTCCGCCGCACCACCGAAGAGGCGGTCCCAGAAGAAGACGAGGACGCCGGCCGCGATACCGGCCACCGCCCACCGGGTGAGCAGCAGCACGGCGAGTCCGACCAGGGCGGCGAGCGAGCCGCGCTGCCCCGCGAACCGGATGAGTTCGTTGGCGCGCTCGGTGGCCTTCTGCTTCTCGTGCTCCGGCTTGACCGGCAGCCCGCGGATCGCGACCGCGAGCAGCGCGAGCCCACCGCCGACGGCGATGCCGGCCCCGAGCGAGTACAGGACGTCGATGGAGAACAGTCCGCCCATGGAGCCGAGCGAGCCGACGGCCGCCGAGTACGAGTCCCCGTACGCATAGGCATTGTTGTACGTCGTCATGGTCACCCCCAGTTCCCGCCGGGCAACCGGTACCCGTGCGCGACCAGATCGTCGAGGCAGGAGAGGGGCGCGTGCGGCACGACGCGGCCGTCCGGGGTCTCGGCGAAGACCTCGCTGGACAGCACTCGGCCGTCCACCCCGTTGACCTCGCGGACCGACGTCACCATGCGCTGGAGCCGGCCGCCCGTCTGGTAGTTGTTGCGCCGCTGGATGAAGACGACGAAGTTCACGGCGCCCGCGACCAGCATCTGGCTGGCCTCGATGGGCAGCCGCTCCTTCGCCTGGAGCGCGTACGTGGAAATACGGTTGAAGACCTCGTGCGAGCTGTTGGCGTGGATCGTGGAGAGCGAGCCGTCGTTGCCCTGTGACATCGCGTTGAGCATCGTCACGATCTCGTCGCCGAGCACCTCACCGACGATGACGCGCGAGGGGTTCATACGCAGCGACCGCCGCACCAGCTCGGCCATCGAAATCATGCCCAGCCCCTCGGAGTTGGGCAGCCGCTCCTCGAACGCCACGACGTTGGGGTGGAGTTCGGGGAACTGGTCGAGGCCCAGCTCCAGCGCACGCTCGACGGTGATGAGGCGCTCGTGCGGCGGGATCTCGTTGGCGAGGGCCCGAAGCAGCGTCGTCTTACCGGCGTTGGTGGCGCCCGCGATCATGATGTTCTTCCGGGCGCGCACGGCACAGGCCATGAAGTGCGCGACTTCAGGCGCCACGGTCCCGTTCCCGACCAGGTCGGAGATGAAGACCTTGCCCATGCGCGCACGACGGATCGAGAGCGCGGGACGCCGGGTCACATCCATCACGGCGGACAGTCGGGACCCGTCAGGCAGCCGCAGGTCGAGCTGCGGATTGGCGGAGTCGAAAGGCCGGGAGGAGAGCCCGGAGTAGGCGCCGAGCACCTGGATCAGCTCGATGAGCTCCTCGTCGGACTCGGCAACCGGGTCACCGGCGACCTCACGCCCGTCCGAATACCCGACGAAGACCTGGTCGTACCCGTTGATGTCGATGTTCTCGACGTCGGCGTTGTCGAGCAGCGGCTGAAGCCGCCCGACGCCGAACAGCGCGGCGTGCACGGCAGCCGCGTACTGCTCCTCGGTCTCGGCATCCAGCGGCGTACGCCCGGCGTTGATCTCCGTCCGGGCGTGGTCCTCAAGGATCTGGGCGATGACGGCCCGCGCGTACTGCCGCTCGTCCTCACCGGACATCGGCGTGACGTTGGAGGCCTGGTCGAGCCGACGCTGCTCGGAGATCCGGTCACCGGCTTCCTGCCGGAACCGCTTGACCAGCGAGTGGTCGACAGCGGTCATCGGCCGGCTCCGGCATGGCCGGGTTGACCACCGGCGTGACCGGGCTGCTGACCGACGTGACCGGGCTGGCCATGCGTCGGAGGCTGCTGCCCCAGACCCTGACCCTGCACCTGGCTGGGTACGGTCCATGCGGCGCCGTACTGCTGGTACAGGTCCGAAGTCACCTTGCGGGCCGACCGGATGAGCATCGACTTGTCGAGCCGCCCGCGCTTGCGCCCGGCCAACTGCTCGGCCCCGGCCGGGTCTTCGGCGAGAGTGCCGACGACGCGTGCACCCGTCTGCGCGTGTACGAGCATGTCGTTGACCTGGTTGACCAGCTTGCCCGAGTTGTTCGGATCGGCGATGAGGACGACCCCGATGAGGGGTGTGGCGAGACTGGCGGCGCCGCGCGGACCGCCGTGCAGCTTGGTGGAGAGAGCGGCGGCACGGTCGCGCACGCGCGCGATGGCTTCCGGTTCGGTCCGGGAGATGAGCAACACGAGGGCGGCATGCGGGAACAGTTCGACGACAGGGGTGTCCCCGCTGATGCGTCCGCAGTCGGCGATCACGTCGGCGGGCGCGTTCGGGGAGTCACCGAGCTGCGCGAAGGCGCTGCCGAGGGTGGGCCAGAGTCCGGCGAGCCCGGCGGCCTGTTCGGCGATGCCGAGCCCGACGAGCACTTCGAGCCCACCGCTCAACGGCTGTACGTGGTCCCAGAGTTGATCGGGGACAAGCCCGCGCCGGGCGGTCGCGGCAATGGACAGCATGCCGGTGTTGGGGTTGAGCATCCCGCCGTGCGCGGCGGCACTGCGGTAGACGAGGTCACCGCCGGCCGGGTCGGTCTCGGCGAGCAGGGCCCGCCGAGGCCAGACCGCGGCGAGCGCGACGGCCGCGGTGGTCACGCCGGGGGAACCCTTGTCGGCGGCAAGAACGATGAGCGCCATGGTTCTGGGGCCGCCTTCAGCTGCTGGGGATGAGCACGAGAGCCACTTGGCCGGCGGCAGCGGCCTGCGCCAGCTCGGCGGCCTTGGTGCTGTCGACGGTGAGAGTGACAGGCAGGTTGGTGCTGGTCACCACGTCACTACTGTCACTGGTTCCCTGCAGGAAACTGACCTTCGCCTTGTCCACGATCAGGCTGGTGCCGGCGCCGGACGAGGAGGAGCCGCTCGAACCAGTGCTGGAGCCGGTGCCGGTGCCTGTGGTCCCGCCGACGCGGTAGGCGGCGACGAGGTCCCCCTGCTTGAGGTTGTTCGGGTACTGACCCGCCTTGAGGGAAAGCCCGACGGTGGCCTGCCCGGCGCCGATGCCCGTCTCGGCGGTGAACATCTCGCCCACGGCAACGACGCCCTTGGGGATGGCGCTGACGGCCTTCAACTTCATCAGCCCGTCCAACTGGCTCCATGGGACGTAGTGGATGCTGTCGTCGGCCGCGACCAGGACGGACGCCGTGTTCGCCTTGGTGACAGACCCTCCGGCCGGAATGTCACCGATCACCTTGACGACCTCGATCCGGTCCCCCGCCCGCAGCACCAGCGTCGTCGCGCCCAGTGCACCGAGCAGAATCAGCAGCACCGCAAGAGCGGCGAGAGCCGGTTTACGCTCGCGAGGCGGCGTCGGGAGCCGCTCACCGGACATCGGCTGAGCGGGCACAGAGGAACGACCGCCGCCCGCACCCGTACGCTCTTGGATCTTCACGCAACAGCTCCCCGTACACCCAAGAAAAATTCTGCCAATTTACGTGCTAAATAGGACACTTCACTCGCGGCATGCGCGATGTATGCGATACGCCCTTGCTGGACGTTCCGCCCGATCCGGCCAATTAGCCAGCGCTGGAGTGGGTGTCAAGCCATGGCACCGTATCAGCCGCACATAAGCCCCTCAAGGCGCGTTCTGGATCGTGAACAGCCCGGGGCACAACGTTATTCACGTGCAACTTCGGCCGTACGGTTCCCCGTTGGACAAAGCGATGCGGATACGACACCTGCTGTGCACGCGCGAATTCGTTGCTGACCGGACACCCACAGGCCGGACAACCCGCGCCACCGCCCCGCCCTTCACCACGGGTCTGCCATGAGGCCTGCACGATTCGCTCACGCGACGAGGGAGGGAGCGATTACGCCGTACGAGGGACATCCGTTACTGACGTGTGCGCCCTCCCACAGCGCTCCCTCGAAGAGCCCCAGGACCTCGTCCAGGCTCATCTCACGCCACCCCTGCACTGCCGACCGCACACTCGCCCGTTCTCCCAACAGTTCTCCCAACCGCTCTCCCGACACGAACCAGCCGCCGTCCCACCCCACTCGCCAGACCTTGCCCAAGCGGTTCTCGAACTCCACGAATCCGCCCGCGGAGTCGGCCAACTCGGAAATCTCCTGACGGACGATCCACGGGTACGTCAGTGCGCGCCCGGGGTTGTTGTTGAAGACCATTGCCCAGGCCCGCCGTATGCCGTACTGCGAGACCGGCGCGGACGTACGCCTGACCTTCACCGACGAGTCCTGGGTACGCCTTTCCCTCGGCCACCAGAACAACGCCGAACGCTTCTGCGCCCTCCTGGCCCTCCCCTCCGCGAACAACAACTCCTGACACTGCAGGGCTGGTTGACAGTCGATCCACCCCGCGCGACGGTGAGACCTTCGCCGTGCCCGGAGTACCCGAAGTGCCAGGAGCACCCGGAGGTTCGCCCATGGCTCAGCCCGCAACCTCGCACCCTGCCGCCGCTGCGAAAACTGCCGCCGGCCTCGTAGACCGCATACGGACACTCCGACCGCTCATCCGCGAACACGCACCCCGCACGGAACAGGAACGGCGGGTGACGCCCGAGGTGGTCGCGGCCCTGACGGACGCAGGCCTCTACCGCATGAACGTCCTACCTTTCAAGAGTGGTTGCTCTGGTCATTCGTAAGATCGGAGGACCCAGGGGCTCTGGGTATGGCTGTCATGGGCGAGACCACTCGATGGCTTAAGGGACTTGGCCACCTGGAGCCCCGCGA